>CAWBSJ010000007.1:0-101767 GCA_963791405.1 uncultured Solirubrobacteraceae bacterium | reverse complement strand
CGGGGCCGGGGGCGCGAAACGCGCCGCGGGCATCGCGTTTCGCGCCCCGGGCGCCCGGCTTCGGCGCGCACCCGACGACGGTCTGGCGGTCAGCGTTCACACCCAGGGCGCTGGGCGTGGTCCCGCGAGGACTACCGTCCGTAAGGCAGATGGTGCACTGAACCGGTGGCGGCGCCGCCGGAGCGTGGGCCTGAGCTGATCACGAGAGGACGTCGCGCGAACGGCAGAGACCGGTTGCGAGCGAGACCTCGGTCACCGACCGGAGCGAGGTATCGCGTTGACCACCCTTTCCGCACCCCCAGCCCCACCGACGCGCGAGCGCGCGCCCGCGCCCGACTACGAGGCGGACCTGCTCGTCCGGTTCGAGATGACGCGCGATCCGCGGTTGCGCGACGAGCTGATCGAGCGCCACCTGCCGCTCGCGCGGCGGCTGGCCGGCCGCTACAGGTACACGGACGAGCCGTTCGACGACCTCGTCCAGGTCGCCGCCATCGGCCTGATCAAGGCGATCGACCGCTTCGAGCCGGGCCACGGCGCCAAGCTCTCGAGCTTTGCCGTGCCCACCATCCTCGGCGAGATCAAGCGCCACTTCCGCGACAAGACCTGGGCGCTGCACGTCCCGCGCGGGCTGCAGGACCTCAGCCTCAAGATCACCCGCGAGACCGAGCAGTTGGCCAAGACGCTCGGGCGCTCCCCCACCGCCGCCGAGCTCAGCGCCTCCACCGGCCTCACGCTCGAGCAGGTCCTCGACGGCCAGAACGCGGGCCATGCCTACGGCGCCGGCTCGCTGGACGAACCCGTCGAGACGGACGGCGACTCCGCGCCGCTGATCGAGCTGCTCGGACACGACGACGGCCAGTACGCGCTCGTCGAGGATCGCCTCGAGATGGTCTCCGCCTGGCAGGGCCTCCCGCCCGCGCAGCGCGAGGTCCTCCGCCTGCGCTTCATCGAAGACCTCACCCAGCGCGAGATCGGCGACCGCATCGGCTACTCGCAGATGCACGTCAGCCGGCTCCTGCGCCAAGCCCTCGGCACCCTCGCCAGCACCTGACCCGCGCTGAGCGGACGCCCGTGGCCGCGAACCTCGCCCCCGCCGCGCCCGCTTCGGCGGTACGCCACCTCATGGTCGCCGGGATCCTGCTCGGCATCGGCTTCGGCGGGTTCGTCGACGGGATCGTGCTCCACCAGATCCTCCAGTGGCACCACATGCTCACGTCCACCGGCGACCATCCGGCCACGACGGTCGCCGGGCTGGAGGCGAACACCGTCTGGGACGGTCTCTTCCACGTGGCGGCGTGGCTCTGCGCGTTCGCCGGGGTCTGGCTGCTCGCGTCCGCGATGCGCGATGGCGTGCGCACCTCCACGCCGCTGCTGCTCGGCCTGATCCTCGCCGGCTGGGGCAGCTTCAACCTCGTCGAAGGGACCATCGACCACCACATCCTCGGCATCCACCACGTCCATTCGGGATCCGCGCAGTGGGCGTTCGATCTCGGCTTCCTCGCGCTCGGCGCGCTGCTGCTCGCCGGCGGACTGGCGGTCGCGCGCCGCGCCGATCCGGGCCGCGTCGGGACCGGGTAGCCAGCCGGGCGGGGCACGTCGCGTGCCGTCGCTGTCCCATGTCGGGGTCCGTGTGCGGACGGGACGGTTGGCACCCCCCACCGGTCGGGGTAGCCGACGGGACCGCCGGAGCGATGGCGGCCCGTTCTTTCCGATCGCAAGGAGTCCCATGAGCACCACACCGACCGAGCGCATACCGCCCACGTATGCCTCGCAGACCACCCCGGATCCGTCCGCGGGCGAGCAGGCGAAGGACAAGGCCCACGAGGCGGCTGGTCAGGCGAAGGAGAAGGCCGGGACGCAGCTGCGTGCCCAGGTCGACCAGCGCTCGACCGAGGCCGGCGACCGCGTGAGCGGCATCGCCTCCGACGTGCGGAGCGTGTCCGAGCAGCTGCGCGAGCAGGGCAAGGACCAGCCGGCGAAGCTCGCCGAGCAGGCGGCCGACCGCGCCGAGCGGCTCGGCGGCTACCTGCGCGACAACGACGCCGACCGGATCCTCGGCGACGTCGAGGACCTCGGCCGGCGCCAGCCGTGGGCCGTGATCGCCGGCGGCGTTGCCGTGGGCTTCCTCGCCTCGCGCTTCCTCAAGGCGTCGTCGACCCGCCGGTACGACCAGCGTTCGCAGGACCGTCCGCCGCTGCCGACGCGTACGACCGACGGCACGGCGCCCGCCATGGCGCCCGTCACGCCCGCGCCGACGCGCACCGACCCCCTGACCACCGCTCCGATCGGGACGCGCTGATGGCGGCGGCCGACGAAGCCGCCGATCCGCGCGAGCGGTCGCTCGGAGACCTGGTCGGCACGCTGTCGAGCCAGACCTCGACATTGGTCCGCCAGGAGATCGAGCTGGCCAAGGCCGAGCTCAGCCAGAAGGGCAAGGTGGCGGGCAAGGGCGTCGGCATGATCGTGGCCGGCGCCGTCTTCGGCCTGCTCGCCCTCGGCGCGCTGACCGCCGGGCTGATCGCACTGCTGGACAAGGCGATGGCGACATGGGTCGCCGCGCTGATCGTGATGGCACTCTGGGCGATCGTCGCCCTGGTGCTGGTCAAGGCCGGGCAGAGCGCGCTCAAGCGCGCCACGCCGCCCGCGCCGCAGACCGTCGAAACCGTGAAGGAGGACATCCAATGGGCGAAGCACCCGACCGGATCCGCGCCGAGATAGAAGAGACCCGCGCGGACATGTCAGAGACCGTGGACGCGATCGGCTACAAGGCCGACGTCAAGTCCCGCGCCAAGGACAACCTGCAGGACAAGAAGGAGTCGATCATGGGCCTCAAGGACAAGGTCGTCGGTGGGGCCTCCGACCGCACGCCCGATGGCGCGGAGGTCAAGCATCAGGCCAAGAAGGCCGCGAGCGTGGCGCAGGAGAACCCGCTCGGCCTCGCCATCGGCGCGATCGCCGTCGGGTTCGTCGCCGGCATGCTGATCCCGTCGACCCGCGTCGAGGACGAGAAGCTCGGCGAGGCGTCCGATTCCGTGATCGAGAAGGCCAAGGAGACCGGTCAGGAGGCGCTCGAGCACGGCAAGCAGGTCGCGCAGGACGCCGCGCAGACCGCGAAGGAGAGTGGCCAGGAGCACGCCGAGCAGGTCAAGGACTCCGCGCAGGAGTCGGCTCGCGACGCGAGCGACCGGGAGCCGGCCCCGACCCGCTGACGAACGTGGCCGACGGTGGGCCGGCGGAGACGCCGGTCCACCGCTGCCGCCGACCTAGGGAGCATCTGACATGGCACGAACGCAACGCGACAAGGGCATCTCGCTCGCCAAGGGACCCGTGGGGATCGTCGGGATCGTCCTGCTCGGCTATGGCGTCCTGGCGCTCATCTTCGGCGGCAACGGGTTCAGCACCGATCCCCTCGACGGGACGGTGCAGGGCACGAAGTGGCTCGGGTTCGAGGGCAACGGCTGGAGCAACCTGCTGACGGCCGGCGCCGGCGCGCTGCTGCTGTTCGGCTCACCGACCCACTGGGGAGCCAAGGGCCTCTCGCTGATCGTCGGGCTGGCACTCGGCGCCGCGTCGGTGATCGCGATCGTCGACGGCGACGACGTCTTCGGGATCTTCGCCGCCAACGGGCTCACGGAGCTGGCGTGGGGCATCTCCGCCGTCGTGCTGATCGTGCTCGCGCTCCTGCCGCGCGTCGGGGAGGTCGCCGCGACGACGCCGAGCGCGATGCGGACGACCGGTTCGACCGCGAACCGCGTCCGACGACCCGCGAGCGCACCGGCGAACCGACGACGCGCGACCGCTGACCGTGACCGGCATCTCGATCGCTGCGGGCGGGTACGCCGTCCCCGTCGTCGAACGGAGGTCGTCATGCCGCCACGCGGGGTGAAGAAGGGCACCAAGCGCGCCCGCCAGTACGAGGAGATCAAGAAGAGCACGAAGCAGCAGGGCGCCTCGGAGTCGCGCGCCGAGGAGATCGCGGCGCGCACGGTGAACAAGGCGAAGGCGCGCGCCGGCGAGTCGCGCACCGCCTCGAAGACCTCGATGCAGGACATGTCCTCGTCGCGCCGCGGCGGGCAGCGCTCCGGCACCGACCGGCAGAAGGGCCGGACGCGCGACCAGCTCTACAACGAGGCCAAGAACCTCGGGATCGATGGGCGATCGTCGATGGACAAGGCCCAGCTGCAGCGGGCGATCGCCGGCAAGAAGTCCTGACGCCGCGATGCGCGTCGTCGTCACCGGGGCCACCGGCAACGTCGGGACCAGCGTCGTGTCGGCGCTCGCCGCCGACCCGAACGTCACCGAGATCGTCGGGCTCGCCCGGCGCGCGCCGGACTGGGATGCGCCGAAGACGGCGTTCGTCGCCGCGGACATCACGCGCGCCCCGCTCGCCGAGCTGTTCCAGGGCGCCGACGCGGTCGTCCACCTCGCCTGGCTGATCCAGCCGTCGCGCGACGCGACCGCGCTCGAGGCCGTCAACGTCCACGGCAGCCGGCTCGTGTTCGAGGCCGCCGCGGCGGCGGGCGTCTCCGCGCTCGTCCACGCGTCGTCGGTCGGCGCCTACGGGCCGGGTCCGGCCTCCGGCGAGCGGGTCGACGAGTCGTGGCCCACCGACGGCATCCCGAGCTCGTTCTACGCGCGCCACAAGGCGCAGGCCGAGCGCGCGCTCGACGCGGTCGAGGCCGCCGCGCCCGACCTGCGGGTCGTCCGCCTGCGCCCGGGCCTGATCTTCAAGCGCGAGGCGGCGAGCGAGATCCGGCGGCTGTTCGCCGGCCCGCTCCTGCCCGGCGCGCTCGCGAATCCGCGCTTCATCCCGGCGCTCCCGCTGCCGCGCGGGCTGCGCGTGCAGGGCGTCCACGGCGCCGACGTCGCCGAGGCCTACCGGCTCGCGGTGACCGACGAGCGCGCCCGCGGCGCCTACAACGTCGTCGCCGAGCCGGTGCTCGACGCGGGCACGCTCGGCCGCGCGCTCGGCGCCCGCCCGGTCGCGCTGCCGCCGGGCGCGGTCCGCGCTGCCGCCGACCTCAGCTGGCGCGCCCGGGTGCAGCCGACCCCGGCCGGCTGGCTCGACCTCGCGCTGCAGTGCCCGCTGCTCGACGCCGGCCGGATCCGCTCGGAGCTCGGCTGGGAGCCGGTCACGAGCGCGACCGACGCGCTGCTGGAGCTGCTGGCCGGGCTCCGCGCGGGCGCCGGCTTCCCGACCCCACCGCTCGCCGCGGGCGCCGGCGGCCCGGCGCGGATCCGCGAGCTGCTGACCGGCGTCGGCGCGCGCAACCCCTGAGGCCGGCCTGACCCAAGATAGGGAGGTTCTCCCGATGTGCGGGGGGCGCCGGCTCAGGTAGCGTCGCCTCATGACGAATACATCGACAGACGACAGCGCCCTCAAGGCGAAGCACCGCACGATGTGGGCGTCGGGCAGCTACCCGACGATGGTCGAGACGTTCCTGCTGCCGCTCGGCCCGCGGCTCGTGGACGCGATCGGCATCGGCCCCGGCGACACCGTGCTCGACGTGGCCGCCGGCACCGGCAACGCCGCGCTCCCCGCAGCCCGCGCCGGCGCCGACGTGACCGCGAGCGACCTCACCCCCGAGCTGCTCGACGCCGGCCGCGAGGTCGCCGAGGCCGAGGGTCTCGAGCTGCGCTGGGCCGAGGCCGACGCGGAGCACCTCCCGTTCGGCGACGCGTCCTACGACGTGGTCATGTCCGCGATCGGCGCGATGTTCGCCCCGTTCCATCAGCCGGTCGCCGACGAGCTGGTGCGGGTCTGTCGCCCCGGCGGGAAGATCGGCCTGCTGAGCTGGACGCCGGAGGGCATGATCGGCTCGCTCTTCCGCACGATCGGCCAGTTCGCGCCGCCGCCCCCGGCCGGCGCGCAGCCCCCGCCGCTGTGGGGCGGCGAGGAGCACGTCCGCGGGCTGTTCGGCGACCGCGTCGAGCAGCAGCTGGTCGAGAAGGGGAACCTGGAGGTCACCGCCTTCGCGTCCCCACACGACTACGGCGAGCACTTCAAGAGCTACTACGGCCCGACGATCGCCGCCCGCGCCAACGCCGTGAAGAACGGCCGCGAGGCCGAGTTCGACGCCGCGCTCGACGCGTTCTGCGACGAGTGGAACCGCGGCACCGGCGACGCCGCGCGGTTCGAGATGGAGTACCTGCTCACCGTCGGCACGCGGCGCTGATCCGCTGATCACCCACGCGGGGTGAGGACCGCCTCACCCCGCGTGGCAGTAGCGTCGGCGATCGTCTACCGACCGCGGGAGCTCACCATGGCGAGGCAGTTCAACGGCAAGATCGCGCTCGACATCCGCGACTCGACCCAGGACTGGCCCGCGTTCCTCGGCGACAAGGCGCCGGCGGACGCGCCGAACGTGCTGGTCGTGCTCTACGACGACACGGGCTGCGCGGCCTGGTCGCCCTAGGGCGGCCGGATCGCCGACGTGGACTTCACCGATGCGAGCGAGGGCGTGATCTACGCGCAGGGCTCGCGCTTCGGCGACCAGACGCCGTTCGTCAAAGAGGGGAAGCTGTACTACGTGTTCAACTTCCTCGGCATCCCGAACGAGCAGGAGATCGTCGGCGACGCGCCCGCGCCCAGCCGACACATCGTCGGCGTCGACCTCACCAAGGACCGGATGGGCGAGCACCACGAGTGGCACGGCCCGCTCAAGCTCCACGTCGACGATCAGGTGATCGCCGAGCGGAGATCCGGACGATCGCCTCGCGCTACTCGCTCTGCGGGGAGGGGCTGTGCATCGGCTACGACGGCGGCGACGCCGTCAGCCACCACTACACGCCGCGGTTCTCGTTCAGCGGCGGCCGGATCCACAAGGTCGTGTTCGACGTGGCCGACGACGCGTACGTCGACCTCGAGCAGCAGCTCGCGGCGGCGCTCGCGCGCGACTAGAGCTCGCCGAGCCGCCGCTCGAGCTCGGCGCGCTCGACGGCGTTGGCGCTCAGCGCGATGCCGCGCCGGTAGGCCTCGGTCGCACCGGCGCGGTCGCCCGCGCGGCGCAGCAGCTCGGCGCGCGCCGCGTGCAGCGGCTGGTAGCCCGCGAGCACGCGGTCGCCGAGCAGCGGCTCGAGCAGGGCGAGCCCGGCCGCCGGCCCGTCGGCGAAGCCGACCGCCACCGCGCGGTTGACCTCGACGACCGGCGACGGCGCGAGCCGGCCGAGCGCGCCGTAGAGCTCGGCGACCTGCGCCCAGTCCGTCGACCCGGACACGTGCTGGAGCGCGATCGCCGCCTGCAGCTGGTACGGCCCCGGCCGGCGCAGCCGCCGCGCCCGGTCGAGCGCCGTCGCGCCCTCGCGGATCCGTCCCGCGTCCCACTGCGTCCGGTCCTGGCGGTCGAGCGGGACGAAGCCGCCGCGCGCGTCGACCCGCGCGCCGCGGCGCGCGTCGTGCAGCAGCATCAGAGCGAGCAGCCCGTGGACCTCGGCGTCGTCCGGCATCAGCCGGGCGAGCAGCCGGCCGAGCCGGATCGCCTCGCTGCACAGCTCGCCGCGCACGAGCCGGTCGCCCTCGGTCGCGCCGTAGCCCTCGTTGAAGATCAGGTAGACGACCTGCAGCACGCTCGCCAGCCGATCGGGCAGCGCCTCGTCCGGCGGCACGCGGTAGGGGATGTGCGCGTCGGCGATCTTGCGCTTCGCGCGCGAGAGCCGCTGCCCCATCGTGGGCTCCGCGACGAGGAACGCGCGGGCGATCTCGCCGGTCGTCAGCCCGCCCAGCGTGCGCAGCGTGAGCGCGACGCGCGCCGGGAGCGCCAGCGCCGGATGGCAGCAGGTGAAGATGAGGCGGAGGCGATCGTCCTCGACCGCTCCGGCGTCGGTGTCCATGTCGTGCTCCTGGGCGTCCAGCCGGGCGAGCTCCGCGAGCCGGTCGGCGCGATCGGCCGACGCCTGCTCGCGCCGGAGCCGGTCGATCGCCTTCCGCCGCGCCGTGACCGTCAGCCAGGCGCCCGGGTTGGCCGGGACGCCGTCGCGCGGCCAGGACGCGATCGCCGCGGCGAACGCATCCTGGACCGCGTCCTCGGCGAGCTGGAAGTCGCCGGCGTGACGGATCGTCGTGGCGAGCACGGCGGCGCGCTCCTCGCGCCACGCGTGCTCGACCGCGGCCGCCGCGCCGGTCATCCCCAGACCGGGCGGACCTCGGTGGCGCCGTACTCCGCGCTGGGCATCCGCGCGGCGACGTCGATCGCGCCGTCCAGGTCCTCGGCCTCGATCAGGTAGACGCCGGCGAGGAACTCCTTCGTCTCGGCGAACGGGCCGTCGGTGACCTGGCGCTCGCCGTCGCGCACGCGGACCGTCGTCGCGGCCTCGACGCCCTTGAGCCCCTGGCTCGACGTGTACTGGCCCGCGTCGACGAGCTCCTGCGTGTAGGCCTGCCAGCGCTGGTGCTCGGCGTACATCTCCTCGCGCGAGGGGTTGCGGCCTTCGGGGTGGTAGATCAGCAGTGCGTACTGGGGCATCGAGCGCCTCCTGCGGGATGGGATTCGCCGCTCTCGTTCTGCGGCCTCATCCTGTACGACGCCGCAGGATCGCCGATTTCGACGTCCGCCGGCAGGTTCGCTCAGCGGAAGCCGGTGTCGTCCGCCGGCAGGCCCGCCTCCTGGACCTCGACGAGGTAGCGCCAGCAGTCCGGCCGCGTGCCGTCGAGGTCGGTGAACCCGTAGGCCTGAGCGAGCTGCCCGCTCGACAGCGACTGCCCGTTCCAGCGCGCGACGTCGGGGTCGGCGGCGAGCGCCGCGACCGCGCGGCCGGCGAAGCGCGGCGTCTCGGAGATGCAGAAGTGCGGCGTGCGCTCGGTACCGTCGCGCCAGTTGTCCTCGCGCACGCCGTAGTGCTCGAGCATCGCCTCCGAGCGCATCCAGCCCGGCGTCAGCGCCACCGCGGTGCCGCCGTGGTCGCGCAGCTCCTGGCCCTGCGTCCAGGCGAGCCGGATCGCCGCCGTCTTCGCGAGGTCGTAGAACGCGTTGACGCGATAGCGCTCCGCGTTGTACGCGGCGGTGCCGTCGGTCACCTCGACGACGAGCCCGCCGCGCCGGCGGATCAGCAGCGGCAGCGCGTGGTGGCTCGTGATCAGGTGCGTGTCGATCGCCAGTCGCAGCAGGCGCAGCCCGTTCGCGAGATCGTGCTCCCAGACCGGCGTGTCCCACTCGAACAGATGCTCGCCGCCCCAGATGTCGTTGACGAGCACGTCGAGCCGGCCCTGCTCGGCGTCGATCCGCGCGACCAGCGCCCGGACCTGCTCCGGGTCGAGGTGGTCGACCGCGACCGCGATCCCGTGGCCGCCCGCGTCCGAGACCAGCGCCGCGGTCTCCTCGATCGTCTCCGGGCGGTCGACCTCGGAGCGCCGCTCGCGCGTGCTGCGTCCGGTCGCGTAGACCGTCGCGCCCGCCTCGCCCAGCGCGACCGCGATGCCGCGGCCGCCGCCGCGCGTCGCGCCCGCGACGAGCGCGACCTTCCCCTCGAGTGGCCTGCTCATGCCGTGACCTCCTGGCTCGTGAACCGGATGCGCACACACAGGATCACCACCGCCGCCAGCACGAGCGCGCCGCCCGCGAGCTGGACGTCGCCCAGCCGCTCGCCGAACGCGAGGTAGGCGAGCAGGACGGTGACGAGCGGCTCGGCGGTCGCGAGGATCGCCGCCGTCGTCGGGCCGGTGCGCCGGAGCCCGGCGAAGAACAGGGCGATCGCGCCGACGGTGGAGACGACCGCGAGGCAGGCGAGCCAGCCCCAGCCCGCGGCGGTCAGCGCGCCGGGGCGCAGCTGGCCGGTCAGGCCGGCGCCGAGCGCGAGCGAGACGGCGGCCCCGGTGCAGACCAGCGTGGCCAGGACGTCGGGCCGGATCCGCGCCGCGAGCGGCTGGCTCACCAGGATGTAGGCGCTGTAGACGAGCGCGGCGGCGAGTCCGAGCCCCGCGCCGAGCGGATCCAGCGCGCCCGCGCCCGCGCCCGCGACGACGAGCACCAGCCCGCCCGAGGCGAGCGCGAGCGCCGCGACCTTGCGCGCGTCGAGCCGTTCGCGGCCGAGCGCGACGGCGGCCACCGCGACGATCGCGGGGAAGGTGTAGAGCAGGAGCGACAGCAGCGAGGCGTCGATCCGCTCGAGCGCGGTGAAGTAGCAGCCCGCCTGGAGCGCGTAGCCGCCGGCGCCGAGGCCGAGGCCGAGCGCGACGTCGCGCCGGGGGAGTCCGCGCAGCGCGCCGCGCCCGGCGATCAGCGCCCAGAACAGCAGCGCGGCCAGCCCGAAGCGGACGGCGAGCAGCGTGCCGACCGTCGCCCCCTCGCCGTAGGCGAGCTTGCCGAACACGCCCATCGCGCCGAAGGCGGCGGCGGAGGCGATGCACATGAGCGGACCGGAGGAGCGCACGCCGCGCATCGTGGCGGGTCAAAGCGCCAGGAACGATGCCGATTCGTACGCAGTATTCGGTAGCGTTGCTTGCCTATGCTCGACCTCCGCCGCCTCCGGCTCCTGCGCGAGCTCCAGCAGCGCGGGACGATCGCCGCGGTCGCCGACGCGCTGCAGTTCACGCCGTCCGCGGTGTCGCAGCAGCTCGCGATGCTCGAGCGCGAGACCGGCGTCCGGCTGCTGGAGCGCGCGGGCCGCGGCGTGCGGCTGACCGATCCGGCGCTCGTCCTCGCCGAGCACGCCGGCGCGCTGCTCGACCGCGCGGCGGTCGCGGAGGCCGACCTGGCCGCGGCGGCCGGCACGGTGACCGGCCGCGGCCGGATCGCCGGCTTCCGCTCGGTGCTGCTCGCGCTCGCGCTGCCCGCGATGGCCGAGCTCGGCGCCACCGCGCCGCGGCTGCGCTGCGAGGTCGTCGAGGCCGAGCCCGAGCAGGCGCTGCCGGCGCTCGCGCTCGGCGACGTGGACCTCGTGCTCGGCGACGAGTGGCAGCACCAGCCCTGGCGGTTGCCCGCGGGCCTCGCGCGGCACGACCTGTTCCGCGACCCCGTCTCGCTGCTCCTCCCCGCCGCCCACCCCGTCGCGCGCGAGCACCCCGACGCCGTGCCGCTCGCCGCGCTCGCCGGTGCGGCGTGGGCGACGGGCCACGCCGGCATGGGGTGGGAGGACGTCGTGCAGCGCACGTGCCGCGAGCTGGGCGGCTTCGAGCCCGACCTGCGGCACCGGGCGAACGACGCGACGGTCAGCCTCGCGCTCGTGGCCCGCGGGTTCGCGGTGACGATGCTGCCCGCGCTGGCGCTGCCCGCCCAGCTCCCGGACATCGCGGTGCGCCGCTTCGCCGAGCGGCCGGTGCATCGCGCGATCGCCGCCGTGACCCGCGCCGCCGACGCCGCGCGGCCCTCGACCCAGGCGCTGCTCGCGGCGATCCGCGCCGCGGCCGCGCCGCTCGCCTAGGCGCGGCGGGGCGTCAGCACGCTACCCAGGGGTCTCCGCGACTGGTACAAGGTGCGGCGATGCCGCGTCGCGTGCTGCCCGCGCTGGTCGTTCTCCTCGTCCTCGCGCTGCCCGCGGTGGCGACGGCGGGCGAGCCGCCGAACCAGAACGATCCGTGCGCCCGCGGGGGCAAGGACACGTGCGGCACGACGGGCAAGGGCTCCTACCGGACGTACAAGTTCGGCCCGCGCTGGTTCGGCGACTTCCGCGGCGCGGTCCGCGGCGACGACGGCCCGACGTTCTGCATCGACCTGCGGTACTGGTATCCGTCGCGCAAGTTCCGCTACGAGAAGCACGCGGCCTCCGGGCTCGTGAACCGCGACGGCGACGACGTCTCGGCGAGCAGCCTGCGGCGGATGAACTACGCGATGTGGGCGTTCGGCCGGTCCGACAGCGCGAACCAGCAGGCCGCGGTGATGCTCTACGTCCACAGCCTGATGGGCGACGCCGCGCCCGGCGAGATCGACCCCGGCGCGCTGACGCCCGCGAGCCGCTCGATCTACAAGACGATCCGGCGCGACGCGAAGCGCTACGCGGGCCCGTACCGCGTCCGCGCCACGCTCCCCGACCAGCTGATCGCGGGCCGCGCGGCCGAGGTGAAGGTCCAGGTCCTCGGCGCCGCGGGCCGCGCGGTGCCCGGACGTCGACCTCCAGCTCGCCGCCACCGGCGCGAGCGGGATGCCCGAGACCGCGAGCACCGGCGACGGCGGCACCGCGACGGTCACGCTGACGCCGACCGACCCGAGTGCGGGGCTCAAGCTCAGCGTCCGCGCACCCGGGCTCGCGGCGGACGTCCCGGTCCTCTACGTCCCGGCCCGGCGCGACGCCGCCCGCAACGCCCAGCGGCTGGTCGCCCCCGCGGGCACGTCGGCGCGCGTCGAGGCGAGCGCCCCCGTCAAGGCCGCGCCGCAGGTCGTGACCCAGATCAGCGCCCAGTCGGCCGCACCCGGCTCCGCGATCACCGACACGGTGAAGGTCAGCGGCCTCGCCGGCCAGACCGTGACCGTCCAGGCCGCGCTCTACGGCCCGTACCCGGCGCCCGACAAGATCACCTGCACCGACGCGCCCGTGTGGACCGGCAGCTTCGTCGCCGACCACGACGGCGACTACGTGACCGCGCCGGTCACGCTCAGCGTGCCCGGCTACTACACCTACCGCGAGTCGATCGCCGACAGCCCGACCGTCACCGGCGTGCAGACCGCGTGCGCGGACGCCGCCGAGACGACGGTGATCCGCGGCGCGCCCGCGATCACCACGCAGGTCAGCGCGCAGCAGTCCGCGCCCGGCGCGCAGATCACCGACACCGCGGTCGTCACCGGGCTGGGCAAGCTGGCGGCGACCGTGAACGTCGAGCTCTGGGGCCCGTTCCCGACGCGCGCGGCGATCCGCTGCGAGGGCACGCCCGTCTGGACCGGCAGCTTCGCGGCGAACGGCGACGGCAGCTACACCACCGCACCGGTCACGCTGCCCGCCGCGGGCTACTACACCTACCGCGAGGGCGATCGCGGCGACGCCCGCGTTCGACGCCGTGACCACCGCATGCGGCGAGGCGGCGGAGACGACGTTCGCGAAGGCGGCGCCGGCGGTGACGACGATCGTGTCGAGCACCGCGGTGAAGCCGGGCAAGCAGCTGTTCGACCGGATCAAGGTCACCGGGCTCGGCAAGACGCCGGCGAAGATCGGGGTCGAGCTGTTCGGCCCGTTCGCGTCGCGCGCGGCGATCCGCTGCGACCGCGAGCCCTACTGGAGCGGCAGCGTCGACGTCCCGGGCGACGGGGAGTTCCGCTCGCCGCGCGTGACCGTCCGCGAGGTCGGCTTCTACACCTACCGCGAGCGCATCGCGGGGTCGGAGAGCGTGACCGCCACCGAGACCGAGTGCGGGGTCGAGGCGGAGACGTCGCTCGGCCGCCCGCTGATCATCACCGGCCGCGGCGACCACGTGCGCGAGGTCGTGGCCGCGCAGGACGACGAGGACGTGCCGGAGCCGACCCGGGTCCGCTCCACCGCGCTCGGCATCGACGCGCCGGTGTCCGCGATGGGGATCGACACGAAGGCCGGCGCGCTCGGCACGCCGGTGAACATCGACCGCGTCGGCTGGTGGCGCGACGGCGCGGCGCCCGGCGCGAAGAGCGGGACGATCCTGCTCGCCGGCCACGTCGACTCGGCGAAGCGCGGCGCGGGCGCGTTCTACGGGCTCAAGCGCGCGCATCGCGGGGACCGGATCCAGCTGCGCTCGGACGACGGGCGGACGAAGACCTGGCGCGTCACCTCGACGAAGATGATGCGCAAGGAGTCGCTCCCGCCCGAGATCTACACGCGCAGCGGGCCGCGGCGGCTCGTGCTCGTCACCTGCGGCGGGCCGTTCGACGCGCGCCGCGGCCACTACCGCGACAACATCGTCGTCACCGCCGTCCCGCTCTAGGCGCCGGGTCAGCTCCCGGCGTCCGCGACGACGGTCGAGTTGGGGCCGATGACGGCCGCGACGACGAGCGCGATGCCGTCGGCGGCCGCGCGGGCGCGCGCGATCCTGCGCGCGGCGCGCGGGTCCTCGGCGAGCACGTTCGCGTGCCAGCCGGCCTGGGTGCGCCGGTCGAGCCCGACGATGAGATAGGTCATGTGCCTGGGGAGGTGGACATGGCGCAACCGTACGTACGCCGTCGGGGCACGGCTATTCCGGAAACCCCCAATCTTTCGCCGCGGCGAGCTGGGTGCGCGACCGGATGCCGAGCTTCGCGTAGCAGCTGGAGAGGTGCGCCTCGACGGTGTGCACGGTCACGACGAGCGCCGCGGCGATCTCCTTGTTCGAGCGGCCCTCGGCCGCCAGCCGGCCGACCTGCTCCTCGGCCGGGGTGAGCTCGCCCGCGGGCCGCGCGCGGCGGGCGGCGATCCGCTCCAGCTCGGCGCGGGCCTGCTCCGCCCAGCCGTCGCTGCCGAGCGCGTCGAACGCCTCCGCCGCCCGCTCCAGCGCCTCGCGCGCGGCGCGCCAGGCGCGCCGCCGGCGCAGGGCGCGGCCGAGCGCGAGCAGCGCGCGCGCGTGGTCGGGGCCGCAGGCCGAGGGCGCGCAGCTCGTCCGCGGCCGCCGCGAGCGCGCCGGCCGCGTCCTCCCCGGCGGCGAGCGCGACCGTGGCCGCGGCGCGGCGCGCGCTCGCCCGCGCCCACGGGTGGTCCTGATCCGCGGCCAGCCGCTCGAGCCGCGCGATCACGGCGCGCGCCTCGTCGAGCTCGCCCAGCTCCGCCAGCGCCTCGACCAGGTCCGGCGCGACCGGGAAGGCGCCCGGCTCGTCGATCCCGTGCGCCTCGCAGTGCGCCCACACGGCGCGGAGGGCGTCGGCCGCCGCGGCGGGCTCGCGCGCGAGCAGCAGCGCCGAGCCGCGCGCGCGCAGCGCCTCGAGCCGGTCCCAGCCGACGCCGACCGCCGGCGGCGGCGGCGATCGCCCGCGCCGCCCACGCCTCGGCCTCGGCGGGGCGGCCCTGTCCCGCCGCGAGCAGCGCGCGGCAGCGCTGGTACATCGGCTGGACGAGCAGCTCGGCCTCGGCCGACTCGGCCCACTCGGCGAGCAGCGCCGCGGCGGCGTCCCAGTCGCCGGTGCGGAGGTGCAGCTCGCACAGGTGGAGCCGCTGCAGCGCGTAGGACACCGGCTCGCCCTGCTCGTCGGCGCGCGTGAGCGACGTGGTCAGCGCGGGCGCGGCCGACGCCAGCTCGCCGCGCCACACGAGCCGCTGCTCGGCGGTGCGCTCGGGCGACTCGGCGAGGAACGAGGCGGCGTCGGACACGGCGCGGAACCGCGCGCACAGCTCGTCGATCGGCCGGCCCTGGAGCGCGAGGACCCAGGCCAGCGCGTCGAGCGCGAGCCGCTCGTGCTCGCCGCCCGCCGCCAGCGCCAGCGCCTCGCGCGCCATCGTCTCGGCCGCGCCGAGGTCGGCGACGGCGAAGCCGGCCATGTGCGCGGCGCGCCTGGCCAGGACGAACGCGCGGACGACGGCGTCGTCCCCGGCCTCCGCGAGCGCGGCGTCGAGGTGGCGCTCGATGTCCTCGAGGGTGCGCGCGTCGCCGCCCTCGGACAGCGCGATCCACGCACGCGCGCGCAGCGGCCCGGCGGGCAGGGCGTCGAGCTCCGGCGTCAGGAGGTCCGTGACCCGCTGCAGCTCGCCGGCGTGCTCGAGGTACCCGGCGAGCGCCAGCAGCCGCTCGGGCCGCTCGGCGTCGCCGTCCGGCGTCAAGCGCAGGGCGTGCTCGGCGAGCAGCACCGCCTCCTGGCGCGCGCCGCGCGCGGCCGCCGCGGCCGCCGCGGCCGCGACCGTCTCCGCCAGCGCGGCGTCGGGCCGGCGGGTGGCGAGCGCGAGATGCTGGGCGCGCAGCTCCGGGTCGGCGACCGCGCCGGCCAGCGCCTGGTGCAGCGCGCGCCGCTCGGACGCGCCCGAGCGCTGGCGCGCCGCGGCGGCGAGGAGCGGGTGCGAGGCGCGCACGTGCTCGCCGTCGACGCGCAGCAGCCCGGCGTCGATCGCCGCCTCGACGCGCTCCGCGCCGGCGGCGGCGATCAGCTCGCCGACCTTGATGTCGCCGCTCAGCGACGCGGCGAGCAGGATCCGGCGCTGCTCGTCGGGGAGCGCGGCGACGCGCGTGCCGAGCACGTCCTCCACCGCCTCGGGGACGATCAGCTCGGCGCCGAGCGCGGGCGGGCCGCCCAGCGCGAGCGTGCGCCCGAGCTCGAGCGCGAACAGCGGATTGCCGAGCGTCGTGTCCGCCACGCGGCGCAGCAGCGGCCGCGAGACGCTCACGCCGAGCCGCCCGGCGAGCAGCCCGCGGGTCGCGTCGAGATCGAGCGGGCCGACGTCGATCCGCGCGAGCGCGCCGCGGCCGAGCGCGCGCTCGAGCGCGCCGACGCGGCGCGGGCGGCGGGCGAGCAGGAAGCGCACGCGCGCGCCGTCGAGCCGCCGCGCCGCGAAGGCCAGCGCGTCGGCGGACGGCGGGTCGAGCCACTGCAGGTCGTCGATCGCGACCAGCACCGGCGCGGCCGCCGGCCAGCGCGCGCAGCCCGTTGAGCAGGCCGAGCGCGATGGCGCCCGGCTCGGGCGCGTCGGCGGCGGGCTCGCGGCGCAGCAACGCGACCTCGAGCGCCCGCGCCTGCGGGGCGGGCAGCCCGTCCAGCGTCTCCGCCCCGACCCCGTCGAACAGGTCGATCAGCGCGGTGAACGACAACCGCGCCTCGGCGTCGCTCGGCCGCGCGGCGAGGACGTGGTCCCCGCGCGCCCGCGCCGCCGCGATCCCCGCCTCCCACAGCGTCGTCTTGCCGATGCCCGGCGGCCCGGCGATCAGGAGCGCCCGCCGGTCGCCGGCGAGGAACGCGTCGAGCGCCGCGAGCTCCGGCTCGCGGGCGACGATGCCGGCTGCCGCGCGGTCGTGCACGCGGCAACCCTCTCAGACCCGCCGCCGGTCAGCCGCGGATCTCGAGCCGGCGGATGAGCCCGCCGCCGGTCTCGAACACGAACGAGCCGCCGCCGTTGTAGCCGTTGCCGCTGACCTGCACGCCGACGACCGACGTCGCGCCGGTCCGCTCCACGCTCGTCGCCTCGATCCGGCTCTGCACGCCGGTGTTCTCGTTCCGGTCCCAGGTCGCGATCGCGTCCTTGCCGCTGAACGTGCGGCCCCAGTCCTCGCAGCACGGCGTCGTCGGCGAAGGCCGCGAGGAAGCCCTCGTGGTCGCCGCGGTTGGTGGCGTCGAGCATGGCCGCGATCGGCGGATCGAGCTCGGTGTCGGTCGGGCATCGCCTAGCCCCCCGCCGCCTCGGCGCTGCGCAGGCCGCGCACGGCCCAGAACCCGAACCCGAGCAGGAGCCCGACGGCGATGCCGTACGTGAGCGCGGCGTCGGTCGGCGTGCCGGAGATGAAGTCGCGGGCCGTCTCGACCAGCGGGGTGAACGGGTTGACCTTCGCGACCGCGTGGACCCAGCCCGACAGCAGCGCGAGCGGGACGTAGACGGGCGCGAGGAAGAGGACGAGGAACACGGGCATCTGCATCAGCGGCCCGGCCTGCATCGTGCGCAGGCGCATCGCCACGCCGGCGGCCCACAGCGTGGCCGTGAACGAGACGAGGTAGGCGAGCACGACCAGGCCGAACAGGTCGACCCCGCCGCCGCCGACCTGCATCCCGGTGAGCAGCGCGACCGCGAACAGCAGGATCCCGACGAAGGTCGTCCGCACCGCGGCCGAGATCGCGTAGCCGGCGATGATGCCGAGCCGGTTCGGCGCCGCGAGCAGCAGCCGGCGCGCGAAGCCGTTCTCGAAGTCGGACGCGATCCCGAAGCCGGTGAACACGCCGCCGAACGCCGACGCCTGCAGGAGCACGAACACGAACTGGAACGCGGTGTAGCCGGACGGGAAGTCGAACCCCGGCACGTTGGCGACGTTCGACAAGCCGCCCGCGAAGGCGACGAAGAAGAACATCGGGAACACGATCGACGGCAGCAGCAGCTGCGGCGTCGTGGCGACCTTGTGGATCGAGCGCCAGGCGACCGCGCCGGCGACCTGCAGGAAGCGCGTCATGTCCGCACCAGCCGCGTCCGCAGGGCGCTGGATGCCGCGGCGACCGCGGCCACGGTCACCGCGATGGCGATCCCGAAGCCGAGCGCCAGCGCCTCGGTGTCCCAGCCCGTGATGATGAACGAGCGGATCCCCTCGATCAGGTACGAGACCGGGTTGTAGGTCGCGATGAAGCGGAACCAGTCCTGCTCGATCAGCGGCCGCGGCAGGCTCATCGAGGACAGGAAGAGCAGGACGAAGAAGAGCGGGAAGAACCCCTGCACGGTCTCGCCCGAGCCCGAGCGCAGGCCGACGAACGCCCCCAGCGCCGCGAACGCCAGCGACACCAGCATCGCCAGCAGGAGCAGCGCCGGGACGCCCCAGAAGCCGGCGTGGAAGTCCATCCCCGCCGCGAAGCCGACGGCCACGTAGATCAGCGCGGACACGAACGAGACCACCATCACGCCGCCGAGGTGGCCGATGAGCAGCGCGGCGCGCTGGATCGGCGTCATCGCCAGCCGCTTGAGGAAGCCGGTCTCCACGTCGCGCGCCAGCGCCGCGCCCGCGTTGATGCACGCGAACAGCGAGCACTGCATGAACGGGACGGCGATCGCGAAGTCCAGGTAGGTGTCGGCGGGGAAGCCCGGCAGGTTCGTCGCCGCGTGCAGGCCGCCGGTGTTGATCGCCATCATGATCAGCGGGAAGAGGATCGGCGGGATGATCAGCGCCGGCTGGCGCAGCGTCTGCAGGATCGAGCGCCGCGCCATCTCGAAGACCTGGGACCTCACGCGGACACCGCCTCGGGCTCCGCGGCGGACTCGCCCCCTTCGAGCTTGCGTCCGGTCTTGGCCAGGAACACGTCGTCGAGCGTCGGCGCGTGCAGCCGGAAGTCGGTCATCCGGAGGCTCTCGGCGTCGAGCGCGCGCACGACGTCCGCCAGCTGGTCGACGTTGCCGTGCAGCCGCACGGCGGTCGCGCCCGGCCGCGCCGTCACCGGCGTGCCGAACCGCGCCAGCACCCCGGCCACCGCGTCGAGCGCCCCGCGCTCCGCCGGCTCGACCTCGAGCGTCGGCCGCCCGATCTCCGCCTTCAGCTCGTCCGGCGTGCCGCGGGCGACGATCCTGCCCTGGTCGATGATCGCGATCCGGTCGGCGAGCACGTCCGCCTCCTCGAGGTACTGCGTCGTGAGGAAGACGGTCACGCCGTCCTCGTGCGCGAGCCGGGCGACCTCCTGCCACATGTCGGCGCGGCTCTGCGGGTCGAGGCCGGTCGTCGGCTCGTCGAGGAACAGGATGCGCGGCTGGTGGACGAGGGCGAGCGCGAGGTCGAGCCGCCGCTTCATGCCGCCGGAGTAGCCGCGGACCTTGCGATCGGCGGCGTCCATCAGGCCGACGCGCTCGAGCAGCGCGTCGCCGCGCGGGACGCGCTCGGCCTTCGGCACGCCCTGCAGCGTGGTCTGCAGCCGCATGTGCTCGCGGCCGGTCAGCAGCGGGTCGAGCGCCGCCTCCTGGAGGGCGGCGCCGATGGCGCGGCGCACCTCCGGGCCCTCGCGCACGATGTCGTGCCCGGCCACGCGCGCGGTGCCCGAGCTGGGCGGCAGCAGCGTGGTGAGCATGAGCACCGTGGTCGACTTGCCGGCGCCGTTGGGCCCAAGGAACCCGTAGATCTCGCCGGGCTCGACGGTGAGGTCGATCCCGTCGACGGCGCGCACGCCGCCCTTGAACTCGCGTGCCAGACCCTCGACCTCGATGCCGTTGGGGAGGATCGTCATGCGGCAGGTGATAGCGCATCGTCACGTGATGGCAGGGCCACGACATCCTGTCGGCGGAGGAGCGGGCGGCACTGGTGCGGGTGGCCCCCTCACGCCGGGCGCGGGCCGCACCTGTAGACGCAGGCCAGCCGCCGCGAATCCCCGCCCGCCGGGTGGGAGGGTCCTCAGTGTCGAAGGTCACCGAACGGAACGACAACCATGAGCTTCCAAGCCAAGACCACGCGCCGGACCCCCTCCTCCCTCTCACACGCGTTCAGCACCCCCGTCGTCCGTGAGCTGCCCTCGCTCCCCAGTGCCGCGCTCCGTTCAGCGCAGCCCTGGTGACCGCGCTCACACTGACGACCTTGGCCCACCCTCGAAGGCCCCGCCCCCGCGGGGCCTTCGCCGTTTCAGTTCGCGGCGACGAAGGCGAGGATCTCCTTCGTGAGCGGGCTGCGCTCGAGCTGCCCGCCCGCGCCCTCCGCGCGGAAGAAGGCGCCGATCTGGTCGACCAGCTCGCTGATCACCGCGCTCGTCTCGTCGTGCGTGTCGGGCAGCCCCTGCGCGATCCGCCCGGCGTGGATCGCGATCTCGTGCAGGATCGCCTCGGCCATGTTGTCGGCCGAGGGGGTGAACGTCCGCGTCTTCCCGTTCGGCGCGGTGACCTCGATCTCGCGCACGACGACGATCACGTTGCGCTTGTCCTTCGAGAGCGTCGTCGCCTCGTTCGGCGAGGTCCAGCCGTAGATCACCTCGGCCGACTCGGAGTGCAGCCGGGTGGGCGAGAAGCCCAGCTCGTCCGGGCCGATCTTCGACCAGCCGCCGAGGTGCTCCTTGGCCCGGAGGTCCGGGAACACCTCCTGCCGCCACTCGGGCTCCCCCTTCCCCTTCGGCCGGGAGACCGTGATCTTCGAGGTCGCGGTGGTGATGTCCCAGTCGCCGCTCTTGAACGCGGCGAGCAGCGGCTCGATGAACAGCCAGATCTTGTCCTTCGGCGCCGCGAGCCTGCCGGCGGTGAGCGCGTCGCCCTTCGCCCCGAACCCCTTGCGCAGCCAGTCCGGGACGTGCTTGTTCCCGCTGATCGCCGCGGCGAACTCGGCGGCGGTGAGCTTCGAGCCGGCGCGGACGCGGATCGACGGCGCGCGCAGCAGCTGCCCGACCGCGCGGTTCCCGGCCGCGCGCTGCAGCCCCGCGAACCCGGCGGGCAGGCCGCGCTGCGAGCGCGCCGCTGCGGGCACCGGCCGGGCCGGGCGCCCGGGGCCGGCGCTGGCGGGCGGACTCCACGATCCGCCCACCATAACCGCGCTGCGTCAGTACCAGCGGCCCTTCGCGAAGCCGCCGAACGCGACCAGTCCGATCAGCGCGATGATCAGGCCGATCCAGAACGACCACACGATCATCAGCACGATGCCGACGATCACCAGGATCCCGCCGAGGCTGATTCCGCCCACGTTGTCCTCCGAGTCCGTCTGTTCGATGCCGGATGTCCCGGCATCACCGCGGTACCCCGGGCGCGTCGCCGCTACGCCTGCGCGGGCGTGAGCGCGGCGCCGACGACGCCCCCGAGCCGCTCGGCGGCGCGCTCCAGCTCGGGCGGTCCCAGGTGGCTGAACGAGAGCCGCAGCGTGGCCGCGCCGGCGTCGCCGGTGTGGAACGGCGGGCCCGGCACGTAGGCGACGCCCGCCTCCAGCGCGGCGGGGCGCAGGGCGAGCGCGTCGAGCCCGTCCGGCAGCGTCATCCAGGTGAGGAAGCCGCCCGTCGGCTCCGTCCAGGTCACGCCGCCGGGCATGTGGCGCTCGAGCGCCGCCGACAGCGCGGCCCAGTGCGACGCGTACAGCGCCCGCGCGGCCGGGAGGTGGCGCTCGAACCCGCCCGCGCGGCCGTACTCCTCGACGAGCCGCTGCCCGAGGCCGCCCGCGCACTGGTCGGTGTTCTGCTTGGCCGCGACGAGCTCGGCGATCACGTCGGCCGGGCCCGCCGCCCAGCCGAGCCGCACGCCGGGGAAGAACGTCTTCGAGAACGTGCCGGCCTGGAGGACCACGTCCGGGCCGAGCGACCACAGCGTCGGCAGCGACGCGCCGTCGAACGCGAGCTCGCGGTAGGCGACGTCCTCGACGATCAGCACGCCGTGCCGCCGGCACAGCTCGACGAGCGCGCGCCGGCGCGCGAGCGGGAGCGTCCGGCCGGTCGGGTTCTGGTACTCGGGGATGACGTAGAGGAACTTCGGCCGCAGCCCGGCGGCGAGCTGCTCGGCGAGGGCGTCGACGACGAGCCCGTCGGCGTCGGTCGCGACCGGCACCGCGCGCGCCTCGGCGCCGGCGAACGCCATCAGCGCGCCGAGGTACGTCGGCTCCTCGACCGCGACCGCGTCGCCCGGGTCGATCAGCGCCTGGCAGAGCAGCGCGATGCACTCCATCCCGCCGCTCGTGACGATCAGCTCGTCGAGCTCCGGCCGCCGGCCCTGGAGCGCCGCCTGGCGCTCGACCAGGTACTCGCGCACGCTCGCGATCCCCGCGCACGGCGTGTACTGCAGCGCCACGGCGGCGTCGTCGCGCACGAGCCGCGCGGCGATCGCGTCGACCTCGTCGGTCGGGAACGTCTCCGGGTTGGGGAAGCCGCCGGTCATCGAGAGCACGCCCGGCGGGCTCCCGGCCAGGATCGTGGTCAGCTCGTCGCCGCCGCGCAGGCGGGTGCGGCGGGCGAAGCTCGCGGAGAAGTCAGGCATCGACCCGGAACGCCAGCGCGCTGGCCTCGCCGCGGTCGAGCGCGGCGACGTGCTCCGCGTGGTTCGTCAGGTCGTGCAGGGCCTCGCCGCGCGCCTGGGCGGCGAGGATCGCGCGCTCGGCGCGGCCGATCGCCTCGCCGGTCTCGAGCGCGGCCGCGATCCGGTCGGGCGGCGCGATCAGCAGGCCGTCGTCGTCGCCGAACACGATGTCGCCGGGCGCGACGCGCACCCCGCCGCAGTCGATCGTCGCGCCGGGCGCCGCGCGCGACACCGTCGTGCCGGAGCGCGGGGTCGTGCCGCGCGCGAACACCGGCAGCCCGATCTCCCGCAGCCCGCGCAGGTCGCGGCAGAAGCCGTCGGCGACGATCCCGGCCAGCCCGCGCCGGCGCGCCTCCGTCGCGAACAGCTCCCCGAACACGGCGACGGTCGCGCCGCCGGTGGCGACCACCAGCACGTCGCCGGGCGCCGCGTCGGCCAGCGCGCTCATGACCGGCAGGTGGTCGTCCTCGGCGATCGACGGTGAACGCCGGGCCGGCCATCCGGACGCCGGGGATCATCGCGCGCACGGCCGGGTCGGCGACCGGCAGCGTCTTGTCGGCGTCCGAGAGCGCCGAGACGTCGATCGCGAGGAGCCGCTCGATCAGGTCCACGTCGGCAGCGTGGCAGATCCGCGTGCGGCATAGACTCGGGCCGTGCAGGAGCGCGCCACAACGGCGTCGGCCGTCTGGCCGCTGATCGGCCGCGACGCCGAGCTGGAGGCGATCGGCGCCGCGCGCGCGGACGCCGGGGTCAGCGGCGTCGTGGTGATCGCGGACGCCGGGGTCGGCAAGTCGCGGCTCGCGCGCGAGGCCTGCGCGCGCGCCGAGGCCGCGGGCGCCCCGGTCGCGTGGGTCCAGGCGACGCGCAGCGCCGCCGCCGTCCCGCTCGGCGCCTTCGCGGGGCTGATCCCGGACGACGTGCGCTCGGACGACACGCTCGAGCTGATGCGGCGCAGCTCCGACGCGCTGCGCGAGCGCGCCGGCGGGCGCCGGCTCGTGCTCGGGATCGACGACGCCCAGCGGCTCGACCCGGTCTCGGCCGCGCTCGTCCTCCACCTGGCGGGGAGCGACGGCGCGTTCGTGCTCGCCACCGTCCGCGCCGGCGAGCCGGGGCCGGACGCCATCACCTCGCTCTGGAAGGACGCGGGCGCGCGGCGGCTGGAGCTCGGGCCGCTCGGCGACGAGGCGGTCGGCGCGCTCGTCGAGGCGGCGCTGGGCGGGCCCGTCGAGCAGGCGGCGCTGCGCTGGGTGCGCGAGACGAGCGGCGGCAACGCGATGTACGTCCGGGAGCTGGTCGTCGGCGCGCTGGAGAGCGGCGCCCTCGCGCGCGCCGGGGACCTCTGGCGGCTCGCGGGCCGCCCGCCCGTGAGCAGCACGCTGGCCGAGCTCGTGGCGGGGCGGATGGCCGGGCTGGACGCGGCCGAGCGCGCGCCGGTCGAGCTGCTCGCGGTCGCCGAGCCGCTGCGGGTCGCCGAGCTCGCCGCGCTCGCGGACCTCGACGCGCTCGTGGCGGCCGAGGACCACGGGCTCGTCGTCGTCGACGGCGACGAGGCGCGGCTCGCGCACCCGCTGTACGGCGACGTCGTGCGCGCCGAGCTGCCGGTGCTGCGGGCGCGCGGCGCTGCGGATGCGCGCCGCCGGGGCGCTCCAGCAGCGCGACCCGCTCGGCGCCGGCGACGCGCTGCGCGTCGCCCGCCTCGTGCTCGACGCCGGCGGGCGGATCCCGCCCGCGCTGGTCCTGGACGCCGGCCGCGCCGCCAACCTCGCGGGCGACCCGGAGCTCGGCGCGCAGCTCGCGGAGATCGCGCGCGCGGACGGCGCCGGGCTCGAGGCGACGCTGCTGCTCGCGCGCGCCCACACCGTCCGCCAGCGCTTCGCCGACGCGGAGGCCGTGCTCGCCGCGGACGAGGACCGCGCGCCCGGCGACCCGGTCGCGATCCTCTACGTCGAGCAGCGGATGTTCGCCCTCTACTGGGGGCTCCGGCGGCCCGGCGACGCGCAGGCGCTGCTCGACCGTGCCACGACCTGGTCGGCGGACCCGGCGTGGCAGCGCCGGCTCGACCCGCTGAAGGTCGCGCTCGCCGGGCTGACGCGCGGCTTCGCGGGCACCGTGGAGGCCACCGCGGCGATCCTCGCCGCGCCGGACGTCGACCCCGCCGTCCGGCGCCGGATGACGACGCTGCACGCGACCTCGCTGCTGTTCACGGGCCAGGCGCGGCGGGCCGACGAGCTCGCCCGCGGGTACCGGCCGGACGTCCCGCTGCCCGACCAGTTCGGCAACCTCGCGCTCGGGACGTACCTCCTGATCGGCATCGAGTCCGGCGAGGACTGGCCGGGCGTCGAGGCGTACATGACGCGGACGCTCCGCGACGGCGTCCGCGCCGGCGACCACGAGGCCGCCGGGCTGAGCGCGCTCGCGCTCGCCCACCTGCGCTTCCAGGAGGGCCGCTACGCGGACACGACGCGCTGGCTCGCCGAGGCGGAGTCGCAGTTCGAGCGCCAGGACGCGTTCGGGACGCTGCTGCACGTGCGGATGCTCCAGCTCGGGATCCTGCTCGCGGCCGGGGACCTGCCGGCGGTCGCGCCGGCGCTCGAGGCGGTCCACGCCACGCTCGGCGCCGGCGGCGTGCTGCCCAACCAGCGGCCGTACCTGGAGCGCGCCGAGGGCTGGGCGGCGCGGGCGCGCGACGAGGCCGCCGGCGGCGAGCGGTTCCTGGCGGCCGCGGACGAGCTCGACGACACGCCGCTGTTCGCGGCGCAGCTCGCCTACGAGGCGCTGCGCACGGGCTCGGCGGCGGCCGCCGACCGGGTCCTGGCGCTCGCCGCACGCTGCGACGCGCGCTCGGCCGAGGCGTACGCCGCGCACGCCGCGGCGCGCGCGGCCGGCGACGGCGCCGCGCTGCTGGCGGCCTCAGCCGACCTGGAGGCGATCGGGATGCGGCGCTACGCGATGGAGGCGGCCGCGGAGGCGGCCGCGGTGTTCGTGGGCGCGGGCCGCGAGGACTCGGCCCGGCGGGCTGCATCGCGCGCCGGCGAGCTCCACGCCGCCGGGCAGGGCACCGAGCCGCCGGTCGTCGACGGCCTCGACGCCGCCGCGACCGCGCTGACCCGGCGCGAGGCGCAGGTCGCCGCGCTGGCCGGGCGCGGGCTGAGCAACGCCGAGATCGCCGACCAGCTCGTCCTCTCGGTGCGGACGGTCGAGACGCACGTCTATCGCGCGATGCAGAAGCGCGGCGTGACGGCGCGCCACGAGCTCTGACCGTCGGCCAGCCGGCGGTCGAGCCAGTCGAAGATCGCCGTCTCGCGCGGCACCGCGCCGCCCACGCCGAGCTCCGCCAGCGCCTTCTCGCCGGGCAGCCGCTCGTACAGCGCCTGCGACTGACCGGGCCAGCGCGTCTCGCCGCCGGCATCCGTCACGAGCAGCGGCGTCGCGATCGCCCTTGCCAGGTCGCCGAGCCGGTAGTCGCGCGCGGCCGCGGCGAGACCGCTGCCGAACGGCTCGGCACGGGCGCGCAGCGCGGCCGCCGCGGGCGGGTCGAACAGCGCGAGCAGCCGGAGCTCGCGTTCGAACGCCGCGTCGGCGCCGGCGCGCAGGAGCGCGGCCGGGGCGTCGGCGAGCCCCGCGGTCCAGGCGGCGGACACGTCGACGACGCCCGGGTCGGCGACCGCGGCGACCGGCCGCCGCTCGGTCGCGAGCGCGCGCGGCACCCAGAAGCCGCCCTCGCCCACGCCGATGAGGGCGATCCGCGCTCCGTCGACGTCCGGACGGGCGATCATCGCGTCGAGCACCGGCGTCAGCACCGCGTCCCAGTCCGGCCGCAGGTGCAGGCCCTGCTCGAACCGCGCCGCCTGCTGGCCCGGCCCGTCGTAGGTCATCCAGTGATAGCCGCGCTCGGCCGCCGCGGCGCCGCCGGACGCCCACATCTGCGACGTCGCCGTGTCGGCCCCGTTGCTCATGACGACCAGCGGCCGCGGCTCGCCGGGCGCCGCGTCGGGCGCGGGGAAGAAGTAGCCCGGCAGCGTCGTGCCCGCGTAGGGGATCGCGAGGTGCTCGGCCGGGACCGGGAACAGCGCGACGGCGCGGTCCCAGCACGCGCGCTGGCGCCGCCACAGCTCGAGCCGCCGGCCGGCCTCCGCCGAGCGGTCGATCAGGCGGAGCGCCGTCGCGTAGTACGTCGCCGCCCGGAGCAGGTGCGCGCGGGCGCTCACGCGGCGCCCGGCGCCGGTCGCCGCGGCCGCCGCCGCCCACGCCGCGCCGGCGGTCGCGACCCATTCGAGCACCCACGCGTCGGCGTCGCCGTCCTCGATCCGGGCGGCGGTGGCGAGCGCCTCGCCGACGTCCGAGGCGCCGCGCCGCGCGCCGCCGAGGACGTCGGCGAACGCGCGCCGGAACTCGTCGTCGTCGAAGGGCGTGATGGGCATGCGACCAGGATGGACCCGGCGGCCGCCGCCGGACCTCCGTACCCGACTACGGCATTCCGGCGTACGGACTACGCATGCGGCGCACGCAAGTCTCGGCGGCGAGCGTTTGCCGTAGTCGGCTACTGAAGACCCGGGCGCCGGCGGGCGGGAGCCTGCACCGCACCGTCCCCCCTCTCCCCCCGGAGGTCACCACCCATGCACCTGTCCCCCCGCTCCCTGCGACTGCTGCTCCCGGCCGCCGTCCTCGTCGCCGTGGCGGCCGTCCCCGCGGTCGCCGCGGCCGACGACGGGTTCACCGTCGACACGCAGGTCCGCCGCGCCGGCGACAGCGCCTGGCAGGACGAGATCGTCGCCCACGTCGGCGACCGGGCCGAGTACCTGATCACCGTCTCGGACCCCGCCGGGGGCACCTGGACCGACGTGGTCGCGACCGCCGACGACTGCGACGCCGCGCCGGTCATGACGGGCGGCGACGCGAACGGCGACGGCGCGCTCGGCGACGGGGAGCAGTGGACCTACCGCTGCGACCATCTGCTGACCGCCGACGACCTCGGCGGCTACTACGGCGCCTTCTGGAACTGGGGCTCGGCGACGGCGGACGATCCGTCGGGCGGCCACACCGGCTCCGGCGACGCGCCCCCCGTGTACCTCATCGACCCGCGCCTCCGCGTGGTGAAGGACGGGCCGGCGCAGGCCTACCCCGGCGACACCGTCCACTACGCGTACACCGTGACCAACGACGGCGATCCGTCGCTGCACGACGTCACGCTGGGCGACGACCGCTGCGCGCCGGTGACCGGGCCGGTCGCCTACGACGGCGACGACGACGACGTCCTCGACTCCGGCGAGGCCTGGCACTTCACCTGCGACGTCACCGTCCCGCCCGGGCACACGGGCGCCGCGCCGATCGCGAGCACGGCGACCGCGACGGCGCGGGACGAGCTGGACGCGACGGTGACCGCCACCGACGGTCACGTGCTGCGGATCCTCCATCCGGCGATCGCGCTCGCCAAGTCGGGTCCCGCGACGGCCGTCGCGGGCGCGCCGCTGAGCTACGCACTGGCGGTCGGCAACCCGGGCGACACGCCGTTCGCGGCCGGTGCGGTCGCCGTGACCGACCCGCGCTGCGCCGCCGCACCGGCCGGCCCGGCGACCGGCGGAGACGCGACGCCGGGCTCGCTCGACCCGGGCGACCGCTGGGTCTACACGTGCACGGCTCCGACCGCCGGGCAGTCCGCCGGCACGTTCGTGAACCGCGCCAAGGTCACCGCGCGCGACGCCAACGGGCGCCAGGTGAGCGACGCCGACGCGTTCGCGACGACGCTGACGGCGCCGTCCGCCGCGCCCGCGCGGACGCGCACCGTGGCGCGCGCGGCGGGGCGCACGCGGCGACCCGGCAGCGCGCGGCTGAGCGGACCGAGCGGCTGCGTGCACTCCGCGTTCACCGCCACGGTCCGCGGACGCCGGATCGCGCGCGTGACGTTCGTGCGCGACGGCGCCCGGATCGCCCGCGTCGCGGGGGCGCCCGGCCGGCGCGTGTTCACCGCCCGGGTGCGGCCCGGCGCCGCCCAGGGCGTGCACCGGGTGATCGCCCGCGTCACGTTCCGGCGGGCCGCGGGGACGACCCCGCGGACGCTGCGGCTCACGTTCCACACCTGCCCGCGCGCGGTCGTCCTGCCGCGGTTCGCCGGTTGAGGCCGCCGGTCGCGCCACGGCGCCCTCGCGGGACGCCGTGGCGCACGACCGCCGGCGGGCGTAGGCTCCCGGGCATGGAGCTCTGGGACCTGCGCACGCTCGACGTCCAGCCGCGCCAGCCGCGGATCCTGCATTCGGAGCGCGGCGCCGCGCGATCGATCGTCATCGTGCTCCAGGCGGGCGACGAGCTCGCCGAGCACCAGGTGCACGAGCGCGCCTACGTCGTGGTGGTCGAGGGCGAGGTCGACCTCGCCGGCACGACCGGCGGACCGGGCATGGCCGCGGTCTTCGACCCCGGCGAGCGCCACGCGGTCCGCGCGATCAGCGACGCGCGGCTGCTGATCGTGCTCGCGCCGTGGCCCGGCGACGGGCATCCCGGCGCGCGCGACGCCTAGCCGGCACGCGAGCGGCGCGCCAGCTCGACGGTCGCCGCGCGCAGCCCGCCGGGCTCCGCGCACGGCTCGGCGAAGCCGACCCGGCACGGGCCGGCGCCGCGCGGCGTCTCCACCCGCAGGTCCAGCCCGTAGCGGTCGGCGCCGACGCAGACCGCCACGGTCGCGTCGGTGAACCCGCCCGGCCCGGCCGCCATCGCGAGCAGCGCGTCGGCGTGGTCCTCGTTGAGGTGGCGGACCGCGAACGCCGCCGACCCCGCGACCGGGTCCGGCTCGGCGGCCCGGTAGGCGTCGCCGCCGATCGAGTCCATCCGCGCGAAGCCGCCGACCCAGCGCACGCGGTCGACGCGGAGCACGTAGAGCGTGAAGTCGGCGAAGTCCGCGTAGCGCTCGGCGCCGGGCACGGCGGCCAGGAAGGCCGACCGCGCGGCGGCGTCCGCGGCGCCCGCCGGGCGCTCCACCCGCCCGGCCAGCGTGACCCGGCCGGCGTCGAGCGGATCGCCGCCCGCGGGGTCCTCGGCGACGACGAGGCTCGCGCGCCCGTCGCGCGCGAGGTTGCGGCCGTGCTCGGCGAGCGTGGAGACGTGCAGCACCGGCGCCCCGTCCGGGAGCACGCCGTACGCGACCAGCGAGCCCCACGGGTCGCCGTCCGCGGTCAGGGTCGAGAGCAGCCCGGACGCGTGCGCGGCCACGAGCGTCCGGGCCTCCTCGGCCGGCGTCCGCCCCCGCGCCGGCTCGGGCGCGCGCAGCGGCTCCGTCACCGCGCCGCCTCGAGCCGGGGCAGGAGCACCACTAGAACACGCGGACCGCGACCTCGGCGGGCGCGTCGAACAGCCGGTTCAGCTCGTCGTCGAGCTTGACCAGCGTGACCGAGGCGCCGGCCATGTCGAGCGAGGTGCAGTACTCGCCGACGTAGCTGCGCGTGACGTTGAGCCCGCGCCCCTTGAGCTGGTCGTGCGCGCGCCCGTAGAGGATGTAGAGCTCGGAGATCGGCGTCCCGCCGAGCCCGTTGATCATCAGCGCCACGTCGTCGCCGGACGAGTACGGCCCGTCCGAGGCGACGGCCTCGACCAGCTCGTCGACGATCGCGTTCGCGTCGGCGAGCTTCTCGCGCCGCCGGCCCGGCTCGCCGTGGATGCCGACGCCCATCTCCATCTCGTCGTCGCCCAGCTCGAACAGCGGCGAGCCCTTCGCCGGCGGCGTGCAGGACGTGAGCGCCATGCCCATGCTGCGCGTGACCGCGTTGACGCGGTTGCCGAGCTCGACGAGCGCGTCCAGCTCCGCCCCCTCCTCCGAGGCCGCGCCGACGGCCTTGATGACGAAGAAGTTGCCCGCGACGCCGCGGCGCCCGACGGTGTAGGTGGAGTCCTTCACGGCGACGTCGTCGTCGACGACGATCGTGGCGATCTTGATGTCCTCGGCCTCGGCCAGCTCGCGGCCCATGTCGAAGCTCATCTTGTCGCCGGTGTAGTTGTTGATGATGTGCAGGACGCCCTTCGGGCTGGCCAGCAGCTTCGTCGTCTCGTAGACGTAGTCCGACGGCGGGGCCGCGAACACGTCGCCCGGACACGCCGCGTCGAGCATGCCCTTGCCGACCACCATCACGTGCGCGGGCTCGTGGCCGGAGCCGGAGCCCTGGACGATCGAGACCTTGTCGTCGCGCGGGGCGTCCGCCCGCATGATCAGGTTGTAGTCCGGGACGTACTTGAGCGTGCCCGGGTTGGCGGCCTCGATGCCCTTGAGCATCTCGGGGACGAACTGCTGCGGATCGTTCACGAACTTCTTCATGCCGCTCCTCTCGTGGGTCCCTGCCGTACGCCAGGCCTCACTGACGGCCTCGAACAGCACCGCGACGCCGATCGCCCCCGCGTCGGGCGAGTTGCGACTCCGCTCGCCCGTGTACGACGCCCGCCCGCGCTGCGCGAGCATCCCGTTCGTGGCCTCCGCGCTCTCCCGCGCGGTGGCCGCGGCCGCCTCCAGCGCGGCCACCGCGCCCTGGTCGAGCGACGCCTCCAGCGTGTCGGTGGCCGGGACGAGCGCGTCGAGCAGCGTCTTGTCGCCGAGGTCGGCGTTGCCGCGCTGCTTGATCCCCTCGATCGCGGCGCGCAGCGCCTCGACGACCTCGGCGCCCGTCGGCTCCGGCTTGCCCGCCAGCGAGCCGCCGGCGCGCAGGAACGCGGTGCCCCAGATCGGGCCGGACGTGCCGCCGATCCGCTTGGTGAGGACGATCGCGGTCTTCTTGAGCAGCCCGCCGGCGTCGTCGTACTCCAGCTCGTCCCAGCCCGAGAGCACGTTCTCGAAGCCGCGGGCGAGCGAGTAGCCGAAGTCGCCGTCGCCGGCGACCGCGTCGAGCTCGCAGAAGTAGCGCTCGTTGTCGACCGCCGTCTGGCTGATCGTCCGGACGACCAGCTCGGCCCGGTCCGTCCCGCTCATACCGCCTCCTCTTGCATCGGTTCTGCCAGGCACGCCTCGAGGTCGGCGACCGTCACCTCGGCGCCCGGCCGCGCCGCGCTGCGGTTGGCGAGCACGCGCGCGGGCTCGCCGGGATCGCCGAGGCTCGTCACCACGAGCGCCGCCTCGGACATGTCCTCGTCCGTCGTGTAGCTGCTGACCGTCACCACGCAGCGCAGGCCGGCCCCGACCGCGGCGAGCAGCCCGTTGCGGGAGTCCTCGACCACGATCGCGTCGGCCGCCTCGACGCCGAGCTCGTCCAGCGCCAGCAGGTAGATCCCCGGGTCGGGCTTCTTCGCCGGGACGACGTCGCCCGCGAAGACGGCGAAGTTCGCCGCGACGTCCGCGCCGACGACGTGCTCGAGCACCGCGCGGACCGACTCCTCCGCGGACGTCGACGCGACGGCGAGCGCCCAGCCGGCGGCGAGCGCCTCGTTGACGATCCGGGCGATCCCGGGGCGGCCGGGGAGCCGGCCGCTGCGGACGATCTCCTTGTAGATCGCGGTCTTGCGCTTGTGCAGGTCGAGGATCTGGTCGCGCCGCGCGCCGGTGTCCGCGTCCGGGAAGAGCGAGGCGATCCGCTCCTTGCCGCCGCCGATCCGCAGGCGCCGGCCGTACTCGGCCTCGTCCCACACCACGCCGAGGCCGGCCTCGGCGAACGCCTGGTTGAACGCGGGCCGGTGGCCGTCGCGCTCCGTGTCCGCGAGGACGCCGTCGCAGTCGAAGATGAGCGCGGGCAACTCAGGCGGCCGCGGAGTCGAACGCCGGCGCCTTGCCCGCCGACCCGAAGATGCGGATGTGCCGCTCCGCCATGTCCTTCACCGCGGCCCGCACGTGCGCCAGCATCGCCGGCGGGTCGTGCTTGCCGGGGTTCGCGTCGAGGTACTCGCGGTGCGCCTCGACGAACGCGATCTTGAGCGCCGTCGAGATGTTGACCTTCGCGCACCCGCGCTCGATCAGGTCGGTGAACTGCGACTCGGTCAGCCCGGTCCCGCCGTGCAGGACCATCGGGATCGGGTGCAGCGCCACGATCTCGGTCACGCGCTCGGGCATCAGGTGCGGCTCGGTCGCGTAGAGCCCGTGCGCGGTGCCGATCGCCGGCGCGAAGCTGTAGATGCCCGTCGCGGCGATGAACTCGGCCGACACCTCGGTCGGATGGACCTCGCCGCCGAACTCGGAGCCGATCCCGTCCTCGACGCCGGTGACGCTCTCGATCTCGCCCTCGACCTGCGCGCCGAAGCGCTCGGCCTCGGCGACGACCTCGACCGTCTGGCGCGTGTTCTCCGCGACGTCGAGCTCCGAGCCGTCGAACAGCACGGAGTTCCAGCCCGCCTCGAGGCAGCTGGTGATCCACGCGCGGTCCGGGCAGTGGTCGAGGTGCAGCGTGACCGGGACCGGCGCCGCGTCCGCCCGCGCGCGCCACATGCTGTACAGCGGGCCGGCGCCGATCGACTTCACCGTCTTGAGCGAGGTCTGGACGATCAGCGGCGCCTGGAGGTCGGTCGCGGCCGCGATGACCGCCTCCAGCGTGAGGTCGTCGACGACGTTGATCGCGGCCACGCCGTAGCGCTCCGCGAACGCACGATCCAGGATCTCGCGCATCGGCACGACTGGCATGGGTCCGACGCTACCAACCTGCGGGCACCGGCGGCAATCACTGACGGCTGTGGAAGTCCCCGCCGCACTTCCCGTACACGCCCCGGCCCGCCCGCTTCGCACCCTTTTCGAGTGCGAGGAGGCGGTCGCGCTTGCGGAACGGCGTCCAGCCGAGCAGGTACGTGGTCGCCCAGCCGGACGCGATCATCCGCTCCTGCAGCAGCCGCCCGCCGACCGTGGCGTAGGCGAGCAGCCGGCCGTAGCGGTCGTAGCGCAGCTGGGTCGGGTCGGTGCGCAGGACGATCCGGCGGCCGTTCCCGCCGGGCCGGTCGAGCCGCCCGTCGCCGTCGGCGTCGTACGGCGCGGTGAACGTCAGCCTCCACATCCGCGACGTCGCCTCGCGCCCGCCGCACTCGACCGCGACGCCGGGCTTCTTCGTCTCCGGCGTGTCGATCCCGAGCAGGCGGACGTCGATCTCGCTGCCGCCCGCGCGCACGATCACGGTGTCGCCGTCGGAGACCCACGCGACCGTGCCGCGGATCGTCTTCGCCGCCGCCGGCGGCGCCGTCGCGGCGAGCGCCGCGAGCGCCAGCACGCAGGCGGCGCGCCGCATGGCGTCAGCGCTCGAGCTCGAGCAGGATCGTGTTCTCGTCGCGCGGCGGCCGGACGTAGTCGTCCTTGATCGGCGGTCGCTTCGGCAGGTCGATCGCGCCGGGCAGCACGTCCTCGTAGTCGATCGAGTCGAGCAGGTGGCTGATGCAGGTGAGCCGCGCCGTCTTCTTGTCGTCGGCCTCGACCGTGTACCACGGCGCCTCGGGCGTGTGGGTGTGCAGCATCATCTCGTCCTTCGCCTTCGAGTACTCGACCCACTTGTCGCGCGACTCGAGGTCCATCGGGCTGAGCTTCCAGCGTCGCAGCGGATCCTCCGCGCGCTGCTTGAAGCGGCGCTCCTGCTCGGAGTCGGAGATCGAGAACCAGTACTTGCGGAGCATGACCCCGTCGCGCACGAGCATCCGCTCGAACTGCGGCGTCGCGCGCAGGAACTCGCGGTACTGCGCCGGCGTGCAGAAGCCCATCACGTGCTCGACGCCGGCGCGGTTGTACCAGGAGCGGTCGAAGATGACCATCTCCCCGGCCGCCGGGAGATGCGGGACGTAGCGCTGGAAGTACCACTGCGTCCGCTCGCGCTCGGTCGGCGTGCCGAGCGCGACGATCCGCGCCCAGCGGGGGTTGAGCGGCTCGACGATCCGCTTGATCGTCCCGCCCTTCCCGGCGGCGTCGCGGCCCTCGAAGATGAGGACGACCCGCTCGCCGGTCACGCGCAGCCACTCCTGCAGCTTGACCAGCTCCAGTCGCAGCGCCTCCAGCCGCTTCTCGTACTCCTTGCGGCGCATCTTGTCGCTCATGGCCGGCGACGCTACCGGAAGCGCGGGCGCTAGCGTGGCCGGCGTGTCCGGGGGAGCGAGGTACAAGGAGGTACTCGGCGCGCCCGACGTCGCGCCGCTGCTGCTGGCCTCGATGCTCGCGCGGCTGCCGTTCGGGATCTTCGCGCTCGCGACGGTGCTCTACCTGTCGCACGAGCGCGACTCCTACGCGGTCGCCGGCCTGGTCGACGGCGCGTTCGGGATCGGCGCCGCGCTCGGCGTGCCGGTGCAGAGCCGCTGGATGGACCGCTTCGGCCAGCGCCGCATCCTGCTCCCGCTCGCGCTGCTCGACGCGACGTTCACCGGCCTGCTGATCGCGCTGACGGAGACCGGCGCGCCGACCGCGGCGCTGGTCGGCTGCGGGCTGGCCGGCGGCTTCTGCATCCCGAACATCGGCTCCGCGCTGCGCGCGCTCTGGCCCGAGCTGCTGCGCCGCCGCGACGAGCTGCTGTCGGCGGCGTTCGCGCTCGACAGCGTCGCGATCGAGGTGCTGTTCACCGCCGGGCCGCTGATCGCCGCGGCGATCGTGGCGGCCGTGTCGCCGATCGCCGCGCTCGCGCTCAGCGCGGCGTGCGTGCTGACCGGCACGGCGCTGTTCGTGTCCCGCCGCCCGTCGCGCGCGTGGACGCCCGACCCGCTCGCCGGCACGCACGGGGCGCTCGGCGCGCTGCGCTCGCGCGGCGTCCAGACGCTCGTGCTCACCACGCTGCCGGCGGGCTTCTGCTTCGGCGTCGTCGAGATCAGCATGCCCGCGTTCGCCTCCGACCACGGCGCGCCGGCGTGGGCGGGCGTGATCCTCTCGGTCTGGGCGGCGTCGAGCGCGGTCGGCGGGCTGCTCTACGGCAGCCGCGCGTGGCGTACGCCGCTCGGCTCGGTCTACGTGCGGCTCGCGCTCGTGCTGCCGCTGGGCTTCCTGCCCGCGCTGCTCGCGGTCTCGGTCCCGACGATGGCGCTGCTGATCATCCCCGCCGGCCTGCTGATCGCGCCGCTCGGCGCGGCCGGCAACCAGCTCGTGTCCGACCTCGCGCCGCCGGGCGCGGTGACCGAGGCGTACGCGTGGCCGGTGACCGCGCTGATCCTCGGCTTCTCGTTCGGGACGTCGCTGGGCGGGACGATCGTCGAGACGCTCGACTGGCACGCGTGCTTCGCTCGCGGCGTCGCTCGCGGCGCTGCTCGGCGGCGTGCTGGTCGTGGCGCGCCGCGCGACGCTGCGCGCGGACGTCACGCCGGTGTGAGCGCGGCGAGCACCGACGTGGCGGTGTCGCTGCCGGAGACCCGGACGCGCGGCAGCAGGTACGGGTCGCTGTCGGCGGTCGCCGCGCCGGGCAGCTCGGTCGTCGCGCCGCGGTAGCCGGCGGCGCGCACGGCGGTCACGACCGTCGGGTCGTACCTGCCGGCGGGGTAGCAGAAGAAGTCGGCGGGGACGCCGAGCTCGCGCTCGATCCAGGCGCGGCTGCGGGCCAGCTCGGCACGCAGCGCGTCGGGCCCGAGCGTCGTGAGGTCCGGGTGGGAGACGGTGTGCGAGTCGATCTCCCAGCCGTCGCGCACGAGCTGCCGGATCCGCCACATCGAGATGCCGTCGCGACCCGCGTTGTCGATCTCCAGGTTGAGCACGCCGGGCCAGCCGAGCGTCCTCAGCACCGGCGCGGCCGCCGTCGAGTGCGAGCGGTAGCCGTCGTCGAACGAGACGACGACCGGATGCTCGGGGATCCGCGCCCCGTGCTCCCAGGCCGCGAACGCCTCGGCCAGCGTGATCCCGTGGTAGCCCGCGGCGGCGAGCGCGTGCATCTGGGCGGTGAACGCCTCCGGGGTCACCCACAGCTGCGGGTACGCCGTGCCGGGCGGCGGTGCGGCGATCACGTGGTACATGAGGATCGGGACGATCGACCGGCGCGCCGCCGCGCCGGTCACGGTCGGGCCGAGCGGGCGCGTCGCCGCATGCGTCCCGCTGGTGCTCGCCGGCGTGCTCCGCGCGCGCCGGCGGCGGCGCGGTCGCCGCCGCCCGGACGGGTCAGCGCGAACGCGGCGGCGGCGCCGACCGCGACGAGCGCGAGCGCCGCGAGGGCGCGCGCCGGAGCGCGCGAGCGCGGCCGCCGCTGCGGCTGCGCGCGCCGCCGGGCCCGCTCGGCCCGGCGCCGTTCGCGCTCCTCCGCGCCGGGGTCGAGGCCGCTCATCGCCGCGATCGTATGGCGGCGCGCGGCGGAGCGCCGACGCGCCCGCTACGCGCTCAGGTCGCGCCGGTTCGAGACGCCGAGCTTCTGCATCGCGCGGTACAGGTGCGACTCGACCGTGCGGCGCGAGAGCACCAGGCGATCGGCGATCTCGGCGTTGCTGAGGCCCGCCGCGGCGAGCTTGACGAGCTGCGCCTCGCGCGCGGTGAGCTCGCCGGCGACGCCCTCGAGACCGGGCATGGCGGGCGGCTCGCCGCCGTCGCCCTGCTCGAACAGCTCGCGCGAGCGCGCGGCGGCGCGGCGCGCGGAGTCCTCCCGGCCCGCGGCCGCGAACGCCTCGGCGGCGTGGGCGGCGGTCTCGCTCGCGTAGCGCACCGCGCCCAGGGCGTCGAAGGCGCCGGCGACCAGCAGCAGCGCCTCGCCGTCGCCCGCCGCCGCGGCCGCCACGTGCTCCGCGTAGGCGTCCGCGAGCCGGCCGTCGGCGCGCGCCGCCACGGCCGCCATCGGGGCCGCCAGCGACCGCGCCGGGGCGCCGGCCCGCAGCGCGTCGTGGAGCAGCGCCGCGGCGTACACGGGGAACGCGTCGAGCTGCTCGGCCGCGCCGATCAGCAGCCGCTGGGCGGCCGGGGGGTCGCCCGCCGCGAGCAGCGCGGCGGACTCGCCGCGCGCGATCCACACCCGCTCGGTCTCGTGGACCGCGCGGTCGTCGCGCGCGGCGTGGGCGCGGGTGATCGCCTCCTCCGCGGCGGTGGCGTCGCCCAGCGCGCCGGCCGCCGCGGCGGCGACCGCCCACGCCAGAGCGAGGAAGCCGAACGTGTCGCGCCGCTCGAGATGCGCGATGCACTCGCCGGCCCAGCGGGCGGCGTCGGTGGGACGGCCGGCGAAGCGCCGCGCCTCGGCGAGGTGGAGCGCGGCGAGCGCGGCGGCGGTGTGGTCGTTGACGCGGACGCCGCGTTCGAGCGTGCGCAGCAGCCAGGCGTCGTACTCGCGCAGGTCCTCGCCCGCGTCCAGGCCGACGAGCGAGCAGACGTCGAGCGTGACCTCCTCCTGGACGTCGCGGAGCGGGACGTCCGGGCGGATCGTGCGCGTGATCGCCTCCGCCTCGCGCGCGCGGCCGGTGAAGAACAGGTTCGCGGCGTGGACCATCTCGACCCGCCGCCGGCTGGCGCCCCTGGATGAGCGGGTCGGCGAGCAGGCGCTCGGTCTCGGCCAGCGACGACTGCGGCCCGTCGTCGAGGAACACGAGATAGACGCGCAGCGGCTCGAGCCCGCGCGACCAGGCCGGGTCGTCGCGCCAGCGCTGGGCGCGCTCGACCAGCGCCAGCGCATCCGCGGGCCGGCGCAGCGCCCAGAACAGCGTCGTCGCCCGGAGCTCGACGTACTCGACCGCGAGCTCGTGCTGCGCGAACTCGTCCTCCGCCGCGGCGAGCACCGCCTCGGCCTCCTCCGGGCGGTTGTGCTGCGCCTCGGCGCGCGCGAGCAGCAGCGCGGCGGCCGGTCCGCCGCCGTCGTCCAGCGCGAGCCGGGCGAGCCGCGCGCCGAGGTCCGCGTCGCCGGCGTGGACCGCGGCGCCGGCGGCCTCGAGCGCGAGCGCGGCCGGCACGGGCCGGCCCGCGTCGAGCAGCCAGGTCGCGATCCGCAGCGCGTCGGCGGGGGAGCGCTCCGCGCGGGCGCCCACGAGGTCGGCGAGCCGGAGCCGGGCGTCGTGCGCGCGCGTGACCGACATCGAGGCGCGGACGATCTCGCCGTAGAGCGGATGGGCGACGCGGACGCCGTCGGCGTCGAGCGCGATCAGCCCGCGCTCGTCGACCGCGGAGAGCGCCTCATGGCCGACGAGCGTCTCGAGCTCCGGCGGGCGCAGCGGCTCCCCGAGCGCGAGCAGCTCGAGCGTCCGCTTCTCGCCCGGCGCGAGCTCGTCCAGCCGCGCGGTGATGATGTCGACGAGCGACGGGCTCGGCGCCGGGCGGCGGGCGAGCCGCCAGAAGCCCCGGCGGTCCTCGAGCGACCCGTCGGCGAGCGCGCCCTGCAGGAGCTCGCGGACGTAGAGCGCGTTGCCGCGGCTGGAGTCCTGCACCCAGCGCCGCGCCGCCTCCTCCACCGGCGCGCCGAGCACCGACTCGATCAGCCGGGCGGTGCCGGGCTCGTCGAACGGCTCGAGCTCCAGCCGCGCCGCGCCCGCGTCCTTCCACAGCGACTGCACGGCGTCCGGACACGCCTCGCCGATCCGCAGCGTCACGATCACGAACGCGGCCTCGCCGAGCACGAGCTGCAGGATCAGCGCGGCGGACGCCGGGTCGAGCAGCTGCGCGTCGTCGACGCCGAGGACGACCGGGCGGTCGCCGGCGCGCTCGCGCATGCGCTCGGCCGTCCGCCGCATCAGCTCCAGCGGGCTGCCCGTGTCCGCCGTCGTCGTCGATCAGCGCCGCGAGCGCGGCGAGCGGCACCGTCGCCGCGCTGCGCGTCGCCTGCACCCAGGCCGTCGACGCGCCCTCCACCTTCGCCTGGGCCAGCGCGTGCCGCGCGAGGCTCGACTTGCCGACGCCGGCGGCCGCGCGGATCACCACGCCCGGGCAGCGGCCGAGCGCGCGCAGCTCGGCGATCCGGGCCAGCTCGGGCTCACGCCCGACGAGCGGCCACTCGAGCGCTTCCGGGATCAGCCGCGTGTCCGCCATCGCCTAGCGCGCTGGGCGGGACTGGCACGCCGGCGGGATCATCCGGCGGAGCCTACCTGCGCCGCCGCGTACCTAACGCGATCGCGCGACGCGAATGCAGTAGTGCGGTACTGAGGACGGCGCGCGGGCGCGGGTGGATGCTGAGGTCCAGATGTTCCCCACCACCCCGAACGGAGACCCCCGATGACCCTCTTCATCGTGCTCGCCATCCTGCTGCCCTGGTCGCTCTACCGCCAGATGCATGAGCATCCGGTCACGCGCGAGGGGCTGATCAAGCTGCCGCTCATCTTCGCCGCCATCGGCCTGCTCGGCTGGACGGCGCAGGACAACCCCACGGACGCCGCCGCCGCCGGCTACATGGCGCTCAGCCTCGGCCTCTCGGTCGGCCTGGGCATCTGGCGCGGCGCCGTGATCCCGACCTGGCGCAACGCGGCCGGCGACTGGATGAGCAAGGGCAACCGGCTCACCATCACGCTGTGGATCGTCCTGATCGCCGCCAAGTTCGTCATGGGCACGATCGCGAGCATCACCGGCTGGTTCCCCGCCAGCGGCACCAGCGAGGTCTTCCTCTTCCTCGGCATCTCCTTCGCCGCGCAGAACCTGGTCGTCGCCCGCCGCACGATCGCCCGCGACACGGGCGTCCGGGCGCCGGCGCTCAGCCGCTGAGGTCCTCGAAGATCCGCGTCACCACGAGCGGATCGACCGGGTCGGTGAGCGCCCCGCTCACCGACCGGCCGTCGGGCCAGCCGGCGCGCAGCATGCGCCGGCCGGCGCCGGCGGCGTCGTACGTGGTGGACCGGAACGCCGGCTCGCCGTCCGCGACCCACAGCCAGCGGGCGGCGCCGTCGCCCTCGTAGGGCAGGCCGACGCTGCCGGCGTTGACGTAGCGGACGCCGGCCACCGTCCGCTCGTGCTGCTGGTGGGTGTGGCCGGCGACGACGACGGATGCGGTCACGCCCGCGAGCGCCGCGGCGTAGCGCTCGTCCGGCGAGAGCCGCGTGAGCATCTCGTCGTCGCGGCGCGGGCTCGCGTGGCAGTAGAGGACGCCGTCGAGCTCGATGGTGAGCGGGAGGGCACCGAGCGCCCGCGCCCGCTCGGGGCCGAGCTCGGCGGCGCTGCGCCGGGCGGTCTCGGCGACGAGGTCGTCGCCGGCGGGCGGCGCGGCGACCTCGCGCTCGCCGTTGCCGCGGATCCGGTGGACGGGCACGTCGAGCGCGTCGAGCCGGTCGAGCACGGCGGCCGCGAAGGGGCCGGGCACCGCGTCGCCGCCGACCACCACGGCGTCGGCGCCCGCCGCGCGCGGGTCGGCGAGCACCGCGTCGAGCGCATCGGGGTTGCCGTGGATGTCGTACAGCGCGAGGACGTCCATCGCCGCAGCCTACCGCAACCGGTTGGTTGCACATGCGGCTGTTAGGCTGCCCTAACGATGCCGGAGCGCACCCCGATCCTCACCACCGTCCAGGACGTCAGCTGGCTCACGCCGCGGATGGCGCGGATCGTCGCTCGGCGGCGAGGCGCTCGAGGGCTTCGGCGCCGGCGCCTTCACCGACCACTACGTGAAGCTGCTCTTCCCGCCGGCGGGCGCGCCGTACGCGGCGCCGTTCGACCCGGCGGCGGTCAAGGCGGAGCTGCCGCGCGAGCAGTGGCCGCGGATGCGCACCTACACCGTCCGCGACTGGGACGCCGAGCGGCGCCGGCTCACGATCGACTTCGTCGTCCACGGCGACACCGGGCTCGCCGGCCCGTGGGCCGCGAGCGCGCGCCCGGGCGACCGGCTGCAGCTGTTCGGCCCCGGCGGGGCCTACGCGCCCGACCCGGACGCCGACTGGCACCTGATGGTCGGCGACGCGAGCGTGCTGCCCGCGATCGGCGCCTCGCTCGCGCGCGTGCGCGCGGGCGTGCCCGTGACCGTCCTCGCCGAGGTCGACGGCCCGGAGGACCGGCTCGAGCTCGCGACGCCCGGCGACCTCGACCTGCGCTGGGTGCCGACCGGGACGCTGATCGACGCGCTGCGCGCGCTCGAGCTGCCGCCCGGCCGCGGCCAGTGCTTCGTCCACGGCGAGGCGACGAGCGTGCGCGACGCGCGCCGCCATCTGCTCGTCGAGCGCGGGCTCGACCGCGAGGCGCTCTCGGTCTCGGGCTACTGGAAGCGCACGCGCACCGAGGAGGGCTGGCGCGAGGACAAGGCGGAGTGGCTCCGCCAGGCCGAGCTCGACACGGCCGCGGCCTGACCGCCGCGATCAGGCGATCGCGACGGCGGCCTCCGGCGTGACGTTGCGGAACGTGAACGACGCCTCGAGGTAGAGCGCGACCGCGTCGGCGTCGTGCGACGTGTAGCCGACGGAGACGTCCTGCCCGCAGTCGAGCAGGAAGTCGCCGCCGCGCAGCGTCACCACGACCGCCCCCGACAGCCCCGGCGTCCAGACGATCGGGCCGTCGAGGATGCTCTTGAGGTGGTCGAACAGCGGGTAGCCGCCGAGCTCCCCGGTCTCGACCACGCGCGTCCACTCCTCGCGGCTGAGCGCGAGCCCGTACGGGCCCTCGAGGCCGTTGCGCTTGAGCAGGTCGACCGCGCTCGCGACCGCGCCCGGGTAGCCGCTCGCCTCGGCGGGCAGCGCGATCGGGTCGTGCGGGCACGGCGGCACGATGCCCTCGATGCCGGCGCCGGCGGAGCCGTGGAAGACGGCCGCGTTCTCCGCCTCGACGAACTTCCGGGCGGCGCGGTCGAGGTCGGCGAAGTCGACGTCCTGCGCGCCGCGGTCGCCGTCGAGGAGCTCGGAGCGCGAGACGGAGAACGGCACCTTGAACTCGACCACCGGCTGGATCCGCCGGCGCGCCGCGGTGACGCCGTCGAGCGTCACGTCGGCGGGATCGACGCGGCCGAGCGTGACCGACGAGAACCCCCAGCCGTGCGGGCCGGAGAAGTCGACGAGCCGGCGCGAGGCCATGCCGGGCGTGAGGCGGTCGCGCGCCTCCTCGTCGATGAGCTCCCAGCCGCGCTCGCTGATCGGCGCGTGGGCGCGCAGCAGATGGCTCATCGCAGGCCTCCGATCCCGAGCGAGCCGAGCATCAGCCGCGGGCCGCTGTCCGGGCCGGGGTCGTCGATCCCGGCGTTCTCCTCGGCGCCCTCGGCGTTCTCGGTGATGTCCCCGTCCTGGAACAGGATCCCCTTCGCGATCGCCGCCCACTCGGGCCGCTTGCGGAACAGGAACTCGAGGTCCATGGCGAAGTGCTTGTACTCCTCGTGGCGCGAGTTGGCGATGATCGCGCGGGCGTCCGTCGTCCTGCTCGACGGCGAGGCGCTGCTCATACCAGCCGATGGCCTCGGCCTCCTCGGTCAGCGAGGCGAAGATGCGCGCCAGCGTCCGGATCTCCTGGCTGAGCTCCTCGGGCGGCTCGTGGTACTGGTCGAATCCCATGCCGCCAATCTACCCCTGCCGGGCCTCCTGGGATGATCCGGCCCGATGCCGGCCGCCGACGACAAGCGCCTCGCCGCCGAGTACGCCGCGCGGCTCGTCGAGGACGGCATGCGCGTCGGGCTCGGCACGGGCACGACGGTGGCGCCGCTGCTCCCGGCGCTCGCCGCCCGCGGACTGCGCCTGCGCTGCGTCGCCACCTCGCCGGCCACCGCCGACGCGGCGCGCGCGCTGGGCCTCGCCGTCGAGCCGTTCGACACGCTCGGCGAGCTCGACATCGCGATCGACGGCGCCGACCAGATCGGCGCCGGGCCCGTGGCTCGTCAAGGGCGGCGGTCGCGCGCACGTGCGCGAGAAGATCGTCGCCGCCGCCGCCGCGCGGTTCGTCGTCATCGCGCACGGCGAGAAGCGCGTCGCGCGGATCCGCCCGCCGGTCCCGATCGAGCTGCTCGCCTTCGGCCGCGCCGCGACGCTGCAGCGGCTCGGCCGGGCGGAGCTGCGGGGCGGCGCGCCGAGCCCCGACGACGGGCTGATCGCGGACTGGACCGGCGCCGTCGACGACCCCGCGGAGCTCGCCGCGCGGCTCGACGCCGAGCCCGGCGTCGTGGGCCACGGCCTGTTCGGCCCCGACCTCGTGACCGACGTGGTCGTGGCGACCGACGGCACCGTCGACCACGTCGTCGACTCGGGCTCGCGCTAGCCGCACCCGGGCGCGGTGCAGACCGGCGCCCGGCTCACTGGCTGGCCCCGTGTTCCGCGCCGCCCACGTGCGGAATGCTGCTCGTGTCCTTCCAACCCCTCCCCAGGAGCCCTCATGTCCACCTTCCGCCGCGTCCGCAGCACCCTCTCCGCCCTCGCCACCGAGGACCGCCCCGGATTCAAGCGCGTCGATGCTTCCCCCGCGCGGTACGACGACGGCGCCTGGTTGACCCCGCGCCACTAGCGCCTCCGCCGCCGCCACGCACCTCCCTGCAAGGTGCGTGGCACGGCGCCGGATCGCGCGACATCCGGCGCCGGGCTGGCTAGAGTCCGGCGCCGTCAGACGGCCGGGAGCGTTGGTGGGACGCCAGGGGACACATGAGTGACGTCGCGGAGCAGCCCGCCAAACGGCGCGGCCGCATTGCCGCGTTCTGGGACGGGCTGGGGATCCAGTCCAAGATCCTCGTCGGCCTCCTCCTCGTCAGCATCCTCTCGACGCTCGTCGTCGGCTATCTCGGGTACCGCTCGGGCTCCGACGCGCTGCGCAAGAGCGCGTTCCAGCGCCTGACCGCCGAGCGCGAGTCGCGCGCCCAGCAGATCGAGGTCTACGAGCGCAACGAGCGCAACCTCGTCCTCGGCTTCGGCTATGACCCGACGATCGCCGCCGCGACCGAGCGCTTCAGCGCGGGGTTCGACGCGCTCGCGAACGCGCGGATCGGCGCCGGTCAGAACGCAAAGCTCGAGCAGTACTACTCCGACGTGTTCCTGCCCAAGCTGCGGGAGAACGTCGACTCGGCGCCCGACATCCAGAGCTACCTCCCGCAGTCGCCCGCCGCGCGGTACCTCCAGGCGAAGTACACGACGCAGACGGACGACTTCGACACGCTGATCCAGGTCGACGACGCCGGCGACGGGAGCGAGTGGTCGCGCGCGCACGCCGAGCTGCAGCCCTACCTCCGCGACGTCGTCCTGCGCTTCGGCTTCGACGACATGATGCTGATAGACAGCGAAGGCCGCGTGGTCTGGACGGCGTACAAGGGCGTCGACCTCGGCACGAACCTCGAGACCGGGCCGTACTCCGCGACGGTGCTCGCCGACGCGTTCCGCGAGACGCGCGCGGCCAACGACGCGGCGTACGTCGCGGTCACCGACTTCTCCCCCTACCGGGCGTCCTACGCGCTCCCGACCGGCTTCATGCTCACGTCGATCGCGAAGCCGAACGGCAAGCTCGCCGGCGTACTCGCCGTGCAGCTCCCCGAGGACCAGGTCGACAACATCCTCACCGGCGACCAGCGCTGGGAGCAGGAGGGCCAGGGCAAGACGGGCGAGTCGGTCATCGTCGGGCAGGACGAGCTCGTGCGCTCCAACCTGCGACCGCTGCTGGAGGACCCGGAGCGCTACGCGCGCGAGGCGCGCGCAGCCGGGGTGCCCGATGCGACGATCGAGGCGGCGGTCGCGCGGAAGTCGGCGGTGCTGCTCCAGCCCAGCCGGACCGTCGGCGTCCAGCGCGCGCTGCGCGGCGTCAGCGGGAGCGTGGTGTCGAGCGACTACCTCGGCCACGAGGTGTTGACGTCGTACAAGCCGCTCGACCTTCCGGGGCTCAACTGGGTGATCGTGTCGAAGCAGGACGCGTCCGAGGCGTTCGCGCCCGTGCGCGACTTCACCCGCCTGCTGGCGATCTCCACCGCCGGGATCGTGCTCGCGGTCTGCGTTCTCGGGCTGCTCCTGGCGCAGCTGTTCGCGCGGCCGATCCGGCGGCTCACCGACGGCGTGCGGCGGGTGGCGGCGGGCGACTACGAAGCCGAGATCCCCGTCACCTCGCGCGACGAGCTCGGCGACCTCGCGCGCGCCTTCAACGAGATGAGCCGGAGCCTGCAGGTCAAGTCGGAGCTGGTCGAGGAGCAGCAGGCGGAGAACCAGCGGTTGCTCCTGAGCATCATGCCCGAGGACCTGGCGCAGCGGTACCGCGAGGGCGACGACGGACTGGCGCACGCGCACCCGAACGTCACCGTCCTCTACGCCGAGATCTCCGGGCTGTCCGACACGGGCGCGGCGCTGTCGCCCGAGCGCTCCGCCGGGCTCATCAGCGAGCTGCTCGGCAACGTCGACGCCGCCGCCGAGCAGGCCGGCGTGGACAAGATGCGCACCACCTCCACCGGCTACCTCGCGAGCTGCGGCGTCGTCGTCCCGCGGATCGACCACGCGCGGCGGATGGTCGGCTTCGCGCAGCGGATGCTCGAGATCACGCACCGCTTCAACGTGGCGCACGACCTCGACCTGCGTCTGCGCATCGGGATCGACACCGGCGCGGTGACCGCCGGGCTGCTCGGCCAGTCCAAGCTCGTGTACGACATCTGGGGCGAGACGGTCAACGTCGCCAACAGCGTCCTCACCGCCGGCTCCGACGGCGTGTTCGTGACCGCCGCGGTCCATGACGCGGTGAGCGACGCGTTCGCGTTCGAGCCGGCGGCGCAGGTCGAGACGCAGAACGGGCAGCGGCCCGTGTGGCGGCTGCTGGTGGGCGAGCGGGTGAGCTGAGCGTGGAGGACCTGACCGCCCAGTCGTGGTTCTGGTGGGCGGTGGCGCTCGTCGTCGGGGCGCCGATCCTGCTCGTCATCCTCAGCGAGATCGGCGACTGGCTCGCCGCGCGTGGGAGCGCGTTCGCGCGGCCGATGCGGTTCCTGCGCTCCGTGGTCGTGCCCGTCGGCTGGCTGCTGCTGCTGCTCGTCAAGGTCGCGGGCGACAGCGGCGAGGACAGCACGGTGCGGATCGTGGCCACCGCGCTCGGGTTCTGCGCGATGCTGCTCGCGCTCGCGCTCGTCAACGCGGGGCTGTTCGCGAGCGCCGAGCGCACGAGCTGGCGCGGACGGCTGCCGTCGATCTTCATCGACCTCGCCCGCCTCCTCCTCATCGTCATCGGCACGGCGATCCTGTTGTCGGTCGTGTGGGGGGCGAACGTCGGCGGCCTGTTCGCCGCGCTCGGGGTCACGTCGATCGTCATCGGCCTCGCGCTCCAGAACGCGGTCGGCAACGTGGTCTCCGGCCTGCTGCTGCTGTTCGAGCAGCCGTTCGGGCTCGGCGACTGGCTGACCGTCGGCGACGCCACCGGCAAGGTGATCGAGGTCAACTGGCGCGCGGTGCACCTCGACCTCGGCCACTCCGTCCGCGTGGTGCCGAACGGATCGCTCGCGGTCGCCTCGTTCACCAACCACAGCCGGCCGTCGCTGCGCTACGGCGAGAGCATCCGGCTGAGCTTCGCCGACGACGCACCCCCGAACCGGGTCAAGGCCATGCTGGAGGGCGTCGCGGCCGACCTGCCGGGCCGCGACCCGGAGATCGCCCCGAGCACGTCGGTCGCCGAGTTCGAGGACGGCGCGATCGTCTACGCGACCTCCTACACGATGCTCGCCTACGAGCAGCGCGGCCGCGCCCGCAACGAGTTCCTGACGCGCGCCTGGTACGCCGCGCAGCGCCAGGGGATCCTCCCCGCCGGGGCGGAGGCCGACCCGGAGGGCGACGCGCGCGCGATCGGCGCGGCGATGGAGCGTGCGACGCCGATCATGCACATGTCCGACGCCGACCGCGCGGCGCTCACCCCGCACGCCCGGCTCGAGCGCTACGCCGTGGGCGAGGTGATCCAGCGCGCGGGCGACGCGCCGGACGGGACGCGCCTGCTCCTCTCCGGCCGCGTGGAGCTCAGCGTCGACTCGAAGCTGTCGGGCACGGTCACGGTGGAGGAGCTCGAGACGGACGAGTACTTCGGGCAGCGCGTACTCACGCGCGAGCCGGCGTATGCGACCGCGGTGGCGGTCGAGGACACCGAGGTGCTGTTCATCGCCCAGGACCCGATCAGCGAGGTGCTGGCCGACAACCAGCGGCTGCTGAACGACTTCGAGGAGGTGCGGACGCGCCGCGCGGAGACCGTGCGCCGCGTGCTCGAGCCCGGCGACCGGCTCGGACCGACGCGCAACGGCCGGGCCCTGTCGCGTGCCGGCGGGGCGGGATGAGCCGCGCTGCGGCGCTCGTCGCGCTCGTCGTCGCGGCGGTCGTCGTGCTCGTCGCGCTGGACGGCTGCGGAGACGACGCCGCGCCGGACGCCACCGCGGACTACACCCTGATCCAGGTCGGGGTGCTGCCCGTCGCGAACGTCGCGCCGCTCTACCTCGGCATGGAGAAGGGCTTCTTCGGCGACGAGCGCCTGCGCATCCGCCCCGTCGTCACCTCCGGCGGGACCGCGATCGTGGCGCCGGTGGTCGGCGGCGAGCTGGAGATGGGCCTGCCCGACACGGTCTCGGTGCTGCAGAGCGCGGCGCGCGGCGAGCCGGTCATGATCGTCGCGCAGGGCGGGCTCGGGGGGACCAGCGCGCGCGAGTCGTGGGCGAAGCTGCTCACCCTGCCCGGCGACCCGGTCCGCACGCTCGCGGACCTGCCCGGCCGGCGCGTCGCCGTCAACCGGCTCGGCGGCATCTCGGAGGTGGCGGTCAAGGCGGCGGTCGCGCGCGCGGGCGTCGATCCCGGGCGGGTGGAGTTCGTCGTCGTCCCGCTCGACCAGATGCTGCCGGCGCTGAAGGCCGGCCGCGTCGACGCGATCTCCGCCACCGAGCCGCTCGTGACGCAGGGCGAGGAGGCGGGCGCCGTCGCGCTCGCCGACCTCTACACCGGCATCGCGCCCGACCTCACGGCGGCGGCGTACATCACGAGCCGGCAGTTCGACGCGGAGCATCCCGACGTCGTGCGCAGGTTCGTCCGCGCGATGAACCGGTCGCTGCGCTACGCGTCGGCGCATACGGACGAGGTGCGGGCGATCCTGCCGACCTACATGACGATCACGCCTGAGGTGGCCCGGAAGATCGTGCTGGCGACCTGGCGCCCGCAGATCCCGCCCGCCGGGCTCGAGACGCTCGGGCAGGTCAGCGAGCGGTTCGGCGTGGTCGACTCGATGCCGTCGCTCACGCGGCTCGTGCAGACGGCGCCCTAGCGCAGCGGCAGCTCCGCGTGCAGCGCGGTCCCGCCGCCGGGCGGGCTCGTCACGGTGAGCTCCCCGTCGAGCGCGGCGATCCGGTCGCTGAGCCCGGCGAGCCCGGTCCCGCCGGCGGCCGTCGCGCCGCCGGCGCCGTCGTCGGTCACGTCGACGACGAGCCGCTCGCCCGCGATCGCGATCCGGACCTCCGCGGCGCTCGCCTTCGCGTGCTTGACGACGTTGGTGAGCGCCTCGCTCACGAAGAAGTAGAGGCTGGCCTCGACCGGCGGCGGCAGTCGCCGGTCCAGCCGGTCGTCGACCTCGATCGGCAGCGGCAGCCGCGAGGCGAGCGCCGCGACCGCGGTCCCGAGCCCGCGGTCGGTGAGGATCCCCGGGTGGATGCCGGCCGCGAGGTCGCGCAGATCCGCGATGCCCGCCCGCGTCTGCTCGAGCGCGGTCCGCCGGAGCCGCGCGGCCGCGTCGCTCTCGGCCTGGCGCTCGGCGAGCTGCAGCGTGAGCACCGCGCTGACGAACTGCTGCTGCGCGCCGTCGTGGAGGTCGCGGGTGACGCGCGCGCGGGCGGCGTCGGCGGCCTCGATGATCCGGCGGCGCGCGGCGCGCAGCTCGTCGGCGCGCGCCTCGGCGATGTCGCGGTCGCGCGCGGCCTGCTCGGCCTCGCGCTGCTCCTCCATGTCGGTCCACGCGGTCACCGAGCCCTGCCCCTCGGGCAGGTCGAACGGCGCGGACGAGTACGCGATCCGGACGATCGACCCGTCCTTGCGCACGAGCCAGTCCTCGCGGTCGCTCATGCTCGCGCCCGACTGGCGCGCGCGGGTGAGCGGGCAGTCCTCGGTCGGGTACGGGCGGCCGTCGGGGTACTTGTAGTGCACGGTCTCGTGGCCGAGCCGGCCGACGAGCTCGGACGGATGCTCGTACCCGAGCGCGGCCAGCGCGGCCGGGTTCGCGTAGCGGAAGCGGCCCTCGTGGTCGACGACCCAGACCGGCTGGTCGACACGGGCGAGGATCGCGTCGCGCTGCCGCAGCCCGCGCTCGGCCTCGCGCTGCGCGGTCAGGTCGATGAAGGTGACGACGACGCCGCGCCCGCTCGCGAGGTCGATCGGCACCGACGTGTAGGAGACCGGGAAGAAGCTGCCGTCGCGGCGGATGAACCAGTCCTCCTCGCTGTGGACCGGCGATCCCGTGCGGACCGGCTCGAGCACCTGGCACTCCGACGCGGGGTACGGCGACCCGTCGGGATGCAGGTAGTGGACCAGGTCGTGCCCGACCTGCCCGCGCAGCTCGGACTGGTCCTCGTAGCCGAGGGTGGCCACCGCGGCGGGATTCGCCAGGAGCACGCGCCCGTCGTGGTCGACGACCCAGACGGGCAGCGCGACGCAGTCCAGGATGGCGTGGAGCGAGACCTCCTCACGCACGCCCGCATCCTACGGGGCGCCCGGGTACGTACGTAGTCGCGCGCCGCCCAATGCCGTGGTCCGCTACTGACGACCGCGCCGCGGGGCGCTGGGACGCTGCCGCCATCCCCCGATCTCTCCCTTGAGGTGACCCCGATGCGCAGCCGAGCCGGAAGTTCCAATCACACGATCATCACCGCGGTGGTGTGCCTCGCGCTCGCCACCGTGGTCGCCGCGATGGCGTCGCTCAACGTCGCGCTGCCGGACATCGCCCGCGACACCCACGCCAGCCAGACGCAGCTGTCGTGGATCATCGACGCCTATTCACTCGTCTTCGCTTCGCTGCTCCTGCTCTCCGGCGCCTTCGGCGACCGCTACGGCCGCCGCACCGCGCTGATCGCGGGCCTCAGCATCTTCGGGGTCGGGTCCGCGGTCGCGATGACCGCCGGCTCGGCCGGCGAGCTGATCGTCCTGCGCGGGATCCTCGGGCTCGGCGCCTCGCTCGTCATGCCGGCGACGCTGTCCACCATCACCGGCACGTTCCCGCCCGAGCGGCGGACCCGCGCGGTCAGCGTCTGGGCCGCCGTCGCCGGCGGCAGCGCCGTGCTCGGCCTGCTCACCTCCGGCGTCCTGCTCGAGTGGTTCCACTGGCAGTCGGTCTTCGGCCTCAACGTCGTCCTGGCCGCGATCGCGCTGGCCGCCACGCTCCGCTTCGTCCCCGAGTCGGCCGACCCCGACGCGCCGCGGATCGACGTCGCCGGCGCCGCCATCTCCGTCGTCGGGCTTGTCGCGCTCGTCTACTCGATCATCGAGGCGCCCGACCAGGGCTGGCTCGGCGCCCGCACGCTGCTCGGCTTCGGCCTCGCGATCGCCGCCGGCGTCGTCTTCGTGCTCGTCGAGCTGCGCAAGGAGCACCCGCTGCTGGATCCGCGGATCTTCCGCCACAGGGCGCTCGCCGCGGGCAGCATGACGATCTTCGCGCAGTTCTTCGCGTTCTTCGGCTTCACGTTCGTGATCCTGCAGTACCTGCAGCTCGTGCGGGACGACTCGCCGCTGGTGGCCGCGGTGAGCGTGCTGCCGCTGGCGGCCACGATGATGCCGACGGCGCGGCTCGCTCCGTTCCTGGTGGCGAAGGCCGGGGCGCGGACCGTCTGCGCCGTCGGCGCTGACGCTCGTCGCCACGGGCCTCGTGATCCTCGCGCAGCTCGACGCGTCGAGCCCGTACCCGCTGATGCTCGCCGGGCTCCTGGTCCTGGGCGCCGGGATGGGCGCCGCGATGACGCCCGCCACGGCGGCGATCACCGAGGCGCTGCCGCCGCAGCAGCAGGGCGTCGGCTCTGCGCTCAACGACCTCTCGCGCGAGGTCGGCGGCGCGGTCGGGATCGCGGTCGTCGGCAGCGTCCTCGGCGAGCGTCTACCGCAGCCACCTGGACCTGTCCGGCGTCGCGGCACCGGTCGCCGAGCGCGCCCGCGAGTCGGTCGCGCTCGCCGAGCAGCTCGGGCCGCAGATCGCCGGCCACGCCGAGACGGCGTTCGTCAGCGGCATGCACACGGCGCTCATCTGCGCGGCGGCCGCGGCGCTGGCGGCGGCGATCGGCGTCGTGGCGATGCTCCGGCCGGCGCGCCGCCGGTCGGAGGCGCGCGTCGAGCTCGCCGAGCCGGTCGCCTAGCGGATGTCATACGATTGACGACGATGTCCGGCATGCACGCCCCGCCCGCACCCGGCCCGTACCTCCAGACCGTCTCCGGGCGCTGGGTGAACCCGTTCGACCCGGACCCGGAGCAGTTCGACGCGGGCGACATCGCCCGCGCCCTGGCCAACCAGTGCCGCTTCGGCGGCCACTGCCGGGCCTTCTACTCCGTCGCCCAGCACTCGGTGATCGTGTCGGAGCTGGTCGAGGCGCGCGGGGGCGACGCCGAGGACGTGTTCGCCGCGCTGATGCACGACGCGTCCGAGGCGTACCTCGGGGACATGCCGCACCCGCTCAAGCACCGGAGCCCGCTCGGCGCGGCGTTCCGGGAGGCCGAGGAGCGGCTGGAGCAGGCGCTCCGCGAGCGCTTCCGGATCCGCGCCGACGTGCCGGAGATCAAGCGCGCCGACCGCGCGCTGCTCGCGACCGAGCGGCGCGCGTTCAGCAGCGAGGCGTGGCACTGGCCCGAGCTCGAGGGCGTCGAGCCGCTCGAGCTCGAGCTGCGCGCGTGGACGCCGGACGAGGCGGCGGCGGCGTTCGCCGCCCGCTTCGCCGCGCTCGACGCGCGCCGCTAGCCGGTCACCCCTCGTCGCGGTGCGCGCCGCGGCGGTGCGTCAGGCCGTCGAGCAGGACCTCGACCGGTGACCGCTTGTTCGCCTGCTCGAGCTGCTTGCGCACTTCCTGCATGTCGTCGGCGGCGTTCGTCAGCGGCCGGGTGGCGACCACCAGCTTGCGGGCGCCGTCGGCGAGCGCCTTGGCCGCCGTCACCGAGGCGGGCTCGCGCCCGACGGGCACGCCGAGGATGCGGCGCCGTCGCCCGGGCAGCAGCCCGTGCCGCTTCGGTCCCAGCCGCGTGCCGACCGCGACCCCGCCGGCGAGCGACGCCGCGGCGAGCGCGGCGGCGCGTGCGGGGCCGGGGGTGCGGCGCGCGGTCGTGGCGACCGCGTCCTTGGTGCGCGTGGCGACGTCTACGGAGTCGGTGGCCATGCGATCACTTCAGGATCTTGCCGATTCGCTCGGCCTGGTCGCCCGCGCGCTCGATGTCCTTCGAGACGATCTTCGACGTCTTGGCGAAGTTCGCGCTCGCCTCGCCGACGGTCTTCGCCAGCGACTTCGCGTCGACGCTCGGCAGGTGCTTCGGCACCGGGACGCCGAGCACCGGTCTTGCGGCGCCCGCGGCCCTTGAGCGCGATCCCGCCCGCGATGCCCGCGGCAGCCGCGCCGGCGGCGGCGCCGACGGCGATCGCCGGGCCCTTCGCCTTGTCGGCGACGTGCTTGACGGACTCGACGATGCCGTTGCCCGTTGCCGTTGCCGTTGTTGCTGCTGCTCGACCGCGCCGGGCTGCTCGACCGGCTCGCGGCGGCGCTGCGCTTCGTGCCGTTCGACGACGACTTCGTGCGCCCGTCCGCGGACGACGATGCCTTCTTCTTCGCCGTGGTCGACCGGCTCGACGTGCGCGACGCGGTCGTGCTGCTGCGCGTGCTCGCGGCCTTGCTGCGCGTGCTCGCGCTCTTCGGCCTGGCCTTGCTCTTGGTCCCGCTCGACTTCGCAGCAGTCGACCCGGAGCGCTTCGCGGCGGTCGACCCGGAGCGCTTCGCGGCGGTCGACCCGGAGCGCTTCGCGGCGGTCGTGCTCGAACTCTTCGTCCCGGAGCTCTTCGCACCGGAACTCTTCGGCTTGGTGTCAGCCATCTGTCCTCCCTCTGAAGCTGTCACCTGTCCACTACCCGGAACCCTGGCGGATGATCCGTTTTCCGCTGCATCCGGACGGTTCGGCTAAGTCAAGCGCCGGCCGGGTACGCGAACTCGAGCGACCACGAAACGGGGAGTCAGACATGGCCGACACGCCGACACGCGACGCCAAGCTCGTCCAGTTCCTCAACGAGGCCTACGCGAAGGAGAAGCAGCTCGAGACCTCGCTCGCGGCCCACGCCGAGGTGACGACGCACGACGACTACGCGAAGCGGCTGAAGGACCATCTCAAGGAGACCAAGTCGCACGCGACGCAGCTCTCGCGCCGGATCAAGCAGCTCGGCGGCACGCCGGCGACGGTCTCGGTGCCCGGTCCCGAGGGCGTCGGCAAGCTCGCGCAGAACGTCGCGGGCAAGGTCGAGGAGGCGAAGGCCGCGCTCCAGGGCCCGCTGCACACCGCGCGCCGCGAGGGCGAGCAGGAGAAGATGCTCCACAACGCGCGCATCGAGCTCATCGACGAGGCGCAGGAGATCGCGACCTACACGGTCATCGACTCGCTCGCCACGACCGTCGGCGACAAGGAGACCGCGAAGCTCGCCCGCGACATCCGGCGCGACGAGGAGCGGATGCAGAAGTTCCTCTCGGACCTCCTGCCCGAGCTCAGCGCGCGCGTCGCGCACGACGAGATCCCGATCTCCGAGATCGAGGGCCCCGCGGCCAAGGTCGCCGCGAAGGCCTAGTCAGGCCAGGGCGCCCGGGCTCGCGGCGGTGGCCGCGAGCCCGGCCAGGTCCGGCTCGCTCACGCCTTGGCGGTCGCCGAGACGCACTTGCCGAACGCGTTGCGCTTCGTGCCCCACTCGGCCTCGAAGCCGGCCTTGTCGTCCTTGCGCTGCGCCTTGCAGGTCTGCGCCGCGTTGACGCGCTCCTCGGTCGTCGCGTCGGTCGTCTCCTGGACCTTCTGCGAGACGCACTTGCCGTAGGCGTTGCGCTTGTTCTTGTTGCTGCCGTACTTCTCGGCGAACGCGTCGGCGTCGGCGGCCCGCTCGTCCTTGCACGCCTTCGCGGCGTTCTTCGCGGCCTCCTCGGCAGCGGGCTCGGCCTTCGCGATGCAGGCGGTCATCGCCTTCGCGGTGCTCTTGGCCGCGTAGGTCTGCTTGAAGACCTGCGTGCCCATGTCGTGCTTCTCGGTCTGACAGGCGGCCTTCGCCGTGTCCGCGGAGGACGGGGCCTGCGCCGCGGCGGCGGGTGCCGCGACGAGCAGCACCGCGACTGCGGAGCTGATGATGTGTCTGCGCATACGTGGGTGCCTCCCTGGGCAAGATCGGTCGTGCCGTGCCTGAGACGCTGACCGCCCCAGCAGGTTGGGAGCACGCGCACGGCGCCAACCCCGAGGGCGCTGCCGCGTCTGCACGTCATGGACACCGCAGCGACGAGCAGCTCGCGCACGCCGCCGGCCGTGGCGACGCGGCGGCGTTCGACGCGCTCTACGAGCGCCACCATCGCCCGCTGCTCGCCTTCGCGCGCCACATGCTCGGGCGGATGCACGACGCCGAGGACGTCGTCCAGCACACGTTCCTCGCCGCGGACCGGGCGTTCCGCGGCGGCAAGGTCCCGAAGGCCGTCCGCGCCTGGCTCTACACGGTCGCCCGCAACCGCTGCGTCTCCGTCCTGCGCGCGCGCCGGGACGAGGTCGCGCTCGCCGGGGACGAGTGCGCGCTCGACCGACGGCCTCGCCGCCGAGGTCGAGCAGCGCGAGGAGCTGCGCGCGCTCGTGGGCGACCTGCGCCGGCTGCCCGACGATCAGCGCGCGGCGCTGCTGCTGGCGGAGCTCGGCGAGCTCACGCACGCCGAGGTGGCGCGGGTGATCGGCGTGCGGCCGGGGAAGGTCAAGGCGCTCGTCTTCCAGGCGCGCGAGGCGCTCGCCGCGGCGTCCCACGCGCGCTCGCTGCCGTGCCGGTCGATCCGCGAGGAGCTGAGCGTCGCCACCGGCGCCGGCCTGCGACGCCGGCATCTGCGCGATCACCTGACGCAGTGCGAGGGCTGCCGCGAGTTCTCGGAGCAGGTCCGCGCGCAGCGGGCGGCGCTGGCCGTCGTGCTGCCCGTGGTGCCGAGCGTCGGCCTGCACGAGCTGGTCGTCGGCGGTGCCGCCGCCACGGCGGCCGCGGGCGCTGCCGGCGCCGGCGCGCTCTCGGCCGGATCGGTGGCGGCGAAGCTGCTCACGATCGCGGCCGTCGGCGGCGCGGCCGTCGGCGGCGGCGCGCTCGGCATGACCGAGCTGCACCCGGGCCGCGGCGACCGGCCCGCGGTCGCGCGCACGGCCCCGCCGGCGCCACGCGTGCGTCGCACCGAGCGCCCCCGCGGTCGCCGTCACGCAGAGCGGCGTCGCCCGCGGTCCTGCGCAGGCGATCGGCGACGCGCACGGCGAACGCGCACCGGCGCGCCGGCCTGACGCTCCGGACACGCGACCGGCGACCCGGAGACGCGGCGAGACGCAGGAACGGCGGTCGCGCACCGAACGCGGCGAAGCCGCAGGTGACGAGGAAGCCGGCCGCGACGACTCCGCCGGGGCAGGCCAAGAAGCCGGCCACGAAGACCCCGCCGGGGCAGGCCAAGAAGCCGGCCGCGAAGACCCCGCCGGGGCAGGCCAAGAAGCCGGCCACGAAGACCCCGCCGGGGCAGGCCAAGAAGCCGGCTCGAAGACCCCGCCCGGACAGGCGAAGCAGCCGACCGCCATGACGCCGCCCGGCAGGCAAGCAGCCGGGAAGACACCGCCCGGACAGGCGAAGCAGCAGACCCCCCTGACGCCGCCGGGCCAGGCGAAGACACCGCCCGGACAGGCCAAGAAGCCGGCGGCGGCCGCTCCGCCGACACCGGCGCCGGCGCCGGCGCCTCGACCCTGCCGCCCGGCCAGGCGAAGCAGCAGGCCCCCGCCGCACCGCCGACGCTGCCGCCTGGACAGGCGAAGCAGGCCGGGCCCGCCCCCGGCCCGTGACGCGCGCGCGCCGCCGTGGGAGGCTGGCCGCATGAGCACCCGACTGCGCGACCTCATGATGGGCGAGCTCTCCGCCCTGCGATACGAGCCGACCGAGAAGCGGATCCGCGGCACGCTCGGCGGTGCCACCGTCGTCGACAGCACGCGCGCGCTGCTCGTCTGGGAGCCCAAGCGCGTCGTCCCCACCTACGCGGTCCCCGCCGCCGACGTCGCCGCCGAGCTCGTCGCCTCCGACGCACCGGTCGACGACCCGGCCGAGATGCCCGCGGGCGCGCCCGCGGCTCGGCGACCGGCCCGTGCTGGACCCGAGCATCCCGTTCTCCGTCCACACCACGACGGGGCAGCCGCTGACCGCGCGCGCCGGGGGCGCCGAGGCGGCGGCGTTCCGCCCGTCCGACCCGGCGCTCGACGGCTACGTGCTGCTCGAGTTCGAGGCGTTCGACGCCTGGTACGAGGAGGACGAGCCCAACGTCGCGCACCCGCGCGACCCGTTCCACCGGATCGACGTCCTGCACAGCTCGCGCCACGTCCTGGTCGAGCTCGGCGGCGTGACGCTGGCCGAGTCGACGCGGCCGTGCCTGCTGTTCGAGCCGCCGCTCCCGGTCCGCTGCTACCTGCCGCGCGAGGACGTCCGCACCGACCTGCTCGCGCCGAGCGACACGCGCACCGCGTGCGCGTACAAGGGTCAGGCGTCGTACCTCTCGACGGCCGCCGAGGAGGACGTCGCCTGGACCTACCCCGAGCCGCTGCGCGAGGCGGCGGAGGTCGCCGGCCGCATCGCGTTCTTCGACGAGCGCGTCGACGTGGTGATCGACGGCGAGCGGCGCGAGCGCCCGGTCACGCCCTGGTCGCGGCGCTAGTCCGCGAACCCGATCAGCGTCTGGAACCCGTCGCGCACCGTGTGGTGCGACCAGAGGACGTCGGCGACCTCCGCCGGCTCGTGGTCGAGCCCGGGCCCGATCCGCCCCGCGATCGCGGTGTGCGCGACGTGGATCCCCGCGTCGGCGAGCTCGTCGTGGAGCATCCGCGCGTAGGCGACCTCGCCCGCGAACGAGATCCCGACGCCCGCGCGCAGCGGGTTGGGATGCACGGCCGCGCCGCCGGTGGTGAAGAGGAGCGTGCCGCGCCCGGCCGCGCGCATCGGGTCGAGCACCGCGCGCGTCGCGGCGACCGCGCCCAGCACGCTGAACTCCAGCGGCCCGCGGACGTCGTCCACCGACGTCTCGAGGACCGGCAGCATGAACTCGCGCGCCGGCAGCGGTGCGTACCCGAGCACCTCGACGGCGCCGAGCCGGCCGGCGAGCGACGCGATCGCGGCGGCGAGCGCATCCGGGTCGCGGATGTCGGCCGCGGCGCCCGCGGCGGTGATCCCCTCCCCCTCCAGCTCGGCGGCGAGGCCGTCCAGCTTCGCCTGGGTGCGGGACACGAGCCCGACGGCGAGTCCCTCGCGGCCGAAGCGCCGGGCGACGGCCATGCCGAGGTTCGGCCCGGCCCCGATGATCACGATCGACATGCGCCGCAGCCTAGCCCCGCCGCTTCCGGCAGGATGCCGCGGATGGATGAGGGCAAGCGCGTCTCGTGGGTCGAGCTCTACCTCGACCTCGTGTTCGTGCTCGCCGTCGCCCAGATCGCGCACCTGATCGTCGCCGAGCCGGAGATGCACAGCGTCTGGATCGCCCTCGGGCTGTTCTTCACGCTCTGGTGGACCTGGGTCGGGTTCGCGGTGCTCTACAACCGCTACGGCGCGGACGAGCGCCGCCAGCGCGTCCTGTTCCTCGCCGCGAGCATCCCGGCGGGCGTCGCGGCGGTCGCGATCGAGCCGGCCTCCGTCGGCGACAGCACCGTGTTCGCGCTCAGCCTCGCCGCCACGCGGATCGTGATCGCCACCGCGCACGGCCTCGCCGACGAGAAGCCGCTGACGCGGCAGATCACCCGCGCGTGCGTGTTCTCGGCGGCGCTGTTCCTGGTGTCGATCTGGGTCCCCGAGCCGTTCCGCTACGTGCTCTGGGCGATCGCGATCTTCACGGAGTCCGGCGCGATGCTCAACGAGGACCGCCGCACGGCGCGCCGGGGGAAGCGCGAGCGCTCGTTCGCGGCGTTCCGGCCGAGCGACCCGGACGAGGCGCTGGATCCGCACCACTTCGCCGAGCGGTTCGGCCTGTTCCTGATCATCCTGCTCGGCGAGGTCGTCGTCGAGGCGGGGCAGGCGTCGGTCGACGGCCACGTCGCCTCCGTGTCGGGCTGGTTCGCGCTGGTCGCGGCGATGGTGCTCGCCGCCGCGCTGTGGTGGCTGTACTTCGACTCCGCCGTCGAGCTCAACCTCAAGGTGCTCGAGCTGTCGGGCGGCTCGCCCACGATGGCCCGCGCGATCTTCGCGGTCGGGCACATGCTCCCCTCGTTCGCGCTGCTGCTCACCGCCGCCGGCGTCGGGCTCCTGCTCGAGGAGGACCCGCCGTCGATCGCGTACGGGCTCGCAAGCATCGGCGCGGGGATCTACCTGGCGGGCACGCGGGCGTTCCTCCACAGCACGCGCCGGATCTCCGGGGCGCTCCGCGCGCTCGTCCTCGTCGCGACGTTCTTCCTCGCGCGGCTCGAGCCGGTGCTGTCACCGCACGAGTACCTCTGGCTGCTCGCGCTCTGGATCGGCGCCTGCGCGGCGCTGACCACGAGCGTGTCGAGCGACGAGGAGATCGAGCGGCTCATGACCCGCGATCGGCGCCACCCCGGACGGCTGATGCCGCCCGGGGTCGATCGGGGACGGCGCGTCAGTCCTGGTCCGAGAGGTCGAGCACCTTGATGTTGCGGAACGAGACGACGTCCTGCGGAGCGCCGTGCGCCTGCACGCCGAGGTAGCCGACCAGCCCGCGCGAGCTCGAGTCGGGATCGTTCGGCCGGCCCGGGAACGGGACGTCCGGCAGGTTCTCGTACTCGTTGATCACGACGCCGTTGCGGATCACCGTGTAGTGCTGGCCCACGACGCGGATCTCCAGGTCGTTCCAGGTGCCGGCCGGCGTCACCCGTGCCTGCGTCGCGTTCAGATCGGCGAAGCCGTAGATCGAGCCGGTCTTGCGCGGATCGTTCGGCGCGACGTCGGGCGAGTCGTTGATCTGGATCTCGTGGCCGCAGTTGACCGCGATCCATGCCGCCGGGTTCTCGGTCTGCGGCGACCCGTCGAACGTCATCGGGCAGCCGGGGACCGGCGGCCGCGGCGCCGGGAAGCGCACCTGGATGCCGCTGTTCGCCCGCTGGCCGGCGATCGGCGAGTCGTCGCGGAACTGCAGCTTGAGCGAGAAGTCGCCGTACGGCCGCGCCGCGTACCAGAGGACGCCGAGGTTCGGCGGCCCGGGCTGGGCCTTCAGCGTGCCGTCGCGCTCGAGCGTGACCTGCGAGCCGCCGGCGTAGCGCCACTGCTTGAAGCACTTGCGGCTGCCGTCGAAGATCGACACGTAGCCCTGGCGGTCGGCCCGCCCGCACTTCCCCTGCTTCCCGTGCCAGCCGTGATGGCCGCGGTGCTTGCCCTTGTGCGCCGGCTGTGCGCCGGCGGACGGTGCGAGCAGCAGCGCCGCCACCCCGAGCAGCCCGAGCATCGTCGCGAGCTTTCGCATGATCCCTCCTCCGCGGCCGCGCACGGCGGCCACCTCGCTTGCGTCGTGGCCGCCGCTACCCCGTTCCGCCGATGCGCGATCCGAAGTCCGGCGCCGGACGACCGAACGCTGACCGGAGCCGGCGGGCGCCGGCAGCTGCGAGCATGCCGCCGGTGAGCCGGATCGTCGTCATCGGCGCGGGCTTCGCCGGGCTCGCCGCCGCGTCGGAGCTGGCGGACCGCGGCCACGACGTGCTCGTGCTCGAGGCGCGCGACCGCGTCGGCGGGCGGGTCTGGTCGGAGCGCGATCGACGTCCCCGGCGGCGGCAGCGCGGTGATCGAGCACGGCGCCGAGTTCGTGCTCGACGGCTACACGGAGCTGCGGCGCCTGGCGGACCGGCACGGCCTCGCGCTCGCCGACACCGGCATGAGCTACTACGTGCGCGAGCCGCGCGGCGTCGAGGCCGGCGCCGCGGATCTGCAGGCCGCGGGCCGCGCGGTCGCACGGGCGGCGGACGGCGCCGGCGGCTCGGTCGCCGACCTCGTCGGCGGCCTCGGGCTCGATCCCGGCGTCGCCGACGCGGTGCTCGCCCGCGTCGAGATCTCGTGCGCGCAGGGCGGCGAGCGGCTCGACCCGAGCGTCCTCGCGCACGTCGCCGCCTTCGACCCGCTGCCCAGCCACCGGATCGCCGGCGGGAACCAGGGCCTCGCGCTCGCCATGGCCGCCGGGCTCGGCGAGCGCGTGCGGCTGCGGACGCCGGTCCGCGCGATCGACGCCGGCGTCGTGCGGACCGACGCCGGCGACGTGCCCGCGGAGCACGTGATCGTGACCCTCCCGCTCCCGCTGGCGCGCGCGCTGCCGATCACGCCGGGGCTGCCGGACTGGAAGCGCGAGGCGCTCGACCGGATCGAGTTCGGCCACGCCGCGAAGCTGCACGTCCCACTCGCCGCGCCACCGCCGACGAGCGCGGTGATGAGCGTCCCCGACCGCTACTGGTGCTGGACGGCGACCGAGCACGACGCGGTCGTCGCACCCGTCCTCAACTGCTTCGCCGGCTCGCCGCGCGCGCTCGACGGGCTCGGCGTCGACGCCGGCGCGGACGCGTGGCTCGACCGCGTCGCCGCGCTGCGCCCCGACCTCGAGCTCGACCGCGCCGGCGCCGTCCTGACGACGTGGACCGACGACGAGTGGACGCGCGGCGCGTACCGCGCCGACGGCCTGCGCGAGCGGCCCGGCGACGACGAGGCGCTCGCGCGGCCCGCCGGCACGCTGCACTTCGCCGGCGAGCACACCGCCGGCCCGCTGAGCGGGCTGATGGAGGGCGCGCTGCGCAGCGGCCTGCGCGCGGCGGCCGAGATTCCCGGCTGACCGCGGTCAGCCGAGGAAGTCCAGCAGCGCCTTGTTGACCTCGTCCGGGTGGGTCCAGCCGATGTTGTGCGGGCCGTCCGCGACCTCGACGACGGTCAGGTCGGCGATCAGCCCCTCGTCGCGCAGCCGGGCCGCGGTCGACTCGAACGGGAGGATCCGGTCGCCGGTCCCGTGGACGACGAGCGTCGGCACGTCGATCTTCGGCAGGTCCTCGCGGAAGTCGGTCAGCCACGTGTCGACGCAGGCGTAGGTCGCGTACGGCGACGCCCCCGCGGCGACCTGGAACGAGGCGCGCAGCGCCGCGTCGCCGATCCGCTCGGGCGCGAACACGTCCGTGTTGTAGAAGTTCGCGAAGAAGTCGTCGAAGTAGGCGTAGCGGTCGGCGACGATCGCCGCCTTGATCCCCTCGAAGACGTCGCCCGGGACGCCCTTCGGGTTCTCGTCGGTCTGGAGCAGGATACGGCGGGATCGCCCCGAACAGCGCCGCGCGCGACACCCCGGCCGACCCGTAGGTGCCCAGGTAGCGCGTCACCTCGCCGGTGCCCATCGAGAAGCCGGCGAGCACGACGTCCTCGCCGAGCGCGAGCTCGTCGAGCAGCGCCTTCAGGTCGGCCGCGAACGTGTCGTAGTCGTACCCCGTGGTCGGCTGCGACGACTTGCCGAAGCCGCGCCGGTCGTAGCTGATGCAGCGGTACCCGGCCTCGAGCAGGACGCGCTCCTGGCGCTCCCACGAGTTGCCGTCGAGCGGGTAGCCGTGCACCAGCACGATCGGCTTCCCCGCGCCGTGGTCGTTGTAATGGATGCGGATGTCGGCGCTGTTCTCGCGCCCGACCGTGACGTAAGCCATGCGGACATCATGGCGCTCCGCGACGCCCAGCCGTAAAGATGCCGGGATCAGCGCGTCCGCCTCCTCATCCGGCGAGGGCCGCACCGCCTGGGTGCGCAACCTCGCGGCGCCCGTCCGCGGCTACCTCGCCGCCGAGTCCGGCGGCGCGGCCGCGCTCGTGGTCGCGGCGCTCGTGGCGCTCGCGTGGGCGAACATCGCGCCCGACTCCTACACGTCGCTGTGGGAGACCAAGCTCGCGATCTCGCTCGGCGACCACGAGTTCGCGACCGACCTGCGCGGCTGGGTCAACGAGGGCCTGATGACGCTGTTCTTCCTCGTCGTCGGGCTGGAGGCCAAGCGCGAGCTCGACGTCGGCGAGCTGCGCGAGCGTTCGCGCGTCGCGGTCCCGGTGCTCTGCGGGCTCGGCGGGATGGTCGCCGCGGCCGCGATCTACCTCGCGATCAACGCCGGCGGCGAGGGCGCCTCCGGCTGGGGCGCGGCCGTCTCCACGGACACCGCGCTGGCGCTCGGCGTGCTCGCGCTGATCTCGCGCGGGCGGGCGATCCGGCTCCGCGTCTTCCTCCTCACGATGGTCGTCATCGATGACCTCGTCGCGCTGCTGATCATCGCGATCGCCTACACCGAGGAGGTCTCGCTCGTCGCCCTCGCGGTCGCACTGGGCCTGTTCGCCGTGCTGATCGGGCTGCGCTTCGCCGGCCCCTGGCGCGGCCCCGCGGCCGTGCTGGTCGGCTTCGGCATCTGGGTCGCGATGTTCGAGTCGGGCATCGACGCCGTGATCGCCGGCCTCGCGATCGGGCTGGTGACCAGCGCCTACCCGCCGTCGCGCGACGACCTCGAGCGCAGCACCGAGCTGGCGCGCTCGTTCCGCGAGCAGCCGACGCCGGAGCTCGCCTACTCCGCGCGCGCCAGCCTCACCTCGGCGATCTCGCCGAACGAGCGGCTGCAGTTCCGGCTCCACCCGTGGACGAGCCTCGTGATCGTGCCGCTGTTCGCGCTCGCGAACGCGGGGATCGCGATCGACGGCGACCTGATCAGCGCGGCGGCGACGTCGCCGGTGACGATCGGGATCGTGGCCGCGTACGTGATCGGCAAGCCGGCGGGGATCCTCGGCGCGGCGTGGCTCGGCACCCGCCGGATGTTCGGCGGCACCCGGCTCACGGTCACGTTCCCGGCGCTGGCGGCGGGCGCGGCGACGGCCGGCATCGGCTTCACGGTCTCGCTGCTGGTGGCGACGCTCGCGTTCGAGGGGCGGCTGCTCGAGGAGGCGAAGATCGGCGTGCTCGCCACGGCGGTCATCTCGCCCTGCGTCGCCTACGTGATCACGCGGGTCATGCGGCTGCTGCCGCAGGAGGTGCGAGCCCGCCAGCTCGGCGCCACGGCCGACACGATCATCGACCTCGCCGACGACGTCGACCCGGAGCGCGACCACATCCGCGGACCCGCGGGCGCACCGGTGACGCTCGTCGAGTACGGCGACTTCGAGTGCCCCTACTGCGTCGAGGCGGCCGCGATCATCGAGAAGCTGCGCGCGAAGCTCGGCGACGACCTGCGCTACGTGTTCCGCAACCTGCCGCTCGCCGACGTGCACCCGAGCGCGCAGATGGCCGCCGAGGCCGCGGAGGCGGCCGCCGACCAGGGGCGCTACTGGGAGATGCACGACCGCCTGCTCAGCCAGGAGGGGCTCGCGCCGCCCGATCTCTACCGCGCGGCGAGCGACCTGGGCCTCGACCTCGACCGCTTCGGCGACGACCTCCGGCGGCGGCGCTTCGCGGGGCGCGTGGCGGAGGACGTGCGGAGCGCGGACGCCAGCGGCGTCTCGGGCACGCCGACGTTCTTCGTCAACGGCCGGCGCCACCACGGCGCGTACGACGTCGAGAGCCTGGCGCAGGCGGTCCGCGCCGCCGCCGCGCCGCCCGGGCGGCTCGTCCCCGCCCGCTGACCGACTACGAAATGTCGGTGATCTGCAGGGCTGTTTAGGTTGGCCTAAGTCGTGCTGACCACATTCGTCATCGCGCTGCGCGAGGGGCTCGAGGCCGCGCTGATCGTCGGCATCATCGCCGCCTTCCTGCGCCGCACCGGGAGGACCGACGGGCTGCGCGCCATGTGGGCCGGCGTCGCGCTCGCCGTCGTGCTCTGCGTCGGCGTCGCCGTCGTGCTGCGCGTCGTCGACGACCAGCTCCCGCACCGCGCGCAGGAGGGGCTGGAGACGATCGTCGCGCTCGTCGCCGTCGCGATGGTCACGTACATGATCGTCTGGATGACGAACCACTCGCGCGACCTGCGCGGGCAGCTGCAGTCGCAGGCCGCCGGGGCGCTCGAGACGGGGTCGATGTGGGCGCTCGTCGCGATGGCGTTCTTCGCCGTCCTGCGGGAGGGCTTCGAGACCTCCGTCTTCCTGCTCGCGGCGTTCAACGACGCGACCGACACGACGGCGGCCGGCCTGGGCGTGGTGCTCGGCCTCGCGGTGGCGATCGCGCTCGGCTACGGGATCTACCGCGGCGGCGTGCACCTCGACCTCGCGCGCTTCTTCCGCGCGACCGGCGTCGTGCTCGTGATCGTCGCCGCCGGGCTCGTCGCCTCGGCGCTGCACAGCGCGGCCGAGGCCGGCTGGGTGACCGGCGGCCAGGCGCAGGCGCTGGACCTCGGCGCGATCGTCCGGCCGGGCACGGTGTGGGAGTCGCTCATCACCGGCATCCTCGGCATCCAGGCGCAGCCGACGGTGATCGAGGTCGCCGGCTGGCTGATCTACGCGGTGCCGATGCTGTTCATCCTGCTCGCGCCGCAGCAGCTGCGCGGCCGGACCCGGGCGTCGTTCGCCGGCGCGGCCGTGGTCGCGGCGCCGGTCGTCCTCGTCGCCGGGACGCTCGGCGGCGGCGGCGCGCCCGCGACCGGCGCCGCGACGGCCGGCGCGCGGACCGTCGCCGTCGGGATCTCCGGCGCGGGCTGCGAGCCCGCGACGCTGCGGCTGCCGTCCGGCCCCGCGACGTTCGTCGTCACCGGCGGCAGCGGCGGCTCGGAGTACGAGATCGTCCGCGGCGGGCGCGTGCTCGCCGAGGCGGAGGGCGTCGCCGCGGGGATCACGGGGCGCTTCTCGCTCACGCTGCAGCCGGGCGAGTACACGCTCCGCTGTCCCGACGGCGACGGCCGGCTGGTCGTGACCGGTGCGCGTGCCGCGACGCCGGAGGCGCCCGCGCTGGCGGTGGGCGTCCACGGCTATCGGACCTTCCTGGAGCACCAGACGACGTCGCTCGTCGACCGCACGCGGGCGCTCGGCGCCGCGCTCTCGGCCGGCGACCTCGCCGCGGCCCGGCGCGCCTACGCCGCCGCCCGCGTCCCGTACGAGCGGATCGAGCCGGTCGCGGAGAGCTTCGGCGACCTCGACCCGGAGATCGACGCGCGCGCGAACGACGTGCCGCGCTCGCGGTGGACCGGCTTCCACCCGATCGAGCGCCGGCTGTGGGTGCGGGACACGACGACGGGGACGCGCGCGCTCGCCGCGAAGCTCGGCGCCGACACGCGGCGGCTGCGGCGGCTCGTCCGGACGGTGAAGCTCGAGCCCGCCCAGATCGGCAACGGCGCCAACGACCTGCTGGGCGAGGTCGCGAAGTCGAAGATCACCGGCGAGGAGGAGCGCTACTCGCACCTCGACCTGCTCGACTTCCAGGCCAACGTCACCGGGGCGCGCGCGGCGTTCGACGCCATCCGGCCCGCGCTCGACGCGCGCGACCGCCCGCTCGCCGGCGAGATCGAGCAGCGCTTCGGCACCGTCGAGTCGGCGCTGCGCCCGTACCGCGCCGCCGGCGGCGGCTTCGAGCCCTACACGGAGCTGACGCGACCCGACGTGCGGGGGCTCGCGCAGGTCATCGACGCGCTGGCGGAGCCGCTCTCGCAGGCGCCGGCCCGCGCGCTGACGGGCTAGCGCGATGGCGCTGACACGCCGCCAGCTGCTCGCGACGCTCGGGGCCGGCGGGGTGGCCGTCGCCGCCGGCGGCTCGGGCTACGCGCTCGGGCACGACACGGCGCCCGTGGCCGAGCGACCAGGTCGTGCCGTTCCACGGGACGACGCAGGCGGGGATCGCCACCCCGGCCCAGGACCGGCTCCACTTCGCCGCCTTCGACGTCGTCGCCGGCCTCGGCGCGCGCGACCTCCGCGCGCTGCTGCGGGAGTGGTCGGCGGCCGCGGCGACGATGACGCGCGGCCGCCCGCTCGGCGGCGCCGCGGGCCCGCTCGCGCCGCCGCGGGACACCGGCGAGACGCTCGGCCTCGCCCCGGCCCGGCTCACCGTGACGTTCGGCTTCGGGCCGGCGCTGTTCGACGGGCGCTTCGGCCTCGCCGCGCACCGGCCGGCGGCGCTCGCCCAGCTCCCGCCGCTGCCGGGCGACGAGCTCGACCCGGCGCGCAGCGGCGGCGACCTCTGCGTCCAGGCGTGCGCCGACGACCCGCAGGTCGCCTTCCACGCCGTGCGCAACCTGGCGCGGATCGGGCGCGGCGTCGTCACCGTCCGCTGGTCGCAGCTCGGGTTCGGGCGGACGTCGTCGACGAGCCAGGCGCAGACCACGCCGCGCAACCTCATGGGCTTCAAGGACGGGACGGCGAACCTCAAGGCCGAGGACACCGCCGCGCTCGCCGAGCACGTCTGGATCGCGGGCGACCGCGCGGGCGAGCCGGCGTGGCTGCGCCACGGGACGTACCTCGTCGCGCGCCGGATCCGGATGCTGATCGAGGCCTGGGACCGCGCCGCGCTGGGCGAGCAGGAGCGGACGATCGGCCGCCACAAGGACTCGGGCGCGCCGCTCGGCGCGCACGACGAGTTCGCGCGCCTCGACCCGCGGCGGCTCCCGCCGGCGAGCCACGTGCGGCTCGCGTCACCGGAGGAGAACGGCGGCGCCCGGCTGCTGCGGCGCGGCTACTCGTTCACCGACGGGCTCGACGCCGAGCTCGGCGAGCTCGACGCGGGCCTCTTCTTCCTCTCCTACCAGCGCGACCCCGCCGCGTTCGCCGGGATCCAGCGGCGGCTGGGCGCGGACGACGCGCTGACCGAGTACCTCAAGCACGTCGGCTCGGGCGTGTGGGCGATCCCGCCCGGCGCGCCGGCCGGGGGCTACGTCGGCCAGACGCTGCTCGACCCGCACGTCTAGCCGCGCTCAGTTCTCCTGGAGGCCGTCCATGCCGCTGCGCAGGAAGAGGATCGCGTCGTCGAGGACGGCGAGCGCGTCGGCCTTGCCGACCGGGGCGACCTGATCGAAGCCGCCGCTGAGCGAGCTCAGCGCCGCCACCGCGGCGGCGGCGACGAGGCGCGGGCGGAGCGCCGTCGGCGGCTCGCCGAGGTCCTGCGGCGATCGCGTCGAGCATCAGCTCCTGGATCCGGGCCATCATCCCGCCCTCGAAGTTGGCCAGCCCCTCGTCCTCGCGGCACAGCCGCTTGCGCAGCAGCGCCTCGTCCTTCTCGGCCAGCCAGTCGTCGAACTTCAGGTCGATCCAGCGCCGGAGCGCGTCGAAGGCGGTCTCGCCGGGGAGCCGCTCGCGCAGCGTGCCCGCCAGCCCGTCGAGGTCGTCTGTCGACGGTGTGGAAGACCACCGCCTCCTTCGAGGGGAAGTACGAGAAGAAGGTGCGCGGCGCGACGTCCGCGGCCGCGGCGATGTCGGCGATCGTCGTCGCGTGGTAGCCGCGCTCCGCGAAGAGCCGCATCGCCGCGTCGACGATCTGCTCGCGCGTGCGCTGCTTCTTGCGTTCCCGCAGCCCCTCCGGCATGCCCCCATCGTAGCGTCGATGCACGACGTGCACCATCGCATTCGTCGCAAAACTGCACTTGTTGCAAAATCGCAGACACTGTGCTTTCCTGCTCCGCATGGCTCAACTCCTCGGCACCATCGCCGCCTGGGCGGCAGGACACTGGAAGCGCGCGCTGGCGGTCCTGGCGGTGGTGCTCGCCGCGCTCGGGCTCGCGTCCGGGCTGGCCGGCGGCTCGTTCGTCGACGACTTCAAGACCCCCGGCACGGAGTCGCAGCGGGCGATGGACGTGCTCGATGCGCGCTTCCCCGCCGCGTCCGGCGACACCGCGAACGTCGTCTTCGCCGTCGAGTCGGGCACGCTGCGCGAGCCGGAGCGGCGGGCCGCGATCGAGCGGACCGTCAAGGCGATCAGCGCGCAGCCGCACGTGACCGGCGCCCCCGGGCCGTTCGCGAAGGACAGCGGTCAGCTGTCCGCGGACGGCCGGATCGCGTTCGTGCCGGTCCAGTACGACGGCACCGCGTCCGCGCTCGGCAAGGCGCCGGGCGAGCGGCTCGCGGAGGCGTCCGAGCTCGCCGCGGGCGCCGGCGTCGAGGTCTCGCGCAACGGCGCGGTCGTCGACCAGGCGGAGCAGAGCACCGCGCCCGTCGGCGAGCTGATCGGCGTCGCGGTGGCGATCATCGTGCTCACGCTCGTGTTCCGCTCGGCCGCGGCGATGGCGCTCACGCTGATCTCCTCGCTCATCGCGCTCGCCGGCGGGCTGCTGCTGCTGCGCTTCGCCAGCGCGTTCGCGGACTTCCCGAGCTTCGCCCCCACGCTCGGGGTCATGCTCGGGCTCGGCGCGGGGATCGACTACGCGCTGCTGATCGTCGGGCGCTACCGCGAGCAGCTCGCGAGCGGTGACAGCGTCCCCCACGCGGCGCGCGTGGCGAACGCCACCGCGGGCACCTCGGTGGTGGCCGCGGGCGCGATCGTCGTCGTGGCCGTCGCCGGCCTGCTCGCCACGGGGATCCCCTTCGTCGGCCAGATGGGCGTCGGCTCGGCGATCATCATCGCCACGGTCGCGGTCGGCGCGATCACCGTGCTGCCCACGCTGATGGGCGCGTTCGCCCGGCGGCTGCGGCCGAAGAAGCCCGAGCACGTCGAGCCGTCGGCGCGCTTCGCGCGCTGGGCCGGCCTGATCACGCGCCGGCCGCTCGCGGCCGCCGTCAGCGGGACGCTCGTCCTGGTCCTCCTCGCCGTGCCGTTCGCGTCGCTGCGCCTCGGCCAGCCCGACGACGGCAACGACCGTGCCGGCTCGACCACGCGCATCGCCTACGACCGGCTCGCCGAGGGGTTCGGCCCGGGCTTCAACGGGCCGCTCGTGCTCGCCGCCACCACGCCGGGCGACGGCGCGGGCGACGCGACGCTCGAGCGCGTGCGCACCGCCGTCTCCGACGACCCCGGCGTCGCCTTCGTCTCCCCTCCCCAGCCGTCGCCGAACGGCGACGCCGCCGTCCTGAGCGTGATCCCGAAGAGCTCGCCCCAGGACGAGCGGACCACCGCGCTCGTCGACCGGCTGCGCGCCGACGTGCTCCCCGGCGCCACGCGCGGGTCGCAGGTCGACGTCCACGTCGGCGGCGCCACCGCCACGCTGCAGGACCTGGCCGACAAGATCGCGAGCCGGCTGCCGCTCTTCATCGCCATGGTGGTCGGGCTGAGCGTGCTGCTCCTGATGGCGGTGTTCCGCTCCCTCTGGGTGCCGCTCGTCTCCGCCGCGTTCAACCTGCTCTCGATCGCCGCGGCCTACGGCGTCGTCGTGCTCGTGTTCCAGGACGGCGTCGGCGCGAGCCTGCTCGGCGTCGACGGCGAGGTGCCGATCGTGTCCTTCGTCCCGCTGTTCATGTTCGCGATCCTGTTCGGGCTCTCGATGGACTACAACGTCTTCCTGCAGTCGCGGATCCGCGAGGAGTACGTGCGCGGGGCGCGGCCGGCGGAGAGCGTGGTGCGCGCGATGGCGCGCGTCGGCAAGATCATCCTCGCCGCGGGCGTGATCATGACGAGCGTGTTCCTCGGCTTCGTCTCCGACCCCGACGTGGTGGTCAAGACGATCGGGCTCGGGCTCGCCGCCGCGATCCTGATCGACGTGCTCGTGGTGCGGATGGTGATCGCGCCGGCCGTGATGACGCTGCTCGGCGACCGCGCGTGGACGCTGCCCGCCTGGCTCGATCGCGTCCTGCCGCGGATCTCGCTCGAGGGCGAGCTCCGCGACGACGCGCGCCCGGCGGCCGGGTACTCCTGACTACGATCCCGCGTCGGCGGTCATGAGCACGCGCATCGAAGCCGAGGTGGCGGTCGTCGGCGGCGGGACCGCCGGCGCGGTGGTCGCCGCGCGGCTGGCGGCGGCGGGCCGCGACGTGCTCGTGATCGAGGCCGGCCCGGACTACGGCCCGCTCGAGCGCGGGCGGCTGGCCGGCCGAGCTGCTGGACGCCACCTCGCTGCCCACCAGCCACGACTGGGGCTATCGCGCGGACGGGGCGGGCGGCCAGCCGCTCGCGCTCGACCGGGCCCGCGTCCTCGGCGGGTGCTCCGCCCACAACGGCTGCACGCAGAGCTGGGGCTGGCGCGGGGACTACGACGCCTGGGGGCGGCACTCCCCGGGCTGGTCGGCGGCCGAGCTCGAGCCCGCGTTCGCGCGCGCCGGCGACGCGATGCGGCTCCGCCACTACGCGGCGGACGAGATCCAGCCGTTCCAGGCCGCGTTCCTGGAGGCGTGCGCGGCGACCGGCCACCGCCTCGCGGACGACCTCGACGACGCCGGCGGCGGGCCCGGCGCCGGGTGCGCGCCGGTGAACATCGCCGGCGGCACCCGCTGGAACACCGCCTTCGCGTACCTGGATCCCGTCCGTGAGGACCCGGGCCTGCGGATCCTCGACCGCACCGAGGTCGAGCGCATCGAGGCCGGCGACGGCGGCGGCGCGCTGATCCACGCCGGCGCGAGCGTGGTCTCGGCCGCGGAGCTGGTGCTGGCCTGCGGGGCGTACGGGACGCCCGAGCTGCTGCTGCGGTCGGGGATCGGCGACGCCGCGGCGCTCGAGCGCGCCGGCATCGCGGTGCGCCATCACCTGCCCGGCGTCGGCCGCGGGCTGCAGGAGCACGCGGCGGTCCAGCTCGAGTTCGACGGCAGCGCCGAGCTCGCCGCCCGCCTCGCGGAGTTCGCCCGCGACCGGTGGATGCCGGAGGAGCAGGCGATCCTCAAGCTCGCGTCGCCGGAGTGCGACGGCCCGTACGACCTGCACGTCTATCCCTGGGTCGAGCCGGACCCCGCGGCGCCGCACGCCTGGAAGTGCGTCTTCCCCGTCGCGCTCCTCACCCCGCGCTCGCGCGGCGCCGTCGAGCCGCCGCGCGCCGGCGGCCGGTCGCGGATCGACCACCGGTACCTCGGCGACGCGTCCGACGTCCGCGCGCTCGCGCACGGGATCGGCGCCGTGCGCGCGCTCCTCGCCCATCCGCCGCTCGCGGCGCTGCTCGGCACGCCGCGCGCGCTGCCGCCGGCGGACGACCCGGATGCGCTCGCGACGTTCATCCGGACGCAGCACGCGCACTACTGGCACCCGGGAGCGAGCTGTCCGATGGGGCCGGATCCGGCGGAGGGGGCGGTCGTCGACGCGGGCGCGCGGCTCCATGGCCTCCCCGCGGTCCGGATCGCCGACGCGTCGATCTTCCCCGCCCTGCCGCGCGCGACGACGGCGATGCCGACGACCGTCGTCGGCGAGCGCGTCGCCGAGCTCATGGGCGCCGGCACCTAGCTGCTGTCAGGCCTGCGGCTCGCCGTCCTGGTGCCAGCCGCCGTCCTTGAGCGCGTCCGGCTGCGGTTCGGGACCGAGCGCGGCGCCGCAGCTCGGGCACCGCGCCGCCGCGGGGTTGGTGCTCGCCTGGTCGCCCGGGATGTCCGAGGCGCCGGGGATCGATGCGCCGCAGTTCGGGCAGGTCGTGTCTTCGCTCATGGGAGCCACGCGTACCCGCGCGCCATCCGCGGCAGGCGTGGTGCGAGTCTATGGTCGACCCGGTGCCCGCCACGCTGACATCCCTCGAAGCCCGGGTGCGCGATCACATCGCGGATCGCGAGCCGGTGCTCGTCGCGCTGCTGCAGCGGCTGATCGGCTTCGACACCGCGTCGCGCGAGCCGCTCGTCTCGGGCGGCGAGATCCCGGCGCTGCAGGCGTTCCTGGCCGAGCGCCTCGAACGCCGCGGCGCGGCGATCGTGCTGGCCGAGCCCGACGCGGCGACGGTGGCCGGTCATCCCTACGTGCCCGAGGGCTTCACGTTCGCGGGCCGGCCACAGCTCGCGGCGACCTTCCCCGGGGCCGGCGGCGGGCAGCGCCTCCTGCTCAACGGCCACGTCGACGTGGTCGCGCCCGGGCCGCGCGCCGACTGGAGCTGCGACCCGTTCGCCGGCGAGGTCCGCGACGGCCTCGTGCACGGTCGCGGCGCCTGCGACATGAAGGGCGGGATCGCCGCGATGGTGATCGCGGTCGAGTCGCTGCGCGAGCTCGGCATCCGGCTCGCCGGCGACGTGATCGTCAACACCGTCAGCGAGGAGGAGACGACGGGCGCCGGTGGGCTGGCGGCGGCACGGACGCTGCGCGCCGACGCCGCGATCGTGCCGGAGCCGACGGGTTTGACGGTGTGCGCGGGCTGCCGCGGCTCGCTGCTCGCGGCCGTGACGGTCGAGGGGCGCGCCGGGCACGCCGGGATCCCGCCCGCGCCCCACGAGCAGGGCGGCGCGGTCAACGCGATCGACAAGGCGCGCCTCGTGCTGGACGCGATCGACCGGCTGAACGAGCGGTGGGCGGCGGCGCCGCCGCATCGGCGCCTCGCACCCGCGCACTGCGTCCCCACCGCGATCCACGGCGGCGAGTGGATCGTGAGCCACCCGGCCGGGTGCCGGATCGAATGCCACCTCGAGTTCCTCCCCGAGCAGACCGACGCCGGCGGATGGGGCGCCGTCGCCAGACGCGAGTTCGAGGCCGCGGTCCAGCAGGTCGCCGAGGAGGACGGGTGGCTGCGCCGACACCCGCCGCGCGTGGAGTGGCTGCTGGGCGGCGTCCCCTCCGCCGAGGTCGGCGACGACGAGCCGATCGTGCGGACGCTGCTCGGCGTCCAGCGCGACCTGGCCACCGGCGCTCCGGCGGGCGGGTTCGACAACTGGAGCGACGCGGCCACGCTGATCCGCGAGGCCGGGATCCCGTCGGTCAACTACGGGCCGGGCGACATCCGGCTCGCCCACACCGCGCGCGAGCACGTCCCGGTGGCCGAGCTCGTCGCCTGCGCGCAGGGCATCGCGCTGACCGCGATGCGGTTCTGCGGCGTCGCGGGCTGACGTCCCCGGCGCGCTCAGGCGGCCGCGGCGGCGACCGGCGCGAGGCGCTCGAGCGCGACCGCGTACGCGACACGCGACCCGGTGCCGATCGCGTTGGCCACCGACCGCGAGTACGCGGTCGCGGCGTCCCCGGCGGCGTACACCCCCGCGACGGCCGTCCGCCCGTCGGCGTCGGTCGCGATCGTCCCGGCCTCGGTCAGCTCGCAGCCGAGCGCGGCGGCCAGCCCGTTCGGCTGGTCCCGCGAGGTGTTGACGAACAGGGCCTCGCGCCGCTCGGGCGGTCCGTGGGAGAACTCGATCCGCTCGAGCCGGCCGCCGGTCCCGGCGAGCCGGGCGATCGGCTCGGTCCGGACCCGCACGCCCGCGGCCGCGAGCACCGCGCCGCCGGGATCGGGCGCGCCGTCCGTGCACAGCACGACGTCGTTCGTCCACGCCGCGAGCACGAGCGCCGACCGCACGGCGCCCGGGCCGCTGCCGTGGAAGGCCAGCGGCCGGTCGCGCACCTCCCAGCCGTCGCAGAACGCGCAGTGGAAGACGGACCGGCCCCAGAGCGCCTCGATCCCGGGCACCGGCGGCGGCTCGTAGCGCAGCCCGTGGGCCAGCACGATCGCGTGGGCGCGCACGGGCGGCCCCTCGCCCGGCCGGACGACGAACGCGTCCCCCGTCCGCCGCACGTCCTCGACGGCGCCGTGACGGAACTCGACGTTCGCGTACTCCCGGAGCTGGCGCCGTCCGCTGTCGCGCAGGTCCGCCGGCTTCACCCGGTCCTGCCCGAGCAGCCCGCCGACGCCCTGGGAGACCGCGTTCGCCGGCCGATCGTCGTCGAGCACGACCACGCGCTTCCGCGCCCGGCCCAGCACGAGCGCCGCGCTCAGGCCCGCGGGGCCGCCGCCGACGATCACCGCGTCGTGCGCGGCGGCGTGCCTGGCATCGAACTGGAGGAACCGGTCGGTCATCACAAGCCAGGACGCCACGAACCCGGCGGAACATCCCGAACCGCCGGAATTCGGGGGTTAGCCGCACCCCCGCGCGCGCGCGCCGCCGAGGACCTCAGCAGCGTCTGGGGGCTGCTCGACATCACGCCCTTCGACGTGACAGGAGGCCCTGCGAGAGGGGCACGGCAGGGCACCCTCAGGCCCGGCCGCCGCCGGGTACTGTCGGAGAGGTCACGCCCGAGCAGGTCGGGCTGCCCGCCTAGCGACCCGGGAGCGAGAACAACATGGAACTCCGACCGCTCGGACGCACCGGCGTCCAGGTCTCGAAGCTCTGCCTCGGCACGATGATGTTCGGCGCCTGGGGCAACCCCGACCACGACGACTCCGATCCGCGTCATCCACGCCGCGCTGGACGCCGGCGTGAACTTCGTCGACACCGCCGACATCTACTCCGCGGGCGAGTCCGAGGAGATCGTCGGCAAGGCGCTCCGCGGCCGCCGCGACGACGTGGTGCTCGCGACCAAGGTCTGGGGCCCGATGGGCGAGGACCCGAACCGCCGCGGCGTCTCGCGGCGCTGGATCATGACCGAGGTCGAGCACTCGCTGCGCCGGCTCGGCACCGACTGGATCGACCTCTACCAGGTCCACCGCCCCGACCCGGAGACCGACATCGACGAGACGCTCGGCGCGCTCACCGACCTCGTCCAGCAGGGCAAGGTCCGCTCCATCGGCTCGTCGTCGTTCTCGGCCGGGCAGATCGTCGAGGCGCAGTGGGCCGCGCGCGATCACGGCCTGCAGCGCTTCCGCACCGAGCAGCCGCCGTACTCGATGCTCGTGCGCGAGATCGAGCTCGACGTGCTGCCGACCGCGCAGCGCCACGGCATGGGCATCCTCACCTACAGCCCGCTCGCGGGCGGCTGGCTCTCGGGCAGCTGGACCGCCGACAGCTCGCCGGCGTCGCCGGCCCGGAAGCGGCTCGCCGCGCGCTACGACATGTCGCTGCCCGAGAACCAGCGCAAGCTCGAGGCGGTCGAGCAGCTGGCCGCGGTCGCCGAGGACGCCGGGCTGTCGATGATCGAGCTGGCGATCGCCTTCGTCGTCAACCACCCCGCGGTCACGTCGGCGATCATCGGCCCGCGCACGATGGAGCAGCTCGAGAGCCAGCTCCCCGCCGCCGAGGTCACCCTCAGCCAGGGCGTCCTCGACCGCATCGACGCGATCGTCCGCCCGGGCGTGAACCCCAACCCCGCCGACAGCAGCTACGGCGAGCACGTCCTCCAACCCGCGCTGCGGCGCCGCTGAACGAAAGGAACCTCGTGGAGATCACGCGCAGCAGCATCGACACCCAGAAGGGGCCCGCCGACTGGTTCACGGGCGACGTCTACCTCGACGCCGTCGCCGCGCCCGCGGGCAGCTCCACCTTCGCGGCCGCCGCCGTCCACTTCACCCCGGGCGCGCGCACCGCCTGGCACACGCACCCGCACGGCCAGACGATCTTCGTCACCGAGGGCGTCGGCCTCTGCCAGCGCGAGGGCGGCCCGGTCGAGGTCATCCGCCCCGGCGACCGCGTCTTCTTCGAGCCCGGGGAGAACCACTGGCACGGCGCCGCGCCGGGCCGGTTCATGGTCCACATCGCCATGCAGCAGACCGACGACGAAGGCAGCCCGGTCACCTGGGGCGAGCACGTCACCGACGAGCAGTACGCCGCCGCGCCGGGCGTCTGACATCACGGAAGGGCATCCCATGACAGAGAACATCGAGAACAAGGTCGTCGTCATCACCGGCGCCAGCAGCGGCCTCGGCGCCGAGACCGCCCGCCATCTGGCGCAGGCCGGCGCGAAGGTCGTGCTCGGCGCGCGCCGCGTCGACCGGCTGGAGTCGCTCGCCGACGAGCTCGGGCTCGACCGGGACGCGGTCGTCCAGACCGACGTGACCGATCGCGAGCAGGTCAAGGCGCTCGTCGACCGGGCGGTCGAGCTCCACGGCCGCGTCGACGTGATGATCAACAACGCCGGCCTGATGCCGCTCTCGCCGCTGGAGATGGAGCGCTTCGACGAGTGGGAGCAGGCGATCGACGTCAACATCAAGGGCGTGCTGTGGGGGATCGCCGCGGCGCTCCCGCACTTCAAGGAGCAGCAGGGCGGCCAGTTCATCAACGTCTCGTCGGTCGCCGGTCACACGATCGGCCCGGGCGGCGCGATCTACTCCGCGACCAAGCACTCCGTGCGCGTCATCTCCGAGGCGCTGCGCCAGGAGGTCAAGCCGTACGGCATCCGCACGACGATCATCTCGCCCGGCGCGGTCGCGACCGAGCTCCCCGACTCCGTCAAGGCCGAGGGCGTCGCGGACGCGATTGCCGGCTTCTACGAGCAGAACGCCATCCCCGCCGACAGCTTCGCCCGCTGCGTGCTGTTCGCCATGAGCCAGCCCGACGACGTCGACGTCAACGAGATCCTGTTCCGGCCGACGAAGCAGAAGCTGTGACCGTCCGGCGCATCATCCCCTACCACGAGTCGGCGGACCTCGAGGCGACGCGCGCGTTCTACACGCAGGTGCTCGGCCTCGAGGAGGGCAGCTTCGGCGGCGGCTACGTCGGCTTCGGCTCGGGCCAGGCGCAGGTCGTCTTCGGACCGGCCGGCGCGGAGCCCGCCCTGCCCGACATGGGCGTCGACGTCGGGTCGCCGGCCGCCGTCGACGCGGCCCACGCGGCGGCGGTGCGCGCCGGGCACGAGGTGATCTACGGCCCGGTCGACGAGCCCTGGGGCGTCCGCCGCTTCTTCGTCCGCGATCCCCAGGGTGTCGTGATCAGCGTGCTCGCACACGGCTAGCCGCTGTCACAGGTCGGCGCCGTCCCGGGTCATGTGGTGAAACGACCCGAGAGGAGTGACGTTCGATGAGCGTTCTCACAGTGCGAGCCGAGTTGAAGGAAGAGCACGTCGCGGAGGCCGAGGCGGCGGTGCAGCGCATGTTCGCGGCGATCGAGCGCGAAGGGCTGGAGGGCATCCGCTACGCGTCGATCAAGCTGGCGGACGGCGTGACGTTCCTCGCCCTGCTGGAGCTCGAGGACGGCGTGGAGAACCCGCTGCCCGGGCTGCCGGAGGCGGCGGAGTTCTACGCCCGCCTCCCGGAGTGGTACGCCGGCGCGCCGGAGGTCGGGCCGGGGACCGTGATCGGGTCCCACCGGTTCTTCTCCGACGCCGTCACGGCGGGCTGAGCGGAGCGTCGCGGTCCGGCCCTCGCCGGGCCGGGCCGCGCCGCATCAGCCCAGGTAGCCGAGCGACGCGAGGTCCTCCGCCAGCTCCCCGTCGCGCCGTCGCGGCACGCGCCGCCACCACGCGGGGGCCGCGTCCGGGAACTCGCCGAGCGGGCGGGCGCCCTCCTCCGTCGCCGCCTCGAACCGGCGGTCGTCCTCCGCGAGCGCGGCGGCGAGCTTGCCGCGCAGCCCCGGGCCGGCGCCCTGGACGACGCGCTCGAGCCGGTCGCGGACGGAGAGGTCGTTCGTGTACTCGTAGATCGAGTCGTCGTAGCCGCGCTCGACCCGGGTCACGAACGCGCCCCAGCCGCCGAGCAGGGCGTTGAGCGAGGATCCGGCGAGCAGGCGCGTGAGCTCCTGCTGCTCGTCTGGGTTGAGGTCGAGGCGCGCGCTCATCCGCCGGTCTGGATCCTCCAGTACTCGCTGCCGTTCTGAGGCCGGAAGTAGGTCCGCAACACGCCGTCCGGCCTGAGCACGGCGAACTCGTTGCGGGCCGCATCGTAGAAGAGCTTGTCGCCGTTCGTGCGCGTGAACGTCTGGACGCCCTGCCGGCCGACGAGATCGCGCGCGCCGCCCAGGTACTCGACCGGCGTGCGGTAGCCGAACTCGGCCGCGTGCTTCTCGAAGTGGGGGAGCCAGCGGCCGGGCGCGAAGCGGGGCAGCGCCTTCGTGGTGGCGGCCGCCGCGTCCGCCCCGCGCAGCACGCCCGCGCCCGCGAGCCGGGTCCGCAGCCCGGCCGGCAGCTTCTCCAGCGCGCCCTTCAGCGCCGTGGCGGCGCTCTTCCCGCCGGCGCCTAGGATCTTGGCCAGCCCCTTGACCAGGCCGCCGCCGATCCCGTTCTCCTGGATCTCGGCGATCTTCAGCTTGCCGTCCTCGAGGTAGAGCATCGCGCCGGGCGGGACGAGCGTGAGCTCCCCGTTCTCGTCGAGGGTCAGGCTCCCGGCGACGTCGCCGAGCAGGAAGCCCTTCCAGCCGCCGGGATTGATCTCGTCGAGGACGGCCTCCTCGAGCGCGTTCCACTCGTCCTCGGTGATGCCGATCCGCTCCCACGGCTTCACGAAGTTCTCCTCGGTGAGCGGCGCGACGCCCTGCGTGGGATCGGTGCCGTGCGTGAACTCGTCGGCGTCCGAGACGCCGTCGCCGTCGGAGTCCGCCGTGCCCGGATCGGTGCCGAGCGCCGCCTCCTCCTCGTTGGTCAGCCCGTCCCCGTCGTCGTCGGCGAGGGAGCCGACCGACGTGCCGGACTCGCCGCCCGAGATGGCGTCGACGAGGCCGGACGTCTCCCCGCCGAGCCTTGGCATGACCGTCATCAGCATCGCGACGACGAGCGCGACGAGCACCAGTGCGCCCATGTACTCGGCGGAGGTCTGGCCGCGCGCGCCGCGCAGCCGCGCGAGGACCCGCGCGACGGCCGGGAGCAGCCACGCGCCCGCGGCCGCGCCCGCCGCGATCACCGCGAGCTCGAGCAGCGCCCGGCCCGCGTCGACCGCCGGCGACGAGAGCGACAGCGCGAGGCTCGCGACGGCCAGGACCGCCGCGGGCCCGGCCGCCCCGACGACCACGATGTCGCGGCGCGACCGCACGCCCGCCAGCGCCGCCTGCCACGCGCCGGCCACGCCGGCGAGCGTCGCCGCCACGAGGACGATCAGCGCGCCCGCGCCAACCTGCGTCAGCTCCGGCGCGACGGGGTCGATCAGCTCGAGCAGCCCGCGCAGCTGCACGAGCAGCGCCACCAGCGCGACGGCGACGCCGACGGAGGTCGCACGCACCACGGTGGCGGCACCCGCCGCTCGCAAGACCTGCATCGCGGCGACGCTAGACGGCGGCGTGGAGACCGGCGAGAGGCCCGGGACCCAACTCGGGCCTGGGCGGTCCCGGGTGCGTCAGGCGTCCGACTTGCGGCACATGACGAGCGCCTCGAAGTAGTCCCGGCGATAGCGGCCGGGGTCGTCGGCGACGCGCTCCTCGAGCGCGCGGAGGAAGTCGGCGATCAGGCCGGCGACGCGGTCCACGCCCTCGCGCGCGAACGCGCTCCGCATGAGCGGCTCGCCCCAGGCGAGCACGCTGCGCACGTACTCGCGCGCGAAGACGGCGGGATCGTCGTCCCAGTAGGGGTTGTCGAGACGGAAGAGCTCGGCGCTCTCGAGCTCCAGGCCGTCGACGTGCCCGCCGCCCGCCTCGAACGGCTCCCGGATCTCGTCCAGCGTGCGCATCCACACCGGGGCGACGATCGCCGCGACGGTCTCGGCGCCGACGCGCCCCGCGCGTCGCCAGTCGGCGAGCACCCGGTCCATGTCGCCGATCAGCTCGACGTAGAGCCCGACCGCTCGGGGTCCGGACCGGGCGAGGCCGGGAGCGCGGCGATGAGCCGCCCGTCCGGCGCGAGCTCCACGGCGCGGAGCTCGAGCAGCCGCTGCCACTGCCGCGCCGCGGCGACGCGCCAGGCGCGCCGCTCCGCCTCGTCGACGTGGTCCGGATAGCCGGGGAAGACGGAGCCCGTCGACGCCATGCCCGCCGCGTCGGCGATCCAGTGCATCGCCGTCCCGGTGTCCGCAACGTGCACGCTGCCCGCAGGCAGGCAGGGCGCCTGCTGTAGCGGGATGCCCGCCATGCTGATCACCGTGGCGGGCGCCGGGCTGCGCTCGAGCGCACGGTCGCAGGCCTCGCCGTGGGCCTCCGCCGTGGCGAAGTGCGCCCCGGCGCCGGCGTCGGCGATCCCCGGACCGGTGTCGCCCGGCGCGGGGATCACCACGACGTCCCCCGCGTCGCCGAAGGCGCGCCGCAGGTGCTCACCGGTGACGCCCCACGGATTCGTCGGCAGATCGACGAGCGCGTAGACCAGCGGGCAGCCGGCCCGCTCCTCCGCGAAGTCGCGGATGAGGCCGTGCGAGCTGACCCCGTCGGCGGCGCCGAGATCGGCGACGCGCAGCACCGGCTCGTCCGCGAACCGCCGCGCGGCGGCGAGCGCCGACGGATGCGTCGCCTCGAACGCCGCGCGCTGCGACAGCGCGTAGCGCCCGTAGTCGTCCGCCATGCTCGAGAGCTCGGATCGCACTCAGCCGGGCCCGCCGACCACGTCCCAGCCGATGACGGTCGTGTCGTCGCGCCTGCAACGGAACTCGTTCGCGCCCGAGACGGTGCAGGAGGTGCTGGGCGCGTCGTTCCAGGGCCACGACACGGCGATGGTGATCGTCGTGTCCACGACTTGCCAGACGGTGGTGAACCCGCAGCCGCGCCAGAGGCCGCCCAGCGATTCCATGGCCGCATCGTCGGAGACGTCGATCCCGCTCGGGGGAGCCATGGACCAGTCGTCGGTATCCCACTTCGACGACGACTCGAGCGACAGGTTCGCGGCGCCGCCGCCGGGCGGGTCCGCGACCCGCATGATGCAGTCGTGGCCGCCGCCCCCGCCGGCGGCCAGGCTCGGATGCGGGAGGATCGAAAGGGACGCGGCGCCGAACCGGCGCGGCGCGGGCGGCGCCGACGCACGGGCGACCGCGCCGGCCGCTGACGTGCTCCGCAGCGGCTCGGCCTTGTACACGCGCCTGGAGCAGGGCCGCGACTACCACCCGTCGGAGAAGGTGCTCGAAGCCCTGGCACGGGCGCTCCAGCTCGACGATGACGCCACGGATCACCTGTTCGCCCTGGGCCGCCTGGCGTCGCCTGCCGCGCGACCCCGCGTCCACGGGGAGGAGCATGTCCGGACGGAGGTGCAGGCGCTGATCGACGGTTGGGGCACCCCCGCCTTCATCCACGGACGCCACCTGGACGTCCTGGCCTCGAACGCGGCCGCGCGCGCTGACGCGCGTCGCGCAGCCGGGCACCAACATGCTGCGCTCGATGTCCTGAACCGGGAGGAGTACGAGCGCTACGAGGATCTCGAGTTCACGCTCGCCAGGACGGTGGCCTACTTCCGCGCCGCCGTCGGCGGCGATCTCGACGACCCCTATCCCAGGGCCCTGATCGAGGAGCTGTCGCGCGAGAGCGACGATTTCCGCCGGCTCTGGGCCGACCACGACGTGCGCTCGTTCGTGTCGGGCTCGGACCTGTACCTGCACCCGGCGGTCGGCTGGATGCGCCTGAGCTTCCAGACGTTCGCCGTCGGCGGCACCGACCGGCAGATCCTCTTCGCGACGACTGCCGAGCCGGGCAGCCGGGACGCGCAAGCGCTCGCCCGGATCGCCGAGCTGGCGCGGTCCGCGCCCGGTTGACGGCGCGACCCGATCAGCGGGCGCAGATCACGAGCACCTGCAGCGTGACCTTCTCGTGGTCGCCCACGCTCGGGCCGGTGCGCACCCGCGCGCGCACCCGGCCGTCGCGTGTGGCGTACGTCGTCTCCGCTTCCCGGATCTCGCGCGCCGTCGGCGGCCGCTCGCGATGGAACCGCACGCCGGCGAAGCCGTGCTGCAGCCGCTCGCCGGGCCGGCATCGGTGGCTGAGCCGATGGGCGCGCGACGGGTGCAGGCGGGTCGTGCGTGTCCGGACCACGCGGGTCGGGCCGGCCTGGGCGGCTGCAGGGGCCGGGCGGGCCGGTCGGGGGATGCATCCGATGTGCGGGCGGAACGCCCCGGAGTCGCGGGAGAGCGAAACGGCCCAGAAGTAGGCGACGCTGCCGTTGATCAGCCCGACTCCGGGGCCAGGCATGTAGCGCGTGACGTTCACGTTGATGAACGACCCGCCGGGGCCGTTGGGGCCGTCGAGCTCGTAGTCGCTGCCGACCGGGAGCTGCATGCGGTCGCCGTCGGGGCAGCTGATGTCCGTGCCGGCGGGGATCGGCGTCTGCCCGAGCGGCGAGAACACGACCCACGGTCCGGCGACCGAGGTGCACTGGGTCAGCAGGAAGCATTCCCGCGTCTGCGCTCCCGCGGGCGCCGCGGCGAGCAGCGTCAGCGTCATCGCGGCCACCAGCGCAGCGGCTGCGCGGCCCATCCGTCGGCGGTTCATCCCGGTTGGCAGGCGTCGCATGCGCCGATCATGCTGGTCCCGAGCAGGCGGAGTCAACCCGCGGCACCCCAGCCGGCCATCCCCCTTGACGGGCGCGTCCTCGCCGGAGAGGATCCCCGCACCGGAGAGGGCGCGAGGGAAGGACGGGCATGAGGCGGGCGATGGGATGGATCGCGCCGACGCTGGCGGCGGCGGCCGTCGCGCTGGCGGCGCCAGGCGCGGCGCAGGCGCAATCCGGCTGCCTGAACGACACGAATCCCGTCTACACCGACGCCTGCGGACCCACGTTCACCCTGCCCGGCTGGGGTGACGCCGGCGGATGGACCGACCCGTCGAAGTTTTCAACGATCCAGCTCGCCGACTTCAACGGCGACGGCAGGGACGAGTTGCTGGCGCGCAACGACCAGGGTCTGGAGATCTGGTGGTTCGACACGGCCACCGGGCAGTGGCGCCCGCAGGTCGACGCCAACGGCATCGCGCAGACGCTGCCCGACTTCCGGTCGCCGCAGCCGAATGAGACGCCCGCCACCGACTGGACCCAGCCGCAGTACTACGGGACCATCCAGACGGCGCACATCAACGGCAACCCGAACGCGCAGGTGCTGGCGCGCTTCGCGGACGGGATGCGCGTCTACTACTTCTCGCCCGGGCCCGGCGGCAGCATCAACGGCGGCAGGTGGTCGTTGATCAGCAGCAACGGACCCTTCAGCGACGCCGCCGGGTGGAACGTCCCGTCGCGCTATATGACGATCCGGACGGGCAGCGTCACCGTGAACACGCCGGGCACGACCGATCTGATCGGCCGGGGCGCCGCCGGGCTGGTGGCGTACGACTGGAATGGATCGGGCTGGTCGGCGCTGCCGCCGGGGAACACCGGGCCGAGCGCGTGGTTCGACGACGGCGACTGCGCGTTGCCGTCGTGCTGGGGGGTGTTCCGGTCGGCGGTGCTGGGCGGCGGTGCGGGCGAGACCCTCGTCGGCCGCCCTGGCAGCGATGCGCTCGAGCTCCTGCAGTACGACCCGGGCGCGCAGAGCTGGAGCGACGCCGACATCACGGGGGCGGCGTTCAGCAACGTGGCCGGCCGGGGCATCGACTGCCCGTTCCCGGGCACGAGCGACTGCCTGAGCTCGAGCCCCAGCTACTACGAGACGCTCGGCGCCGCGGACCTCGACGGCGACGGCGCCGACGAGGTCTTCGCCCGTGCCTCGGACGGGCTGCGGGTGAAGTCCGCGGGCCTGATCGGCGGGACGACGTACGACGACCAGGGGAGCGACGGGAGGTTCTCCTTCAACGGCTCGGGGTGGACACGGGCGCGGAACGTGCCGGGCGCGATCGACGGTACGGAGACGAGCTCGACCCAGGACGGGAGAGTGGAATTCGACATCGAGACCGACACCGACACCGGGAACGTGATCCAGATCGTCGGGCCGGTGGGACCGGGGCTCGGGCGCTTCGGGGTGACGCTCAACGAGCGGAGCCGCCAGATCACCTGGATCAGCCAGTCCGCACCGCGCCGCCGCGAGCAGCAGGTGCTGTTCCAGGCCGTCATCTCCGAGAACGACGACGATCAGCTGACGATCTTCCCCGGCGAGGGCGTGACGATCGACGCGATCCGGCTGTACCCGGGAGCACGGCGCGCCTGGAGCCCGCTGCCGACGCTCGGCGCGCTCGCGGGCTCGGGGTTCAACGAGGCGCTCTACTCCGGCCTTTGGGGGTCGATCCGGTCAGGGGACGTCAACGGGGACGGCGTGGACGAGATCCTCGCGCTGAGCCTCCAGGGCCTACAGGCGTACTCGCTCCAGGGCGGCACATGGAACGCGCTGCCGACGGGGTCGACCCGCTCACGCTGGGCGGCGACTGGCTGGTCAACCCCGAGTACTACTCGACGATCCGTGTCGGCGACGTGGACGGCGACGGCCGCGACGACTTGGTCGCGCGCGGCCAGTTCGGGATCCGCACCTGGTTCTACAACCGGCGCGGCAGCGGCGGCTGGGAGCGCTATCGGGACCAGGGCTATCCGCCGCTCCCGGGTGCGCAGGGGCTGGCGCTCGCCCAGCTGAACCTGAAGGCCAAGAGCGCGACCGGGAATGCGGACACGATCCGCCAGGTGTGGACCGGCTCGAACACGCCCGACCCGACGATCCTGACGCCGCTGACGACGAACCTGGCGGCCGGGGCGATCGGCAACTGCGGCGACGACGGCCCCGTGTCGTTCGCGCCGCCGGTCTACGCCTCGTGCGTCCCGCCGGCGGGCGTAGACACCACGGGATTCACCGCGGCGGACTGGACGGCGGCGGTCAACGCGATGCTGCGCGAGGCCTACTACGCCCAGCAGGTCGTCGCGCACTTCGGACAGCTCGACACGATCCGCTCGAGCATCTTCGAGTCCGAGAACGGGTCGCTGCCGGCGATCGGCGCGGACCTGAGCCTCGCCGGCGCGACGGGCAACAGCACGAGCTTCAACCTGCAGAGCTTCTTCGCGGGCGTCATGGGCATCGCCGCCTCGGCGGCGGGCGCGTTCGAGGGAGGTGCGGGGCTGAGCGCGGAGCTCTGGATCGGGTCGGAGCTGATCTCGATGCTGCCCTCGGCCTCGGAGACGGCCACCTCGGAGTTCCAGACCACCTACGACGGCCTGCTCCGCAAGTTCGCGACCGCGCAGGACGAGATGAAGGCGGCGCTCGACTGGCAGAGCCAGCAGGTGCGGACCGATCAGGGCCTGCTCGAGCTCGTCGGCCAGCTGCGGCCGACGACCTGGAAGCTCGACCAGATCGGCATCGAGAGCTCGGCGCGTCAGGCCTTCGCGCTCGAGACCTATCAGGCGCTGCTCCCCACGATGTACAACCGCTACGTGATCACGGGCTGCACCGCGCAGCCGCCGCCGCCGAACACCTGGACCTGCGCCGGCCTGCCGAGCGGGCCGTACGTCATCCTCGGCGGCGGCAGGAACCCGACGGCCGCGACGTTCCTCGGGCCGCCCTCGGCCAACCCCTGTTACACGTACTACGGCCCGGAATGCGGCTACGCGTCGGACCCCGGGACGATCCCGGACGACGTCGCGAAGAACGTCTGGGGCGCGATCCCGGCGTACTGCGACTATCAGCCGGGGAACGACGGGACGGTGTGGAAGTACGGCTGCGCGCTCGGCATCCCGATCGGCTCGGGCATCGCCGCCGACGGGCACGGCTGGACGTTCGGCACGGAGACCGGCAACCCGGTCGTGGGGGCCGTCGGCGACAGCCGCGAATCCGCCGGCGCGGTCTCGGGCGTAGCAACCGCGCAGGCCGCGTCCGCGGCCCGGGCCGGCACGTCCGCTCGCGCGCCGCGTACCGCGCTCGGTCCGATGCGGTTCGCCGGGCGTGCCTTCGTCGGCAACGGGGTGCGCCTCCGCCGGGCGCGCGTCGTCGTCGAACGGATGCTGTTCGAGCACGGCCGCCGGGAGGAGCTCGCGCGGCCGCGCTCCGGCCGCAAGCTGCGCCCCTTCGCGCTCCGGCACGTGCGCGGCGGCCGGTTCGTGGCCGAGCGACGGGATCCGCGCGTGCGCCTGCGGCTCCGTCGCCTCGGCGCGCAGGGACGGGTGCACGTCGACCTGCGCCTGTCCCGCGTCCGCGTCCGTGACGTCCGGGCCCTGTGCACAGTGACCCCGGCCGCGATCGGCCGCGCGGGCCGGCCGCTCGAGCTCGAGACACGGCTGCACCTGCGCGACGGCGCGAGCACCGGCGCGATCACGATGCGCCAGCGCTGGCGCTGCGTGCGCGACCGCAAGGGCGAGTTCAGCGGGATCCGGCCGGTGCGGCGGGTGCGCCTCGCCGCGCGGCCCGGGCTGGCGCTGCGCGTCCAGCCGCTCCGCGTGACACCGTCCGGCGACAGTGTCACCACGGTCGTCTCGGTCACCAACCGGCGCGGCACCCGCCCGCGCCGCGTCGTGTCCTCGCTCTGGAACGTACGTGTCACCGGCAGCGCAGGCGGCGGGCCACGGAGCGTCCGCGTCGCCGAACTGCGCCGCGGACGGACACGGACCGTCCGGCTCACCCTCCCCGTGTCGCGCCGGGCCGGCGGACGGATCTGCGTCCAGGTGAACGCCGGGGCCGACAGCGCCCGCGGCGCCACCTCGCGGCGCTGCGCGCGCACCGCGGGCGCGCCGAGCTTCACCGGGTGAGCGGTCAGTACGCGGGGGACCAGCGCGCCGTCGGCCCCGTGCCGGGCAGATGGGTCCAGCGCAGCCGCGGCTGGGAGCACGCGGGCGTCTGTGTCGTGCCGCCGCCGCGCACGCCCGGGCCCGACGGGCTCACCGTCCGGGTGCGGACCGCGGCACGCAGGCGGTCGCTGAGCGAGGGGTTGGCCTCGTAGGCCAGGATCGCGTTGGCCCGGATGTGCAGGCAGGCGACCAGGTGGTCGGTGCGGCGGAACGGGTCGGCGACCACGCGGCCGTCGCTGAGCGACAGCGCCGCGGCCGGTGACCCGGCGCAGCGCGCTGCCACCCGACGTGCGCCGCGCCGGCGCGCGGCTCAGCCGAGCCGGCAGCACCTACGGCCGGGGCAGCTACCTCCGCGGGCAGACCAAGCTCGACACGCGACGACCGTTGAAGGCCGGGAGGTACAAGCTGACGCTCCGGGAGCGCCCGGCCGAGTCCGAGCTCGGCCCGGGCGGCTGAGCGCGATCGAGACGATCGTGCCCGTCACCGTCGGCGTGTGAGCGGCGCATCGCGTACCTTGCGCTGATGGCGCGGTTCGCCGCACTGGGCCGGACGGGCAGAGCGTGACCTCGGCGCCCGACGACGGGCGTCTGTCGCGCCGGGGCTTCGTGGCCGCCGGGGCCGCGCTCGCGGGGGCCGCGGCGCTGCCGGCGTCCGCGACGGCCGCGGCCACCCGGCCGCGCGGCTTCCCGGGAGGAGTCCACGTCGAGCGGCGGCCCTTCGTCAACTGGGCACAGACGATCGAGATCGACGACGTCTGGACGTGCGCGCCGCGCACGCCCCGCGACGTCGTGGAGGTCGTCAACTGGGCTTGGCGGCACGGGTACCGCGTCCGGGCGCTCGGCCGCGGGCACACCTGGTCGCCGCTCGCGCTCGCGAGCACGCCGTCGCACTCGCCGCGCGTCGTGCTCGTGGACACGACGCGGCACTTGACCGCGATGCGCCGCTCCGGTGGCGGTCTGCCGGCGGTCGTCACGCAGACGGGCGCGACAATGGAGGACCTGCTCACGTTCCTCCAGGACGCGGACCTGGGGCTGACCGCGCACCCGGCGCCGGGGGACCTCACGGTGGGCGGCGTGCTGGCGATCGACGGCCACGGCACGGCGATCCCGGCACGCGGCGAGCGACCCTCGCGCGGAGAGACCTTCGGCTCGCTCAGCAACCTCGTCCTGTCGCTCACCGCCGTCGTCTGGAGCGAGGCCCGCGGGCGCTACGTGTTGCGGTCGTTCGACCGCGACGACCCGGCGTGCGCGAGCCTGCTCACGCACCTGGGGCGGACCTTCGTCACGAGCGTGACGCTGTGCGCCGGCCCGCTACGCCACCTGCGCTGCGTGAGCCGCACCGACGTGCCGGCCGAGGAGCTCTTCGCCCCATCCGGTGCTCCGGGACGGACGTTCGCGAGCTTCCTCGAGGCCAGCGGCCGGATCGAGGCGATCTGGTACCCGTTCACCGACGCGCCGTGGCTGAAGGTGTGGACCGTGAGCCCGCGCCGGCCGGCGAGCTCGCGCCCGGTCCGCGCGCCCTACAACTTCCCCTTCTCCGACACGCTGAACACGGCCGAGCAGCGCGCCATCCGCCGGCAGATCGTGTCGGACCCGAGCGCGGCGGTCGCGCTGGGCCAGGACTCCTACGCCGATACGGTCGCCGGGCTGAGCGCCGAGAACTCGGGTGACATCTGGGGAGCGGCGAAGGACGTCCTGCTCTACGTCCGGCCCTCGACCCTGCGCGTCACCGCGAACGGCTACGCCGTCCTCACGCGCCGCCGCGACGTCCAACGCGTGATCAACCTGTTCACGCGCCGCTATCAGCAACTGGTCGCCGCCTATCGCGCGCAGGGCCTGTACCCGATGAACATGCCGGTCGAGATCCGCGTCACCGGCCTGGATCATCAGCGCGACGTCGGGGTCGACGGGGCCCAGCCCGCGCTCCTGTCGGCACTGGCGCCGCGCGCTGATCATCCGGCGTGGGACGTGGCCGTGTGGCTGGACATCCTGTCGTTTCCCGGCACCCCGGCCGCCGATCGCGCCTACCGGGACATCGAGCGCTGGGTCTTCGCGACGTACCGGCCGCCGTTCGCGACCGTCCGGCCCGAATGGTCCAAGGGCTGGGCCTACACGCCGCGCGGCGCGTGGACGAATCGCACCATGCTCGCGCGCACCGTTCCCGACGCCTTTCGAGTCGGCCGGGAACCGCAGGCGACGTGGGATGCCGCGGTCGCGACGCTCGAACGGCTCGACCCGCACCGGGTCTTCACGAGCCCGCTGCTGCGCTCGTTGCTGCGCGGACGCTGAACACTCCGGTGGGGAGTCACCAGGGCCCCAGGTGTCCTGACCGCGAGCGGGTGCATCATCGCTCCGGAGAGTGGTGGGAGCAGGATTCGAACCTGCGAAGGCTGAGCCAACGGGTTTACAGCCCGTCCCCTTTGACCGCTCGGGAATCCCACCGAGGACGGCGAGCAGTGTAGCGGCCGGCACCGCCCCGGCGGTGCCGGCGAACCGCGCTCAGCCGGTGTCGCGGAGGCGCTGCGCCTCGGGCAGCGACTCGAGCTTCTTGAGCGTGTGGTTCTCGATCTGGCGGATGCGCTCGCGCGTCACGTTGAACGCCCGGCCGACCTCCTCCAGCGTGTACGGACGCGACCCCGTGAGGCCGAACCGCATCTCGATCACCTCGCGCTCGCGCTGGGGGAGCGCGTCGAGCGCGCGGCGCACGTTCTCGCGCCGGAGGTTCTCCGAAGCCTGCTCGAACGGGGAGACGGCCGCCTCGTCCTCGACGAAGTCGCCGAGCTCGGACTCCTCCTCCTCGCCGATCGGCTTCTCGAGCGAGACCGGCTGCTGCGCCATCCGCTGGATGTCGCGCACCTCGCGGACGGTGCACTCGAGCTCCGCCGCGATCTCCTCGGGCGTCGCCTCGCGGCCGAGCGACTGCACGAGCTGGCGCTCGACGTGGACGACCTTGTTGAGCTTCTCGACCATGTGGACGGGGATGCGGATCGTCCGCCCCTTGTCCGCGATCGCGCGCGTGACCGCCTGGCGGATCCACCAGGTCGCGTACGTGGAGAACTTGTAGCCGCGCCGGTAGTCGAACTTCTCGACCGCGCGGATGAGCCCGAGCGAGCCCTCCTGGATCAGGTCGAGGAAGGAGAGGCCGCGGCCCAGGTAGCCCTTGGCGATCGAGACGACGAGGCGCAGGTTCGCCTCGACCATCTCCTGCTTGGCGTACAGGTCGCCGCGCTCGATCCGCTTGGCGAGCTCGACCTCGCGCTCGGCGTTGAGCAGCTGGACGCGCCCGATCGAGCGCAGGTAGAGGCGCAGCGAGTCGAGGCTCGGCTCGACGGTCAGGTCGACGGCCGGCTTGCGCGGCGCCTCCTGCTTGCCGGCGGCCGGCTCGGCGCGCTCGAAGCGGCCGTTCTCCGAGATGGCGGGCTTGCCGTCCTCGCCGACGACGTCGATGCCCTGCTCCTCGAGGTACGCGTGGAGCTCGGACACCTGTTCCTTGGTGACCTCGATCTCCTCCAGCGAGGACGCGATCTGGTTGAACGTGAGGAAGCCGCGCTCCTGCCCCTCGGCGATGAGCGGGCGGAGCTCGTCGATCTCCGTGATCGACGCATCCTCCGTCAACAGCACTTCAGTCTTGGTGCTCAATCTCAGTCCTTGAGCCGAATACCAGCCGGCCCCTCCGGGGCCGACCCCGCCTGCTGCATCCTTCGAACGTGACTTGTAGCACAAGATTTCCGATTCGGAAGCACCACGCGGGGCTGAACTTCGTGCCCCTCAGGGGTGAAGACGACGATCGCCTATCGTGCATTCCATGGCCGTAACGCTCCAAGACGTCCAGAACCAGGTGCCCACGCTCCACGTCTCGCTCTCGCGCGTGGGCGTGACCAATGTCGAGAAGGTCATACGGATCGACGCAGGCGGGCACGAGACTTTGTACTCAGCGAAGCTCGACTGCTTCGTCGATCTGGGCCCGCGCCAGAAGGGCGCGCACATGTCGCGCTTCGAGGAGGTGGTCAACGACGCGATCGGCGAGGTGATCCTCGGCGAGAGCGCGTTCCGCGCCGAGACGCTCGCCCAGCACATCGCCGAGAAGGTCCGCGACCGCCAGGGCGCGCGGCGCGCCGAGGTCCACCTCGAGGCGCGCTACCCCGAGCACCGGCCCGCGCCGCACAGCGGCATCCTGACCCAGGAGATCTACACGCTGCACGGCGTCGCGGTGGCCGGCGAGACCGGCACGAAGCGGCTGATCGGCGTCACCGCGCAGGGCATCACCGCATGCCCGTGCGCGCAGACGCTGGTCCAGGCCTCCTCGCGCGAGCGGCTGCTCGCCGACGGCTTCGGCGAGGACGAGATCGAGCGGATCTTCGCCGCCGTCCCCGTCGCGACCCACAACCAGCGCGGGATCGGCACGCTGCACGTCGGCTGCCCCGTCGGCTGCGAGACCGACATCGACGCGAAGCGGCTGCTGACGATCGTCGAGGACTCGATGTCGTCGGAGATCTACGAGCTGATGAAGCGCTCCGACGAGGGCGCGGTGGTCGAGAAGGCGCACCGCCGTCCGCGGTTCGTCGAGGACTGCGTGCGCGAGATGATCCGCGGCGTCGTCGACGGCCTGCCGGAGCTCGGCGACGACTCGTTCGTCTCCGCCCGGCAGGAGAACCTGGAGACGATCCACCAGCACAACGTCGTCGCCGACCGGTACGGGCTGCTCGGCGAGCTGCGCCACGAGCTCCGCTCGGGCGAGCACTCGACGCACCACGTTGCGATGCGCGACTGGCTCGACGCCTAGGGCTTCAGCCGCCGGCCCGTCGCGAACAGCCGCGCGCTCCACCCCACGCAGGCCGCCGCGAGCACCGCCGCCACGCCGAGCGAGATCGCGGGCGACACGTCGCTCGACCCGAGGAAGCCGTGGCGGACGGCGTCGATCAGGTAGTAGAGCGGGTTGAGGTGCGAGATCTCCTGCCACGGCGAGGGCAGGCGGCTGACCGAGTAGAAGACGCCGCCCAGGAACGAGGCCGGCAGGATCACCAGGTTCGTGACGAACGCGGACTGGTCCCACGACTCGGCGTGGATCCCGACGATCACGCCGAACGAGCAGAAGATCGTCAGCAGTAGCGTGAGCGCCGCGATCAACACGAGCGGGTCGCGCACCGGCACGCCGGTCAGCGGGACGGCGACCGCGAACAGTCCCGCGCCGATCGCGAGCGAGCGCACCGCGCCGCCGACGTTGAGCCCGAGGTTGACCTCCCACGCCCGCATCGGCGACGCGAGGACGTCGTTGATGTAGCGGTCGAAGCGCGCCTGGAAGACGCTCGCCGAGTTGTTCGCGTACGCGGCCTGGGCCATCGCCATCGCGATCAGCCCGGGGACGATGTACTGGTCGTACGGGAAGCCGTCGATCGCCTTGATCCGGTCCCCGAGCGAGAGGCCGAAGACGAGGATGAACAGCGCGCTCGACAGGATCGGCGCCGCGATCGTCTGCGTCCACAGCTTGAGCACGCGCGCCGTCTCGCGCGCGGCGAGCGCGCGGAGGCCCCGGTGGGTGGCGATCCAGGTCGTCATCGTCGCCCACCGAGGCTAGCCGCGCCGGCGCTCGCGACGACGACCATGGCGATCGCGACGAGCTCGCGCGCGCCGAGATCCTGGCCCAGCACCACGAGGCCGGCGAGCGCGGCGACGGCCGGCTCGAGCGACATCAGCACGCCGAAGACCGCCGCCGGGAGCCACCGCAGCGCCTCGAGCTCGAGCGAGTAGGGCAGCACCGAGGAGGCGAGCGCGACCACCAGCGCGGAGCCGAGCAGCTCGGGCTCCAGCAGGGCGGAGCCGCCCTGGATCACCCCCGCGGGCAGCACGACCAGCGCGCCGACCGCCATCGCGAGCGCCAGCCCCGAACCGCCCGGGAACGCCTGGCCGACCCGCTGCGAGAGCCAGATGTAGGCCATCCAGCAGCCGGCCGCGATCAGCGCGAAGACGACGCCGAGCGTGTCCATCGACCCCCCGCCCGGATCGGCGAGCAGCAGGATGCCCGCCGCCGCGAGCGCGATCCAGAGTCCGTCGAGCGGCCGGCGCGACCCGATCACCGCGACCAGCAGCGGCCCCGCGAACTCGATCGTCACCGCGGCGCCGAGCGGGATCCGGTCGATCGACTCGTAGATCGACCAGTTCATGCAGCCGAGCGCGACGCCGAACATCGCCGCGAGCCGCAGGTCGCCGTCGAGCGACGGGCGCCAGACGATCCACAGCACGATCGCGGCGAGCGCGAGCCGCAGGAACGCCGCCCCTGCGGGCCCGACGTCGTCGAACAGGGTGACCGCGAACGCCGCGCCCACCTGCAGCGACGCCGCCGCGGCGAGCACCATCCCGACCGCCGCCGGGCGGCCGCGGGCGTGGACCGTCGTGGTCAGCTGCCCATCGCCTTGACGTAGACGTCCGCGAGCGACCCGGCGTCGTAGCTCGCGCGGAGCCCGTCCGCGCTGTCGCGCGCGATCACGCGGCCGTCACGGATCAGCGCGATGTCCTCGCACAGCTCCTCGGCCTCCTCGAGGTAGTGCGTGGTGAGCAGGATCGTCGTGCCCTCGCCGTGCAGGCGGCGGATGTAGCGCCACAGCTCGAGCCGCAGCTCGAAGTCGACGCCCGCGGTCGGCTCGTCGAGGATGACCAGGCGCGGCTCGTGCATCAGCGCCCGCGCGAGCAGCAGCCGGCGCCGCATGCCGCCCGACAGCCGCGGTGCGCGCGTGCTCGCCTTCGCCCGCAGGTCGAACACGTCCATCATCTCATCCGCGCGCGCACGCGCGTGGGCGCGGTCCATCCCGTAGTAGCCGCCGTGGTAGAGCAGGGTCTCCTCGACGTCGAGGAAGCGGTCGAGGTTCACGTCCTGCTCGGCGAGCCCGATCAGCCGCCGCGCCTCGGGCGCCGCGTGCGGATGGCCGAAGATCCGCGCCTCGCCGGCGGACACCCGGATCAGGTTGCAGACGGCGCTGATCAGCGTCGTCTTGCCGGCGCCGTTCGGCCCGAGCAGGCCGAAGAACGCGCCGTCGGCGATCGACAGGTCGACGCCGTCCAGGGCGAGGAAGTCATCGTCGTAGCGCTTGGTGAGCCCGGTGAGCTCGAGGGCGGGAGGGAGCGGCACGCCGCCGACGTTAGCGTCTCCCCGCCTCCGTTTAGATCGGGTTCAGCCACGCTTGGGAGGGTCCCTCCCGTGACGCGCGTCGCGATCATCGACTCCCAGCCCGCGGTGCGCGCCGGACTCGGGATGCTGCTGCTGTCCGAGCCGGGCATCGTCCCGGTCGGCGCCGCGGCCGGCGCCTCCGACGCCCCCGACCTGCTCGCGCGCGAGCGCGTCGACGTCGTGCTGCTCGACCATCACCTGCGCGACGGCGACGGGATCGCCCTGTGCCGCCGGCTCAAGGCCGAGCGGGCGGACCTGCGGGTGATCCTCTACACGGCGGCCGCCGGCGACGAGGTCACGGTGCTCGCCCGCGTGGCCGGCGCCGACGGGATCGTCGACAAGGCCGCGCCGCCGTACGAGCTGTTCGAGGCGATCCGGCGCGTCGCGCGCGGCGTCCCGGCCCTCCCGCCGCTGACGCGCGCGCAGCTCGACGCCGCGGCGCACAGCGTCGAGCCCGACGACCTCGCGCTGCTCGCGATGCTCGTCGACGGGACCCCGGCGGCCGACGTCGCGGCGACCCTGCGGATGGACCGCGGGCGCGTCGCGCGCCGGACCGAGCGGATGCTGGGCCGCCTGCGCCGCCCCGCGCCGCGCACGGCCGCCTGAGCCTGCTATCTAACTCGGCCATGCCCCTGGTCCCGATGGTCATCGAGCGCACGGCCCGCGGCGAGCGCGAGTTCGACATCTACTCGCGCCTCCTCAACGAGCGGATCATCTTCCTCGGCTCGCCGATCGACGACATGATCGCCAACCTCGTGGTCGCGCAGCTCCTGCACCTCGAGTCGCAGGACCCCGACAAGGACATCTCGATCTACATCAACTCGCCGGGCGGCTCGATCTACGCCGGGCTCGCGGTGTACGACACGATGCAGTTCATCAAGCCCGACGTGTCGACGATCTGCGTCGGGATCGCGATGTCGATGGGCTCGCTCCTGCTGACCGGCGGCGCGCCCGGCAAGCGGATGGCGCTGCCGAACTCGCGCCAGCTCATCCACCAGCCGTCATCGGGCTTCGAGGGCCAGTCGAGCGACATCGAGATCCACGCGCGCGAGGTGCTCAAGACGCGCAAGCGCGTCGACGAGATCTACGCGAAGCACACCGGCCAGACCGAGGAGCGCGTGCACGACGACATGGAGCGCGACCGCTTCTTCACCGCCGAGCAGGCCGTCGAGTACGGGCTGATCGACCGGGTGCTGACGCAGCACTAGGCGATCGGGTGCTCGATCGCCCCGAGCCCCTCGATCTCGCAGCGCACGACATCGCCTGAGCCCAGGAACCGCGGCGGGTCCATCGCCTGGCCGACGCCGGACGGCGTCCCGGTGAGGATCAGATCGCCCGGCTCGAGCGTGATCGCCTCCGCGATGAAGTCGACGAGCGCCCGCGGGCCGAAGATCAGGTCGGACGTGCGCGAGTCCTGGCGCAGCTCGCCGTTGACGTGGCAGGTGAGCCGCAGGTCGCCGGCGTCGGGCACGGCGTCCGCGGTCGTGATCCACGGTCCCCACGGGCAGAACGTGTCGGCGCCCTTCGCCCGCGTCCACTGCGGCTCGCGTTTCTGCAGGTCGCGCGCCGAGACGTCGTCGGCGACCGCGTAGCCGGCGATCGCGTTCCCCGCGCCCATGACGAGCGCGAGCTCGACCTCGTAGTCGAGCCGGCGCACCACGGCGGGGCAGCGCACCGGACCGGCCGGGCCGACGCTCGACGTCGGCAGCTTCATGAAGACGATCGGCGCCGGCGGCGGCTCCTGCCCGGTCTCGCGGGCATGGGCGAGGTAGTTCAGGCCGATCCCGAAGATCGCCCGCGGGCGTGGCACGGGCGCGAGGAGCGTGACGGCGCCGAGCGGGTACGCCGCGCCCTCGGCCGGGGTGCGGTCGCCGGAGGCGAGCCGGTCGCGCACGCTGCCGGAGGCGAACGCGACCACCTCGTCGCCGCGGACCTCGCCGGCGATCGGGGTGTCGCCGCCGGGGGCGAGGAAGCTGGCGAGCCGCATCTGGACGGATGATCCTACGTGCGAGGGGTTCAGGTGCGCGCCGCCCGCGACGATGATGAGCAGGTGGACGTCGGAGCGATCAAGGCCGCGGCGGTCGCCTCCGCGGCGTCCTACCGATCGTTCGCGGACGCCACGCGCGCCGTGCTCGACCTGCTCGAGCGGCTGCTCCCCGACGCCACGCTCTACCTCGCGCACCTCGACCGCACGCACGCCGTGCACCGGATCGTCGACGTGCGCGGCGGCGCCGCGTTCGGGCTGCGCTCCAACCTCGCCACGCCGCTCGGCGAGTCGCACGACCTCGCGATGATCGAGGGCCGCGCGCCGCGCTGCAGCCCCGAGCTGCCCGGCGGCGGCTCCTACCTCGGCGTCCCGCTCGAGCTCTCCGACGGCGCCGTCGTCGGCGCGCTCGCCGCGCGCTCGGCCGCGCCGGGCGCGTTCCGGCCCGACGACGAGCAGCTGTTCACGATGCTCGCGCGCGTCCTCGCCTACGAGCTCGAGCGCGAGACGAACGAGCGCGACCTCAAGCGCCTGAACGACACGCTGCGCGACCACGCGCGCGGGATGGGCGCGATCGGCCGCGTCGTGCGCGTGCTCGCCGCCGGCGAGGACGCCCGCCGCGCCGTCTGCCGCGCCGCGTGCGAGATGGCGGGCGCGCCGGTCGCGTTCCTGCTCGAGCCCTCCGGCCGCGCGTTCGTCTCGACCGCGATGAGCGGGATCGAGCTGCCGCCCGTGACGATCCACCCGCGGCCGGAGTCGAGCGGGCGCGCGTTCACGGCCCGCGAGGGCCACTTCGTGCCCGACGCGCGGCACGACCCCGCGCTGGCGGCACCGCTCGTCGAGGCCACGGCGGCGCGCTCGGCGCTGTTCGAGCCGATCCTCCGCGACGGCGCGGTGGCGGGCGTGCTGATCGTGATCTGGACGCTCCCGCTCGAGGGCCTGCCGGAGGGCGCCACGACGATGCTGCAGCTGCTCGCCGCCCAGGCCGCGGTCGCGATCGAGCACGCGTCGCTGCGGACCCGGATGGACGCGCTCGCGCTCTCCGACGACCTCACCGGGCTGGCGAGCCGGCGGGTGCTCTCCGAGGAGCTCCCGCGCGAGCTGGCCCGCGCGCGCCGGACCGACCTGCCGGTCGCGCTCGCGCTGCTCGACCTCGACCACCTCGGCGCCTTCAACGTCGTCAGCGGCGAGCGGGAGGGCGACCGGCTGATCAAGGAGACCGCCTCGCTGTGGCGCAACGAGCTGCGCGAGGTCGACCTGCTGGCCCGGCTCGGCGGCGGGCGCTTCGCGCTCGTGCTGCCCGGCTGCGACCTGTCGGCCGCGATCGACGTGCTGGAGCGCGTGCGCGCGACGACGCCGCGCGCCCAGACCGCCTCCGCGGGGGTGGCGCGCTGGGACGGCGAGGAGCCCGCGGAGCTGCTCGTGCTGCGCGCCGAGGGCGCGCTGACCGCGGCCAAGCAGGCCGGGCGCGACACGACGATCGCCGCCGACTGAGCGCCGTCCCCCCTTGACTTCGAGCGCGGTCGAGGATCTACGCTCGACGGCATGGTCACTCCCCAGCATCCTCTCCCCTCCGGCTTCGGCGAGCGCAGCACGGCCGCCGAGGTGATCGACGGCATCGACCTCTCGGGGCGGCTGGCGGTCGTCACCGGCGGCTACTCCGGGATCGGGCTCGAGATGGTCCGCGCGATCGCCGGCGCGGGGGCGCAGGTCATCGTGCCGGCCCGGCGGCCGGAGGTCGCCGAGGCGGCGCTCGCCGGGATCGACGGCGCCGAGGTCTCGGCGCTCGACCTCGGCGACCTCGACAGCGTCCACGCGTGCGCCGACCGGATCCTCGACGCCGGGCGCGGCATCTCGATCCTGATCAACGACGCCGCGGTCATGGCCTGCCCGGAGACGCGCGTCGGGCCGGGCTGGGAGGCGCAGTTCGCCACCAACCACCTCGGCCACTTCGCGCTCGCGAACCGGCTCTGGCCGCTGCTCGCCGCCGACGGCGGCGCCCGCGTCGTCGCGCTCTCCTCCGCCGGGCACCGGCGCAGCGCGATCCGCTTCGACGACCTCATGTTCGAGTCCGGCTACGAGAAGTGGGCGGCGTACGGCCAGGCCAAGACCGCCAACGTGCTGTTCGCCGTCCAGCTCGACGCGCTCGGGCAGGACGCCGGCGTGCGCGCCTTCGCGGTCAACCCGGGCGGCATCCTCACCCCGCTCCAGCGCCACCTGCCGCGCGAGGAGATGGTCGCGCTCGGCTGGGTCGACGCCGACGGCCGGCCGCTGCTCCGGTTCAAGACGCCCGAGGAGGGCGCCGCGACCGCCACCTGGTGCGCGACGTCGCCCCAGCTCGACGGCTTGGGCGGGGTCTACTGCGAGGACTGCGACATCGCCGCGCCGACGACGGAGGCCGACGCGATCACCGGGGTGCGGCCCTACGCGATCGACCCGGAGGCCGCCGCGCGGCTGTGGACGGTGTCGGCCGAGCTGACCGGCGTGGACGCGTTCGCGGCGGCGTGATCCCGGCGTAGACTCGCCGCCGGATGGCGGGCCGCCCGAGCACGAGCGAGACCTGGGACGCCCTCTTCGGCGACTTCTACCTGCGCGCGTTCGCGGGGGAGCGCGAGGAGGGCGCCCGCGACCAGGCGCTCGCGGCGGCACGGCTGGCGGGCCTACCGGAGGGCGGCGAGCTGATCGACGTGCCGTGCGGGTTCGGCCGCCACGCGATCGAGCTCGCCGGCGCCGGTTTCCGCGTCACCGGCGTCGACCGGTCGGCGACGCTGCTCGCCGAGGCGCGGCGCCGCGCGGCGGGCGCGCGCTGGCCCAAGCTCGTCCAGGCCGACTACCGGAAGCTGCCGTTCCCCGACGACCGCTTCGACGCGGCGCTCAACCTGTTCTCGTCGCTCGGCTACCTCGGCGACGAGGAGGACACCCGGGCGCTCGCGGAGATCCGCCGCGTGCTGAAGCCCGGGGCGCGGCTCGTGCTCGAGATCATGCCGCGCGACCTGCTCGCCGCGCGCTTCCACGAGCGCGACTGGACGGCCGTCGGCGACGGGCGGCTGCTGCTCGAGCAGCGCGCGTTCGACGTCGCGGGCGGGATCGCGCAGGTCACCCAGACGCTGATCGAGCCCGACGGCGCGCGCGAGTCGATGACGTACTCGCTGCGCGTCTACGCCACGACGGAGCTGCTCGCGATGGCGCGGGCCGCCGGCTTCTCCGAGGTGCGCGCGTACGGCGGCTTCGACGCCGCCCCGGCGGACCTGGGCACGCGGCTCGTGGTGGTGGCTAGCGCCTGAAGCCGAAGCGCTCGACCGCGCGCGCGACGAGCCGGTCGAGCTCGCCCTCCTCGTGCAGCCGCTCGGACAGCCGGGCGCGGATGACCTCCGGCTCGGAGGCGCCGGTGTCGGTCAGCCGGATCGAGGAGCCGACGGAGAGCACGCGCAGGACGCGGCCCTTCGCGTCACATGCGCTGAGCTGCCCATCGGACAGCGACCACGGATCGATCGCGCGCTCGGCGTCGTCGACCGAGGCGTACACGTCCAGCTCCCCGTAGGAGCCGAACAGCAGGATGGGTGCCTGTGGCGGTGCGTTCATGGCGCCGGGATTGTGCGGACTCCGGAGGATGAGCGACAAGGGGTTTCGTCGATGTTCCCACCGAATGGGGGGATCACCTACGGCGCGTCGCCTCGCGCTCGAGCAGCGCGTTGCCCTTCTCGAGCTGCGCCGCCGACGCCGCGGTGACCGACGCGGCACCGGAGTCGCGGTTCACGCGGGCGTGGATCGCGCGGTGCGGCTCGCCCGTGATGCGCGACAGCGCGGAGACCAGCGCGCGGCGCTCGTCGCGCAGCCGCTCGCGGCGCTGGTGCGGGCTCTCGGCCTCCGGGCGGGCCGGCGCCGCGACCGGCGCCGGCGCCGTGAAGGCGGCCAGCGCGGGCGACGGGGGCGGGTCGGCGGCGAACAGCGACATGGTCTCCCCCGGCTGCGTCGTCTGCAGCGTGAACGCCTCGCCGTGCGCGCTGGACGAGAGCGCGCGGAACGCGTCGCCCGGCTCGCTGCGGACGCGCTCGGGCGGCTCCTCGAGCAGCGGCTCGCCCTTCGGCTCGAGCGTGAGCGCGTGGCGCCGCTCCTCCTCGATCTGCGCCGCGAGCCGCTGGAGCGCCGGATCGGCGGGCAGGAAGACGTGGCTCATCTGGTCCTTCGGCGCGGGCGTGCGGCGGATGAAGCGCCCGACCACCTGGCGGAAGAACAGCTCGGTCCGCGCGCTCGTGGCGTACACGCCGACGCGCAGGCGCGGGATGTCGACGCCCTCGGAGACCATCAGGACCGACACGAGCCAGGACCCGCTCCCGGCCGCGAAGCGGGCGATCCGCGCCGAGGCGTCCGGCGCGTCGCTCGTCACGATCGCGGGCCGCTCGCCGGCGATCCGCTCGAGCCGGACGGCGAGCGCCTCGGCGTGCTCCTTGTCGGCGGCGATCACGAGCCCGCCGGCGTCGGGATGGTCGCCGGCGCGGACGCGCTCGAGCCGCACCACCGCGTCGCGCAGGACGTGGGCGATCCAGTCGCCGTCGGGGTCGAGCGCCGTGCGCAGCCGCCGCGCGGCCTCGGCGGCGCCGAGCCCGACGCCGAAGTCGGCGGCCCGGCGGCGCCCGTCGGACACCCACTCCATGTCGCCGTCGATCAGGTGGAACGTCACCGGGCGGCAGACGCGGTCGAGCAGCGCGTCGGTGTAGCCGTAGGCGTAGTCGGCCTCCGAGAGGCCGTCCGCGTCGTAGGCGACCCACGGGATCGGCGTGTCGTCGGTCCGGAACGGCGTGCCCGAGAGCAGCAGCCGGAAGCGGGCGCGCGCGAAGGCCTCGACGGTGCTCCGCCCCCACGCCGCCTGCTCGCCCATGTGGTGCGGCTCGTCGGCGATCAGCAGCGTCGGCGCCTCCGCGCAGCGGCGCCGGTGGACGGCCGGGCCGGCGGCCACCGTCTGGTAGGTCACGGCCACGCCGTCGCGGTCGCGCGGCTCCGGCCCGGCCGCGTTCGGGCGGTTGGGCTCGAGGTCGAGGCCGTAGCGGGCGGCGTCGGCGGCCCACTGGCGGGCGATGTGCGTCGTCGGGGCGACGACCGCGACGCGCGCGATCCGGCCCTCGGAGAGCATCCGGTGGGCCACGTGGAGGCCGAACGTCGTCTTGCCGGCCGCGGGCGTGGCCGAGGCGAGGAAGGCGTCGCCCTCGTGCGAGAACAGCGCGGCCGCCGCCGCCTGCTGCCAGGCGCGCAGCGGTCGGTCGGCCGGCCAGGACGGCGGGGTCAAGCGGGCGGGTCCTTTCGGGAGCGGAGGTACAGCGGGCGCCGCAGGCTAGCCGCGGCACCTGACGGATCAGCCGTCGGCGACCGTCACGTAGGCGACCATGCCCTTCGCCTCGTGGCCGGGCAGCGAGCACCACAGCTTCCAGACGCCCGCGGCGAGCGCGTGCGACTCGGTGCGGGCGTCGCCGGACGCGACGGTCGGGAACGCGTACGTCGTCCCGTCGTGGCGCAGCTTGAGGTCGTGCGGATCCTCCGCGAAGCGGTTGTTGAACTCGACCGCCACGCTGCCGGAGAGCAGCGCCGAGCGGCTCGGCTGCAGCGACCACGCGCTCCCGGAGTCGCGCGCGACGACCTGCAGGTAGCGGGGGTCCTCCGGCGGCGGCGGGGGCGGCGGGGGCGGAGGCGGCGCGGGGTCCCCGCCCGGATCCGACGGGCCGCCGCCGGGCGGCTGCGTCGTGCCGCCCCGGCCACCGGGCGTGGTGGCGATCGGGCCGCGCGCGAGCCAGCTGGCCGGCATGCCCGACCGCTTCGCCCGCACGACCTTGCCCTTGCACGCGCGCTTGTGGCACTTGCGCTTCGCCGCCTCGGCCGGCAGCCCGCCGGCGAGGAGCACGAGGAACGCGGTGAGCAGCGCGGCGCGGCGCACTAGCCCGCTTTGAGGAACCCGAGGTTCGCGAACTGGGACGCGTTCGGCAGCACGCCGTCGATGTCCCCGCCCAGCCAGTCCTCGAGCAGCGTCTTGTAGACCGAGCGGAAGTCGGTGCTGTTGCGCAGGTTCTGCTGGCGGTCGAGCGTCGCCACGCCGGTGAACTCGCCCTCCATGCCCTTGCCGATCGTGGTCGCCGACCCCATCACGAGCGAGGCGCCGGCCGCGCCGTGGTCGGTGCCGGAGCCGTTCTCGGCGGGCCGCCGGCCGAACTCGCTCCAGACGTGGACGAGCACGCGGTCGGCGAGCGGCGCCGTGCCCTCCATCCGGCCCTCGAGGTCGGCCTGGAACGCCGCGAGCGCC
>CAWBSJ010000006.1:0-73224 GCA_963791405.1 uncultured Solirubrobacteraceae bacterium | reverse complement strand
CAGGGGACGCGCGAGGCGCTCGAGGGGCTCGGCGAGGTCGTCTGGGCCGCGCTCAACCCGGCGCCGACCACCCCGCTCAACGTCGAGATCGGCCCCCATCGCCGGCTCGTCTGGGTCCGGCAGGACCTGCGCGACTTCAAGCGCGTGAAGGACGCGCTCGGCGGCACGGTCAACGACGTCGTGCTCGCCACGGTGGCCGGCGCGCTGCAGAAGTGGCTGCGCTCGCGCGGCGTCCGCACGGAGGGGCTCGAGCTGCGCGCGCTCGTCCCGGTCTCGATCCGCGCGCGCGACGAGCACCACCAGCTCGGCAACCGGATCGCCGCGATGCGCGGGCCGCTGCCGGTCTACGTCGAGGACCCGGTCGCGCGGCTGCACGTCGTCCGCCACGCGATGGACGGCCTGAAGGACTCCAAGCAGGCGCTCGGCGCCGAGGTCCTGGCGGGCATGCAGGCGCTCGCGCCGCCGACGATCTTCGCCCAGGCGTCGCGGCTGAACTTCTCCACGCGCCTGTTCAACCTGCTCGTGACCAACGTGCCCGGCCCGCAGTTCCCGCTCTACCTGCTCGGGCGCGAGCTGCAGGACCTGTTCCCGGTCGCGTTCCTGCCGAAGGACCACGCGCTCGCGATCGCGATCATGTCCTACGACGGCGGGATGGACTTCGGCCTGCTCGGCGACTACGACGCGATGCCGGACCTGGACCGGATCGGCGAGCTGCTCGAGGAGAGCCTGGCGGAGCTGCTGGAGGCGGCCGACGCGGCCGCGGAGAAGAACGGGACCGGCGACGCTAGTAGCCGAGCGCGAACTTCGCGTCCTCGGACATCTTCTCCGGCGACCACGGAGGCGTGAAGACCATCGTCGGGTTGACCTGCTCGACGCCGGGCAGCTCGCCGACGAACTCGACCATCTGCTCGGACACCTGGGGTCCGATCGGACACGCCGGCGTGGTGAGGGTGAAGGTCACCCCGACCGTGCCGCCGTCGATCTCGACCCCGTAGATCAGCCCCAGCTCGACGAAGTCGAGCCCGAGCTCCGGGTCGATGACATTGGAGAGCGCATCGAAGACGTCGTCCTGATCAACCATTCAGCTTGAGTCTAGCCACCGATTTGTCTAGGTTCCTGCCCATCGTCTCGTTCGACGAACAGCTGGGGGTCCTGCGGGTCACGGGGGATGAGGACCGCACGACGAGCGGACGCCGCCGGCGACCGTTCTCCGCGGCCTTCAAGGCCACCCGCGACGTGATCGTCGACCTCTCCGAGCTGACGTTCGCCGATCCCTCGCTGATGATCGACCTGGCCTGCCTGGCGCAGCGCCTGCGCGCGCACGGGATGTCGTTGTCGCTCAACCACCCGCAGCCGCACATCCGGACGCTGATCGAGCTGGTCGGCCTGCACCGGCTGCCGTCGGTGCTCCTGATCGGCCCGCAGCCGGCTGCCGCGCCGGTTAGCAGCGCTTGACCTCGGGCGCGTAGCCTTCAGGGCACCATGCCCCTGCTGCTCATCGTCCTGTTCATCGTCGTCCCGATCGCCGAGCTCGCGGTGATCATCCAGGTCGGCTCGCTGATCGGCGTCTGGTGGACGATCGCGCTGCTGATCGCGGATTCCGTGCTCGGCGCGGTGCTCATGCGCTCCCAGGGCCGCGCGGCCTGGCGGCGCTTCAACGACGCCGTCCGCTCGTCCCGCGTCCCGGCGCGCGAGGTCGCCGACGGCGTGCTGGTGATCTTCGGCGGCGCGCTCCTGCTCACCCCCGGCTTCCTCTCGGACATCCTCGGCGTGCTGTTCCTGCTGCCGCCGACCCGGGCGCTGATCCGGAAGCTGTTCCTGCGCCGGGCGATGAGCCGGATCACGGTGACGATGGCGGGTGCGGCGATGCCGCCGCGCGGCGCGCGCCGCAGCGACGACGTCGAGGGCACCGCGGTCGACGTCGACCCCCGCCCGCGCTCGCCGCGCCGCGGCCTCGAGGCGTGACGGCGCCCGAGGGCGAGGCGCTCCGCGACGCCGCCTCGGACAGCGTCACCTTCGCCTTCGGCGACGCCGGGGCCGACGTCTTCGGGCTCGCCCGGCTCGGCCTCGCGCACGCACCGGATGGTGCGCGCCGCGGGAGCGCGCTCGCGCTGCTGTTCTCCGGCCGCGAGCCGGTCGCGGCGCTGGCGCAGGGCGACCTCGACGTGCCCGCGGACGCGAGCTGGGACGCGCTGGCCCTGGCCGGCGTCCGGACGACGACCGAAGCGCCGCTCGACCGCTGGACCGTCGGCTTCGACGCCGGGGACGGCCAGGGCTTCGCGCTCGCGTTCGAGGCGCTCGGCGGCCCGGCCGAGCTCGGCGGCGAAGCCGTCCGCCTCGGCGGGATGGACGGCTACGACCAGCCCTGCCGCGTCCACGGGACCGTGCGCGCCGGCGGCCGCGAGCTGGAGCTCGACGCGCTGGGCCAGCGCGGCCACGCGTGGGGCGACCCCGACTGGACGTCGATCGAGCTCGCGCGCACGGTGACGGCGTGGACCGACGGCGCGTGCGCGGCGCTGACCGCGATCCGGCCGGACGGCGCGCGGACGCACGCCGACGAGGCCGTCTGGGCCGCGGTCTGGGAGCCCGAGGCGCTGCTCGAGATCGCCGACCCGCGGCTCTCGACGACCTACGACGCCGACGGCCACACGCGCCGCGCCGGGCTGGAGCTGTGGCCCGCCGGCGACGAGGCCTGGGCGCGCCGCGGGGCCGGCGAGGTGCTGTGCGGCTCGTCGCTCGAGCTCGGGGCGCTGCAGCTCGACTGCGCGTTCTTCCGCTGGCACCTGGAGGGCCGCGCCGGCGTCGGGCGCTACGACATCCTCCGCCGCGCCGCCGCGTGATCCGCGCCGTCGTCTCGGACTTCGGCGGCGTCCTCACCGCGCCGCTCCTGGACGGCTTCGCGCGCATCCAGGACGACCTCGGCATCCCGCCGGCGGCGTTCGGGTCGGCGATCGCCAACGCCGAGGCGGCCGACGGCCGCAACCCGCTGCACGCGGTCGAGGTCGGGGCGATCGGCGAGGACGAGTTCCTCGCCGTGCTCGAGCGCGAGCTCGAGCCGGTGCTCGGCCGCACCGTCGAGCTGCACGGCTTCGGCGAGCGCTACATGGCCGGGCTCGACGCGAACCCCGCGCTGTTCGCCTGCTACCGCGACCTGCATGCGCGCGGCGTCCGGCTCGCGATGCTCACCAACAACGTGCGCGAGTGGGAGCCGCACTGGCGCACGAAGCTGCCGGTCGACGAGATCTTCGAGACCGTCGTCGACTCCGGCTTCGTCGGCGTCCGCAAGCCGGATCCGGCGATCTACGCGATCGTCCTCGAGCGGCTCGGCCTCCCGGCGGAGGCGTGCGTGTTCGTCGACGACCTCGAGCCGAACGTCGACGCCGCCCGCGACCTCGGCTTCGCGGCGATCCACCACGTCGACACGGACCGCACGATCGCGCGGCTCGGCGAGCTGCTCCCGGCATGACGGACGCGATCCGGCCCGAGCGCGCCGCGGACGCGCCCGCGCTCCGCGCGCTCCACCTGGCCGCCTTCGCGCCGTCGGCGCTCGAGGCGGAGATCCTCGATGCGCTGCGCGCGGACGGCGACCTCGTGCCCGCCCTCTCGCTCGTCGCCCTGCGCGATGACGAGCCCGCCGGCCACGTCGCGATCAGCCGCGCGCAGGTCGCGCCGCCGGACGGGCCGCCGGTCGGGGTGCTCGCGCTCGGCCCGATCGGCGTGCTCCCCGCGCTTCAGCGCCAGGGGGTCGGGAGCGCCCTGATGCGCGCGACGCTCGCCGCCGCCGCCGGGACGGCCTGGCCGCTGATCGCCCTGCTCGGCCACGCGGACTACTACCCGCGCTTCGGCTTCGAGCCCGCCGGCGCGCTCGGCATCGCGTGCCCGTACCCGGCCGCGCCGGAGCACTGGATGGCGTACCGCCTGCCCGCGTACGAGCCGGCGCTGCGCGGCGCGTTCCGCTACGCGCCGGCGTTCGACGTCGCCGCGTAAGCGACGGCCCGGATCATGTTGCCGCGGTTGCCCCGATCGGTGACGCGCCGGAGCCGGCGCGTCTGGCGAGGCGACAGCGGGGCCCGGCCGCGCTCGACCTCGAAGGAGTAGACGGGCGGCAGCACCGGCCGCTCGAAGCCGGTCGCCGCGAGCGCCCGGCACAGCGTGCGCGGCGCGAAGAACTTCAGGTGGTTCGGCGTGAACCCGTTCCAGCGCGCGCCCCTCGCCTTCAGCCGGAGCGAGTTCGCGTTCACGGTCATGATCAGGATCGCGCCGCCCGGGGCGAGCAGCCGATGCAGCATGCGCAGGTCGTCGAGCGGCGTCGGCAGATGGGCCATCACCGACCAGAGCGTGATGACGTCGAAGCCGCCCGCCGCGATCTCGGGCACGTCCGCGGGCGCGCCGAAGTGCGCCCGCTCACCCCCCGGCCGCGCGCGGGCACGCTCGACCGACGTGGCCGAAAGGTCCACGCCCCAGGACTCGAAGCCGCGCTCGTGCGCGAGCTCGAGGAACAGGCCGGCGCCGCAGCCGAAGTCGAGCAGCCGGCGGCCGGCCCCGTCCGCGAGCAGATCGCCGAAGGCGTCCATGGCCGCGGCGTAGCGCAGCTGGCGGGCGCGCGCGTAGCGGCCCGTGAGGAAGCGGTCGTAGCGGCCCGCGTACAGCTCGCCCAGGCGCTCGGGGCGGATGCCCGGATGCCGGTACAGGAAGCCGCACGAGGGACAGCGGACGACGTGGTAGCGCCAGCGCCCGTTCGCACCCGCGGGCGTCAGCAGCGGCTGCATCCGCTCGTCGCCGCAGAGCGAGCAGCCGATCACCTCCTCGATGTCGCGCAGTCCGACCCGCGCCGCGTGCTCGGCCCCGGTCAGCACCGGGGCGCGTGCGACCCGCAGCCGCCAGCGGGCCTCGAGCGCGGACGGCGCGAACGGCACCACGTACGGGCGCCAGCGAGGGGGCGGTATCCGGCGGGCGACGCGCCGCCGGGCGGCGCGGACGAGCCGCATCCGTCCACGCTACGACATCGCGTCGTACGCGACAACCCGGGGCCGGGGCGGCCGCCCGGGGTCAGTTGTCGGAGCCGAGCCGGTCCCAGCAGTAGAGCTCGAGGCACTCGGACACGAGCTCCTCGCAGCGCGGGCGCGACAGCCACGGCAGGACGGCCTCCAGCGCCTGCTCCTCCGCCACCCCGGCGTTGAACGCGTCCTCTCCGCGCAGGCCGGCCGCGATCTTCAGCGCCTCGCGGCGGTTCTCGCCGAGCGACGAGAACGCGTTGACGAGGAAGTCCTTGTTGGCGATCGGCGTGCCGACCTCCATCGAGGCGTGCCAGGCCGCGAGCATCGACAGGTCGTGCTCGTCGAGGTCGTCGACGGCCTTGGCGTAGTGCGACGCCAGCTCCTCCTCGGGGATCTCGTCGACCCACGCGCGGACCAGCTCGCCCAGGAGCTGCCGCCGCGCCTCCCGCCCGACCGACTCGGCGATGACGCGGATGGCGTCCTGCGGCTCGATGAAGCACAGGCTCATGAGCCGCAAAGGTACGGCGCGGGTCGGACGGCACTCCGCGGCGGGCCGCGGAGTGCCGCCCCCCGCGTCAGGCCCCGCCCGACACCGCCCGGGTCATGTCCCCCTGGATGTCGGCGGCGGAGAGCACCCGGTTGTAGACGCGGACCTCGTCGATCCGGCCCGAGAACCACTCGCCCCAGACCCCGTTGCCGCCGATCGACAGCGGCCCGGTGCCGGAGGCGAGCGTGCCCGTGAGCGCGCGCGTCGCCACCTGCGCGCCGTTGACGTAGAACCGCAGCGTGGCCCCGTCGTACGTGCCGGCGACGTGCGTCCACGTCCCGAGGCCGAGCGCGGCCGCGCCCGTCGTCCCGCGGTCGCGCCCGAACACGGACGGCCGACCCTGGTCGTCGGAGCCGTAGAGCGCGTAGTTGAGATCGCCCGCGCGCTCCTTGAGCAGGACGGTGCGCCAGCCGCCGAGCGCGTCGGGCGCCACCCACGCCTCGATCGTCATCGCGTTCGTGAGCGCGAGCGAGGCCGAGTGCGGCACGCTGACGCGGTCGTTGACGCCGTCGAACGCCAGCGCGCCGCCGAAGCGCCCGCTCGCGGTCCGCGTGGCGCCGTTGACCGTCCCGGTGTTGCCGCTGCCGGACGCGTCGGTCGCGGCTCCTGACGGCTCGTCGAACCCGTACGCGGCGACGAGCCCGGTCGGCGCCGCCGTCACCGTGAACGTGACGGGGATCGACCTCGGCGAGCCGGTGGCCCCGGGCGCGGTGACGATCACCGCGCCGGTGTACGTGCCCGCGGCCAGCCCGGCCGGCGAGGCGGTCACGGTCAGCGTGCCCGGCGCGCTGCCGGACGCCGGCGTCACCGCGAGCCACGCCGCGTCGTCGGCGGCGCTGTAGCTCAGCGCCCCGCTGCCCGCGTTCGTGACCGCGAGCGTCTTCGCCGCCGGCGCGCTCCCGCCCACGGTCGCCGCGAAGGCGAGCGAGGCCGGCGCCACCGCGAGCGCCGGCGGGGCCGGCGCGGTGACGGTCAGCGTCACCGGGATCGTCGCCGGCGCGCCGGCCACCCCGGGCGCGGCGACGGTCACGTTCGCCGTGTACGTGCCCGCGGCGAGCCCCGCGGTGCTCGCGGTGACCGTGAGCGTCTGCGGCGCGCTGCCCGAGCCCGGCGCCACGGACAGCCACGCCGCGTCGTCGCTCGCCGTGAAGCCGAGCGCGCCGCCGCCGTCGTTGGCGACCGTGAGCGTCTTCGCCGCCGGCTGCCCGCCGTCCTGCGCCCCGCTGAACGTCAGCGACGCCGGCGCGACGGCCAGCCGCGGCGGCTGGCCCGGACCGACGGGACGATCGACGTCGGCCGCCACCTCGGCGGCGGTCAGCGCCCGGTTGTAGACGCGCAGCTCGTCGAGCCGCCCGGCGAACCACTCGCCCCAGACGCTGTTGCCGCCGAACCGCAGCGGCCCGGTCGAGGCGACGATCGCGCCGGTCTGGGCGCGCGTCGCCACCTGGGCCCCGTTGACGTAGAGCCGCATCGTCCCGCCGTCGTAGCTCACGGCCAGGTGGCTCCAGGCGTTGAGCGGGAGCGCGGCCGGGCTGACCACGTCGCGGTCGGTGCCCTGGTCGATGTAGCCCGCGCTGTGGCCCGCGCCGTCGTGGGCGTAGAGCGCGTAGCTCAACCCGCCGCCCTCCTTCAGCATCGCCGTCCGCCAGGCCGAGCCGAGCGCCGACGGGTTCACCCACGCCTCGAGCGTCATCCCCGTGGTCAGGTCGAGCGACGCTGCGTCGGACACGGTGACCATGTCGTTGACGCCGTCGAACGTGAGCGCGCCGCCGAAGCGCCCGGCAACGTTCCGCGTGGCGCCCGAGATCGTCCCGGGGTTGGCGCGGCCGGACGCGTCGGCCACCGTCGGCCCGCTCGGCTCGTCGAAGCTCCAGGCGCCGACGAGGCCGGCCGGGCCGCCGCCCTGCGCGGCGTAGGTCGCGCGGTACGTGGTCGCGGTCGCCGGTGCCGTGATCTGATGCGTCGCGGCGCCGCCGTCCGACCAGCCGGTGAACGCGTACGTGGTGCCGGCGAGCGTCTGCGAGGCATCGGCGGTGACGCTCTGCGCCGAGCCGCGCAGCACCGTCCGCGTGAACGGCGCCGCGGCGGTGTGCGAGCCGACCGACAGCTGCAGCCCCGGCGGGCTGGTCTCGAACGTCAGGTCGACGGTGCGCGGATCGATCCGGCGCTTGACCGTCTGCGTCAGGCCGCCCGCGTCGGTCGCGGTGAGCTCGAGCTCGAGATGCGACGGGTACTCGTGGTCGGGCGCCGGGAACGAGCCGGACGCGACGCCGCTCCAGGTCTGCACCGGGTGGGAGTGGCAGTTCTGCGGGTCGCCCTCCCAGCAGTGCTGGATGGTGAGCTTCCAGCTCAGCCCGGAGGCAGGGATCGCCGCGCCCTCCCAGTCGGTCGCGCCGCCGCTGAAGCCGATCGTCTCGTCGACCGTGAACTGCGTGCCGGCGAGCGGCGTGTCGATCCGCGCGTCGGGCCCGGCGCCCGCCCGCACGGCGATGCTGTCGGTGCCCTGGAGGCCGCCGCTGTCGGTGACGCGGAGCCGGACGGTGACCGCCTCCGGGGTCGTGTAGGTGCGGGTCGGCCGTGCCGCGTCCGAGTCGTCGTAGTCGCCGTCCCCGTCGAGGTCCCACGCGTAGGTCAGCGTGTCGCCGTTCGGGTCCGTCGAGGTCGTGCCGTCGAACTGGACGGCGAGCGGGACGGCGCCGCTCGCCGGCGTGGCCGTCGCGCGCGCCGTCGGCGCGTCGTTGGGCGAGCCGAAGCTGATCCGCTTGACGGTGCCGCCGTTGAGGTCGGGGTAGTAGAGGTTCCCGTCCGGTCCCTGGATCAGGTTCACGATCCCGGTCGCGCCGGAGGCGAAGGTCTGGCGCTGGGCCGGGTCGGGCAGGCCGTCGGCGCCCTTCGGCATGAACCAGATGCAGCTGCGCGTGTAGTCCGCGAAGAACAGGCCGTCGCGGTACGCCGCCGGGAAGCGCGTGCCGGTGTAGAACTGGAGTCCCGAGATCGCGGAGCCGCCGGCCGGGCAGGCCTCGCCCGCGACGACCTTGTCGGCGTGCCGGTACGTGTAGTGCGGCGTCACGACGGAGGCGGCCCCCTGCGCGTAGAGCGTCTCGCACAGGTTCAGGTTCAGGTTGTCGTAGGAGCCCATCCGGCCGGCGCCCTCGTAGCACGGCCAGCCGTAGTTGCCGACGCCCGAGGTCGGGGCGGCGACGCGGTCGACCTCCTCCCACTCGTTCCAGCCGACGTCGCCGGCCCAGACCTCGCCGGTGCCGGGGCGGAGCGTGAGCCGGAACGGGTTGCGGAAGCCGTGCGCGACGATCCGGCGCGTCATCGGGTCGGCGCTGCCGGCGGCGGGGTTGTCGGGCAGCGCGTCGCCCGTGTCCGGGTCGACGCGGAGGATCGCGCCGTCCCCGCCGGTGGGGTCGCCGGACGTGCGGACGTCCTGGGCGCGCAGCGCCCCGCCCTCCGCGGTCGGCGGCGTGGGCGCCGCGCCGCCCGGGTCGCCGCACGGGTTGACCGGCGCGCCGTCCTGCCCGTAGTCGGCGAAGTTGAACGAGGCGCCGTCGCCGGCGGAGAGGTACAGCGCGCGTCCGGGCCCGAAGACGAGGTCGCCGACCGAGTGGCTCGGGTACTGCTGGCACCAGTCCGTGATCAGCGGCGTCTCGACGCCCGCGAGCGTCAGGCGCGAGAGCCGGCCCGAGACGACGCAGCCGTCACCCGTCGCGCCCGGCGGCGTCGGGCAGCTGTCCGGCCAGCGCGGGAACGCGGCGTCGGACGGGTCCTTGTTGTACGTGTAGAGGACGTAGATGTACGGCCGCCCGGTCGTGAACTCCGGGTCCAGCGCCATCCCGAGCAGGCCGCGGTCCCAGAAGTCGTGGACCGCGTTCGAGAGGTCCGCGACGACCGTCGGCGTCGGATCGGCGAGCGAGTCGTAGCTGACGATCCGCCCGCGCTTCTCCCCCACGAACACGCGCCCGTCGGCGGCGAACTCGATCGCGGTCGGGTTGACGAGGCCGTTCCAGACGGTGGTCTCCTGGAACCCCGCCGGGACGATCGCGGAGGCCGCGGCGGGCAGCGTCGCGAGCAGGACGACGGCGAGTACGATCGAGCGGAGGGCGCGCATCCGACGACGCTATGTCGGCGTCCGAGCGCCCGTCCTGGCCGAAAGTATGGTTCTCGACACACGTCGTATGCGCGGCGAGCCGATCGGGCCGCAGCACCGCGCCGGGCTGATCGAGCTGCTCGGCGACCCGCGCGTGGGCGCGACGCTCGGCGGCGTCGCAGGCCCGGACGACGTCGACGCGCAGATCGCCGCCATGGCCGCCCACTGGGACGCGCACGGCTTCGGCTGGTACGCGTTCCGCGACCGGGCGTCCGGCGCGCTCGTCGCACGTGGCGGTCCGCACCGGGCACGCATCGCGGGGCGCGACGAGGTCGAGATCGGCTGGACGGTCGCCGCCGACCGCTGGGGTCAGGGCCTGGCGACCGAGCTGGGCGGCGCCTCCGTCGCGCACGCGTTCGGCCCGCTCGGGCTCGCCGAGGTGGTCTCGTTCACGCTGCCGGAGAACGTCGCGTCACGGCGCGTGATGGAGAAGCTGGGCTTCGCCTTCGAGCGCGAGGCCGACTACAAGGGATGGCGGCACGTGCTCTACCGGCTCAGCGCGGCGAGCGCGCGGTCGACGTCGTCGTCCGTCGTGTAGAGGTGGAAGGAGAGCCGGAGCGCGCCGCCGCGCCCCGCGGCCATCACGCCCGCCGCGGCCAGCCGGTCGGCGGCGTCCTCCGGCAGCCCGCCGACCGACACGATCGCCGCCTCGCCCGGCTCGAGCCCGAGCCCGTCGCGCAGCCGCGCGGCGAGCGCGACGTCGTGCGCGTGGATCGCCGCGATCCCGACGTCCTCCAGCAGCGCGAGCGCGCCGTCGGCACCGACCCAGTTCAGCCACGCCGGGGACGTGTCGAAGCGGCGCGCGTCCTCCGCGAGCCGGAGCGGCGCGCCGTAGTAGGAGGCCGGGACGTCCTCGCCCGCGTACCAGCCCGCCGTGTGCGGGACGAGCTCGTCGCGCCGCTCGGGGCGGATCGTGAAGAACGCGGTCCCGCGCGGGCTCAGGAGCCACTTGTAGGCGGCGGTGGCGGTGAAGTCGAAGCGCGCCAGGTCGAGCGGGAGCCAGCCGACGGCCTGGGTGGCGTCGACGAAGGTGCGCACGTCGTGCTGCGCGGCGGCGTCCGCGATCGCGTCGAGCGCGGCGATCCGCCCGTCGGCGCTCTGGACCGCGCTGAAGGCGACGAGGTCGTGCGCCGGCGCGATCGCCTCGGCGAGCCGCTCGAGCGGGACGAGCTCGACGCGCGCGCCGCGCGCCTCCTGGGCGAGGAACGGGAACAGCACGCTCGTGAAGTCGCCCTCGACCGCGAGCACCCGCGCGTCCGGCGGCAGCGCCGCGGCGACCAGCCCGGCGAACGGCGAGGCGGCCCCGCCGACCGCGACGTCGCCGGTGCCGACGCCGGTCAGCCGCGCGAACCGCTCGCGCGCGGCGCCGACCGAGCGGTCCCAGCCGTCGAACCCGGTCCGCCCGTGCCGCCACTCGCGCGCGGCCGCCTCGAAGGCGTCGAACGCGCTCGCCGGCGGGAGCCCGTAGGTGGCGGTGTTGAGCCAGACGTGATCGGGGTCGAACTCCGCCCGGGCGTCGGCGAGGCTGCGCGGCATCGCCTCAGGGTGTCATGCCGCGCAGCACGAGCGCGGTGGCGAACCGCGTGGCGCCCTCCACATCGGGCGGGTCGCGCTCGGCCAGCCGCGCGCCGAGCTCGACGCCGACGGCGACCATCGCGTGCGCGGCGTAGTCGACGTCCAGCGGCGGGAGCGCGCCGCGCCGGACGAGCGCCGCCAGGTCCTCGGCCAGCTCGGCCGCGCCGAGCGGCACCTCGTGCTCGAGCCCCGCCGCGCCGAGCGCGCCGACGTTGCGGCGCAGGAACAAGAACGTGGCGGGGTCCTCGACGATGAACTCGAAGTACGCCCGGTAGCCGGCCTCGACGAACGCGGCCGCGTCCGGCGCCGCGGTGCGCGCGGCGCGCACGCGCCGGCGGGCCTCCTCCCCCGCGGCCCCGACGACGGCCCGCAGGACCGCCTCCTTGTCCGGGAAGTAGTTGTAGAACGTGCCCGACGCGAGCCCGGTGCGGCGGACGATGTCGCGCACGCCCGCGGCCTCGAACCCGAGCTCGCCGAACGCGTCGCGCGCCGCGGCCACGATCGCCGCCCGGTTCGCCGCCTTCGTCCGCTCGCGCCGCCCGGCGGTCACGCCGCGCGCCGCTCCCCGCGCCGCCGCTCCTGCTTCGCGGCGAGCACGTAGTCCTCGAAGTCGACCTGCATCGTGTGCCGCTTCGAGGGCACGTAGCGCTTGAACATCGCCGCGCGCTCGGCCTCCATGTCGGCCTCCATCGCCTGCCGGTCCGGCAGGGCATAGCGGCCCTCGAGGTGGTCGCAGATCCAGCCCGACTGGAGCTCGGCGAGCGGCATCACCGCCCCGAGCGGCTGCAGCAGCCCGACGAAGTAGACGCCGGGCACGTCCGGGTGGAAGACGCGCCGGAACAGCGGCAGGTCGTTGTCCGGCGCGCTGATCAGCCCCGCGTCGAAGAACGGGAAGCTGACCTTGTAGCCGGTGCAGAAGACGATCACGTCGGCCTCGGCCTCGCTGCCGTCCGCGAAGCGGACCGTCCGCTCGCCGAGCTCGGCGAGGTTCGGCTTCGGCGTGATCTCGCCGTGGGCGATCCGGCTCAGGACGTCGTCGGAGACCGTCGGGTGGGCGGCGCCGAAGGGGTGGTCGGGCGCCGCCAGGCCGTAGCGCTCCATCCGCCCGACCATCAGCCGCAGCGCGCTCGCCTGGAAGCGCCGGCGGACCGCGTACGGGACCCGCGCGGAACCGCCGAGCGTGTCGAGCGGCCGCCCGAACAGGTACTTCGGGATGATCCACGCGCCGCGCCGCGCCGCGAGGTAGGTGCGGCGCGCGGCGAACGAGGACTGCACCGCGATGTCCATGGCCGAGTTGCCCATGCCGAGCACGACGACGTGCTTGTCGCGGAACAGCTCCGGGTCGTCGCCGCGGTACGCATGCGAGTGCATCTGCAGGCCGCCGAAGCGGTCCTGCCCCGGGAACGGCGGCTCGGGCCAGCGCGGGTCCCAGTGATGGCCGTTGGCGACGATCAGCGCGTCGTAGGCGCGCGTGCCGCCCGGCTCGACCGTGACGTCCCAGCCGCCGCCGGGCCGCGGGGCCGCGTGCGTGACGCGGGTCTCGAACGTGATCCGGTCGCGCAGCCCGAAGTGGTCGACGTAGGCGTCGAAGTACGCCGCGATGTGCGTGTGGTGCGGGAAGTCGGGCAGCGACGCGGGCATCGGGTAGGCGGCGTAGGCCATCCGCTCGCGCGAGGTGTTGATGTGGAGCGAGCGGTAGGCGGCCGACGCTCCGTTGCGGTTCCCGAACACCCACACGCCGCCGACGCGGTCGGACGCCTCGAAGCAGTCGAACGGGATGCCGCGCTCGTGCAGCTCCTTCACGGCGGCGATGCCGGACGACCCGGCGCCGATCACGCAGACGGACGGCATGCCGCGACGGTAGCGAAAGATGACGGGTGCGTCACCTTTTCCGGCTGCGAGTATGCGGGCCATGGATCCGGACGCGGTCGAGGTCAGGGCGGCGGGCGGCGTCGTGTGGCGCCGCGACGGCGCGGGCGCGCCCGAGATCGCGGTCGTGCACCGGCCGCGCTACGACGACTGGTCGCTGCCCAAGGGCAAGCTCGACCCCGGCGAGGACTGGCAGGCGGCCGCCCTGCGCGAGGTGTGGGAGGAGATCGGCCTCCGCTGCACGCCCGGCGAGGAGCTCCCGCCGGTCTTCTACGACGACAACAAGGGGCGCTCGAAGGCCGTCCGCTACTGGCTCATGGAGCCGGAGGACGGCGCCTTCGCGCCGAACGACGAGGTGGACGACATGCGCTGGATGGACCTGGAGGCGGCGGCCGCGCTGCTGACCTACGCACACGACGTGGAGCTCGTCCGCGCCGCGGGGGCGCGGCTGTGAACCGCGACCGCTTCCCCGGGATCGCGGGCGGCTGGGCGCGCTGGACGGGCCGGCGGGCACGCAGATGGTCGACAGCGCGATCGACGCGATGGCCGCGTTCATGCGCTCCGGCGACAACGCGAACCACGGCGGCGTGTTCGCCGCCGCGCACGCGACCGACGCGTGCGTCGAGGCGGCGCGCGAGGCGGTCGCCCGGCTGCTCGGCGCCGAGCCGCGCGGCGTCGCCTTCGGCCCGTCGATGACCGCGATGACGATGCGGCTCTCGGCCGCCGTCGGGCGCACGCTCGCCCCGGGCGACGAGGTCGTGGTGACCCGGCTCGACCACGACGCCAACGTGCGCCCGTGGGTGATCGCCGCCGAGCGCGCGGGCGCGACCGTCCGCTGGGCCGAGCCCGACCGCGACACGCTCGCGCTGCCCGCGGCGGCGGTCGAGGCGGTGCTGTCGGACCGCACGCGCTGGGTCGCGGTCACCGCGGCGTCGAACGCGAGCGGCACCGTGCCCGAGCTCGACGCGATCGTCGCCGCCGCCCACGCGGCGGGCGCGCGGATCTCGATCGACGCGGTCGCGGCGGCGCCGCACCGCGCGCTGTCGCTCGCCGCGCTCGGGGCCGACACGCTCGCCTGCTCGGCGTACAAGTGGTACGGCCCGCACATCGGGATCCTCTGCGCGGACCCGTCGCTGCTCGAGGAGCTCGTGCCCGACAAGCTCGCCCCGTCGCCCGAGGAGGCGCCGGACCGCTTCGAGCTCGGGACGCTCCCCTTCGAGTCGCTCGCGGGCGTGACCGCGGCGGCCGACTACCTGCTCGAGGTCGGCTTCGAGGCGATCCGCGCGCACGAGGAGCGGCTGCTCGCGATCGCCGCCGACGGGCTCGCCGCGATCGATGGCGTGACGCTCTACGGCGACCCGCCCGACCGCGTGCCGACGCTGATGTTCAACGTCGCCGGGCACACCTCCGCGGAGGTCGCGACCGCGCTCGCCGCGCGCGAGATCGCGGTCTGGGACGGCAACTACTACGCGCACGAGCTCGAGCGCTTCCTCGGGCTGGATCCCGGACGGCGCGGTGCGGGCCGGGTTCGTGCACTACAACGACGAGGAGGACGCGCGGCGGCTGGTCGAGGCCGTCGCGGACGTCGCGCAGGGGGCGCCGGTCGGCGTGGCCGAGGCGTCGGAGGACCCGCCGGCCTAGTGCGGCTCCCGATCCCGCAGGCGGTGCGCTTCGCCCGCATGGCGGGCTCGTCGCTCGCCCAGCCCGACGCCGCGGGCTGGGTGACGGACTTCCTCAACGCGGCGTACTACGCGCGCCCCGAGGCCGGGCGCGACGTCGCCGACCTCCGGCTCGCCTACGGCGTCGTCACGACCCGCTGGCACCAGCTCGGGCGGCGGCTGCGGCTGACCGACGCGCTCGCCTTCCACCGCGCCTACGGCGTCGACCGGTTCCTCCGCGCGCCGCGCCTCCATCTCACCCGCGACCAGCTGCTGCACGGCGCGGCGCAGCTCGTCGGCCACGACTTCGCGGCGGCGTGGGACGACCCCGCGCGGCGCGGCTGGGGGATCGCCTTCCACAGCGCGGAGGAGCGCGCCGCGTACGTGCCGGAGCAGCGGCTGCGCGACGCCGCGCTCGGCCCGCTCACGCCGCCCACCGCGACCGGTGGGCTGCGGCACTGGTCCACCTACCGCCCGGTGCCGCTGCCGTCGGTCGCCGCGACCCTGCCGGTGCTCTCCGACCCGTCGCGCTGGCCGGACTTCGGCTGCGCGGGCGGGCGCTTCACCCCGCTCCGGACCGGCGGGCTGGCGGGGCAGACGTTCGAGATCGAGGTCGTCGCGCACCCGGCGCCGCGCACGCCGGTCTTCACGCGCGGCTACGTGACCGCCACCGCGCTGCACGAGGACCGCGCCGCGATCGACGCCGTGCTCGACCGCGCCGCCGCCGGGCTCGGCGAGCCGGCGCTGCCGCCGGGCTCGGAGCCGCGGCTGCTGCTCGAGCTGACCACGCACGCCGGCCACTTCCTCGGCCCGGCGGTCTCGCGGCTGGTCGTCTGGGAGGACGACCGCGGCGCGTTCATCCGCGACATCGGCGAGTGGGATCCGCTCCCCGCGCACCTCGCGGTCCCGTTCCGGCTCGCCGGCCGCGCGGCCCAGGTCGCGTTCTGGGGCGGCGGCGCGCCGCAGGACTCGATGCTGCACCAGCTGGCGTTCGCCGCCTCAGGCGACGGCGACGCGTAGCCGGCCGCGCGCCGGCCACTGCATCACCACGACCGCGCTGAGCACGAGCACGCCGCCCAGCAGCTGCAGCGGCGCGAGCGACTCGCCGAACGCGGCCGCCGCGAGCGCCACGGTCACCACCGGCTCCAGCGTCGAGAGGATCGACGCCGCGCTCGGCCCGACCCGCGCCAGTCCGGCGAAGAACAGCAGGATCGACGCGACGGTGCTGACCAGCACGATGCCGGCGATCGCGAGCCACCCGCCGGCGGAGAGCCCGAGCTCCGGGCCCCCGCGCGGGATCGACGCGAGGCCGAAGGTCAGCGTCGCGCCCACGCAGACGAGCGCGGCGAGCGCGAGCGGCGGGATGCGCAGCCGGTCGCCGACGAGGATGTAGGCCGTGTAGGTCAGCGCCGCGGCGAGCCCCATCGCCGCCCCGAGCGCGTCGAGCCCGCCGGAGGCCGCGCTCGCCGAGCACCAGCGTGATCCCGGCGAGCGCGACGACGCAGCGCGGCGACCCGGCGCGGCGTCGCCCGCTCGCGCCCGAGCGCCACGGCGGCGAGCAGCACGGTCGCGGGATAGACGTAGAGGATGAGCGCGAGCAGCGACGCGTCCATCCGCTCCAGCGCGCCGAAGAAGAGCCCCGACTGGGCCGCGTAGCCGATCGCGCCCATCGCCAGCCCGGCGAGCACCGCGCGCCGCGACAGCCCGCGCAGCGCGCCGCGGGCGGCGGCGACCGCGACCAGGATCGCGGCGGCGAGCGCGAAGCGCAGGAACAGCAGGTCGCCGACCCCGATCCCGGCGTCGTAGGCGAGCTTGCCGAAGATCGCCATCGCACCGAAGCACGCGGCGGAGAGCAGGCAGAGCAGGGGCCCCATGGCGACGATGCTGGCACCGCGTACCGTTCATATCCAGCGATCGTTCCTGCATACTATCCGTGTAGCATCGCTACACGATGCTCGACCTCCGCCGCCTCCGCCTGCTGCGCGAGCTCGACGCGCGCGGGACCGTCCACGGCGCGGCGCGCGCGCTCGACTACACGCCGAGCGCGATCTCGCAGCAGCTCGCCGTGCTCGAGCGCGAGGCCGGCGTCGCGCTGCTCGAGCGCAGCGGCCGCAACGTCCGGCTGACCGAGGCCGGGCAGGTGCTGGTCCGTCACGCGGCGTCGCTGCTCGACGGCGTCGAGGCCGCCGAGGCCGAGCTCGCCGACGTCGCCGCCGGGCGGGTCGCCGGGGTCGTCCGCGTGGCCGCGTTCCAGTCCGCGTTCCTGCGGATCGTCGCCCCCGCCGTCGCCGCGCTCGCCGTCGCGCACCCCGACGTCCGCGTCGAGGCGGCCGAGCGCGAGGTCGAGGAGGCGGTGCCCGCGCCTGCGGCTGCGGCAGCTCGACGTGGTCGTCGGCGACGAGTACGAGGGCCAGCCGCGCCCGGTCCACGCCGACCTCGAGCGCGAGCGGCTGCTGCGCGAGCAGGTCCGGCTCGTGCTCCCCGAGGGCCATCCCGAGGCGGCGCGCGAGCGCGTGCCGATGCGGCGGCTCGCCGCGGAGGGCTGGGGCGCCTGCCAGCCCGGCACCGGCCACCGCGCGATGCAGGTCCGCGCGTGCCGCGAGCTGGGCGGCTTCGAGCCGGACCTCCGCCACGCGTCCGACGACTTCCTGATCCTGCTCGAGCTCGTGCGGTCGGCGGGGACGCTCGCGCTGCTGCCCGACCTGGTGCTCGGCCTCGGCGCGCCCGGCGTCGCGGTGCGGCCGCTGGCCGAGGGCGCGATCGGGCGCGACGTCTTCCTGCTCACGCGCGCGAGCCGCACGCCCGCGGTGGCCGCGGTGGCCGCCGCGCTGCGGGACGCCGCGGGCCGCTAGCTCTGGCTGCTGGTGCCGGTCTGCGGCGCGCCGACGACGTCGGCGACGCTGTCCTGCTCGGCGTCGGCCCGCATCGCCCGCTCGGCGCTGCGCCATCTCGCCCAGCGCGCGCTTGTAGTCGTGCGGCATGACCTTGACGAAGCGCGGGAGCCACGCCTCCCAGTCCTCGAGCATCCGCCCCGCCACCGGCGAGAGCGTGCGCAGGTGGTGCTCCTCGATCAGCTCGTGCAGCTCGATCGCGTCCGCCTCGCCGATCTCGTCGAAGCCGACGAGCTCCATGTTGCAGCGCCGCTCGAAGGTGCCGTCGGCGTCGAGCACGTAGGCGATCCCGCCGCTCATCCCCGCGCCGAAGTTGCGCCCGGTGCGGCCGAGGATGACGACGCGCCCGCCGGTCATGTACTCGCAGCCGTGGTCGCCGACGCCCTCGACGACCGCGCTCGCGCCCGAGTTGCGGACCGCGAAGCGCTCGCCGGCCAGGCCGCGGAAGAACGCGCGCCCGGCGGTCGCGCCGTAGAGCACCGTGTTGCCGACGATCACGTTGTCCTCGGCCGCGAACGTGGCCGAGTCCGGCGGGCGGACGGAGAGCACGCCGCCCGACAGCCCCTTGGCCACGTAGTCGTTCGCGTCGCCGATCAGCGACAGCTCGACGCCCGGGGCGAGCCACGCGCCGAACGACTGCCCCGCCGACCCCTGCAGGTCGAAGCGGATCGTCTCCGGCGGGAGGCCGGCCGCGCCATGGACCTTGGCGATCCAGTGCGACAGCAGGCCGCCGACCGTGCGGTTGACGTTGCGGACCGCGAAGCGGCCGGTGACGGGCTTGCGATGGTCGATCGCCTCGCGCGCGGCCTCGATCAGGTCCCAGTCGAGCGCGCCGGGCAGCGGCGAGATCTGCGGCCGCACGCGGCGGCGCGGCGCGTCCGGCGGCGCGTCGGGGGCGGCGAGCAGCAGCGACAGGTCGACGCCGCGCGCCTTCCAGTGCTCGACCGCCGGCGCGGACTGGAGCAGCTCGGTCCGCCCGACGAGGTCCTCGTAGCGGCGGACGCCGAGCCGCGCCATCAGCGCGCGCGCCTCCTCGGCGACGAAGAACAGGTAGTTGACGACGTGCTCCGGCGTGCCCTCGAAGCGGCGCCGCAGCTCGGGGTCCTGCGTGGCGATCCCGACCGGGCACGTGTTCAGGTGGCAGGCGCGCATCATGATGCAGCCCGCCGCGATCAGCGGCGCGGTCGAGAAGCCGACCTCGTCCGCCCCGAGCAGCGCCGCGACGACGACGTCGCGGCCGGTCTTCATCTGCCCGTCGGCCTGGACCCAGACGCGCGAGCGCAGGTCGTTGAGGACCAGCGTCTGCTGCGTCTCGGCGAGCCCGATCTCCCACGGGACGCCGGCCGACTGCAGCGACGAGAGCGGCGACGCCCCGGTGCCGCCGTCGTGGCCCGAGATGAGGATGTGGTCGGCGTTCGCCTTCGCGACGCCGGCCGCGACCGTCCCGACCCCGACCTCGGCCACCAGCTTGACCGAGATGCGCGCGTTGGGGTTCGCGCAGCGCAGGTCGTAGATCAGCTGCTTGAGGTCCTCGATCGAGTAGATGTCGTGGTGCGGCGGCGGCGAGATCAGGCCGACGCCGGGCGTCGAGGCGCGGATCTTCCCGATGTAGCCGTCGACCTTGTGGCCGGGCAGCTGGCCGCCCTCGCCGGGCTTCGCGCCCTGGGCCATCTTGATCTGGATCTCGTCGGCGTTCGTGAGGTAGTGGACGGTGACGCCGAAGCGGCCCGAGGCGACCTGCTTGATCGCCGAGCGGCGCGAGTCGCCGTTCGGGTCGGCGACGTACCGAGCGGCGTCCTCCCCACCTTCTCCCGTGTTCGACTTGCCGCCGACCCGGTTCATCGCGATCGCGAGCGTCTCGTGCGCCTCGCGCGACAGCGACCCGAGCGACATCGCGCCGGTGGCGAAGCGCTTGACGATCTCCGTCGCCGGCTCGACGTCCTCGAGCGGGATTCTGCCTCGGCCGGAGGCCTCGTCACCGCTTCGCTCGGCCTCCGGGAACTTGAACCCGATCAGCCCGCGCAGCGACGCGCGCCGCGCCGACGACTCGTTCATCTCCGCCGCCCACTCGTCGTAGGTCTGGCGGCCGCCGTGCCGGACCGCGTGCTGGAGCTTGGCGATCGACTCCGGGTTCCACTGGTGGTGCTCGCCGCCGCGGCGCCAGGCGTAGACGCCGCCGACCGGGAGCAGCGTCTCGGCCTCCGGGTACGCGCGCAGGTGGCGCGCGAGCGTCTCGCGCGCGAGCACGTCGATGCCGACGCCGCCGATCCGCGACGCGGTGCCGGTGAAGTGGCGGTCGATCACGTCGCGCGCGAGCCCGACGGCCTCGAAGATCTGCGCCCCGTTGTAGGACTGGATCGTCGAGATCCCCATCTTCGAGAGCGTCTTGAGCAGGCCCTTGCCGATCGCCTTGACGACGTTCTGCTCGGCCTGGTCGAGCTCGCCGGGCGCGGCGACGTCGGCGAGCGACTCGAGCATCAGGTACGGGTTGATCGCCGAGACGCCGTAGCCGATCAGCGTCGCGAAGTGGTGGATCTCGCGCGGCTCGCCGGACTCGAGCACGAGCCCCGCCTGCAGCCGCGTGCCCTCGCGCACGAGGTGGTGGTGGACCGCCGCGACGGCCAGCAGCGACGGGATCGCGACGCGCGTCGGGCCGACGCCGCGGTCGGACAGCACGATGATGTTCGCGCCGTAGGCGATCGCCTCCGCCGCCTGCTCGCAGATCCGCCGCACCGCCCACGGCAGCCCCTCGGGCCCGTCGTCGACGCGCCAGGTGATCGGGATCGTGTGCGAGCGGAAGACCGACGAGTCGACGCCGCGCAGCGCCTCGAGCTCGTGGTTGCGCAGGATCGGGTGCGGGATGTTGAGCTGATGGGCGTGCTCAGGGCCCTCGGTGAGCAGGTTCGGCTCGGAGCCGACGCCGGTCCGGATCGACATCACGACCGACTCGCGGATCGGGTCGATCGGCGGGTTCGTCACCTGGGCGAACAGCTGCTTGAAGTAGGAGAAGAGCGGCGGCGACTGGTCGGAGAGGACCGCGAGCGAGATGTCGTTGCCCATCGAGCCGATCGGCTCCTCGCCCTTGGCCGCCATCGGCGCGAGCAGGATCCGCAGGTCCTCCTGCGTGTAGCCGAACGCGAGCTGGCGGGTGCGCAGCGGCTCGCGCGGGATCCGCCCCTGGCGGTCGGGCAGGTCCCCGAGCCGGACGACGCCGTTCTCGTACCAGTCGCCGTACGGCTGGCGCGTGGCGACGCGCTCCTTGACCTCGTCGTCCTCGACGACCCTGCCCTCGTCGACGTCGACGAGGAACAGCTTGCCCGGCTGCAGGCGCCCGCGCCGCAGCACGTTCTCGCCCGGCTCGTCGAGCACGCCGGACTCCGACGCCAGGACGACCCAGCCGTCCTTCGTCTCCATCCAGCGGCCCGGCCGCAGGCCGTTGCGGTCGAGCGTCGCGCCGATCACGCGGCCGTCGGTGAAGCAGATCGCCGCCGGCCCGTCCCACGGCTCCATCAGGCACGAGTGGAACGCGTAGAACGCCCGCAGATGGTCGGGCAGGTCGTCGCGCTCCTCCCACGCCTCCGGCACCATCATCATCAGCGCGTGCGGGAGGCTCCGGCCGGCGAGCACCAGCAGCTCGAGCACGTTGTCGAACGTCGCCGAGTCCGAGCCGCCGGGGCGGACGACCGGCAGCACCTTCTCGAGGTCGTCGCCGAACAGCTCGGAGCGCAGCTGCGACTCGCGCGCGCGCATCCAGTTGACGTTGCCGCGCAGCGTGTTGATCTCGCCGTTGTGGGCGATCATCCGGTACGGGTGCGCGAGCTCCCAGCTCGGGAACGTGTTGGTCGAGAAGCGCGAGTGGACGAGCGCCAGCGCGGCCTTGGTCCGCTCGTCCTGCAGGTCGGGGTAGTAGCCCAGCAGCTGCGGCGCCGTGAGCATGCCCTTGTAGACGATCGTGCGGCTCGAGAACGAGGGGATGACGAGGTCCGGCCCGGCGGCCAGCTCGGCCACGCGGCGGATCACGTAGAGCTTGCGCTCGAACGCGTCCTGGTCGTCCGCGAGGTCGTCGGACGCGGCGACGACGAGCTGCTTGATGTAGGGCGCGAACCAGTTGGCGGTGATCCCGACGTAGTCCTTCTCGACCGGGATGTCGCGCCAGCATGACCACGCGCTGGCCCTCGGCCTCGACGGTGTCGGCGAGCAGCCGCTCGAGCTCGTGCCGGCGCTCCTCCTCCTGCGGGAGGAAGCAGACGGCGACGCCGTACCGCCCCGCCGGCGGCAGCTCCGCGCCGATGACCGCGCGCAGGAACTCGTCGGGCAGCTGCATGAGGATCCCGGCGCCGTCGCCCGTGTTCGGGTCGGCGCCCGCCGCGCCGCGGTGCTCGAGGTTCTCGAGGGCGGTGATCGCCCGCCGGACCGTCTCGTGGGTCGGCTCGCCGCTCAGCCGCGCGACGAACGCGACGCCGCAGGCGTCGTGCTCGTATGCGGGGTCGTACAGACCGACCGGCCGGGTCGGCCGTTGGCGTGGCGGCAAGGGGGTGCTCCCGTGGGGCGCGCGGTGGGCACTTGAGCCCGCAAAGGTAGCAGTGAGCAGGCCTTCCGGCGAGCACCTGGAGGCCCGCCACGCACCCCGGCGATAGGGTCTCCCGGATGTCGGCGGCGCGTGAGGTGACGGTGCTCGCGGCGGGTGGGACGATCGCCATGGCGGGCGAGCGAAGCGGTGACGAGGCCGCAGGCCGAGGCAGGCACGGAGCGGTTCCGCAGCTCGACGCGGAGGGGCTCGTGGCGGCCGTTCCCGGCGCTCGCCGCGGTGGCCGGGCTGCAGGCCCGCACGCTGGGGGGCTGGCCCGGCGTCCACGTCGGCGCGGCCGACGCGCTGGCGATCGCGCGCGCCGCCGTCGCCGAGGCCGCCGCCGGGCGCGGCGTGGTCGTGACGCACGGGACCGACACGCTCGAGGAGACCGCCGTCCTCTGCGACCTGATCCACGCCGCCGACCCGCCGATCGTGCTGACCGGCGCGATCCGCCCGGCGAGCGCGAGCGGCGCCGACGGGCCGGCCAACCTGCTCGACGCGGTCCGCGCGGCCGGCGCCGAGGCGACGGCGGGCGCGGGCGCGATCGTCGCCTTCGCCGGCGAGCTGCACGCGGCGCGCGCGGTCCGCAAGGTCGACTCGACGTCGCCGCGCGCGTTCGCGTCGCCGCGCTCGGGCCCGATGGGGCGGATCTTCGAGGAGCGCGTCGACGTCTGGGGCCGGCCGCACCGGCGCCCGCCGCTGCCGGTCGCGCACCTCGACGCGCGGGTGGAGATCGTGCCCGCCGCGCTCGGCAGCGACGGCGCCATGCTCGACGCCGCGCTGTCGGCCGGCGCCGACGGGATCGTCGCCGTGCTGCTCGGCGCGGGCCATGCGCCGCCCGCCTTCCTGCGCGCCTGCTCCGCCGCGGCCGAGCGCGTCCCGGTCGTCGCCTGCGTGCGGCCCGAGTCCGGCCGGATCCTGCGCGCCACCTACGGCTTCGAGGGCGCCGAGGCCGACGTGCGCGCGGCCGGGCTGATGCTGGCGCCGTCGCTCTCCCCCGCCGCGGCGCGGATCACGCTGATGGCCTGCCTCGGCGCGGGCTACAGCCGCGTCGCCACCGCAGCGGCGTTCGCGCCCAGCGATCCCTGACCGTTCACCGCAGCATCACCGGATCGTCACAGAATCCCTGCACAGCGCCGGGAACCTGCAGGTGTGACCAGGGTCGATCTGCACTGCCACTCGTCGGCGTCCGCGGTCGCCGGCCTCGCCGTCCAGGGAACGCTCGGGCTGCCCGAGTGCGCGACGCCGCCCGAGGAGGTCCACGCGCTGGCCAAGCGCCGCGGGATGGACTTCGTGACGATCACCGACCACGACACGATCGACGGCGTCCTCGCGATCGCCGACCGGCCGGACGTGTTCGTCTCCGAGGAGCTGACCGCGGGCTTCCGCGGGGAGCCGCAGCGCGTCCACGTGCTCTGCCTCGGGATCACGCCCGACGACCACGACTGGCTCCAGGCGCACGCCGGCGACGTCGAGGTCGTCGCCGCCTACCTGGAGGAGCAGGGGATCGCCTGCGCGCTCGCGCACCCCTTCTACAACGTGGCCGCGCCGCTCACGCCGCGGCACCGGCGCCGGCTCGCGGAGCTGTTCGGCACCTGGGAGGTGCGCAACGGCGCGCGCGACGCCGAGCTCAACCTGCCGGCGGCGATCTACGTCGAGACCCACGGCGGCACCGGCGTCGGCGGCACCGACGACCACGCCGGGATCGACATCGGCCGCACGTTCACCGAGACGCCGGCGGCGGCGACGCCGACCGCGTTCCTCGCGCACGTGCGCGCGGGCCGCGCGGAGGCGCGCGGGGATCAGGGCAGCGCGGCGCGCTGGGCGCACAACGCGATGGCGCTCGCCGTCCGCGCGCTCGGCACCGGCGGGGCCGGCGCGGCGCCCGACCCGGAGGCGGTGCTGCGGATGGTCGAGCGGGTGCTCGGCGACGCCGAGGTGCGCGGCGGGGCGCGCGAGGGCGACCTCGGCCCGGACGACGCCCGCGCGCTGCTGCGCGCGTGGCTCGCCGCGGTCGGCCTCGAGCTGCCCGACGAGCGAGCTGCTCGCCTACCTCCAGGACGACGGCTTCAGCCACGCGGACCTCTACCGGCGCGCGCGCCGCGCGCACGAGAAGCGGCTCGCCGCCGCGGTCGGCCGCGCCGGCGCCGCGGCGTCCGCGCTGGCCGCCCCCGCGCTCGACGCGACCGGGATCGAGGACGGGCTCGAGACCGCGGCGCTCGGGCTCTTCGACGCCTGCGTCCCCGCCATCCCCTACGCCGCGGCGGCCGCGTTCCTCGGCCGCGAGAAGCGCCGCCTGGCGCGCGGCGGCGGGCCGCTGCGGGTCGCGCTGCTCGCCGACGGGGTCGGCGCGGTGCACGGCGTCACCCGCGTGATCGACGAGATCCGCGAGCGCGGCGTGCCGGGCTTCCACGTCGACGTGATCGGCACCGACCCGCACGTCGACCGCCGGCTGCCGAGCGTCGTCGACGCCGAGATCCCCTTCTACCGCGGGCTCCACGTCGGCGTGCCCGGCGTGCCCGACCTCGTCGAGGCGCTCGCGGAGGGCCGCTACGACCTCGTCCACGTCAGCGCGCCCGGCCCGGTCGGCGCCGGCGGTGCGGCGACGGCGCGGATGCTCGGGCTCCCGGTCGCCGGCTCGCACCACACGGAGTTCGCCGCCTACGCGCAGCTGCGCACCGGCGACCCGCGGATCGTGCTCGGCATGCAGCTCGCGCTCGGCGCGCTCTACGAGCAGTGCGCGGTCGTCCTCTCCCCCTCGGCCGCCGCCGACGCCACGCTCGCCGGGCTCGGCGTCGACGCCGCCCGGATCGCGCGCTGGGACCGCGGCGTCGACACGGAGCGCTTCACGCCCGCGAAGCGGGTGGCGGAGGCGACCGGCCGGGTCACGGTCCTGCACGCCGGCCGGCTCACGCGCGAGAAGGGCGTCGACCTGCTCGCCGACACGTTCCTCGCCGCGCGGGCGCGCGACCCGCGGCTCCACCTCGTGCTCGCCGGCGGCGGCCCCGAGGAGGAGCGCCTGCGCGCGCGGCTCGGCGATCGCGCGACGCTTCCTCGGCTGGCTCGACGGCGACGCGCTGGCGACCGCCTACGCCTCCGCCGACGTGCTGCTCTTCTGCTCGCGCACCGACACCTTCGGCCAGGTCGTGCTCGAGGCGCAGGCGTCCGGCCTGCCCGTCGTCGCCGTCGGCGAGGGCGGCCCGGCGGAGCAGATCGCCGACGGCCGCAGCGGCCTGCTCTGCCCGGCCCGGCCGGAGGCGCTCGCCGCGGCGGTCGCCGGCCTGGCGGGATCGCGGGCGATGCGCGAGCGGCTGGCGCGCGGCGGCCTCGCCGCCGTCCGCGAGCGCACGTGGGACGCCGCGCTCGGCCGGCTCGCCGCCGGCTGGCACGCGGCGCTGGCGCGCCACGCCGCCGGCGCGGAGCGGCGGACGGCATGACCCGCGAGCGCCAGATCGCGGTCGCGATCCACGACGTCGAGCCGGCGACGTTCGAGCGCTGCGCGCTGATCCGCGACTGGCTCGACGACCACGGGGTCGACCGCGCGACGCTGCTCGTCATCCCGGCGCCGGACCTGCACCCGTTCTTCCAGCGCCGGCCCGACCTCGCCGCCTGGCTGCTCGACTGCCGCGACCGCGGCGACGCGATCGCCCAGCACGGCTTCACCCACCGCGCGCGAGCGCAGCGGTGGCGAGGCCCCTGGCCGAGACAGGATCGGCGGCCCGCGGCGGAGTTCGCCCGCCTCGACAAGGACCAGACGCAGGCGAGCATCGCCGCGGGCCGGCGCGTGCTGGCGATGGCCGGCGTCGAGCCGCGCGGCTTCGTCGCCCCCGGGTACGCGTACACCCCCGCGCTGCGCCACGAGCTGGCGCTCGGCTTCGACTGGTGGGCGACGCTGCTGCGCTTCGTCGGCCGCGACCGCCGCGCGATCGCGCCCGCCGTGCCGCTCCGCCGCTCGTCGCTCGCGCTCCGCGCCGCCGCCGTCGCGCCCGGGCGCGTCCTGCGGCTCGACCTGCACCCGGCCGACTTCGACCGCCCGGGGCACGTGCTCGCGCTCGAGTCGGTGCTGCGCCACGCGCGCCGGCGCACCGCGGTCACCTACGACGACCTCTGCTGATTCGCCCGCTCGGGCCTCGGGTAGCCGGAGCGCATGAAGCTCCTCGTCCTCACGCCCGAGCCCGTCGACGCCGACCTGCTGCGCGCGACGCTCGGCGACGAGGTGGAGGGCGCCGAGGTGCTCGTCGTCTCCCCCGCGACGAACGAGTCGCCGCTCGCGTTCTGGGTCTCGGACTCCGACGAGGCGATCGCCGAGGCCGACGCCGCCCAGGAGGAGTCCGTCGAGCGGCTGGAGGAGGCCGGCGTCGACGCCGCCGGCGACACCGGCGAGAGCGAGCCCGCCGTCGCGCTCGAGGACGCGCTGGCCACCTTCCCCGCCGACCGCGTGCTCGTCTTCTCGCACCCGGAGAGCGACCGCGACTACCGCGAGGACAAGGGCCTCGCGGAGGTCCAGGAGCGGCTGGGGATCCCGGTCACGCACGCGGTGATCGGCCGCTGAGCGGCCGATTCCAGGACCGCCGGGCCGGACGATTTCGACCGTCCGCACAATCATTTCCGAAGCGCTTGTCCGTTCCGGCAGGGCGTTGTATGGTCGGCAGCGCGATGGAACCCGTCCTCGACGGAAAGCGCGCTTCGACGCCCCCCGCACGGCCGTCGCAGCGCTTCACGCCGACGTTGCCGCGCACCAACTCCGTGACCGCGAGCCAGGCCCGCGCCGCGCGCCGCCGCGAGGCGCGGCGCGACGAGCAGGCGGTCGCCGCGTGGCTGCGCGAGCTCGCCGGGCGCACTCGCTGACCACGAGTCGTTAACCGCGTCCGCGCGCGGGTAGGCGAAGCTTGAGGTGCCTCTGGCATCCTCTCTCTTGACCCGACTTCGCCCGTCCCCCTTGGAGGCTCCATGCCCGAGACCCCGCTGACCCAGCTCTCCGCCCACGGACAGAGCGTGTGGATCGACTTCCTCTCGCGCTCCTTCGTCCAGGACGGCGACCTCGCCGCGCTCGTCGAGCAGGGCGTGGACGGCGTCACGTCCAACCCGACGATCTTCCAGGCGGCGATCGCCGACGGCAACGCCTACGACGACCAGCTGCGCGAGGTCCTGAAGTCCGAGACCGACCCGAAGGAGATCTTCCTGGCGCTCGCCGTCCAGGACATCCAGGGCGCCTGCGACATCCTGCGGCCGAAGTGGGACGACGTCGGCGAGAACGCCCGCGACGGCTGGGTCTCGCTCGAGGTCGACCCGAACCTCGCACGCGACACCGACGGCACGATCGCCGAGGCCAAGCGCCTGCACGCGCTCGTCGACCGCCCGAACGTGTTCATCAAGATCCCGGCGACGAAGGAGGGGCTGCCGGCGATCGAGGAGACGATCGCGGCCGGCATCCCGGTCAACGTGACGCTGATCTTCTCGCTCGAGCGCCACCGCGAGGTCGCCGAGGCGTACGTGCGCGGCGTGCAGCGGCTCGCCGACGCCGGCGGCGACCTGACGACGATGGCGTCCGTCGCCTCGTTCTTCGTCTCGCGCGTCGACACCGAGGCCGACAAGCGGCTCGACGCGGTCGGCGGCCACGACGAGCTCAAGGGGACGCTGGCGATCGCGAACGCGAAGCTCGCCTACGTGACGTACCAGGAGGTCTTCTCCGGCGACGCGTGGGACGCCCTGTCGGCCAAGGGCGCGTCGGCGCAGCGCTGCCTGTGGGCGTCGACCTCGACCAAGAACCCCGACTACCGCGACGTGCTCTACGTCGAGGAGCTGATCGGGCCCGACACGGTCAACACGATGCCGCGCGAGACCGTCGAGGCGTTCCTCGACCACGGCGAGGTGCGCGACTCGCTGACCGAGGACGTCGACGGCGCGCGCCGCACGTTCGAGGCCTTCGCCGCCGCCGGGATCGACTACGACGACGTCGTCGACACGCTCGAGCGCGAGGGCGTGGAGAAGTTCGCCAAGTCGTTCCAGCAGCTGTTCGACGACGTCAACGCCAAGCGCGAGCAGCTCGAGGTGACCGCGTGAGCGCTGACGACCTCCGCGAGCTCGGCCAGCAGCTGCGGGTCGACTCCGTCCGGTCGTCGGCCGCGGCCGGCTCGGGTCACCCGACGTCCTCGATGTCGGCCGCCGACCTGATGGCGGTGCATGCTCGAGGGCGGCTTCCTGCGCTGGGACACGTCCGACCTGTCGAACCCGGCGAACGACCACCTGATCTTCTCCAAGGGCCACGCGTCGCCGCTGTACTACGCCGTGCTCAAGGCGGCGGGGATCATCGACGACGCCGAGCTGCTCACCTTCCGCAAGCTCGGCAGCCGGCTCGAGGGCCATCCGACCCCGCGCATCCCGCCGACCGACGTCGCGACCGGCTCGCTCGGCCAGGGCCTGCCGATCGCCGTCGGCGTCGCGCTGGCGGGCAAGCGGCTCGACCGGCTCCCGTACCGGGTCTGGTGCCTGTGCGGCGACTCCGAGATGGCCGAGGGGTCGATCTGGGAGGGGTTCGAGCACGCGGGCTTCAACGGCCTCGACAACCTGACGGCGATCATCGACGTGAACCGGCTCGGCCAGACCCGCGAGACGATGGTGGGCTGGGACCTCGACCGCTACCAGAAGCGCGCCGAGTCGTTCGGCTGGCACGCGATCGAGGTCGACGGGCACGACGTGGAGGCGATCCATGCCGCCTACGACGAGGCGGTGGCCACCACCGGAAAGCCGACCGTGATCATCGCGAAGACGAAGAAGGGCAAGGGCGTCAAGGCCGTCGAGGACCTGCCCGGCAAGCACGGCAAGCCGCTCGACGACCCCGAGGAGGCGATCGCGGAGCTCGGCGGCGAGCGCGACCTCCACGTGTCGATCGCGGCGCCCGCGTCCGGCACCCCGCACCGCTTCGAGGCCCCGGGCGGCGAGCTGCCCACGTGGGACGAGGGCGAGGAGGTCGCGACCCGCGAGGCCTACGGCAAGGCGCTGACGGCGCTCGGGTCGATGCGCGGCGACGTCGTCGCGCTCGACGGCGAGGTCTCCAACTCGACGCACTCGGACATGTTCCGCGAGGCGCACGAGGACCGCTACTTCGAGATGTTCATCGCGGAGCAGCAGATGGTCGCGGCGGCGGTCGGGTTCCAGGTCCGCGGCTGGGTGCCGTTCGCGTCGACGTTCGCGGCCTTCTTCTCGCGGGCGTACGACTTCGTCCGGATGGCGGCGATCTCGCGGGCGGACATCCGCCTCTCGGGCTCCCACGCGGGCGTCTCGATCGGCGAGGACGGCCCGTCGCAGATGGCGCTCGAGGACATCGCCTCGTTCCGCGCGATCCACGGCTCGACCGTGCTGCACCCGTCCGACGCCAACCAGACCGCGCAGCTCGTGGCGGCGATGGCCGACCGCGAGGGGATCTCGTTCCTGCGCACCCTGCGCGGGAAGACGACGGTCCGCACGCCGGCCGGGGAGCCCGTCACGATCGGCGGCTCGCGCGTGCTGCGCGAGGGCGACGACCTCGCGATCGTGGCCTGCGGCATCACGGTCGACCAAGCGGTCGAGGCGGCCGAGGCGCTCGCCGAGCGACGGGATCGCCGCGCGCGTGATCGACGCCTACTCGATCAAGCCGATCGACGCGGAGGCGATCCGCGCCGCGGCGCGCGAGTGCCCCGCGATCGTCACCGTCGAGGACCACGCGCCCGAGGGCGGGCTCGGCGACGCGGTGCTCGAGGCGCTCGCGGAGGCCGACGACCGCCCGCCCGTGCACAAGCTCGCCGTCCGCGCGATCCCCGGGTCGGGCACGCCGGACGAGCTGATGCACCAGGCCGGGATCGACGCCGAGGGCATCGCGGACGCCGCGCGGTCGGTCGCGCGCGAGCGCGTGGGCTAGCGGCGCCTGCGACGATCCGGCACGGGATGCAGATCACCGTGTCGGTCAACGGGGAGGAGCACAGCCGCGACGTCGAGCCGCGGCTGCTGCTCGTCCACCTCCTGCGCGACGAGCTGCGCCTGACCGGCACGCACTGGGGCTGCGACACGTCGAACTGCGGGACCTGCGTCGTGCTGATGGACGGCGAGCCGGTGAAGTCGTGCACGGTGCTCGCCGCGACGGCCGAGCGCTACGAGATCACGACCGTCGAGGGGATGGAGCGCGACGGCGTGCTCGATCCCGTCCAGCAGGGCTTCCACGAGATGCACGGGCTGCAGTGCGGGTTCTGCACGCCGGGGATGATGCTCACGGCCCGGGCGCTGCTCGACCGCAACCCGGACCCGACCGACCAGGAGATCCGCGAGGCGATCTCGGGCCAGATCTGCCGCTGCACGGGCTACGCGACGATCGTCCGCTCGGTCCGCTGGGCGGCCGAGCACCCGGCCGAGCCCTAGCGGCCCGTGGCCGCGTCGAGCTCGTCGGCGACCGAGCGCCAGAGCGTCACGTGGACCTTCGGGCGCACGTGCGTCGAGACCGCGCCCGCGCGCCCGGTCGAGATCGCCTGCGTCGCGTCGGCCGTCGTGGCGAAGCGCTGCAGCGCGAGCGCGGCGGGCAGCGCGCGACCGAGGCCGAGCGTGCTGGCCTGCCACAGCTCGACGCTCGGCGTCCCGCGCACGTCGAGCCGGACCAGCGCGCGGCGCCGGACCTCCTCGACGACCGAGTGGGTCAGGGCGAGCGCGAGCCCCTCGCCCGCCGCGGCGGCCGCGATCGCCGCCGCGTGGCTGCTGTAGGTCGCCAGCTCGCCGGGCGCGATCCCGGCGCGCGCGAAGAACAGCCCGGCGCCCGTCGTCGGGTCGAGCTCGGGCTGGCCGAGCAGCCAGCGCTCGCCGGCCAGCGCGGCGGGCGTGATCGCGCGGCGCCCGGCGAGCGGGTGGCCGGGCGCGCCGACCACGATCAGGCGGCAGCGCAGGAACGGCGCCGAGGCGATCGTCGTCTCACGCTCCGGCCCGGGGTGCGGCCCGAGCGCGATGTCGGCCCTGCGGTGCTCGAGCAGGTCGGCGAAGGCCGCGCCCGGCACGGTCTCGACCGCCACCTCGACGTCCTCCTCCGCGGCGGTGAACAGCTCGATCAGCGGCCCGAGGTGGTCGGCGACGAGGCTCGTCGCCACGACCTGGATCCGGCGCGCCTCCTCCCCCGACTCGGCGACCGAGCGGCGCGCCTGCTCCGCGAGCCCGAGGATCTCGCCGGCCAGCGCCGCGAGCCGCCGCCCGCCGGGCGTCAGCGCGATCCCGCGGCCGTGGCGGACGAACAGCTCGTCGCCGAGCTCCCTGCGCAGCGCGGCGACCGCGACCGAGACGGCCGGCTCCGTGACCTCGAGCTCGGCCGCCGCCGCCTTCACCGACCCGTGGCGGGCCACCAGGACGAACGACTGGAGCTGGGCGAGGGTCATCTCGGCGGTGGCCTAAGCGATCCCTTAGGTCCGGTTTGACAGCGCGACCATAACACCGGCAAGGTGTGCGTCGAGGAGAGCGAGAAGGAGGCGGTCCTGCAGGTCCCTGCACCGTTCGGCTACGAGCGCGCCACGAGCGTCGAGCATGCGCTGATGCTGCTCGCCGAGCTCGGCCCGGAGGCACGGCTGCTCGCCGGGGGCCACTCGCTGCTGCCGATGATGAAGCTCCGCCTCGCCGCGCCCTCGCACGTGATCGACATCGATCCGCTCGCGGACGAGCTGGGCTACGTCGAGGCGCACGGGGACGAGGTCCGGATCGGCGCGCTGGCGCGCCACCGCGCGCTGCTCGAGTCCGAGCTGCTCGCGGAGCGGCTCGCGATCTTCACCGACGCGGAGCGGGTGATCGCGGACCCCGTCGTCCGCAACCGCGGGACGATCGGCGGCGCGCTCTGCCAGGCCGACCCGTCCGAGGACCTGTCCGCCGTCTGCGCCGCGGTCGGGGCGTCGATGGTGATCCGCGGGGCCGGCGGCGCCGAGCGCGTCGTCGGGATGCGCGACTTCCACCGCCGGCCCTACGAGACCGCCGTCGGCCCCGCCGAGATGCTCGTCGAGATCCGCGTCCCGCTCCGCCCCGGCGCCGGCAGCGCCTACGAGAAGCTCGACCGCCGCGTCGGCGACTGGGCCGTGGTGGCGGCCGGCGCGGCGCTGGAGATCGCCGACGGCGCGATCGCCCGCGCGGGCGTCGCGCTCGCGGCGGCCGGCGCGGAGATCACGTCGGCCGAGGCCGAGGCGGCGCTCGCGGGCGCGCCCCCGGTCGACGAGTCCTTCGCCCGCGCCGCGGCGCTGGCGGCGCGGGCGTGCTCGCCCGTCACCGACCAGCGCGGGTCGGCGGAGTTCAAGCGGCATGTCGTCGGCGTCCTGGTGGAGCGCGCGCTGCGGCGCGCCTCCGCGCGGGCAGTTCACGAGCAGGAGGTGTTGGCATGACCACCGCGATCGGTGCCTCCACGGGCTGGTACGTGGGGCTGGCGCTGGGCATCGTGGTCGTCCTCGTGGCGGCGGCGATCGTGATCGCGATCGTCGTCCTCGCGCGGCGGATCGCGGTCCAGGCGCGGACCGCAGTGGAGGGCGTGGACGCCGTGCGCGCCCAGACGGACGCGCTCGCCGGGGTCGCGCGGATCAACGACTCGGGCACGCGGATCCTCCGCTCGGCCCGTGCGCTGCGCAAGGTGGCGGTCGGCCGATGAGCAACGACGACCTCTGGGCGGTCGCGCTCGTGATCGGCCTCGTCGCGGCGCTGCTCGTCGCCGCGCTCCTGTGGGTGCTGGTCCGCGCCGTGCGCGACATCGAGCACTCCGTCGACGGCCTGCTGGACGTGGCGGGCAAGGTCGGCGCCAACACCGCATTCATCCCCCAGCTCCAGGCGACCGCGCCGGTGCTCGGGCTGATCGTCGAGGAGGCCGTGGTGCAGGACGGCTACATGAACGCGCTGACCGACGGCTACGGGGACGCGGCATGAGCACGCTCACCGTCCTCAGCGTCCTGCTCGCCGCCGTCGTCGTGGCGGTGCTCGCCGTCGCGCTGATCGAGGTCCGGCGCGGCCTGCGCCGCATCGCCGAGGGCCTCGCCACGCTCGACGGGGCGCTCCAGACCGTCGAGTCCGAGCACCTGCGCCCGCTCGAGCCCGCCGTCAAGGCGATCAACGCCCAGTTCGACACGATCCTCTCGGCGCTGCCGGGGATCGGCGCGAAGGCCGCCGTCGTCGCCGAGCGGAGGCCGTCATGACCGTCTGGTGGATCGGCAACGCCGTCCTGCTGCTCGTCGTCCTGCCGGTGGTCGTGTACCTGCTGCGCGGCGTGCTGGGCGAGGCGCAGGCGATCGTCCCGTCCGTGCGGGGGATCGCGGCCACGGCGGCCGCGGGGTCGAAGGACCTCGACGCGGTCCCGCTGCTGCTGACCACGCAGGACCAGGTCATCCGGACCGTCGAGAACGTCGCCGCGTACGGCGGCTCGCTCGACGTGATCGTCGACGACGACCCGCGGGGGCGCTGACATGCCCGCCGCCGGAGTCGTCACGATCATCGCGGTCGTCCTGATCGTCCTCGCGCTCGTCGTCTACCTCGTGCAGACGATCGTCGCGCTGCAGCGGATCTCCTCCGGCCTCGACGAGGCGATCGCGGGGGTCGGCGGGATCGTCGAGAAGACCGCGCCGGTCGAGGCGGTCGTCACCACCATCAACGAGCACCTCGACGCCGCGGTCGACGCGCTCGAGGGCCTGCTGGTCAAGAAGGCGGGCCTGGAGGACGCCGTCGGGCTGGTCGACGGGATCTACCCCGGCGCGGGCGCCGAGGGGTTCCGCGGCATCCCGGGCAGCGGCGACGTCAAGCCGCCGCGGATCGCCGAGGTCTACACGCGCGGGACGCTGACGCTCGCCCGGCTCGGCCGCGAGGCGCCGATCGCCGCCGCGAGCCCGGCCGGCGGACCGGTGCTGCGCAACGTGACCGGCGGCAGCCTGGCCGCGCGGCTGCTCTACCCGGAGGAGCGCCAGGGGCGGCCGGACCGGCTCTCGCGCTCGCCGGTGATCGGGAGCGGCGCGCCGGAGCAGTACGAGCCGAGCGAGGAGCCGGGCGTGCGCCGGCGCATGCCCACGAACGGAGGGACGACAGGTGCAGACCCCGGCGCCGTTTGAGTACGAGCGGGCGACGAGCGTCGAGGGCGCGATCGCGTCGCTCGGACGCCACGACGGCGAGGCGCGGATCATCGCCGGCGGCCACAGCCTGCTGCCGATGATGAAGCTGCGGCTCGCGAGCCCCGCCCTCCTGATCGACATCAACGATCTCGAGGGCGAGCTGTCCTACATCCGCGAGGAGGGCGACGCGCTGGCGATCGGCGCGCTGACCCGCCACGTGGAGCTGCTCGAGTCCGAGCTGCTGGCCGCGCGCTTCCCCGCGTTCCGCGACGCCGAGCAGGTGATCGCCGACCCGGTGGTCCGCAACCGCGGCACGATCGGCGGCTCGCTCTGCCAGGCCGACGCCGCCGAGGACCTGTCCGCGGTCTGCGCGGCGCTCAAGGCGCGGGTCGTGCTCCGCGGCCCCGAGGGTACGCGGGTCGTCCCGATGAGCGAGTTCCACCTCGGCCCGTGGATGACCGTGGTCGGCGCCGACGAGCTCGTCACCGAGGTCCGGCTCCCGCTGAAGCCGGGCGCCGGCAGCGCCCACGAGAAGGTCGAGCGGCGCGCGGGCGACTGGGCGATCGCGGCGGCGTCCGCGGCGGTCTGGATGGACGGCGACACGATCGCCGACGCCGGGATCGGGCTCTCCGCCGTCGGGCCGGTCACGATCGAGCCGACGCGCGCCGAGGAGCTGCTCCGCGGCGCCGTCCCGTCCGACGAGCTGATCGAGCAGGCGGCCGCGATCGCGGCCGAGGACTGCTCCCCGATCGCCGACACGCGCGGCCCGGTCGACTACAAGCGCCACCTCGCGGGCGTGCTCACCAAACGTGCTCTGCGGCGGGCGACCGCCCGCGCGCTCCAGCAGGAGGCCTGATCGATGCAGGTGACCATCTCCATCAACGGCGAGGCCGTCTCGCGCGACGTCGAGCCGCGGACGCTGCTCGTCCACTTCATCCGCGATACGGAGGGCCTGACCGGCACCCACTGGGGCTGCGACACGTCGAACTGCGGCGCGTGCGTCGTCCTCATGGACGGCAAGCCGGTGAAGTCGTGCACGACGCTCGCCGCGATGTGCGCGGGCCACGAGATCAGCACCGTCGAGTCGCTCGAGAGCGACGGCGGGCTCGACCCGGTCCAGCAGGGCTTCCACGAGCTGCACGCGCTGCAGTGCGGGTTCTGCACGCCGGGGATGCTGATGACGGCGCGCGCGCTGCTCGACGAGAACCCCGACCCGACCGAGCAGGAGATCCGCACCGCGATCTCGGGCGGCATCTGCCGCTGCACGGGCTACAAGAACATCGTCGCCGCGGTCCGCTGGGCCGCCGAGCATCCCGCCCCGACCCGACAGGAGGCGTGAGCATGGCGATCGCCGACGCACAGGAACGACCGATCGGCTTCGGCCGGCTCAAGCGCAAGGAGGACGCGCGCTTCATCCGCGGCAAGGGCACCTACCTCGACGACATCCGGCTGCCCGGCATGCTGCACGGCGCGATCCTGCGCAGCCCGTTCGCCCACGCGAAGATCAACGCGATCGACACGACCGAGGCGCTCGCGCACCCGAACGTCGCCGCGGTCGTCACCGCGAAGGACCTCGAGACGCTCGGGCTCGCCTGGATGCCGACGATCTCCTACGACACCCAGGCCGTGCTGGCGGGCGACAAGGTCCGCTTCCAGGGCCAGGAGGTCGCGTTCGTCATCGCCACCGACGAGTACTCGGCCCGCGACGCGCTCCAGCTGATCGACGTCGACTACGACCCGCTGCCCGCGGTCGTCAACGCGCGCAAGGCGCTCGACGACGACGCGCCGCTGATCCGCGACGACAAGGACGGCCAGGCCGACAACCTCGCCAGCCCGACCTGGGAGGCCGGCGACGAGGCCGCGACCGACCGCGCGTTCGCGGAGGCCGACACGGTCGTCACCCGCGACATCATCTACCCGCGCTGCCATCCGGCGCCGCTGGAGACGTGCGGGATCATCGCCGACTTCGACCCCGAGACGGGGCAGCTCGACATCTACAACGGCAACCAGGCGCCGCACGCCCACCGCACGGTCTACGCGCACGTGGCTGGGCTCGCCGAGCACATGATCCGGATCATGTGCAACGACATCGGCGGCGGCTTCGGCAACAAGGTCCCGGTCTACCCGGGCTACGTGTGCGCGATCGCCGGCTCGATCGTCGCCGGCGCGCCGGTCAAGTGGATCGAGGACCGGTCGGAGAACCTGATGTCGACGGGCTTCGCCCGCGACTACCTGATGAAGGCCGAGATGTGCGCGAAGGACGGGCGCATCACCGGGCTGCGGGTCGACGTGACCGCCGACCACGGCGCCTTCGACAGCACCGCGCAGCCGACCAAGTTCCCGGCCGGCTTCTTCCACATCTGCTGCGGCTCCTACGACCTGCAGGCGTCGCACGTGAAGGTCAAGGCGGTCTACACGAACAAGGCGCCGGGCGGCGTCGCCTACCGCTGCTCGTTCCGCATCACCGAGGCGGTCTACCTCGTGGAGCGGATGGTCGACGCGCTCGCGCTGGAGCTCGGCGAGGACCCGATCGACCTGCGCATGCGCAGCTTCATCGGGCCCGAGCAGTTCCCGTACGAGACCACGACCGGCTGGACCTACGACTCCGGCAACTACGCCGAGACGATGAAGGTCGCGATGGAGATCGCCGGCTACGACGACCTCCGGCGCGAGCAGGCGGAGAAGCGCGCCCGCGGCGAGCTGATGGGCATCGGCGTCTCGTTCTTCACCGAGGGCGTCGGCGCCGGGCCGCGCAAGCACATGGACATCCTCGGCCTGTCGATGAACGACGGCGCCGACCTGCGCGTCCACCCGTCCGGCAAGGCCGTGGTCAGCCTCAGCGCGCAGACCCAGGGCCAGGGCCACGAGACGACGTTCGCGCAGATCGTCGCCGAGGAGCTCGGGATCCCGCCCGAGGACGTCGAGGTCCGCCACGGCGACACCGACAAGTCGCCCTACGGCCTCGGCACCTACGGCAGCCGCTCCACCCCGGTCTCCGGCGCGGCGGTCGCCGTCGTCTCGCGCAAGGTCCGCGACAAGGCACGGCTGATCGCCGCGACGATGCTCGAGGCCGCGCCCGAGGACCTCGCGTGGGAGAAGGGCCGCTGGTACGTCAAGGGCGACCCGGAGCAGGGCGCGCTGATCGAGGACATCGCCGTCCGCGCCTACAGCGGCGAGCAGATGCCCGAGGGCATGGAGGGCGGGCTCGACGCGCAGGTGATCTACGACCCGCCGAACCTGACCTACCCCTACGGCGCGTACATCGCGGTCGTCGACATCGACGCCGAGACCGCCGAGGTGCGCGTCCGCCGCTTCATCGCGGTCGACGACTGCGGCGTCCGGATCAACCCGATGATCGTCGACGGGCAGATCCACGGCGGGCTCGCGGAGGGCGTCGGCATCGCGCTGATGGAGCTGATCTCGTTCGACGCGGACGGCAACTGCCTGAACAGCTCGTTCATGGACTACCTGATCCCGACGGCGCTCGAGTGCCCGGACTTCGAGCTCGGCGCGACGGTCACGCCGTGCCCGCACCATCCGCTCGGCGCCAAGGGGGTCGGCGAGTCGCCGAACGTCGGGTCGCCGCCGGCGATCGTCAACGCGGTGATCGACGCGCTGCACGAGAGCCACGGCGTCACGCACATCGACATGCCCTGCACCCCGGCGCGGGTGTGGGCCGCGATGCAGGGGCGCCCCGAGCCGCCGCAGTGAGCCCGCATGAGATCACCGGTGAGGCGGCGGGGGAGCTGCGGCACATCGCGCCGGACGTCGAGACGCTGGCGCAGCGGCTCGCCGGCGTGGACTACCTCGTGGACGAGGGCCTGGCGACGGCGCTGTTCCTGAGCCTGCGCCTCCCCCAGCCGCTGTTGCTGGAGGGCGAGGCGGGCGTCGGCAAGACCGAGGCGGGCAAGGCGCTCGCCACCGTCCTGGACACCCCGCTGATCCGGCTCCAGTGCTACGACGGGATCGACGCGGCCGAGGCGCTCTACGAGTGGAACTACCCGCGCCAGCTGCTCAGCATCCGGCTCGCCGACGCGAACCGGACCGCGCTCTCGGAGGACGACCTGTTCGGCCCGGACTACCTCATCCGGCGCCCGCTGCTGCGGGCGCTGGAGCATCCCGGGCCGCGCCCCGCCGTCCTGCTGATCGACGAGATCGACCGCGCCGACGACGACTTCGAGGCGTTCCTGCTCGAGCTCCTCGGCGAGGCGGCGGTGACGATCCCCGAGCTGGGCACGGTCCGCGCGACGCACCCGCCGGTGATCGTCCTGACCTCGAACCGCACGCGCGACCTGCACGATGCCGTCAAGCGCCGCTGCCTCTACCAGTGGATCGACTACCCGTCGCCCGAGCGCGAGGTCGAGATCGTCCGCCGGCGCGTCAAGGGCACGTCGGAGTCGCTCGCCGTCCAGGTCGTGACGGCGGTGGCGCGGATGCGCGCGGGAGACGTGCAGAAGCCGCCGGGGATCGCCGAGGCGATCGACTGGCTCGCCGCGCTGGAGCTGCTCGGGGTCGGGACCCTCGACGGTCCCGCGATCGACCGCACGCTCGGGTCGGTGCTCAAGTACGGCGAGGACCAGGACGCGGTCCGCGCCGCCGGGCTCGACCAGCTCGTCGGGAGCGGCGGGTGAAGGTCGAGACCGTCGAGCTCGACCTGCCGGCGGTCGTCGCCGGCTTCGCGCGGCGGCTGCACGCGGCCGGCGTGCCGGTGACGCCGGACCGCTCGGCGCGCTTCGCGCGGGCGCTCGGCCTGGTGCGGCCGGTCGCCCGCCGGCGCCTGTACTGGACGGCGCGCGCGACGCTCGTCTCCGACCCCGCGCAGGTGCGCGCCTTCGACGCCGTCTTCGCGGAGGTGTTCGGGTCGCGGATCGTGGAGCCGGACGCGGCGCCGGAGGACGAGCGCCGCCGCACGCCCGCCCCGCCCGACGAGCGGCGGGCGCAGAGCCGGTCCGCCGGCGGCGCCGCCCCGCCCGCCGGCGCCGCGACCGCGGCGATCGCGTCCGGCGAGCGCGGTGCGGCGACGGGCGCGCTCCCGGTCCCGATGGCCGCGAGCGACGAGGAGCGGCTGCGCGGCAAGCGCTTCGACGCGCTCGAGCCCGGCGAGCTGCTGACGCTGCAGCGGCTGATGACCCAACTGCGGCTGGCTGCCCCGGAGCGCCGCACGCGCCGCGCCGAGCGCCACCGCCGCGGCGACCACGTCGATCTGCGGCGCACGCTGCGCGGCAGCCTGCGGACCGGCGGCGACCCGATCCGGCTCGCGCACCGGCGCCGCCGCGTCGTCCGCCGCCGGATCGTGCTGCTGTGCGACATCTCGGGCTCGATGGAGCCGTACGCGCGGGCGTACCTGCAGCTGCTCAGCTGCGCGACGAGCGCCGGGCCGGACACGGAGGCGTTCGTGTTCGCGACGCGGCTCACGCGCGTCACGCGCGCGCTCGCCACGCGCAACCCGGAGCGCGCGCTGCAGCGCGCCGCCGCGGCCGCGCCGGACTGGTCGAGCGGCACCCGGATCGGGGACGCGCTGCGCGAGTTCAACGACCGCCACGGCCGCCGCGGGATGGCGCGCGGGGCCGTCGTCGTGATCCTCTCCGACGGCTGGGAGCGCGGCGAGCCCATGCTCGTCGGGCGCGAGATGGAGCGGCTCGCGCGGCTCGCCTACCGGATCGTCTGGGTCAACCCGCGCGTGAGCGCCGCCGGCTTCGCGCCGCGCGCCGGCGGGATGGCCGCCGCGCTGCCGCACGTCGACGCGCTGGTCAGCGGCCACAGCCTCGACGCGCTCGGCGAGGTCGCCGCCGCGATCGCCGCGGATCGCGGCGCGCCCGCGCCGCTCCCGCCCGCGCCGGAGCCCGAGCCCGACGAGCCGTGGGCGAGCGCCACGCCCGTGGCCGGGAGCTCGGTCGCGATGCCGAGCGGCTACGGCCCCAGCCGCGGCCGGACGACCCCGGGATGGGAGCGATGAAGACCTGCATCTACCCCGGCTGCGACCGGCCCGCGGTGCCCCCGCACCCGGCCGGCGGCCCGCAGCCCGCGTTCTGCGACCGCGAGGACCACAACGCGCTGACCGCGCACCAGGAGCGCGCGCGCCGCGCGGCCGCGACGACCACCGACACGAGGAGTCCCAGCGATGGCTGACGAGGCCTACCGAGCCGTGTTCCTGCGGGTCCACCCGACCGGGAAGATGGTCCTCAGCCTCACCACCGAGGCCGATGGCAACGAGGGCCGCTACGCCGAGCTCGTCGGCGACGCGCTCGGCGTCCCGCCGCTCGACGTCAAGGTCGTGCCGGCCGACGAGGACCGCTTCGGGGCCGGGCACGGCTTCAACACGAGCCCGTCGGGCGCGACGCGCGGGCGCGATCGCCGGCGCGGCGGAGAAGATCCGCGCCAAGGCGCAGCTGCTGGCGGGCGCCGCGCTCGAGACGCCCGCCGAGGGCCTCCGCTGGGACGACGGCGCGTTCGTCGGCGACGCCGGCGCGCAGACGATCGCCGACCTCGCGCTCTACGCGCATGGCACCGGCGCGCTGCCGCCGGGCGTCGAGGGCGGGCTCGACGCGCAGACCGTCTACCGGGACGAGGGATGATCCGGCTCGGGCCCGAGGACGGCCGCCTCACGGTCCATACCGGCCGCGCCGGGGCGATCGCCAAGGTCGGCCACGACCTCGACCTCGAGGTCACGCGCTGGGAGGCGACGTTCGCCGACGACGCGATCGCGCTGACCGCCGACCCGGCCTCGCTGCGGGTCGAGGGCGGCAGCGGCGGCGTGACCCCGCTCGGCGCCGACGAGAAGCGCGGGATCGCCGAGACGATCCGCGACGAGGTGCTCAAGGGCGGCACGATCGCCTTCAGCTCCAGCCGCGTCACCCCGCGCGCCGGCGGCCTCGACGTCGAGGGCGAGCTCGACCTGCTCGGCGTCCGCGCGCCGCTCACGTTCGCGCTGGAGCTCGACGCCGGCCACCTCACCGGCCGCGCCACGGTCAAGCAGTCCGCCTGGCGCATCACCCCGTACTCGGCGCTGTTCGGCACCCTCAAGGTCGCCGACCACGTCGACGTCGCGATCGATGCCACCCTCCCGAAGGAGTCCGACGATGGTTGAGCTCGACCACCGCTTCCAGACCGGCAAGCCCACCGACTACAACTGGGACGCGATCCTCGATCTCGAGCGCGTGATCCCGTGCGTCGAGGGCGGCAAGGTGCTCGAGCGCACGAGCCCCGAGCAGGCGAAGGCCGAGATCAAGGTCAAGATGGGCGCGATGTCGATGACGTTCAAGGGGACGGTCGACGTCGCCGAGCGCGACGACGCGGCGCACACCGCGGTGATCCGGATCAAGTCGCGCGACACGGGCGGGTCGGGCTACGCGAACGCGGACGTCACCTTCGCGCTCGACGACGGCGGCGGCACGATCCACACCGCCGCGCAGATCAGCGGCAAGGCCGCGTCGATGGGCGAGGGCGTCGTGAGCACGGTGCTCGACGCGCTGATCAAGGACTTCACGCAGAAGCTGGCGGCGATCTAGCGGTGCGCCCCAGGGTCGTCATGCGGCGCACGCGCCCCGGCGAGGTCCCGCCGCACGGCGCGACGGCGCTCCAGGACGACCCGGACCGGCCCGTGTTCCGCGGCAACGGCCCGTCGGACTACGTCTGCGCGGAGTGCGGCAACGTGCTCGCCAGCGGCATGGGGCTGGAGCAGATGACCAAGCGCGTGCGCGTCCGCTGCGGCCGCTGCCGGACGGTCAACGTCGCGGTGCTCGACGCGAAGGGCGAGACGTGACCGACCGCCCGATCGGGTTCGGCTCGCTGCGCCGCAAGGAGGACGCGCGCTTCATCCGCGGCCGTGGCCGCTACGTCGACGACATGGCGCTCACCGGGATGCTCCACGGCGCCGTCCTGCGCAGCCCGCTGGCGCACGCGCGGATCGTCGCGATCGACACGTCGGCCGCCCTGCACCACCCCAAGGTGCACGCCGTGCTCACCGGCGCGGACCTCGAGGCGCAGGGGATGGCCTGGATGCCGACGCTGTCCGCGGACACGCAGGCGGTGCTCGCCACCGACAAGGTGCGCTTCCAGGGGCAGGAGGTCGCCTTCGTGGTCGCCGACGACCGCTACGCCGCGCGCGACGCGCTCGAGCTGATCGACGTCGAGTACGAGGCGCTGCCGGCCGTGGTCGACGCCCGCGCCGCGCTCGAGCCGGACGCGCCGGTGATCCGCGACGACCACCTGGGCCGCGCCGACAACCACATCTTCGACTGGGAGTCCGGCGACGCCGCGGCGACCGAGGCGGCGTTCGCGGGCGCCGACGTCGTGGTCGAGCAGGCGATGGTCTTCCCGCGCTCGCACCCGGCGCCGATGGAGACCTGCGGGGCGATCGCCGACTTCGACCGCGTCGACGGGAAGCTGACCGTCTGGTGCACGACGCAGGCCCCGCACGCGCACCGGACGCTCTACGCGGTCGTCACCGGCCTGCCGGAGCACAAGATCCGCGTCGTCTCGCCCGACGTCGGCGGCGGCTTCGGCAACAAGGTCCCGGTCTACCCCGGCTACGTCTGCGCGATGGCGGCGACGATGCTGCTCGGCCGGCCGGTCAAGTGGATGGAGGACCGCTCGGAGAACCTGATGTCGACCGGCTTCGCGCGCGACTACGCGATGCACGGCCGGATCGCCGCCACGCGCGCGGGGAAGATCCTCGCCGTCTCCGTCGACGTGGTCGCCGACCACGGGGCGTTCAACGCGACCGCGCAGCCGACCGCCTACCCGGCCGGGTTCTTCAGCGTCTTCACGGGCTCCTACGACGTCGCCGCGGCGCACTGCCGCGTCACCGGCGCGTACACGAACAAGGCGCCCGGCGGCGTCGCCTACGCGTGCTCGTTCCGGATCGCCGAGGCGGTCTACCTCGTCGAGCGCACGGTCGACTGCCTCGCCCGCGAGCTGGGCATCGACCCGGTCGCGCTGCGGCTCGCGAACCTCCTGCGCCCGGACCAGTTCCCGTACGTGAGCAAGACCGGCTGGACCTACGACTCCGGCGACTACGAGCGCGCGCTGCGGATGGCGCTCGAGCGCGCGGGCTACGACGACCTGCGGCGCGAGCAGGCCGAGGGGCGGGCGCGCGGCGAGCTGATGGGGATCGGCGTGTCGTTCTTCACCGAGGCGGTCGGGGCCGGCCCGCGGCGCCACATGGACATGGTCGGCCTGGCGATGAACGACGGCGCGGTGCTGCGCGTCTCCCCCAGCGGGACGGCGCAGCTCGGGATCAGCGTCCAGACCCAGGGGCAGGGCCACGAGACGACGTTCGCGCAGATCGTCGCGCACGAGCTCGGGATCCCGCCCGAGGACGTCGAGGTCGTGCACGGCGACACCGACGCGACGCCGTACGGGCTCGGCACCTACGGGTCGCGGTCCACCCCGGTGAGCGGCGCGGCGACCGCGCTGGCCGCGCGCAAGGTGCGCGAGCGCGCGCGGATCGTCGCCTCCGCGATGCTCGAGGTCGCGCCCGAGGACCTCGTCTGGGAGCCGGGGCCGCCGTCGCGCTGGGTCGTCGTCGGCGACCCCGGGCAGGGCGCCACGATCCCTGAGATCGCGCGCGCCGCCCGCGGCCCGATCGACCTGCCCGACGGCGTCGAGGCGGGGCTGGACGCCGAGGCCGTCTACGACCCGCCGAACCTCACGTTCCCGTTCGGCGCCTACGTCTGCGTGGTCGACGTCGATCCCGGCACCGCCGCGGTGACCGTCCGGCGGTTCATCGCCGTCGACGACTGCGGCACCCGGATCAACCCGATGATCGTCGAGGGGCAGATCCACGGCGGGCTGACCGACGGGGTCGGGATGGCGCTGATGGAGACGATCGCCTTCGACGAGCAGGGCAACTGCCTCGGCGGGTCGCTGATGGACTACCTGATCCCGACCGCGGTCGAGGTGCCCGACTGGGAGACGGGCTTCACCGTCACCCCGTCGCCGCACCACCCGCTCGGGGCGAAGGGGATCGGCGAGTCGGCGACCGTCGGGTCGCCGCCGGCGATCGTGAACGCGATCTGCGACGCGCTGGCGCCCCTCGGCGTCCGGCACGTGGACATGCCGTGCACGCCCTCGCGGGTGTGGGAGGCGATGCGTGAAGGGAGGGCGGCCGGATGATGACGGGTGAGCTGATGGAGCGGATGGAGGCGCTGCGCTCGGCGCGGACGCCGTTCGTGACCGCGACCGTGGTGCGCGCCGCGAAGCCGACGAGCGTGCGCCCGGGCGACGCGGCGCTCGTGCTCGAGGACGGGACGATCGACGGGTTCGTCGGCGGCGTCTGCGCCCAGGCGTCGGTGCGGCTCCACGCCGCGCGCGTGCTGGAGACCGGCGACGCGGTGCTGCTCCGGCTGGAGCCGGGGACGCCGCCCGCCGACGGCGAGCCGTGCACCCACGACGGGGTGATCGTCGCGCACAACCCGTGCCTCAGCGGCGGCTCGCTCGAGATCTTCCTCGACCCGCAGCTCGCCGCGCCGCGCGTCGTCGTGGTCGGCGACACGCCGATCGCGCGCGCGGTCGAGGAGGTCGCGCGCGCCGCGGGCTACGACGTCGCGCGCAGCGAGGCGGGCGACGTCGCGCCGGTGGGGTCGGACGCCGCGCTGATCGTCGCGTCGCACGGCAGCGACGAGGAGGCCGCGCTCGCGGCGGCGCTGGAGGCGGGCGTCGGCTACGTCGGGCTCGTCGCCAGCACGACGCGCGGCAACGCGGTCCGCGACTCGCTCGACGTGCCGGACGCGCTGCGCGCGCTCGTCCACACGCCCGCCGGGCTCGACATCGGCGCGCGGGCGCCGAGCGACGTCGCGATCTCGATCCTCGCCGAGCTGGTGGCGGAGCGCACGGCGCACCCGCCGGAGACCGAGCCCGCGCCCGTGCTCGCGGTGGCGGTCGACCCCGTCTGCGGGATGGAGGTCGCGGTCAGCGACGCGTCCGTCCACCTCGACCTCGGCGGCGAGCGGTTCTACTTCTGCTGCGAGGGCTGCCGCGAGCGGTTCGCGGCCGAGCATGCCGCCGCGCACTGACGGGCGGGTCGCGGGGCTCGTCCTCGCGGCGGGCGGGTCGCGCCGGCTCGGGCAGCCCAAGCAGCTGCTCCCGTACGCGGGCGGCACGCTGCTCGGCCACGTGCTCGACACGGCGCGCGCGTGTGCGTTCGACCAGCTCGTGTGCGTGGTCGGCGGCGGCGCGGAGGGCGTCCGCGAGCAGGTCGACCTGTCGGGCGCCGACGTCGTCGAGAACCGCGCGTTCGGCGAGGGCTGCTCGTCGTCGATCGCGGCGGCGCTCGGGGCGGTCGACCCGGCCTGCGACGTGCTCGTGCTGCTGCTCGGCGACCAGCCGGGCGTGACGCCGGCGACGGTCGCGGCGCTCGTCGCCGGCCGCGGCGACGCGCCGCTCGCGGCCTGCCGCTACGACGACGGCCGCGGCCACCCGCTCGCGTTCGCGCGCGGCGTGTTCGGCGAGCTCGCGACGCTGCACGGCGACAAGGGCGTCTGGAAGCTGATGGACCGCTACGGCGACGCGGTCGCCGACGTGCCCGTGCCGGGGCCGGTCCCGCGCGACGTCGACACCTGGGAGGACTACGAGGCCGTGCGGCGCTAGTGGGCGACGGCGGGCTCGCCCGCCTGCTCCTCGATCGTGATCGAGGGCACGATCAGCGCGACGACGACGGCGCCGAACGCGAACACGCCCGCGGCGACCCAGAACGCGACCGTGTAGCCGTGCACGGCGGCGTCGCCGCCAGGCCTGCGGCGACGGCTTGCCGCGACGCGACGTACGCGGCGGAGGCGCTGGCGAAGATCGAGCTGAGCAGCGCGGTGCCGATCGAGCCGCCGACCTGCTGCATCGTGTTGACCATCGCCGAGGCCACGCCGCTGTCGCGCGGGTCGACGCCGTAGGTCGCGGTCGCGAACCCCGGCGCGAAGATGTTCCCCAGCCCGACGCCCATCACGACCAGCGCCGGGAGGATGTGGCCGGCGTAGCTCGTCGTCGGGGTGATCTGCGCGAGCCACGCCATCGACACCGCCCCGAGCACCATGCCCACGACCATCAGCGGGCGCGGGCCGACCTTGTTGAGGAAGACGATGTTGACCGACGTCGCGGTGATCATGATCGCCGCGGTCATCGGCAGGAACGCGAGGCCCGTCTGGATCGGCGTGAGCCCCTTCGTCTGCTGCAGGTAGTACGTCAGGAACAGGAAGACCGCGAACAGCGCGATGCCCGAGATCCCGATCGCGAGGAACGCGCCGCCGCGCGTCCGGTCGGTGATCACGCGCAGGGGCAGCAGCGGATGCTCCGCACGCGACTCGATGAACGCGAACGCGGTCAGCAGCACGACCGCGGCCGCCAGCGCGATGACCGTGACGGGATGCCCCCACGAGTGCGACTCCGAGTTCGAGAACCCGTAGACGAGCGCGAACAGGCCGGAGGTCGCGGTCACCGTGCCGGGCCAGTCGATCGGGGGCCGGTCCGCCTGCGCCTGGTTGACCAGGAGCCGCAGCGCCGCGACGGCCGTCGGGAGCGCGAAGAGCAGGTTCACGTAGAGGCACCAGCGCCACGACAGCCACTCGGTGAGGATCCCGCCGAGCAGGAGCCCGACGGCCGCGCCGCCGCCGGCGATCGCGCCGAAGATGCCGAACGCCTTCCCGCGCTCGGCCGGGTCGGTGAAGATCGTCGAGAGCAGCGCGAGCGCGGCGGGCGCGAGCAGCGCGCCGAACGCGCCCTGCGCCGCGCGGGCGCCGACGAGCACCGCGAACGACCCGGCGGCCCCGCCGATGGCCGAGGCGACGGCGAACCCGATCAGCCCGCCGATGAACGCCCACTTGCGGCCGAACAGGTCGCCGAGCCGGCCGCCGAGCAGCAGCAGCGAGCCGAACGCGAGCGCGTAGGCCGTGACCACCCACTGGCGCGAGTCGTCGGAGAAGCCGAGGTCCTCCTGGGCGCTCGGCAGCGCGATGTTCACGATCGTCGCGTCGAGCACGACCATCAGCTGCGCGATCCCGATGACGCCGAGGATCAGCCAGCGCTTCTCGTGGTGGGGATTCTCCGGGGAGGACGCGGACACGGCGGGCGACGGTACCAGTCCATCGCGCGCGCGAGCGCGAACCCGGCGCGTCATCATGCGCGGCATGGCCACCACCGCACCCGGGAGCCGCACGCTCCCCGACACCAGCCGGTTCCGCCGTCAGGCGTTCATCGACGGCCAGTTCGTCGACGCCGCCTCGGGCGCGACCTTCGCGTGCGTGAGCCCGGTCTCGGGCGAGACGCTGTTCGACGTCGCGGCCTGCGACGGCGAGGACGTCGACCGCGCGGTGGCCGTCGCCCGGCGCACCTTCGAGTCCGGCACGTGGTCGCGGATCGCGCCGCGCGAGCGCCGCACCGTCCTGCTCCGCCTGGCCGACCTGATCGAGCGCGACCGCGACCGGCTCGCGCTGATGATCACGCTCGACATGGGCAAGCCGATCAGCGGCGCGCAGGGCGAGGTCGACGGCGCGGCGGCGTACTTCCGCTACTTCGCGGAGGCGGTCGACAAGGTCTACGGCGAGGTCGGGCCGACCGGTCCCTCGGCGTTCACGTTCGTCACGCGCGAGGCGATCGGCGTGGTCGGGCTGGTGGTGCCGTGGAACTACCCGATCCTGATGCCGACCTGGAAGCTCGGCCCCGCGCTGGCGACCGGCAACTCGATCGTCCTCAAGCCCGCCGAGCAGTCGCCGATCGTCCCGCTCGCGCTCGCCGAGCTGGCGGCCGAGGCGGGCGTGCCGGACGGCGTGCTCAACGTCCTCCCCGGGTTCGGTGAGACCGCCGGCCAGGCGCTCGGCCGCCACATGGACGTCGACAAGCTCGCCTTCACCGGCTCGAGCGAGGTCGGGAAGCTGTTCCTCGTCTACGCGGGCGAGTCGAACATGAAGAGCGTCCAGCTCGAGTGCGGCGGCAAGTCGCCCAACGTGGTCTTCGACGACGTCCCGGACGTCGACCTCGCGGTCGCCCAGGCGGCGGAGGGGATCTTCGGCAACTCGGGCCAGGTCTGCAGCGCGGGCTCGCGGCTCCTGCTGCAGGAGTCGATCGCCGACGAGGTGCTCGAGAAGCTCGCGGCCGAGGCCGGCCGGTGGGCGCCGGGCGACCCGCTCGACCCGGCCACGCGGATGGGCTCGATGGTCGACGAGACGCAGATGGACCGCGTGCTCGGCTACATCGGCACCGGCACCGCCGAGGGCGCCGAGCTGCGCGCCGGCGGCGGCCGCGCGCGCGAGGAGACCGGCGGCTTCTACGTCGAGCCGACGATCTTCGCGGGCGCGCGCAACGACATGCGGATCGCGCAGGAGGAGATCTTCGGCCCGGTCGTCACCGCGATCCCGTTCGGCTCCGAGGCCGACGGCGTGCGGATCGCCAACGACACCGTCTACGGGCTCTCCTCCGCCGTCTGGACGCGCGACATCAACAAGGCCCACCGCTTCGCGCGCTCGATCCGCGCGGGGACCGTGTGCATCAACTGCTACGACTGGGGCGACAACTCGCTCCCGTTCGGCGGCTACAAGCAGTCGGGCATCGGGCGCGACAAGTCGCTGCACGCGCTCGAGAACTACACGCAGCTCAAGACGACCTACATCAACGTGCTCGAGGACTAGCGACGCGCCCGCGCGCGCGGACGCCGCCGGCCGCCACCGCGACCGCCGCGGCGCCCGCGACCGCCGCGGCCAGCAGGAAGCCCAGCTCGTAGCCCGACACCTCGGCGGCGCGGCCGCCGCCGAGCGCGGCGGTCCGCTCCGCGGTGATCGGGACGACGAGCGCGAGCCCGAGCGCGGTGCCGAGCTGGGCGGACGTCGCGAGCAGGCCGGAGGCGAAGCCCTGGTGGGCGCCGTCGAGCGCCTCCGTCCCGCGCAGCGTCGAGGCGACGGAGGCGACGCCGAGGCCGGCGCCGAGCAGCACGAAGCCGCCGGCGAGCGACGGGAGCGCGGCCGTGCCCGGCGCGATCGCGAGCAGGGCGAGCGCCCCGGCCGCGACGGCGGCCAGGCCCCCGGCCATCGCGGCGCGCGCCCCGGCCGCGGCGACGATCCGCGGCCCGAGGAGCGACCCCGCCACGACGGCGAGGTTGAACGGCGGGAACAGCAGCCCCGCGGCCGCCGGCGACAGCCCCAGCACGTGCTGGGCGTGCAGCGTGCAGAGCCACATCGGCGGCGTGGTGGTCGCGGTCAGCGCGAGCGCGACGAGGTTCGGCGTCGCCACGCCGGGGCGGCGCAGCAGCGCGCGGTCGAGCAGCGGATCCCGCGCGCGCCGCTCGGCGCGCCGCAGGAGGGCGAGCGCGGCGATCGCCGTCCCGAGGGCCGCGAGCGTCGCGCCGGCGAGCGGGCCGCTCGCCTCGGCGAGCGTGAACGCGAGCAGCAGGGCGGTCAGGCCCAGTGTGACCAGCAGCGCACCCGGGGCGTCGGTGCCGGGCGCGGACGGGTCGCGCGACTCGCGCAGCGCCCGCGGGGCGAGCAGCGCGGCGGCGAGGCACAGCGGGACGTTGACGAGGAAGACCCAGCGCCAGCCCACGAGCCCGGTCAGCACGCCACCGAGCACCCAGCCGCCCGCGCCGCCGCCCGCGGCGGCCGCCGTCCACCAGCCGAGCGCCCGCGCGCGCGCCGGGCCGTCCGGCCGCGCGGCGGTCACGAGCGCGAGCGCGGCCGGCGAGACGAGCGCGGCGCCGAGTCCCTGGACGGCCCGTGCGGCGAGCAGCGCGGCGCCGCCCGGAGCCAGTCCGCAGGCGAGCGACGCCGCGGCGAACAGCAGCAGCCCGGCGGCGAAGGCGCGCCGGCGGCCGATCCGGTCCGCCAGCCGCCCCGCGGCGAGCAGGCAGCCGCCGAAGACCAGCGTGTACGCCGTCAGCACCCATCCCAGCGCGGTCGTCGAGAGGCCGAGATCCGCCTGCATCGCGGGCAGCGCGATGGCGACGATGGTGACGTCGAGGACGATCACGAACTGGGCGACGCAGGGCAGGGCGACCGGCATGTCACGACCGTCCCCGGCGATTGTTACCCTCAAACAAGCTCATGGTGGAAACACGACCACCCACGGCGGCGACGATGCGGCTCGACGGCGGCCACCCGGCGCTCGAGCTCGTCAACACGATCTACGGCCAGGTCGGCGAGCCGCCCGAGCACGACGTGCTCGCCGCCCCCGGCGACCTCGTCACGTTCGCGCGCCGCGCGGGCCTCGGCGTCGCGCCGGCCGCCCCGGCGGCGTTGACGGCGGCGCGCGCGCTCCGCGACGCGCTCGACGCGCTGCTCCGCGCGCACCTGGCCGGCGGGCCGCCGCCGCCCGAGCCGCGCGCCGGCGTCGAGCGCGCGGCCCGCGCGGCGTCGCCGCGGCGACGCTCGTCCCGGGCGCGGGCTGGACGTTCCCGGAGGACGATCCGATGACGCCGGTCCACGAGCTCGCGCTCGCCGCCGACCGCCCTGCTCAGCCGACGCCGGCGAGCTCGCCCGCCTGCACCAGTGCGCCGGCTGCTGCTGGCTCTTCCTCGACCACTCGCGCGGCGCCACGCGCCGCTGGTGCTCGATGGCCGACTGCGGGACCGAGGCGAAGAAGCGCCGCTACGTGGCGCGGCGCCGCGCGGGCCGGGTCACGCCTCGCGCGCCGGGAGGTTGAGCGTCTCGCGCGGCGGGACGCCCTCGCGCAGCTCCTTCTCGCGCTCGATCTCCGCGTTGAGCTCGGCGCCGAACAGCAGTGCGACGTTCGTGAGCCAGATCCAGCCCACGAGGATGATCGCGCCCGCGAACGTGCCGTACACCGCGCCGACGTCGGCGACGCTCGAGATGTAGGTCGAGAAGCCCCACGAGGCGAGCAGCCACAGCAGCACGCCCGTCGCCGCGCCCGGCGTGATCCAGTGCCAGGCCCGCGGCTCGACGTCGGGGGTGATGTAGTAGATGAACGAGAAGCCGAGCATCGCGCTCAGCAGCGCCGCCGGCCAGCGCGCCACCGCCCACACGTCCGCCGCCTCCGGCCCGAGCCCGATGAAGCCGAGCAGGTCCGCCGCGAAGCCGCCGCCGACGAAGACGAGGATCCCGGTGACGAGGCCGAGCGCGAGCAGCACGAGCGTCGAGACGACGTCGACCAGCTTGCGCCGGAAGAAGCTGCGGCCGCCCTCGACCTCGAAGACGACGTTGAGCGCCCGCCGGCACGCCTCGAGCACGCCGGTCGTGCCGTAGAACGCGATCAGCGACGCTGATCACCAGCGCGGTCGCCGCCGTGCCCTTGTTCCGCAGCGCCTGCTCGAGCGACCGGTCGAGCGCGGACACGACCGAGTCGGGCGCGACCTCGTGCAGGTAGCCGATGATCGCGTCGTAGGTCTCCGGGTACTGCCCGAGCAGCCCGAGCAGCGAGAGCCCGAGCAGGATCGCGGGGAACAGCGACATCAGCCCGTAGTAGGTGAGCGCCGCGGCGTGGTGGGTCATCTGGTCGTCGTAGAACGACACGAGCGTCCGCTTGACCACCCCGGCCGGGCCCCGCTCCGCGTGTGCCCGCGCCCCCACACTGCGCGCATACCCCGCGGCGGCCGGGTTCAGCGCGGGCCGCGGTTCTCGGATCCCGCCACAGCGGCGATACCGCCGACGACACGCGGTCGTTCACAAGGAGGCAGGTGGAGTTCCGGATCCTGGGACCGGTCCAGGTCGTCGGCGACGACGGCCCGCTGCGGTGCACCGGCCGCCCCCTCCACCTCCTCGCGCTGCCGGCGATGGCCCGCGGCCGGATCGTCCCCGCCGGCGCGGCGACGGACGCGCTCTGGGGCGACCGGCTCCATCGCGTGATCGTGGCGATCCGGCCGTGCCGAGCGGCCGCTCGCACGGCGCCGTGGCGAAGCCCCTGAACGGCCGGCGCGGCGGCTCGTCTATCTTCGCCCGCGGATGCCGTCCGATCTCCCGCCTGCGCTGCGCGCGCTGCTCGACGCCGGCGGGATGCTGCTGGAGCGCTCCGCGAACGGCCGCGTCGCGCTCGGGGCGCGCGGCGGGCATCGTCGCGCCGGGCCGGCTGCCGCCGCCGCTGCAGCCGCTCGAGGCGCGGCTGGCGCGCGCCCGCGCGGAGGCGAGCGTCCCGCTGCCGCCCAAGCGGGTCGAGCGGGCGCTGCGCGACGCGTGGGGCCGCGCGCCCGGGCGCGTGCTCGACGCGCTGGACCTCGACTCGCCGGTGGCCGTCACGCCGCTCGCGCAGGTCCACCGCGGGGAGCTCGACGGCGCGCCGGTCGCGGTCAAGGTCCGCCGGCCGGGGCTCGACGCCGGCGTCCGCGCCGACCTCGCGCTGCTCGACGCGCTCCGCCCGCCGCTCGGCGCCGTCGTCCCGCGGCTCGACAGCGGCCGCCTGCTGGCGCAGATCCGCGAGCAGGCGCTCGACGAGCTCGACCTGGAGCACGAGGCCGCGCAGCAGCGCGCCGTGCGCCGAGCGCTGGCGCGCGTCGACGGCATCGTCGTGCCCGGCCGCGCACGGCGAGCTCGCCGCGGCGGAGGTCAGCGTGTCGGACTGGGTCGAGGGCCCGTCGCTCGCGCAGACACGCCCGCGGACCCCGACGCGACGGCGCGGGCGCTCGTGGCGGCGCACCTGACCGCCGCGCGCGCCGGGCTGATCCTGATCGACCCGCGCCCGAACCACGTGGTGCTCCTCCCCGGCGGCGCCGTCGGCCTGCTCGGGACCGGCACCGCGGTCACCGGCGACCGCGCGCGGCTCGACGCCCTGCTCGCGCTGCCCGCCGCCGTGCGCGATCCGGATCCCGCGCCGTTCGTGGCGCTCGTCTGCGGGCGGCTCGGCCTGCTGCCCGACCGCAGCGCGAGGCCGCCGAGGCGCACGCCCTGGTCCGTGCGGTGCTCGGGCCGCTGGTCACCGGACCGCTGCGGCTCGACGGCGACGCGGCGTACGAGATCGGCGTCCGCGCGCTCGACGAGCTCCCCGCCGTGTTCGCGCTGCTCGCGGCCGGCTCGCCCGACCCGGCCGACGTCTGGCTCGCCCGCGGCACGTTCCAGCTCGCCGCCGTGCTCGCCCAGCTCGGCGCGCGCGCCGACTGGGTCGCGCTCACCGGCGCTTGATCGCCCGCCAGCCGCCCGCGCGGTTGTCCGCCACGATCGCGCGCAGGAAGGCGAGCAGCTCGGGCCGCCGGACCGGGTCGCCCTCGTGGAACGCGATCGTGCGCGCGGACGTGTTGTCGTGCCCGCCCGTGATCAGCCCGTCCGGATCGGGGACGATCGCGCCGTCGTAGACGAACAGGTTGACGTGCGTCCTCGCCGCCAGCAGCGCGGCCACGTTGCCCTGCAGCACGAAGTAGGGCTGGACGCGGCGCTTGATGACCTCCTGCATCTCGGGGTCGGCCTCGTGCAGCACCTCGCGCAGCTCGCCGCAGAGCGCCTGCTGCCAGGCGGGCAGCGCCGCGATGTACGCGTCGACGCGGGGATCCCTGCCGGCGGGCACGGCGGTCAGCCCGGCAGGGTCTGCTGGAGCTCGAGCACCGCCGCGAAGCAGTCGCCGTGCTCCTCGACGCGCCGCAGCACCTCCGCGGACGTGAACGCCAGGTCGTCCGGGTCGCGCGTCCGCAGCAGTGCCTCGACCTCGTCCCACGTGACCGGCGTCGAGACCGTCGGCCGCTCGCGGGCGCGCAGCGAGTAGACGCAGACGGTCGTCTTGTGCTCGTCGTTCTGGCTCCAGTCGATGAACACCTTGCCCGCGCGCCGGTCGCGGCGCATCTCGGAGACGACGAGCGCCGGCATCCGCCGCTCCATCACCTGCGCCACGCCCTGCGCGAACGTCTTCGTGAGCTGGTAGGTCGTGCCCGGCGTGTTCAGCGGCACGTAGACCTGCATGCCCTTCGACCCCGACGTCTTCGGGAACGCCACGCAGGCCGAAGTGGTCGAACGCCTCGCGCAGCGCGACCGCGACCTCCGCGCACTCGACGATCGTCGCGGGCGGCCCCGGGATCGAGGTCGAAGGCGAGCATCGTCGGCTCCTTCGGCGTCCGCCCGTAGGCGAGCGGCGTGTGCAGCTCGAGGTCGGCGAGGTTCGCGAGCCAGACGACGGTCGCGAGGTCGTCGGCGACGCAGTAGTCGATCTCGCGCCCGTTGTGGCGCGACCAGACCCCGATCGTCCGGACCCAGTCGGGCCGGTGGCCGGGGCACTGCTTCTCGTAGAAGAACTCGCCCTCGACGCCGTTCGGGTAGCGCTTGAGCGTCAGGTGGCGGTCGCGCAGGTGCGGCAGCAGGACCGGCGCGATCCGCGTGTAGTAGTCGATCACCGCGCCCTTCGTGAAGCCGCTGCGCGGGTAGAAGACCTTGTCGAGGTTGGAGAGCGAGAGCGTCCGCCCCTCCACCTCGACCTCCATGCGCTTGGCCGCCGGCACGGTCCCCACGCTACCGATCGATGGTTGCCGCGCGCGGCGCGCCGGGTAGGGCTGGGGCATGCTCCCGACGCTCGAGATCCCGCAGCCCTCCGATCCGGTCGGGCCCGTCGTCCCCGAGACGCCCACGGTCCCCGCCGATCCCGTCCCGGACACGCCCGACACGCCCGAGATCCCGGAGGGCCCGGACGCACCCGAACCGGTCGACCCGCTGCCGCCCGACCCCGGACGGCCCGGAGATCCCGTCGCCCGATCCGGGCGGCCCCGAGACCGACTAGTTGGACGCCGACACCGGCTTCCACTTCGCCGACGCGTATGCGATCGGCCTGCTGTTCATCGGCATCGCGGTCTTCGCCGCCGTCGGCGCGCTCTCGCACCAGCGCGAGCGCGCGTTCTCGGCGAGCCTGATCTACCTCGGGCTGGGCGCCGGCGCGGCGGCCGTCATCAACGCGGCCGGGATCGACTGGCTCGACCCGATCGCCGACGCGAAGGTGATCGACCGCCTGACCGAGATCGCCGTGATCATGGCGCTGTTCAGCGCCGGGCTGAAGCTCGACCGCGAGCTGACGCGGCGCGCATGGGGCTCGACCGCGCGGCTGCTGCTGATCGCGATGCCGATCACGATCGGGCTGATCGCGCTGCTCGGCTCGCTGCTGCTCGGGCTCTCGGCCGGCGCCGCGCTGCTGCTCGGCGCCTGCATCGCCCCCACGGACCCCGTGCTCGCCGGCGACATCGGCGTCGGCCCGCCGGGCGACGAGGACGAGCACGAGCCGAACTTCGCGCTCACGTCCGAGGCCGGGCTCAACGACGGGCTCGCGTTCCCGTTCGTGCTCGCGGCGCTGTTCATGATCGGCGAGGGCGGGACCGCGTGGATCGGCGAGTGGTTCGCGGCCGACGTCGTCTACGGCATCGTCGTCGGCGTGGCGATCGGCGCGGCCACCGGGCTCGCCGCCGCCTGGAGCGTCAAGCGGCTGCGCGACGCCGAGCTCCTCGCGCCGGCGCTCGACGGCTACCACGCGATCGCCACCGTGCTCGTCATCTACGGGCTCGCCGAGGTGGCCGGCGCCTACGGGTTCCTCGCGGCGTTCGCCGGCGGCCTCGCGTTCCGCCGCTACGAGCACGACCACGCGGTCAACACGAGCGTCCACGAGGGCGCCGAGCTGAGCGAGAAGCTGCTCGAGCTGGCGGTCGTGCTGCTGCTCGGCTCGATGCTCACCCTGGGCGGGCTCGAGGTGCCGGGCTGGGAGGGCTGGCTGCTCGCGCTCCTCGTGCTGGTGGCGATCCGCCCGCTGGCGTGCCTGGCCGCGCTCGCGGGCTCCAAGCTCGACGAACCGTCCGAGAAGACGTTCGTCGCCTGGTTCGGCGTCCGCGGCGTCGGCTCCCTGTTCTACGTCGCGGTCGCCGTCGAGGCCGGCGTGCTCGCGCCCGGCGAGCGCGACCTGGTCGTCTGGACGGTGATCGCCTGCGTGCTGCTGTCGATCGTCGTGCACGGCATCACGGCAGGCCCGTCGATGCGGCGGCTCTTCGCGCGCTAGGCGGCGATCCGCTCGATCGCGGGCGACGACGCGCGCTCGTCGATCAGGTCCAGCACCGCCGCCTCCAGCGCAGGCTGGTGGATCGGCAGCTCGCCGGGCTCGATCTCCTGCGCGACCCGCTCGAGCGCCGGGCGGATCGTCAGGCCGGCGTCGAAGGCGTCGAACACGCGCGGGTCGATGTAGGAGGCGCGGCAGACGGCCGGCGTGTTGCCGAGGTAGCCCGCCACCTCCTTGACGGCGCGGTTGATCGCGCCCTTGCGCGCGGTCTTGCTCGTCGCCGACGCGCCGGACACGGCGAGCGCCACCGCCGCGAGCGCGGTCGCGTTCCAGGTGCGGAAGTCCTTCGCGGAGAAGTCGCCGCCCGTCGCGGTCCTTGAGGTACTCGTTGATGTCCTCGGAGCGGACGTCGCGCCAGCGGCCCTGCGCCTTGTACGCGAGCAGCTCTGGGCCGCCCGAGCGGCGCCGGCGCAGCGCGCCGACGATCCGCGCCAGCTGCTCGTCCGCGATCCCCTGGTGGCGGCGCTGCCCGCTCTTGGCCGGGTAGTCGAACACCATCAGCCCGCCGTCCTCGATCGTCACGTGCTCCTTGCGCATCGTCGCGAGGCCGTACGACGCGTTCTCGACCGCGTACTCCTCCGACCCGATCCGGAAGAAGCCGATCTCGAGCAGCCGCACCGCGGCCGCGAGCACGCACGGGCGGTCGAGCGCCCCGCAGTCGCCGAGGTCGGCCTCGACGCGCGCGCGCAGATCGGGCAGCGCGTGGGCGAACGCGACCATGTCGTCGAACTTCTCCGCGTCGCGGCGCGTACGCCACGCATCGTGGTAGCGGTACTGCTTGCGCCCGGCGGCGTCCGTGCCCGTGGCCTGGAGATGCCCGTGCGGATACGGGCAGATCCACACGTCCTCCCACGCCGGCGGGATCGCGAGCTCGGCGATCCGCGCGAGCACCTCGGACTCGTCGACGCGGACGCCGTCGGCGTCGACGTAGCTGAAGCCGCGCCCGCGGCGCCGGCGGCGGATCCCGGGGCCGGAGCAGTCGACGCGGCGGAGTCGGGGCATCGGGCGGATTGTTCCCGACGCGCCGGGCTTTAGGCTTGCGTCGTGGCGAAGCTGGCGCTGGACACGTCACGGACCGGCGCGACGACCGTCGTCGCGCTCACGGGCGAGCTCGATCTCGCCGGCGTCGCCGCGCTCGAACAGGAGCTCGCCGGCACGCCGGAGGGCGCCGTCGTGCTCGATCTCCGCGGGGTCGAGTTCATGGACTCGACCGGCCTGCGCGCGATCGTCGTCGCGGCGCTCGAGGCGGAGCGCGCCGGCGGCAGCCTCGCGCTCGTGGCGGGCCCCGAGCCGGTCATGCGCGTGTTCGACATGACGCGGATGCGCGAGCGGCTGACGTTCGTCGATCCGCCGGAGGCGGGGGCATGAGGTACCTGCTCGAGCTCGCCCACGACCCCGACTCGCCCGCGGCCGCGCGCCGGGCGCTCGGCGACCTCGCCGACCACCTGCCGCCGCGGCGCCTGCAGGACGCCCAGCTGCTCGTCTCCGAGCTGGTCACGAACGCGATCCGCCACGCCGGGCTGCACGACGGCGACACGATCACGCTGTCGGTCGAGGCGAGCGACCGCGCGCTGCGGATCGAGGTCAGCGACCCCGGCCCCGGCTTCGCGCCCGCCGAGCCGGAGCCGGACCACGGCACGTGTCCGGCTGGGGCCTCTACCTCGTGCGCGAGCTGTCGGACCGCTGGGGGGTCGAGCACAACGCGCTCACGCGCGTCTGGTTCGAGCTCGACCGCGCCGCCTAGGACGCGGCCGGCTCCTTCTTGCGCGACGACTTCGCGGCGGGCTTCTTCGCGCCGTCGTCGCCGCCCTTGACCGCGGCGAGGCTCGCCTCGAGCGCCGCCATCAGGTCCGGGACCTTGGCGGGCTCCGGCGCCTCCGGCTGGACGACGATCTCCTCGCCGGCCGCCTTGCGCTCGATCAGCTCGAGCACCTTCTCGCGGTACTCGTCGCGGTACTTGCCCGGCTCGAAGTCGGAGGACAGCGAGTCGATCAGCTGCTGGGCCATCTTCAGCTCGCGCTCGGAGGCCTTGAGGTCGCCGGCCTCCGGCAGGTCGTCGATCTGGTCGGGCGGGACGACCTCGTCGGCGAAGATCATCGTCTCCATCATCAGCACGTTGCCGGGCGCGGGCCGGATCGCCACCAGCTGCTCCTTCGACCGCAGCACGACGCGCGCGATCGCCACCTTGCCCGACTCCTCCATCGCGCTCAGCAGCAGCCCGTAGGCCTTCGCGGAGCCCTTGTCCGGGATCAGGTAGTAGGGATGGTCGTAGTAGACGGGATCGATGTCGGCGAGGTCGACGAAGTCCTCGATGTCGATCGTCCGGCTCTTCTCGGGGTCGAGCGCCTCGAGCTCCTCGGGCGTGATGACGACGTAGCGCTCCTTCGTCAGCTCGTAGCCCTTGACGAGGTTCTCGTAGGGAACCTCCTCGCCGCTCTGCGCGTCGACGCGCTTCTGCGCGATCCGCGTCCCGGTGTCCTTGTTGAGCTGGTGGAACCGCACGGTCTTGCGGCTCACGGCGGAGTACAGCTTCACGGGCACGTTGACGAGCCCGAACGAGATCGCTCCGCTCCACATCGACCTTGGCATCCCTCCATTGTGACCATCACCCGGATTTCGGCAATGCGCGCAGGCCCGCTTGCGTCACTACGGCCTCCCACACCCGCTCGCCGCCGGTGACCGTGCGGCGGTGGACGTAGCGCTCGCGCGCGAGCTCCGGCAGGCCGGCCAGGATGTCGCGCAGCGGGTCCGGCCCGCGCCCGACGTCGAACGCGTAGGCGAGCAGCGCGGGCGGCTCGAGCAGCCGCAGCCCGGCGACGACCGCGGCGGGCGGGAGGTGGCCGCCGCCGACCGAGCCGACGCACGCGAGCGCCTGCGGCCGCGCGGCGCGGATCGCCGCCTCCTCGGCCGGCGCGAGCGCGGTCAGGTCGGCGATCAGGTACGCGCCGTAGCGGCCCGGGCGGTCGCGCAGGACGGCCTCCCGGGCGGCGGGCTCGAGGTCGAGCCCGACGACCGGGTCCAGGCCGGCCGCCGCGAGCGCGTCGCCCGAGACGCCGTTGCCGGCGCCGGCGTCGAGCACGCGCAGCGACGCGCGCCCGGCCGCGCCGGCCAGCAGCGCCGCGACGCGCTCGGGCGTCCGGCACCCGAGCCGCCGCTGGACGACCTCCTCGTAGAGGCCCGGGATCGCGTAGACGCGGGCGTAGTCCTGGATCCGGAGCGACTCGGTGCGGCCGTCGTCCCACGCGACCTCGATCCGCTCGCCGGCGGCGTCGCCGTCCGCCTGCGGCGGGAACCGGACGGCGTAGCCGCTCAGACGCCCACCGCGTCCGAGATCGCGCGCAGCTCGTCGTCGGTCAGCGCGAGCGACGCCGCGCGCGCCGAGTCGGCGATCGTCTCCGGCCGCGACGAGCCGGGGATCGGGATCATCGTCGGGCTCAGCGCGAGCAGCCAGGCGAGCGCGACCTGCTGCGGCGAGACGCCGTGCGCCTCCGCCGCGGCCGCGACCGGCTCGACCGTGCCCGTGCCGTCCGCCTTGCCGATGCCGCCGAGCGGCGACCAGGGCAGGAACGCGATCCCGGCCTCGGCCGCCGCGGCGACCTCGCCCTTGGTGATCGGCGACGTGAAGTCCAGCGCGAGCTGGTTCTGCAGCGCGACGATCTCGACGATCGAGCGCGCCTCCTCGAGCTGGTCGACGTTCGCGTTGGAGATGCCGACCCAGCGCACCTTGCCCTCCGCCTGCAGGTCGCGGAACGCGCCGATCGACTCGGCGTACGGCACGTCCGGGTCCGGGCGGTGGAACTGGTAGAGGTCGATCACGTCGGTCTCGAGCGCGCGCAGCGAGGCCTCGCAGGCGGCGCGGATGTGCTCCGGCCGGCCGTCGAGGTTCCACGCCTGGCCCTCGCGCGTGTGGCCGCCCTTGGTGGCGACCAGGACGCCGTCGCGGCCCTTCAGGGCCTTCGCGACGAGCCGCTCGCCGTGGCCCGTGTCGTCGCCGTCGAACGCGTAGGCGTCGGCGGTGTCGATCAGGTTCACGCCGGCGTCGATCGCGGCGTGGATCGTGCGGATCGCCTGCGCCTCGTCGGGCCGGCCCTTGATGCTGAGCGGCATCTCGCCGAGCCCGATCGGGAAGACCTCGGTGTCGCCGAGCGTGCGGGTGGGTGTCATGGTGGTCATGGGTCCCGTCTACCCGAACCGGACGTCCTCGGGCGCCACGTCGTCGCGGGTCCCCTTGTAGGACGGCTGGCGGAGCGTGCCGGCGCTCGTCCGCTCGCTGAAGTCGACCCGCGCGACGAGCCGCGGCTCGACGAACCGCGTGAGCTTCGGCGGCTGGCGGCCCTCGAACGGCGACGCCGTCGGTCGCGAGCGGCTCGAGCGCGGCGCCGAGCCGGATCAGCTCGGCCTGCGTGAAGCCCGTGCCGACGCGGCCGGCGTAGCGCAGGACGCCGTCGTCGTCGGGGATCCCGATCACGAGCGAGCCGAGCCGTCCCGCGCGGCCGCCGTCGCCCGGCAGCCAGCCGCCGATCACGACGTCGGTGCTGGCGACGTTCTTGACCTTGACCCAGCCCGAGGTGCGGCGGCCCGGGAGGTACGGGCTGTCGAGCCGCTTGGCCACGACGCCCTCGAGCCCCTGCGCGCGCGTCAGGTCGCGCAGCGCGGCGCCGTCGCCGACGTGGTGGGCGGGCGCCTGCCAGGTCGGGCCCTGCAGCTCGAGCTCGGCGAGCCGCGCGCGGCGCTCCTCGTAGGGCAGGTCGCAGAGCGAGTGCCCGTCGAGGTAGAGCAGGTCGAAGACGACGTAGTGGACCGGCGCGTCGCGGGCGAGCCGCCGGATCTGCGCGTCGCCGGTCAGGTGCATCCGGCCCTGGAGCTTCTGGAAGCTGGGCCGGCCGCCGTCGAACGCCACGACCTCGCCGTCGAGCACGACCTCGCGCCCCGCGAGCGCCTCCGCGAGCGGGCGCAGCTCCGGGTAGCGCGACGAGATGTCGTTCCCGCTGCGCGCGTGCAGGATCAGCCGCCCGCCCTGGACGAAGGCGATCGCGCGCACCCCGTCCCACTTGATCTCGAACGCCCAGCGGCCGTCGTCCGGCGGCAGCTCGCCCGTGCGCGCGAGCATCGGCTCGAGCCGCTCCGGCATCGGCTCGCGGTCCGGGTCGTCCGGCGGGTCCATCCGGTGGATCATCCAGTCGTCGCCGCGCGTGCGGAACAGGACGTACCGGCCGTGCAGCCGCTCGCCGTGGAAGGTGATCATCACCTCGTCGTCGCGGAACTTGTGCTGCTCGTAGGTGCCCCGGTCCCAGATCGCCATCGTCCCGGCGCCGTACTGGCCGGCGGGGATCTCGCCGTGGAACTCGAGGTACTCGAGCGGGTGGTCCTCGGTGCGGACCGCGAGGTGGTTGCGCTCCGGCCCCGGCGGGATCCCGCGCGGCACCGCCCACGACGCCAGCGTGCCCTCGTGCTCGAGCCGCAGGTCCCAGTGCAGGCGCCGCGCGTGGTGCTCCTGGACGACGAACCGGGGCGCCGCGTCCGCGCCCGCCGCCGGCGCCCCGTCGCCCGCCGGCTCCGGCGTCGCGGCGGAGTCGCGCATCGACCGGTAGCGCTCGAGCCGATCGGCCATCCGCCGGATCATGGCGGATGGCGCCCTCCCGCGGTTACGGCGCTCGCGCGGACGGGTATCGTTCGGCCCCACATGGACGCGAACCCCATCGTGCTCGACGATGCGGCCGAGGATGTGGTCGTCGTCGTGGTCGAGGGCGAGCACGACATCTACACGGCCCCCACGCTGCGCGAGCGCCTCGACGAGGCGCTGGCCCGCGGCGGCGGCGTGGTGATCGACCTCACCACCGCCACCTTCGTCGACTCCTCGGTGCTCGGGCGCGCTGCTCGACGCGCGCCGCCGCGCGCTCGAGGCCGAGCAGGGCTTCGTCGTCTGCATCGGCGAGTCGGTCGAGCCGGGCGTCCAGCGGATCCTCGACGTGACCGGGCTCGTGCCCGTGCTCCCGGTGGTCAACGGCCGCGACGCCGCGATCGACGCGGTGCGCGCGGTCGGGAACGGCGCGGGCTGATGAGCCCGGCCCCGGACGTCCGCCTCTCGCTGCCTGCCCGGGCGGAGGGCGTGGCGGTCGTCCGGCAGGCGCTCGCCGGCCTCGCCGACGCGCTCGACGTCGACCCGGCGGTGCTCGCCGACATGAAGATGGCGGTCTCGGAGGCGTGCACGAACGTCGTCGTCCACGCCTACGGCGAGCGCGAGGGCAGCCTCGACGTCGAGATGCTCGCCGACGAGACGGGGCTGACGATCGTGGTCCGCGACCAGGGCAGCGGGATCGACCACGACGCGCCGCGCAGCGACGACGTGCCGGCGCTCGGGCTCGGGCTGCCGCTGATCGCCGCGCTGTCGGACGCCTTCGAGCTGCGCGGCGAGCGCGGCCAGGGCACCGAGGTGCGGATGACCTTCCGCTACACCCGCGACGGCGATCCCGCGCAGGAGCGCCCGGTCCAGGGCGGCGTCGGCGAGGACGGCCGCTGGGACCCCGAGGCGGCGCGCGGCACCACCACCCCCTGAGTTGCGCGCCGCGCCCGGTGGCCCTACCCTGGGTGCCGAGGCCTCTGCCCCTCCACCGCTCCCCCAGCTCCGCCGAGCCTGCCGCTCGGCCCGCCGGCCGCCGCTAGCGCCGCCGGCCCCCGTGCCCATGTGCGCGCCGCCGACGCGCGCGCTTCCGCCATCCCTTCGCACGCTGGAGACCCCCGTTGCCTTCCGACGTATCCGGCGGCCTCGCCGCCCTCGGCTGGACCCCGCGCCTCGACGCCGCGCTCGCGGCGCTCGCGCGGCCTGACCTGATCCCCGCCCGCGTCGCCGCCGTGCACCGCGGGCGGCTCGACCTCGTGACCGCGGAGGGCCGCGCTCGCCGGCGTGCCCTCCGGGCGGCTGACCCACGCCGCCGCCACCGCCGCCGACCTGCCCGCGGTCGGCGACTGGGTCGCGGCGGACGCGGACACCGGCGTCGTGCACGCGCTGCTGCCGCGCCGCGGCGGGATCGCGCGCGCCGCCGGCGACGGCCGCGCCGAGCCCCAGGTGCTCGCCGCGAACGTCGACGTCGCGCTCGTCGTCGGCTCGCTCAACCGCGACTTCAACCTGCGCCGGATCGAGCGGTTCCTCACGCTCGCCGCCGACGCGGAGGCCGAGGCGGTGGTCGTCCTGTCCAAGGCCGACCTGAGCGGCGACCCGGCCGGCGCGGTGCTCGACGTCCGCGCCGCGCTCGGCGGCACGGTGCCCGTCGTGGCGATCAGCGCGGTCGACGGCACCGGCGTCGAGGCGCTGCGCGCGTGGCTGACGCCCGGTCGCACCGCGGTGATGCTCGGCTCGTCGGGCGTCGGCAAGACCACGCTGCTCAACACGCTGACCGGCGGGGCGCGCCCGACGCTCCCGGTCCGCGGGAGCGACGACCGCGGGCGCCACGCGACGACGCACCGCGAGCTGGTCGAGCTCGAGGGCGGCGGGTTGCTGATCGACACGCCCGGCCTGCGGCTGCCGCGCGTCTGGGAGCAGGCCGCCGGCCTGCGGACGGTGTTCGCCGACGTCGACGCGCTCGCGGCGCAGTGCCGGTTCGGCGACTGCTCGCATCACGGCGAGCCGGGCTGTGCGGTCGCCGCGGCCGTCGCCGACGGGCGGCTGCCCGCCGACCGGCTCGCCGGGATGGAGAAGCTGGCGCGCGAGGAGGCGTGGCTCGAGAGCCGGCGCGACGAGCGGGCGCGCTCGGAGCGCCAGCGCGAGACGAAGCGGATCCACCGCGAGCAGCGCCGGATGTACCGCGCGCGGCAGCGCTGAGGCGTCAGAGCGGAAGCTCGGCGCCGGCGGAACTCCCAGGCGCGTCCCGCCGCCGACCGGGCTGTCGACCGTGAGCGTCCCGTCGAGGGCCGCGACGCGGTCGGCGAGCCCGCGCAGGCCCGAGCCGCGCTCGGCGTCGGCGCCGCCCACGCCGTCGTCGGCGACGTCGACGGTCAGGCGGTCGCCGGCGCGGGCGACGCGGACGGAGGCCTGCGTCGCGCCGGCGTACTTGGCCACGTTGACGAGCGCCTCCGCGACCACGAAGTAGGCGGCGCTCTCGACCGGCGCGGGCAGCCGCTCGGCGTCGCCCGCCTCGAGCGTGACCGGCACCGGCGCCCGCGCGGCGAGCCCGTCGAGCGCCGGCGCGAGCCCGTGGCGGCTGAGCACCGCCGGGTGGATCCCGCGCGCCAGCTCGCGCAGCTCGGCGAGGCTGGTCTGCAGCTCGTCCTGCGCCTGGTCGAGCAGCCCGGCGAGCTCCGCGTCGCCGTCGGCCCGCTTGCGCGCGGCATCGCAGCAGCAGCGAGAGCGCGACGAGCCGCGACTGCGCGCCGTCGTGCAGGTCGCGCTCGAGCCGCCGGCGCTCGGCGTCGCCGGCCTGGACGAGCCGGGCGCGCGACGCGCGCAGGTCGTCGAGCCGCGCCTGGAGCTGCTCGTCGAGCTGGAACACCTGGCTGCGCAGCAGCCCGCCGAGGAACGCGAACGGCATCAGCGCGGTGGCGATGAACGCGGCCCACCAGACGGCGTCGCCGCCGCCCGCGCGGGCGATCGTGACGAGCAGGAAGGTCAGCAGCGAGCAGAGGTAGACCGGCGTCAGCTGCAGCCGGACGAACGGGTCCGGAGCGGCGCCAGCGGCCGATCGCCCGGTGCAGGACCGCGACGAACAGGCCGAGGTAGAGCGCGGTCCCGAACACGAGCCCGGCGTCGGCGAGGCCGGCGTTGCGGTCGATCAGCAGGATGGTGTCGGGGCAGTCGGCGCAACCGAGGTCCGCCGGGCCGGCGAACAGCATCTGCGGGATCCCCGCGAGCGGGAAGATCACGTACCCGGCGAGCACGAGCACGCGGTCCGCGCGCTCCTTCAGCCGCCCGGTCGGGAAGCTCAGCCCGAGGTGGAGGAACACGCTCCCCCACAGCCCGCCGAGGATCCGCGCCAGGGTGTAGGCGGTGGGGTCGTCCGCCCCGTCCAGCGTGAACAGGAACCACGCGAACCCGAGCAGGATCATCAGCTCGCCCGTGCGGTACCGCGGCCGGATCCGCCACGCGTAGACGCCCGCCGCGATGAAGCTCCAGCCGACCAGCGGCCCGAACACCGCCCAGACGACGGCGGGCTCGCGATGATCGCTGCACGAGCGCGACGAACGATCGACGAGCGCGCCCGCGGCGACGGCCGCGGCGCCGATCGCGATCAGCGCCGCGGGCGAGGGCCCGCGCGTCTCCGGTTCGGTCGTCATCGCTCGGTCAGTGTGGTCCACGGCGCTGCGGAACGGCTTGCGCGGTCTGCGAACATATGTTCGCATATGACCTCATCCGGATCACCCTACGCGCGCTTCCAGCGCGCCCTCGCCACGGGCAACATGACCCTCGTCCGGACCGCGGCCGCCGAGCTGCCGCGGATCGGGGTGGCGGAGGCGGCCGCGATGCTGCTGGTGATCCAGCGCGCCGACCCGGGACAGTACGAGCGCGCGGCGATCCGCTGGCTCGGGCGGCTGTGCCTCGAACGCACGCGCGTCGACCTCGCGGACCTGAGCGAGGCGGCCGCGGCGCTCGACGCGCTGCCCGCCGATCCGGCGCGGGCGCGCCCGCTGCTCGCCGAGGTGTGCCGCCGCGCCGGCCAACCCCAGGCCGCCTCGGTGTTCCGCGCCTAGGCCGCTTCGCGCAGCGCGTCGAGCTCGCGCATCCGGCCGAGGCGGCCGAGCGCGCGCGACTCGATCTGGCGCACGCGCTCCGGCGTGATCCCGAGCATGCGGCCGATCTCGCGCAGCGGCGTCGGCTCGCTGCCGGCGATCCCGTAGCGGAGCTGCACGACCTGGCGCTCGCGGTCCGGCAGCTCGTGCAGCGCGTGCTGGAGCGCCTCGGCGCGCAGCGAGATGTGGACCTCGTCCTCGGGCGACGGCTCGTCCGAGGGCAGCAGGTCGCCGAACGCGGCGTCCTCGCCCTCGCCGAGCGGCCGGTCGAGCGAGGTCACCGCCCGCGCGGCGTCGCGCAGCGCGTGCAGGTCGTCGACCGCGATCTGCGCCTCCGCCGCCAGCTCGGCGTCGGTCGGGGCGCGGTCGAGCTTGAGCGCGAGCGCGTTCTCGGCGCGCGCGAGCTTGCGCTGGTTGCGGACGAGGTTGATCGGCAGCTTGATCGTGCGCGCCTTGGCGTCCATCCCGCGCTCGACGGCCTGGCGGATCCACCACGTCGCGTACGTGGAGAAGCGGTAGCCCTTGCGCCAGTCGAACTTCTCGACCGCGCGGATCAGGCCGAGGATCCCCTCCTGGATCAGGTCGAGCAGCGTGAGGTCCGAGCCCTGGTACTTCTTGGCGATCGAGACGACGAGCCGCAGGTTCGCGTTGATCATGCGGTCCTTCGCGGCGAGGTCGCCGCGCTCGATCCGCTTCGCCAGCTCGATCTCCTCGGCCGGCCGCAGCAGCCGGTGGCGGCCGATCTCGTTCAGGAACAGCTGCAGCGCGTCGGTCGTCGCGCTGGCGAGCTGGAGGTCGTCGAGCGGGGACTGGGCGTTCTCGCGGCTGCAGTCGTCGCGCAGCTCCACCCCGCGCTTGTCGAGCGCCTCGTAGAGCGGCGTGAGGTCGACGTCGTCGAGGTCGAGCGCCTGGACGAGCTCGTCGAGCTCCGTCAGGTTCACGCACCCGTTCTGCTCACCACGGTCGACGAGCGCGGCGAGGGGTCCTGCGAGCGCATCGCTGCCGGGCGAGGCCATGCCTCAGATCCTCGTCTCCGCTAGGGGAACGCCGTAAACGCTGCCGTGTCCGCCGGTTTGGCGGGTTGGCGCGCGTGGAATGCCTCGTCCCATGCTCGAGCGATTCAAGCGGACCGGCGACGACCGCGACACGGGACGCACCGACGGCGCGGTGGCGACCGCCGAGCGGGTGGACGACGCGCCCGCGGAGACCGCGGAGCGCGGCGACGCGACGCTGGTCGACGAGCGCCCCGCGGAACCGGCGACGCCCGGCCACGCCGGCGGCGCTGGCGGTCGCGCGCGAACGCCAGCGCGACGCCTTCGGCGGCCTCAACTGGGGCGCGAGCTTCTTCGGCTGGCTCGTCGCGGTCGGCGTCGCCGCGCTGCTGAGCTCGATCCTCGTCGCCGCCGGCGCCGCGATCGGGATCACCGAGTCCGACGTCACCACCGCCGGCCAGGACGAGCTCACGCTCGGCGGCGGCATCGCGCTGCTCGCCGTGCTCGTCGTCGCGTACGCCACCGGCGGGTACGTCGCCGGCCGGATGTCGCGCTTCGACGGCGGCCGCCAGGGCCTCGGCACCTGGGCGATCGGCCTGGTCGTCATGGTCGCGCTCGCGCTCGCGGCGGTCATCCTCGGCGACGAGTACAACGTGCTCGAGCAGCTCAACCTGCCCTCGTTCCCCGTCGCGGACGGCGAGTCGTTCGCGAGCGGCGGAGCGCTCACGCTCGCCATCAGCATCGTCGCGACCGTACTCGCGGCGGTCGCCGGCGGCAAGGCCGGCGAGCGCTACCACAAGCGCGTCGACCGCGCCGGATTCGTCGATTGACCGCCCGGGCGCATCACTTGCCGTCCGGGCGGGTACGTCCTATGACCAACAGCGGAGCCGAGACCGAACGCGCGCTCCGCGCACCGTCCCCCAAGACACGGACCTGACGCATGAGGACCGAACAGATACCGCTGCTCAAGGCCGACCCCGATCTCGCCGCGCTGCTCGCCGAGCCGCGCCGGGCCGAGGCCGAGCGCCGGCTGCTGGTCAGCACCCACCGCCTCGCCGTCGGCCCGTGGGACGTCTCGCGCCTGTCGGGCGCGAGCGCCGACCACATCGGCCTGCTGGTGCTCGAGGGCGTGCTCGCCCGCGAGCTGATCGTGGCCGACCACGTGAGCGCCGAGCTGCTCGGCCCGGGCGACCTGATCCGGCCCTGGCAGGCCGCGTCGAAGAGCGAGCTGCTGCCGGTCACCGCCGAGTGGAGCGTGCTCTCGCCCGCGACGCTCGCGGTGCTCGACCGCCGCTTCGCCGCCGAGGCGTCGCAGTACCCCGAGGTCACCGCCGCGCTGTTCGACCGCCTCAGCGAGCGATCGCTGCGGCTCGCGACGACGCAGGCGATCTCGCAGCTCACGCGCGTCGACCGGCGCCTGAAGGCGCTGTTCTGGCACCTGGCCGAGCGCTGGGGCCGGGTCGGCGGCGAGGGCGTCGTGATCCCGCTCGCGCTGACCCACCGGATCCTCGGGCAGCTCGTCGGTGCCCGCCGGCCGACCGTCTCGACGGCGCTCTCCGAGCTCGCCGAGCGCGACGAGCTGGTGCGCCGCAGCGACGGATCGTGGCTGCTCCGCGGCGACCCGCCGGACGCCTCGACGCTGGAGCGCGGTGGCGTGCGCAACGCGCGCGTCGGCGACCTCCTGCGCCCCGCACGGCGCTTCACCCGCAGCGGCGCCCCCGCCGGCGCGAGCTGAGCCGCGCCCATCCGCGCCCCGGGCCGGCGATCGCGGCCGCGACCGACACCAGCACGAGCGGCGGCCGCTACGGCCCGCTGCTCGACCTCCTGCCCGCTCCGCTGCTCCTGATCGACCCGGGACGGCGCGGGTGGCGTTCGCGAACCGCGCCGCGCACCGGCTCGCCGGCGGCGCGTTCCCGGTCGCGGAGGAGCGGGAGGTCTACGCGCGCGTCGCGGCCGGCGAGAGCGGTCAGCGGCGTGCCGTTCGCGCTCGACACCGGGCACGGCCCGCGCGTCCTGGCCGCCTCCGGGCGGGCGCTTCGACCCCCCGGGCGTCGCCGCCCCGGTCGCGGTGCTCACGCTGGACGAGCGCGCCGAGCCCGGCTCGGCGCGCGACGAGCGCGAGCGGCTCGGCCGCGAGCTGGAGGCGATCCTGGCCGGCGTCGCCGACGCCGTGCTCGCCCAGGACCCGGACGGCACGCTCGTCTACGTCAACGACGCCGCGGTCCGGCTGCTCGGCGTGCCGTCGGGCTACCCCGACCGCGCCGCGCTGCTGGCCGCCGACCCGCGCGACCTCGCCGCGCGGCTCGAGATCCTCTCCGAGGACGGCCGCCCGCTGCCCGCCGAGCGGCTGCCGGGACGGCGCGCGCTCGCGGGCGAGGAGCCCGAGCCGATGACGCTCCGCTACCGCGTGCGCGCCACCGGCGCGATCCGCTGGATGCGGGTCAAGGCGCAGCCGGTGCGCGACGCCACCGGCCGCGTCACGCGGGCGATCAACGTCGTCGAGGACATCACGGACCTCAAGCAGGTCGAGTCGACGCTGCGGCTGCTCGCCGAGGCGGGCCGGTCGCTGGCGGGGTCGCTCGACTTCGAGGAGACGCTCCGCCACGTGGCGTCGCTCGCGGTGCCCGACCTGGCCGACTGGTGCATGGTCGACGTCTTCGGCGAGCGCGGCCTCGAGCGGATGGCGGTCGCCCACGCCGACCCCGCGTCGCCGGGATCGCGCGCGCAGCTGGAGGGCCTGATCGTCGACCAGTCCGGCGCCGAGGGCCCGGCGGCGGCGGCGCGCACGGGCCACAGCGAGCTCCATCCGCACGTCGACGAGACGCACCTGCGCCGCGCCGCGGTCGATCCGCGCCACCACGAGCTGGTCACGCGGCTCGGCGTGCGCAGCTCGGCCAACGTCCCGCTCACGGTCCGCGGCCGGTCGCTCGGGGCGATGACGCTCGTGATCACCACGTCCGGCCGCGTCCTCGGCGCCGAGCAGCTGGCGGTCCTCGAGGAGCTCGGGCGGCGCGCCGCGGTCGCCATCGACAGCGCGCAGCAGTACCGCCAGCGCTCGGCGATCGCGCGCACGCTCCAGAACTCGCTGCTGCCGCCCGTGCTGCCGGAGATCCCCGGGCTCGAGGCCGGCGCCGTCTTCCGCCCGGCCGGCGACGGCACCGACGTGGGCGGCGACTTCTACGACCTCTTCAGCGTCGCGGAGGACGAGTGGATCGCCGTCGATCGGCGACGTCTGCGGCAAGGGCGCCGAAGCGGCGGCCGTGACCGCGCTCGCCCGCTACACGATCCGCACGGCGGCGGTGCGCCGGCGCTCGCCGGCGGCGATCCTGCGCTGGCTCAACGACGCCATGCTGCGCCAGGACCGCGACGGGCGCTTCTGCACGATCGCCTGCGCGCACATCGACACGTCGCGCCCGCGGATCCGGGTCGCGGTGGCCTGCGGCGGCCACCCGCCCGGGCTGCTCCGGCGCGCCGGCGGCGGCGAGGTCGACGACCTGGGCGCGGCCGGCACGCTGCTCGGCCTCGTCGCCCGACCCCGTGATCGAGGACCGCACCGCGGAGATCGGGGCGGGCGACACGCTGCTGCTCTACACGGACGGCGTGACCGAGGCACGGGCGCCCCGGCACACGCTCGAGCCCGAGGACCTGCATGCGGTCCTCGGCGCGCTCCCGGACGGCTCCGCGCAGGAGCTCGCCGACGGGCTGGTCGCGGCCGCGCTCGGCGACGATCCGGCGCCGCCGCGCGACGACATCGCCGTGCTCGCGCTCCGGGCGCGCGGCTGACCGGGGCGGGTGACGCGAAGCGGCCCGCCGGGGGCGGGCCGCTCGCTTCAGGTGTTCGGGTTGCCGGTGGCCTTGTCGTCCTCGCTGCCGGGCGGCTCGGCGCCCGTGCGGGACCGCTCGCGGACCGCCGACTGGTCGCCGTCGGACGCGTCGTCGGGCGCGGCGCCGGGCGGACCCTCCTCCGGGTAGCCGGAGTCGGGCTGATCGAACGGCTCGCTGCTCATCTCAGGTGCGCTCGTCGAGCTTCTCGACGCGCTCCTCGGCGCGGGCACGCTCGTCCTTCGCCTCGGCCTTGCGCTCCTCGAGCTCTCCCTCGCGGCGCGTGTCGGGGTTGTCCGTCGCGTCGCCCACGGCCTGCTTGACCTTGCCGCTGATCTTGTCGGTGATTCCCATATCCCTGTCCTACCTGCTGGGCGGGAACGGGAAACGGCGCCGGTCACGACGCCGACGGGTCAGCCGCTGTGCTCGGCGACCGTCCGCAGGCGCTCCAGCGCGCGCCGGATGAGCCGCGAGACGTGCATCTGCGAGACGCCGACGCGCTCGGCGATCTCGGCCTGGGTCAGATCCTCCACGAAGCGCAGGTGCAGCACGATCCGGTCGCGCGCGGGCAGCGCCGCGAGCGTCGGCGCGATGGTGGCGCCGTACTCGACGAGCTCGAAGCGCCCGTCCTCGACGCCGATCGACTCGGCGTAGGTCTCCCCGTCGCCCTCGTCGCCGAAGCGGTAGGACTCGAGCGAGACGGCGTCGTAGGCCCCCGCGGCCTCCATCGCCTCCAGCACCTGCTCGACGCTGAGCTCGAGCGTCGCGGCGACCTCGGCCGCGGACGGGGAGCGGCCCATCCGGCGCGACAGGTCCTTGACCGCGTTGTCGACCTGCATGACGCGCTCCTGCATCCCGCGCGGGACGTGCACCGCCCAGCCGTTGTCGCGGAAGTAGCGCTTGAGCTCGCCGAGCATGGTCGGCACGGCGTAGGACGAGAAGGCGGTCTCGCGCGCGGGATCGAAGCGGTCGATCGCCTTGATCAGGCCGAGCGTCGCCACCTGGACCAGGTCGTCGAGCGGCTCGTCGGAGCGCCGGTAGCGGCGCGCCATCCGGCGCGCCAGCGGCAGCAGCCGCTCGACCAGTGCCTCGCGCGCGGCCTCGTCGCCGTGCCGGTGGTAGCGGATGAGGAGCCGCCGATCCTCCGCGGCGCGCGAGACGGGGACGTCCTCGGGCGCGGCGCCGCTCGTGGTCTCGTGGGGGGTGGGCTGCACTCCTGCGTGGGCGGCCGGATCGGGGCGGTCACCGACCTGATGTTTAGCAGTCGCGGCGTCCGCCCACGAGCGGCCGGGCGCGGCGGCGGGGCGCGCGGCCTCCGCCGCCGGCCACCACCCGGCTCAGGCGCCGGCGCCGGTCCGCTGGCCCTCGTGGACGCCCTCGGCGACCTCCTCGACGAGCTTGGCGCAGAACGCCGGCAGGTCGTCGGGGCGGCGCGAGGTGACGAGGCCCTGGTCGACGTGGACCTCCTCGTCGACCCAGGTGGCGCCCGCGTTGCGCAGGTCCGTCTGCAGCGACGGCCAGGAGGTCAGCGTGCGCCCGCGCACGACCTCCGCGTCGATCAGCGTCCACGGCGCGTGGCAGATCGCCGCGACCGGCTTGCCCTGGTCGAAGAACGCGCGGACGAACGCGACCGCGGCCGCGTCGGTGCGCAGCGCGTCGGGGTTCGCGACGCCGCCCGGCAGCACGAGCGCGTCGAAGTCGCCGGCGTCGGCGTCCTCCGCGGTGCGGTCGACGTCGAACGTGTCGGCCTTGTCGAGATGGTTGAAGCCCTGGACGACGCCGGCCTCGAGCGAGATCAGCACGGGGGTGCCGCCCGCCTCCTCGACCGCCTTCCACGGGTCGGTCAGCTCGACCTGCTCCACGCCGTCGGTGGCCAGGAACGCGACGGTCCTGCCCTGGATGTCAGCCATGTCGCTCCTCTCGGATCGGAGTCCTCACCCTTCGAGGTTGACCGGGCAGCGGCCCGGCAAACCCCCCGCGGGGCGGCTCGTTTGTCCCCTGACGGCCAGGGGTAGCCCGCCGGGCATGGCCTACGCGATCGTCGGCGTCGTCGTCGTCCTCCTCGTCGCCGGATTCGTGATCTTCATGGTCCTCAACGCGACGCGCAAGAGCGGCCCGGTGGCCGAGACTGACGCCGAGGGCGCGCCCGGCATCGGCGCCGACGACACGCCGCTCGGCGACACCACGCAGCACGCGGGCGAGCAGTCGCGCGAGGGCGAGACCGAAGACGATCCCGAGCGGACCGGCTTCGAGCGGATCGAGCCCGACGACCCGGACGTCGCCCGCACGGGCGAGGCCGAGGGCGAGCAGCGGCTCCACACCGGTACGCCGCCGGACCGCGATCGCGACCGCGACGCCTAGCGGCCGCGCGCCTGTTGAGCCCAGATTGAGCGGAGCTTGCGTTGAGCAAAGACGACGAATTGCAGGAA
>CAWBSJ010000005.1:0-189051 GCA_963791405.1 uncultured Solirubrobacteraceae bacterium | reverse complement strand
AGGCGGCCGACGACCGGCATCATGTCCGGCGTCGCGATCGCGACGTCGAAGTCGGTGAAGCCGTCGTTCTGGATCCGCTCGGCGAGGTCCTCGGCGCCCACGAAGTCGGCGCCGGCCTCCTCGGCCTCGCGCGCCTTGTCGCCGCGGGCGAAGACCGCGATGGTGACGCTCTTGCCGAGCCCGTGCGGCAGCGCGATCGTGCCGCGCAGCTGCTCGTCCGCGTGGCGGACGTTCAGCCCGGTGCGGACGTGGATCTCGACCGACTCGTCGAACTTCGCGCGCTTGAGCTCCTTGACGAGCTTGACGGCGTCGGCCGGGCGTGTACTCCTTGTTCCGGTCGACCTTCGCGCGGGCGTCGGTGTAGCTCTTGCCCCGGGATGCCATTACGCCACGACCTCCACGCCCATCGAGCGGGCGGTGCCGGCGATGATCTTCGCCGCCTGGTCGACGTCGTGCGCGTTGAGGTCGGGGAGCTTCTTCTCCGCGATCGCGCGCACCTGGTCGTTGGTGATCGTGCCGACCTTGTTCCGGTTCGGCTCGCCCGAGCCCTTCTCGATCCCGATCGCCTGGCGGATCAGCACCGCGGCCGGCGGGGTCTTGGTGATGAAGGTGAACGAGCGATCCTCGAAGACGGTGATCTCGACGGGGATCGTCGTGCCCATGTCGTTCGCCGTCTGCGCGTTGAACGCCTTGACGAACTCCATGATGTTGATGCCGTGCTGGCCCAGCGCGGGGCCGACGGGCGGCGCCGGGGAGGCCGAGCCTCCGGGCGCCTGCAGCTTGATGGTTGTGAGGACTTTCTTGGCCATGTCTAGATCTTCTTCACCTGATCGTAGCCAACCTCCACGGGCGTCTCGCGCCCGAAGATGGAGACCAGCACCTTGAGCTTCGCCGCGTCCTCGTTGATCTCCGAGATCTCCCCGGAGAAGTCGGAGAGCGGCCCGGAGATGACCTTGACGGACTCGCCGATCGCGAACTGGGCGCGGCTCGGGGCGCGCACCGCGACCTCGCGGTGCAGCAGCCGGTCCACCTCGGCCTGGGTCAACGGGATCGGCTCGTTCGACGCGCCGACGAAGCCGGTCACGCCCGGCGTCCCCTTGACGACCTGCCAGGAATCCTCGTTGAGGTCCATGTTCACCAGCACGTAGCCGGGCATCGTCCGCTTCTCGACGGAGATCTTCTGGTTGTCCTTCATCTCCTGGACGGTCTCCGTCGGGACGACGACCTGTCGCACGGAGCGGGTCTGGCCGAGCGACGAGACGCGATGCTCGAGGTTCTGCTTGACCTTCTTCTCGTGCCCGGAATAGGTGTTGATGACGTACCAGCGAAACATGTTGGGATCTCCTGTTTCGCCCTACGGTCGCCGCAAACCCCACGCGGTGACCTTCGGGCGACGTTACAAAATTGCGTCGATCAGGGGCTGCCAGAGCGCGTCCAGCAGGCCGAGGTAGCCGCCGGCGATCACGACGAAGCCGAGGACGACGGCGGTCGCCTGGCCGACCTGGCGGCGGTTGGGCCACTGGACGCGCCGGAGCTCGTCGATGCAGTGGCCCAGGAAGGTGATGACGCGGCCGCGACGGCGGTGCGGCTGGCCCGACTCTGCGCGCTCGCGGTCGCGGCGGCTGACCGCGTCGCCCTCGATCGCGTCGTCGGCGCGCTCGTACTCCTCGTCGTCGCCGTGGAGCTCGTCCTCGTAGACGCCGGGGCCGAGCTCGCCGCCGTCGCCGACGTCGGGCGGGATCGCGCCGGACTCGGCGAGCAGCGCCTCGTCGACGTCCGCGGAGGAGTGATCGAGCGGATCGGGCGTCGGGGTGCCTTCGCCCAGGGGCGATCCGCCGGCCTCGCCGCGGGCGCGGCGCTCGGCACGGCGCCGCTTGGCACGCTCACGATCGCGGGCCACCCGGGATCGCCGCCTAGCGCGTCTCGCGGTGCGCGGTGTGCTTCCGGCACCACTTGCAGTACTTGCGCAGCCCGATGCGATCCGGGTTGTTGCGCTTGGACTTGTTGGTCTGGTAGTTCCGGCGCTTGCAGTCCTCGCATGCGAGGGTGACTGCGATCCGGACGTCTCCGCGGGCCATGCTTGCGGTGCTCCGTCAGAAGGGAAGGTCGGGACAAAACGGCGCCGGGCAAAGGAAAACCCCGCACCGGCGCGAGGTCGACAAGAGAGGATAGCGCCTCGTGCGCCTGATCACCTGGAACGTCGCGCGGCGGGTCGAGGCGCTCGCCGCGCAGGCGGCCGCGCTGGGGGAGCGCGCGCCCGACGTGGTCGCGCTCCAGGAGGTGACGGCCCGCACGCTGCCGCTGTGGGAGGCGGCGTTCCCGGTGCTCGGCCTGCCCGCGGTGGCCTGCACGCTGCGCGACGCCGATCCCGCCCGCGCGCCGGCCGGACGGCGCCGCACCGGCGTGCTGCTCGCCGCCCGCGCGCTCGAGCCGCTCGGTGGCCTGCTGCCGGTCCCGTGGCCGGAGACGGCGCTCGCGGCGCGGGTCGACGGGATCGAGGTCCACACCGTGCACGTCCCGAACGCCGCGAACGGCGCGATCAAGCCGGAGACGCTCGCCGCCGTGCGCGCGGGGCTGGCCGCGCGCACCGGTCCGCGGGTCCTCTGCGGCGACCTCAACACGCCGCGCCGCGAGCAGCCCGACGGCACCGTCTGGTCCTTCGCGCGCGACTCGCGCGGGCGCCTGCGCGAGGAGCGGGCCGGGTTCTGGGACGCGAGCGAGCTGGGCGTCGTCCCCGGGCTGGCCGAGGTCGGCTTCGCCGACGCCTTCCGCACGCTCCACGGCTACGCGGAGCGGTCGCCGAGCTGGACGTTCCGGCGGATCGCCGGCCACGGCGGCGGCTGGCGGCTCGACCACGTGTTCGCCGCCGGCCCGGAGCCCGTCGCCGCCCGCTACCACCACGAGTGGCGCGAGCGCGGCCTGAGCGACCACGCCGCGCTGGAGGCGGACCTGCGCTAGGCGCCGGTCGGCGTCGACGGGTCGCCGTCGACCGCGGCCGCGAGCCGCGGCACGAGCGTGTCGACGAGCGTCGGCAGGCTCAGCACGGTCACGAACGGCACCGCCGCGTACCCGGGATCGGCCGCGGCCATGAAGACGTCGCGACCCTCCTTGCGCACGTCGAGCTTCGAGTAGATCGGCCCGCGCTTGAGCTTCGCCGCGCCCTTCGGCTCGGCGATCCAGACCATCGCGTCGAGATCGAGCTCGTCGATCCGCTCGTCCGAGAGCTGCCCGCCGAACTCGCCCGGGAACGCGCCGCGCAGGGAGTCGGGGAACGTGAACCCGAGCGCCTCCAGCGTCTGCGTCCGCATGTCGTCGGGGCCGTAGACGAACGCGCCCTGGTAGTCCATCGCCATCGCCGCGCTCGCGCCCTGGAACTCCGGATGCTCCTTCGCGGTGTCGGCGAGCAGCTGCTCGCGGTCGGCGACGAGCCGCTCCGCCTCCGCCTCCTTGCCGACGACCTTCCCGGCGGTCAGCGTCTCCTCTTGCCACGAGGAGCCGAAGTCGGGCTTGCCCTTCGGCATCGCGACGACCGGCGCGATCTTCGACAGCGTCTCGTAGTCCTTCTCGGACATGCCGCTGTAGACGGCGAGGATCACGTCCGGCCGGAGCGCGGCGATCTGCTCGACCTGGATGCCGTCGGTGTCCTTGAGCAGCTCCGGCGGGTCCGCGTCGCCGAGCGCCTCCTCGCGCCCACGGGTGGATCCCCTCGTCGGCGGTCGGGATCCACTCCGTCACCCCGACCGGGACCACGCCGAGCGCGAGCAGCGCGTCCTGCTCGCGCAGCCCGGCGACGACGATCCGCCCGGGCGCCGCCTCGATCGTGGTCGAGCCGTAGCGGTGGTCGATCGTGACCGGGAACGAGCCGGCGCCCTCGGGCGAGGACGCCGGCGTCGCCGCCTCGCTCGTCGCGAGCCGCAGCCGCCGAGCAGCAGCGCGGCGGCGGCGATCAGCCCGGCGACCGGCGCGCGCATCGGGCTCAGCCCTCCTGTGCGGTCGACGTCGCCGGGTCGCCGTCGATCGCGGCCGCGAGCCGGGGGACCAGCTCCTCCATCAGCGTCGGCATGCTGAGGACCGAGACGAACGAGGTCGGCTCGTAGACGCGGTCGTCGGCGAGGATGAACACGTCGCGGTCCTCCTTCGCGACGTCCAGCTTCGAGTACAGCGGGTCCTTCTTGAGCTGGGCCGGCGTGCGGTCGCCGTCGGCGAGCCAGACGAGGACGTCGGTGTCGATCGCGTCGAGCCGCTCGTCCGAGAGCTGGCCGCCGAACTAGTTCGGGAACGCTTCCGCGCAGCACCGGCGGATAGACGAAGCCCAGCTCCTCGAGCAGGCGGGTGCGGATGTCGTCGGGGCCGTAGGCGAACACGCCCTGGTAGTCCGTGACCATCGCGGCGGTCTTGCCCGCGAACTCCGGGTGGTCGGCCTTGGCGTCGGCGATCAGCTGCTCCGTGTCGGCGACCAGCTGCTTCGCCTCCTCGGCGCTTCCCCACCGCCTCGCCGGTGATCGTCGTCTCCTCCTGCCAGGACGTGCCGAAGTCCGGCTTGCCCTTGGGCTGGGCGACGACCGGGCGCGATCTTCGACAGCGACTCGTACTCCTTCTTCGTGATGCCGGCGTAGACGCCGAGGATCAGGTCGGGGCGCTGCGCGGCGACCTTCTCGATCTCGATCCCGTCCTCGCTCGTGAGCACGGTCGGGACCGGCGCGTCGCCGAGCTCGTCCTCCGCCCACGGGAAGATCGCGCCGGGGTGGTCGCCGAACCACTCGGTCGTGGCCACCGGCACGATGCCCAGCGCCAGCAGCGCGTCCTGCTCGCGCAGGCCGACGACGACGACGCGCTCCGGCGCCTGCTCGATCGTCGTCGAGCCGTACTTGTGGTCGATCGTCACCGGGAACGCGCCCTGCTCGGCAGCGGCGGCGGCGCGTCGGCGCCGCCGACGGGCGCGTCGGTCTCGGGATCGTCGGAGCCGCAGGCGGCGATCGCGAGCGCGGAGAGCAGCAGGGCGAGGAACGTCGTCAGGCGCATTTAGGGGACCCTAACAGCCGGAGTACCCCCGAGTTAGGCATCCCTAAGCTAGCGTTGCCCGCCGATGGGGACGACGTTGCAGGCGGCGCCACGCCGTGCGCGGGGGCGGATGGCCACGCGCAGCGGCGCGCTGGCGCTGGGCCTCGGCGCGCTCGTCCTCGCCTCCCTGCTCAGCCTCGCGGTCGGCGCGCGCTCGATCCCGTTGAGCGAGGTGATCGACGCGCTCCGCCACGGCGGCGACACCCAGAACGTCGCGATCGTGCGCGACCTGCGGGTGCCGCGCACGCTGCTGGGGATCGCCGTCGGCGTGTCGCTCGGGCCTGGCGGGCGCGCTGATGCAGGCGCTGACCCGCAACCCGCTCGCCGACCCCGGGCTGCTCGGGGTCAACGCCGGCGCGTCCGCGGCCGTCGTGATCGCGCTCGGCGTGCTCGGGATCGCCGGCGACGACGGCCTACGTGTGGTTCGCGTTCCTGGGCGCGGCGCTGGCCTCGGTCGCCGTCTACGCGATCGGCTCGGCCGGCCGCGGCGGCGCGACGCCGGTCCGGCTCGCGCTCGCGGGGACGGCGCTCACCGCCGCGCTCACGGCGCTGATCTACGGCATCGCGCTGGCCGACGTCAAGCTGCTCCAGCAGTACAACCTGTGGTCGGTCGGCTCGCTCGGCGGCCGCGGCCGCTCGGACCTCGAGGCGGTCGTGCCGTTCATGGTCGTCGGGTCGATCGCGGCGCTGCTGCTCGCCCGGCCGCTGAACGCGCTCGCGCTCGGCGACGACTCGGCGCGCGCGCTCGGGGCGCACGTCGGGCGCACCCGGATCACCGGCGCCGTCTCGATCACGCTGCTGTGCGGCGCCGCGACGGCCGCCGCCGGGCCGATCTACTTCCTCGGCCTGACCGTCCCGCACGTCGCGCGCGCGATCTGCGGCCCGGACCAGCGCTGGGTGCTCGTCCTCTCCGCCGTGTTCGGCGCGGTGCTGATGCTCGCCGCCGACGTGGTCGGGCGCGTGCTCATCCGCCCCGGCGAGCTGCAGGCCGGGATCATGCTCGCGTTCGTCGGCGCGCCCGTGTTCATCGCGCTCGTGCGCCGGCGCAACATCGCGGCGCTCTGATGGCGGCCGTCCCGCACGTCCCGGGCCGGGTCGTCCGCGCGGGCGGGCGCGTCTCGCTGCGCGTGCACCCGCGCCAGGTGAGCGTCGCCGCGGTCCTCGTCGTGGTCGTGATCGCGCTGCTGATCGTCGAGGTCGGCACCGGCGACTTCCCCGTCGCCCCGGCCGACGTCGCCGCCGCGCTGGTCGGCGCCGGCGACGCGGGGACGGAGTTCATCGTGCGCGAGCTGCGGCTCCCGCGCGCGCTCTGCGCGCTGCTCGTGGGCGCCGCGCTCGGGGTCTCGGGCGCCGTGTTCCAGTCGCTGACCCGCAATCCGCTCGGCTCGCCCGACATCGTCGGGTTCCAGGACGGCGCGGCGGTCGGCGCGCTGTTCGCGATCACCGTGCTCGGGGTCGGCGGCTTCGGCGTCTCCGTCGGCGCGCTGGCCGGCGGCGCGGTCACCGCGCTGGCGGTCTACGCGCTCTCGTTCAAGCGCGGCGGCACGTCGGGCTACCGGCTGATCCTGATCGGCATCGCGATCAGCGCGCTGATGATCTCGCTGATCGACTACCTGCTCTCCCGCGCGCGGATCGAGGACGCGCAGGAGGCCACGCGCTGGCTGCTCGGCTCGCTCAACAACCGCAGCTGGGACGACGTCGGCCCGCTCGCGATCTCGCTGCTCGTGCTGCTGCCCGCCGTCGCGGCCGCCTCGCGCCCGCTGCGCGCGCTCGAGCTCGGCGACGACGCCGCGCACGCGCTCGGCGTCGACGTGGAGCGCGCGCGGCTCGGGCTCGTCGCGCTGTCGGTCGCGCTGGTCTCGGTGACGACGGTCGTCGTCGGGCCGATCGTCTTCGTCGCGCTGACCGCGCCGCAGATCGCGCGCCGGCTCGCCCGCAGCGCCGAGCCGACGCTCGCCTGCTCGGCGCTGACCGGGAGCGCGCTCGTGCTCGCGGCGGACGTCGCCGCGCAGCGGATCGTGCCGGGCACGCCGCTCCCCGTCGGCGTGATGACGGGCGCCTTCGGCGGGCTCTACCTCGCCTGGCTGCTGACCAGCGAGTGGCGGAAGGGGCGCGGATGAGCGCCGGCTCCCCGCTGCGCGCCGAGGGCGTCACGCTCGCCTACGACGGGACCGTCGTCACGCGCGACCTGAGCGTCGCGATCCCGGACGGCGGCTTCACCGCGATCGTCGGGCCGAACGCGTGCGGCAAGTCGACGCTGCTGCGCGCGCTCGTGCGGATGCTCAAGCCGCGCGCCGGCAGCGTCTTGCTCGACGGCGCGGAGATCCGCTCGCTGCCGACGAAGCAGGTCGCCCGCCGGCTCGGGCTCCTCCCCCAGTCCTCGACCGCGCCGGACGGCATCACGGTCGCCGACCTCGTCGCGCGCGGGCGCCACCCGCACCAGAGCCTGCTGCGGCAGTGGTCGCGCGACGACGAGCGCGCCGTGCTCGACGCGATGCGCAAGACCCGCGTCGACGACCTCGCCGACCGGCTCGTGGACGAGCTGTCCGGCGGCCAGCGCCAGCGCGTCTGGCTCGCGACCGCGCTGGCGCAGGAGACCCCGCTGCTGCTGCTCGACGAGCCGACGACGTTCCTCGACATCGCGCACCAGATGGAGGTCCTCGACCTCTGCGCCGACATGCACGAGCAGGGCCGTACGCTCGTCGCCGTGCTGCACGACCTCAACCACGCCTGCCGCTACGCGACGCACCTGATCGCCATGCGCGAAGGCGAGATCGTGGCCGAGGGCGAGCCCGGCGCGATCGTCGACGCCGAGCTGGTCGAGTCGGTCTTCGGGCTGCCGTGCCGGGTCGTCCCCTGCCCGGAGACGGGCGCGCCGATGGTGGTCCCGGCCGCCCGGACCGCCCGCACGGCTTGAGCGACGAGCGGCTGCTCCTCGGGGTGCTGCGCGGCCAGCGCGCGCGGGTCACCGGCGCGGCGGCGCTGCTCGGCGCGCACCAGGCGTTCGAGGCGCTCGTCCCGGTCACCGTCGGCGCGGCCCTCGACGCCGCGGTCGAGCCGTCCGACGGCGACGCGCTCGTGCTCTGGGCGTCCTGCTCGTGGTGCTCTTCGTGTTCCTCTCGGCCGCCTACCGGAACGGCGCGCGCGTCGGCGTCGCCGCCTACGAGCGGGCCGCGCACGACCTGCGCCTGCGGCTCGTCGACCGGGTGCTCGACCCGCGCGGGGGCGGCGAGGGCGGGCGCCTGCCCGGCGAGCTGCTCAGCGTCGCGACCGCCGACGTCGACGCCGCCGCGGGGATCGTGCGCGCGGTCGCGTTCGGCGTCGGCGTGGCGGTCGCGCTGCTCGCGGGCGCGACCGTGCTGCTGCTCACCTCGGTGCAGCTCGGGCTCATGGTGCTCGTCGGGCTGCCGCTCGCGCTGTGGGCGTCGCACCGGCTCGCGCGGCCGCTGACCCGGCGGGCGACGGAGCAGCAGTCGACCGCCGCGGACGCCGCCGGCGTCGCCGCCGACCTCGTGAGGGCCACCGGGTGCTGCACGGCATCGGCGGGACCGGCGCCGGCGTCGCCCGCTACCGCGCGGCGAGCCGCGCCTCGCTGGACGCGACGCTCGGCGCGGCGCGCGCCGAGGCGGCCTACGAGGCGAGCGCGCTGCTCGTGGCCGGGATCGCGCTCGCGCTGGTCGCGCTCGCGGGCGGGCGGCTCGCGGCCGCGGGCGACATCTCGATCGGCCAGCTCATCGCGGCGGTGGGCGTGACGCAGTTCCTCGTCGGGCCGCTCAGCCGCCTGGCCTGGGTCGGCGCCATGCTGGCGCGCGCCCGCGGCTCGGCGGAGCGGCTGAGCGCGGCGCTCGCCGCGCCGCCGGCGCTGCCGGACGGGAGCGCCGGAGGCGCGCACGCCGGCGGCGCCGGCGGGGCTCGTGGTCCGCGGGCTGCGCCACGGACCGCTCGGCGGGCTCGACCTCGACGTCGCGCCCGGGTCGCTGCACGGCATCGCCGCGGCCGACCCGGCCGCGAGCCACGCGCTGCTCGACTGCCTCGGCAGCGAGGTGGCGCCGGCCGGCGGGTCGATCGCCGTCGGCGGCGTCGAGCTCGCGGCGCTCGGCCCGGCGGCCGCGCGGGCCGCGCTGATGACGAGCCCGCACGACGCCGCGCTGCTCGCCGACACGGTGGTCGCGAACGTCGGCGCGGCCGCGGGCGGCGACGCGGACGCGGTGGCGCGCGCGCTGGCCGCCGCGGCCGTCGAGGACGTGCTCGCGGCGCTCCCCGACGGCGACGCGACGCGGCTCGACGACGGCGGCCGATCGCTGTCGGGCGGGCAGCGCCAGCGGATCGCGCTGGCGCGCGCGCTCGCGGCGCCGGCGCCGGTGCTCGTCCTGCACGAGCCGACGACCGCGCTCGACGCCGCCACCGAGACGCGCGTGGCGGGCGCGCTGCTCGCCGCGCGCGCGGGCCGCACCACCGTGCTGGTGACGACGAGCCCGGTCCTGCTCGCGGCCTGCGACGCGGTCACCGTCGTGCGCGACGGGCGCGTCGCGGCGACCGGCACGCACGGGGAGCTGGTCGGCGCCGACGCCGGCTACCGCGAGGCGGTGCTCGCGTGAGCGCCGCGCGGCTCCCCACCGCGGACGGGCCCGACGTCCGGCGGCTCGTCGGCGAGCTGCTGCGGCCGCGCCGCCGGCCGGCCGCCCTCGCGCTCGCCGTGCTGTTCGCCGCCGCCGCGGCCGGGCTGCTCGGGCCGCTCCTGATCGGCGCGATCGTCGACCGCGTCGTGGGCGGCGACGGCCCCGCGCTCGATCACCGCGCCGGCGCTCGCGCTCGTCGCCGTGGCGATCGCCGAGGCGGGGCTGACCGCGCTCGGCTTCGCGCTCGTGGCCGGCGTCGGGCAGCCGATGCTCGCCGACCTGCGCGAGCGCGTCGTCGACCGCGGGCTGCGGCTCCCGCCCGAGCGGGTCGAGCGCGCCGGCCGCGGCGACCTGCTCGCCCGCGTCGGCGGCGACGTGTCGGTCGTCGGGGAGGCGGTCGTCGAGGCGCTCCCGATGCTCGCCGGTGCGGCGCTCACGGTCGTCCTCACCTTCGCCGGGCTCGCCGCGATCGACCTCCGGCTGATGCTCGCCGGGCTGCTCTGCGTCCCCGTCCAGGTCTGGGCGCTCCGCTGGTACCTGCCGCGGGCGCGGCCCGCGTACGCGGACGAGCGGATCGCCGAGGGCGACCGCGCGCAGACGCTGCTCGAGGCGGTCGGCGGCGCGCGCACGATCCGCGCGCTCGGGCTCGCCGACGCCGAGCGGCCGCGCGTCGCCGCCGCGTCGCAGGGGCGGTCGCCGCCGCGGTGCGCACGATCCGCGTCTCGACCGGCTTCTCCTCGCGGCTGAACGCGGGCGAGCTGACCGGGACGCTCGCGGTGCTCGTGGCCGGGTTCTTCCTCGTCCGGGCGGACGCGCTGTCGATCGGCGGCGCGACGGCCGGCGCCCTGCTCTTCGTGCGGCTGTTCGACCAGTTCAACATCGTGCTCGGCACGGTCGACGACGCGCAGCGGGCGCTCGCCGCGCTGGCGCGGCTGGCGGGCGTCGCCGCCGTCGAGCCGCCCGCCGACCCGGCGGCGCCGCCCGTGCCCGCCGACGGCTCCGTCGCCGTGCGCGGCGTGGGCCACGCGTACGCGCCGGGGCATCTCGTCCTGCGCGACGTCGACCTCGAGCTGGCGCCGGGCGAGCACGTCGCGCTCGTCGGCGTGTCCGGCGCCGGGAAGACGACGCTGGCCAAGGTCGTGGCCGGGTTCCACGCGCCGACCGACGGCGCGGTCGCGATCGGCGGCGTGCCGCTCGCCGCGCTCGGGCCCGCGGCCACGCGGCGCGCGGTCGGGCTCGTCACGCAGGAGGTCCACGTGTTCGCCGGCGCGCTCGCCGACGACCTGCGGCTCGCGGCGCCCGCGGCGGCCGACGACGAGCTCGAGGCCGCGCTCGCGCTCGTCGGCGCGCTCGACTGGGTCCGCGCGCTCCCGGACGGGCTCGCCACGCCCGTCGGCGCCGGCGGCGCGGCGCTCACGGCCACGCACGCCCAGCAGCTGGCGCTGGCGCGCATCGCCCTCGCGGATCCGCCGGTGGCGGTGCTCGACGAGGCGACGGCGGAGGCGGGCAGCGCCGGCGCCCGCGTGCTCGAGGCCGCGGCGGACCGCGTGCTCGCCGGGCGCACCGCGCTCGTGGTCGCCCACCGGCTGACCCAGGCCGCGCGGGCGGACCGGATCGTGGTGCTCGACGGCGGGCGCGTCGCGGAGCAGGGGCGGCACGCCGAGCTCGCCGCCGGGAGCGGTCCGTACGCCGCGCTGTGGGCCGCATGGGCGACCGGGCGCGGCGCCGCCGGCCCCGGCTAAAGTCGCGCCGCCCTCCCTCCGATATCTGGTGGGCCGCAGCGGAATCCGTCCCGCCGGCTCCTCCAAGTTCCCCGGAAAGGTGGGTTCCTCCATGCAGCGCGCAGCTGTGCTCTGGCGTGCCAGCCCGGCACGTGTCGTCCTCGCCCTGTTCGCCCTGATGCTCGCGGCCGCGATGGCCGTCGGGTCGGGCGCGAACTTCAACTCGACCTCGGCCAACCCCGGCAACATGGTCACGGCGGGCGTCCTCTCGCATTCGAACAGCAAGTCCGGCACGGCCCTGCTGAACGTGACGAAGATGAAGCCCGGCGACTCGCAGAACGGCACGGTCACGATCAGCAACACCGGCGACATCGACGGCGTGTTCACCGTCGCCGCCGCCAACGTCGTCAGCACCCCGGGCGCCAACGGCGGCAACCTGGCCAACATCCTCGACCTCAAGGTCGACGACATGGGCGCCACCGGCGCCGGCCCGGCCGTCAACAAGTACACCGGCAAGCTCGGCGCGATGACCTCCGCCGCGCTCGGCACCTGGACCGCGAGCGAGACGCACGTCTACCGCTTCACGGTCACCTGGCCGAACGGCACGACCGCCGTCGACAACCTCTACAAGGGCTCGAAGGTCGCGGTCGACTTCAACTGGGAGTCCCAGAGCAACTAAGGGACCCCGGGGCCTCCTCCCCATGCCCTCGCACCCGGCAGGAGCCCGCCGCGCGATCCTCGCGATCGCCGGCGGGCTCGGCCGCGCCGTCCTCGGGATCACCTGCCTGGTCCTGATCGCGACGCTGGCGCCGTCGATCTTCGGCTACCAGCGCTACGTGCTCGTCGGCCACTCGATGGAGCCGACGATCAAGCGCGGCTCGCTGGTCTACGACCGGGTCGTCCCGACCGCCGAGCTGCGGGTGCGCGACGTCATCACCTACGTCCCGCCCGGGTCCTCGAACCCGGTCACCCACCGGATCGTCCGGCGCGAGCAGCAGCCCGACGGCCGGATCGTCTTCCGCACGAAGGGCGACAACAACCCCGCCGAGGACCTGCGGCCGTTCACGCTCGACCGGCCCACGCAGACCCGGTTCGCCTTCGCCGTGCCCTACGCCGGCTACCTCTTCATCGCGCTCGCCTCCCAGCAGGCGCGGATGGTCCTGCTGGTGCTCCCCGCGCTCCTGCTCGCGCTGATGATGATCGTCCGGCTCTGGCGCGAGTCCGGCCGGCTGCTGGAGCAGCGGTCGTGAAGCGCCTGCTGGTGCTCGCCGCGATCCTCGCGGCGAGCCTGTTCGCCACGTCGTCGGACGCGCGGATGAACGCCGTGTCCAAGAACACCGGCGTCGTTCACCGCCGACACGGCCGACGCGTACTTCCACGTCTACTCGCAGAGCACCGACCCGGGCGGCGTCACCGGCTACGCGACCCGGCGCGGCAGCTCGCCCGCGGTCCTGGCCGGCACGGGCATCGACGACACCGCCGCGGTCCACATGGGCGGCTGGCGCAACCAGACGGCGACCTACGTCGATCGCGTGCTGACGGTCAAGGCGCCCGCCACGTTCCCCGCGGGCGTCACGTCGCTCACGCTGCACGGCCTGCGCGGCGTCGACCCGGCGACGGGCGAGCAGCCGCTCTCCGCTGGCCGGTTCCAGCGCATGAACGACACCGGCGGCGGCGCGACGATCACGCTCGCGCCCGGCGAGCAGGTCGAGCTCGACCTCGAGGTCACGATGCGCCCGCCGGACTTCCCGACGACCGGCACGGGGCTGACCTACACGCCGACCGTGACGATCTGGGCGACCTGGACCGGCTATACCGAGGACTTCTACAGCTACATCGTCCCGGTCAAGGTCTTCAACGGGACGGGCCGCGGGCTGATGCGGCGCGCCGACCTGATCGCGCTGACCGTGGCCGCCGTGCTCGGCCTCGCGCTGCTCGCGAGCGGCGCGTTCGCCGCCGACGACCCGCCGCACATCGAGCGGGCCGCCGCGGCGAGCGGCGCGCTCGCGCTGTCGAACTCGCGCGACGGCGCGGCGATCTTCGCCGCCGACCACCTGCGGCCGGGCGACCAGGTCGCCGGCACGCTGACGCTGGCCAACACCGGCGACCGGGCGGGGCGGCTGCTGCTCTCGCGCACGGGCCTCACGGACGCCGCCGGGCTCGGCGGCGGGCAGCTCTCCGACGTCCTCACGCTGCGCGTCGAGGACATCACGTCGGGCACGCCGACCGACGTCGTGGCCGGCACGCTGCGCGGGCTGCAGAACGTCCTCCTGCGCGACCTGCCGGGCGGGGCGACGCGGACGTACCGCTTCGTCGTCGCCTGGCCCGATCGCGGTCCGGGCGCCGACAACGCGCTCATGGGCGGATCGGTGCGGATGGACTACGAGTGGCTGACCGAGGCGATCGAGCCCGCCGCGACGCCGACGCCGACCGCGACGCCGAAGCCGAAGCCCAAGCCGGTCGCGCCCGCCCCGGCGCCGCGCCCCGCCGCGCCGGCCCCGGCGCCGCAGCCCCGCTCCTCGGCGCTCGCCCCGCGGCTGTCGCTCCTGGTCCCGCACCAGCGCGTCATGCACACCGCGTTCGTGCGCGTCCTCGCGCGCTGCAGCGAGAACTGCACGGTGACCTTCTCCGGCCGGGCGAAGTCCGCCGTCCGCGGGCGGCGCAGCCGCGTGCTGATGAAGCGCGGCCTGTTCCGCGGCGAGCGCAAGGTGCGCGCGGTCAAGGTCGGCCGCCGCGGGCCGGTGCGGCTGAAGCTCTCCAAGCGCGGGCGGGCCGTGCTGCGGCGGACGCTCGACACCCAGGGCCGCGTCGCGGTGGTCATCCGCGCGAAGGTGCGCGGCGCGCGCGGCACGCGCCGGGTCAAGAAGCGGATCGTGCTGCACACGACGCTGATCCGGAACGGGAAGCGGATCAGCTTCCGCTGACCCGCGTCAGCGCAGCGCCGCGCCGACCTCGGCGGCGACGCGGCGGCCGCTCTCGACCGCCCCGTCCATGAACGACGGCCAGCGCAGCGCCGTGTGCGCGCCGGCGAAGTGCACGGCGCCCTCCGGCGTGCGCAGCGCCGACCACGCGGCGTGGACCTGCCCCGGCCGCAGCACCGCCCAGGTGCCGCGGCTGTAGGGATCGGCGACCCAGTCGTGGGCGTGGACGGCGAGCACCTCGGCCTCGGGCGCGAGCTCGTGCACCGCGCCGCGCACGGCCTCCGGGTCGCCGACGTCGAGCGCCGCCGCCGACGGGCCGAAGCCGACGAGCACGACGCCGTCGGCGGTCGTCTCCATCGCCCCGAGGAAGTCGAGCCGGGTGCCGTAGCCCATCCCGCAGAAGTCGTCCGGGACGCCGCGGGCGAGCACCCAGACCTTCGCGCCCTGCCCGGCGTGGTTCTGCGCCGCCGCCGCGCGCTTCGCCGTCCGACAGCCCGGGCGCGAAGTCGATCCCGGCGAGCGCGCCGACCGGCACCGTGACGACGACCCGGCGCGCGCGGCGCTCGCCCGCGTCGGTCACCACGCGCACGGCGTCGCCGTCCGCCGCGACCGCGCGGACCGGGACGCCGAGCGCGACCTCGCCGCGGACGTCGCCCGCGATCGGCTCGTAGAGCGCAGCGGTCCCGGCGGGGAAGCGCCAGCCGAGCACCGCGGCCTCCAGGTGCGGCCAGAGCCGGTGGTCGGCGGCCGAGATCCAGCGCAGGTACTCGAGCAGCGACGCGTCGTCCGGCTCGGCCGACGCGCAGGCCGAGATCCAGAACAGCAGCAGCTCGCGCACGCGCCGCGGCAGGCCGAGCGCCTCGATCCAGGCGCCGGCGGGGACGTCGAGGTCCTCCAGGCCCTGCGCGTCGGGCGGGAGCGTCGCGTCGTGGCGGCGCGCGGCGGCGAGCAGCGCCGCGACCGCGCGCTCGAGCTCGCCGAGGTCCTCCACGTCGACGGGCAGCGAGCGCTCGACGACCGCGTCGCCCATCCGCCAGCGCACGCTCGTCGGCAGCGCGTCGTGCTCGCGGGCGACGCCGTAGCGGTCGGCCTCCGACCAGACGTGCGGCTGGCAGTCCGCGACCCAGGCGCCGCCCATGTCGAGGTCGAGCCCGGCGAGCGCGTCGCGCTGCAGCCAGACGCGGCCGCCGATCCGGTCGCGCGCCTCGAGCACGGCGACCTCGTGGCCGGCCGCCTCGAGGTCGCGGGCGGCGACGAGGCCCGCCAGCCCCGCCCCGATGACGATCACGTCGAGCATCCGGGTGAGTATCGCGATCCTGCCCGTGCGGTAGCCTCGATCGCATGGCCGCCGCGCCCGCACGCCCCGAGGAGCAGCTCGGCTGGCTGCTGTCGACGGTCAGCCACGCGTTCACCACGGAGCTGACCGCCGCGCTCGAGGACGCCGCCGTGACCCCGCGCGCGCACTGCGTGCTCTCGGTCGCGCTGCAGGGCGAGTACACCCAGGGCGCGCTCGCCCAGGCGATCGGGCTCGACAAGACGACGATGGTCGTCACGATCGACGCGCTCGAGCGCGCCGGGCTCGTCGAGCGCCGGCCCTCGGCCACCGACCGGCGCGCGCGGGTGATCGCGGTCACCGACGCGGGCCGCGAGGTCGTCGCCGAGGGCGAGCGGATCGTCGAGCAGATCCAGGACGAGGTGCTCGCCACGCTCCCGCGCGAGCACCGCGCGGCGTTCGTCGCGGCGCTGCAGCAGCTCGTCAACGGCCGGCTCGGCACGCCGGTCGAGTGCGCGCACACGGTGCGGCGCAAGCGCAGCGCCGTCGCCGCCTGATATCGGACCGTCCGAGATAGTTCCGTAGTAGACGATCTGATACGGTCACGGCATGCGTGACGTGACCTCCTCCCCAGACCGCTCCCGCTGGCTCGCCCTCGTCGTCCTCTGCGCCGGGATGCTGATGATCATCCTCGACGGGACGATCGTGAACGTGGCGCTGCCGGCGATCCAGGACGACCTCGGCTTCGCCCAGTCCGACCTCGCGTGGGTCGTGAACGCCTACCTGATCGCCTTCGGCGGCCTGCTGCTGCTCGCCGGGCCGGCTCGGCGACCTGATCGGCCGCCGCCGCGTGTTCCTCACCGGCCTCACCGCTGTTCACGCGCGGCCTCGCTGCTGTGCGGCCTCGCCGACAGCCAGGCGATGCTGATCGGCGCCCGCTTCGCCCAGGGGATCGGCGGCGCGATGACCTCCGCCGTGATCCTCGGGATGATCGTGACGATGTTCCCCGAGCCGCGCGAGCAGGCGAAGGCGATCGGGGTCTACAGCTTCGTCGCCTCCGCCGGCGCGTCGATCGGCCTGCTGGCCGGCGGCGTCCTCACCCAGGCCCTCTCGTGGCACTGGATCTTCTTCGTCAACGTCCCGATCGGGATCGCGACCGGCGTGCTCGCCCTGCGGCTGCTCGCGCCGGAGGCCGGCGCGGGCCTGCAAGGCGGGCGCCGACGCGCTCGGCGCGGTGCTCGTGACCGTCGCCCTGATGCTCGGCGTGTACACGATCGTCCAGGCGGGCGAGCAGGGCTGGGGCTCGGCGCAGACGCTCGGGCTCGGCGCCGTGTCGCTCGCGCTGCTCGGCGGCTTCGTCGCCCGCCAGGCGACCGCCGGCGACGCCGCTGCTGCCGCTGCGGCTGCTGCGCTCGCGCCCGGTGGCCGGGGCGAACGCCGCCCAGGTGCTGATGGTCGGCGGGCTGTTCGGCGTGTTCTTCCTCGGCGTCCTCTACCTGCAGCGGGTGCTCGGCTACGACGCGATCGAGATCGGCCTCGCGTTCCTGCCCGTCTCGCTCGGCATCGGGATCCTCTCGCTCGGCTTCTCGGCGCGGCTGGTCATGCGCTTCGGGCCGCGCGCCGTCCTGCTGGCCGGCCTCGCGTCGATCGCCGGCGGGCTCGCCGCTGTTCTCCCAGGTCCCGGTCGACGGCAGCTACGTCACCGACGTGCTGCCCGCGATGCTGCTGATCGGCGCCGGCGGCGGCCTCTCGTTCCCCGCGCTGATGGCGCTGGCCATGACCGGCGCGACGGCGACGGACTCCGGCCTGCTGTCCGGGCTCGTCAACACCACCCAGCAGGTGGGCGCCGCGCTCGGGCTGGCGGTGCTGGCCACGCTGGCGACGTCGCGCAGCGACAGCCTGCTCGCGGGCGGCGACGGCCAGGCCGCCGCGCTCACCGGCGGCTACACGCTCGCGTTCGGCGTCGCCGTCGGGTTCCTCGTCGCCGCCTTCGCCATCGCGGTCGTCGTGCTGCGACGGCCGGAGGCGGCGACCGCCGGAGGACGTGCCGGCGGCCGAGCTGGCCTACGAGGAGGCCGCGTAGGCGCCGCTGCCGCGGGCCTGGTCGCGCGTCGTGCCGCGCTTGCCCCAGCGGGCGGTCGTGGCGTAGTCCATCAGGTGGTCGAAGTACTCGCGCACGCGCGGGGCGCGCAGCCCGAGCTGCTCGCGCGTGCGCGAGTCGTCGAACACGACCTCCATGTCGAAGTACGGCAGGTAGACGGCGCCGTGCTGGTCGGCGGCCGCGCCGGCCGAGCCGCCGGTCTCCGCGTACGGCGGGCGCGGCTTGTCGAAGTGCGTGCAGGCGAGGTCGGAGAGCTCCTCGACGGTCGAGGCGTCCTCCGCGGCGACGAGGTTGAACGCGCCCGGTCGCGTGGTTCCCGATCAGCTTCACGATCCCGTCGGCGACGTAGTCGACCGGGACGACGTCGACGCGCCCGTCCGGCAGCGCCGGGACCGCCTCGAACAGGCCGCGCGCGAACGCGCGCAGCGGCCAGTAGAGGACGTTGAAGGCCGGGGTCCAGCCGGTGTCGGACTCGCCCATCACGATGCTCGGGCGCGCGATCGCGACCTCGAGGTCGTCGACGGCGCCGACGATCCGCTCCGCCTCGCACTTGGTCTGCTCGTACGTGTTGCGGAACTCGGTCCCGAGCATGTCCTCGGTGAAGCGGCCGACGTGCGTGCCGGCGACGTAGGCGGTCGACACGTGGACGAAGCGGCGGGCGCCGACCGCGCGGGCGAGGCCGAGCATCGCCTCCGTGCCCTGCACGTTGATCCGCCGCGCCTCCTCGAGCGGGAGGTCGAACGTGATCGACGCGGCGCAGTGGCAGACGACGTCGATCGTCGGCGTCGGGCGGCGCGATCGGCTCGGTCACGTCGCCGCGCAGCGCGCGGGCGCGGCCGCGGTACGGCGCCGGGTCGTCGTAGAGCGTGGCCAGGACGCCGTCGAGCCGCTCCTGCGCGGCGGCGTCGTCGGGCGCGCGGACGAGGCACAGGACCTCGTCGTCGCCGCGCTCGAGCAGCCGCGCGAGCACCTCCATGCCGAGGAAGCCGGTCGCGCCGGTGAGGAGGACTCGCGTAGCGGTCCGGTCTTGACCGGCAGGGATGCCGGGCTCCTCGTCAGGACGCGGTCCGGATGACCCGCGGAGGAGACTCATGCGCTCCGTGGCCTCCTCGAGCGGGCGCTCGGCGGTGCCGTCCATGCCCTCGAGCGGCGTGCCCATCGCGTGGAAGCCGCCGTCGACGTGGAGGATCTCGCCGGTGATCGCGCGCGCCAGGTCGGACAGCAGGAAGCAGACCGTGCCCGCGACGGGAGCCGGCGTCCTCGGTGTCCCACCCGAGCGGCGCCTGCTTGCCCCACAGGTCGGCGAGCTGGGCGAAGCCGGGGATCCCGCGCGCGGCGATCGTGCCGAGCGGGCCGGCGCTGACCAGGTTCACGCGCACGCCGCGCGGGCCGAGGTCGCGCGCCAGGTAGCGCGAGGTCGCCTCGAGCGCCGCCTTCGCCACGCCCATCCAGTCGTACACCGGCCAGGCGACCTGGGCGTCGAAGTCCATGCCGACGACCGCCGCGCCCTCCTCCGGGTAGAGGTCGGCGAGCGCGACGGCGAGCGCCTTGAACGAGAACGCGCTCGTCTGGAACGCGGTGATCGCGCTCTCGGCGGGCGTCTCGAGGAAGTTGCCGCCGAGCGCGTCGCCGGGCGCGAAGGCGATCGCGTGCAGGACGCCGTCGACGCGGCCCCAGCGCTCGCCCAGCTCGGCCGCGACGGCCTCGAGGTCCTCGGGCTTGTTGACGTCGAGCTCGAGGACGTCGGGCGGCTGCGGGAGCTGCTTGGCGGCGCGGTCGGTCAGGCGCTTCGCGCGGCCGAAGCCGGTCAGCACCACCTCCGCGCCCGCCTCCTGGGCCTGCCGCGCGACCTCGAACGCGATCGAGTCGCGGGTGATGACACCCGTGATCAGGAGCTTCTTGCCGGCGAGCATTACAGGGGGATGTTCCTCACACGCTCGGCCGGGCTGCGCCACGGCCTCCAGCGTCCGCAGCGCCTCGGCGAGCCGGCGGCGGGTGTCGGACGGCGGGACGATCTCGTCGACGTAGCCCTCCGCCGCCGCGACCGACGAGGTCAGGTGCTCGTCGCGGTACTCCTCGGCGAAGCCGTCGCGCGCGGCCTCGGGATCGTCGGCGGCGGCGATGTCGCGCCGCTTGACGATGCCCGACGGCCTGCTTGGCGCCCATGACGCCGAGCGTGGCCTGCGGCCAGGCGAAGACGTAGTCCGCGCCGAGGTCGCGCGAGTTCATCGCGATGAACGCGCCGCCGAACGCCTTGCGCAGGACGAGCGTGACCTTCGGCACGCTCGCCTCGGCGAACGCGTGCACGAGCTTCGCGCCGTGGCGGATCACGCCGCCCTTCTCCTGCTTCGTCCCCGGCATGAACCCGGGCGTGTCGACGAAGACGAGCAGCGGGATCCCGAACGCGTTGCAGGTCCGGACGAACTTCGCGCCCTTGGTCGCGGACTCGGAGTCGAGCACGCCGCCCAGGTAGCGCGGCTGGTTGGCGATGATGCCGACCGGCTTGCCCTCCAGGCGGGCGAACCCGCAGACGATGTTGCGCGCCCAGCGCGGGCTCCACTCGAGCATCCGGCCGCCGTCGACGGTGCCGCGGATCACGTCGCGGACGTCGTAGACCTTCCGCTCGGACTCGGGGACCGGGTCGCCGGGGTCGTAGCCGGGCGGCTCGGACGAGCGCCACATCGGCGGCGTCCCGCCCGCGTAGGACGGCAGGTGGTCGAGCAGGTCGCGGACGAGCAGCGCCGCGTCGGAGTCGGTCCGCGCCACGAAGTGGGCCACGCCGTTGCGGTCGTGGACCTTCGGGCCGCCGAGCTCGAACGCGCCGACGTCCTCGCCCATGACCTCCTTCACCACGGCCGGGCCGGTCAGGAACATGTTCCCGCGCTCGGTCATGACGACGAAGTCGGTCAGCGCCGGCGAGTAGGACCCGCCGCCGGCCGAGGCGCCGCAGATCACCGAGATCTGCGGGACCTTGCCCGAGAGCGCGACGTGCTCCTTGAAGATCCGCGCGTAGCCCGCGAGCGCGGCGAGGCCCTCCTGCATGCGCGCGCCGCCGGACTCGATGAAGCCGACGACGGGCGCGCCCGCGCGGCCCGCGAGCCGCAGCACGCGGACGATCGAGTCGGCGTGCTGCTCGCCGAGCGAGCCGCCGAGGTACGACGGGTCCTGCGCGTAGCAGAAGACGGGACGGCCGTCGACGCGCCCGGCGCCGGCGATCACGCCGTCGCCCGCGCGGGCCTTGTCGCCCATCCGGCGCGAGCGGACGTCCGAACGCAGCAGCGTCAGCGAGCCGTCGTCGCAGAGCGCCTCCAGGCGCTCGATCGGCGAGAGCTTGTCCTCTACCTGGGGAACGAACTCGATCGTCATGCGGCCTCCAGGCACAGCACCGCGTTGTGGCCGCCGAACCCGAAGGCGTTCGAGAGGCCGATCGCGGGCTTGCCGTCGATGTCGAGGGGGCGGGCCTTGCCCGGGACGTAGTCCAGGTCGAGGCCTTCATCGGGCTGCTCCAGCCCGAGGGTCGGGGGGGCGATCCGGTCGCGGAGCGCCAGGATGGTCGCCACGGCTTCCACCGCGCCGGCGGCACCGAGCAGATGCCCGATCGCCGACTTGGTGGAGGACACCGGGATGTCCTTCGCCGCGTCGCCGAACACCGCCTTGATGGCGAGCGTCTCGGCACGGTCGTTCAGCGGGGTCGAGGTCCCGTGCGCGTTGATGTACACGATGTCCTCGGTCGTGAGGCCGGCGTCCTCGAGGGCGACGCGGATCGCCTCGGCGGCGCCCGCCCCGTCCTTGTCCGGCGCGGTCAGGTGGTAGGCGTCCGACGTGGCGCCGTAGCCGCGCACGTGGGCGAGGATGTTGGCGCCGCGCGCCCGCGCCTTCTCGGCGTCCTCGAGCACGAGCACCGCGGCGCCCTCGCCCATGACGAAGCCGTCGCGACGCACGTCGAAGGGGCGCGAGATGCCGACGTCGGACATCGCGTCCAGCGCGCCGAAGGCGGCCCGCGCCAGCGGCACGAGCGCGGCCTCGGAGCTGCCGGCCACGACCGCGTCGGCGCGGCCCGAGCGGATCATCTCGACCGACTCGCCGAGCGAGTGCGAGCCCGCCGAGCACGCCGAGAGCGGCGCGAACGACGGCCCGCGCAGCTTGTGGCGCATGCTCACGGCGCCCGCGCCCGCGTTGCCCATCATGAGCGGGATCGAGAGCGGCGAGACCTTCTTCGCGCCCTCCTCCAGCATCACCTGATGGTTGTGGGTGAGGGTCCCGATCCCGCCGATCCCCGTGCCGATGACGCAGCCGATCCGCTTGGGGTCGTAGGGCAGCTCGCCGTCCCAGCCGGCCTCCTTGAGCGCCTCGTCCGAGGAGACGAGCGCGAACTGGGTGAAGCGATCCGCCCGGCGCACCTCCTTGATCGAGAGGTGCTCGGTGGGGTCGAACTCGCTGCAGGCGCCCTCGCCGTCCTCGATCCCCGAGGTGCCGGCGGTCCAGCGCTCGTGCAGGCTGCGCGCGCCGACCCCGAGCGGGGTGACGGCGCCGATGCCGGTGACGACGACGTCGGGCTTCATCCCGCGCGGCTCACCACCAGGTCGACGGCGTCGCCGACGGTCTTGATCTTGCCGACGTCGTCGCCCTTGAGCTGGACGCCGAACTCGTCCTCGATGATCTGCGACAGCTCGGCGAGGTCGAGCGAGTCGACGTCGAGGTCCTCGAAGGTGGCCTCGCGGCTGATCTCGCTCGGGTCGGCGCCGAACTGCGGCAGGGCGTCGGAGACGACCTTCTCGACTGCCTCGGGGGTGACGGTGGTGGCCATGTGCGGGTTCTCCTTGGTCGGGTGCTAGGCGGACATGCCGCCGTCGACGAACAGGGTCGTGCCGGTCACGTAGGCGGCGTCGTCGGACGCCAGGAAGCGCACGGCGGCGCCGACCTCGTCGGGCTGGCCCGCGCGGCGCGCGGGGATCGCCTTGACGACGTCGACCAGCAGGTCCTTGGTCATGTCGGTCTCGATGAAGCCGGGGGCGACGGCGTTGACCGTGATGCCGCGCCGCGCGACCTCGTGCGACACGGTCTTGGTCATGCCGATCAGGCCGGCCTTCGCGGCCGCGTAGTTCGCCTGCCCGGCGTTGGCGCGCGGGCCGACGACCGAGGCGACGTTGACGATCCGGCCGTAGCGCGCCTTGAGCATCGGGCGCAGCGACTGCTTGGTCAGGCGGAAGGCGGCGGTGAGGTTCGTGTTCAGGACGCTGTCCCAGTCCTCGTCCTCGATCTGGATCGCGAGGTTGTCGGCGCGCACGCCGGCGTTGTTGACGAGCGCGAGCACCGGGCCGCCGAGCGCCTCCTCGGCGTCGGCGAAGAGCTTGCCGGGCGCGCCGTTGGTGACGTCGCCGGCGAGCACGGCGGCGCTGCCGCCGGCCTCCTCGATCGCGGCGACGGTCGCGTTGGCGCCGTCGGCGTCGTTGCGGTAGTTGACCGCGACGCGCCAGCCGTCGGCGGCCAGCGCGCGGGCGATCGCGCTGCCGATGCCCTTGGACGCGCCGGTGACCAGCGCGACGGCTCCCTCGGGGCGGGCCATTCAGCGCACCCCCCACTCGATGACGCCCGCGCCCCAGGTGAAGCCGGCGCCGACGGCGCCGAGCAGCAGGCGCTGGCCCGGGCGCAGGCGGCCGTCCTCGCGCAGCAGGCTGAGCGTGAGCGGGATCGAGGCGGCGGACGTGTTGCCGGTCTCGGCGACGTAGTCGGCGACGCGCTCGGGCGGGAGCTCGAGCCGCTCCATCAGCGCCTTGAGGATCCGGCCGTTGGCCTGGTGGTAGACGAAGAGGTCGATGTCGTCGAGCGTCAGCCCGGTGTGATCGAGGATCTGTCGCGTCGACTCGCCGAGGACCTTGACGGCCATGTTGAACGTCGTGTGGCCGTCCATCGCGATCGTGCGGGCGTCGTGGTGGGCGATGATCGCGTCGCCCATGCCGCCGTCGGAGGCGAGCAGGATCGGGCCGATCGCGCCCTCGCCCTCGTGGCCGAGCACGACCGCGCCGGCGCCGTCGCCGAACAGCGCGGCGGTGCGCTTGTCGGTCGGATCGACGATCCGCGTGATCGTCTCGGCGCCGATCACGAGCACGCGCTCGGCGCGGCCCGTCTCGATCTGGGCGGCGCCGACCGACAGCGCGGAGAGCCAGCCGGTGCAGGCCGCGCCGATGTCGAACGCCCCCACCTTGATGCCGAGCGCGTCGGCGACGAGCGGCGCGGTGTTGGGCGTGATCTCGTCGGCGGTCATCGTCGCGACGAGCACCAGGTCGACATCGGAGGCGCGCAGGCCGGCGTCGGAGAGCGCGCGGCGGGCGGCGGCGAGCGCGAGGTCGGCGGTGCGCTCGTCCGGCGCGGCGTGGCGGCGCGAGCGGATGCCGGTGCGGCGCACGATCCATTCGGCGTCGACGCCGATCTGCTCGGCGATCGGGCCGTTCGGCATCACGCGGTCGGGGAGCCGGTGGCCGAGCCCGAGCACGCGCGCGGTGCGCGCGGGGCTGAGGCGGCCGTTGACCGGCGCGGGGGTCACGGCGGTCTCAGGCATGCGCGACCTCGGCGGAACGTCCTCGACCTTCGTGCCGGGCACGATCCGCTTGGCGAGCTTCGCCAGCACCTTGCCGGGACCGACCTCGACGAAGCGCCCCTCCGGGTCCGCCGCGTGGAGCGCGGTGAACGTCTCGCGCCAGCGGACGGGGCGGATCAGCGCACGGGCGAGCTCGTCGCGCACGTCGGCGAACGGCTCGGCGGAGGCGCAGGAGGTGACGGTGAAGCGCGGCTCGTGCAGCTCGACCTCGTCGAGCGCGGCGCGGAACGGCGCGACCGCCGCGGCCATCGACGGGGAGTGGAACGCGCCCGCGACCGGGAGCCGCATCGTGCGGCGGCCGAGCTCGTCGGCCTTCGCCTCGGCGCGCTCGAAGTTCGCGCGGTCGCCGGCCAGCACGATCTGGCCGGGCGCGTTGTCGTTCGCGACGGTCAGGTCGGCGGCGGCGGCGACCTGCTCGGCCTCGCCGGCGTCGGCGCCGATCAGCGCGATCATCGAGCCGCGGTCGTCGGCCTCCGCCATGAGCCGCCCGCGCAGCACGACGAGCTCGAGCGCGTCGTCGACGGTCAGCACGCCGGCGGCGGCGAGGGCGCCGAGCTCGCCGAGCGAGTGCCCGGCGGCGGCGGACGGCGCGACGTCGTCCGAGGGATCGGCGAAGCCATCCCGGTGACGAGCGAGCAGGCCGCGCCAGCCGGCGATCGAGGCGCAGAAGATGGCGGGCTGCTGGAAGCGGGTGCTCTCCTCGACGCGCGCGAAGGGGTCCTCCCCCACGAGTTCGGTCACCCGCGCGAGCAGCTCGGGGCAGCGCTCGGCGACGAGGTCGCGCATCTCGGGGGTCTGGCTCCCCTGGCCTGGGAACAGCAGCGTGACGGTGCTCACGCCGGACACCCTTGTCCGTGCGCGCGTGGTTTCCGGATCCGCGGGCCTCCCTACCCCCCGTGCGGGGGGGTCCTGCGCGCGCGGTGGGGGGTGCTACCGTCGCCGCGATGACGACGAGCGCGCCTGCCGCCGCCGTCCAGCCGGCGACGCACCCCGTGACGCAGGTCCTGAAGGAGCGCGCCCGCGCGGGCTCGCTCCCGGGCGCGCGCGAGGACGGGCATCGCGTCGCGCTCGTCCTCGAGGGCGGCGGGATGCGAGGGGTGGTGTCGGCGGGGATGACGGCGGCGATCGAACGGCTGGGGCTGACCCCCGGCTTCGACCTCGTCGCGGGCGCGTCGGCCGGCGCGATCAACGGCGCCGCGCTGCTGGCGGGCGCCGCCGGCCGCGCGGTCGAGACCTACACGGGGCCGCTCGCGTCGCGCGCGTTCATCAACCCGTTCCGGGTGCTGCGCGGCAAGCCGGTGATGGACGTCAACGACATCCTCAAGCTGGCGACCGGGCTCGAGTCGGCCGGCCACGACCGGATCACCAACGGCGAGGTCGGGCTGCACGCCGTGGCGGTCGACGTCGAGTCGGCGCGCACGGTGACGCTGACCGGCATGCGCACGGAGACCGAGGTGTGGGACGCACTGCTCGCGTCGAGCCGGATGCCGTGGGCCGGCGGGCCGCCGATCGAGCTCGGCGGGCGCCGCTACCTCGACGGCAGCATGGGCTCGCCGGTGCCGGTCGGCGAGGCGCTCGCGGCGGGCGCGACCCACGTGCTGGTGCTGCAGACGCGGCCGCACGGGATCCCGCGCACGAGCAGCTCGCGCCTCGGCGACCGCTTCATCGAACGCCACCTGCGCGGGCTCAACCCCGCGCTCGTCGCGCTCTACCGCGCGCGGATCGACGCCTACGAGGACGTCGTGGCCGACATCGCGCGGCGCAGCGCCGAGCCCGGCGACGCGCCGCCGTATGTGCTCGGCCTGCGGCCGCCGGCCGGCACGCCCTGCGTCGGCCAGCTCGAGCGCGACAGCGCCGTGCTGGCCCGGGCGGCGGCGGACGCCGACCGGCTCGTCACCGCCGCGCTCGCCTGACTACTCGCTGGTCGGGCTCTCCTCGATGCCCTCGCTGAAGCGCCGCTCGACGTCCTTGTCGCCGGCGTCGTGCGGCAGCTGCTCCTCGCCCTCGCTGAAGCGGCCCTCGCGGCCGCCCTCCGGCGGCTCCTCGCTGATGCCGCGGGCGAAGTTCGGCTCGCGCTCCTCGGCGGGCGTCTCGGGCGGGGTCTCCGAACCGGTCTCGAAGCCGCCCTCGCCGGGCTGCTCGGGGGACGCTCCGCCGTCCTGGTGCTCGGGTGTCGCTGGGTGCTCGTGGCTCTCCATGGTCTCCGGTTACCCGGAGACCAGGCCTTCAGCACGGGCCCAGGCGATCGTGCGGCGGAACGTCTCCGCGACCGGCGTGTAGGCGAGGCCCAGCTCGCGCGTCGCGCGCGAGCCGTCATATCGGTGACCGTGCAGCAGCGTCCGGACCATCTCGCGGCACAGCGGCGGGTGCTTGCCCGCGAGCCGGAAGGCGCCGCCCACGACCGTGCCCGCCGCGGTGGCGACCGGCGCCGGCAGGCTCGTCACCCGGCGGCGGACGCCGGAGAGCTCGCCCACGAGGTCGAGCGCCTCGCGCGCGCTGAGCACGGCGCCGCTGATCACGTAGCGCTCGCCGGGCGTCCCGCGCTCCGCCGCGAGGACGTGCGCCTCGGTGCAGTCGGCGATGTCGACGAGGCTGATCGTCGTGTCGACGAACGCGCGCAGCCGCCCGTTGAGGTACGCGATCAGGATCCGGCCGGTGCCGCCGGCGCGGCCCGGCCCCTGGACGGAGGACGGGTTGACCGCGACGAGGTCGACCCCGGTGCTGCGCGCCGCCGCGAACGCGGCCACCTCGCCCTCGTGCTTCGTCCGCTCGTAGACCGACAGGTAGCTGCCGCGGTGCGGCGAGTCCTCGCTGCCGACGGTGCCGTGGGCCTCGCCCAGCGCCGCGGCCGACGAGGTCAGGATCACCCGCTCCACGCCCGCGCGGGCCGCCGCGCGGACCGCGGTCTCGGCGCCGCGGACGTTGACGTGGAACAGCGCGGCGGGATCGGCCGGGCACATCGTGTTGATGCCCGCGACGTGGAACAGCCGCGTGCAGCCGTCCAGCGCGGCCACGAGCGCGTCCTCGTCGAGCACGTCGCCGCGGGCGACCTCGTAGCCGGCGAGCGCCGCCGCGGCCGCGTCGGAGCGGGCGAGCGCGACGACGTCGTCGCCGCGCTCGGCGAGCCGGCGCGCGAGCGCGCCGCCCACGAAGCCGCTCGCGCCCGTGACGAGGACGCGGCTCAAGCGTCGTCGGCGGTCAGCGCCGGCAGCGCGCGCACGAGGTAGTCGACCGCCGACCAGACGGTGATCGCGGCGGCGGCGAGCATCGCCCACTCGTCGACGTAGAGCCCGCCGACCGGGTCGCCGGGCCGCCAGATCGCGAGCGCGATGGCGAGGAACTGCACGGCGGTCTTGAGCTTGCCGAGCGACGACGGCGCCATCACCTCGCCCTCGGACGCGATCACCCCGCGGACCGCCATCAGCACCAGCTCGCGGCCGACGATGATCGCGACGATCCACGGCGAGACGCGGTCGACGCCGAGCAGGGCGATCAGCACCCCGGAGACGAGCAGCTTGTCCGCGGTCGTGTCGAGGAACGAGCCCAGCTTGCTCGTGACGTTCCAGCGCCGGGCCAGCCGGCCGTCGATCCAGTCGGTCGCGGCGGCGACGCAGAACAGCACGGTGGCCAGCACGCGGACGTCGTCGTCGCCCGCGTCGGGGATCAGGATCAGCGCCATGACCACGGGCGTCAGGAGGATCCGCGTGGCGGTGCCCGCGGCGAGCAGCCGGGCGGAGCGCAATCCGCCCCGGGTCACGTTCGAGATGGCCACGAGGCGGGTGGACTCTACCGCGCGGCGGGCGCCCCGGCACGGGGCGGGAGCGCCCGGCGGGCCGCCGCCGCGGCGGCCTCGGCGTCCGTCGCGCGGAGCGCCTCCTTGACCGCCGGGATGCGCCCGGCGGCCATGCTCAGCTCGCGCACGCCGAGCCCGGCGAGCAGCACCGCCGCCTCCGGGTCGCCGGCCAGCTCGCCGCACACGCCGACCCAGCGGCCGTGCGCGTCGGCGGCCTCGACGACCGCGGCGATCAGCGCGAGCACCGGCGCGAGCGCGTCGTCGAGCAGCGGCGCGAGCGCGGCGTTCCCGCGCTCGGCGGCCATCGTGTACTGCGCGAGGTCGTTGGTCCCGACCGAGAAGAAGTCGACCTCGGGCGCGAACTCCGCCGCGCGCAGCGCCAGCCCGGGGACCTCGACCATCACGCCGACCTCGAGCTCGACGTCGCCGCGGACCTCCTCGAGCAGCGCCTTCGCGGCGCGGACCTCGGCGAGCGTCGCGACCATCGGGAACATGAGCTTCAACGGGTGCTCGGCGGCGACGCGGACGATCGCCCGCAGCTGGGTCCGGAAGAGGTCGGGCTCGGCGAGGCTGAGGCGGATGCCGCGGCGGCCGAGGAACGGGTTGTCCTCCGGCTCCTGGCGCAGGAACGGCAGCGGCTTGTCGGCGCCCGCGTCGAGCGTGCGGACGACGACCGGCCGGCCGTCGAGCGCCTCCGCGATCTCGGTGAGCACCGCCACCTGCTCGTCCTCGCTGGGCGGGTCGCGGCGGTCGAGGAAGAGGAACTCGGTCCGCAGCAGCCCGACGCCCTCGGCGCCCTGCTCGGCGGCGGCGCGCGCCTCGGCGGCGGAGCCGACGTTCGCGAACACCTCGATCCGGGTCCCGTCGGCGAGCGCGCCGGGCTCGGCGGCGCGCTCGAGCGCGGCGGCGCGCTCGGCGGCGAGCGCGTCGCGGCGCCGCTCCGCCTCCGCGACGACGTCGTCGCCGGGCGCCACGTCGACGGTGCCCGCCGCGCCGTCGAGGACGAGCGGCGTGCCGTCCGCGATCGCGAGCAGCGCCGCGCCCGCGCCGACGACGGCGGGGATGCCGAGCGCGCGGGCGAGGATCGCCGCGTGGCCGGTGGGGCCGCCCCGGGCGGTCGCGATCGCGTACGCGTGCTCCGGGTCCAGCCCGGCCGCCTCGCCGGGGGTGAGCTCGTCGGCGAGCACGATCCCCGGCTCGGCCGTCGCGACGGCGGTCGTCCCGGCGAGGTGGGCGAGCACGCGGCGCGCGACGTCCTCGACGTCGACGGCGCGCTCGCGCAGGTAGTCGTCGTCGAGCCCGCGGAACGCGGTCGCCGCGGCCGCGGCGGCGTCGCGCCAGGCGACGCCGGCCGACGCGCCGCCGGCGATCGCCTGCTCCGCCGGCCCGGTGATCGCGTCGTCGTCGAGCAGCTGCACGTGGGCGGCGAAGATCTCGGCCTCCGGCCCGCGCAGCGCGGCCCGGGCGGCCTCGAGGTCCTCGCGCGCGCGGGCGCGCGCGCCATCGAGCCGCTCGCGCTCGGCGTCCGGCGGCCCCGCGGGCGCCTCGGCGACCTCGGGCTCGGGCACGACGAGCCGCCGCGCGGGCCCGATCGCGATGCCGGCGGAGGCGGGCACGCCGCGCAGCGTGCCGTCCGTCGCCGGGGCGGCCGGGGCGGCGGCGGGCGCGGGATCGTCAGTCGCGGCGTCGTCGGGCGGGTCGCCGTAGCGGTCCTCGGCGAGCGCGCGCAGCGCGTCGAGCGCCGCGGCCGCCTGCGGGCCGCTCGCGCGCACCCGCAGCTCGTCGCCCTGGCGCACGCCGAGGACCGCGAGCGCGGTGAGGCTGCGGGCGTCGGCCGGGCCGGTCCCGCGCGTGGCGTTCTCGACCTGCACGGCCGCGTCGAACCTCGCCGACGGTGCTCACGAACCGGCCCGCCGGCCGCGCGTGCAGGCCGAGCCGGTTCGGCACCGCGAGCGTCGCCTCGAGCGCGTCGTCGCCGATCGCGGCGGGCGCGGCCTCCGGCGCCGCGTCCTCCTCGCCGAGCTGCGACGACTTCATCCGCAGCGCCGCGCGCGCCTCGGCGGCGACCTCGGCGAGGTCCGCCCCGCCGCGGGCCCGCGCCGCGGCGGCGACCGCGCCCTCGACCAGCGGCGCCGCGGTCAGCGCGACGGGCCCGCCGTCGGGATCGGCCATCTCGACCGCCATCTCCGCGCTCATCAGCGCGCTGCCCAGGTCCATCAGCACGAGCACGCCGTCGGGCGAGCGGACCGCCTCGACCGCCGCCATCACCCGTGCGGCGTCGGTGCCCATCGCGCCGTCGTCCAGGCCGCCCGCGGTGGCGATCGCGACGTCCTCGCCGCCCATCTCGCGCGCGAGCTCCGCGACGCCCTCGGCCAGTCCCGCGCTGTGCGAGACGATGACGAGGCCGACCACGGCTCAGGCGAGGCCGGCGGAGCGGGCGAGCATCTCGACGGGGTGGACGGTGTCCACGCCCGTGGCCTGCTCGATCTGCCAGCGGCAGGTCTCCGAGTCGCAGACGGCGCGGTCGGACCCGTCGTCGGCGATCTGCGCGAACAGCGGGGCGCCGACGTCCATCGCGATGGCGTACTTCTCCTTCTTCAGGCCGTACGTGCCGGCGACGCCGCAGCAGTTCGCGCGGCTCTCGACGACGGTGAGACCGGGGATCAGCGCCATCAGCTCGAGCGCGGGCTTGCCGATCCCGTGCCCCTGCTGCTGGCACGGCGCGTGGTAGGTGACCGTCTGCTCGAGCGGCGCGAAGTCGGTCTTGAGCTCGCCGCGCTCGTGCAGCATCAGCAGGTACTCGCAGATGTCGAACACGCGCCCGGAGACCACGCGCAGCTCCTCGTCGTCGTCCATCCCGAGGATCTCGAGCGCCTCGCGCTTGAGCATCAGCGTGCAGCTGGTCGACGTCCCGACGATGTCGATCCCCTCGCGCGCGTACGGCGCGAGCCGCTTGGCGAGCCGGTGCACGACGGGGCGCGCGTCGTCGAACATCCCGTTGGACTGGAGCGGCAGCCCGCAGCAGTCCTGCTTGGGCACCTCGACCGCGATCCCGTTGTGCTCGAGCAGCGCGACCATCATGGCGCCGAGGTCGGGCTCGTAGTAGTTCGCGCCGCAGCCGTGGAAGAACGCCACCTTGCGCGGCAGGTCGGGCACCGGGTGCTTCTTGGCCCAGCCCTGGAAGGTCCGGCCCGCGAAGCGCGGGACCGGCGCGTCGCGGTGCAGCCCGAGGGTCTTCTCGCCGATCAGCCGGAAGAGCTTGTTGCGCAGCGTCCAGTTGGCGAGCGGCGCCACCGGCGTGCCCGCGCGGCCGGCCCAGGTCGGGCGGGCGATGATCCGGTCGCGCAGCTTGAAGCCGGTCTCCTCCTTGAGCCGCGCGCGCGCCTGCGAGTTGATCTCGGCGATGTGGACGCCCTGCGGGCAGACCTGGGTGCAGATCCCGCAGCCCGAGCAGTAGTCGACCGAGGCGTCGGTCGACGGCTCGTCGGCCACGCGGAAGCGCTCGGCCTGCGGCCCGGCGTACTTCGGGCCCGGGAACAGCGGCGTGACGTTCGAGACCGGGCAGTAGGTCTCGCAGATCGTGCACTTGACGCAGTGGTCGAGCGAGTCGCGCATCAGCAGCGGGCCGAGCACGTCACCGCTCTCGTGGACGGCCATGCCGATCAGCCTCCCGTGGCCGCGGCCGGCGCGGCGGTCGCGGTGCCCGCGGCGAGCACGAGCTCGGCCGCGCGGTGCCCGGTCGCGAGGCTGATGCCGTCGCCGGACTTCTCCTTCCAGGGCTCCGCGCCGGCGAGCGTCGCGCCCGCCACCAGCACGTTGCCGAGCAGGCGGTCGCCCGCGGCGTCGACCGGGCGCAGCTCGCCGTCGACCGCGACGCCCGCGCGCGCCAGCGCGTGCGCGCCGAAGTACTCGGGGCCGAAGCGCGGCTCGCCGGCCTCGGGCACGCCGGTCACGGGCAGTCCGAGCGCGACCTCGCGCGCGGTCCAGTCGGAGGCGAGCTCGACGCCGCCGGAGGCGAAGCCGCCGCGTCGCCAGCACGACCCAGTCCGCGCCGCGGCGCTCCTCGCGCAGCCCGACCCGCACCCGCACCGCGGACACCTTGTCGCCCTCGCGCTCGGCGCCGACGACGATGTTGTTCATGATGATCGTCCCGCCCGCGCGGCGCAGCGCCTCGCGCAGGATCGCGAACACGCGCATCCCGGGGACCGACGGCGGGAGCGTCGGGATCTCGAACACCGGCCGCCCGAGCGCGCGCTCGAGCTCGCTCCAGACGCGGTGCGGATCGGCGATCCCCAGCACGCCGGGGAGCGCGACCCGCTCGCCGCTGCGCAGCCGCCGGCCGTTGAGCTGGGCGATCAGCGTCCCGCGGAACTTCGCGTCGTCGAGCCCGCGCGCCATCCCGAGCGCGTTGACGTCGGCGCGCCCCTCGGGCGTGAGCTCGAGCTCGACCGACCGCGCCTCGACCCCCGCGCGGCGCAGCGTGTCCGCCGCCAGCGCCGGGTGGAAGTCCTTCATCGAGCGGAAGCCGGCCACCAGCACCGGGCCGCCGTCGCGCAGGTCGCCGCCGGCCATCGTCTCCGGCACGACCGCGGACGGGCGCGGGACGCCGACGGCCGAGGGCAGCAGCAGGTTCTCGTCCGGCTCGCCGGCGTACGCGTAGCCCGGCAGGTAGCCGTTCGCGATCCGCTCCTTGAACCAGGCGACCGCGGCGCGGATCCCGTCGGCGCCGACGTGGCCGTAGGGTGGCCGGCGGGCAGGCTGCCGAGCGCGTCGAGCGGGCGCTCGACCCGGTCGGGCGCGTAGCCGAGCACGTCGATCGTCGCGCCGCCGAGATGGGTCGCGCCGACGCCCTTGGCGAGCACGAGCACGCGCGCGCCCGACTCGGCGAGCCGGACCGCGGCGCTCAGCCCCGCGAGGCCCGCGCCGACGACGACGACGTCGTGGTGGCTCATGCCTGCGCCGACCTCCTCGGCCGCCGCCTTCGCCGCCTCGGCGTCCGGGCAGGTGCTCGACGTCGAGCAGGCCCTGGAAGATCCAGTCGTCGAGCCGCGCCTGGCGCAGCTGGTCGCCGTAGAGGATCGGCCACACGCCCTTCCAGCGCTCCTCGAGGAAGTGGATCAGCGACTCGGCCGCCTCCTCGCCGTCGAGCCGGTCGACCGCGTGGAGGATCCCGGTCGCGCGGTAGATGCAGAAGCCGCCCTGGCACGGGCCCATGCCGAGCCGCATCGCGCGCCGGATGTCGTCGAGGTTGTGCGTGCCGCGCCGGCGCATCGCCGACTCGAGCCGCGAGCGGCCGATCAGCTCGCACTCGCAGATCAGCTGCTCGTCCTGGAGCGTCTCCTCGCGCCGCTCGAGCCGCGACCCGATCTGGTACGTGCCGGCCCCGTCCTCGCCGGGCGGCTGGACCTCGGCCGTGCGGCAGGCCCGACGGTCGCCGAGCTGCTCGCACATCGCGTCGACGATGTCCTGCGCCATCAGCCGCAGCGTGGTCAGCTTGCCGCCCGACATCGTCAGCAGGCCGGTCACGCCGTCGCGGGTCTGGTGGTCGACGACCGCGTGCGTGCGGCTGACGTCGCGCGTGTCCTTGACCTGCTCGGCCTTGGCGTCCTGGAACAGCGGCCGGACGCCGGCCCAGACGCGCAGCGCGCGCGCCTCGCGGAAGCCGGGGACCAGCCGCTCGCCGTCGTCGAGCATCTGGTCGACCTCCTCCTGCGTGACCGGGATCTCGTCCGGGTCCGCGGCGCGGATGTCGGTCGTGCCGATCACGCTGACCGTGCGGATCGGGACGAGGATGTCGCCGTCGGCGGGCATCGTGCAGCGGTTGATCACCGTGTTCACGAGCCGGTGGTTCATCGCGATCATGATCCCCTTGCCGGGGATCACGCCGACGTCGTGGATCCCGGCCATGTGGACGATCTGCGCCGCCCACGCGCCCGACGCGTTGAGCACGAAGCCGGCGTCGATGTCGAGGTCCTCGCCGGTCTGCTCGTTGCGCACGCGCGCGCCGGTGACGGCGCCGTCCGTGCGGTGCAGGTCGGTCACGCGGTGGTACGGGAGGATGCGGGCGCCGTGCTCGGCGGCGCCGCGGGCGAACGACCAGACGGTCTTCCAGGCGTCGATCGACGCGTCCGGGACGGTGAACGCGCGCCGGATGCCCGGGGTTGAGGCGCGGCTCCATCCGCAGCGCCTCGGCGACCGGGATCTCCGCGACGGGCAGCTTCGTCGCCTTGCAGCCCTCGAGGAAGCGGTCGCCGTAGGCGGGGTCGTCGTCGGGCGTGGTGACGAACAGCCCGCCGGTGTCCTCGATGCAGTCCGGGATGACCCGGCGCAGGATCGCGTTCTCGGCCACGCACTCCTCGGCGGCCACCGGATCCTTGACCGCGTAGCGCCCGCCCGAGTGGAGCAGGCCGTGGAAGCGGCCGCTGGTGCCCTCGGCGAGGTCGCCGCGCTCCACCAGCACCACGTCGAAGCCCCGGAGCGCCGCGTCCCAGGCCACCCCGGCCCCGGTCGCGCCCCCGCCGATCACCAGCACATCGGCTTGCAGGTGGGCCACGTTCCCCATGCTAATCGACGACGCGAGCCGGGCGGCGCCAACGCGCCGCCCGGGTCACGAAATGCGTCGTCTACTCGTCCGCGTCGAACCAGTCGAACGTGCGCGTGACGGCGCGCTTCCAGTACTTGTAGTACTCGTCGCGCTTGGCGTCGTCCATCGACGGCTCCCAGCGCTTGTCCTCGACCCAGTTCTCGCGCAGGTCCTCGACCTCGGCCCAGAACCCGGTCGCCAGGCCGGCCGCGTACGCGGCGCCGAGCGACGTGGTCTCGGGGACCTTCGGCCGGATCACCGGCACGCCGAGCAGGTCGGCCTGGAACTGCATCAGCAGGTCGTTGCCGACCATGCCGCCGTCGACCTTGAGCGACTCGAGCGCCACGCCGGAGTCCGCGTCCATCGCCTCGACGATCTCGCGGCTCTGGAAGGCGGTCGCCTCCAGCGTCGCGCGGGCGATGTGCCCCGCCGTGACGTAGCGGGTGAGGCCGGCGAACACGCCGCGGGCGTTCGACTTCCAGTACGGCGCGAACAGGCCCGAGAACGCCGGCACGATGTAGAGGCCGCCGTTGTCCTCGACGGACTGGGCGAGCTCCTCCACCTCGGGCGCGGCCTGGATCAGCTTGAGGTTGTCGCGCAGCCACTGCACGAGCGCCCCGGTGATCGCGATCGAGCCCTCGAGGCAGTAGATCGTGTCCTGGTCGCCGATCTTGTAGCCGACCGTGGTCAGCAGGCCGTTCTTCGACGCGACCGCCTCCGTGCCCGTGTTGAGCAGCAGGAAGTTGCCGGTGCCGTAGGTGTTCTTGGCCTCGCCGGGCGAGAAGCAGGTCTGGCCGAACGTGGCCGCCTGCTGATCGCCGAGGTCGCCCGCGATCTGCACGCCCTGGAGCGCGCCGCCCGCGCGGACCTCGCCGTAGACGTCGGACGAGGCGCGGATCTCGGGCAGCATCGCCGCCGGGACCCCCATCACGTCCATGATCTCCGGAGTCCCACTCCAGCTTCCGCAGGTCCATCAGCATCGTGCGGCTGGCGTTCGTCACGTCGGTGATGTGCTGCCCGCCGTCCGTGCCGCCCGTGAGGTTCCAGATGATCCAGGTGTCCATGTTGCCGAACAGCAGGTCGCCGGAGTCCGCCTTCTCGGCGGCGCCGTCGACGTTGTCGAGGATCCAGCGGATCTTCGGCCCGGAGAAGTAGGTCGCGAGCGGAAGCCCGACCTTCTCCTGGAAGCGGGCCTGGCCGCCGTCCTTCGAGTACTCGTCGACGAGCTTGTCGGTGCGGGTGTCCTGCCAGACGAGCGCGTTGTGGATCGGCTCGCCGGTCGTCTTGTCCCACACGACCGCGGTCTCGCGCTGGTTCGTGATCCCGACGCCCGCGACGTCGTCGGCGCTCGCGCCGGCCGAGGACATGGCCTCGTCGATGACCTCCTGGGTGCGCGCCCAGATCTCCGTCACGTCGTGCTCGACCCAGCCCGGCTTGGGATAGATCTGCTCGTGCTCCTTCTGCGCCACGCTGACGACGTTGCCGCCGTGATCGAAGATCATGCACCGCGTGCTCGTGGTGCCCTGATCGATGGCTGCCGCGTACTTGGCCATTCAGGCTCTCCTCGTCTCGATGGTTCGTTGGCGGGCGGCGCCGTCTCGCGACGCCGCCCACCGGTTACGGCTGCGGCTGCCTCAGGCGCCCGGGAAGAACGCCTTGTACGCCAGGGCGGCGATGACGCCGCCGATGAGCGGCGCGACCACCGGCACCCAGGCGTAGCCCCAGTCGGAGCTCCCCTTCCCGGGTATCGGGAGGATCGCGTGCATGATCCGTGGCCCGAGGTCGCGGGCCGGGTTGATCGCGTAGCCGGTCGGGCCACCGAGCGAGAGGCCGATGCCCAGCACCAGCAGGCCGACGATCAGCGGGCCGAGGCCCGTGGCCGCGGTCGCCTCGTTGTTGAAGAACGCGAGGATGCCGAACACCAGCACGAACGTCCCGATGACCTCGGTGATGACGTTCGAGACGGGGTTGCGGATCGCCGGCGCCGTGCTGAAGCACGCCAGCTTGAGGCCCGGGTCCTCGGTCTCCTTCCAGTGGTCCAGGTACGACAGCCAGACCAGTGCCGCGCCGATGAACGCGCCGAGGAACTCGCCGATCAGGTATTTGGGCACGTCACCGCCGTCGGTCGTCCCTGCCACCCAGAACCCGATGGTCACCGCCGGGTTCAGGTGAGCACCACTGAACTGGCCCGACCGCGAACGCGCCGACCATGACGGCCATGCCCCACCCGAACGTGATCACGATCCAGCCGGCGTTCTGCCCCTTGGACAGGTTCAGCAGGACGCATGCGACCACGCCGTTGCCCAGCAGGATCAGGAGCGCTGTCCCGATCGTCTCCGCACCGATGATGCTCAAAGCGAGCTCCCCTCTCCTCGATTACCGACCACTCAACGGGCGGAGGCTTACCGCCTCCGTCTGACGATGTCAAACGCCTCTGCGTTCCGGAGGGCCGAACGGCAGTCGACAATGCCGAACGAGTGCGTTACGTTCGCGGCCGTGCCGGCCACGATCCAGTCGATCGAGCGTGCCGCCGCCATCCTCCGGCTCTTGTCCGGTCGTAACCGCCGGCTGGGGGTCGCGCAGATCGCGGGTGAGCTCGACCTGCCGAAGGGCACCGTGCACGGGATCTTGCGCACGCTCGCCGCCGTCGGGTTCGTCGAGCAGGACGTCGAGGGCGGCCCGTACCAGCTCGGCGCGGCGCTGCTGCACATGGGCAGCTCGTACCTGGACGGCAACGAGCTCCGGACCCGCGCGCTCAACTGGTCGGACTCGCTCGCCTCGCGCAGCGGGGAGAGCGTCCGGATCGGCACGCTGCACGAGACGCGGGTGCTCGTCGTCCACCACGTCTTCCGGCCGGACGACAGCCGCCAGGCGCTCGAGGTCGGCGCGCTGCTGCCGGCGCACGCGACCGCGCTCGGCAAGGTCCTGCTCGCCTCGAACCGCTACGCCGCGGCCGAGCTCGCCGGGGCCGGGCTGCCGCGCTACACCGCCGGCACGCTGACCGACTGGGACGCGCTCGACGCCGACCTGCGCGCCGTGCAGGAGCGCGGCTGGGCGATCGACGCCGAGGAGCTCGAGGCCGGGGTCGTCTCGCTCGCCGCGCCGATCCTGGATCGGCGCGGCGTCACCGTCGGGGCGATCGGGATCTCGGGCCCGGTCGAGCGCCTCGTCGAGCACGGGGAGCCGCGCACCGACCTCGTGTCGTTCGTGCGGGAGGCCGCGCGCGCCGTGTCGCGCGACCTCGGCGCGATCCCGTGGTGACGCAACCGAAACTGGTAGGAAGGACAGCGTGAGCGAGCGCTACATCGCCTCGGTCGACCAGGGCACGGCCTCGTCGCGCTGCCTGATCTTCGACCACGACGGGCGGGTCGTCTCCGTCAGCCAGGTCGAGCACCGGCAGATCGTGCCGCGCCCCGGGCACGTCGAGCACGACCCCGTCGAGATCTGGAACAACGTCCAGTACGTCGTCGCCACGGCGCTCGCGACCGCGGACCTGCGGGCGTCCGACCTCGTCGGGCTCGGGCTCACGAACCAGCGCGAGACGACCGTGCTGTGGGACCGCGCGACCGGCGCGCCCGTCCACAACGCGCTCAACTGGCAGGACATGCGGACCGACCACCTCGTCCACGAGCTGGGCGGCGACGCGGGCCCGGACCGCTTCCGCGACCGCTGCGGCCTGCCGCTCGCGACGTACTTCTCCGGCCCGAAGATCCGCTGGCTGCTCGACAACGTCGACGGCCTCGCGCGCGCGCGCCGAGGCCGGCGACGTGCTCTTCGGGACGATGGACTCGTGGCTGATCTGGAAGCTCACCGGCCGCCACGTCACCGACGTCACCAACGCCGGGCGGACGATGCTGATGAACCTCGACACGCTCGAGTGGGACGACGTGCTGCTCGACGGCATCGGCGTGCCGCGGGCGATGCTGCCCGAGATCCGCCCGTCGATGGAGGTCTACGGCGAGGCCGGCGGCTCGCTCGCCGGCCTGCCGGTCGCGGCCGCGCTCGGCGACCAGCACGCGGCGCTGTTCGGCCAGGCCTGCTTCGCGCCCGGCGACGCCAAGTGCACCTACGGGACCGGCAGCTTCATGCTGATGAACACCGGCGAGGTGCCGGTGCACTCCACGAACGGCCTGCTGACCACCGTCGGCTACAAGATCGGCGACCAGCCCGCGACCTACGCGCTCGAGGGCTCGATCGCGGTCACGGGCGCGCTCGTCCAGTGGTTCCGCGACAAGCTGGGGCTGATCGGCAGCGCGTCGGAGATCGAGACGCTCGCGCGCTCGGTCGACGACAACGGCGGCTGCTACTTCGTGCCGGCCTTCTCGGGCCTGTTCGCCCCGCACTGGCGCGACGACGCGCGCGGCGTGATCGCCGGGCTCACCGGCTACATCTCGAAGGGCCACCTCGCCCGCGCCGTGCTCGAGGCGACCGCGTGGCAGACGCGCGAGGTCGTCGACGCGATGAACGGCGAGGCCGGCATCTCGGTCGGGTCGCTGAAGGTCGACGGCGGCATGACCGCCAACAACCTGCTGATGCAGTCGCTCGCGGACGTGCTCGACGTGCCGGTGATGCGGCCGATCGTGGCCGAGGCGCCGTCGCTCGGCGCCGCCTACGCGGCCGGGCTCGCCGTCGGGTTCTGGCCCGACGTCGACTCCCTGCGGGCGCACTGGCACAAGGCGGCCGAGTGGCTGCCGGCGATGGAGCCGGCGGTCCGCGAGAAGGGCTACCGCAAGTGGCGGAAGGCCGTCGCGCGGACCGTCGACTGGGTCGACGACGACGACGACTGACTCAGCCGAACGCCTTCGCCGCCGACTGCAGCAGCAGCGTCGACGACGTCGCGCCCGGATCCTGGTGGCCGACCGAGCGCGGGCCGAGGTAGCTGGCCCGGCCCTTGCGCGCCTCGAGCGGGATCGTCGCCTTCATGCCCGCCTCCGCCGCGTCGGCCGAGCGGCGGAGCGCGTCGCCGAGCGACGCGCCCTCCGCCTCGGCCGCCTTCAGCGCGTCGACGGCCGGCAGCAGCGCGTCGATCATCGTCTTGTCCTCCGGCTCGGCCTTGCCGCGGGCCTGGACGCCCTTGACGCCGGCCTCCAGCGCCGCGGTCCAGCCGGCGAGGTCGAGCTCCGTCTTCCCGGCCGCCGCCGTGCCCATCTGCAGGAACAGCGTCCCGTAGAGGGGCCCGGCGGCGCCGCCGACCTTCGAGATCAGCGTCATCGCGACGGCCTTCAGGAGCGCGCCGACGTCATCGCCCTCGGTGGCGTCGAGCTTCTCCACCGCCGCCTTCATCCCGCGATCCATGTTCGTGCCGTGGTCGGCGTCGCCGATCGCGGTGTCGAGCGCCACCAGCTCTGCGCGGTGCTCGCCGATCGTGGCGGCGAAGTCGGAGATCCAGGCGCGGACGTCGGTCGCGGTGATGCTCATGGCTAGGCGGACTTGAAGGCCGGCGTGTCGACCGGCGCGTCCCAGAGGCGCACCAGGTCGTCGTCGAGCTTGAGCAGCGTGATCGAGCAGCCCGCCATCTCGAGCGAGGTGATGTAGTTGCCGATCAGGTTCCGCTCGATCGTGATCCCGCGCCCGCCGAGGAACTTCGCGAGCTCGTTGTAGACGATGTAGAGCTCGATCTGCGGGGTGCCGCCCATCCCGTTGACGAACGCGAGCACGCGGTCGCCGGACTCGTAGGGCAGGTCCTCGACGACCGCCGTCGCGAGCCGCTCGACGATGTCCGAGGCCGGGGCGAGCTTCTCGCGGTAGCGGCCCGGCTCGCCGTGGATGCCGATGCCGATCTCCATCTCGTCGTCGGCGAGCTCGAAGCTCGGGGTGCCGGCGGACGGGGTGATGCACGGCGTCAGCGCCATGCCCATCGTCCGGCCCTGCCCGTTGACCTTGCGGCAGAGCTCGGCGACCTGCGCGAGCGACTGGCCCTCCTCGGCCGCCGCGCCGCAGATCTTCTCCGCGATCACGGTGATGCCGACGCCGCGGCGGCCGGCGGTGTAGAGGCTGTCCTGGACGGCGACGTCGTCGTTGGTCACGACGGCCTCGACCTCGATGCCCTCGGCCTTGGCGAGGTCCGCGGCCATCTCGAAGTTGAGCACGTCGCCGGTGTAGTTCTTGACGATGTGGAGGACGCCGGCGCCGCCGTCGACGGCCTTCGTCGCCTCGAGCATCTGGTCCGGCGTCGGCGACGTGAAGACCTCGCCGGGACAGGCCGCGTCGAGCATGCCCTTGCCGACGAAGCCGCCGTGCATCGGCTCGTGGCCGGAGCCGCCGCCGGAGATGATGCCGACCTTGCCCTGGACGGGCGCGTCGGCACGCACGATCACCATCGGGTCGTGGATCACGCGGACGACGTCGCCGTGCGCCGCCTCGATCCCCGCGAGCGCGTCCTTGACGACCGCATCCGGGTCGTTGATGAGCTTCTTCATCCTGCTGCTCTCCTCAGCTCGGGGCTACCGACTCTCGGGCCGGGACCGTACCTGCGCGCGAGGGCGCGGGTCAATGGTCGCGAACGCGGAGGATTGCGCCGCCGCGCCGCTCAGGCGGCCGGCGAGGGCTGGTCCGGGACCGTCTCGGCGGTGAGGATGTGCTGGAAGCGCCCGGTGCGCTCGCGCTCCTCGACGGCCTCGTGCGCCTTGAGGACCTCGTGGATGATCAGCACGTCGTGGACCTTGGCCGGGTCGCGGCCGTCCTCGGGGAGGCCCTTGCGCTCCCAGAACGCCTGCACCTCGGCCATCACGTCGCGGCGCTCGGCCGGGTCGCGCGGCGGGATCGGCTCGCCGAAGCGGACCTCGATCTTGTGGCGGCGGGGGAACAGCCGGCCGGGGATCCGCTTGGGCCAGTTCTGGCCGGGCGGCATCGCGTCGTGCGTGCCGCTGACGAAGATCGGGACGATGTCGATCCCGTGGTTGGCGGCGATCACCGCGGCGCCCGAGCGGACCTTGCCGATCGAGCCGTCGCGCGAGCGGGTGCCCTCGGGGAACATCAGGAGGTTCCAGCGCTCGTCGATCAGGCGGTCGACGTGGTCGGTCGCGCCGTCGCTGAGCCCGCCGCCGGTGCGGCCGAGCGGGACGGTGTTGATCAGCAGCGCGACGGCCCAGGCGGACCAGCGCTTCTTGTAGAAGTAGTCGGCCGCCGCCGCGACGACCGTGCGGCTGCGCCACTTGCGCGGCATCGCGCGGAGGATCGCCGGCGTGTCGAGGTGGCTGGAGTGGTTGGCGACGAAGACGACCGGGGGGTTCAGCGCCTCCGCGAACAGGTCGCGCCCGACCGTGGTCTTGCGCGTGTAGAGATCCATCAGCGGGCCGAGGACGCCGCTCAGCAGCGCCCTCGCGCGCCGCGCGCGCGTACGGGTACCGGGCCCAGGAGACGTCCATCTTGCGGTACTGGCGGGCGAGCTCGCCGCCGCGGGCGCGCAGCTCGGCGCTCTTCGTCCGCAGCTCGCTGCCGAGCTCGGGCACGCGCTCGCGCAGCTCCGGCACGCGCTCCTTGAGCTCGGGCACGCGCTCCTTGATCTCGCTGGTCCGCGCGCGGCCCTGCTCGATGGCGCGATTGATCCGGCCGTCCCCCATTGCTCCCATGTACTCCGCGTCGACGGATCGGTAACGCGGCATGTTGAAGGGCTTGCCGGACGCGGTCCGGAGCGGGACCATGGGGGTGTGAACCTCCACGAGCCGTCCGTCCGGGTCGTGGCCGAGCCGGTCGTGGCGGCACCCGTGCCGCCCGCCCCGGAGCGACCCGCCCAGCGGCCGCTGCCGGAGCCCGTCCCGGCGCAGCCCAGCGCATGAGCGCACCGCCGCTCGTCCCGAGTCCGCTCTTCGGATTGCGGACCTGGTCGGCCGTGGGCGAGCACGGGTCGGAGCGGCTCGCGGCGCCGCACCGCGGGACGCCCTGGCCGGCCGGCGGCGAGTGGCTGACCGCGCGGTGCGGGAGCGACGCGGAGCACGTCGCGCCCGAGGCCGGCTGCGCGTGCGGGATCCACGCCTGGCACCCGGGACGCGAAGGCGGCGCGGAAGGTGCTCGGGATGCGCTGGGAGATCCCCGGCGTGGTCGAGCTCGCCGGCGCGGTCGAGGTCCACCGCGAGGGGCTGCGCGCGGAGCGCGCGCGACCGTACGCGCTGTTCGTGCTGCCGAACGCGAACGCGGCGCGCGCCGAGCGGCTCGCCGCCGCCCATCGGGCGCAGCTCGTGCCGGTGCGCGGCGCGGACGACGCCGCGGCGTGGTGCCGCGAGCGCGGGCTCGGGCTGTCGCCGGCCGACGTCGAGCGGCTGCTCGGGCCCGAGGCGCTCGCGGAGGAGCGCCGCGCGCGGCGCCGGCGCCGGCGCGTCGCCGGGCTCAAGCTCGGGGCGGTGACGGCGGTCGTGGCGGCGGCGATCGCGGGCGGTGTGCTGGCGTTCGACCCGCCGGATCACCGGCGTGTTCGGGCGCAGCGGCTGGGTCGATCCGCCGTCGGCGCGCTGAGCGGCGCGGCTCAGTTCCACGGGAGCGCGGACCGCTGCTCCCAGTACGGCCCGGGCTCCTCGGCCAGCCCGCGCCAGCCCGCGCTCGAGCGCCGTCGTCCCACGCCACGCCCGTCGCGGCGAGGTTGCTCTCGAGCTGCGCCACCGTCGCCGCGCCGCTGAGCACCACGTCCGCCCACGGCTGCGCGAGCACCGCCGCGAGCGCGAGCGCGTCCGGCGCGACCCCGCGCTCCGCCGCCGCGGCGAGCAGCGCGGGCGGCGCGCCGCGATCGGTGAGGCGGCCGTTCGCCAGCGCCTCCTTGACGTAGACCTGCATCCCGGCGGCGTGCGCGCGGCCGAGCGCCTCCCCCGCGCTGCGCTCGTGCAGGTTCCACGTCGCCTGGACCTCGTCGAAGCCGCCGCCCTCGACGGCGCGGTCGATCGTCGCGGCCTGGGCGGCGCCGGTGACCGAGAGGCCGACGCGCACGCCGGACGCGCGGATCGCGTCGAGCTGCGCGCGGACGCCCGGATCGTCGAGCACGCCGCTCTCCAGCGTCGCCGAGTGGATCTGGTAGAGGCCGATGTAGTCCCCGAGCAGCGTGCGCGACTCCGCCCACTGGCTGCGCAGCCGCTCGGCGCTGAGCTCCTTGATCTCGTGGTGCTCGGCCTCGACCTGCCAGCCCGCGGTGTACTCGTAGCCCCACTTCGAGCTGACCGCGACGTCGCCCGGCGCCAGCCCGCGCGCCGCCAGCCACGAGGCGAGGAACGCCTCGGCGCGGCCGTACGAGCGCGCCGCGTCGAAGTGCCGCACCCCGCGCTCGTACGCGGCGTCGAGGACCGCATGCGCCGCGCGCTCCATCCCGCCGAGCGTCGCGTCGGCGACGTCGTCGCCGTGCCCGAGGTTGATGTAGCCCGGCCGTCCGAGCGCGGCCAGGCCGAGCCCGATGACGCTCACGCGGTGAGCCCGAGGCGCTGCGCCTTCTGCACCGCCTCGGCGCGGTTGCGCACCGAGAGCTTGCGATACAGCGACGACGTGTGCTCCTTGACCGTGTGCGGCGAGAGGAACAGCTGCTCCGCGATCTCGCGGTTCGTCGCGCCGCCCGCGATCAGGTCGAGCACCTCGCGCTCGCGCTCGGTCAGCGTCGGGCCGGCCGGCTGCTCGTGCGGCCGGAACACGGTCATCCCGAGCCCGACCATCCGCACCGCGCCGGCGATGTCGGCGGCCGGCCAGTCCTTCGAGATGAAGCCGGCCGCGCCCGCGGCGCGCGCGGCGTTCGGGTTGATCCGGCCCGCGCCCGAGATCAGCAGGACGTTGATCTCCGGCGACTCGCGCCGCAGCCGCTCGCAGATCTCCGCGCCGGACTCGGGGCCGACGAAGAGGTCGACGAGCGCGACGTGCGGGCGGTAGCGGGTGAGCAGCGCCATCGCCTCGTCGCCGTTGCGCGCGCTCAGGCAGCGCTCGACCCACGGCTGCTCGCCGAGCATCAGCCGCAGCCCCCAGTGCACGACCTCGTGGTCGTCGACGACGAGCACCCGCAGGCGCCGCTCGCTCGAACCGGACGCGATCCGGCCCGGGTTGACGTCAGGCACGGTCATAGGGCACCGCCAGTCGCACGCGCCAGGTCCCCGGCTCGCGCTCGCCGAACTCGACCAGCCCGCCGATCTGCAGCGCCTCGAGCGCCGCCAGCCGCAGCCCCATCCCGGACACGGTGCGCGAACGCCCGCGCACGCCGTCGTTGCAGATCTCCATCACCCAGGCACCCTCCTGACGTTGCAGCGCAACCTCGACGCGGGTCGGATCGGCATGCTTGCGCGCGTTCCGGACGGCCTCGACCAGCACGGACTGCGCGAGCGGCTCGAGCTCGGGCGGGACGGGCACGTCCGCGCTGCCCGTCGCGAGGAAGATCCCGAGCTCGGGCTCGGCCTCCTGGAGCCGCGCGACCTCGTCCACGAGCGTGGTGCTCGTCTGCGGCGCGCGGCGCCCGAGCGGGCGCTGCAGCGCGCGGCGCAGGTCGCGCAGCCCGGCCTGGAGCTCGACGGTCACGCGCTCGCGCGCCTCGGGCGAGAGGTCGGCGTCGCTCGACACCACGAGCAGGACGCCGAAGAGCCGCTGGATCACGCCCTCGTGGACCTCGCGGGCGAGGTCGATCCGCTCCTGCAGCCGGCGCGCCTTCTCGCCCTGGAACGTCGCGTGGCGCGCGGCCTCGGCCAGCGCGGCGGACTTGCCGAGCGTCCACAGCAGGTCGCGCTCGGCGTCGCTGAGCGCGCGCCGCGGGCGGCGGTCGGCGAGGATCACGCCGCTCCAGCGCCCGCCCGCCGAGAGCGGGCAGCAGACCAGCGTCGAGTCGCCGAGCAGCTCGCGGAAGCGCTCGGGCACCTCGCGCGCGACGGCCTCGGCGTCCATCTCGATCACGCGGTCCTCGACGAGCGCCTGGCGCGCGATCGGCGCCGACGCGACGGTCACGTGGGAGTCGGCGAACGCGGTCAGGTCGATCCCGTACGCGCCCGCCGCCCGGACCCGCCGGTGCGACTCGTCGTAGCGGAAGATGACCGCGCGGTCCATCTCCGTCAGCCGGCACACGGCCTCGCAGAGCGACGAGTAGAAGGCGTCGGACGAGCCGTCGGCCTCCGAGCGGGTGAGCAGCTCGACGAACGTCTCCAGGACGTCCACGCGCACGACCGGCGCGCGCTCGTCGGTCACCGCGGTCTCGGGACGGGCCATCGTCACATCATCACGTACCCCCGCCACCGGCTCAGGTGACGCGGACGCGATAGGTCGCACGCACCGGCGTCCCCGGCTCGGCGAGCCCGAGGTCCTCGCCGGTGGAGAGCGCGGCGACCGGCGCGGTCATCGGCTCGATCGCGCAGACGTCGAGGTCCGGCGGCGCGAAGACCTGCGCGTAGCGGTAGCCGCCGGCCCACTCGACGACGATCTCGCGCCCGCCGCCGCGGAGCCCGAAGCGCGCGTCCTCCGCGACGGCGAAGCTGTCGTCGAGCACGCGGTCGGCGAGCGGCGCGCGCTCGGCGGCGGCGTCCGCGCGCTCGCCGGTCGGCAGGCCGCGGTCGTCGAGCGCGAGCCGCGCCCGCGCCGGCAGATCGAGCTCCCAGTCCGGCGCGCTCGACGCCGGGCAGCGACAGCCACGGGTGCCAGCCGAACGCGACCGGCACGGGCTCGTCGCCGGTCGGCACGAGCGTCGTGACGATCTCCAGCGTGTCGCCCGCGAGCCGGAACGCGAGCTCGAGCCGGTGCGGGAACGGGAACGCGGCGAAGCGGTCGTGGCGGTGGCCGTAGTCGAGCGTCGCCGCGAGCCGGGCGCCGTCCGCGTCCGCCCCCGCGTCGGTCACGTCCCAGTCGGCGGCGGCGCCCAGCGCGCCGTGGATCGGCAGCCCGTTCGCGTCGGCGCGGACGACGCCGAGCGCGCGGTCGATCGTCACGGAGCGGCCGGCCGCCGCGTAGCGCCAGTCGCGCAGCCGGTTGGCCCACGGGTGCAGCAGCGGCAGGCCGAACGTGCGGCCGGTGCCGCGCCAGGAGTCGAGCCCGCCGCGCTGGACCAGCAGCTCGTCGCCGCGGTGGCGCAGCGAGCAGCCGATCATCCCGGCGCCCGGCACGAACGTGGCGCGCAGGTCGCCGTCGGCGAGCACGACCGCCTCGAGCTGGCCCTCCGGGACGTGCTCGATCGTCGCCATCCGGCGGAGGGTACGGACTCGACCCTCCGCCGGGTGGCGCGCCGGATCAGCGGGGCGGCTTCACCGGGGGGATGTTCTGCGTGCTCGCGAACACGTTCTCGGGGTCGTACTCGTCCTTCGCGTAGGTGAGGCGGTCGAAGTTCGCGCCGTAGCTCGCGCGGACGCGGTCGGGCCCCTCGTCCATCATCATGTTCACGTACGCGCCGCCCGCCGAGTACGGGTGCAGCGCCTCCTGGTAGCCGCGCGACCAGGCGCCGATCTTCTCGACGTTGGCCGGGTCCGGGTCCACGCCGGCGTAGACCGTGGCCCAGCGCGCGTCGCGGTAGTTCCACGCCGTGGCGTCCGCGGCGACGTCGTGCGGCGCCCCGTCGATCGGGTAGAGGTGCATGGTCGACTGCATCGACGGCAGCCGCTCGGCCCACTGCTGGTGGATGGCGACGGCCTCGTCCGGGATCTCCTTGACGAAGTCCGCGCGCCAGTACCACTGGTCGCCCTTCGGGTACAGGGCATCGAACGCGCTCTGGAGCATCGGGTACGGCATCGGCTGGACGCCGTGCAGCAGCGGCTCCGGGAGCGCGTCCAGCAGCGGCTGCATGTCGCGCGCCGCCGCCGCCTCGTCGCCGGTGTGGCACCAGACCACGCCGCACACCTCGCGCAGGTGGATCTCCGGCGGGAACGGGTCCCCGGGCGGCACCGTCGCGTAGGCGAAGAAGCCGTTCAGGTCGCGCGGGGCGGCCGGGAGGAACTCGCGGTACGCCGACAGCACCTGGGCGCCCAGCTCGACCGGCCAGAACGTCGGGCCGGCGATCACCGTGCTCACCTCGTGCAGCCGGAACTCGAACGCGGTGACGACGCCGAAGTTGCCGCCGCCGCCGCGCAGCGCCCAGAACAGCTCCGGGTGCTCGTCCTTGCTGGCGTGGACGAGCTCGCCGCTGGCGAGCACGACGTCCGCCGACAGCAGGTTGTCGATCGCCAGCCCGTGCTTCCGGGTCAGGTGGCCGAGGCCGCCGCCGAGCGTGAGCCCGCCGACGCCGGTCGTGCCGATGATGCCGCTCGGGTTGGCGAGCCCGTGCTCGTGGGTCGCGCGGTCGACCTCGCCCCACGTGCAGCCGCCGCCGACGCGGACGGTGCGGGCGCGCGGGTCGACGTCGATCCCGCGGATCGGGGACAGGTCGATCACGACGCCGTCGTCGATCGTCCCGAGCCCGGCGCCGTTGTGGCCGCCGCCGCGGACGGCGAGCGGGAGGCCCGCCTCGCGGGCGTAGCCGATGACGCGCGCGACGTCGTCGGAGCCGGCGCACTGCGCGATCAGCGCCGGCCGCCGGTCGATCATCGCGTTGTAGACCGCGCGCGCCTCGTCGTAGCCGGCGTCGCCGGGCTCGATCAGCGTGCCGCGGAACTCCGCCAGCGCATCGCGCGCGGACGTGGTGATGCTCATGTCGACCTCCTGGTTGACGGTGCGGGGGAGCTCTGGCCGAGGATGCGCGTTGCGCACCCGACCGTCATGACGCGACCTGACCGACATTTGTTCCCGCGCTTGCCTTCGCCGCGCGGGTCGGGAATAGTCAGACCTGACCAGCAGTCCGAGAAGAAGGCGATGCACGGACTCCCCGGCGCACTCGGCATGACCTCGGCCTTCCCCTTCGTCGGCCGCTCGGCGGAGCTGGAGCGGCTGCGCGCGCTGCTGCCGCGGGCGAACGGCGAGGTCGGCCGCGTCGTGCTGCTCGGCGGCGAGGCCGGCTCGGGCAAGAGCCGGCTCGTGCGCGAGTTCGCCGCCGGCGCGGCGCAGGACGGGACGCTCGTGCTCTACGGCGCCTGCGACGCGGTGCTGCACACGCCCTACGGGCCGTTCGTCGAGGCGCTCGACCAGCTCGTCCGCGCCCTCGGCCCCGACCTGCCCGCCGCGCTCGGCGGGGAGCTCACGCGGCTCCTGCCCGATCTCGGCGAGCCCGCGCCCGCGCCGGGCGCCGATCCGGACACCGAGCGCCACCGGCTCCACACCGCCGTGGCCGGACTGCTGGACGACGCCGCACGGCGCACGCCGGCGCTGCTCGTGCTCGAGGACCTCCACTGGGCGGACGGCGCGACGCTGCTGCTGCTGCGCCACCTGGCGCGGACCGGCGGCGCGCCGGTCCTGCTGCTGGCGACGTTCCGCGACACGGAGGCGGACGTCCCCGCGGCGCTCGCCGAGACGCTCGCCGACCTGCGCCGCTACGACGTCGTGCGGCTCGGGCTGCCCGGGCTCTCGGACGCGGAGGTGGCCGAGTTCGTCCGCGGCGCCTCGGGCGACGATCCGCCGCCGGCGCTGGTGCACTCGCTGTACGAGCTGACCGAGGGCAACGCGTTCCTGCTCTGCGAGCTGTGGCGCGCCCTGATCGAGACCGGCGCGGTCGAGCTGTCCGGCGACGGGATCCGCGTCCGCCGCACGCCAGGCGAGCTGGGCAGTCCCGAGAGCGTCCGCGAGGTCGTGAGCCGGCGCCTCGCCCGGCTCGCGCCGCCGACGGTCGACCTGCTGGAGCTCGCCGCGACCGCGGGCACGGAGGTCGAGCTCGACGTCGTCCGGCGCGCGGCCGGGCTGAGCGACGCCGCGCTGCTGCGGGCGCTCGACGAGGCCTACGCCAGCGGCATGATCGACCAGGTCCCCGGGCGGGAGCGCTCATGGCGGTTCGGCCACGAGCTCGTGCGGCGCGCGCTCTACGACCGGCTGTCCGGGCCGCGGCGCACCGAGCTGCACCTCCGCGTCGGCGAGGCGCTCGAGGCGGGCGGCGCGCGCTCGGGCCGGGCGCTCGCCGACCTCGCGCACCACTTCGCCGCCGCCGCGCCGTTCGGCTCTGCCGAGCGCGCCGTCGAGTACAACGTGCTCGCCGCGCGGGCCGCCGCCGCGGCGCTCGCCTTCGACGAGGCCGCCGCGCGGCTGCGGACCGCGCTCGAGCTCGGCGGCCACGACCGGCCCGAGGTCTTCCTCGAGCTCGGCCGGGCGGGGCACCGCGCCGGTGCCTCGGTCGACGCGCTGGACGCGTTCCGGCAGGCGGCCGCGCTCGCGCGCGAGCGCGGCGACGCGCAGCTGCTCGCGCGCGCGGCGATCGGCCACGAGGAGGCGTGCTGGCGCCCCGGGATGACCGACCAGGGCGCGGTCGAGCTGCTCGAGGAGGCGGCGGCCGCGCTCGGCGCCGACGACTCCGAGCTGCGCGTGGGCCTGCTCTCGGGCCTCGCGCGCGCGCTCGACCTGCAGGGCCTGCGCGAGCGCGGCGCGGTGGCGCGGGCGAGCGCGATCGCGATGGCGCGCCGGCTCGACGACCGCGCCGGGCTGGCCACCGTGCTGATGCGCTCCTACTGGTCGCACGGGACGACGTCGGTCGAGGAGATCCTCGCGATGCTGACCGAGGCGGTCGCGCTCGGCGACGAGCTGGGCGACACCGAGATCCGCGCCGAGGCGATGGCCTGGCGCGTCCCGGCGCTCGTCGCCCTGTGCGACCTCGCGGCGGCGCGGCGCGCGATCCCGCCGCTCCTCGAGGTCGTCGGAGCGCACCGCGCAGCCGTTCATGCTCCACGTCGCCGAGCACTACGCGTCGGCGATCGCGCTGTGCGACGGGCGGCTCGACGCCGCCGAGTCGGCCGCGCACCGCTCGCACGAATGGAGCCGGCTGCTGACCGGCCGCGACCCCTCCGGCGTGTACGGCATCCAGATGTTCAGCGTCCGGCGCGAGCGCGGGCGGCTGGCCGAGCTCGCGCCCGTCATGCGCGTCCTCGCCGCCGATCCGGCGCGGAGCGGCCCGTGGGGGCCGGGGCTCGTCGCCGTGCTCGCCGAGCTGGGCATGGAGACCGAGGCGCGGCGCGAGCTCGCGCGGGTGCTCGGCGACGGCCTCGAGCCGTTCCGGTCGTCGCTCTGGCTCCCCTCGCTCGTCTACCTCACCGACGCCGCGGCGGCGCTCGGCGACGCGGAGGCCGCCGCGCTCGTCTACCCGGAGCTGGCGCCGTTCGCGGGCGGCAACGTGATGATCGGGCACCTCGTCTCGTGCTACGGCGCCGCCGACCGCTACCTCGGCATGCTCGCCGCGACGCTCGGCGAGGCCGAGCTCGCCGCGTCGCACTTCGAGCGCGCGCTCGAGCTGAACCGCGCGATGGCGGCCGAGACCTGGCTCGCGCACACCGCCTACGAGTACGGGCGCTATCTGCGCTCGCAGCGCGGCGACCGCGCGCGGTCCGACGCCCTGCTCGCGGAGGCCGCGGCGCTCGCCCGGCGGATCGGGATGCAGGGGCTGCTGGCCCGCGTCGGCGCGCTCGGCGCGTCCACCGCCGCCGCGCTGCCCGACGGGCTCTCCCCGCGCGAGGCGCAGATCCTCGGGCTCGTGGCGGAGGGCCTGAGCAACCGCCAGCTCGGCGGCCGGCTGGCGATCAGCGAGCACACGGCCGCGAACCACATCCGCAGCATCCTGCGCAAGACCGGCTGCGCCAACCGCACCGAGGCGGCGACCTATGCCCACCGCAGTGGGCTGACCTAGGAGGATCGATGCCCTACTACATGATCGAGCGCACGTTCGCCGAGCAGCTGGAGCTCTCGGGCGACGACGTCGCGCTGATCGACGACATCAACGCCGACGAGGGCGTGCGCTGGCTGTTCTCGTTCCTCAGCGCCGACCGGCGCCGGACGTACTGCCTCTACGAGGCGCCGTCGCGCGAGGCGATCGTCGCGGCCGCCCGCCGCGCCGACGCCCCGGTCGACGAGATCGTCGAGGTCGGCGCGGCCGCGCCGGAGCTGGCGGGCCGCCTGCGCGACTGGGCGGACGCCGTGCCCGCGGGCTGAGCCGGGGTCTACGCTCCGGGCGTGCTCCGCCCGCCGCTGCCGGCCCGGCGCCCGCCGCTCGCGGCGGGCATCGTCACCGCGCTCGGGCTGATCGCCGCGGAGACGCTGCTGCTGTTCCCGCTGGCGCAGGTCGCGGACCCGATCGCGCTCGGGGTCGTCTACCTGGTCGGCGTGCTGATCGTCGCGATCGTCTGGGGCGCCGCGCTCGGCGTCGGCACCAGCGTCGTCAGCGCGCTCGCGTTCAACTTCTTCCACATCGAGCCGACCGGGCGCTTCACGATCGACGAGGCGGAGAACTGGGTCGCGCTCGCGGTCTTCCTCGTCGCGGCGGTGATCGCGGCGAGCGTCGCCGAGGCGGCCCGCGTGCGCGCCGCGGAGGCCGAGCAGCGCGGCCGCGAGGCCGACCTCGCCGCCGAGCTCGCGCGCGTCCTGCTCGGCGCGCCCGACCTGCCGGGCGCGCTCGCGCCCGCGGCGCAGCGGATCGCGCAGGCGTTCGGGCTCGCCTCGTGCCGGATCGTGCTCGGCGCGGTCGGCGGGCGACGAGCGCACCGCCGCCGTGCCGCTGCTGCGCGGCGAGGAGCGGCTGGGGACGCTGCTCGTCCCGGCCGCGGCGCGCGGCCGCGGGCGAGGCGACGCGGCCGGCGCTCGAGGCGCTGCTCGCCGCCGCGCTCGAGCGCGAGCGGCTCGTCCGCGAGGTCGTCGAGACGCGCGCGCTGCGGCGCTCGGACGAGATCAAGACCGCGGTCCTGCGGGCGGTCTCGCACGATCTGCGCTCCCCGCTCACCGCGATCACGACCGGCGCCGAGGCGCTGGGGTCGCCGTCGCTGTCGGAGGCGGAGCGGACCGAGCTGGCCGCCGGCGTCACGCGCGAGAGCGCCCGGCTGGCGCGCGTCGTCGACAAGCTGATCGAGCTGTCGCGGCTGCAGGCCGGTGCCGCCGAGCCGCGGCGCGACTGGACGTCGGTCGAGGAGGTGCTGCGCGAGGCGGTCGAGGACGCCGGGCTCCCGGCCGACCGCGTCCGGCTCGCGGTCGACCGCGACCTCCCGCTGATCCTCGCCGACGCCGCGCAGCTCGAGCGCGCGTTCGCGAACCTGCTCGAGAACGCCGGTCGCCACGGCGCCGGCGAGCCGGTGTCGGTGCGGGCGCGGGTGAGCGGCGGGCGGCTGCTCGTGCGCGTCGTCGACCGCGGGCCGGGGATCGCGCCCGCCGACCGCGAGCGGATCTTCGAGCCGTTCTTCCGCGGCGGCGCGGACACCGAGGGCTCGGGGCTCGGGCTCGCGATCGTCAAGGGCTTCGTCGAGGCCAACGGCGGCCGCGTCCACGTCGAGTCGCTGCCCGGCCAGGGCGCGAGCTTCGTCGTCGCGCTGCCGCTGCCCGAGCCGGTCGCGAGCGAAGCGGTGACGAGCCCCGAGCGAAGCGGTGGTGAGGCCGCAGGCCGAGACAGGAGCGAGGCAGAATGAGCCCGGCGCGGCGCGTGCTCGTCTGCGACGACGAGCCGCAGATCCTGCGGGCGCTGCGCGTCGTGCTGCGCGACGCGGGCTTCGAGGTCGTGCCCGCGGAGACCGCGCAGGAGGCGCTCGACCGCGCCGCGGTCCAGCCGCCCGACGCCGCGATCCTCGACCTCGTGCTGCCCGACGGCGACGGGATCGAGGTGTGCCGCGCGCTGCGCGCCTGGAGCACGATGCCGATCATCGTCCTGAGCGCGGTCGGCGACGAGGAGGAGAAGGTCCGCGCGCTCGAGGCGGGCGCCGACGACTACGTGGTCAAGCCGTTCGCGCCGCGCGAGCTCGTCGCGCGGCTCCAGGCGGTGCTGCGGCGCGCCGGCGACGGCCCGGACGAGCCGGCGATCGTGGCCGGCGACCTCGTGATCGACCTCGCCGCGCGGACGGTGACGCGCGCGGGCGCGGAGGTCCACCTCACGCCGATCGAGTTCGCGCTGCTGCGGACGCTCGCCCGCAACCGCGGCCGGCTGATGACGCACCGCACGCTGCTCGTCGAGGTCTGGGGCCCGGCCTACGCCGACGACACCGCGGTGCTGCGCACGCACATCGCCAACCTGCGCCGCAAGATCGAGCCGCCCGGCGCGCCGCCCGCGCACATCCGGACCGACCCGGGCGTCGGGCTACCGCTTCACGCGGCTGACCTTCACACGATCTTGATGCGGCGCGGCCGCATCGGCATGCGGCCTTGACGGCGGCGGTTCCAGCATGACCGCATGCCCTTCGCAAGCATCCTCGACTCGCTCGGCGACGTGTCGTCGCTCGCCTTCGCGGCGCTCGCCTTCGCGGTCCTGTTCCTCGTCGTCGAGGGGTTCGACCGCATATGAGCGCGGTCGAGCTCCTCGGACTCGTGGTGGCGATCCTCGTGCTCGCCTACCTGATCGCGGCGCTGCTGCGCCCGGAGCGGTTCTGATGAACGCCGCGGGCTGGATCGAGATCCTCCTCTTCATCGCGCTGCTGACCGCGCTCACCCCGGTCGTCGGCGGCTACATGGCGCGCGTGTTCCGCGGCGAGATCACCACGCTCGGCTTCGTCGAGCGCCCGCTCTACCGGCTGCTCGGCGTCGACGCCGCGCGCGGCCAGGACTGGAAGGCCTACGCGCGCTCCGTGCTGATCGTCTCCGTCGGCTTCGGCGTCCTGCTCTACGCGATCGTCCGCGCCCAGGGCCTGCTGCCGCTCAACCCGCACGGCCTCGGCGCGCCGCCCTGGGACCTCTCGTTCAACACCGCCGCCTCGTTCCTCACCAACACGAACTGGCAGTACTACGCGGGCGAGACCACCGTCTCCTACCTCACCCAGATGGCCGGCCTGGCCGTCCAGAACTTCATCTCCGCGGGCGTCGGCATCGCCGTCCTCGCCGCCTTCGTGCGGGCGCTCGCCTCGCGCTCCGGCCGCGAGATCGGCGTCTTCTACGTCGACCTGACGCGGGCGATCCTCTACCTCCTGCTGCCGCTCTCGATCGTCGTCGGCGTCGTCCTGATGTCCCAGGGCGTGCTGCAGACGTTCAAGGGCTACACCGACGTCACCGGCCTCACCGGCGTGACGCAGACGTTCGGCTACGGCCCGGTCGCCGGCCAGGAGGCGATCAAGATGCTCGGCACCAACGGCGGCGGGTTCTTCAACGTCAACTCGGCGATGCCGTACGAGAACCCGACGTGGCTCTCCAACTTCGTCGAGATGCTCGCGATCCTGATCATCCCGGCGGGCCTGACCGCGATGTACGGCCGCATGGTCGGCAACCGGCGCCAGGGCTGGATGGTCTTCGGCGCGATGATGACGCTGTTCATCGCCGCGGTCGCCGTGATCTACGTCAGCGAGTCCGGCCCGACGCCCGCGATGCACGCCGCCGGCCTGACCGGCGACAACCTCGAGGGCAAGGAGATGCGCTTCGGCATCGGCTCGAGCTCGCTCTTCGCCGCGGTCACGACCGCCGCCTCGTGCGGCGCCGTCAACGCCGCGATGGAGTCGCTGAGCGGCTTCGGCGGGTCGATCCCGATGGCGCAGATGATGACCGGCGAGGTCATCTGGGGCGGCGTCGGCTCGGGCCTGTACTCGATGCTCCTGTTCGTCATCCTCGGCGTCTTCATCTGCGGCCTGATGGTCGGCCGCACGCCCGAGTTCCTCGGCAAGAAGATCGAGGCGCGCGAGATCAAGCTCGACGATCATCGGGACGATCGCCGTGCCGATGATGGTGCTCGTGGCCACCGCGCTCGCGGTCGGCTCGAAGTGGGGCGCGCCGTCGCTCTACAACGGCGGCCCCCAGGGCTTCTCCGAGGCGCTCTACGCCTACACGTCGCAGGGCAACAACAACGGGTCGGCGTTCGCCGGCTACACCGGCTTCCTCCAGCCGGACGGCACGAACGCCGGCTCCTTCGGGATCTCGTTCGCCGACGTGCTCGGCGGGCTGGCGATGCTCGGCGGCCGCTTCCTGCCGATGCTCGCGGTGCTCGCGGTCGCGGGCTCGCTGGCCGGCAAGCGGGTCAGCCCGGCCGGCCTCGGGACGCTGCGCACCGACACGCCGACGTTCGGCGTCGTGCTGATCGCGATCGTCCTGATCGTCGCCCTCCTCACCTTCGTCCCCGCCCTGCTCCTCGGACCCGTGGTCCAGGGCCTCTCCGACCAGCTCTACTGACATGCGCGAACTCAAGACAGCCGCGATCGCCGTCGTCACCTTCACGGTGCTCCTCGGCCTCGCGTTCCCCCTCTTCATGACCGGCCTCGGCCAGGTCGTGTTCCCCGGCAAGGCGAACGGCTCGATGGTCGAGCGCGACGGCAGGACCGTCGGCTCGAAGCTCATCGGCCAGAGCTTCGCCAAGCACCCGGAGTACTTCCAGAGCCGCCCGTCGGCCACGGACTACTCGCCCGTCGGCCACCTTCTTCAACAACCAGGGGCCGAACCAGCAGGACCTCGCCGACCAGCTCGAGGGCTACGTGCGGACGTACCTGCGGCGCGAGGGCCCGTACACGCCGGGCCTGACGCGCCGCGCGGATCCCCGCCGACGCGGCGACGACGTCGGCCTCGGGCGTCGACCCGGACATCTCCGAGGCCAACGCCCTGATCCAGGCCAACCGCGTCGCGGAGCGGCGCGGGCTGCCGCTCGCGCGGGTCCGCGCGCTCGTCGAGGACCACGCGAGCCGCCCGCTGTTCGGGCTGGCCGGCGACAAGTCGATCAACGTGCTCGAGCTCAACCTCGCGCTCGACCGGGAGGCGCTCGCGATGACGATCTCGCGTACGACGCTCGTGCAGGCGGCTGCGGAAGCTCGATCCGCGCGCCATGGTCCGCAACCCGGTCATGTTCGTGGTCGAGATCGGCGCCCTGTTCACCACGCTGATGTGGATCGTCGGCGAGCGCGGCCAGGCCGGCTGGTTCGCGCTGACGGTCGCGATCTGGCTGTGGCTCACGGTGATCTTCGGCAACCTCGCCGAGGCGATCGCCGAGGGCCGCGGCAGGGCCCAGGCCGAGAGCCTGCGCGCGATGCGCAAGCAGACCACCGCGCGGATGCAGGACGGGACCGAGAAGCCCGCGGCGGAGCTCGAGCGCGGCGACGTCGTCGTCGTCGCGGCCGGCGAGCTGATCCCCGGCGACGGCACCGTGATCGAGGGGATCGCCTCGGTCGACGAGTCGGCGATCACCGGCGAGTCGGCCCCGGTCATCCGCGAGTCCGGCGGCGACCGCAGCGCGGTCACCGGCGGCACCCGCGTGCTCTCCGACCGGATCGTGGTCGAGATCACGCAGGAGCCCGGGCAGTCGTTCCTCGACCGGATGATCGCGCTGGTCGAGGGCGCCGCCCGGCGCAAGACCCCGAACGAGATCGCGCTCTCGATCCTGCTCGCGGGGCTGACGATCGTCTTCCTCGTCGTGGTCGTCACGCTGCGGCCGTTCGGCGAGTACGCCGGCACCGACATCTCGATCACCGTGCTGATCGCGCTGCTCGTGGCGCTGATCCCGACCACGATCGGCGCGCTGCTGAGCGCGATCGGGATCGCCGGCATGGACCGGCTCGTGCGCCGCAACGTGCTCGCCCTGTCGGGCCGCGCGGTCGAGGCGTCCGGCGACGTCGACGTCCTGCTGCTCGACAAGACCGGGACGATCACGCTCGGCAACCGCCAGGCGGCCGCGTTCGTGCCGATGCCCGGCGTGCCGGAGGCGGATCTCGCCGAGGCGGCGCAGATGGCGTCGCTGGCCGACGAGACGCCCGAGGGCCGCTCGATCGTCGTGCTCGCCAAGCAGTACGGCCTGCGCGAGCACGAGCTCGGCGCGCTCGACGCGCGCTTCGTCCCGTTCACCGCGCAGACGCGGATGAGCGGCGTCGACTTCAACGGCACGCGGCTGCGCAAGGGCGCGGGCGACGCGATCCTCCGCTGGGTCGCCGACGAGGGCGGCCAGGCGCCGCCGGAGCTCGAGGCCGAGCTGGACCGCGTCGCGCGCCAGGGCTCGACCCCGCTCGCCGTCGCCCGCGACACCCAGGTGCTCGGCGTGATCGAGCTCAAGGACGTCGTCAAGGACGGCATGCGCGAGCGCTTCGACCGGCTCCGCGCGATGGGCATCCGCACGGTGATGGTCACGGGCGACAACCGGCTCACGGCGGCGAAGATCGCCGACGAGGCCGGGGTCGACGACTTCCTCGCCGAGGCGACGCCGGAGGCGAAGCTCGACCTGATCCGCGCGCAGCAGGCGGACGGCCGGCTCGTCGCGATGACCGGCGACGGCACGAACGACGCGCCGGCGCTCGCCCAGGCGGACGTCGGCGTGGCGATGAACACCGGCACCCAGGCGGCGCGCGAGGCGGGCAACATGGTCGACCTCGACTCCAACCCGACGAAGCTGATCGAGATCGTCGAGGTGGGCAAGCAGCTGCTGATCACGCGCGGTGCGCTGACCACGTTCTCGATCGCCAACGACGTCGCGAAGTACTTCGCGATCCTGCCCGCCGTGTTCGCCTTCACCTACGGCGTGAACGGCGGCCGCGGGCCGATCGACGCGCTGAACGTGATGGCGCTGGGCACGCCGCAGTCGGCGATCATCTCGGCGATCGTCTTCAACGCGCTGGTGATCCCGCTGCTGGTGCCGCTCGCCCTGCGCGGCGTGCGCTACCGGCCGGTGGGGGCGGCCGCGCTGCTGCGGCGCAACCTGCTCCTCTACGGCGTCGGCGGCCTGATCGCCCCGTTCGTCGGGATCAAGCTGATCGACCTCGTCGTCCACAATCTCCTGGGAGCGTGACGGGCCATCACAAGGTCTTCCTGGGCATGGCCGCCGGCGTCGGCAAGACCTACCGGATGCTGCAGGAGGGCCACGCCGAGCTCGAGGCGGGGCGCGACGTGGTGATCGGCTACCTCGAGCCGCACGGGCGCGCGGAGACCGAGGCGGTCGCCGCCGGCCTCCCGCAGCTCGCGCGGCGGCGGCTGACCCACCGGGACGTCACGCTCGAGCGAGATGGACCTGCCCGGCCTGCTGCTGCGCGCGCCCGAGCTGGCGCTGATCGACGAGCTCGCGCACACGAACGCGCCCGGCGCCGAGCACCCCAAGCGCCACGAGGACGTGGCCGACGTGCTCGCGGCCGGGATCGACGTCTTCTCGACCGTGAACGTGCAGCACCTGGAGTCGCTCAACGACCAGGTCGCCGAGCTCACCGGCGTGCGGGTGCGCGAGACGTTCCCCGACGCCGTCCTGTCCGGCGCCGACGAGGTCGTGCTCGTGGACGTGACCCCGGCGGCCCTGATCGAGCGCCTGCAGGCGGGCAAGGTCTACAAGCCCGAGCGCGTTCCGGCCGCGCTCAACGGCTTCTTCCGGGTCGAGAACCTCGACTCGCTGCGCGAGCTCGCGCTGCGCCAGGTCGCCGAGGACGTCGAGGCCCGCCGGCTCGTGCGTCGGCCCCGCCGGCCCGGACGAGCCCGCGTCGCACCGGCCCAGGCCGTCGGCGAGCGGCTGCTCGCGCTGGCGACGCCGCAGGCGTCCTCGCAGCGCGTCGTGCGGCGCGCGTGGCGCTCGGCGCAGCGGCTCGGGGCGGAGCTCGACGTGCTCACGGTCCTGCCGCCCGGGCACGATCCCGCGCGGCGAGGTCGCGGAGCAGCTCGACGCGCTGCGCCGGCTCGGCTCGCTGCTCGGGGTCAGCGTCCTCGTCGAGGAGGACGACGACGTCGCCGACGGCGGTCGAGCGCGTCGCGCGCGAGCGCGGCATCGACCTACGTCCTGATGGGTCCGCCCGCGCCGCGCGGCGGGCTCGCGCGGCTGTCGCGCGCCGCTCGTCGAGCAGCTGCTGCGGCGGCTGCCGGGCGTCGACGTGCGGATCGTCGCCGACCGCTCGCGGAGCGGACGCCGTGAGCGCCGAGGACGTCCTGATCCCGCTCGCCGCGCTCGCTGCTCGGGATCGCCGTCACCGTGCTCGTCGATGCGCGGCGCCGCGCCGCCGCCGAGCCGCCGCCCGTGCGCGCGAAGATCCTCTTCCCGTTCGTCGGCACCGAGCTGTCCGAGCGCGCGCTCCAGGCGGCGCTCCGGCTCGCGTGGGCCGAGGAGGCCGTGATCGTCCCGGCCTACCTCGCCACCGTGCCGCTGCCCTTGACGCTCGACGCGCCGGTCGGCCGCGCCTGCGACGACGCGTTCACCGTCTTCGAGGCGATCGAGCGGCGCGCGGCCAAGGTCGGCGTCCCGGTCGACGGGCGGATCGCGCGCGGGCGCAACGTCCGCCACGCGCTGCGGCAGCTGATGGCCGAGGTCCCGGCCGCGACGCGGATCGTGATCGCGACCGACGGCAACGGCGGCCACGACGGGTTCGGCGTCGAGGACGTCGCCTGGCTCCTGCGCAACGCCCAGGGCGAGGTGCTCGTCGTCCGCCCGGACCCGCGCGGGGCGCTGCCCGCGGTGCGGCCTGAGCGCGACCCGCTGATCCGGGCCCGCGTCGCCGCGTGACCGCGCATGAGAGGATGCCGCGGCGATGCGCCTCCTCCCGCGCGAGCAGGACCGCCTGCTCCTCTTCCTCGCCGCCGAGCTGGCGCGCAAGCGGCGCGCGCGCGGCCTGAGGCTCAACCAGGCCGAGGCGACCGCGCTGATCGCCGACGAGGTCGTCGAGGCGGCGCGCGACGGGCGCTCGTACGCCGAGGCGGAGGCGGCCGGCTACGGGGTGCTCGGCGTGGCCGACGTCGCCGACGGCGTGGCGGAGCTGGTCCAGCGGATCGAGGTCGAGGCGCTGTTCGCGGACGGCAGCCGGCTGATCGTCCTGCACGACCCGGTGCGCGCGGACGCGGCGCCGCCGGAGGGCGAGCCCGAGCTGCGCTGGCTGGCGACGGACCACGCGCTGACCGTGACCAACGAGGGCGCGGTGGCGGTCGGCGTCACGAGCCACTTCCACTTCTTCGAGACGAACCGCGCGCTCGCCTTCGACCGCGCCGCCGCGTGGGGCATGCGGCTGGCGATCGCGCCCGGCGAGAAGGTGTTCTTCGCGCCCGGCGAGCCGCGCGAGGTCTTCCTCCTCCCGTTCCGCGGCGCGCGGGTGATCCGCGGCCACGCCGGGCTGGTCGACGGGCCGCTCGACGCCGACGGCGCCCGCGACGCCGCGCTGGCGCTCGCCCGCGAGCGGGGGTACCGCGGTGCCTGACGGCGTCCGGCTCGCCGACTCGGACCTGTGGCTCGTCCCGGAGGCGGACGACTGCGGCGGGCCGGACCGGATCCTGCCCGGCTTCGGGAACACGATGCGCGACGGGCTCGGCGTCCGCGCCGAGCGCGGCGGGGTGGAGATCGCGATCGTCGGCGGCCTGGTCGCGGATCCGATCCTCGGCGTCCGGTACACGAGCCTCGGGATCGCCGGCGGCCGGATCGTCGCGGTCGGCCGCGCCGGCAACCCGGACACGATGGACGGGATCGACGTCGTGCTCGACACGGCGACCTCGGTCGTCGACGCGACCGGGATGATCGTCACGCCCGGCGGCGTCGACTCGCACGTCCACTGGCTCTCGCCGCAGGTCGCGGACACCGCGCTCGCCGGCGGGCTGACGACGCTCGTGATCCAGGACTACGGGCCCGTCTGGAACCTCGGCGCCAACCCGGCCGAGGGCCTGGCCGCGACGTGGGCGGCGCTCGAGGCGCACCCGCTCAACGCCGCGCTGCTCGTCCGGGCGTCGTCGGCGCGCCCCGGCCCCGTCGAGCGCGCGCTGCGCGCCGGCGGCGCGGGGCTGAAGATCCACGAGGACGTGGGCGCGGGCCCGGAGCAGATCCGCACCGCGCTCGACCTGTGCGACCGCTTCGACGTCCAGCTCGCGATCCACACCGACGGGCTCAACGAGGCGCTCTCGGTCCACGACACGCTGGCGGCGTTCGGCGGCCGGACGATCCACGCCTTCCACATCGAGGGCTGCGGCGGCGGCCACGCGCCCGACCTGCTCGCGCTCGCCGGCCGCGACCGCGTGCTGACCTCGTCGACCTCGCCGACGGTGCCGTTCGGCGCCGGCGCGGAGGCCGAGCACCTCGCGATGGTGGCCGCGGTGCACGTGCTCGCCCCGGGCGGCCGCGCGGGCGACTGGACCGCGCTGCGCAAGCGCGTCCGGCCCGAGACGATGGCGGCGGAGGGCGTCCTGCACGACCTCGGCGTGATCGCGATGCTCTCGAGCGACTCGCAGGGCATGGGCCGCGTCGGCGAGGTCGTCCGGCGCGCGCTGCAGAACGCCGACGCGATGAAGGCGCTGCGCGGCGGCGAGGACGGGCCCGGCGACAACGCGCGCGTGCTGCGCCACCTCGCGAAGGTGACGATCAACCCGGCGATCACCCACGGCCTCGCGCGCCACGTCGGCTCGCTCGAGGTCGGCAAGCTCGCCGACGCGGTGCTGTGGTGGCCGCAGTTCGCGGGCGTCCGGCCCGAGCTCGTGCTCAAGAGCGGGATCTCGGCGTGGGGCGCGTCGGGCGACGGGAACGCGACGACGATGCTGTCCGAGCCCGTCAAGGTCCAGCGCCAGGTCGGCGCGGAGGGCGGCGCCGCCGCACAGCTCTCGCTCGCCTTCCTGGCCGGCGCCGCGCTCGACGCGGAGCTGCCGACCACCCGCCCGCGGGCGCGGGTCGAGGACTGCCGCGACATCACCGCCTCCGACATGGTCCGCAACGACCGCACCGGCGACGTGCGGGTCGATCCGGACACCTACGCGGTCACGCTCGACGGCGAGCCGGTGACCGCGCCGCCGGTCGAGCGCGTGGCGTTCTCGGACCGCTACCTGCTGGGCTGAGCCCAGGCGTGCCCGGCGAACACCGGCTCGGGCTCCAGCTCGACGCCGAACGCCGCGCGCACGCCCGTCGGCGATCTCGCGCGCGAGCGCGACGAGCTGCTCGGTCGTCCCGCCGCCGCGGTTGGTCAGCGCGAGCGTGTGCTTGGCGGAGATCGCCACGGTCGACGGGTCGCCGTGGCCGCGGGAGAACCCCGCGCGCTCGATCAGCCACGCGGCTGACGTCTTCACGCTGCCGTCGGGCTGCGGGAAGCGCGGGACGCGCGCGTCGGGGCCGAGCCGCTCCGCCGCGCGCGCCTCGAGCGCTGCGAACGCGTGCGCGTCGAGCACCGGGTTGGTGAAGAAGGAGCCGGCCGAGACGGAGTCCGGGTCGGCCGGGTCGATCACCATGCCCTTGCCGCGGCGCAGGCCGAGCACCGCCCCGCGGACGTCGGCGAGCGGCGCCGTCGCGCCCTCGGCCACGCCGAGGGCGCGGGCGAGCTCGGCGTAGCGGATCGGGGCCGACCGGTCCGCGTGCGGCAGCGCGTAGGTCACCGCGAGCACGACCCAGCGGCCGGGCGTGCGCTTGAACACGCTCGAGCGGTAGGCGAACCCGCAGTCGGCGGCGGGGAGCTCCGCGACGGCGCCGGCGTCGCGGTCATAGGCGCGGACGGAGACGACCGTCTCCGCGACCTCCTGTCCGTACGCGCCGACGTTCTGGATCGGCGTGGCCCCGACCGAGCCCGGGGATCCCGGACAGGCACTCGACGCCCGCGCGGCCCGCGGCGACGCAGTCGGCCACGAACGGGTCCCACGGCTCGCCCGCCGCCACCGTCAGGCGGTCGCCGTCGGCGCGGACGCCGCGCGACGCGATCCGGAGCACCGTGCCGGGGAAGCCGGCGTCGGCGACCACGAGGTTGGATCCGCCCGCGAGCACGAGCAGCGGCTCGGCCGCGGCGTCGGCCGCCCGGACCGCGGCCACGATCGCCGCCTCGTCGTCGGCGACGACGAGCCGGCGCGCGGGACCGCCGAGGCGCAGCGTCGTGAAGTCGGCCAGGAGCGGCACGCGGCCCAGGGTACGGGCCGGGTCATCCGGAGGGACACCGAAAGATGGTCCAAAAGGATGATGCGCTCCGGAATGCGCGGGCGTAGGTTCTCGTCGCAATGGAGCGGTCGCAGGAAGCGCCGCTGGAACACGGAGGTCACATGACCAGACGACTCATGGTCGCAGGCATCGCCGTCGCGGCCTCTGTCGCGCTCGCCCCGGCGGCGCACGCGGCGCAGAAGAACACGATCACGATCAAGGGCGGGACCGTGTTCAAGGCCGGCAAGTTCGTCAAGGACGCCGTCCACTTCGCCCCAGCGAACCTCACCGTGAAGTCCGGCGCCACGGTGAAGGTCGTGAACAAGGGCCAGAACCCCGAGCCGCACACCGTCTCGTTCGTGAAGAAGAAGTTCCTCCCCAAGAGCTTCGACTTCCCGGCCGGGGCGCCGCTGCTCGTCGCCCATCAGGTCGATCCGAACAACGAGGAGGCGCCCCCCGGCGTCATCAAGGTCGACAACAACGCGGCGGCGGCCGATCAGAACGCTCCGCTGAACGTCGACACGCTCGGCGACGACAAGCAGGCGGGCGACTCGGAGTTCATCCCGCCGGGCGCGGGCATCTCGTTCAAGGTCACGGCCAAGAAGGGCGCGGTGCTCCCGTACTACTGCGCAGTCCACCCGTGGATGCAGGGCAAGATCACCGTCAAGTAGTCCCTCCGCTCCGGCGGATCGCCCGAGGGCTGGCAGCCGCCGCGCTGCCGGCCCTCGTCGCGGTGCTCGGCCCGGCCGCCGCGCACGCCGCGACGCGCGACGTGTGGGTCGCCGCCGTGCCCGCGACCTGGAACGCCGTCCCGAACGCCCGCGACGCGATGCACGGCACGAGCTTCACGCGCGCGCAGACGACGTTCCCCACGGTCGTCTACCGGCGCTACACGAAGAGCTGGCGCACGCCGGTGACGCTCCCCTACGAGCGCCGTGCCGGCGCGACGGAGCTGACCGGACCGCTGATCCGCGCGCGCGTCGGCGACGAGCTGCGGATCCACTTCAAGAACCTCGACACGCTGCGCGACGCCCCGCACTCGATGCACTTCCACGGCGTCGAGTACGAGCCGTCGTCCGACGGCGTCTACCTGCCGCTGCACTCCGGCAAGGGCGGCGCGGTGATGCCGGGCCGGACGTTCACCTACAAGCTCACCGCGGGCCGGGCCTCGGCCGGCGTCTGGCCGTACCACGACCACTCGCAGTCGATGGAGGACTCGATCGCCGGCGGCATGTACGGCGCGCTCTCGATCGCCGGGCGCGACGAGCAGCGGCCGGACCGCGAGTTCCTCGTCGCCTTCGCCGGCTGGCACGGGTTCCAGACGATCGACGGCCGCGCGTTCGTCGGCAACACGCCGGTCTTCCGCGCGAAGGTCGGCGACCGCGTCCAGTGGGACGTGATGGCGATGGGCGACGAGTTCCACACCTTCCACGTGCACGGCCACCGCTGGCGGACGCCCGACGGCACGCCGGAGGACACGCGCGGGCTCGGCCCGGCGGAGTCGTTCCGCGTGAGTTGGAAGGAGGACGCGCCCGGCACGTGGCTGTACCACTGCCACGTCGAGACGCACATGATGCAGGGCATGATCGGCCTCTACCGGGTGGACCGGTGAGGCGCGCGGCGATCGTCCTCGCGGCAGTCGGCCGCGCTCGCGGCGCCGGCGGCGGCGCAGGCGGATGCCGAGACGATCTCGATGCCCGGCAAGTTCTTCAGCCCGGCGCGCTCGACGGTCGTCGCCGGCGACGTGGTGACCTGGAAGAACGCCGACTTCGTCCCCCACGACGTGCGCGTCTCGGCCGGGCCGTTCGACTCCGGCCCGATCCTGCGGTCCGGCAGCTGGACGCAGGCGTTCGACCGCGCCGGCGAGTACCCGTTCATCTGCACCCTGCACGCGTTCATGAGCGGCAGCCTCAGCGTCGTGGCCGCGACGATCGAGGCGCCCGCGGGTCCCGTCCTCGCCGGCGGCCCGCTGCGCCTCTCCGGCCGCGCGCCCGCCGGCACCGCCGCGCTCACGCTCGAGCGCGCCGGCGCGGGCGGCGCCTGGGCGCCGGTCGGCGACCCCGTCGCACCCGGCCCCGACGGCGGCTACGCCGTCACGACGCCGGCCGTGGCCGGCGCGTCGTACCGCGTGAACGGCCCGGCGGGCGCGAGCCCGGCGCTGACGCCGCAGGTGACGGCGCGGATCGACGTCCACGTCGCGCTGCACGGGCGCCACCTCGAGGTCCACGCGATGCCGGCGCCGAAGGGGCTGGAGGCGACGCTCGAGCTCTACCGTCGCTGGCGCTTCCGCTGGGCGGAGCAGCGCAGCCGCAAGCTCGACGCGGACGGGATGGCGCACTTCCGGCTCCCGCGCGGGCCGAACACGTACGCGCGCGTCGTGCTGCGCGGGCGGAGCGGCGGGCCGGCGCTCGTCGCCAGCCGGGTCCTGCGCACCCGCAACGGGCGCACGGCGCCCGACCCCGATGCCGCCCCGGCGCCCTCAGGCGGGGACCACGGGGGCGGCCACGGCATGCACTAGCCGGGCTCCCACGTGTGCACCGGCTCGTTGCCGTGCATGTGGTCGCGGTAGGCGACGGTCATCTGCCGCAGCGCCTCGACGCGGTCGAGCCCCTCGCCCTCGTAGAGCCGCCGGAAGGTGGCGGCCTGCCAGGTGGCGCCGTTCGCCTCCTCGACGCAGCGGCGCTCGACGATCCCGAGCAGCCGGTCGCGCGCGATCGGGTCGACGCCGTAGCGCTCCAGCCCCTCGTGGGCGAGCGGGAGGAGCCGCCGCAGGACGAGCTCGGTCACCGGCACGTCGCCGACGCCCGGCCAGTAGACGCGCGCGTCGAGCCCGTCGCGGGCGCCCGCGTGGAGGTTGTCCTCTGCCGCCGAGAACGACATCTGCGACCAGATCGGGCGCTCGCTCTCGACCAGCGACCGGATCAGCCCGTAGTAGAAGGCGGCGTTGGCGAGCATGTCGACGACCGTCGGGCCGGAGGGCAGCACCCGGTTCTCGACGCGCACGTGCGGGCGCCCGCGCACGACCTCGTAGACCGGGCCGGTTCCAGCGGTAGACGGTGCCGTTGTGGAGCTTGAGCTCGCCGAGCGCCGGCGTGTCGCCGCGCTCGAGCACCGCCAGCGGATCCTCGTCGTCGCACAGCGGGAGCAGGGCGGGGAAGTAGCGGACGTTCTCCTCGAACAGGTCGAAGATCGACGTGATCCAGCGCTCGCCGAACCAGACGCGCGGGCGGACGCCCTGCGCCTTGAGCTCCTCGGGCCGCGTGTCGGTGGCCTGCTCGAACAGCGCGATCCGCGTCTCGCGCCACAGCTCCTTGCCGAAGAAGAACGGCGAGTTGGCGCCGACCGCGAGCTGGACGCCGGCGATCGCCTGGGCCGCGTTCCAGTGGGCGGCGAAGCGCTCGGGGTGGACGAGCTGGTGCAGCTGCACGCTCGTGCACGCGGCCTCGGGCGCGATCGAGTCGGCGAAGGCGGAGAGCCGCTCCACGCCGTCGATCGCGAGATGCAGGTCCTCCCCGCGCGCGGCGAAGATCTGCTCGTTGAGCAGCTCGTAGCGCGGGTTGGCGCTCAGCGCCCGCGCGTGCAGGTGCTGCTCGCCGAGCGTCGGGAGGATGCCGACGATCATCATGTGCGCGCCGACGAGGCGCGACTTGTCCTCGGCCGCGTTGAGGCTGTCGCGGATCCGCTGCTCCAGCTTGTCGAAGATCTCGCCCTCGAGGACGAACGGCGGGATGTTGATCTCGACGTTGAACTGGCCGAGCTCGGTCACGAACGCGTCGTCGGCGATCTTCTCCAGCACCTCGGCGTTCGCCATCGCCGGGTCGCCGGTCTCGTCGGTGAGGTTGAGCTCGATCTCGAGCCCGATCGAGCGGTTGTCGTCGTCGAAGCGCGACTCGCGCAGCATCCGCGCGAACACGTCCAGGTTCCGCTTGACCTTGTCGCGGTAGCGCTGGCGGTCCTCCCGGCTGAAGACCTTGGCCGTGACGTCTTCACCCATGGGCTGCGCGGGAGACTACCCGGCATGACGCAACCGCTCACCGCCCGCTGGGCCGCCGGCGAGACCACGTTCGGGGTCTGGGGCACGCTCGACTCGGCCTTCGCCGCCGAGCTGATCGCCGCCGAGGGTCCCGACTACCTCTGCCTCGATCAGCAGCACGGGATCATCGGTCTCGACACCGCCGTCGCCATGCTCCAGGCCGTGCACGGCAGCGCGACGGCGCCCGTGGTGCGCGTGCCGAACCACGACCCCGCCCTGATCGGCCAGGCGCTCGACCTCGGCGCCGCCGGCGTGATCGTGCCGATGGTCGGCACGCCGGCGGAGGCGGAGGCGCTGGTGCGCGCGTTCCGCTACCAGCCGCACGGGGTGCGCTCCTACGGCCCGGCGCGGGCCGCGCTGACGCTCGGCGGCACGCCGCGGACCGGCCTCTCCGACGTCGCCTGCATCCTCATGCTCGAGACGGCCGGCGCGCTCGAGCACGTCGAGGCGATCGCCGCGCTCGACGGCGTCGACGCGCTGTTCGTCGGGCCGGCCGACCTGTCGCTGGCGCTCGGGTTCGACACCGCGCCGGCGTGGGGCGAGCCCGCGCTGGACGAGGCGCTCGCGCGCGTGGTCGCGGCCTGCCGCGAGCACGGCATCGCGGCCGGCATCCAGTGCGGCGACGGCGCGGCGGCGCGGCGCCACCAGGAGCTGGGCTTCCGGATGATCACCGTGGCCACCGACGCGAGCGTCCTGGCGCGCGCGGTGCGCGACGAGCTGGCGGCGGCGCGCGGCGCGTGAGTCGCCTCGCCGCCGCGCTCGCGTTCGCCTCGGCCGCGGTCAGCGCCTACTGGCTCCTCGGCGGGACCGCGCTGCTCGACACGGTCGGCGGGCAGCTCGAGGAGTGGGGGCGCGAGCGCTCCGCCGCCGCGGTCGCCGCGCTGGCCGTCGTCGTCGCGCTGAAGTGCTTCGCGGGCTGGCTGGCGCTCTCGCTCGACCGGCCGTGGCGGATCCGGCTCGCCTGGATCGGCGGGATCCTGCTCGCGGTCTACGGCGCCGTGCTCGTGCTCGCGGGCGCGCTCGTGCTCGTCGACGTCGTGCACGCGTCCGCCGACACCGACCTGCACGCGCTGCGCTGGCACGTGTTCTTCTGGGATCTCTGGTTCTTCGTGTGGGGCGTGGCGCTGTCCGCTGCGGCGCGCCGTGCCAGGACGAACTTCGGGCATTGAGGAGGCGGGTCCGAGGGGGCTGCAAAACGTCGATATCGCCGCGCTTCTCGGCCCGCGGTCGACGTTGTGCGCGCTATAGCGCGCAGAACGTCGATCTCGCCGCTCATGGAGCCCCGATATCGACGTTTTGCGCCCTCCGCCGACCCTCCCCTGTCAATGCCCGAAGTTCGTCCCGCCGCGGCGTCAAGCGATCCCGGCGTCGATCAGCAGCTTCCACACGTCGGCCTGGTCGACCACCTCGACGCCGAGCTTCGCCGCCTTGTCGGTCTTGCTCGCGCCGACGTTCTCCCCGGTGATCAGGAGGTCGGTCGCGGCGGACACCGACGAGGCGGTCGTCGCGCCCGCGCGCTCGGCCAGGCGCTGGAACGCCGGCCGCGGCACCTTCTCGCCGCTGCGCGGGTCGGCGAGCGAGCCGGTGACGACGACGGTCTTGCCGGCCAGCGGCGCGTCGCCGGAGACCTCCGGCGGCAGGTCCTCGTCGAGCACGTCGAGGTCCACGCCCAGCTCGCGCAGCCGCGCGAGCTCCGCGCGGGTCGTCTCGCGGTTGAGGTGCGCGTCGATGCTCGCCGCCACCTTCGGGCCGATGTCCTCGACCTGCTGGAGCGCCTCCTCGCCGGCGTCGGCGACCGCCTCCAGGGTCTTGAAGCCCGCGCGGCACAGCTTCGCGGCGGTCCCCTCCGAGGCCATCGGGATCGCGAGCCCGATCAGCGCCCGGCGCAGGCCGACGCCGCGGCTGCGGTCGATCGACTCGAGCATCCGGTCGGCGGAGACGTCGGCGATCCGCTCGAAGCCGAGCAGCGTGTCGCGGTCGAGCGCGTAGAAGTCGGACGGGCGGTCGAGCAGGCCGGCCTCGTTCAGCCGCTCGATCCAGACCGGGCCGATCGCGTCGATGTCGGCCGCGGCGCGCGAGGCCCAGTGGATCAGCCGCCGCACGGTCTGCGCGGGGCAGGTGACGTTCGTGCAGTAGAGCTCGCGGCTGTTGCCCTGCTCGGTCAGCGGCTGACCGCAGACTGGGGCACTTCGCCGGCGGCTCGATCTCGCGCTCCGCCCCGGTCCGCGCGGCGGCGTCGAGCACGCCGGCGACGAACGGGATCACGTCGCCCGCCCGCCGCACGAGCACGGTGTCGCCGATCCGCACGTCGCGCGCGCGGATCACCTCCTGGTTGGCCAGCGTCGCGCGCGTGACGGTCGTGCCGCCGACGAACACCGGCTCGAGCACCGCCACCGGGGCGACCTTGCCGATCTTGCCGACGTCCCAGATCACGTCGGCGAGGACGGTCGTCTTCTCCTCGGCCGCGTACTTGAAGGCGAGCGCGCCGCGCGGGCTGCTCGAGCGCGTCCCGGCCGCCGCGTACGCGTTGCGGTCCGCGAGCCGCAGGACGGCGCCGTCGAGGTCGTAGTCCAGGTCGTTGCGCTCGGCCTCGATCTCCGCGATCACCGCCTGCGCCGCCTCCGCGTCGTCGCAGTGGCGCGTGTCGGCCGCGTCGAAGCCGAGCCCGGTCAGGGCCGCCTCGAGGTCGGCCTCGGCGCCGTCCTCGGCGAACAGGTCGAAGGCGAAGAAGCGCAGCCGGCGCTCGGCGACGACCGCCGCGTCCTTCGCGCGGACCGTGCCCGCGGCGGCGTTGCGCGGGTTGATCAGCGGCTTGTCCGGGTGCGCCTTGTTGTAGGCGGCGAACGTCGAGCGCAGCATCACCAGCTCGCCGCGGACCTCCACGCGGCCGCCGCCGTCGATCCGGTCCGGGACGCCGTCGGCGAGCGCGCGGACGAGCGGGGTGACGTCGTCGCCGGTCGTCCCGTCCCCGCGCGTGACGGCCTGCGCGAGCCGCCCGCCGTCGTAGACGAGCGCGAGCGAGAGCCCGTCGAGCTTTGGCATCACGAGCACCGGCTGGCCGGGGAAGCGGTCGAAGAACGCGACGACCTGCTCGGGCTTCGTCGCCTTCTCCAGCGACAGCATCGGCCGGCTGTGGCGGACCGGCGCGTGCAGGACCGACGGCGCCCCGACCTGCTCGAGCGGGTTCGGGTCGGGCGCGAGCTCGGGGTGCTCGGCGAGCAGCGCCCGCAGCTCGTCCTCGACCGCGTCGTAGTCCGCGTCGGCGACGCGCGGCTCGCCGCGGTAGTACGCGTCGCGCAGGTCGGTGATCCGCGCCGCGAGCTCCGTGATCCGCTCGCCGGCGGTCACGTCTTGAGGATCGACAGGATGTTGCCGGCCGGGTCCTTGAACCAGGCGATGTCGGGGCCGAGCCCGTGCGAGATGCCCTTCTCGTCCTGCTGGGCGCCCTCGTAGCGCTCGAAGTCCACGCCGCGCGCGGCCAGCCCGTCGACCGCCGCCTCGACGTCGCCGACCTCGAAGTTGAGGATCGTGTACTCCGCCGGGACGTGGCCCGGCCGCGGGTAGACGAACGTCGGCCGCGCGCCGCCGTTCAGGGCCAGGACGAACCCCGGCCCGTCGTCGGACAGCTCGAGGCCGAGCGTCTCGCCGTAGAACGTGCGCGCGGCGTCGAGGTCGTCGACCGCGAATCCGCTGAAGGCCGTGCTGTCGGAGAGCATGCGCGGACCCTACGCCTCGGAGCAGGCCACTTCGGTACGGCTCGCCGCACGCTCCGCGCGCGCCGGCCGGAGCAGCGCCAGCGCGATCCCCATGCCGACCGCGATCAGGCCGGCGCCGACGAGGAACGCGAGGTGGTAGCCGCCGGTCAGCGCGTCGAGCGGCGCGGCGCCCGCCGCGGTCAGGTCCTCGCTGCGGCCGGCCGACAGCGTCGCCAGGACGGCCAGGCCGAGCGCGCCGCCGACCTGCGCGGAGGTGTTGACGAGCCCGGACGCGAGCCCGGCGTCCTCCGGCGCGACGCCCTCCATCGCCAGCGTCATCAGGCCCGGGAACGAGAGCCCCGCGCCGATGCCGACGAGCACCACGGCGGGCAGGACGTCGAGGTAGCTGCCGTCGGCCGGGAGGCGCGCGAACAGCAGCAGGCCGACGAGCACGAGCCCGAGCGACGGCACCAGCGTGGTGCGCGCGCCGAAGCGCGCGTTCAGCCGCGCCGACACGATCGCCGAGCAGACGCCCATCACGACCGTCGAGGGCAGGAAGGCGAGGCCGATCTGCAGCGGGTTGAAGCCGAGCACGTGCTGCAGGTAGAGCGTGCCGAGGAAGAACATGCTGAACATGCCCGCGACGACCGCGACCTGGACGCCGTTGGCGCCGGTCACGCTGCGCGAGCGGAACACGCGCAGCGGCATCAGCGGGTTGGCGGTGCGCGCCTGGCGGAGGACGAACAGCCCGAGCAGCACGAGCGCGACCGCGCCGAGGCCGAGCGTGTGGGCGGAGGCCCAGCCGTGCTCGCTCGCCTTGACGATCGTGTACACGCCGAGCATCAGCGCGCCGGTCACGAGGCCCGCGCCGAGCACGTCCGCGCCGCGGCCGAGCCCGATCCCGCGGTCGCCCGGGATCAGCCGCGCGGCGGCGATCGCGGTGCCGACCGCGATCGGCAGGTTGATGAAGAAGATCCAGTGCCAGCTGATCGCCTCGGTGAGGACGCCGCCGGCCAGCAGGCCGATCGAGCCGCCCGCGGAGGCGACGAAGCCGTAGATCCCGATCGCCTTCGCCTGCTCGCGCGGCTCCGGGAACATCGTCACGATCATGCCGAGGATGACCGCGGAGGTCATCGCGCCGCCGACGCCCTGCACGAAGCGGGCGGCGACGAGCCAGAGCTCGCTCTGGGCGAGGCCGCAGGCGAGCGAGGCGACGGTGAAGAGCGCCAGCCCGGACAGGAAGACGCGGCGGCGGCCGATCAGGTCGCCGAGCCGGCCGGCCAGCAGCAGCAGGCCGCCGAAGCTGATCAGGTAGGCGTTCACGACCCAGGCCAGGCCGGCCTGCGAGAAGCCCAGATCATCCTGGATCGACGGCAGGGCGACGTTCACGACGGTCACGTCGAGCACGATCATCAGCATCCCGACGCACAGCACGACGAGGGCGTGCCAGCGGCGGCGGTCTTCGGTCTGCGCGGTGTCGGTGGTGGCGATCATGTCCATAGGACCACCGCCGGCCCACGAACTCATCGCGGGTGCATGCCGCCCGGCGGCGAGCCTAGAACACGTACGGGACGGCCTCGACGCTGCCGAGCGCGTACCAGGCGCCGAACAGCACGCCGAGCACCCCGAGCACCGGCACGAGCGACTCGAGCCGGAACGCGACGCCGCGGCGGGTCAGCACGTGGCCGAAGACGAGCGTCGCGAGGCCCATCGACAGCGCGGTCGCGCCGCGCGAAGACGACGAGCGCGATCGCCGCGGTCGCGCGGTCGTCGATCGAGCTGACGAGCAGGATCCCCGCGCCCGCCGAGCCGCCGATCCCGTGAACGAGGCCGATGCCGAACGCCGCGTGCGGCGTGCGGCCCAGGCCCTCGGCGTGCGGGTGCTCGTGCGGGCCGTGCGCGCCCTCGTGCACGTGCGGGTGGGCGTGGACGACGTCGCCGTGGCGATGCGGGTGGACGTGGAAGTAGCCGCGCCGCCAGCGCACCAGCAGCCGCACCGCGAGCCCGACGATCAGCAGCCCGATCGCGATCTCGGCCACCTGCTGGACCCGCTCGGGCAGCGCGTCGCCCCAGAGCACGAACGGGAGCCCGAGCGCGAGCAGGGTCAAGGCGTGCCCCGCGCCCCAGGCGAGCCCGAGCCGCAGCGCGCCGCGGCGGCCGCCCTCGCGCTCGGCGAGGATCAGCGAGGAGACCGCGGTCAGGTGGTCGGGGTCGGTGGCGTGGCGCAGCCCGAGCAGCAGCGCGACGAGGAACGCGACCGCGATCCCGCCGTCCTTCCCCCACTCCGCGATCAGGTCGTCGAGGCCGAACACGCGCTACGCCCGCCCCGTCCGCGCGGCCGCGACGGCGGCCTGCCCGAAGGCGATCCCGCCGTCGTTGGCCGGGAGCCGGCGGGGGACGAGCACTCGCAGCCCGGCCGCCGTGAGCCGCCGCCGGGTGCGGCGGAGCAGCACGAGGTTCTGGAACACGCCGCCCGAGAGGACGACGATGCCGAGCCCGCGCTCGGCGGCGATCCGCGCGCACGCCGCCGCGGTCGCGTCGGCGAGCCCGTGGTGGAAGCGCGCGGCGATCCGCCCGGTGGCGACGCCGGCCCGGACGTCGGCGGCCGCCGCGGCGATCGCCGCCCGCGCATCGAGCACGAGCGCGCCCTCGCGCACGGTGATCGGCAGCGGGTACGCCCCGCGCTCGGCGGGGTCGCAGGCGGACTCGAGCTCGATCGCCGCCTGCCCCTCGTACGTCACCTCGCCGCGCAGCCCGCAGAGGGCCGCGACGGCGTCGAACAGCCGCCCGGCGCTCGTGGTCTGCGGGGCCGCGGTGCCGCTGCGCAGCAGTCCGGCGATCGCGGCGCGGCGCCCGGGGTCGACCGCCGCGACGGCGGGCGTCGGCGCCGCGGCGGCCGCGTCGAGCCACGCGCACGCCATCCGCCACGGCTCGCGCGTCGCCGCGTCGCCGCCCGGCTGGCGCACCGGCCAGAGGTGCCCGGCGCGCTCGCAGTCGCGCAGGTCGCCGGCCAGCAGCTCGCCGCCCCAGACCGTGCCGTCCGTGCCCAGGCCCGCGCCGTCGAAGATCGCGCCGACCGCCGGGCCGGTCTCGCCGTGCTCGGCGAGCACGGCGGCGAGGTGGGCGTGGTGGTGCTGGACGGCCACGTGCTCGACATCGTCGCGCGCGAGCGCGTAGCCGGTCGACAGGTAGTCGGGGTGCAGGTCGTGCGCGACGACCGCGGGCGCGACCGCGAACAGCCGCTCGAAGTGGTCGATCCCCGCGCGGTAGGACGCGAGCGTCTCCCAGTTCTTCAGGTCGCCGACGTGGTGGCCGACCCACGCGCGGCCGCCCTTGGCGAGGCAGAACGTGCTCTTGAGCTCGGCGCCGCAGGCCAGGATCGGCGCGGACGCCGCGACCGGCAGCGGGAGGCTGTCCGGCACCCGGCCGCGCGAGCGGCGCAGGACGAGCGGGCCGCGGACGACCGAGTCGTCGGTGCGCGTCGCGATCGGCCGGTCGTGGACGAGGAAGGCATCGGCGACGCCGCCGAGCCGCTCGCGCGCGTCGTCGTCGGCGAACGCGATCGGCTCGTCGGACACGTTCCCGCTCGTGAGCACGAGCGGCACGCCCGCGTCCCCGAGCAGGAGGTGATGGAGCGGCGAGTAGGGCAGCATCACGCCGAGCTCGCGCAGGCCTGGCGCGACCGCGTCCGCCACGGCCGCGCCGGGCGCGCGCGGCGCGATGACGATCGGCCGGTCGCGCGCGGCCAGCCGCGCGGCGGCCGCGGCGTCGAGCACGACCAGCGCGCGCGCCGCGTCCAGGCCGCCGGCCATCAGCGCGAACGGCCGCTCCTCGCGGTGCTTGCGGGCGCGCAGCGACGCGACGGCGTCCTCGGCGTCCGCCCGGCAGGCGAGGTGGTACCCGCCGATCCCCTTGACCGCGACGATCGCGCCGCCGCGCAGCAGCGCGGCGGCCCCCGCCACCGCGTCGCCCCCGTCGTCCCCGCCCACCAGCCGGGCGCGCGGTCCGCAGTCCGGGCAGGCGTTGGGCTCGGCGTGGAAGCGGCGGTCGCGCGGGTCCTCGTACTCCGCCCGGCAGCGGTCGCACATCGCGAAGCCGGCCATCGTCGTGCGCGCGCGGTCGTACGGGACGCCGCGCACGATCGTGAAGCGCGGGCCGCAGTCCGTGCAGTTGACGAACGGGTAGCGGTGGCGGCGGTCGGCCGGGTCGTGCAGCTCGGCGAGGCACGCGTCGCACGTCGCCGAGTCGGGCGCGACCGGCGCGGCGGCCGCGCCGCGCGCGTCGCTGCCGACGATCGCGAACTCGCGCTCCCCGCGCGCGGCGAGCGACCGGCTGCGCACGCGCTCGACCGCCGCGAGCGGCGGCGCCTCGCGCGGGAGCCGGGCGAGGAAGCGCTCGACCGCCTCGGGCGCGCCCTCCACCTCGAGCAGCACGCCGCGCTCGTCGTTGCGGACCCAGCCCGCGAGCCGCTCGTCGTGCGCGAGCCGGAACACGTACGGCCGGAAGCCGACGCCCTGGACGGTGCCCTCGACGCGCGCGCGGGCCCGCGTGATCACGGCGCCTCCACCAGCTCGCGCAGCACGTGGAAGGCGCTCGCCTGCGCCTCCTGGATCCGCGGGATGTGCTGGGAGCGCGTGACGATCACGTGGTCGGCGAGGCCCTCGGCGGCGACCCGCCCGCCGTCGTAGCCGACGAGCGCGATCGTCGCCAGCCCGCGCCGCCGCGCCTCCTCGAGCGCCAGCACGACGTTGGCCGACCCGCCGCTCGTCGAGAACGAGAGCACGACGTCGCCGGGCCGCCCGTAGGCGATGATCTGGCGCTGGAAGAGCACCTCGGGGCCGACGTCGTTGGCGAGCGCGGTGAGGATCGCGGCGTCCTCGGTGAGGTCGAGCGCCGCGCGCCCGGGCCAGCCCTGCGGCGCGGCGCGGAGGTCGGCCACCGCGTCCATCGCGTCGGTCGCGGAGCCGCCGTTGCCGAGCGCCAGCAGCTTGCCGCCGGCGTCCGAGCAGGCGCGCACGGCCGCCGCCGCCGCGGCGATCGCCGCGCGGTTCTCCGACAACGTCTGGCCGCGCAGCTCCCCCACCTCGGCGACCTTCATGCGCACCGACTCGCGGACGTCCGCGACGACGGCCTCGAGGTCGGTCTGCTGCTCGCCCAGGAACGGGTAGAGGAAGCTCGACGCGCCGGTGTCGTGCACGCGCCGCGCCTCGCGCCCCGCGAGCAGCCCGCGCTGGTCGAGGAACACGTGCACGTGCTCCCACAGCAGGTGATAGAGCGTCTCGACGAGCTCCTGGGCCACGAACGGGTCCGCGGGCGGCGGCGGGAAGTCCCACTCGGCGCCGCGTGCCGATCGTCAGGCAGCCGCGGGCCCGCGCGACGCCGAGCGCGTCCGGCTCCGGGCCGAACGCGATCACCATGTCGTCGGGCTCGGCGAGCAGCGCGAGCGCGTCGCGTGTCCCCGAGCCCGATCGCCGGCAGCGCGCGCTTGCCCACGATCACCGGGTGGACGAACTCGACGGCCACGTGGCGGACGTCCGAGCGATCCGCCGGCGAGCGGCCGACCGCCAGGAGTCGCCCGCCGCGCGCGAATCGCTCCGCCATGCGGTGGCAGAGCCGCGCGATCCGGTCCGCCTCGCCCCCGAAGAAGGCCTCGGCCGCCGCGAGCCGGCGCTCGAGGGCCGCCTCGGGGACGGTCTGCGTCACGCGGCGACCTCCGCCCGCGTCGCGAGCGCCACGAGCCGGTCGCGGAACGCCGCCACGCCCTCGCCCGTGCGCGCGCTCATCGCCATGTGCTCGACGCCCGGGTGGACCGCGTCGAGGTGGCCGAGGAAGTGGTCGACGTCGAAGTCGACGTACGGCAGCAGGTCGATCTTGTTGAGCAGCACGAGCTCGCAGGCGCGGAACATCAGCGGGTACTTGAGCGGCTTGTCCTCGCCCTCGGCGACGGAGGAGACCATCACCCGCGCGTCCTCGCCGATCCGGAACTCGGCCGGGCAGACGAGGTTGCCGACGTTCTCGACGATCAGCAGGTCCAGCTCGTCGAGCGGCAGCGCGGGCAGCGCCGAGCGGACCATGTTCGCGTCCAGGTGGCACTCGCCGCCGAACCCGCCGTCCGTGTTGAGCTGGACGACCGGGACGTGCAGCGAGGCGAGGCGGTCGGCGTCGAGGCTGCCCTGCACGTCGCCCTCGAGCACGCCGGCGCGCACGTCGCCGAGCTCGCCCAGCACCCGTTCGAGCACCGACGTCTTGCCCGCGCCGGGCGCGCTCATCAGGTTGACCACGGTCACGCCCGCGCGGTCGAAGTCCGCCCGGTTGGCCGCGGCGATCGTGGTGTTGGCGTCGAGCGCGTCCTCCACGACGCGGACCTTCACACGGTGCATTCGCTGGCCTCCTCGACCTCGATGGATGCGACCTCGAGCTCCTCGCCGGTCTCGACCGCGACGTCCGCCGACCCGCAGCGGGGGCAGCGGAAGTCCGGCAGGTCGATCTCCCACGCGTGCGCGCAGCCGGCGCAGCGCAGCGCAGCCGGGACGATCTCCTGGTCCAGCCGCGCGCCCTCGCACACGGTCTCGCGCGACACCAGCTCGAAGTAGAAGGCGAGCGAGGCCGGGACGACCTGGCGCAGGCGCCCGAGCCGGACCTGCACGGCGGTGACGCGCCGGCCCTCGGCGTGCCGCACGACGGTGTCGACGATCGCGCTGCTCACGGAGAGCTCGTGCATCAGGGCGCCGGGTACGCGGCGTCGGTCCGCAGCTCCGCGATCGTCTCGAGCACGAGCGCGATCGCGCGCTCGACGGCCGCCTCGACCGGCGGCGTCAGCCCGAGCCCGACGTCCTCGACGATCTCCGGCTCGCAGGCGATCACCTGGACGCGGCCCGGCCAGCCGCCGATCGCCCGCACGAAGCGCAGCATCGTCATCGGGTCCATCGAGTGCGGGTCGAGCGTCTCGCCGTCCTCGATCTCGGCGGGCACGTCGTCGGGCTCGACGTCGATCACGTACAGCGTGCCCGGCTCGCCGCCCTGCCTGCTGACGTCGACGATCACCAGCGCGCTGTAGCCGCGCATCACCTCGTAGGCGAGGTCGAGCCCGCTCGTGCCGACGTCCATCACGCTGACGCCGGAGGGCAGCTCGCGCTCGCCGAGGCGGCGCGCGACCTCGGCGCCGAACGCGTCGTCGCGCAGCCACGCGTTGCCGACGCCGGCGACGAGGATCTGCTTCTCGAGCTCACGGGTCACGGGACGACCTCCACCTCGGCGGGCTTGAAGTACAGGTAGCGGCCGATGTCGCGCATCAGCTCCTGGCCGGGATCGTCGTCGACCGTGACGGCGATGTGGACCCCGTCCTCGTAGTCGCGGTAGATCCGCTCGATCGTCGCGCGCCGGTCCGCCCAGACGCTGTCCTGCGGCGCGGCGCCGAAGCCGGGGCGGAGCACGACTGTCGCCCCGCGCCGGTAGGTCACGCCGTCGACCACGATCTGCGGCTCGCCGGCGACGTCGGCCGGGCCGGGCCGGTGCGCGGGCGGCAGGTCGGTGACGGTGACGCGGCCGCGCAGCCGCGCGATCTCCTCCGGGCCGGCGGCCTCGGCGCGGGCGAGCATCTCGCGCACCTTCGGGTCCTGCTCGGCGATCGCCGCGCGCTCGCCGTCGCTGAGCGCGAGCACGTGCAGCAGCAGCGCCTCCTCGATCTCGGTCGCGTCGAACAGGTCGCCGTGGCTCTCGGGCGCGATCTGCGGGTGATCGGGCAGGACGATGGTCGCGCCGAGCACGGCGTCGTCCGCGGCGGTGGCGAGGACCGGGAAGATGTTCGCGTGGTCGCAGGCCGCGACCGCGGCGGCGGCCGACGGTCCCGGCGCGACCGGCGAGGCGAACCGGCTGCCGGGCGCGCTCGCCACGAGGTGGGTCGAGAGCAGCGAGGCGCGCAGCGCGCCGCCGCGGTCGAGGCCCGCGGCGACCGCGGTCGTGTTGTGGACGCAGACCGCGATCCGCACGAGGCCGCCCTCCAGCGGCGTCGCGCTCATCCGCGCGCGGCCCTCGACGGCGTCGAACGCGAACGGCACGGTCACGCCGTCCGCCGCGATCAGCGCGTCGAGCGCGAGCGGGCCGAGCTCGATCCGCCGCTCGGCGCCCTGGTGGCGCTCGCCGCTGGGCTCGAGGAAGGCGACGAGGCCGCCGACCGGCGCGTCCGGCGCCGCCGGCTCGAGCACGAGCTGCATCCGCGCGCGGTCGTGGGTGTGCCCGCCGCCGGCGGCGTAGACCGGCGGGTAGACGATCCCGAACGGCGTCGGGGTCGCGTTCTTCGTCGCGCCCGGCGTGTACGGATAGAGCGCGTAGCCCTCGTAGAGCAGCGTCGTCAGCAGGCGCTCGACGCTCATCCCAGCAGCCCCCGCACGGTCGCGTCGAACGAGTGGTCCCCCTGCTCGGCCTTGCGGGCCGAGAGCCGGTCGAGCGTGTCCTCCGCCAGCCGGATCCAGCCGCCGCCCGGGTAGTGCGCCGCGATCGTGCGCCGCCACACCGACGCCGGCATGCTCCAGCGCGCCGAGCAGCTCCAGGGCACGAGCACGACCTGCAGCCGGTCGGCCGCGCCGGCGTAGAGCACGGTGCCGTTGAAGTGGAACGTGAGCGGCACGCCGCCGTCGCGCAGCGAGTCGAAGATAGCGGGCGGAGGCGACCTCGAGGTCGTACGTGCACGGGACCTCGACGGTGAACGCCGCCGACCCGCTGAAGCTCGGCACGAGCGACTCGATCCGCGCCCACTGGAACGCGTGCGTCGTCGCGCCCCAGCGCTCCGGCGGGCCGAACAGCTCGACGAGCCGCGCGCGCGTGGCGTCGTCGTAGGACCGCCGCGCCGGGTCGATGTGGATCTGCGACGAGAGCGCGATCGTGTAGATCTCGCGGCCCTCGAGCTCGGTCACGTGGAGGTGGAAGCGGACGCCCGGCGTCGCCGCGTACTCGATCGGCTCCGCGCCGAGGATCGTGAACTCCAGCCCGGTCGGCGCGCCGGGCACGCGGCGGCCCTCGGTGACGGGGGCGACGTCGCTCATCGCACCGTCGCCGTGGCCCGCAGCCCGTCGAAGTAGCGCTGCACGGCGGCCTCCATCGCCGCGCCGCCGCTGATGCCCTCCCACGTCGCCTTGATGATCCCGACGAGCCGGTAGCAGTCGTCGAGCGGGGCGATCGCGTGGACGTGCGGGTCGGCCATGCGGTTGACGATCAGGGCCTCGGCGTCGGGGTCGAGGTCCTCGAGCACGGGGTTGGCGGCGACGAGCCGGTCCCAGGCGTCGAGGTCGAGCTCGCACTCGGTCGCGCCGGCCGGGCTCGGGTACAGGCCGACGACCCGGCCGGTCTCGGTCGAGCGCAGGAAGAACGCGAGGCCGATCGGGATCTGGAACGCCGCCCACTGCTCGTCGGACAGCTCCAGGCCCTCGAGCCAGACCGTGCGCGAGCCGGTCGGCCGGTAGCGCGCCTCGCCCGAGCGCATCGACCAGCAGGTCGGGCACACGCAGACGATCCGGCGCTCCTCGAGGTCGAGCAGGTGCTTGTGGTCGTCGGCCAGCGAGAGCGGGCACAGCTCGCAGCGGCTGACGCCGTCCGGCGGCGGCGGCTGCTGCGCGCGCGGCGGCTCGCGCGCGAAGCGCCGCAGGCCCGCGACGAGCCCGGGCTGCGGACCGGCCATCAGGCCACCGCCACCCGCACGCGGCCCTCGCCGCGCAGCAGCGGCACCGGCGGGATCTGCTGCTGCTCGTCGTCGGGCGAGCGGCCGGCGTGACGCAGCTCGAAGCGCCGCTCGCAGGCCGGGCACGTGAGCGTCCCGCCGGGCGTCATCGGCGCGCCGTCGAGCCGCGCCCCGCACGAGCCGCAGCCGTTGCGGTAGGCGAGGAGCGTGCCGCCCACGTTCGCCACCAGGAGCTCGGCGCCCGCGACCGTCACCGGCGCGGTGGCGCCGGCGGCGGGCACGTCGGCCTCGACCTCCGTCCACGCCGGCGGGGCGCCCGCCCCGTTGCCGTTCAGGACCGGCAGCTCGAACCCGGCCGGCGCGGGCGCGACGGCGCGCGGCTCGATCACCCCCTCGACCTCCAGGCCGTCGAGGTCGGGCGCGGCCTCCTCGATCGCGGTCCGGATCGCGGTCTCGAGCGTCGCCTCGGACGCCGGGCAGCCCTTGCAGTGCCCGACCAGCTCGAGCCTGCGCCACGCCGTCCTCCACCCCGACCAGCTCGACGTCGCCGCCGTGCGACTCCATGTACGGGCCGCACGGTCTCGAGCGCCTCCTGCACCCGCGTCTCGAGGTCCACCGGATAGAGGCCGTGGATCAGCATCAGGCTCGCGACCACGCCGTCGTCCGTCAACCGGTCGCGGATCGCGGGCGCCCCGTCGAGCTCGGCGAAGATCCGCTCCAGCCCCTCGCCGTAGAGCTGCATGACCGACGCGACCAGCTCGTCGGCCACCGCGCGGGCCTGGAGGTCCTGGACCTCCTCGAGCTGATCGGTCAGCGCCTGGACGCGCGCGATCAGCGCCTCGGACGTCGTCGGGGCTCAGCACATTCCCGTCGGCGTGTGGACGACCTTGCGCACCTTCCCCTTGCCGTACATGTGGACCCCGCAGGGCAGGCACGGGTCGAACGAGTGGACCGCCCGCATGATGTCGATCCCCTTGAAGTCCTCCGGCCCGTTCTCCTCGAAGATCGGCGTGTTCTGGACCGCGTCCTCGTACGGTCCGGGCGTCCCGTGGACGTCGCGCGGGTTGCCGTTCCACGGCGTCGGCGGGTACGGCTGGTAGTTGGCGATCTTGCCCTCGCGGATGACCATGTGGTGCGAGAGCACCCCGCGCGCGGCCTCGTGGAAGCCGACGCTGACCGCGGACTCCGGGACCGTGAAGTCGTTCCACGACTTCGTCCGGCCGGCGCGCACCTCCTTGAGCGCCTGCTCGAGGTTGTAGAGCCCGACCAGCGCCGAGTACGCCTGGTGGTACGTCCGCGCGCGCTGGCGCTCGATCGCGTTCGACCACTGCGGGATCTTCCACTCGAGCTCCATCTCGGGCATGAAGCCGGTCTTCGGCAGCACCATCTGGATGCTCTCGCCGGTCGCCTTGAGGTAGCCGATGTCGACCAGGCCGGCCTTCGCGGTGACCCACTGGCGCGCGAACGGGCCGCCGCCGGTGTCGTTGGCGACGAAGCTGCCGTCGCGCGCGTCGTGCATCCGCGGCGACGCGACCCACGAGTACTTGTCGGCCCAGTCGCGCGCCTGCGGCTTCGGCAGCGTGACCTTGTTCCACGGGTGGTGCTTGTCGACCGGGTTGCCGAGCGGGTCCTGCGTGACGAACGTCTCCTCGTTCGTCCAGTCGTCGAAGTAGGAGGAGCCGAGCAGGATCCGGATCGCGAGGTTGATCTCGACGAGGTCGGTGGTGATCAGCTCGCCCTTGAACACCAGGCCCGGGGTGACGAACCGGTGCCGGCCCCAGTCGGTCATGTTGCGGTAGCTGTAGTCGACGTGGTTCGGGTCGTCGAACGCGCCCCAGCAGACCAGGTCCGTGTCGCGGTAGCCGACCTGCTCGTACCCGGGCAGCGCCTCGTAGAAGAAGTCGTAGAGGTCGTCGTGCATCGGGACCGTGCGCTTGCAGTAGTCCATGTAGCGCATCAGCCGCACGTAGTAGTCGGTCAGCGTCTGGTGCGTGATGTCGGCGCTGCAGCCGCCCGGCATGATCGTCGAGGGGTGCGTGTGGCGGCCGCCGAACAGGCAGTACATCTCGCGCGTGTAGCGGGCGACCTGGAGCGTCTCCAGGTAGAAGCTGCCCGGTGAACGCGTTGAGCGCGCGCATGATGTCGGCGATCGTCTTGTAGCCGTGGATGTCGGAGTGCGGCGCCGACGTCTCCTCCGCCCGCTTGAGCAGGCCGGGGTTGGTGTCCTTGACCACCTGCTCGGAGTAGTCCACGTTGGCCATGCAGTCGTTGTAGATCGCGTGGTCGAACATGAAGTCCGCCGACTCGGCCAGGTTGAACGCGTAGTCGCCGAGCGGCGGCGGCTTCACGCCGTAGGCCATGTTCTGGTTCAGGCAGGAGCAGGTGCAGTGGTTGTCACCGCAGATGCCGCAGATGCGGCTGGTGATGAAGTGGGCGTCGCGCGGATCGATCCCCTTCATGAAGATGTCGAACCCGCGGAACACCATCGACGTGCTGTAGCACTTGAGGACCTGCTGGCTCTCGAAGTCGATCTCGGTGTGGATGCCGAGGCTGCCGACGATCCGGGTCACCGGATCCCACGACATCTCCTTGACCGCGACGTTCTTCTTGACGGGCGTCTCTGCTGTGGCCATGTCTGGGTTCCTCCGCCTACCAGCGCTTCGCGTAGCCGGTGGTCAGCTCCGCCCGGTTGTGCCGCCACTCCGGCTCCTTGTCGTACTTGCGCTTGATCGACTGCTTGCGGCCCCAGCGCAGGAGCGGGCCGTAGGTGAACTTGCGCGACGTTGCTCGAGATCCGGCCGTTGCGGGTCCTCGTCCATGAACGGCATGTACTTGTCGGGGAAGCCCGGCATCGTGCACGCCATGCAGATGCCGCCCACGTTCGGGCAGCCGCCGATGCCGTTGATCCAGCCGCGCAGCGGGACGTTGCACTTGACCACCGGGCCCTTGCAGCCGAGCTTCACCAGGCAGCGGTGGTCCGAGCCGTACTCGGTGGCGAAGTTGCCCGGACTCGTAGAAGGCGGCGCGGTTGCAGCTCTCGTGCGCCGTGCGCTCGAACAGCCACTTGGGCCGCAGCGCGTCGTCGAGCTCGGGCAGCGGCGCCATCCCCGCGAGCGCGAAGACGAGGTACATCAGCGTCTCGGTGATGTTGTCGCCCTGCGCCGGGCAGCCCGGGATGTTGACGATCGGGATGCCGGCCTTGGACTTCCAGTTCCAGCCGAGGTAGTCGGCCAGGCCCATCGCCCCGGTCGGGTTGTTCTTCATCGCCGGGATGCCGCCGTAGGTCGCGCACGTGCCGACCGCGACGACCGCCGAGGCCTTCGGCGCGAGCCGGTCGATCCACTCGTTGGTGGTGATCGGCTGGCCGTTCGCCGGGTTCACGCCCATCCCGGTCCAGTAGCCGTCCCCGTTGATCTTCTCGTTCGGGACGGAGCCCTCGAGCACGAGCACGAACGGGTCGAGCTTGCCGGCCTCGGCGTCGTACCAGGCCTGCATGAACTCGTCGCCCGACTCGACGGCGAGCACCGTGGTGTGGACGACGACGCGCGGCATGCCGGGGATCGCGCCCGTGATGATGTCCTCGAGGCTCGGGTTGGTGGCGCCGGTCATCGCCACGCTGTCGCCCTCGCAGCTCAGGCCCGTGGTGAGCCAGATGACGTGCGCGGTGATCCCCTCGGTCTTCGCCTGGTTCGGCACGAACTCGGTTGCGGCCACTTGCGCTCCCTTCCCTCAGCAGATCCGCGGCAGTGGGTCGCCGACGAGCTGGTCCATCACCCGTCGGCCGCCGAACGCCGTCTTCACCAGCACCATCCCCGGCGGTTCCGTCTTCACTTCACCGATCTCGGCGGCCCGCTCGCAGCCGGGCACGCCGCGCAGCGCGGCCAGCGCCGCATCCGCGTGCTCCGGTGCGACGAACGCCACGAGCTTGCCCTCGTTGGCGACGTACATCGGGTCGATCCCGAGGATCTCCGCCGCGCCGGCCACGGCCGGGTCCACCGGCACGTCGCCCTCGCGCAGCACGATCGCCACGCCCGAGGCGCGGGCGAGCTCGTTGAGCACCGACGCGACGCCGCCGCGCGTCGCGTCGCGCAGCGTCCGCAGCGACGGGCCGGCCGCCTCCATCAGCGCGTCGGCGGCGGGCCACAGCGAGCAGGTGTCCGAGACGATCGCGGACTCGAGCTCGAACTCGCCGCGCGCGAGCATGATCGCCATGCCGTGGTTCCCGAGCGCGCCGGAGACGAGGATGCGGTCGCCGGGGCGCAGGCCCGCGGGCGACAGCGACGCGCGCGGGTCGATCCGCCCGACCCCGGTCGTCGTGACGTACATCTGGTCGGCGTGGCCGCGCTCGACCACCTTGGTGTCGCCGGCGACGATCGCGACGCCGGCCGCCTCGGCGGCCGCGGCGATCGCGGCCACCTCGGCCCGCAGGACCTCGGCGTCCAGGCCCTCCTCCAGGATCAGCGACAGGCTCAGCGCGACCGGGCGCGCGCCGGCCATCGCGAGGTCGTTGACCGTGCCGTTGACCGCCAGGTCGCCGATCGAGCCGCCCGGGAACCGGAGCGGCTTGACGACGAAGCTGTCGGTGGTCAGCGCGAGGTCGCCGCCGACCCGGCCCGCGTCGCCGAGCTCGGTCATGCCGAAGGCCGGCGCGAGCAGCCCCTCGATCAGCGTCTGCGTCGCCTTGCCGCCGGCGCCGTGCGCCATCGTGATCCGCTCGTCCTTGAACCGCGGGCGCTTGGCGCGCGCGGTCTCGATGATCCCGAGGATGCGCTGCTCGCGGTCGGAGACGGCGCCGCTCACCGTCACACGACCTCCTTCTCGCGCGCGAAGCGGCCGTAGTTGTAGTAGGCGGCGCAGGCGCCCTCCGGCGAGACCATGCAGGTGCCGATCGCGTGCTCCGGCGTGCAGGCGGTGCCGAACACCTTGCACTCCCACGGCTTGATGACGCCCTTGAGCACCTCGCCGCACTGGCACGCCTTCGGGTCGGCGACGCGGACGCCCGGGACGCTGAAGCGCAGCTCCGCGTCGAGGCCGGCGTACGCGGGCGACAGCTTCAGCGCGCTCTGGGAGATGAAGCCGAGCCCGCGCCACTCGAAGTGCGGGCGCAGCTCGAAGACCTCGGCCATCACCTCGAGCGCGCGCAGGTTGCCCTCGTGCGGGACGACGCGCTTGTACTGGTTCTCCACCTCGCAGCGGCCGCCCGCGAGCTGGGCGAGGATCATCTGGATCGACTGCAGGATGTCCAGCGGCTCGAAGCCGGAGATGACCACGGGCCGGCGGTAGTCGGCGGGGATGAACTCGAGCGGGCGCGCGCCGACGACGGTGCAGACGTGGCCCGGGCCGATGAAGCCGTCCAGGCGCAGGTCGGGCGACTCGAGCAGCGCGCGCAGCGGCGGCACGATCGTCACGTGGTTGCAGATGCAGCTGAAGTTCGGCACGCCCTCGGCCTGCGCGCGCTTGAGCGTCAGCGCGGTCGACGGCGCGGTGGTCTCGAACCCGATCGCGAAGAACACGACCTCGCGATCCGGGTTCTGCTTGGCGATCCGCAGCGCGTCGAGCGGCGAGTAGACCATCCGCACGTCGGCGCCCGCCGCCTTCGCCTCCAGCAGCGTGCCGCGCGCGCCCGGCACCCGCAGCATGTCGCCGAAGCAGGTGAAGATCACCCCCGGCTCGTGGGCGATCGCGATGCCGTCGTCGACGCGGCCCATCGGGATCACGCAGACGGGGCAGCCCGGCCCGTGCACGAGCTCGACGTTCTCGGGCAGCAGGTCGTCGATCCCGTACTTGTAGATCGAGTGGGTGTGCCCGCCGCACACCTCCATCACCTTGTAGTGCCGGTCGGGCTCGACCGCCGCCAGGATCTCGCCGGCCAGGACCTGGCCCAGCTCCGCGTCGCGGTACTCGTCGACGAACTTCACGCCAGCACCTGCAGCGCCGTTCCTGCGTGGACGAGCAGGCGGTCGTCCGCGGCCACCGGCTCGACGAGGGCGATCTCGACGCTCGAGCGCTCGCCCGCCCTCGGTCTCGCACAGTGCGAGCGCCCGGTCGGCGTCGACGCGCACCACGCGCATCGGGACCGCCTCGTCGCCGCACGTGATGCAGCCGTGCGTGTGGTCGCAGGCGATCACTCGATCAGGCTCTCCCGCAGCTCCATCAGCTCCTGCTCGTAGTCCGCGCCCATCCCCTCGAGCAGCCGCAGCGTGGCCGCGGCCTCCTCCTCGTCGACCTTCGAGAGGGCGAACCCGACGTGGATCAGGACCCAGTCGCCGGGCTCCGCGCCGGCGCCGTCGGCGTCCAGCAGCCCGACGTTGACCGTCCGCTGCACCCCGGCGACGTCGACCTTCGCGAGCCGGTTGACCTGATCGGTGATCTCCACGATCTGGCCTGGGATGGCCAGGCACATGCGCACCAACATCCTCCGCCGGGACGCTCGTGACAACCGCCACGTAATCCGGATTACCGGCGCAATGCGACCGGTCACCAGGACGGCCGATAGCCGCTCGTGAGCTCGGCCCCCGGCGCGCGCCAGCCCGGCTCGACCTCGTAGCGGCGCTGCATCGCGCGCGACCGGAAGCGCTTGAGCAGCGGGCCGTAGGTGAAGCGGCCCGCGCTCGCGAGCGCCTTGCTCCTGAGCCCGGTGTCCATCAGCGGCAGGTACTTGTCGGGGAAGCCGGGCATCGTGCAGCCGATGCAGATGCCGCCGACGTTGGGGCAGCCGCCGACGCCGCCGGCCCAGCCGCGCGCGGGGACGTTGCAGCGGACGACCGGGCCCTTGCAGCCGAACTTGACGAGGCAGCGGCCGTCGTCGCCGAGCCGGTCGGCGTAGTCGCCGTGGTCGGCGAAGCCGGCGCGGTTGCACACCTCGTGCGCGGTGCGCTCGAACAGCCAGGCCGGCCGGCCCTGCGCGTCGAGCTCGATCGGCTGCGTGGTGCCCGCGATCTGCAGGATCAGGTAGAGCAGCGTCTCGGTGATGTTGTCGGGCTGCGCCGGGCAGCCGGGCAGGTTGACGACCGGCAGGCCGGAGCGCGACCGCCAGTCGTGGCCGAGGTGGTCGCGCAGGCCCATCGCCCCGGTCGGGTTGTTGCGCATCGCGGGGATGCCGCCGTAGCTCGCGCACGTCCCGAGCGCGAGCACCGTCTCCGCGCGCGGGGCGAGCCGGTCGAGCCACTCGTTGGTGGTGATCGGCTGCCCGGTCCGCGGATCGACGCCGAGCGCCGCCCAGTGCCCGGCGCCGTTGATCGCCTCGTTCGGGACGGAGCCCTCGAGCACCAGGATGAACGGGTCCAGCCGCCCCGCCTCGGCGTCGTACCAGGCGCGCATGAAGTCCTCGCCGGACTCGACCGCGAGCAGCGGGTTGTAGAGCGCGACGCCGGGCATCCCGGGCAGCGTCCGGTTGAGCAGGTCCTCGAGCGACGGCCGGGTCGCCGCCGTCATCGCCACCGTGTCGCCGTCGCAGCCGAGCCCGCTCGTCATCCAGATGACGTGGACGGTGAGCTGCTCCGTCGCGGCCTGGCGCGGGGCGAACTCGACGCCGGTCATACCCGCGCGCTGTCGGGGTCGTTGCGCTCGGTGAGGCAGGCCGTGTGATGCGCGGCGGTCCCGTGCAGGACGAGCCCGCTGGGCTTGCGCGTCACGAGGCCGGCGTTCGCCAGGCGGCCGAGCGCGTGCGAGACCGACGGCCGCTCGGCGCCGATCAGCTGGCCGATCAGCCGGTGGGTGAGCGGCAGCGGGACGAGGATCCCGTCGAGCTCGACGATCCCCCAGCGCTCGGCGAGGTGCCAGAGCAGCAGCGCGATCCGCACGTCGGCGCGCGGGTGGCAGGTCGCGGCGCGCTGGACGTTGAGCTCCATCGTGCGCCGGACGGACCGGCGCAGGAGCGCGTGGAGGATCTGCGGCCAGGGCCGGATCCGCTCGGCGAACTCCCCGTCGAGGATCGCGATCCGCGTCGTCACGAGCGCGCGCGAGTAGGTCTCCGAGGCGAGGAGGACCACGTCGTCCTCCTTCGTCCACTGGGCGAGCAGGTCGCCGGCGCCGACGAGCTCGGAGGCGGTCCGATCGCCGACCTGCACGTCGAGCGCGACGATGCCGTCGATCACGAGCAGTCCGACGCCGCCGCGCAGCGCGGCGAGCAGCGGGAGCAGGTCGAACTCGCCCGCCGAGACCTCCTGGACGCGCGCCGTGACGAGGGGCCGCGCGACGAGCCGCATCCGCAGGTCCAGCCCCGCCGCGAGCTCCTCGTCGGCGTCGAACAGGTAGCACGAGCGGCCCGGCGGCCGGCGGTGCGCGCGCTCCGCGCACGAGCGGCTCGCTGCGCGCCGGCAGCGGGAACGGACCAGGCAGCGGATCGCCCGCGCCACGTGTCACATTCGTTCACCCTCCCTCGAGGACCGGACCGCGCCGACTCTACACCCGAGCAGGCGGACGGCCGGCGGTCCTTGGCGCGGCTGCGATCATCCGGCCCCGTGCCCGTCCGGGTCCGCTTCCGCTGCCAGTTCTGCTCGGCCGAGCCCGACCCCGGCACGCAGCGCAGCCTGGAGCGCGGGCTGCGCGAGCTGGTCTTCGGCGCGTACCTCGACGTGCCGCCGGGACGGTGGCTGGTCTGGACCGGGCGGGGGCCGCTCGGCCCGGCGCGCTACGCGTGCGGGCGCCACCGCGGCGAGCTCGTGGCCGACGTGCGCGAGCACTACGGCACGATCGCCTCGCACCCGTGGAGGATGCCGCCGTACGCGACGACCGCGCGCTCGAGCGACACCGAGCGCGCGATCGCGCAGGGCGGGCTGTCGCCGATGCCGAAGTGGGGCCTGCCGTCCTGAGCGGCGGTCAGGCCGCGACGTAGTCCGCGAGGTGCTCGCCGGTGAGGGTCGAGCGGGCGGCGACGAGCTCGGCGGGCGTGCCCTCGAAGACGATCCGGCCGCCGTCGTGGCCGGCGCCGGGGCCGAGGTCGATGATCCAGTCGGCGTGCGCCATGACCGCCTGGTGGTGCGCGATGACGATCACCGACCGGCCCGCGTCGACCAGCCGGTCGAGCAGGCCGATCAGCAGCTCGACGTCGGCGAGGTGGAGGCCCGTGGTCGGCTCGTCGAGGACGTAGACGTCGCCCTTCTCGGCCATCTGCGTGGCGAGCTTGAGCCGCTGGCGCTCGCCGCCGGACAGCGTGGTGAGCGGCTGGCCGAGGCTCAGGTAGCCCAGCCCGACGTCGGTCAGCCGCGTGAGGATCTTGTGGGCCGCGGGCACCGCGCCGTCGCCGTCGGCGAAGAACGACGCCGCCTCGGTGACGGGCAGCGCGAGCACCTCGCTGATGTCCTTGCCGCCGAACGTCAGCTCCAGCACCGCGGCCTGGAACCGCTTGCCCTCGCACTCCTCGCAGGTGCTGGTGACGCCGGCCATCATCCCGAGGTCGGTGTAGATGACGCCGGCGCCGTTGCAGGTCGGGCAGGCGCCGTCGGAGTTCGCGCTGAACAGGCCCGGCTTGACGCCGTTCGCCTTCGCGAACGCCTTGCGGATCGGGTCGAGCAGGCCGGTGTAGGTCGCCGGGTTGCTGCGGCGCGAGCCGCGGATCGCGCTCTGGTCGACCGCGACCACGCCGTCGCGCCCGGAGACGGAGCCGTGGATCAGCGAGCTCTTGCCCGAGCCGGCCACGCCGGTGACCACGACCAGCACGCCGAGCGGGATGTCGACGTCGACGTCCTGCAGGTTGTGGGCGTCGGCCCCGCGGACCTCGAGCGCGCCCGACGGCGTCCGCACCTCCGGCTTCAGGCCTGCGCGGTCGTCCAGGTGCCGTCCGGTGCGCGTGTCGCTCGCCCGCAGGCCCGCGACCGTGCCCTCGAACACGACCTCGCCGCCCTCCGTGCCGGCGCCGGGGCCGAGGTCGACGACGTGGTCGGCGATCGCGATCGCCTCGGGCTTGTGCTCCACGACGAGCACCGTGTTGCCCTTGTCGCGCAGCTGCAGCAGCAGCTCGTTCATCCGCTGGATGTCGTGCGGGTGCAGCCCGATCGTGGGCTCGTCGAACACGTAGGTGACGTCGGTGAGCGAGGACCCGAGGTGGCGGATCATCTTGATCCGCTGCGCCTCGCCGCCCGACAGCGTGCCCGACGGCCGGTCGAGGCTGAGGTAGCCGAGCCCGATGTCGACGAAGGCGTCGAGCGAGTCCCCGAGCGCCGCCAGCAGCGGCGCCACCGACGGGTCGTCGACGCCGCGGACCCACGCGGCGAGGTCGCTGACCTGCATCGCGCACGCCTCGCCGATGTCGATCCCCGCGATCTTCGACGACCGGGCCGCCGCGCTGAGCCGGGTCCCGTCGCACTCGGGGCAGGTGGTGAACACGACCGCCCGCTCCACGAAGGCGCGGATGTGCGGCTGCATCGAGTCGACGTCCTTGGACAGGAACGACTTCTGGATCTGCGGGATCAGGCCCGAGTACGTCAGGTTGATGCCGTCGACCTTGATCTTGGTCGGCTCCCGGTGGAGCAGGTCGTGCAGCTCGCGCTTGTTGAACTTCCCGATCGGCTTGTCGGGGTCGAAGTAGCCGCAGCCGCGGAAGATCCGGCCGTACCAGCCCTCCATGCTGTAGCCGGGGATCGAGAGCGCGCCCTCGTTGAGCGACTTGTCCTCGTCGTACAGCGCGGCCAGGTCGAAGTCGGTGACCGAGCCGCGGCCCTCGCAGCGCGGGCACATCCCGCCGGTGCGGGTGAAGGTCGCCTTCTCGGTCCTGGTCTTCCCGCCGCGGTCGACCGTGATCGCGCCGCTCGCCTTGACCGAGGGCACGTTGAAGGCGAACGCCGCCGGCGATCCGACGTGCGGGTCGCCGAGCCGGCTGAAGACGATCCGCAGCATCGCGTTGACGTCGGTCGCCGTGCCGACGGTCGAGCGGGCGTCGGCGCCCATCCGCTCCTGGTCGACGAGCAGCGCGGTCGTCAGCCCTTCGAGCAGGTCGACCTCGGGCCGCGCCAGCGTCGGCATGAAGCCCTGGACGAAGGCGCTGTACGTCTCGTTGATCATCCGCTGCGACTCCGCGGCGATCGTCCCGAAGACCAGCGAGCTCTTGCCCGAGCCCGAGACGCCCGTGAACACGGTCAGCCGGCGCTTCGGGATCTCGATGCTGACGTCCTTGAGGTTGTTCACGCGCGCGCCCCGCACGCGGATGAGGTCGTGGCGGTCGGCGGCGTGCGGCATGGCGAGCAGGCTAGGAGCGGACCGGCGCCGGCGCTTCTCGGTTCCTGATCGGTCGCGTCACCTGCTTGGCCACGCACGACGGCATCCCGGCCGTCGCACGGGCCGCCTCGCGCCGGTACGTGCTCGGCGGGACCCCGACCAGCTCGGTGAAGCGCGTGCTGAACGTGCCGAGCGACGAGCAGCCGACCTCGAAGCAGACCTCGGTGACGCTGAGCTCGCCGCGCCGCAGCAGCGCCATCGCGCGCTCGATCCGGCGCGTCATCAGGTAGCCGTAGGGCGACTCGCCGTACGCGAGCCGGAACTGGCGGCTGAAGTGCCCGGCCGACATGTGCGCGTCGCGGGCGAGCGCCTCGACGTCGAGCGGCTGCGCGTACTCGCGGTCCATCCGGTCGCGGACGCGGCGCAGCCGCGCGAGATCCTGCAACTGTTGCTCTGCCACGGGCCCGGATCTTGGCACGCCTAGCCGAGCTCGCCGTCGTAGTACTCGACGTGGCTCGCGCGCCGGGCCATCAGGTTCTCGCCCTCGACGCCGGTCCAGACCCCGACCTTGCCGCTGTCCGGGTAGGCGGTCGCGCTCGGGGTGATGACGGTCGACCACATGACGATCCGGACGGTCTCGGCCGTGTCGTTGCGCACCTGGTGGGCGCCGTCGGGGCCGATCGGGAAGAACGCGGCGTCGAACGGCGCGAGCTCGCGCTCGCCGTCCGGCGTGCGCAGCGTCGGCCGCCCCGTCAGCACCAGCACCCACTCCTCCTCGCCGTACTCGTAGTGGTACGGGCAGACCGACTGGCCGGGCGGGAGCTCGTAGACGCTCATGCCGGTCTGCTCGGCCCCGAGCTGCTTGCCGAGCCGGAACATGCCCGCGTGGAACGGCGGCGGGTCGTCGTCGTCGTACGTGAACTCCGGATCGGCGATGTTGAGGACGCGCATGGCCGGATCCTGCCAGGAGGCGCTCGCTATCGTCCCGCAAGTGAGTACCGAGGAAGCCCCGGCCCGCCGCCCCGCACTGCTCGTCGTCGACGACGAGCCGCCCGTCCTGCGCGCGGTCCAGCGCGACCTCCGGAGCCGCTTCGGCGAGACCTATCGCGTGCTCCGCGCGGGCTCCGGCGCCGAGGCGCAGGACACGCTGAAGGAGCTGCGCAAGCGCGGCGAGTCGCTCGCGCTCGTGCTCGCCGACCAGCGGATGCCGGGCATGACCGGCGTCGAGCTGCTCGAGTCCGCGCGCGACCTGTTCCCGAAGGCCAAGCGCGCGCTGCTGACGGCCTACGCCGACACCGACGCCGCGATCGAGGCGATCAACCGCGCCCAGATCGACTACTACCTGCAGAAGCCGTGGGACCCGCCGGAGGAGCGGCTGTACCCGACGCTCGAGGACCTGCTCGGCGACTGGGAGGCCAACGCCCCCGGCGCCGACCCCGAGGTCCGGGTCGTCGGCCATCGCTTCTCCCCCGCGTCGCACGAGGCGCGCGACCTGCTCGCCCGCAACCGGATCCCCTACGAGTGGCTCGACCTCGACCGCGACCCCGAGGCGCGCCGGCTGCTCGACGTCGCCGGCATCGGCGCGGACCGGCTGCCGGCGATGTTCCTGCGCGACGGCGCGGTGCTCGAGGCGCCGACGCCGCTCGAGCTCGCGACGCGGCTCGGGATCGCGACGCAGGCCGAGCTCGACTTCTACGACCTGATCATCGTCGGCGGCGGGCCGGCCGGGCTCGCGGCGGCGGTCTACGGCGCGTCCGAGGGGCTGCGCACCGTGCTCGTGGAGCGCGAGGCGCCCGGCGGCCAGGCCGGCCAGAGCTCGCGGATCGAGAACTACCTCGGCTTCCCGAACGGCCTCTCCGGCGCCGACCTCGCGCGCCGCGCGCACGACCAGGCGCGCCGCTTCGGCGCCGAGCTGCTGCCGGTCCAGCAGGTCGACAAGCTCGAGGCGCGCGGGCCGCAGCGCGTGGTCACGCTCGCGGGCGGCAGCGAGCTCGCCGGCCACAGCGTCCTGATCGCGACCGGCGTCGCGTACCGCCGGCTCGACGCGCCGGGGATCGCCGAGCTGGAGGGCAAGGGGATCTACTACGGCGCCTCGCTCGTCGAGGCCGAGACCTGTGCGAACCAGACCGTCGTGATCGTCGGCGGCGCGAACTCCGCCGGCCAGGCCGCCGTGTTCCTCGCGAGCGGCGCGAAGCAGGTGCTCGTGCTCGTGCGCGGCGCGTCGCTCGCCGCGTCGATGTCCAGCTACCTGATCGAGCAGATCGCGGCGATCGGGAACATCGAGGTGCGCACCGGCACGCAGGTCACGGCGGCGGAGGGCGGCGACAGCCTCGAGCGCGTCCGCGTCGCCGGCCCGGACGGCGAGGAGGTGCTCGACGTCGGCGCGATGTTCGTCTTCATCGGCGCCGCGCCCTACACGGACTGGGTCGGCGAGCAGGTCGGCCGCGACGAGCGCGGCTTCGTCCTCGCGGGTCCGGACACCGCCGTCTCGGCGACGCACCGCTGGCCGCTCGAGCGCGACCCGTTCCTGCTCGAGACGACGCTGCCGGGCGTGTTCGTGGCCGGCGACGTCCGCCACCGCTCGATCAAGCGCGTGGCGAGCGCGGTCGGCGAGGGCTCGATGAGCGTGCAGTTCATCCACCAGTACCTCGCCGACACATGAGCGTCACGGTCGCGGAGCTGCGCGGCATCGACCTGTTCGACGAGGTCGCCGACGCCGACCTGGAGCCGTGGGCGGCGGCGTTCGAGGAGCGCCGGCTCGACCGCGGCGACACGCTCGTGACGATCGGCGAGACCGAGGTCCCGTTCTCGATCCTGCTCGAGGGCCGGATGGACGGCTACGTGCTGGTCGACGACCGCGAGGAGCGCGACCACCACCACGACGCGCCGACCTGGATGGGCGCGATCCTCGCGCTGTCCGGCAACGAGGCGCGCGTGGCGATCCGCGCGTCGGGGCCGAGCCGCGCGGCGCAGATCCCCGCGGACCGGTTCCGCGACCTGCTGTTCGCGACGCCGCCCGCGTTCCAGAAGGTCATCCGCGTGTTCGGGCCGGTGATGGCGCGGCTCGAGGCGAGCCAGCTCCAGCGCGAGAAGCTCGCCGCGCTCGGCCAGATGTCGGCGGGGCTCGCGCACGAGCTCAACAACCCGGCGGCGGCCGCCAAGCGCACGGCGACCGCGCTCGCCGACGCGCTCGACACCCTCGACGGCGCGATGGCGGCGTTCGTCGACGCCGGCGTCGAGCGCGACGACGCCGAGGTCTTCCTCGCGCTCAAGCGCGAGGCGCACGAGCGCGCGCGGACCGCGACCGCGCGCGACGGGCTCGACGCCGCCGACGCCGAGGACGCGATCGGCGACTGGCTCGAGGCGCACGGCGTGCCGGACGCGTGGACGCTCGCCGAGCCGCTCGCCACCGCCGGGCTCGACGACGAGTGGCTCGACCGCGCCGCGGCCGCGGCCGGGAGCGCGACCCCGCTCGCCGTCCGCTGGATGGCGACCTCGCTCAACGCGCGCACGCTCGCCGACGACCTGCGCGACTCGACCGACCGCATCTCGGACCTCGTCAAGGCGATCAAGGCCTACACCTACATGGACCAGGCCGACCTCCAGGAGGTCGACGTCCACGACGGGCTCGACGCGACGCTGACGATCCTCAACTACAAGCTCAAGCACACGCGGATCGCGGTCGAGAAGCGCTACGACCGCTTCATCCCGCACGTGTGCGTCTACGGGTCCGAGCTCAACCAGGTCTGGACCAACCTGCTCGACAACGCGATCGACGCGCTCGGCGAGACCGGCACGATCACGATCACCACGGCGCCGTGGCACGAGTCCGGCGTCGAGGTGCGGATCGCCGACGACGGCCCGGGCATCCCGGAGGCCGCGCAGCGGCGCGTCTTCGACCCGTTCTTCACCACCAAGCCGGTCGGCTCCGGCACCGGGCTGGGGCTCGACACGGCGGTGCGGATCGTCCGCGACCGCCACGACGGCGACGTGCGCCTGCAGTCGCGGCCGGGCGAGACGGTCTTCACCGTCCGCCTCCCGCGTGCGCCCAGCCGCGGCTCTGGTTGACTTCGGCCGATGACGATCGGGGCCGCCGGCGTCTTCGTCGGTCGCGCCGCGGAGCTCGATGCGCTGCGGGGCGAGCTCGAGCGCGCGCGCGAGGGGCACCCGCGCACGGTGCTCGTCTCGGGTCCGCCCGGCGCCGGGAAGACGGCGCTGGTCGACCGGCTCGCGGCGACCGCGGCCGGCGTGCGGACGCTGTGGGTGGACGGCGAGCCCGGCGAGGCGCTGGTCGCCTACGGCGTCGCCGACCGGCTCTTCCGCCTCACCGGCGCACCGGAGCCCGGGCTGCTCGCGACCGGGCCGGGCCCCGCGGAGACCGGCCACGTCGAGGTCGGCCTGCGGCTGCTCGAGCGGCTGTCCGAGCTGGAGCGGGAGGCGCCGCTGCTCGTCGTGCTCGACGACGCGCACTGGATCGACGCGCCGTCGCTCCGGGCGCTGCTGTTCGCCCGGCGCCGGCTCGTCGCCGACCGCGTGCTGCTGGTGCTCGCCGCGCGGGCGGACGCGCTGCACGAGCTGCCCGCCGGCTTCGCGCGGCAGGCGGCGCGCGACGGCGCGGAGCTCGTGCTGCCCCCGCTCGGCGCCGCCGAGCTGCAGGAGCTCGCGGCGGCGCTCGGCGTCGAGCTGCCCGCTCCGGCGGCCCGGCGGCTCGCCGACCACACCGAGGGCAGCCCGCTCCACACGCGGGCGCTCCTCGCCGAGCTGCCGCCGGAGACGTGGCGCGGCGAGGCGCCGCTGCCGGCGCCGCGCAGCTACGGCGAGATCGTCGGGGCGCGGCTCGCCGCCGGCTCGGAGGCCGCCCGCGCGCTCGCCGGGGCGGTCGCGGTGCTGGGCCGCGCCGCGCCGGTGACCGAGGCCGCGGCGCTGGCCGGGGTCGCCGCGCCGCTGGACGCGGTCGACGAGCTGATCGCCGCGGAGCTGGTCCGCAGCGACGGCCGCTCGATCGCGTTCGCGCATCCGCTCGCCGCCGCGGCCGTCTACGAGCGGGTGCCGCCGGCGCAGCGGGCGCGGCTGCACCTCGGCGCCGCCGCGGACGCCGACGGGCGCGGGGACGTCGACGCCGCGCTGCTGCACCGGCAGCGTGCCGCGCCGGGCGCCGACGAGGCGCTCGCGGCCGCGCTCGAGGCGCGCGGCCGGGAGCAGGAGGCGCGCGGCGCGTGGATGACCGCCGCCGCGACCGCCGCGACCGCCGCCGGGCTCAGCGCGGACGACGAGCGCCGCGCCGCCCGCCTCCTCACGGCGACGGACCTCTACACGATCGCCGGCGACGTCCGCCGCGCCCGCGCCACCGCGGACGCGCTGCCGCCCGGGGCGGCGGGCTCCTGCGCGACGCGGTGCTCGGCCAGCTGCTCACCTACGAGCTGCGGCCCGCCGAGGCGCAGGCCGTGCTCGACCGCGCGTGGGACCGCTGCGACGCCGAGGCCGATCCGGCGCTGGCCGGCCGGATCGCGCGCGCGACCGTCCACCATCACCTGGTGCGCCTGCGGGCGCAGGCGGCGCTCCCGTGGGCGGACCGCGTGCTGCGGTACACCCCTGACGCGCATCCCGGCCGCGCGTTCGGCCACTGGTCGCGCGCGCTCGCGCTGACCGCGCTGGGCGAGGGCGCCCGCGCGGAGACCGAGCTCACCGCTGCGCTCGCCCGCGCACCCGAGGGCGCGGCGCTGCCGCTGCGGGTCGGTCGCGGCTGGATCCGGCTCGCGCGCGACGACTTCGCCGGCGCCCGCGACGACCTCGCCGCGGCCGCGGCGGCGGCGTGGGAGGCGCGCTCGCTCGAGCTCGCCTGCCTGGCGCTCGCCCATCTCGCGCGCGCGGACTACGCCACGGGGCGCTGGGACGAGGCGCTGCTCGCCGCCGGCCGCGCGCAGGCGCTCGTGGCCGAGGTCGAGACCGTCCCCGCGCTGCCGTTCGTCTGGTGGTCGGCCGCGCTGGTGCCCAGCGCGCGCGGCGACGAGCCCGCCGTCGACGCCCAGCTGGCCGCGCTCGACCGCCGGCCGCTCGTGTTCGAGAACCTGGTCGCGGGCGCTGCGCTCGCGCGCGCGCACGCCTACGCCGTCCGCGGGGAGCACGAGCGGGTGGTCGCGGCGCTCGAGCCGCTGCTGGCGATCGACCCGCGCGACGTGATCGACGAGCCCGGCTTCCTGCCCTGGCAGACCCTCTACGCCGGTGCCCTGGTCGCGCTCGGGCGCGTGGACGCCGCCGACGCGTTCGTCGCCCCGCACGAGGCGCGCGCCCGTGCCCGCGGCCTCCGCTCGGCGATCGGTCGCTTCGCGCGGGTCCGCGGCCGGATCGCGGCCGCGCGCGGCGACACCGCCACGGCCGTCGCGGCGTTCGAGTCGGCGATCGCGGAGCTCGCCGCGGTCGGCATGCCGTTCGAGCGCGCGATCGCGGAGCTGGCGCTCGGCGAGCTGCTGCGCCGCCAGGGCCGGCGGCGCGCCGCCGCGGCGCAGCTGCAGGCGGCGCTGACGCACGTTCGCCGAGCTGGGCGCCGTTCCGTTCGCCGAGCGCACGCGGCGCGAGCTGGCGGCCTGCGGGCTGACGCCCGCCAAGCGCCGCGACGCCGACCGCCAGCGGCTGACCCCGCAGGAGCAGGCGGTCCGCCGCCTCGTCGTCGCGGGGATGACCAACCGCGAGGCGGCCGCCGAGCTGCTCGTGAGCATGAAGACCGTCGAGGTCCACCTCACGCGCATCTACCGCAAGCTCGGCGTGTCCTCGCGCGCCGAGCTGATCGCCCTCGAGCGCCCCGCCGGCTAGCCGATCCGGAACGCCTTCGCGACGCTCGTCCGGTCGCGCCCGCCCTGGGTGAGCGTGATCCGCGCCGTGTAGCGGCCGCGCCGCAGCCCGGCGAGGTTCGCCACCGGGACCCGCACGAGCTCGCCCGGGAGGATGCGCAGCGCGGCGATGCTCCCGCTGCGGCCGGCGCCGGCGCCGGAGATCGTGACGCGGCCGCCGACCGGGTCGACCGTGTTGCCCGCGTTGCGGACGAGCAGCTTGAGCGTCCGGCCGCGGACGGCGGCGGACCCGGCGCGCAGCGTGTAGCGCCGCGCCGCCGCCGCGGGGTTGAAGCGCAGGCTCGAGACGAGGCGGTAGGCGACGTTCACGCCGCGGCGCTGCTTGACGCGCTTGCCGACGACGTCGAGCGCGCCGAAGCTCGAGCGCGAGCGCGGCGTCCGCCCCATCGTCACGTAGACGGACCGGCGGGCGCCGGGCGACAGGGTGAAGCGCGACGCGCTCAGGCCGACGCCGCGCAGGCGCCGGGACCGGTTCGCGACCACCGCACCGCTCGCGGTCTGCCGCCAGGGCCGCGCGCGCACCGTGATGCGCAGGCGCTCGCCGGTCGTGTTGGCCACGGTCGTCGACATCGTCGCGCCGCGGCGCGCCGTGGTCTCGAGGATCGACGGCGTCACCGAGAAGCCGCTCTGCGCGGCCGCCGCGCCGGGTGCGGCGGCGCCCGCCGGCGCGGTGAGCGCGGCGGCGCCGGCTGCCGCGGCCACCGCGGCGAGGATCTTCGGCCGGTTCATGGTCAGGCTCCTTGTCGGGTCAGGGCGCGGTCGTGCTCAGGGTGATCAGGACGGTCTTGGCGGCGTCGCCCAGCCGCTCGCCGGGCGCGATGCGCTGGCGGAGCCGGATCGTGGCGACGTGGTTCGCGAGCGGCGCCCGGAAGGCGGCCAGCAGGGGGTCGGCGGTGACGTCGAGCGGCTGGAACGCGCGCGCGCCGACGCGCGCCTCGAGCGGCGCGCGCAGGCCGGCGAGGCGACCGAGCCCCGCGCCGGCGGCGACGTCGCCGTCCGCGATCGAGAGTCGCGCGCGCCCGCTCGTGTCGGTGAGCCGCGCGCGGACCGTGAGCTCGTCGACGCCCGGGCCGGGTCCGATCGCGCCGCGCGGCTCGCCGAGGTCGAGCGCGATCACGTCCGGGACGGTGCCGCCGACCTCGGGCTCCTGCGCCTGCGCGGTGCCCGCCAGCGCGAGCGCCGCGATCGCGGCGAGCGGCAGCGCGCGCCTCATCGCGCCACCCGCACGGGGATCCGGACGCGGACCGGCCCCCCGGCCGCCTCGCGGAGGACGAAGACGACCGCGCCCGCGCGCTCGATCCGGAGCCGGATCGCGAACCGGCCGCCGGCGCCGACGCGGACCGCCCGCTCCGGGGCCCCGCCCGGCCGCCGGACCGCGATCCGCGTGCCGCGCGGCGCCGCACGGCGCGCGCCGTCGCGCCGGCACGTCAGCCGCCCGGCGAAGCGATACGCACGGTCGCGCCGGAGGACGACCGCACCGCGGCGGACCTGCCGCCGCCGCGCGTCGAGCAGCACGGTCAGCCGCGCGGCGCGACAGCCGCGGGCCTGCTCCGCGCCGGGATCGACGCCGCCGCCGGTCACCGGTGACGGCGGGGTCGCGCCGCGGCCCGAGCCGAAGGTGAGCACGACGGTCGCGGTCAGCGGCACGACGACGTTGGCGACGAGGATCGGCTGATCGAGCAGCGTGGTGAGCGCCCCGTCGCCGTCCTCGACCACGATCGCGAGCCGGTGCGGCCCGTCCGGCACGGCACGGGTGTCGACGGCGAGCCGGACGATGCCGCCCGCGGGGCAGGTCCCGGGAGCGCAGCCCGCGGGGCCGAACGCGGCGACGTCGACCACGCCGCCGTCGAGCAGCGCGCGGGCGCCGCGCAGCCCTGCGGCGTCGCCGGCCACGGCCTGCACCGCGAGCGCGAGCGTCCCGGAGGCCGGCGCGCGCACGCCCGAGACGGTGCCGGTCACGGCCGCGGACGCCGGCGCCGCCGCGAGCAGCAGCGCAGCGGCCGCGACGACTCCGGCGAGTGCCCGGGTCAGCCCAGCCGCCATCGGCCCCCCGCCTCCGCCGGCACCTGCTCGAGCGCGAGCAGGAGGTCGCTCGCCCGCACACCGGCCGGCACGTCGAAGACGAGGCAGCCGCGCGCGCGGTTGCCGACGTCGAGCCGGAGCGGCCCGTCGAAGCCGTTCGAGCAGCCGGCGCGCTCGCCGTCGGCGACGGGCACCGCGCGATCCCCGGCGCGCAGCTCGGCGCCGGTCAGCTGCGACTCGAAGACGGCGATCCCGTCGTTCACGAGCCCGAGCCGCACCGCGACGCGCCGCGTGCCGGCCGCGGCTTCCGCCCCGGGATCCTTCACGCCCAGCACGGTGACGCGCAGCCGCACCCCGAGGTTCGTGCCGGTCAGCGTGATCGCGTCCCCGACGGCCGCCTGCAGCGGCACCGGCGGCTGGTGGAACTCCTCCTCGGTCGCGCCGCCGAACTCCTCGGCGGTCGCGCTCGGCTCGGCACGCAGCGTGCCGTAGAAGTCGCGCACCGCGGCCTCGTGCTGGCGCTCGCCGAACGCGGGCGCCGCCGCGCGCTCCGGCCGCGGGGCATCGTCGCCGCCGCCGCAGCCGGTCGCCGCGGTCGCGAGCGCGGCCGTGGCGAGCAGCGGAAGCAGGTGGTCGATGCGTCGTCCCAAGATCACGTCCTTCGCGAGGCGCGGGGCGCCGGTCCCGCGGGACCGGCGCCCCTCCGCCCTGCGTCCTTCAGCTCACGGCGTCGCCGACTGCAACGTGAACGTGAGGTTCTTGCTGTACGAGCCCGAGCGGAGCGGCTCGTTGGCGCCGATCGACTGGCGGAGCCCGATCTGCACCCCGTCGTTCGTGACCGGTCCGGTCCAGCTGCGGATCGCCACCGGCGTCCCGCTCGTGGTCGGCATCGGCACGTACGCCGGGTTCGGATCCGCGGGCGACGGTGCCCGCAGCGCGAGCGGCTGCGCCAGCGAGAACGAGCCGTTGACCAGGCGGCCGGGCGCGTTCGTGCTGTTGTCCGCGACGCTGAGCGCCGCGTTGCCGGCGGTGCTCGTGACCTGCGCCCCGAGGTTCAGGTCGTAGTTGCGCGCGAGGCCCGGGACGAACGTCCCGAAGCTCCACGGACCGGCCGGGATCGTGAGCCCGAGCGAGCCCTCGACGCCGCCGCCGACCTCGCCGCCGACCGGCACCTCGCCGGTGGCGGCGCCACCGGCGCTCCGGCCGACGAGCAGCACGCGCTCGGTCGCGTCGTCCGAGTTGGACGTGAACTGCAGCCGGGCGACCGACGTCCAGTTCGTCCGCGTCGGCTTGAAGCCGACGTTGACCGTGCAGGTCCCGCGCGGCACCGCCGGCGAGCCGGGCGTGGTGCCCGTCGGGGGCACCGCCGGTGCGCCGGCCGGGACCGGCCCGCCGGTGCAGTTCTGGCTCACGATCGCGAAGTCGCCCGCGGCGCCGGCGTCGAGGGCGTCGGCCCCGAGCGTCACGTTCGTGATCGTCAGCGGCTGCTCACCGGTGTTCTCGACCGTGACCGGGACCACGTTCGCCGCCGCCGGCGTGCCGGCCGCGACCATCGGGAACGTCGCCGGCAGGGCCAGCATCGTGGCCACCGACGCCGGACCCGAGCCCTTCAGGTTCGTGAAGCTCGTGTTCGCGTCGGCGAGCGTGCCGCCGTCGTGCTCGTGGTGGTAGTAGTGGACGCGGTTGTTGGCCGCGGCGAGGATCGGCCGGAAGTCGAGCTCGCCGGTGCCGGTCGCCCGCGGTGAGCCGCCGCGGCTGTTCGTCTCGGGCGGGGTGCCGCGCAGGGCGATGCCGATGCCGTCCTTGACGTGCAGCATCTGCACGCGGGACGGGTAGCGGTTGATCAGCGACGCGGACGCCGTGCCGCTGACGTCGTCGAACGCGTCCGACGACCAGAAGACGTCGAGCTCCGCGGCCACGTAGCGCGCGTCCGTGTTGTCCATCAGGATCTCCCACGCCGTCTTCTCCACGCCGTTCTCCGTGTACTTCACGTCGAACTCACCGGTGTGGTTGTGGATGTAGACGGGGCCGACGCCCGCCTCGACGGACTTCTTGCCGAGCCGGTTGAGCGTCTGGGCGGTCGCGAGCGTGTTCGCGTACGTGCCCTGGCCGGGCGACGCCGTGCCGCCGGAGCCGAGGTAGTCGGCGCCGAGGATCTTGGCCGCCGCGATGCGGGTGTCCCAGTTCGCCTCGCTGACGTCGCCGTGCCAGCCGGCGGCGTGCAGGCCGTACTCGTCCATCAGCGCCCGGTAGGCCTGGAGGCCGGGGATGTCGGTGGCCGCCGGGAAGCCGGCATGGCCGAAGAGCTCGATGCTGGTGACGCCCTTGGACTGGAGGAACGCGAACAGCCCCTCGAGGCGCTCGCGCCGGCAGGCGTCGGTGGTGGCGGTCAGGCAGGCGTCGGAGACGCCGGTCACCGGGTTGGGCGCACCGGTGTTGCCCCCGTTGCTCAGGTAGCCGCCGAAGTTGAACATCTGGGCGCTGAGCTGGCCGGTCTTGACGCCGTTGCCGACCGACTCAGGTCGTTGCGCCTGGGCGGTGCTCGCCCCGGCCAGCAACGCAGCCCCGGCGGCGGCGCACGCGAGTGCGCGCCTGCTGACTCCCTTCATGCACCACTCCCCTTCTCTCCGTGGCCATGGCGGCCGATCGATGATCCGGGGTCACTCTCCCGGCCGCACAGGGCGACCTGACCTCGTCTGGCGCTCTCTCCCGGCCGTTCCCGGCCGAAGCTCCGGCCGGAACATAGCCAACCCTTCTGTCACAAGTCAACAGACTTGCGCGTCGTCTGGCGACAAAACTGCCGGACGCGGCTTTGTCGCGGTTCGCAACAAAAGGGTGCGACCTTTTGTCGGATCGACGACGAACTATTGCTTGACATTCGTCGCTGGGGCGGGTACTCATCCCGGCAGCCGAGGGAGACAACGGCTGCGATCAGCACGGACCGAGGGAGAGCGGTTCCGGATCGCCGCGGCGGACGCCGCGGGTCCAGAGCAACTCGATAGGGGAGGAAGCGTGCCCACACGTGCGTTCTCGCGCGTCCGTGCGCAGTTCGGCGGCGCCCTGCTGGCCGCCACGGTGGTCGGTCTCGCGCCTGCGGGCGCCGCAGCCCAGCCGGTCGACGCCGTCGCGGCGCAGAAGCAGCCGAAGATCCGCTCGCTGGCCGGCATGCCGGCCCGGGTGGAGGCCGGGGACGCGTTCCGCGTCGCCGTGAAGGTGCGCAACCCCGCACGGCGCGCGGTGCGCCCGAAGGTCACGATCTACGTGCGCGAGAAGCGCGGCGAGCGCGGCCGCCAGGTCGGGTCCGAGCGCTTCAGCCGCATCAAGGCCGGCAAGAGCCGGACGGAGCGGATCCGCGTGCGGATCCCCAAGCGGGCTCGACGCGGGCCGCTACCTCGTCGCCGCGTGCATCGGCAAGGGTCGCGCGGAGTGCCGCGTGGCGAACCGGCGCCTGACCGTGACGAAGCCGACCACGCCGCCGCCGAACCCGAACCCGAACCCGGTGCCCAATCCCCCACCGGCCCCGAACCCGCCGAACGCGCGCTTCAACGTGCTCGTGCTGACGGAGACCGACGCCGGCCACAGCGCGACGGCCGCGGGCGTCGACGCGATCCGGGCCCTCGGCCGCCAGCGCAACTTCGCCGTCAGCGTGACGGACGAGTCCGCCGGCGTGTTCACCGAGGCGAACCTCAAGCTGTTCCGCGCCGTGATCTTCCTCGACACCGCGGGCACGATCCTGTCCGGCGCCGAGAAGGCCGCGTTCGAGACCTACTACGAGGACGGCGGCGGCATGCTCGCCGTGCACGGGGCGATCGACGCGGAGCCCGGATGGGACTTCTTCACCGACCTGCTCGGCACGCGCGCGGAGGGTGAGTCCGAGACCCAGCCGGCGACGATCAAGGTCGCCGACCGGGTGCACGACGCCTCGAAGGGGCTGCCGGAGCGCTGGCGCCACACCGACGCGTACTACGACTTCACCGAGAACGTGCGCGGCGAGTCGCACGTCCTCGCCACCGTCGACGAGACGACGTACGACGGGAACGCGATGGGCGCGGACCACCCGGTCGCCTGGTGCAAGGACTACCAGGGCGGGCGCTCGTTCTACACCGCCGTCGGCCACACGGCCGGCAGCTACGCCGACCCGAGCCTCGCCACGCACCTCGGCGGCGCGATCGACTGGACGGCCGGGACCTCGGACCCGGTCTACAGCGACTGCGGCGCGACGGTGCTGGCCAACTACCAGCAGACGAAGCTGTCGGCGCCGCCGAACATCAACGAGCCGATCGGCTTCGACCAGCTGCCCGACGGGCGGATCATCCAGACCGTCCGCGACGGCCGCGTGCGGCTGCACGACCCGGTCACCGGCACGTCGACCGTGATCGCCACGCTGCCGGTCTACACCCACAGCGAGGACGGGCTCTACGGCCCGGCGGTCGACCGCGACTTCGCCACGAACAAGTGGGTCTACCTGTACTACTCGCCGCTCACGATGGACGGGACGTCGCTCAGCGGCTCGCCCTACCCGGAGACCACGCCGACCGGCGCGGCCCCGACCGCCCCGCAGGCCGACCTGAGCGCGTGGGACCAGTGGAAGGGCTACTTCCAGCTCTCGCGCTTCAAGTTCGTCGACGGCGCGACGCCGTCGCTGGACCTCGCGACGGAGCAGAAGATCATGCGGGTCGAGGTCAACCGCGGCGCCTGCTGCCACGTCGGCGGCGACATCGACTTCGACAAGCACAACAACCTCTGGCTCGTCACGGGTGACGACACGCCGTCCGGCGCCGGCAACGCCGGCGGCTGGGGCCCGCACAACGACATGAAGACGAACGAGACGCAGACCGTGCGGACGCTCAACGCCACGGGCGGCACGTTCACGATCACGTTCGACGGCCAGACCACGGCGCCGATCGCCTTCGACGCGAACAGCGCCGCGGTGCAGTCCGCGCTCGACGCGCTCGAGCAACGTGGAGCCCGGCGACATCGCGGTGAACTGCGGGAACAACCCCTGCACGCAGCCGACGCAGCTGATCAGCACCACGCTGATGACGCTGGTCTTCGACGGCCAGTACGCGCGCGAGGACGTCCCGGAGATCACGACCGACGCGACCGGCCTGACCGGCACGACGCCGACGGCGCCGGTGGCGACGACCCTGCAGGCGGACCTCTTCCAGCCGCCCTGGTTCGACGCGCGCCGCTCGTCGCTCAACACGAACGACCTGCGCGGCAAGATCCTCCGCATCAAGGTCGCGGAGAACGGCAGCCACCAGTCCGTCGCCGGCAACCTGTTCGCCGCCGGCCAGACGGGGACGCGGCCCGAGATCTACGCGATGGGCTTCCGCAACCCGTTCCGGATCCAGGTCGACTCCGACGACGTCGCGTACATCACGGACTACTCGCCGGACTCGTCGGTCCCGGGCGCCCTGCGCGGGCCCGCCGGCACCGGCCGGATGGAGATCGTCCGCAAGCCGAGCAACTACGGCTGGCCGCTGTGCATGGCGCCGAACCTGCCCATGTACCAGTGGAACTTCAACACGAGCCGGACGCTCGGGCAGCCGCACGGGTGCGGCAACCCGGCGACGGGCCCGGTCAACGCCTCGCGGCACAACACCGGCCTGGCCGCGACGCCGCCGATCGTCCAGCCCGACCTCTGGTACTCGTTCCAGGACACCACCTGGGGCACCCCGTGCCTGGAGAGCTACAACACGCCGACGATCAAGCCGTGCGTGAACCTGTTCCCCGAGCTCGCCACGGGTGGCGTCGGACCGCACGGCGCCGCGCGGTACGAGTACGACCCGGCCAACCCGAACCCGTCCAAGTTCCCGCCGTACTACGACGACGCCGTGTTCTTCGGCGAGTTCACGCGGGACACGCTCAAGGAGATCCGGCTCGACTCGGACAAGAAGATCCTGAAGATCAACTCGCTGCTGAACTGCGGCGCCGTCGGCTCGGCCGCCGCCGCGCAGTTCGAGTGCGACAACCCGATGGACCTGCAGTTCGGGGCGGACGGCGCGTTCTACCTGCTCACCTACGGTGACGGGTTCTTCGCCGCCAACCCCGACGCCGGCATGTACAAGTGGGAGTACGTCAAGGGGCAGCGGGCGCCGCAGGCGGTGCTCTCCGCGACGCCGACCAGCGGGCAGGCGCCGCTGGCGGTGCAGTTCTCCAGCGAGGGCTCGCGCGACCCGGATCCGTCCGACTCGATCGAGTTCGCGTGGGACTTCCAGGACGACGGCACGGTCGACTCGACCGACCCCGACCCCGCGTTCACCTACACGCAGAACGGCGTGTACACGGCGCGGCTGACGGTCACGGACTCGAGCGGGAAGACCGCGACCCAGACCACGACCATCACCGTCGGCAACACCGCGCCGGTCCTGACGTTGAGCTCGCCGGTCGACGGCGACTTCTTCGCCTGGGGCGACGACGTGCCGTTCACGGTGTCGGGCACCGACGCCGAGGACGGGCCGATCGACTGCTCGCAGGTGACCGTCACGTTCGTGCTCGTGCACGACCAGCACGGCCACGGCGAGGACTCGGCGACCGGCTGCACCGGCACCCTGTCGACGCTCGCCGACGACGCGTCGCACGGCGGCTACATCGCCGGCGGGATCAGCGTGACGTACACGGACGACGGCGCGAACGGCCAGCCGCCGCTGAGCACCACCGTCCAGAACGTCATCCAGATCCGGCGCCAGCAGCTGGAGTTCGCCCAGGAGCAGTCGGGCACCGCGACCGGCAACGTCGGCGGCGGCGAGCCCGACCCGGGCGGCGGCCAGGTCCGCAACGGCCTGGACGCGGGCGACTGGATCGCGATCAACCGGAACGTGAACCTCACGAACATGGACGACGCGATCACGCTCCGGTTCGCCGCGAACGGCGCCGCGGGCACCGATCGCGCCACGGTCGAGTTCCGGCTCGACAGCCCGGACGGGCCGCTGGCCGGCTCGGGCACGCTGCTCAACACCGGCGGCAACAACACCTACACCAACCAGACGTTCCCGCTGACGTTCACGGGATCCCGGCGGGTGTACCTGGTCTTCCGCGCGATCGACGGGAACGCGACGACCGGGAACTTCGGCAACCTCAACTGGGTCGAGTTCTCCGGGACCGGCCACGGGGTGCCGCCCACGCCATAGCGGAACCGGGTGGGCGCCGCCCCCGCGGCGCCCACCCCCTTACGCGAAGCGTGTACGAAAGCTTGCCTCCCCTGATGCGAAGCGCGACCCGTCCCACTACAACGCGTCGAGCTTCCTCTGCTGGGGAGGCGAGGTGGGCATTGCCCTCAACCACCGCGCGGGTGGCGAATGCCATGCACGCAGCCCGCGGCGGGTCCGGCCACTCTCCCGGTCCGGGTCCGTCGCGGGCCGTCGTGTCCTGCCTGGCCGCGGGGATCGCCGCCCTGGTCGTCGCCGGCACGGCGTTCGCGGCGACCACGCAGCGGGCGGCGGCGGTCCACACCGTGGAGGCGCTCGACGCGGCGGGCGATCCGCGCTGGAGCCCGGACGTCCTGACGATCGACCCCGGCGACACCGTGCGCTGGACGTACGGCCAGGCGAACGCGGCGCACCAGCTCCTGGTCCCCGGCTATGAGGAGGGCCCCATCCGGCCACCGCATTCGCCGGAGGTCGACGAGGTGACGTTCCCGACGCCGGGGACGTTCACGTACGTCTGTCCGCTCCACTACGAGACGATGACCGGGCAGGTGACGGTGCGCGGCGAGCCGACGCCGACCCCCACGCCGACCGCGACGGCGACGGCGACGCCCACCCCCACGACGACGCCGGCGCCGACGGCCACAGCGGCCCCACCGCGGTCCCGACCGCCGCACCGCCGGCTCCGCCGGCGACGCCGCCGCCTCCGCCCCCGCCGCCCGTCGCGGCCGACGCCACGCCCCCCGCGCTGCGCGGCGCGACCGTCCGCGTGCGCTCGCGCACGCTGCGCGCCGGCTTCAAGCTCAGCGAGCCCGCCGAGGTCACCCTCACGCGCGAAGCGGCGCGGGCGGCGCGCGCAGCACGTCACCCGCCGGCTCGGCTCCGGCACGGCGAAGCTCACCCTGCGGCTGCGGCGCGGCCGCTACGCCGTCACGGTCGTCGCCGAGGACGCGGCGGGCAACCGCTCGGCCCGCGTGCGGCGCACCGTGCGGGTGTCATAGCGCGACCGAGGCGAGCGCCGCGACGGCCCGCTCGTAGTGGTCCGGGCCGATCCGGATGTGCGACTGCTGGCTCATCGACCGCGCCGCGACCCCGATCGCCTCGACCGGCGGGGCGGCGTCGAGCACCGGCACGACGAGCAGCGGCTCGACCGCGATCGTCCACGGCCAGCGCGGATGGTCGCGCGGCTCGGGGAGCTCGAGCGCCTCGACGACCGCGAACACGCGGCGCCAGACCGACGCGTAGTACACGAGCCGGTCGCCGGGCACGATCCGCGGGCGGCGCGGGAAGCCCGTCCGGCGCAGCAGCTCGGGCCGCTCCTCCGGCCAGCGCTCGGTGAGCGGGCCGCGCGCGTGGCCGATCGCCTTGAGCCAGTGCCCGCGCGGCTCAGGCGCGGGCATAGACGACGACGCCGCCGCGCTCCTCGGTCGTCACCGCGCCGCGCGCCTCGAGCAGGTCGAGGTGGCCGAGCACCTCGGAGAGCACGAGGTAGGCCTGGGTGACGGGGACGTAGCGCCAGAGGTCGCGCCCGATCGCGGCCGCGGTGCGCGGCTCGTCCAGCGCGGCGAGGATCTTCCCCGCCCGCCGCTCGGTCATCCCGAAGCGCCGCTCGATCAGCTCGCGCGCACCCGTGAACGTGTCGCCGTGGCCGGGCAGGATCAGCTCGCCGCGGTCCTCCGCCGCCGTCGCCGCGAGCGCGTCGTCGTACATCAGCAGCGTGCGCGGGCGATCGGGCGAGGCGGCGAGCGCGACGGGGTCGGGCGCGCCGATCGGCAGTGGTTGACGGGGTTGGAGGAGATCTTCCCGAGCAGGTGGTCGCCGGTGATCATCAGCGCCGTCGCCGGCGAGCACCGTGTCGGTCGGGCTGTGGCCGGGGCGCTCGTGGACGCGCCAGATCCGCCCGCCGGCGACGAGCTCGCCGCGGTCGGCGATGATCCGCGTGCGACGTCGGCGTCGGCCTGGTAGCGGCGGAACGCGCGGCTGATCGACTCGAGCGTCTCCACCGTGCTCTCCGTCACCCCGTGGCGGCGCATCAGCGCGGTCGAGTAGGCGTCGTCCGCGTCGGCGCTCGCGGTGGTGTCGGCCATGTACGCGCGCGAGCTTCGCGGTGCCGGCCACGCGCGCGCCCGAGCGCTCGGCCAGCCGCCCCGCGAGGCCGGTGTGGTCGACGTGCTGGTGGGTCAGCACGATCAGCTCGAGGTCCTCGGCCGCGACGCCGTGCGCGGCCAGTCCCGCGTCGAGCGCCGCCTCCGCCTCGTCCATCAGCGGGCCGGCGTCGACGAGCGTGAGCGGCTCGCCCGTCAGCAGCCAGGTGTTCACGTTCCCGACCCCGAACGGGACCGGCAGCGAGATCTGGTGGATGCCCTCCGGCAGCATCCGCCCCACCCTATGCAACGGCGCCTGCAACCCGTCGGGCGCCCCGCCTACGGTGCGCCGATGCTGCGCGAGGTGGCCGACGCCGCGTTCTCCCGCCGCCTGACGCCGTTCGGGTGGCGCTTCGAGGCGAGCTGGGATCCGGCGGCGACCTGGGGCACCCGGCGGTTCCGCGCGCTGCAGGCGCGCCAGCTCGACGAGCCGGTCGCGCTGCACGCCGCAGGGCGCCGGCGCTGGTGGCTGTTCGAGGATCGCGTGTTCTGGGAGGACGAGGGGCTGGCGCCCGCGGACGTGCGCGCGCTGCTGCGCGAGCGCGAGCTGCGCGCGCGGCGGCGGCTCGAGCGGGCGCACGCGGTCGCCGCGGCGGTTCCGGGTCCCCGCCGCGAGGGCGTGCCCGCCGAGCTGCGGCGCGCGGTCTGGGAGCGCGACGGCGGCGCCTGCGTCGGCTGCGGCGGGCGCTTCGACCTCCAGTACGACCACGTGATCCCGGTCGCGCTCGGCGGGGCGACGACGTTCGCGAACCTCCAGGTCCTCTGCGCGCCGTGCAATCGGCGCAAGGGCGCCGGGCTCGGCTAGGATCGCGCGCCGTGGACGTCGGAGCGCTGCGCACGGAGGCGGTCGCGCTGCTGCGCGAGCTGATCCGGGTCGACACCTCGAACCCGCCCGGCAACGAGACCGCGGCGGCCGAGCTGCTGCGCGACTACCTCGTCCGGCACGGGATCGAATGCGAGCTCGTCGCGCGCAAGCCCGGGCGCGCGAACCTGATCGCGCGGATCCCCGGCGGGAGCGGCCCGTCGCTCGCGCTCACCGGGCACACCGACGTCGTCCCCGCCGACGCGCGCGACTGGCAGCACCCGCCGTTCTCCGGCGACCTCGACGACGACGGCTACATCTGGGGCCGCGGCGCGGTCGACATGAAGGGCCACACCGCGACGAACGCCGTGGTGCTGGCGACGCTCGCCCGCGAGGGCTTCCGGCCCAGCGGCGACCTGCTGCTGATCGCCCAGGCCGACGAGGAGGACGGCAGCGAGGCCGTCGGCATGCAGTGGCTCGTGCGAGGAGCGCCCGGACCTCGCGCCGGACATGGCGATCGACGAGGGCGGCGGCGAGCGGCTCCCGCTCAGCGACGGCGGCGCGGTCGTCACCGTCGGCGTCGGCGAGAAGGCGTGCCTGCCGGTGCTGGTGACCGCGCTCGGCGAGGCCGGGCACGCGTCGACCCCGCACCTCGCGGCCAACGCCGTGCCGCGGCTCGCGGCGATCATCACCCGGATCGCCGCGTACCGGCCCGAGCGCGAGGTGCAGCCGATCGTCCGGACGCTGTTCGAGGCGCTCGGCGCCGACCCGGACGGCGACCTCGACGCGGCGATCGCGCACGTCGCGGCGCGCCAGCCCGAGCTCGCCGAGGACCTCCCGAGCATGCTCGGGATGACGCTGGCGCCGACGCGGCTCGAGGGCTCCGCGGCGCGCAACGTGATGCCCGCGCGGGCGACCGTCGACGTCGACGCGCGGCTCCTGCCGGGGCAGACGCGCGCCGACCTGGAGGCCGCGCTGGCCGCCGCGATCGGCGACGACCTGCCCTACGAGCTCGCCTACCCGGAGCCGCAGCAGGGCGGGACCGTCACGGGGACGGACTCACCGCTCTACGCCGCCTGCGCCTCGTTCCTCGCCGAGCACGACCCGGAGGCGACGCTGCTGCCGGCGATCAGCACCGGGTTCGTCGACTCCTACTTCATGCGCAGCGGCTGGGGCACGGACTGCATCGGCTTCTGGCCGGTCCGGCACACGCCGCTGAGCGTGCTGCACGACGGGATCCACAACCGCGACGAGCGGATCCACGCCGACGACGTGTGCTACGCGGCGCGGTTCCTGCTCCACGCCGCGCGCACCGTCGTCGGCTGAGTCCGTCTACGGCCGGATCTTCTGGACCTCGATCGTGCGGCCGGCGCCCGTCGAGTACTGCCCGACGGGGGAGTCCGCGGCGACGCGGAACGAGCCGCGCTTGTAGATCCGCACGCGGAGCGAGAACGACGACTTCGACGAGCTCGAGTGCTTCGCGGTCGACGAGGCGATGTTCGCCCAGACGCCGTTGCGCAGCTTCTGCACGTAGACCTTCGCGCCGTCACCGGCGGGCGTGATGCTGCCGAAGAACTTGATCTTCTTGCTCTTGCGGCCCTGGTCGACCTTCTTCGTGTCGGTCTTGACCTGGACGCCGGCGGCCACGAGCACGATCGGGCTCGCGATGTCGGGGCGGGCGGGCATCACGACGCGGAACTGCGTGTTGACCGGGATCCCGATGCTGTTGAACGAGAAGGTGCCGTCGACCGTGCTGGTCACGACCGGCGTGCCGACGTTCGCGAAGCCCGCGGTGTAGGGGAACGCGCTCGCCTGCAGCTGGACCTGGCGGCCGCGGCCGTTCGTGCCGATCAGCTGGCCGGAGATCACGCTCGCGCTGCCGAACGGCACCGAGCTGGGCGTCGCCCTTCAGCGTCAGCCCGAGCGGCTGCACCTTCGTCTTGAACGTCCGGTCGCCGCCGAGCGTCGTGCCGTCGGCGTTCACCGCGACGAGCCGGTAGTGGTAGCGCGTCGCCGGCGCGAGCGCACCGACGGGGACGCTGACCGCCGAGCCGCCGTTCGCGGCGCCGCCGGCCGTCGCCGGCGTCTGCGCGCCGTACAGCTTGTTGAGGCCGTACTGGAAGAAGTACTGCGTGTCCTTGCCCTTCGGGTTCACGCTGCCGTTGAGCGACACGCTCGTGTCGGTCAGGTTCGCAACGCCTCCCGTGGTCACGCCCGGCCGCGCGGCCGCGGCGGTCGCCGGCAGCGCCAGCCCCGCCAGCAGCGCGACGATCACAACCCCTCTGAACATCTGTCCTCCCGTCTGAAAAGGTCCCTGTCTCCGAACGTCAACACGGCGATCGGGCCAACGTCGCGCCGCCCGGCGTGATTTCCTGACGTCCGGTCAGACGCCCGTCTGCCCGCTTTCCATGCCGCGCCACCGTTCCCGACCCCGCCGCCGTCACGGCGCCGCGCTGCCCGTCTACCGCGGGAAGTTCCGCCGCGCCCAGGCCGAGCGGCTCCTCTGGCGCGCCGGCTTCGGCCCGCGGCCCGGCCAGGCCGCGGACTGGGGTCGGCTCGACCTCGACGAGGCCGTGCACAAGCTGACGCACCCGCGCTCGCGCGGGCTCCGCGGCCCGGCGCCGCGCGTCGACGGCCGGCCGCTCGCCCCGCGCGACGTCTGGGGCCACGACGTGCTCTGGTGGCTCGACCGCATGGTCCGGTCCGAGGCGCCGCTCGTCGAGCGGATGACGCTCGTCTGGCACGACTGGTTCGCGACGAGCCGCGCCGCGGTCGACACGCGCTGGATGCTCGCGCAGAACGAGCTCCTGCGCCACCACGCGCTCGGGGACTTCCGCTCGCTCGCGCGGGCGATCACCCGCGACCCGGCGATGCTGATGTGGCTCAACGGCGTCCAGAACAACAAGTCCGAGCCGAACGAGAACTACGCGCGCGAGCTGCAGGAGCTGTTCACGCTCGGCGCCGGCCGCGGCTACGGCGAGCGCGACGTGCGCGAGATGGCGCGCGCGCTGACCGGCTGGCGCGCCGACTGGCGCGACGGCGTCGGGATGGTGGACTTCCGCTTCGACCGCGAGTTCCACGACGGCGGCCGCAAGCGGATCTACGGCCGCCGCGGCCGCTTCGACTGGCGCGACGCCGCCGACCTCGCCGTCGGCCACCGGCTGCACCCGAGCTTCTTCGTGACCAAGCTCTGGAGCTACTTCATCCCCACGCCGCCGCCGGACGGCACGCGGCGCGCGCTCCAGCGGCTCTACAAGCGCTCCGACCACGACGTGCGCCCGGTCGTCGCCGCGATCCTCCGCCATCCCGCGCTGTACGAGGGGCCGCGGATGGTCAAGCCGCCGGCGGTCTACGTGGCCGGGCTGCTGCGCGCGCTGCACCGCGGGATCGACACGGACGCCTGGGCGTGGCTGATGGACATGAGCGGCCAGACGCTGTTCGCCCCGCCGACCGTGGCCGGCTGGGACGACACGCGCTGGATCGACACCGCGACCTGGCGCGGCCGCTGGATGGCGGCGAACTGGGCGCTCGAGGGCCGGACGCTGGACCCCGACCCGGAGAAGACGCGCCACCCCTCGCTGAAGAAGCAGAAGCCGGCGGCCGCCGTCGACGCCGCGCTGCGGTTCTGGGGCGGCCCGAGCCTGACCCCGCGCACGCGCCGCGAGCTCGTCGGCTTCGCCCAGCGCGCCGCGCGCTCGGCCACCGAGCCGTGGCAGCAGGAGTCCTACGCGATCCTGCGCCAGAACGCGCTGCGGATGCTGATCGCGACCTCCCCCGACCTCCAGACGAGCTGATGGCCCACTCCTGCCGCGACTTCGCCAGGACCGCGCAGGCGCGTGCCGGCGCCGGGCTGCCCGCGATCGAGCCGGGGATGCCGGCCCCGGCGGGCACGGGGCTCTCGCGGCGCTCGTTCCTGCTGCGCTCCGCCGGGCTCGCGCTCGCCGTCTACGGCGCCGGGCGGCTCGGGCCGCTCGAGGCCGAGGCGGCGCTCGCCCAGGCCGGGCCGCCCGGCCAGGTGCTCGTGCAGGTCTTCCTCCAGGGCGGGATCGACTCGGTCTCGGTCCTCGCGCCGACCGAGGACGCGACCTACCGGCGGCTGCGCCCGAAGCTGGCGCTGCCGCCCGGCACCGGCGACGTGTTCGGCGAGGACCCGCGGCTGCGCTGGCACCCGTCCGCGAAGGCGCTGGCCGCGCTGCACGCCGAGGGCAAGGTGTCGGTGATGCCGGCGGTCGGCTACGACCACCCGGACCAGTCGCACTTCGTGTCGCGCCACTTCTACGAGGTCGGCGCGCTGGACCCGCAGACGACGACCGGCTGGCTCGGCCGCTACCTCGACCGCGTCGGGTCGCCCGAGAACCCGCTCCAGGGGCTTGCGCTGGACAACTCGCTGGCGCCCGCGCTCGCCGCCCGGCGCGTCCCGGTGGCCGCGATCGACTCCCCCACGGACTACAACTTCTGGGCCCGCGACGTCTGGGGCGACATCGAGCCGATCATGCTCGACGCGACCGCCCGGATCGGCGTGGTGCACAAGCGCTCCGAGCCCGCGCTGGCCCAGGTCGCGGCGGCCGCGATGCACACCGGCGCGCTGCGCTGGCAGCTCGCGGGGCTGCGCGAGGTCGACGGCAAGCCGCCGTTCACCCCGCCCGTCGCCTACCCCGCGTCGGAGGAGTCCGACTTCCCCGAGCGGCTGTCCGCGCTCGCGGCGATGCTCGCCGCCGGGCTCCCGCTCCGCTGCGTCGCGATCACCGCCCCCGGCGACTACGACACGCACGCGAACCAGGCCGAGACGCTCGGCGAGCCGCTCACGCTCGCGTGCGACGCGCTCGCCGCGTTCCAGCGCGACCTCGAGGCGCGCGGCCTCGCCGACCGGGTGCTGATCCACGTGTGGTCGGAGTTCGGCCGCCGCGCCGCCGAGAACTCCGAGGGCACCGATCACGGCGCCGCGGGGCTCGGGCTGCTGATCGGCACCCGCGCCGCGGGACGGATGATCGGCGAGTTCCCCGGGCTGGACGTGCTCGACGAGCACGGGAACCTGCGCGCGACGTCCGACTTCCGCGCGGTCTACGCCGGGCTGCTCGAGCAGTGGCTCGGCACCGAGGCGGACGGGATCATCCCCGACGCCGCGCGCTTCGCGCGGCCGCAGCTGGTCAAGTGATCGCCGCGCTCGCCGTCGGGCTCGCGTTCGTCTCGCCGGCGCCCGCGCGGATGCTGGTCACCGCCGACGAGTGGTCGCTGGTCAGCTCGCGCCAGCGGATCGCGGCGGGCCGGCTCGAGATCCAGCTCTACAACCGCGGCGAGGACGGGCACGACCTCGCGGCCCGGCGCCGCGGCGGGAAGCGGACGTTCCGCATCCCCGAGACGAGGCCGGGGCAGCTCGGCGAGGCCGCGTGGCGGCTCAAGCCGGGCCGGTACCGGCTCTGGTGCGACCTCCCGGGGCACCGCGCGGCGGGGATGCGCGCGAGCCTCCGGGTCCGCCGCTGAGCCATCAGCTCCAGGCGGGGTGGTCGTAGCCGGCCTTCGGCCAGACGCGCTCGACCCGGCCGTGGGTGCGTGCGCGCTTGAGCTGGCGCGCGCGCTCCAGCAGCAGGGCGACGAGCTCGCCGGTCGGGCGGAACGGGTCCGAGACGGCCTGGCCGTCGTCGACGGACAGGGCGGCCCAGGCCGTGCCGTCGACCTCGGCGAGGAGGACGGCGCCGCGCGGGGCGCGCCGCGAGTCGAGCTGCGCGAGGCGGTCGATGGCGGCCGTGTCGGCGGGGCCGGCGAAGCGGAGGACCAGGTCGGTCACGCCCGTCTCGGGCAGCGCCTGGACGGGACCCGCGAGCCGGCGGAGGAGGGTGGTGACGGTGGTGGTCATGACAGTCATTCTGCGCCTGAGACCACGGTTCTACATCGGGCGTTCGCCGCCACCTGCCGGTGCGGGCCCCTTACCTGCGGGCCGCAGGGCCTTACGCCATCGCGACCTCCTGCTCATCGACCGCGTCGGCGGCCGAGAACATGTGCAATTGCGAGCATTTCGGGCAGTGCACGGCGATCCGCGCGTCCGGGCTGTCCGATGCCCATCAGCATCGGCGGCAGCGGCTTGCTCGTGGTCGGGCAATCGAACTGCAGGCTGGTCATCCGGCTCCTCTCGTCGGGTCCCGGGAGCCTCGCGCGGGGCGGCCCGCCGCGGAATGGACCGGGCGCCCTGAGCGGCTGGACCGGCGGTACGACGACCGCCGCGCCCCGGGGGAGGGAGCGCGGCGGTTTGTGGCTGCCGAATGGCCTGCCCGGTGCGGATGCCGAGGAGGATGTATGGGGCGATCCGGGAGGCGGGCCACGGCGCATGGTGCCGCCGTTCCCGCGACCGGATGTGGCCGCCGCGTGAAGGCAACGAAATCGTCACGAGTGCTGGGAGACTGCGCCGGGTGCGCACGCTGACCCGCCGCGAGCTCAACCGCGCGCTGCTCGCCCGCCAGCTCCTGCTCGAGCGCGCCGAGCTGCCGCTCCCGGCCGCGCTCGACGCCGTCTGCGGGATCCAGTCGCAGTACGCGCCGTCGATGTACATCGGGCTGTGGTCGCGGGTCGCCGGCTTCGCCCGCGACGACCTGACGCGCGCGCTCGAGGACCGCAGCGTCGTCCAGGCGACGCTGATGCGCTCGACGATCCACCTCGTCTCGCGGGCGGACTTCTGGCCGCTCGCGCTCGCCGTCCGCGACGTGCGCCGCGCGGCCTGGCTGCGCGCCCGCCCCGACCTCACCGCGCCGGCGATGGCGGGCGCGGCGCGGACGCTGCGCAACCGGCTCGCGGGCGGGCACGAGCTGCGCCGCGCGGAGCTCGACGCGCTGGTCGGCAAGGAGCGGTCGCTCGGCGCCGGCCTGTGGGTCGACCTGGTGCGCGTGCCGCCGTCCGGGACCTGGGAGCGGCGCCGCGCGGACCGGTTCGCGCTCGCCGAGGACTGGGCCGGGCCGCCGCCGGACGCGGCCGGCGCGGCGGCGCACCTCGTGCGCCGCTACCTCGCCGCGTTCGGCCCGGCCTCACGCAAGGACGTCGCGAGCTTCACGGGCTTCGCGCTCCGGCCGCTCGACGCGATCCTGCGCGGGCTCGAGCTGCGCCGCTTCGCGAGCGAGGACGGCGAGGAGCTGCTCGACGTGCCCGGCGCGCCGCTGCCCGACCCGGACACGCCGGCGCCGCCGCGCTACCTGCCGACCTGGGACGCGAACCTGCTCACCCACGCGCGGCGCACCGGCGTGCTGCCGGAGGAGCACCGCCCGAAGCTGTTCAGCACGAAGACGCCGCAGTCGTTCCCGACGTTCCTGGTCGACGGCGCCGTGGCCGGCACCTGGCGGTACGCGGACGGCGAGATCGTGCTCGACCCGTTCGCGCCGCTCGCGGCCGGCGACGAGGCCGCGCTGCGCGACGAGGCGCTCGGCCTCGCCGCGCTCCACGCCTAGCGCCGCGTCAGGGCGCCGACACCGGGCAGCCACGCGGCGGCTGGACGGCGACCTTGAGGTCGACGGCCGCGCCGTGCGGCACGACGATGCCCGCCACCGGCGCCTGGGCGATGATCTCCCCGAGGCTCTCGCACAGCGGGTCGACCTTCGTGGCGAGCGTGCCGCGGACGAGCCCGGCCGCGACCAGCCGGCTCTGGGCCACCGGCGGGGTCGCATGCAGGACGCTGGGGACGACGACGTCGCCCGGCCCGGGGTCGGGCGCCGGGTCCGGAGCCGACTGGACGGTCACCGTCGCCTGGTCCGCGTCGGCGGCGTTCAGCGCGATCGTCATGTGCCCGAGCGGGTTCGACCAGGCCTGGCCCACGCTCATCGCCAGCGACGTCGGCGAGCCCTGCGAGCGCGTGTCGTCCGCGTCCTGCGGCGACATGTCCAGGACGAACGGCGCCACGTTGCGCCCGCCGGCGAGCGAGGGCTGCTCGGCGCTGACGAGCAGCGCCCCGTGGGTGGGTCCGGATCCGATCCGGTACTCGAGCCACAGCGTGGTGAACCCGTCGGTCAGGCGCAGCGCCTGCGTCGAGCCCGGGACGGCGTGGTCCAGCGTCGTCAGGACGCGGGTCTGCGGCGGGGCGCCGGCGGCGATCGTGTCGACCCTGCCGTTGTTCCAGCCCAGCTGGAGCAGATGCGGGAAGGAGTAGGGCTGCAGGAACCCGACCACACTGCCCATCGCGCTGAAGGCGTTGCCGTACTCGTCCTGGGTGCACCGGCTGCCGAGCGGCGCGCTCAGCGGCACGTCGTTGCCGCTCGAGTCGCGGCAGAACTGCGCGCCGGCGTGACCCAGCCCGAGCGTGTGGCCGATCTCGTGGACCAGGGTGCTCCCGCTGAAGTCGCCGTTGAGCCACACGTGATGCCCGCGCCCCGGCACGGTCGAGGGCTGTTCGCCCCGTCCGCCCCAGTCACAGCCCTGCGCGGGCGAGAGCTTCCGGAAGTAGTAGAAGACGGTGGTCACGTCGTCGGGCTCGACCCGCTGCCTGCGCACCTGGGCGTCGGCCAGATCGGCCACCTCGTCGAGCCACGCCGACGAGCAGAGCCGCGACTGCGGAGCCACCTTGACCGGCCCGATGCGCAAGGTCGAGAAGCCGGGGAACCGCCCGTTCGACGCCTTCGCGAACCACGGGTTCACCCCCTCGCGGATGAACTGGGCGATCCTGGACGTCGTCTGATCCGCCTGGCTCGCCGGCGTGCTGCCGGAGCCGAGGAAGTCCACCGTGACCACCAGCCCGGACCGCAGCGGCGGCGGCGCCGGGAACGGCGGCAGCGGCGGGTCCGGCGGGGGGAACGGGATCAGCTGCGCGCCGGCGGGCGACGGCAGCGGCGTGCTCGCCGTCGCGACGGCGGGTGCGCAGAGCGCGATCGCCAGCGTGGCGGCGACCAGCAGCAGCCGGCGGATCGGGACGGACCTCATGGCGGATCTCCTCACGGTGGGCATCGCGAGAGAGACCTCGCGGCCGCCGATTCCTTCCCACCGCGTCAGACCGCGAGGAGCTCCTCGGTCGGCAGGTCCCAGGCCGGCGTGCCCTCGCGGTCGCCGTCGAGCTGCTCGGCCGCGCGGACCAGGTCGACCGCGACCGAGCGGATCTGCCCGACGATCTGGGTCGTGAGCAGCGACGGCTCGCGGTCGTGGATGTCCTCGGCCGTGCGCGCGGCGCGCCGGGCGACGGCGTGGAGGTCGGTGCCGCGCTCGGGGTTCTCGTAGTGGGCGGCGAGGATCCAGACGGCGTCGGCCAGCTCGCGCACCGCGCCGGCGAGCTGCGGCGCCGGCTCGCCGTTGCGGGCCTGGCGCGCGACGTAGCGCGCGAGCACGCGCGTGTCGCGGACCGCGGAGTCGAGCTGGGGCATCGTCGCCTCGTAGCGGCCGACGAGGTGCAGCCCGCCGCGGCGCTGCGGCGAGAAGCGCGCGGTCTCGACCGCGGCGGAGAGCGTCTCCTCGAGCAGGTCGACGTCGTCGTCGGTGCCGCGCGCGGCCTGCAGGGCGGCGTCCGCGCGGCCCGTGTCGGCGGCCTCGAGCGCGCCGGCGGCGTGCTCGAGCGTCCGCCCGAGCTTGCCGAACAGCGTCTGCGCGACCTGGCCGACCATCGCCACCGGGTCCGGCGGCAGCACGAGCGACGCGACCGCGAGGCCGACGCCGCCGCCGATCAGTCCCTCCAGGATGCGGTCGGCCGAGAAGCCCGACGTCTCCGGCGCGAACGAGGCGATCAGGATCGCGGAGATCGCCGCCTCGTTGACGAGCAGCTCGCTGCCGCGGAAGACGAGCGCGGCGGTCATGGCGAGGATCACGAGCACGCCGATCTGCAGCGGCCCGCTGCCGATCAGGAAGACGAGCAGGCTCGCCACGCTGATGCCGAGCATCACGCCGCCGAGCAGCTCGAACGCGTTGCGGCGCCGGCGGCCGTAGGAGGCGCCGAGGCAGATGATCGCCGCGATCGACGCGAACGTCGGCCGGTTGGTCGGCAGGAGCAGGTCGGCGAGCAGGTACGCCGCGACCGCCGCGAGCGCGGTCTGGAGCACGGCGGCGAGATGCGGGCGCACGCGACGGCGCGCCGTCGCCAGAGGGGAGCTGGGGAAGTGGCGCATGGTGGGTCGCCTGCTTGTACGCCGCCGGCGCGAACTGGTTACGCGCGCAACCAATCTTGACGTATTCCTATATCGGTATATGATGCTCGGCATGGCACGCGCAGCGACCACGGCGGACGCGTTCAACGCGGTCGCCGAGCCCCGGCGCCGGCAGATCCTCGACGCGCTCGCCGCCGGCGAGCGCCCGGTCGGGGAGCTCGTCGACGTCCTCGGGCTCGCGCAGCCCCAGGTGTCCAAGCACCTGCGGGTCCTGCGCGAGGTCGGCGCGGTCGACGTCCGCGAGGACGGGCGCCGGCGGCTGTACCGCGTCAACGGGCGCGCGCTCAAGCCGATCCACGACTGGGTCCGCGGCTACGAGGCCGCCTGGGACGAGCGCTTCGGCGAGCTGGACGCGGTCCTCGAAGACCTCAAGCGAAAGGAGCAGGACGATGGCGACGACGACGAATAGCGCGAAGGTCACCCTCCCCACCGACGAGCAGATCCTGATCGAGCGGGAGTTCGACGCGCCGCGGGAGCTCGTCTTCCGGGCCTACACCGAGCCGGAGCTGGTCCGGCGCTGGTGGCCCGGCAAGCGCGGCGAGATGTCCGTGGCGGAGATCGACCTGCGCGTCGGCGGCGCCTGGCGCTACGCGATGATCGCCGAGGGCGGCTTCGAGGTCGCCTTCCACGGCGAGTTCCGCGAGATCGTCCCGAGCGAGCGGATCGTCAACACCGAGGTCTACGAGGGCGCGCCTCCCGGCACCGGGCCGGCGCTGGTCACGGTCGACCTGGCCGAGGACGGCGGCCGCACGCGGCTCCGGATGCTGATGGAGCTGGAGGACCGCGAGACCCGCGACGCGATCATCGAGTCCGGGATGGAGGGCGGGCTGCAGGAGGGCCTGGACATCCTCGAGCAGATCGCCGTCGAGCTCCGCTAGGCGTCGCGCAGGTAGGCGAGGACGGCCAGCACCCGCCGGTGGTGGTCGTCCCCCGCCGGCAGGTCGAGCTTGGAGAAGATGCTCGAGATGTGCTTCTCCACCGCCCCCGGCTGCACGACCATGGCGCGGGCGATGGCGGCGTTCGTCCCGCCCTCGGCCATCAGCTCGAGCACCTCGCGCTCGCGCGGCGTCAGCTGCGCGAGCGCGCCGCCGCCCTCGCGCGCATGCATCAGCTCGGAGACCACGGCGCGGTCGAGCGCGGTGCCGCCCTCGGCGACCCGCTCGAGCGCGTCGAGGAAGCCGCGCACGTCGCCGACCCGCTCCTTGAGCAGGTAGCCGATCCCGCCCTCGCCGGACGACGCGAGCAGCTCGCTCGTGTAGACCGGCTCGACGTAGGCGGAGAGGATCAGCACGCCGAGCTGCGGCTGCCGCTTGCGCGCCTCGAGCGCCGCGCGCAGCCCCTCGTCCGTGAAGCCCGGTGGGAGCCGGACGTCGACGATCGCGACGTCCGGCTTGTGGCCGCCCACGATCCGCAGCAGCCCCTCGCCGTCCTCGGCCTGGGCCACCACGTCGATGCCGGCCTCGCGCAGCAGGGCGACGATCCCCTCCCGCAGCAGGGCGAGGTCCTCGGCGATCACGACCCGCACGGCAGCTCCGCCCGGACCGTCGTCCCCTCGCCCGGCGGGCTCACGACCGTGAACCGGCCGTCGAGCGCCTGGACGCGCTGGCGCAGCCCGAGCAGCCCGCTCCCCGCCGGGTCGGCGCCGCCCGGGCCCTTGTCGGAGACCTCGACGACCAGCGTCTCGTCGTCGAGCTCCACGCGCACGAGCGCGGGCGACCCCTTGCCGTGCTTGGCCGCGTTCGTCAGCGCCTCGGCGGCGACGAAGTAGGCCGCGGTCTCGATCATCGGCGGCAGGCGCTCGTGCAGCTCGACCTCGACCGCGACGGGGATCGCGGCGCGCCGGCCGAGCCCCTCGATCGCGGCGGCGAGCCCGCGGTCGGCGAGCACCGGCGGGGCGATCCCGCGGGCGAGGTCGCGCAGCTCGGCGATCGCCGAGCCGGCGTCCTCGCGCGCCTGCCGGACCAGCTCCGCGACCTCGGGCTGGCCCTCGAGCTTCTCCTCGGCGCGCCCGAGCCGCATGCTCAGCGCGACGAGCCGCGCCTGCGCGCCGTCGTGCAGGTCGCGCTCGATCCGCCGCAGCTCGGCGGCCTGGACGTCGAGCGCGCCGCGCCGGGTGCGGGTCAGCTCGTCGACCCGCTCCTCCAGCTGCGCCTCGCGCGCCGGCGGCCGCTGGCGCAGGATCAGCACGTGGGCGGCGTAGCGCCGTCCCGAGCGCGAGCGCCGTCCAGATCGGCCAGAACTCGCCGAAGCCCGACAGGGCCCAGGCGACGACCTCGGCGCCGACGAGCAGCGCCGTGGCCTCGCCCTGGATCCGCAGCCCGCGGTGGGGCTCCGGCGCGGGGTCCAGCCCGCGCCGGATCACCACGTGGACGCCGAGCGCCACGCCGAGGCCGAGCCAGACCCAGCCGGGCCAGAAGACGCCGAACCCGGTGAAGGCCCAGATCAGCGTCACCAGGAGCCCGGCCAGCGCCGAGAGCGCGGCCTGCAGCGACAGCGCTGCGCTCTCGGACGGGCGTGCCACGGCCATGGCCGCCATCCTAGGCCGCCACCTCGACGCGCTCACGCTCGCGGCTGCGGCGGACCCGCGGCCGCTTCACGCGCCAGCCGCGCTCGCCGAGCAGCGCGATCGCCGCCGGCAGGGCGACGCCGCGCACGAGCGTGACGTCGAGCAGGACCGCGGCCGCGAGGCCGAAGCCCATCTGCTTCATGTCGAGCAGCCGGAGCGTCGCGAAGACGGCGAAGATCGCCACCATCACGACCGCCGCGCTCGTGACCGTGCCGGCCGTCGCGCCGATCCCCTCGGCCGCCGCGGCGGCGGGGGAGCGGCCGGCGCGGCGCGCCTCCTGGATCCGCTCGAGCACGAGCACCGTGTAGTCCATCGACAGCCCGAAGAGGACGACGAAGGAGAACAGCGGCAGCCACGACACGATCGCGCCGCTCGACTCGAACCCGAGCAGGCCCTCGGCCCACTCGTGCTGGAACACGGCCGCCATCAGGCCGAACGCGGCCCCGACCGACAGCAGGTTCAGCCCGATCACCGTCGCGGCCAGCTTCGGCGAGCGGAACGCCCACAGCAGCAGGGCGAACGCGAGCGCCATGACGAACCCGATCACGATCGGCGTCGCCGACTTCATCTGGTCGGAGAAGTCCGCCGACTGGGCGGCGTCGCCGGTCACGAGCGCGTGGCCGCCGGGCGCCGTCGGCGCGATCTCGTCGCGCAGGGTGTCGACCGCATGGCGGTCGGCATCCCGGTCCTGGGACGGCATCGGGACGTCGACGACCGCGGTGCTGCCGTCGCGCGACACCTCGACGTGCACGGCGCCGCTGCCGCCGACGGCCTTCGCGCCGCGCTGACCGAGCGCCTTCAACGCGTCCTTCTGGTCGCCCAGGTCCTTGCCGGAGACGACGAGGCTCGCGCTGGAGGGCGCGCCCGGGAACGACTGCTGGATCGCCTTCTCCGCCTGCACCACGGGGATGTCCGCGGGCAGGCTCTCGAGCCCGGCGTCGCCGGTCTTGAGCTGGAGCGCCGGCACGGCCAGCGCGGCCAGGATCGAGATCGAGACGACGAGCGCGGCCACGGGACGGCGCGTGACGACCCGCGCGAGCCCGCCCCAGAAGCCCGAGCCGGCGGGGCGCGGACGGCGGCGCAGGAAGCGCGGCAGCCGGCCCTTGTCGATCCGGTCGCCGAGCAGCGCGAGCATGGCCGGGAGCACGGTCAGCGACCCGAGCACCGCGATCGCGACGACGAGCATGGTGGCCAGGCCGATCGAGATGAACACGCCGTTGCCCGAGAGCAGCAGCCCGCCCAGCGCGATCATCACGGTGAGCCCGGAGATGAGGATCGCCCGCCCGACCGAGGCCGCGGCGGCGTCGAGCGCGGCCTCCGGCCCGCGGCCGGCCCGGCGCTCCTCGCGTTCGCGCCGGATGTAGAACAGCGAGTAGTCGACGCCCACGGCGAGGCCGATGAGGACGACGACGGAGGCGGTGGTGTCGGTGCTCGGGGCGATCTGGGAGACGACGCCGAGCGCGCCCATCGCGGCGGTGACGGCGGTGATCCCGAGCACGAGCGGCACCGATGCGGCGACGAGGGCGCCGAACGCGATCACGAGCATGAGCAGCGTGATCGGGAGCGAGATCATCTCGGCCCGCTGGAGGTCGTCGGAGACGACCTCGTCGATCGTGGATTCGAACGAGCCGTCGCCGGCCTGCTGGAAGTCGGCGGCGGCGTGCTTCGCACTGGTGGCGCGCACGGTCGCGGCGACGCCCTTGGCGACGTCGCCGGCGTCGTCGGGGTCGCCGCGCAGGCGCGCCTGGACGAGCACGATGCGCCCGCCGTTCGTGGAGAGCTCCGGCGCGTCGGCCGGGCCCTGGACGGTGCGTGACGTCGTCGCCGGCCTTCAGGTGGCGGACGAGGTCGGCGGCCGCGTCGGCGCTCGTCCGCGCGTCCTTCGACCGGATGAGGACGCTCTCGACGGCGGGATCGCGGAGGCCTGCGGCCTCGATCCGCTCGTCGGCGGTCCGGGACTGGCCGGCGCCCGTCTCGGTGTCGCTCAGCGTCTTGGTGCCCGCGGCGCCGCCGGCGAAGACGCAGCCGACGACCAGCAGGAGCCAGAGCGCGATGATCGTCTTGGGCCGCCGCGCGGCCACGCCCGCGGCGCGCCGGACGCCGCGGGAGAGCGCCCCTGTCGAGGCGCCCGGAGGGAGGGAGGAGGGGTGTGGAAGGGACATGGGAGCACCGTGCCGTCCCGCGCGTCCGATGTCGCTGGGGCGCGACACCGGATGGTGCGCGCCCCTCCCCCGGCGGATACGGGGGCTATCCCCCCGGTCGTCGGGTCCGCACGTTTCGGCACCCCCGGGGGTCCGGGTAGCCGAGAGGTATGGATTCGAAGACCAAGATCGTCCAGTACCTCAACGAGGCGCACGCGAGCGAGACCGGCCTCGTGCGCGTCCTCCAGTCGCAGATCGCGGTGACCCCGCGCGGCGACTACCGCGACGCGCTCGAGCGGCATCTGCGCGAGACGCGCGACCACGCCCGCCGGCTCGAGACGCGCGTCAAGGAGCTCGACGGCGGCGACTCGGCCGTCCAGGCCGTCGTCGGCGTCGCGGAGAGCGTGATCGCGCAGGCGCTCGCGCTCGGCAAGACGCCGTTCGACCTCCTGCGCGGCAGCGGCGGCGAGGAGAAGGTGCTCAAGAACGCGAAGGACGCCGCCGCCACCGAGGCGCTCGAGATCGCCACCTACACGGCGATCGAGCGGCTCGCGACCGGCGTCGGCGACGACACGACGGCGAAGCTCGCCGCCTCGATCCGCGCCGACGAGCAGCAGATGCTCGACCGCGTCCTCGCGCTGATCCCGGCGCTGACCGACGCGGTCGCGGCCGCCGACCTGCGCGGCGAGGGCACCTACAAGGTCGCCGAGACCGGCGCCGCCGACGCCGCGCGCGCGACCGGCCGCAAGGCCGCGCGCACGACCAGCCGGACCGCGAAGTCGGCCGCCCGCGGGACCGCGAACCGCGCGCGCACCGCGCCGGGTGCCGCGCGCGCCGAGGGAGCCGCAAAGGGCGCCGTCGCCCGCGAGCAGGACCTCCCGATCGCGCGCTACGACGCGCTCAACGCCGACGAGATCGCCGGCCGCCTGGCCGGCCTCTCGCAGGTCGACCTCGGGAAGGTCGAGGCCTACGAGCGCAAGGGCCAGTCGCGCGGGACGATCCTCGACCGCATCGCCACGCTGCGCGGCAACGAGCCGTGGGGCGGCTACGACGCCCAGAACGTGGCCGAGATCCGCAGCCGGCTCGAGCGGGCGCCGGAGGACCAGGCCAAGGCCGTGCGCGAGTACGAGCGCGCGCATAAGGACCGCGCCGGCGTGCTCGAGGCGACGACCGCCTAGTCGTTCAGCTCCGCCGCGACCTCGCCCAGCGCGCGGATCGACGCCTCGGTGATCGGCGAGACGACCAGGATCGTCTCGTCGGCGCCGGCGTCGGCCAGCTCGCGCAGCCGCGCGGCGATCTGCGCCGGCGTGCCCTCGACCGGGGGCACCTCGAGCGGCCGCTCCTCGGCGTCGCGGTCGAGTACGACGTGCACGCACGCGCTGCGGGCGATGTCGCCCGGCGCGCGGCCCGCCTCGGCGGCCGCGGCCGAGATCCGCGCGTTCAGCTCCGCGAAGCCCTCGGCCGTGTTGCCGAAGTCCGTGTACCACGTGTTCCAGGCGCCGACGTGCGGCAGCGCCGCGCGCAGCATCCGCGGGCCGTTCGAGCCGATCATCAGCGGCACGCGGCCGCGCCGGCGGCGGGAGCAGGACGGCGTCCTCCGCCGACCAGAACGCCCCGTCGAGCGTGACCCGCTCGCCGGCGAGCAGCCCGCGGACGATCGCGAACGACTCCTCGAAGCGCGCGACGCGGCGGTCGTAGGGGATCCCGAACGCGTCGTACTCCTCGCGGTTCCAGCCCGCGCCGAGCCCGAGCGTGAAGCGGCCGCCGCTCACCTCGTCGAGCGTCGCCGCCATCTTCGCGATCAGCCCCGGCGGGTGGAAGCCGGCGCAGGCGACGAGCGGGCCGAGCCGCACGCGCTCCGTCGCCGCGGCGAGCGCGCCGAGCAGCGTCCACGCCTCCCACGGCGCGCGGTCGGGCTCGCGGTAGAGCAGGTGGTCGCCGACCCAGATCGAGTCGAAGCCGCTCTCCTCGGCCGCCCGGGCCATGGCCAGGTACTCCGGCCAGCGGACCTCGCGCTCGACCTCGGGGAGCTGGATCCCGACCCGCATCAGTAGCGGGCGCCGACCGGCGCGGGCGCGCCGTCGAGCTCGGCGAGGTCCTCGGCGCCCAGGTCCAGCAGCGCGGCGGCGGCGTTCTCGTCGATCCGCTCCGGCCTCGTCGTGCCCGGGATCGGGATCACCGCGTCGGCCTGGGCCAGCACCCAGGCGAGCGCGACCTGCGCCGCGGTCGCCTCGTGGCGGTCCGCGACGGCGCGGACGCGGTCGACGATCGCCAGGTTCGCCTCCAGCGCCTCCCGCGTGAAGCGCGGGTTGCGGGTGCGGAAGTCGCGCTCGTCGAACGTTGCCGCGGTGATCGTCCCGGTCAGGTAGCCGCGCCCGAGCGGCGCGAACGGGATGAAGGCGACGCCGTGCTCGACGCACCACGGCAGCACGTCGCCGAGCCGGTCGCGGGTCCAGAGCGACAGCTCGGACTGCACCGACGCGACCGGGTGGATGGCGTGCGCGATCTCGAGCTGCTCGACGGTGACCTCGGACATGCCGATCGCCCCGGCCTTGCCGGCGGCGACGGTCTCGGCCATCGCGGCCCAGGTCTCCTCCACGGGGACCCGCTCGTCCACGCGGTGCAGCTGGTAGAGGTCGACGCGGTCGGTCCGCAGCCGCTCGAGCGACGCGTCGATCCCGGCGCGGACGTGGTCCGGCGACCCGTCGCGGCCGATCTTCGCGGTCGCGAGGTCCTCGACCACGAGCCCGACCTTCGTGGCCAGGAACACCTCGTCGCGGCGGCCCTCGAGCGCGCGCCCGACGACCTCCTCGTTGGTGAACGGCCCGTACATGTCGGCGGTGTCGATCAGCGTGATCCCGCGCTCGATCGCCCGGTGGATCGTCGCGATCGAGCGCTCGTCGTCGCGGCCGCCGGTCGTGTACGCCCAGGTCATGCCCATGCAGCCGAGTCCGATCGCGCCCACGTGGGAGGAACCCAGCGGCCGCTGCGGAAGTGTCTTGTCCATCACCCCGACGATACGGATCCGTCTGCGCCCTCTGGTGACATCGGATGCGATCAGGACCCCGACGACGGGAGGGTCAGGGCGATGAGCGCAGTGGCGCTGCATGACGACGGTTGGGCGATCCGGGCACTGCCCCCGGGCCGTCGCGACCTGGGCTGTTACGACCTCTGGGAGCGTTCGCTCGCCCGTTCGCGGCGCCGCCGCGCCCAGGCGGAGCGGCGCACCGCCCTGCCCGTGCGCGCCGTCTCCGCGGCGCTGCTGACCACGCTGATCGTCGTCCCGGCCGCCGACCTCGCGAGCGCGCAGGACACGACCGCCGGCATCGCGAGCACCGACCTGCGGCTCGGCAGCCAGGGCCCGGCCGTGGCGGCCGCGCAGGCGGCGCTCGGCGTCGCGGCGGACGGCGACTTCGGCCCGCTCACGCAGGCCGCGGTCCAGCGCTTCCAGGCCGCTCGCGGGCTCGTCGCCGACGGCGTGATCGGCCCGCTGACGCGCGCCGCGCTCGGCGGCGGCGGCTCGGCCGGCAGCGGGAGCGCCGGCTCGGTCACGATGGCGCTCCAGCGCGCGCTCGGCGTCGCCGCCGACGGCGACTACGGCCCGATCACCCGCGCCGCGGTGCGGCAGTTCCAGGCCACGCGCGGCCTGATCGTCGACGGCGTCGCCGGGCCGCAGACGCTCGGCGCGCTGGGCCTGCCGACGAACGTCACCCTCGGCGAGGGCGGCTCGGGCAGCGCCGGCGCGGGCGCGCCGTCCGCGGTCGCGGGCATCGTCATCTCCGCCGCCCGGACCCAGTCGGGCAAGCCGTACCTGTGGGGCGGGACGGGGCCGAACCGGTGGGACTGCTCCGGGCCTGACGCAGTACGCGTTCCGCGCGGCCGGGATCGAGCTGCCGCGGACCACGTACGGCCAGATCGGGATGGGCCGCGCGGTGGAGCGGGCGAACATCCAGGCCGGCGACCTCGTCTTCTTCGACACCGACGGCTCGGGCGGCCCTTCGGACGTCGGGATCGCGACGAGCAACACGACGGTGATCTCCGCCACCACGTCGAACGGCGTGTCCGAGCACACGAGCCTCGGCCCCTACTGGGGCGACCGCTACTACGCCGCCCGCCGCGTCGGCTAGGCCACGCGGTGGCGCGCGGCCAGCGCGCGCGCCCCGTCGAGCAGCGGCGGGTCGAGCGCGCCGCCGGTCGTCGGGGCGTAGGCCTCGGCGACCGCCGCCGCCACCACGCCCGCGCGGATCCCGGGCAGCGCCTCGTCCACCGTCCCGGCCGCGGCCGGGTCGACGTCGAGCCCGAGCGCGCCGTAGAGCGCCGCGATCGCCGCCCGCAGCGCCGGGCCGTCCTCGACCGTCACGACCGCGGTCGTGAGCGCCGCGCCGCGGATCGCCCGCTGCGCGATCCCCGCGACCTTGATCCGGCCGCCGAGGTTGACGCTGTCGCGGCCCGCGCAGTACTCGCCCGGCAGCTCGCCGATCCGGGCGTCGGCGCCGAGCCCGGCGAGCGCGTCCCGCAGCCGCCGCGACTGGTCGGCGAACCGCTCCTGCAGCCCGGCGGTGACGTCGGCCTCCGCGGTCACGTGCTCGACCACGACCGCGCCCGGCCCGTAGACCGCGGCGTGGCCGCCGGCCGGCCGGATCACCGGCACCAGCCCGTGCTCGCGCGCCGCGGCGGCGGCCGCCGCGAAGCCGGGGCGCAGGGCGTCGAGCCGGCCGAAGGCGGCGGTCGGCCCGGGCACGAACACGCGCAGCGCCGGCGCCCGCTCGCCGGCGGCGACCGCGCGCAGCAGCGCGTGGGTCACGGCGATGTCGAGCACGGGATCCTCCGGCAGCGCGGCGGTGATCAGCGCGAGGGGCGAGGCCACGGCGCCCGAGGCTAGTCCACCCATGGCGGTAGCTTCCGGCGGGCGATGATCGAGGGCGCGCCCGGCACGGCGTTCGAGGGCGAGGTCACCGTCCGGCGGATCCGGTTCGCCGGCGAGGACGGCGGCTTCGCCGTGCTCGACGCCGAGCGCGACGGCGACGAGCTCGTGCTGGTCGGGCCGATCGCGCATCTCGAGGAGCGCGAGCGCGCGCGGATCCGCGGCACCTGGCAGGACGACCGCCGCTTCGGGATGCAGATCCGCGTCGCGACCGCCGAGCCGCTCGCGCCGTCCGGCGACGCCGCGCTGCTCGCCTACCTCAAGCGCGTCAAGCACGTCGGCGAGGGCCGCGCGAAGCAGCTGCTCGGCGCGCCACGGCCCCGAGGTGCTGGAGACGATCGACGCCGACCCGCACGTCGCGCTCCGCGCCGTCGGGCTGAACCCGAAGCGCACGAACGAGGCCGTCCGCTCGTGGCACGGGCTGCGGTCGAGCCGCGCGCTGCACCTCCAGCTCGCGCCGCACGGGCTGGCCTGGCTGGTCCCGCGGATCACCAAGGAGCACGGCGAGCGCGCGCACCTCGTCGTCCGCGAGCGCCCGTACGAGCTGACCAGCGTGTTCGGCGTCGGGTTCCGGATCGCCGACGCGATCGCCCGCGCCGGCGGGATCGCGCCGGACGCCCCCGCGCGCACACGCGCCGCCGTCGTCCACGTGCTCGCCGAGGCCGAGCGCGACGGCTCGACCTGCCTCCCGGTCGCCGAGCTCGCCACGCGGGCGGCGGCGCTGCTCGACGGGCCCCCGCCGGACGCCGCGCTGCTCGGCGCGATGGCCGACGACGGCCAGCTCGTGGTCGAGGTCGACGACGGCGCGTGGGCGTACCGCCCTGCGACCTGGGCGCTGGAGGCCGAGCTCGCGCAGCGGATCGAGGAGCTCGCCGCCGCGAAGCCGGTGCTGAAGCCGCCGGGCACGGTCCGCGACGCCGAGCTCGAGCCGGCGCCCGAGCACCCAGGGGACTTCGTCCCCGGGCACAAGCAGGAGGCCGCGGTCGCCGCGGCGTTCGCGCACCGGCTCTCCGTCGTCACCGGCGGCCCCGGCACCGGCAAGACCGCCACGATCCGGCTGCTCGTCGCCGCCGCGAAGGCGCAGAAGGCCAAGGTCGCGCTCGTCGCGCCGACCGGCCGGGCCGCGCGCCGGATGACCGAGTCGACCGCCGCCGAGGCGACGACGATCCACGCCGCGCTCGGCTGGATCCCGGGCCAGGGCCCGACGGTCGACGCGATCGACGCCCGGCTGCTGATCGTCGACGAGACCTCGATGGCCAACCTCGAGCTGCTCGTGACGCTGCTGCGCGCGGTCGGCGGCCGCACGCACGTCGTGCTCGTCGGCGACGCCGACCAGCTCGCCCCGGTCGGCGCCGGCAAGCCGTTCGCCGACCTCGTCGCCGCGCGCGCGGTCCCGGTCGCCGAGCTCACCCACATCTTCCGCCAGGCGGCGGGCAGCATGATCGTCCGCGGCGCCCACGCGGTCCGCCACGGCGAGCCGCCGTCGTTCCGCGCCGACGAGGGCATGCGGCGCGACCTGTTCCTGATCGCCCGCGACGACCCGCGCGCCGCGCTCGCCGAGATCGTCTCGCTCGTGGCGCAGCGGCTGCCCGCGTTCTACGGCGGTCGACCCCGTCCGCGACATCCAGGTCTTCGCGCCCGTGTACCGCGGCGCGCTCGGGATCGACGCGCTCAACGCGCGCCTGCGCGAGGAGCTCAACCCGGACGGGAAGCCGGTCCTCGGCGGCCGCCTGCGGCTGGGCGACAAGCTGATGCTCTCCGGCCGCAACCTGCACGAGCTCGGGCTGATGAACGGCACCGTGCTGCGGCTGCTCGAGTACTCCGAGAAGTCGGAGACGCTGCTCGTCGAGGCGGACGGGATCACCGTCGCGCTGCCGGAGGAGGAGGCGCCGCGGCTCGGGCTCGCCTACGCGTGCTCGGTCCACAAGGGCCAGGGGATCGAGCTGCCGGTGGCGATCGTCGTCGCCCACGCGGCCGCGGGCGCGTATTTCCTGCGCCGCGAGATGCTCTACACGGCGATGACGCGTGCGCGGACCGCGACGCTCGTGGTCGGCCAGGAGCCGGTGGTGGCGCGCGCGGCGGCGACGCCGGACACCTCGCGCCGCCACTCGCGGCTCGGCGCCCGGCTCACAGCCCGTTGAGCGTGTCGGCGACCCGGAACGCGTCGCCGCGGCGGTAGAAGTCGACCGCGATCAGGTTCGGCATCCGCCCGCGGATCCGCTCGCACGCGCGCGCCCGCGCCAGCAGCGGCTCGTACGCGTTGACGACCGCCGCGTTGCGCGGCAGCGGCCGCGGGTCGGTGTTGACCCAGTGGTTGAGCAGGAACAGCGGCGCCGACGCCGGCCCGCGGTTGTCGCGGCAGCTCGCCGGCAGCCGCGCGGGCTCGGTCAGGGCCGCCGTCGAGTCGAACATGAACGGCGTCTCCTGCACGAGCCGCTCGTAGGCCGGCTGGTACCAGGGCGCGGCGCCGGCCTCGTCCTCGGCGAGGATCACGAGCCGGTGGCCCGACGCGACCATGTCGCCGAGCGTCGGCCACGGCGCGCCCGCCGGCGGCGGCGTCGCCATCAGCGGGGAGAGGCCGGCGGCGTCGACGGCGCCGACGAAGTCCGCCGGCGTCACCGCGTCCTGGTTGATCACGACGACGACCTCGGACGGATGTGAGACGAGGAAGTCGCGCAGCTCGCCGAGCACCTGGTCGAGCGGCGTGAAGCCGAGCTCGCAGAACGTGTGGCAGAGGTACATCCCGCGCTCGCCCTCGCCGCGGAAGCCGAGCCGCTCGCGCAGCCGCAGCGCGGCCTCGACGTCGGTCCGGCTCACGCCGTCCTGGCGGATCGCCTGCTGCAGCCCGGCGGCGCCGCCGAAGTCCGTCCGCACGCGCCCGTTCGGCAGCAGGTCGCCGTAGTGGGTGTCGATCAGCAGCCCGCGCACGCCGTCCTCGAGCTGGCCGGGGATCGGCTTCTCCTGCAGCGCGGCGAACCAGCCCGGGAGCGGGACCGACATCGCGTTGTGGGTCGCGACGAGCGCGACGCGGTCGAGCGGGCGGTCGCACAGCTCGGCGTGGCCGTTGCAGCGGCCGGCGGCGTCGGCCTCCGGCTCGCTCAGGCCGCCGGTCGCCACGAACGTCGCCGCCGCGCCGGCGACGAGCAGCACCGCGACCGCCGCGACGCCGACGACCGCCGCCCGCCGGCGCGAGCGCGTGCGGTCCGCGGCCGGCTTGTGGATCATCCGCAGCAGCGAGACGAGACCGGCGTAGACCGCCGCGAGCCCCGCGAGCGTGATCGCGAAGCGGAGCACCCCGAGCGGGTCGGCGATCGCGAGCCCGCCGGCGACGACGAGCACGACGCCGCGCGCGACCCGCAGCCACGGCGCCGGCGCCCGCGCGCTGACGCGCCGCCACAGCGCGCGCAGGTCGAGCTCGACCGGCGGGATCAGCGACGACGCGGCGGCCGCGACCACCGCGCCGATCCCCGCGAGCAGCAGCCCGAGCTTCGTGAGGTCCCCGAGGTAGGCGTCCCAGACCGCCTGCGCACGCCGCGCGGTCGTCCGCGCCGCCGATCCCGGCGAGCGCGATCGCCCGGCCGAACGCCACCGCGAGCACGACGAGCAGCCCCGCGGCGAGCACGGCGAGCCCGAGCTGGGCGGCGCAGCGGCGCCGGTCGCGCGCCAGCACGACGGCACCGGCCGCGGACCCGGCGGCGAGCGCCAGCAGGAGCCAGGCGAGCAGCTGCGCGCGGTCGCCGAAGCGCGCGAGGTCGCCCGTGACGGTCCCCAGCCGCTCGCGCAGCAGCACGACCCGCTCGTCCTCGAGCTGGTCGGCGAGCTCGGGCCGCAGCTGCCGCAGCGCGGCGGAGGCCACCACGCCCGCGTCGGCGAGCGTGAGCGTGAGCGTGTCCGCGTCGCGGTCGAACACCGCCCGGTGGGCGTCGCGCGCCGCCGCGCTGCAGCACCGTCGCGAAGGCGTCGCCGCCGACGAGGCCGGAGACCGCGCCCGCGATCAGCGGCCGCGCGGCGAGCAGGTCCGGGCGGTTGCGCAGGACCAGCTGGTCGGTCACGCGGTCGGCGATCACCGTCCGCACGTCCGGGTCGCGCAGCGCGGTCGTCGTCCGCGCCGCGAAGCGGTCGCCGTCGAACAGCACCCGGTCCAGGTAGCCCGTCACCGCCGCGCCCGCGAGCAGGAGCGCGGTCAGCGCGACGAGCAGGCCCGACGCGACCCGGTGCGGGCTCACGGCTCCCCGCGCAGGGCGCGCGCGTAGCGCGCCGCCGACCGCCGCACCACCTCCGCGGCGCCGCCCGGGATGACCGTCCCCCACCACGCGCCCCAGAGCGCGTCGAACGCGAACGCGTCCACGGCGGCGGCCATCCGCTGCACCTCGGCGTCCGGCAGCGGGACGAGGTTGGGATAGCTCCACATGAACGCCACGTGCGTCCGGTCGGGGATCACCTGGATGATGTCGCCGGTCAGCAGCCGGTCGCCCTGGTGCAGGATCGTGCCGCCGGGGAAGTGCCCGCCGCCGCGGATCAGCGTCACCCCGTGGTCCAGCGCGAGCGTCTCGCCGTCCCAGAGCTCGATCGCCGGATCCGGCCGCATCATCCACTCGGCGTCGGCCGCGTGCAGGTGGACCGGGCAGTCGAAGCGCCGCGCCCACTCGATCATCGAGGAGTAGTAGTGCGGGTGCGAGATCGCGATCCCGGCGAGCCCGCCGCGCGCCTCGACGGCCGCGACGGTGGCGTCGTCGACGAGGCTCACGCAGTCCCACAGCAGGTTGCTCGACCCGTAGGGCACGAGCAGCGCGCGCTGGCCGATCGCGAAGTGCGGCTCGGTGCCGATCCCGGTCAGCCCGCCGTCGTCGCGGATCGCGTTCACGTGGTCGGAGGCGAGGTCGGCGAGCGTCGTCCACGCCTGTCCGGAGGGCGGGACGTACTGTCGTGGGTCGTCGCAGATCGGACAGCTCGGCGGCGGTCCGGCGGTCGCCGCGAACTGCGTGCCGCACGCGACGCAGATGTGCTCCGTCATGGCCGCGGAGCCTACGGATCCTGGAATACGGCGCGGCGCCGCGCGTCCTGGGGGCATGAGCCTGCTCCTCCTCGTCCTCTTCGGACTCGGCACCACCCTCCCGTGCGTCGGCCTCTGGCTGGCGGACGAGCGCGCACGCCTCGCGTAGCCGCTCCGGCGCCCGGGGTAGCCGACCGGCAAGGGCCGCACACCCGCGGCCGGAGCATCACGCAGGGAGGACCACATGGCCGACAACCGCGGCGTCGCCTACATGGGCACCGGCAAGGTCGAGGTGCAGAACATCGACTTCCCCGGCTTCGAGCTCAAGGACGGCCCGGGCGTGAACCCGGACAACGTGGGGCGCCAGCTCCCCCATGCGGCGATCCTCAAGATCGTCTCGACCAACATCTGCGGCTCCGACCAGCACATGGTCCGCGGCCGCACCACCGCGCCCGAGGGGCTGATCCTCGGCCACGAGATCACCGGCGAGGTGATCGAGACCGGGCCCGGCGTGGAGTTCATCCAGGAGGGCGACCTCTGCTCCGTCCCGTTCAACATCGCCTGCGGCCGCTGCCGGCGCTGCAAGACCGGCGACACCGGCGTCTGCCTGAACGTCAACCCGGACCGCCCGGGCTCGGCGTACGGCTACGTCGACATGGGCGGCTGGGTCGGCGGCCAGGCCGAGTACGTCACCGTCCCGTACGCGGACTGGAACCTGCTCAAGTTCCCCGACAAGGAGCAGGCGATGGAGAAGATCCTCGACCTGACGATGCTGTCGGACATCTTCCCGACGGGCTACCACGGCTGCTACACGGCGGGCGTGACGTCGGGCTCGACCGTCTACATCGCGGGCGCCGGCCCGGTCGGCCTCGCCGCCGCGCACTCCGCGCAGCTGCTGGGCGCCGCCGTCGTGATCGTCGGCGACATGGTCCCGGAGCGGCTCGCAGCAGGCGCAGAGCTTCGGCTGCGAGACGATCGACATCACCAAGGGCGACCCGGGCGAGCAGATCGAGCAGATCCTCGGCGTGCCCGAGGTCGACGCCGCCGTCGACGCGGTCGGCTTCGAGGCGCGCGGCCACGGCGCCGACGCCGAGCACGAGGCGCCCGCGACGGTGCTCAACTCGCTGATGACGCTCACCCGCGCGGCGGGCAAGATCGGCATCCCCGGCCTCTACGTCACCGGCGACCCGGGCGGCGTCGACGAGGCCGCCCAGGAGGGCGTCGCTGTCGATCCGCATCGGCCTCGGCTGGGCGCGGTCGCACAGCTTCGTGACCGGCCAGTGCCCGGTGATGAAGTACCACCACGGCCTGATGCAGATGATCCTCAACGACAAGGCGCAGATCGCGAAGGCGGTCAACGCGACCGTCGTCACGCTCGACGAGGCGCCGCAGGGCTATGAGGACTTCGACAAGGGCGCGGCGAAGAAGTTCGTGCTCGACCCGCACGGCCTGATCGCCGCGTAGCGATCACGGCAGGATCACGGTGCGGACACGGGCGGGGCGGATGCTCCGCCCATGTCCGTGCTCCGCGTCCGTGACGTCCGCCTGATCGTCTCCGCCGTCGGCGTCTCGGCCGTCGGCGACGCGATGCTGTGGATCCTGCTCGCGCTGCACGTCGGCGCGACCGGCTCGCCGCTCGCCGTCTCCGCGCTGTTCCTCTGCCTCTGGGGCCCGGTCGTGGCGCTCGGCGGCGTCGCCGGGCGGCTCGTCGACCGCCAGGAGAACCGCCGGCTGCTGATCCTCGCCTCGCTCGGCCAGGCCGCCGTGGTGGCGGCGATGGCGCTCTCGCTCGGCTCGCTCCCCGTGCTGCTCGGGCTGTGCGCGCTGCTCGGCGCCGGCGTCGCGATCAGCGCGCCGGCCGAGTTCGCGCTCGTCCCCGCAGCGGCGGGCGAGGAGCACGTCGCCGCCGCCAACGGCCAGGTCGAGGCCGCCCGCGGGCTCGGCGCGACGGCCGGCCCGCTGCTCGGCGGCCTGCTGGCCGCCGCGGGCTGGGTCGAGGCCGGGCTGCTGCTCAACGCCGCCTCGTTCGCAGTCGTCGCGCTGGCCGCCGTCGCGCTCCGCGCGCGGCGCGCGCCGTCCGGCGACGACCACGTGCGCGAGCACGGCGGGAGCGCCGTGCTGTTCGGCGACCGGACGCTCGCGATCACGCTCGGCGCGTCGATCGTCGCGCTCATGTTCTTCACGATCTCGGTCGCCGCGGAGGTCTTCTTCGTCGCCGACGTGCTCGACGCCGGCCCGGCCGTCTACGGTCTGCTCATGACCGCGTGGACGCTCGGCATGGTCGGCGGCGCGGTCGGGCTCGCCCGGCGCGTCCCGCGCACGGCGCTCGCGACCGCGGCGCTCGCCTGCGTCGCCGCGCAGGGCGCCGGTCTGCTCGGCGCCGCGCTCGGCGCGACGATCCTGCTGTCGCTGGCCGGCCTCCTCGCCGGCGGCGTCGCCCACGGCGCGAAGAACGTCCTGCTCCGCACGCTCATCCACGAGCGCGTGCCCGAGGCGAGCCGCGGGCGCGCGTACGCCACCTACAACGCGCTGCGCAACGGCGCCGAGCTCGGGGCGCTGTCCGCGGGCGGCGTGCTCGTCGGGCTCGCCGGCGCGCAGGCGGCGCTCGCCGTCTCGGGCGCCATCCCCCTCGCCATCGGGCTCGTCGCGCTGGCCGTGCTCGCGCGCCGCGTCCCCATCACGATCCGGAGGACCGCCCATGTCCAGCCTCGAGGCTGACCGCGTCGCCACGCTGGCGATCGACGACCTGCCGTCGCTCTACGACGGCCTGATCAAGCTGGCCCGCTCCGGGCTCGGCATCACCGCGTTCGGCGTGCAGGTGATGGATCTCCCGCCGGACTACACGACCCAGTCGCACGACGAGGCCGGCAGCGGGCAGCAGGAGCTCTACGTCGGGCTGCGCGGGCACGGGCTGGGTCCTCACCGACGAGCAGCGGCTGCCGGTCGCCGAGGGCACGCTGGTGCGGATCGACGCCGGCGTCGGGCGGCGGCTCGCGTCGGGGCCCGACGGCGTCCGGATCCTCTGCGTCGGCGGCGTCCCCGGCGGGGTCTACCAGCCGCCCGAGTGGACGGCCGAGTGAGCCGGATCCACCCTCTGGGGGCTGGGCGCGCGCCCGCCGCGGGAAGAGGCTCGCGACCATGCCCACCCAGCTCGATCCGGCCAGCTTCGCCCGCGCGATCATCGTCGAGTCCGCGGACATCCCCGAGCACATGACGATCGCGGAGTGGCGCAAGGCGCGCGGGACCGCGCGCAAGCCCAAGCGCCGCGGCCTCCGGCGGCGGCGTCCGCGCGTGGCGGTGACGGGGAGCTAGGCGCGGCGCGCCAGGCGGAGCGCAAGCCTGCGCAGCCGCTCCAGCGGGCCGACGACCACTGCCTTGAGCACCACGGTGCCGTCAGGCGTCCGGGTGGGGATGAGCTCGATGCGGGTCATGGTGTCGACCATCATCATCGACCCACATGAGCCGCAGCTCAAGGACGACGTGTCGTGGAGGTGCGCTCAGGCCTTCGGCGGCAGCGACCGCGCGAAGTCCGCGCCGCGCGCGACCCAGGCCGCCAGGCCCGCGTCGGAGGCGATCCGCCGTCGGCGCGACCAGCACCCAGCCGTGCATCGGGCGGCCGCGCATGTCGGCGGTCGCGGACGCCCGGCTCTGTGAGCGCGTCGTCGTGCGCCGTCGCGCCCCACGCGGACGAGCAGCTCGTCCTGCCGGACGCCGACCGCGAGGTTCCCTCCGACGCATGAAGCAGCGCGAGCCGAACATCTCCACCTCGCGGACGCCGCGCCGCGTCCGGCGAGCGCCGCGCGCACCCGCTCCGCGAGCTCGTCGTCGTAGGCCATCAGCCGGCCGCGGCCGCCGCGCGCAGCGCCGCCTTGTGCGCGCGCTTCCCTGCCTGGTACTCCGCGAGCGCGTCGGCCGAGTCGACGTCGCCGAGCGTCGGATGCGACGGGACGAGCGGCTCGGCCAGCGCGACGTCGAGCCGGCGGGCGAGCACGGAGCCGAGCGAGACGACCTTCATCGGGCCGAAGCCGGGCAGCGCCTCGAGCCGGGCGCGCAGGTCGTCGGACGACGCGGCGCCGGTCCAGACGCGCGCCGCGTCGCCGTCGTACTCGGCGGCGACGTGGACGACGAGGTCGTGGACGCGCCCGGCCATCGCGCCGGGGAAGCGGTGGATCGCGGGCCGCTCGCGGAACACGGGCTCGAGGTCGATCGCCGCGAGCTCGGCGGCGTCGAGCGTCCCGACCCGCTCCTGCAGCACGAGCGGGCCCATGAACGCCTTCTGGACCGTGACCTGCTGGTCGAGGGCGAAGCCGATCAGCAGCGCCAGCGGCTCGCTGACGAGCAGGGCGTTGGCGGCGTCGGAGTCGGTGAAGTGGAGGCGGTCGACCATGCCCGGATCGTACGCCCCCGCTCAGGCCGGCGGATCGCCCCAGAGCCAGCCGCGCAGGCCGGAGGCGCGCGCGGCCGGGCGGCCGATCGCGGCGCGCAGGGCGTCCTCGGTCCCGACGAGGATCACGCGCTCGCGGGCCCGCGTGACGCCCGGTGTAGAGCAGCTCGCGGGTCAGGATCGGCGACGTCGGCGGCGGCAGGAGCACCGCGGCGGTGCCGAACTGCGAGCCCTGGCTCTTGTGGATCGTCATCGCGTACACGGTCTCGACCGCGCCGAGCCGCGCGGGGCTGAACGTGGCCACCCCGCCGCGGCGCTCGAACGAGGCGGCGAGCCCGCCGGCGCCGTCGTCCACGACCACCCCCATGTCGCCGTTGAAGAGCCGCAGCCCGTAGTCGTTCTCGGTCACGAGCAGCGGCCGGCCCGCGTACCACTCGCCCGCCGCGCCGAAGCCGGGGAGCTCGGCGGCGAGCCAGCCCTCGACGCGGCGCATCCAGCTCGCCGCGCCGTACGGACCGCGCCGGTGCGCGCACAGCAGCCGGAACTCGGCGAGCGCGGCGAGCGCGGCCGCGGCGTCGCCGGCCGCCGCCGCGGCCACCGCCGCGCGCCCGGCCGCGACGGCGCCGGTGCGGACCGGCGCCGGGTCGCCGGCCTCGGCCGGGTCCTCCGGCACCCAGGTGACGCCCGCCGGCGCCTCCGCCAGGACGGCGAGCGCGCGGTCGGCGTCGCCGGTGCGGATCGCCTCGGCGAGCCGCGCGATCCCCTCGCCGTAGCGGTGGACGCGCTCGAGCACGACGATCCCGTCGCCGATCCCGGACGCCTCCGGGCGGGTCGGTCGCCGGCACCGGCGCGCCCGTGGCGGCCGCGAGCGCGGCGCGCGCGGCGGGCCGCATCCGCAGCCCGCGCGTCGCCGGGCCGACGATGTCGCCGAGCACGGCGCCGGCCTCGATCGACGTCAGCTGCCCCGGATCGCCGACGAGGATCAGCCGCGCCTCGGGCCGCACGGCCTCGACGAGCCGCGCCATCAGCGAGAGCGAGACCATCGACGTCTCGTCGACCACGACGACGTCGTGCGGGAGCCGGTTCGCGCGCTGGTGGCGGAAGCGGCTGTGGGTCCCGGGCCGCCAGCCGAGCAGCCGGTGCAGCGTCGCCGCCTGCAGGCCGAGCAGCAGCTCGCGCACGGGCGCCGCGACGTCGAGCCCGCGCGCCTCGTCGTGGACCGCCTCCTCCAGCCGCGCGGCGGCCTTGCCGGTCGGCGCCGCGAGCGCGACGAGCGGCGCCGGCGCCCCGGCGGCGGCCGCCTGCTCGGCGAGCAGCGCCACGATCCGCGCGACCGTGGTCGTCTTGCCGGTGCCCGGCCCGCCGGCGACGACCGCGAAGCGCTCGCGCACCGCCGCGGCGGCCGCGAGCGCCTGGCCGCCGTCCTCCTGGCCGGCGAACACGCGCCGGAGCCCGGCCGCGAGCAGCGCGCCGTCGACGCCGCCCGGCGCGGTCTCGGCCAGCGCGCAGAGGTCCGCGGCGAGCCGCCGCTCCTCGCGCCAGTAGCGGTCGAGGTAGAGCCGCGAGCCGAGCAGCCGCAGCGGCCGGTCCGCCGCCCCGTCGATGCCCGTGCGCGACCAGCGCCGACGCGGCCACCGCGGCGGGCCAGCCGGCCGGATCGGGCCACGGGAGCGCGGACAGGTCGACCGGCTCCTCGGTCTCGACCGTCGCCGTGTCGCGCACCGTCGCGAGGTCGACGTAGACGTGGCCGAGCCGCGGCGCGCGCACCGCGAGCGCGACGGCGAGCGCGACCGCCGGGTCCTCGTCCCCGGCGAGCCGGTGCGGCGACGTGGACGTCGGCCGGCGCGAGCACCCCGGCGTCGTTGAACGCGCGCAGCAGCCCGGGCGCGGCGCGCGCGAGGCGGACGTCGAAGCGGTCGTCGGCGATCACGCGCCGCCCTCCAGCACGTCGCTGAGCGCGACGACGAGCGCCGCGGGCGGCTTCCACGCGAACACGCCGCAGGGCGTGCCGCCGACCACCGGCGTGTCGGCGCCGCGCATGCCGCGGACGAACAGGTAGAGCACGCCCGCGAGGTGGCGCGCCGGGTCGTAGCCGCGCAGCCGCCAGCGCAGGTAGCGGTGCAGTGCCACGGTGTAGAGCAGCGCCTGGAGCCCGTAGTGCGCGCGCTCCATCTCGGCGCCGAGCGCGGCGGGCCGGTGGTGCCAGGCGGTCAGCGCCTCGCCCGGCGCGGCCAGCCAGTTCGTCTTGTAGTCGGCGATCGCGTACGCGTCGCCGACCCGCACGACGAGGTCGATGCTGCCGGTCAGGTAGCCGCGGACGTCGCGCCGGAGCGCGGGGTCGCGCAGCCGCGCCGCATAGCCGGCGAGCGGGTCGCCGGGCGGCAGGTGCGCGTCGAGCGCGGCGGCGATCGCGTCGAGGGCGACGCGGCCGCTCGGCCGGTCGCCGCCGGCCAGCGGCAGCTCGAACGTCAGCTCGTCGAGCCGGTCGGCGCGACGCACGTCGGCGAGCCGCAGGCCGCCCACGAGCGGGCCGAGCGGCGTCTCGAGCGCGGCGCGCAGCCCGGCGACGGTGGTCGCCGACGTCGCCGATCTCGAGCTGGCGCCGGGCGCGCGCCTCGCCGACGCGCGCGGTCAGCTCCGCGGTCAGGTCCGGCGCGGCGAAGTCCGTCGCCTCCAGGACCGCGTGGACGAACGTGCCGATGTCCACGCCCGCGGGCATCTCGCCGAGCAGCGACGGGACCTCGAGCAGCGCCGCGTCGCCGCCGGGGACCGCCGGCGGCGGCGTCGCGGGCTCCGGCTCGTCGTCGGTGACGTCCTCCTCGGGCTCGCTGGCCACGCGCGCCTCGTGCGCAGCGGCGGTGATGTCGCTGTAGGAGGTGCGGCGCCAGCGCCGGTCGAGCTCGCGCTCGAAGCGCGAGGCGGTCAGCGCGGCGGTCGCGCGCGGCGACCCGCCCCAGGCGACCGGCAGGCCCGGCAGCGCGCGCTCGACGGCGATCCGGTCCGGCGCGCCCGCGGCGAGCGCGTCGAAGCGCTCGACGACCTTGCTGTCGGTCGGCGTGCTCGTCCCGGCCGCGGCGATCGCGCCGTCCTCCGCGCGTGCGAACAGCAGCCGCCCGAGCGCCGAGTTGCGGCTGTCGAACGAGCCCGCCCACCAGACCACCGCCTGGTGGCGCGCGCGGGTCAGCGCCACGTAGGCCAGCCGCAGGTCCTCGCCGCGCTGCTCGACCAGCGCCTGCTCCTTGTGGCGCTCGAACGCCGCGCCCTCCAGCCCGACGTCGATCGTGCGCCGGTCGCCCGCGGCGGGGTCGTGGAAGACGACCGGGGCGGAGCGCGGGATGTAGCCCGGCTCCCACAGGTCGGGGAAGTACACGATCGGGAACTCGAGCCCCTTGCTGCGGTGGACGGTGAGGACCTGGACGGCGTCGGCGTCGGACTCGAGCCGGCGGCTGCGCTCCTCGTCGGCGGTGTCGTCGGCGGCCTCGGCGATCCGCCGCCGCAGCCAGGCGGCGAGCGCGGTCGTCCCGAGCTGCTCGGTCGTCGCGGCGGCGTGCAGCAGCTGCGCGACGTGGCGCAGGTCGGTCAGCTCGCGCTCGCCGTCCGGCCGCGAGAGCACGCGCGCCGGGAGCCCCTGCGCGAGGCTGACGGTCTCCGCCAGGGCGGCGACGCCGCGCAGGCGCAGGACGCGCGCCCAGGCGTGCAGCCGGCGGTGGACCTCCTCCCACTCGGGCTCCTCGGCGCACGCGACCCGCTCCGCGGGCCAGCCGAGGAACGGCGTGAGCGCCGCGGCGTGCGCGCGCGGGCCGGAGGCCGGCCGCTCCAGCGCGTCGAGCAGCCGCAGCCAGTGGCCCGCGGCCTCGGTCCCGAACACGCTGCCCGCGCCGTTGATCACCGCCGGGACCCCGGCGGCGTCGAGCGCGTCGCGGACCGCGGCGGCGGCGCGGTTCGTGCGCACGAGCACGGCGACGTCGCCGGGCGCGACCGCGGCGCGGCCCTCCACCGCGCCGTCGTCGGCGCGGGTCTCGATCTCCGCCCCCGCCTCGAGCAGCCGGACGACGTCGGCCGCGAGGTCGCGGGCGATGTACGCCCGCGCGGAGGCGTTCTTGGCGAAGCCGCGCGGCGTGCGCTCGACCGCCGGCTCGTCGCGGTGGACGACGCGCACGCGCAGCGGCGCCCCCGCGCCGGTCAGGCGCGGCGCGCGGTTGGCGTCCGCGGCGCAGCACGCGGCGGTAGACGATCCCCTCGTGGCCGAGCTGCGCGCCGTCGAACAGCGCGTCGTAGGCGTCGATCAGCCCCTGGTCCGAGCGCCAGTTGACCCGCAGCGTCGCGTGCGCGACGGCGGAGCGCGCGGCGTCGAGGTAGGCGTAGACGTCGGCGCCGCGGAACGCGTAGATCGCCTGCTTGGGGTCGCCGATCAGCACGAGCGTCCCGGCCCCGAACGCCTTCTGGAGGATCTCCCACTGGATCGGGTCGGTGTCCTGGAACTCGTCGACGAGCACGACGGGGTAGCGCGCGTGCAGCCTCCGCGCGACCGCGGCGCCGCCCGGCGGCTGCAGCACCCGCTGCAGCCCGGTCAGCAGGTCGTCGTAGGTCATCACCGCGAGCTGCTGCTTGCGCCGCTCGAGCTCGCCGCGCGCGGCCTCGGCCAGGCGCCGGCGCATCGCGGGCAGCGGCTCGCCGTCGTCCTGCGGCTCGACCGGCACGCCCGGGTGCCCGACCGCGATCTCCGCGACCTGGAAGGCCTGCGCGCGCGAGATCTCGGGCGTGCGGTCCGTCGTCCGGAAGCGCCGGACGTAGAGGTCGTCGACCACCTCCTCGAGCAGGTCGCGCACCTCCTCGGCGAAGGCGCCGTCGCGCGGCGTGTCGCCCGCCACGCCGAGCCCGCCGAGCACCTCCTGGCAGAAGCCGTGGGTGGTGGTGATCGTGGCGGCGTCGAAGTCCGACAGCGCGCGGGCGAGCCGGCGGTGGCGCAGCGCGACGGCCTCGCGCGGGCCGGCGGCGAGCAGCCGCACGACCTCGTCGCGCGCGTCCGGCGCGGCGCCCTCCAGCACGGCGCCGAGCGCGCGCTCCGCGCTCTCCAGCCGCTCGCGCACGCGCTCGCGCAGCTCGCCGGTCGCCATCCGCGTGAACGTGACCAGCAGCAGGTCGTCGAGCGGCGTCCCGTCCGCGACGTAGCGCGCCGCCAGCGCGGCGATCGTGAACGTCTTGCCGGTGCCGGCGCTCGCCTCGAGCACCGTGATCCCGCGCGGCAGCGGCCCGCAGACGTCGAACGGCTCGCGGTCCGTGAGCAGGGTCACGCCTCGCGCACCTCCTCGCGCCGCAGCAGGCCGTCCCACAGCCGCCGCGCCCAGCGCCCGAAGCGCGTCGGGTCGCGCTCGTCCCAGCCCGGCCCGGCCTCGTCGGCCCGCGGGGCCTGCTCGCACAGCTGCGCGAACGTCCGCTCCCCGCCGAGCACGAGCAGGTGCTCGCGGTCGCGGTCCTCCTTGTCGAAGTTCCACGTCGACTCCCACGCGTCCGCCGCCATCGCGCGCGGCGTTCGACGCGGCGCCCGCGTAGGCGGCGGAGGTCGCGCAGGCGAGCGGCGCCGGCTCGCGCATGCCGCGGTCGTAGAGGTCGAGCAGCACGGCGAGCTCGGCGCGCGCCTCGCCCGCGTCGAGCGGGGGGATCCGCGCGACGGTCACCGCGCCGTCGGCGCCGCGCCGCACGCGCCCGACGGTCAGCGCGTCGAACGACCGCCCGGGGTGCGCGGCGGTGAGCGCGAGCAGGCGCACCCAGGCCTGGAGGCGGTGGCGCGGCCCGACCCGCGCGTAGCTCACCGCGCGCAGCGTGTCGCCCACGACGCCCGGGACCGTCCCGCTCAGCAGCCGGCCGCCCGGCAGCGCGACGCGGACGTCGACCGACGCCCCGGTCCCCTCGCCGGCCTGCGCGAAGATCGCGTCGGCGACCGGCTCGATCGCGGCCACCACCGGCTGGCCGAGGCCGCCCGGCGGCAGCGTGCCGCGCGCGATCTCGGCGAGGATCGCCTCGCGCCGCCCCGTCCCCTCCAGCCGCGCGTCGAGCAGGCGCTGGCCGACCTGGTACTGCTCGAGCGCGTCGAGCTCGACCGGCAGCGCGTCCTCGATCTCGTCCTCGCCCGCGCGGACCGAGACGCCGAGCCGGCGGCGCAGGAACGCCCGCACCGGGTGCGCGACGAACGCGAGCAGGTCCTCGAGCTCGACGATCTGGACGTCGAGCGGCGGCAGCGGGCCGGGCAGGAACGGGCCGGGCTCGATCCGCTCGGCCTCGAGCGCGCGGGCGCCGTCGAGGCCGACGCGGTCGAAGCTCCACGCGCGGGCCGGGATCAGCTCGCCGGGCGTGAAGTTGCGCGGGTCGAACGGCTGGAGCGGGTGGCGGACCAGCACCGAGCCGCCGGCGAGCGTGCGGCCGACGACGTCGAGCAGCTCGCCGACCGGCACGGCGGGCGGCTGCGGCAGGTTGGTGCGCTCGTCGTTGCCGGTGTAGGTGACGATCAGCGCGTCGCCGGCGGCCATCAGCGCGTCGAGCAGCTGCTGGCGGTCCTCGCTGCGGGCGTCGCGCTCGCCGACGTGCGGATCGTCGAGCAGGCGGTCGTCGCCGTCGCGCGGGCCGCGGCGCGGGAACACGCCGTCGTCGAGCCCGAGCAGGCAGACGACGCGGTGCGGGACCGACCGCATCGGCACGAGCGTGCAGATCGTCAGGTGGCCGGTGCGGAAGTTCGCGCGCGTCGGGCGGCCCTGGAGCCGCTCGGCGAACAGCGCGCGGACCTCGGGCAGGGCGATCGGCGCGTCGAGCCCGTCCGCCTCCGCGACGGTCGCGTCGAGCAGGCGCTGGAGCTGCGCGCGCTGCCAGGCGTCGCGCGGCGCCGGTGGCGCACAGCGCGTCGGCGGCGTCGGCCAGCGCCGTCGCCCAGGCGGCGATCGGCTGCGGGCCCTGGAGCGCGGCGAGCGCGCTCCCGAGCCGGTCGACGAGCTCGGCGAAGCGCCCGGCGAGGTCGATCGCGCCGCTGTCGACGTCGTCGAGCGGCAGCACGCCGTCGACGATCCGCTCGCCGTCCTCGGTCATCGTCACGCCGAGCAGCAGCCGGTCGAGCCCGCGCCGCCAGGTGCCGGCGGGCACGTCGGCGAGCTTGAACGGCGCGCGGTGCTCCGCGTCGAGCCCCCAGCGGATCCCGCTCTCGGCGATCCAGTCCTCGAGCCGGCCGACGTCGTCGTCGTCGAGCCGGAAGCGGCGGCGGACGGGCTCGCGGTCGGCGAGGTCGAGGACCTGCGAGGCGGTCAGGCGGGCGTCGGCGAGGTCGAGCAGGCCGGCGACCGCGCCGAGCACCGGGTTCGTCTGGCGCAGCGAGCGGTCGGCGAGCCGGACGCGCAGGTCCGGCGGGCGCAGCTCGGCGGGCAGCGCGTCGTCCTCGTCCTCGCTCACCTCGCCCGCGCCGAACGTCGCGTGGATCAGCGGCGCGAACGTCTCGATGTCGGGGCACATGACGATCACGTCGCGCGGCTCGAGCGTCGGGTCCTCGGCGAGCCGGTGCAGGATCGCGTCGCGCAGCGCCTCGACCTGGCGCGCGCGGCCGTGGCAGGCGTGGACCTGGACGCTGCGGTCGCCCGGGTCGAGCACGAGGTCGCCGGCCGGCGCGCGGTCGGCGCGGACGTCGGCCTGGATCCGGGCCAGCAGCGTGCCCTCCGCGTGCGCGACCGGATGGTGGTGGTCGGCGGTCCCGGCGCCCGCGACGACGAGCTGCAGCTCGCGCGCGTCGTTCCCCCACGAGCCGAGCAGCCGGTTGCGCGGCAGCGCCGCCGTGCGGGTCGTCGGCGCGGCGGACGACCGGCTCGCCGCCGGCGATCGCGTCCCACAGCGCGGGCGACGGGTGCAGGACGAACAGGTGGACGTCGCGCGCCGCGCCGAGCGCGCGCAGGACCTCGAGGTCGGCCGCGGGCAGGCGCGTCAGGCCGAACAGCCCGACCCGCGGCGGGAGCGCGACCAGGCCGGGCTCGGCGCGCAGCCGCGCGCAGCCCGTCCGCCAGCCGCTCGGCCGGGGACGGGACGCCGATCCGCGCGCGCAGCCGCCGCCACAGCTCCGCCTGCCAGTCGTCGTCGTCCTCACCGTCGGCCCAGCCGAGCAGCAGCTCGGGCCGGTACGTGCCGTAGCGGTCGAACAGCCCGGCGAGGTGGCGCACGGTGGCGAAGCGGCGGGCGCGGCGGACCGGGTCGTCCGCGCCGCCGAGGTGGGTCGCGAGGTCGCCGGCCCACGACTCCTCCAGCGCGCCGGTGACGACGTCGAGCAGCGGCCAGACGAGCCGCTCGGGCAGCCACGGGTCGGTCTCCGGGTCGACGCCGGAGACGGCCGCGATCGCGTCGCCGACCAGCACCCGCGGGGGCGGGAAGCCGACGTTGGCGCAGATCCCGAGGCCGTCCGAGAGCCGCTGGGTCAGCCAGCGCTCCATCCCGCGCGTGGGGACCGAGACGATCTCGGTCGCGAACGGGTCCCCGGGCGGCTCGGCGAGGATGTCGCGCAGCGCGAGCACCAGCCCGTCGGCGCGTTCGGCTCGGTGGATGTGCAGCATGCTCGTCGTCCCGGGTCGCGGCCCGGAGCGTCAGTCTGACGCGCCGGTGATCGCCACCGGAGGACACTGTCGTACCCCGGTCGGATGCTCCGCTACGAACGCCACACCCGCGCGCCCGCCGACGTCGTCTGGGCGCTGATCGCGCGCCCGGACAACTGGGCCCGCTGGGCGCCGCACGTCCGCGGCGCCGACGGCCTCGGGACGCCCGAGGTCGCGCTCGGCGCGCACGGCTCCGCGCGGCTGCTCGGCGTCGTCCCGGTCCCGGCGCGGATCACCGCGAAGCGCCGCGGCTCGCTCTGGAGCTGGCAGGTCGGGCCGCTGACCATCCGCCACCGCGTCAGCGCGGTCGCCGGCGGGACGCTCGTGGCGATGGAGCTCGACGCGCCCGGCCCGCTCGAGCCGGTGCTGCGGCTGACCTACGGCCCCGTCGTCGCGCTGCTGCTGCGCAACCTGGTGCGCGTCGCCGAGCGCACCTGAGCACGCGACGCGCAGGTGTGGGAGGCTCGCGCGACGGCCGCGGGCGACCTCGGCGACGAATGCCGAACGAGAAGGATCGCCGTGCTGACGAGGATCGCCGTGGCCACCCTGGCTGCCGCTGCCGTGGCGCTGTCCGCGCTCCCCGCGGCGGCGCAGACGCCGACCCCGCCCGTGCCCACTCTGCCGAACGTGCCGACGCTCGACACGGAGCGCTTCGCGGTCACGGTCCAGGGCGATCAGGCCGAGCACCTCAGGTTCGACTTCGACGCCGTCGACGGCCTCGACTGCAGCCTCGAGGGCCGCGGGACGCTGGACGAGAGCTGGGACTACGCGCGCGGCAAGGACGTCGTCATCGTCTTCAAGAAGCTCGCTCCCGGCGTGGTCGTCGTGCAGCGCGCCGGCCGCGGGCTCGGCGACTCCGCCTTCGCGGTCACCGGCACCCTGCTCCGCGACGCGTCCGGAAGCGTCGCCACCCGCGCGCCGATCGACTGCACCAGCTTCCCGCTCCACACGCCCGCGTGCGAGCGCGGCTTCCAGGTGCGCTCGGACGTCAACCTCCGCTGGCGGAGCGGCAAGCTGGTGCTGGGAGCGGCGAGCACCGCGAACACCCAGCCGAATCCGGCGCTCGGCTGCGGGTCGAACCAGGTCTGGAACTTCGACGTGTTCAGCTTCCGCTTCCCCGGGCTCGCGCAGCAGAAGGGGCCGCTCCCGATGAAGAAGCTCTTCAAGTCGAAGAAGAACCTGAAGGTCGAGCTCAAGGATCGCTTCCTCGAGGCCGCCGAGACGCCGCCCGGATACAACGCCCTCAGCGAGGACGTCATCGGATCCACGACGATCACGCTCAAGCGGCTCAAGCACTGAACAGCAGCGCGCTGACGATCGGCCGCGAGGCCGGCGCCGCCTGGTCCTGCTCGCTGTAGGGCCGGTTGAGCAGGTGCCCGCGGTGGACGAGCGTGGTCGAGCCGCCGCCGTCCAGGTTCATCGCCACGCGGCAGCCGAGGTCGCGCATCAGCCCGGCGAGCTCGACCATCGAGAGGCCGGCGTCGATCCGGCTGCGGCGGCCGTCGCAGACGAGCACCACGAGGTGCTTCTCGGCGATCCCGATCGCGGCGCGGGGGTGGCGGCCGTCGGTGATGTCGGAGTCGAACTGCGCGGCGCCGGCGGTGAAGCCCTCGCGGTCGGTGCCGTCGAACGCGATCTCGCCGTCGGCGACGAGCAGCGGGCCGGCCTGGAGCAGGTCGCCCTCCGGCCGCTCCGCGAACGCGCCGCGCGGCGCGATCTCCAGCCGCCCGTCGTGCGCGTGCAGCGCGGGGCGGACGCCGTGGTAGGCGGGCAGGAACGGCGTGCCCTCGGCGTGCTCGCCGGCGCACCAGACGTCGCCGAGCGGCCGGAACGGGTCGCGCAGGTAGAAGCCGCCGACGACCGCCTCGTGGACGTCGTGCTTGTGGCACCAGTGGTCGAGGCGGCGCGCCTGGCGGAAGACGTGCACGCCGACGCTGGAGGCCGGCGAGCCGGTGGCGGACGACGTAGGTCGTCGTCTCCTCCCCGTCCCCGAGCCGGGTGCGGCGGAGCGTGTAGCGCGACACGCCCCGCCTTTCGGCGCCCGGCCGGGGCTCCCTGCCTAGCGCTGCTTCAGCGAGTCCGGCTTGTGGGCGGCGACCTTGCCGCTCTTCTCGCTCTCGACGAGGTAGCGCGGGTCGTCCTCCGAGGCCGTGACCTTCGTGCCCTTCTGGCCCTTGTTGCCGACGCGCTCGTCCGACGTGAGCTTCTTCTTCACCTTGCCGGTCGTCTCGCCCTGCGGCGTGTTCCAGGCGACCTTGTCGCCCTTCTTGAGCGACTTGCTCACGACTCGCGCGCCACCTCGCCGCGCCACGCGCCGGTCTCGCCGCCGCGCTGCTCGATCAGCTCCTTGAACCGCTCGAGGTCGCCCTTGACGCTGCGCTCGTCGAACCCGAGCGCCGAGCCGATCTTCTCCTTGATGCCCTCGGGCACGTAGTCCATCTGGACCATGACCTTCGAGCGGTCGTCGCTCAGCTTGTGGAACGTGACGACGCCGGCGTTGTCCTTGCCGTCGGTGTTGCGCCACGCGACGCGCTCGTCGGGGAGCTGCTCGGTGATCTCGGCGTCCCACTCGTGGCGGTTGCCGCCGACCTCGACCACCCAGTGCAGGTGCTTCTCGTCGGTCTGGCGGATCTCCTCGACGTTCTCCATGAAGTCCGGGAACGACTCGAACTGGGTCCACTGGTTGTAGGCCGTCTGGACCGGGACGTCGACCTCGATGCTCTGCTCGATGGTGGCCATGCTGCCTCCTTGGTTGCTCCCCTTGAGGCTCACCCTCCGGCGGGGTCCGCAACCACGACGTGGCGCGCCGCCAACTGCTCGCGCAGGCGCAGGAGCGCCAGGTCCTTCGCCTTGGCCTCCAGCATCACGTCGACGTCCGCGCCGTCGACGGTGTGCTCGAGGAACGCCTCGAACGCCATCGGGTCGATCAGGTCGGCGTGCGCGCGCAGCGGCGGGAGCACGACCTTGCGCCGCGTCTCCTCGACCGCGGTGCGCGGGCTGGAGAAGTGGACCTTCGGCGTCACGCCGTCCGGCCACGTCGCCATCGCGAGCCGGAGCGCCTCGCGGTCGGGGATCCCGTCCGGGTCGTGGCAGCGGTGATGCAGCGCGTCCCAGACGACGGGGCGCCCGATCCGCTCGCGCGAGCGGAAGGACCGCGCCGAGCCCGAAGGTGCGGTCGTCGTTCTCGATCACGACGCGCGCGCGGGCGGCGTCGGAGAGCAGCGCGAACCCGGCCTCGAAGCGGTCGCGGCCCGCGTCGAGCCCGCCCGCCGCGCCGCCGACGTGCAGCACGACGACCGCCTCGGGCCCGAGGCCCATCCCGTCCATCACCTCGGCCTGGACCTCGAGCTCCTCGACCGCGAGCCGCTGCACGCGGGCGTCCTCCGAGTTCAGGACCGTGTACTGGCCCGGATGCGTGCTGAGCCGGATGCCCAGCTCGCGCGCGCGGGCGCCGACCTCCGCGAGCCGCTCGGCGCAGCGGGCCGGCTGGTCGCGGAACTGCGGCAGGTCCGGGTGGCTCGCGTAGGGCGCGAGCGCGGTCGCCATCCGGTACATGCGGATGTCCTGCGCGTCGAGGTGGGTCGAGGACCGCGTCGAGCCGGTCGAGCGAGACGGCGAGGTCCGGCCCGCTCTGCCAGCGGCGCGTGTCGTGCGACGGCAGCCCGCCGCCGCCGAGCACCTTCACCGCGAAGCCGAGCCGCATGCCGACGCCCTACCCGGCGGGGCAGCGGCGACGCGCCTAGGCGTCGTGCGCGGAGCGCGAGCGGCGCGGCGGCACGCGCCGGAACCGGTGATAGCGGTCGAGCACGAGGATCTCGTCGGTCGCCTCGGCGTACGCGCGGGCGGCGGCCTCGGCGTGCGTCACCGTCGGGTGCTTCTCGGACAGCGGCGCCCCGCTGCTGCCCAGCACCTTCCAGTAGCCGCGCTCATCGGGGATGATCTGCAGCACGGACATCGCATCCCATGATGACCGATCGCGGGCGTCAGAACGTTAACGTCGTGCGACCTGGTTCCAGCCGGCGACGCCGTCGCCGCCGACCGGGTCCTGGGGCGGCGCGCCGAGCGCCGCGATCCGCTCCCGCGCGTCCTCCACCTCGGCCGGATCGTCGCCGCGCAGCAGGTCGTAGTCCTCCTGCCCGGCGGGGTACGCGCCGACCACGGTGAACGAGCCGTCGGCGCCCGCGCGCCGGTGCCCGGTGCCGGCGGGGAGGACGACGACGTCGCCGGCCGCGACCTCGAACGTCTCGCCCTGCGGGCCGCCGAGCTCGAGCGTCGCGTGCCCGGCCACGACGGCGAGCACCTCGTGCGACGTCGAGTGGAAGTGGTGATAGTCGAACACGCCGTCGACCCAGGAGCCGCCCCAGCCGTGCTCGGCGAAGCGCGACCGGGCGGTCATCGGGTCGCGCATGCCGGTCCCGCGGTAGACGAGCACCGGGAAGCCGGGGTGGTTCGGGATCGTGTCGCCGGGGGGCGCGTGCCAGGTCTCGAGCTCCATCTCCGCCGTCATACCCGTCGTGCGCCATCGTGTACAGCGATGAGCCGCATCGTGCGCGTCTGGCTGCCCTCCGCGATCGCCCTCGTGGGCCTCTTCCTGCTCGTCACCGGCGACGACGTGGAGCGCGGCGCGGGGATCGTCCTGATCGGCTCCGCCCTGATGGTCGTGCTCGCGAACCTCTTCCTCCGGCTCGGGCTGTCGAGCGAGCGCGACCGCGAGGACGACGAGGCCAAGCGCGACTACTTCGCGCAGCACGGTCGCTGGCCCGACGACTAGGCCGCGTCGAGGATCTCGCCCAGGAAGTGCGTGACGACCCAGGCGGCGACGCGCGCCGTCGCGCCCGACGGGTCGCGCGCCGGATTGAGCTCGACGACGTCGAAGCCGATCACGCGGCCGCGGCGCGCCACCTCGGCCAGGATCGCCCGCAGCTGGCGGTAGTCCAGCCCGCCCGGCTCCGGCAGCGAGTGCCCCGGCGCGATCGCGGAGTCGAGCACGTCGAGGTCGATCGAGACGTACAGCGCCTGCGCCTCCGGCACGGTCGCGCGGACGACCTCGCGCGCCCCGCGCTCGATCACGTCGAGGCTCGTCGCCCAGCGGCCGCCGAGCGCGCGCAGCCCGTCGATCTCGGAGCGGTCGGCGTTGCGGATCCCGAGCGCGGTGACGGTGCCGACGTACGGCAGCTCCGCCAGCCGCCGCAGCTGGCTCGCGCCGGTGAGCCGCGCGCCGCCCAGCTCGTCGAGGAAGTCGGCGTGCGCGTCGACGTGGACGACGTCGAACGGGCCGAGCGGCTCCATCCCCCGGCCCAGCGGGAAGCTGATCGAGTGGTCGCCGCCGATCGCGACCATCAGCGCGCCGCGCTCGGCGATGCCCCGCGCCGCGCCCGTGATGCGCGCGTAGTTCCCGTCGGTGTCCGAGCCCTGGATCGCGACGTCGCCGACGTCCGCCATCGTCACGCCGGCGAGGTGGTCGCGGTCTTGCTCGACGTCGTACCAGCCCTCCCCGTAGGCGAACGTCGCCTCGCCCGCCGCGCGGACGGCCGCCGGGCCGCCGCGCTGGCCGGTCGGGATCCCCGGCTGCGGCGTGCCGCCGTCGTACGGGACGCCCAGGAACGCCACCTGGGCGTCGAGGTCCGCCAGGGCCGCGGCCGGCACGCCGAAGAACGTCCGCGGGGCGGGATCGATCAGCGCCATCCGCACAGTCTCCCGGCTTCAGCGCGCGGGGACGAGGCCGCTCGGCCGCAGCAGCATCACGATCACGATCACGGCGCCGTAGACGCCCGACGTGATCATCGAGAAGTCGAAGTCGAGCCCGACCCTGCTCGGCAGCGAATGACAGCACGTCGGGCAGGAGCCAGTTGTTGACCTCCGCGAACAGGATCGCCCCGAGCACGACGCCGGGGATCGAGCCGAGCCCGCCCACGACGACCATCGTGAAGATGAAGATCGAGAACGAGAACTGGAACTGCTCGGCGTTGACGACCGAGAGGTACGACGCCAGGAACGCGCCCGCCACGCCGCCGAGCGCGGCGCCCGTCGCGTAGGCGAGCAGCTTCGTGCGCGCGACCGGGATGCCCGACGCGGCGGCGGCGGCCTCGTCGGTCCGCATCGCGATCCAGGCACGGCCGACGCGCGAGGCCCGCAGCCGGGCGTTGACGACGATCGCGATCACGACGAGGGCGAGCGCGAACCAGTACCACGGGCGCAGGTCCAGCGCCCCGAACGGCGGCAGCAGCGGCAGGTCGATCCGGTCGATCGGCCCGATGTTGATCGGGCCCGCCGTCAGCGTGCCGCCGAACAGCCCGATGTCGCGCCCGTTGGCGGCGATCTGGCCGATGATCTCCCCGAACGCGAGCGTCATGATCGCGATGTAGTCGCCGCGCAGCCGCAGCGTCGGCACGCCGATCACCACGCCGGCGAGGGTCGTCGCCACCGCCGCGACGACGAGCACGAGCAGGAAGCTCATGTGGATGCCCGGCAGCTCGGCCGCCGGCCCGCCGACGAGGATCGCGACGCCGGCGTCGTTCCAGAACCCCGAGGCCAGGTACGCCGCGGTGTAGGCGCCGATCGCGTAGAACGCGACGTAGCCGAGGTCGAGCAGCCCCGCGAAGCCGACGACGATGTTCAGGCCCAGCGCCATGACGACGTAGGCGGCGGCCAGGACCATGTCGGCGAGGACGTCGTCGCCGGTGCTGAACGCGAACGGCGCGAGCACGGCCAGCGCGAGCAGCGCGTACGGCGCCGCCCGCCGCGCGCCGCCGAGCGGGGCCGACCGCGATCGACCCGACGCCGCGCGAGGCTCCGCCGCGACGGAATCCATGCGCGAAGCATACATTTCGTCGCGGCCGTAGCATCGACGGGATGCCAGACGACACGGATCGGACCGTCGCCGAGCTCTCGCCCGAGGTGCTGGAGTTGCTCGAGGCGCGCAACATGGCCCACGTGGCCACGCTGATGCGCGACGGCTCGCCGCACGTCTCGCCCGTGTGGATCGCGGTCGAGGGCGACCGCCTGGCGATCTTCTCCACGCAGGCCCACCTCAAGGTCCGCAACCTGCGCCGCGACCCGCGCGTCGGGATCTCCGTCTGCGACGAGGAGAACCCGTACCGGTCGGTCGTCATCCGCGGCCGCGTCGTCGAGGAGCTCGGCGGCGAGGAGGCGATCGCGATCATGGATCGCATGAGCAACCGCTACACCGGCGCCGACTTCCCGGTGCGCTCCGCGATCGTCCTGCTGATCGAGCCGGAGCGCGTCCGCCTGCAGGAGCTCCCGTTCGAGCACCACCGCTGACGCGGTGTCGTCGGCGGCGTCGGTCATGCTGCCGCCCATGCAACGGCCGGGGCGGTGCGCGCTCCTCGCGGGCAGCATCGCCCTGACGCTGGCTGGAGCCCCCGCGGCCGAGGCGGCGTGGACGACGCCGGCGCGCGTCTCCGACGCCGGCGTCAGCGCACGCGCGCCGCAGGTCGGCGTCGACCTCGCCGGCAACACGACGCTGGTCTGGGAGGCCGCCGCGCCGCACACGATCCGCTCCGCGTACCGCCCCGCGGGCGGCCCGTGGGAGGGCTCGTTCACCCGCATGCCCGCGATCTCCGACTGCAGCGCGCCGGAGCTGGCCGTCAACGCCACCGGCGCCGCGGTCGTGGTCGCCGACTGCGGGACCGGCGCCGAGACGATGCGCGCGGCCTACCGGCCCGCCGGCGGATCGTGGTCGAGCTCCGTCGCCATCCCGGGCTCCGGCGCGGGCGCGGATCCGCGCGTCGGGCTCGACGCCGCCGGCAACGCGATCGTCGTGTGGGAGTCCGCAGGCGGCGTCCAGTCCGCCTACCGCCCGGCCGCCGGCCCGTGGGCGGGGCCGGCGGCGGTCAGCCCCGCCGGGGACGTCGCCCTCGACCCGGACGTCGCGATGAGCGCGACCGGCGCGGCGCTGGCGGTCTGGCGCCACGAGCTGAACCGCACGCCGACCGACCCGGTGGTGACGGTCGAGTCGAGCATCCGGCGCGGCGCGGCCGCCTGGACCGGCCCGACCGTCCTGACCCGTGCGGCGACGTCGACGGTCCCGGTCTCGGAGGGCGAGCCGCGGGTCCGCTGGAACGCGGACGGCGACCGCGTCGCGGTGTGGGCGAATCGCCCGACCGGCGAGCACGCCACCCTGCTGAAGCGCTGGGGCACCGGCGGCGACTTCGGCGGCTGGGGAGGCTCGCCGCTGTTCCAGGAGATCGGCGACGGCGCCACCGACGTCGAGGTGCCGCAGGTCGGGCTCGCCGCCGACGGCGGCGCCGTCGCGGTCTGGCGCAGCTTCGACGCGGTGCGCGGCTTCCGCACGCAGGGAGCGACGACGTCGGCGATCAACGGCGCCTGGACCCCGCCCGCCCTCCTCGCGGACGCCGAGACGGGGCTGGCCGAGCCGCAGGTCGCGGTCGCGCCCTCCGGCCGCGCGACGGCGCTCTGGACCACGCTCTCCCCGCGCATCAACGCCGCGACCCGTCCCGCCGGCGGCGGCTTCCAGCCGGCGGCCACGATCTCGACGCCGGGCAGCACCGGAGCCGCCGACCCGCGGGTCGTCATGACCGACGCCGGCGACGCCGTCGGCACATGGTCGGAGGCGGACACCGGGGTGGCCCGGATCGCCGTCGCGGTGGACGACGTCACGCCGCCCGCACTGTCCGCCGTCACCGTCCCGGCGACCGCGACGACCGGCGCCTCCGTGGCGATGAGCGCCGCCGCATCCGACACGTGGTCGCCCGTCACGATCAGCTGGACGCTCGGCGACGGCACCGCGATCGCCGGCGCCGCCGTCTCGCACGCCTACGCGACGCCGGGGACGCGGACCGTCACGGTGACCGCGACGGACGCGGCCGGCAACACCGCCGCGCAGACCCGCACGATCGCCGTCGCCGCGCCGCCGGCGGGTGCGCCGCCCGCGCCCGGAGGGTCCCCCGCCGGGCCGACACCGGTCACGCTCGCCGTCTCGATCCCGCGGCAGTCCTGGCGGTCGATCCGGCGGGCGAAGGCGGTCAAGCTCCGCTGCTCGCTCGACGTCCCCGGCACCTGCGCGGTCACCGCGCGCCTGAAGCGCGCGACGGCGAAGCGCCTGGGCCTCGCGCGGCGCGTCGGGCGCCGCAGCGCCGCGATCTCCCGCCAGACCACGATCAAGGTCCGCCTCTCGCGCAAGGTCCGCCGCGCCATCGGCCGGACCCGCCGCCGCGTCGCGCTGACCCTGACGGTCACCGGCACCGCGCCCGGCCGCACCCCGGCGACCCTGACGCGGAAGCTGACGATCAAGCGCCGCTAGAGCACGCCGAGGATCAGCAGCAGGATCACGGTGAGGACGACGGAGACCAGCAGCGAGCCGAAGCAGCCGAGCCGGTTCGAGAAGAAGAGGAACACCTGACCGCGCTACCCATGCGGGAATGCGCGAAACGGGTGTCCGCCGGGTACCCCTGACCCATGGACGCCGATGTCCAGATCGACGCCGTGGAAGCGGTCGAGACCAAGAACGGCAACACGCGGTACGTCGTGCGCGACGCCGACGGGCGGGAGTACTCGACCTTCCGCCCGGCGATCGGCAAGGCGGCCGCCGGGTTCGAGGGCAAGCGCGCGCACATCCAGTTCCACGAGGAGGAGCGCAACGGCTTCCAGAACGTCTACCTCGACGCGATCTCCGCGGCGGAGGAGACCACGCCGGAGGGCGGCAGCACCGATCCCGACGAGGTGGCCTGGAACACCGCCGTCGAGGCCGCGCCGTGGGTGCTCGGCAGCCGCGAGCCTGAGCGCGAGATCCCGCCCGAGGAGCTCTACGAGAAGCTCGAGCCGTTCAAGCGCCTGGTCGCCGACGACATCCGCGACGGCCCGAAGGACGACGACTAGCGCGCCGCGGCGCCCAGCGACGCGATCGCGTCGTTGAACGTCGCGCTCGGGCGCATCACCGCGGTCGCCTTGTCGCGGTCGACGCGGTAGTAGCCGCCGAGGTCGACGGCCTCGCCCTGCGCCGCCGCGAGCTCCGCGACGATCGTGTCCTCGTCCGCCGCCAGCCGCTCGGCGAGCGGCGCGAACGCCGCCGCGAGCGCCGCGTCGTCCTCCTGCTCCGCGAGCGCCTGCGCCCAGTACAGCGCGAGGTAGAAGTGGCTGCCGCGGTTGTCGAGCTCGCCGACCGAGCGCGACGGCGAGCGCCCCTCCTCCAGCAGCCGGCCGGTGGCCGCGTCGAGCGTCTGCGCGAGCACGTCCGCGCCCGCCTTCTCGAGCGACACGGCCAGCGCGAGGAACTCGCCCAGCGAGTCCCAGCGCAGGTGGTTCTCCTTGACGAGCTGCTGGACGTGCTTCGGCGCCGACCCGCCGGCGCCGGTCTCGTACAGCCCGCCGCCGTTCATCAGCGGGACGATCGAGAGCATCTTCGCGCTCGTCCCCAGCTCGAGGATCGGGAACAGGTCGGTCAGGTAGTCGCGCAGGACGTTGCCGGTGACCGAGATCGTGTCCTCCCCGCGCGCCGCGCGCTCGAGCGTGAAGCGGGTCGCCTCGGCGACCGGGAGGATCTCGATCTGCAGGTTCCCGCTCTCGGGCAGGTACGCCCGCACCTTCTTGAGCACCTCGGCGTCGTGCGCGCGCGTCTCGTCGAGCCAGAACACGGCGGGCCAGCCGGTCGCGCGGGCGCGCTCGACGGCCAGCCGGACCCAGTCGGCGATCGGGCGCGTCCTTGGTCTGGCAGGCGCGGAAGATGTCGCCGGTCTCGACCGCCTGCTCCAGCACCGCCTCGCCCGCGCGGTTCACGACCCGCACCGTCCCGGCGCGCCGCGATCTCGAACGTCTTGTCGTGGCTGCCGTACTCCTCCGCCTTCTGCGCCATCAGGCCGACGTTCGGCGTCGTCCCCATCGTCGCGGGATCGAACGCGCCGTGCTCGCGGCAGAAGTCGATCGTCTCCGCGTAGAGCGCCGCGTAGCTGGAGTCGGGGATGACCGCCTTGGCGTCCTGCTGCTCGCCGGCGCGGTTCCACATCTGCCCCGACGTCCGGATCATCGCCGGCATCGAGGCGTCGATGATCACGTCGCTCGGGACGTGCAGGTTCGTGATCCCGCGGTCGGAGTCGACCATCGCGAGCGCCGGGCCGGTCTCGTACGCGCGCTCGACCTCGTCGCGCACCTCGTCGGGGAGGCTCGCGAGGCCGTTGTTCGGATCGAGGTCCGGGTGCGCGGCGAACAGCTCGCGGAAGTACGCCCGCACCGCGTGGCCGAAGATGATCGGGTCCGAGACCTTCATCATCGTCGCCTTCAGGTGGACGGAGAAGAGGACGCCCTGCGCCTTCGCGTCCTCGACCTGCTCGGCGAGGAACGCGTCGAGCGCGGCGCGGCGCATCACCGCCGAGTCGACGATCTCGCCCGCGAGCACCGCGATGCCGTCGCGCAGCACGGTCACCGTCCCGTCGTCGCGCCGACGTGCTCGATCCGCAGCTCGTCGTCCGCCTCCAGCGTGACCGACGTCTCGGTCGAGCGGAAGTCGCCCTCCCGCATCGTCGACACGTGCGTCTTCGAGTCGGGCGACCACGCGCCCATCGAGTGCGGATGGTTGCGCGCGAACTGCTTGACGGCGGCGGGCGCGCGGCGGTCGGAGTTCCCCTCGCGCAGCACCGGGTTGACCGCGCTGCCCTTGACGGTGTCGTAGGTCTCGCGCGCGTCCTCGTACGCGGGCAGGTCGTAGCCCGCGTCCTGCAGCTCCTTGATCGCCGCCTTGAGCTGCGGGATCGAGGCGCTGATGTTCGGCAGCTTGATGATGTTCGCGTCGGGCGTCCGGGCCAGCTCGCCGAGCTCGGCGAGCGCGTCGGGCTCGAGCTCGAAGGCGGCGAGGATCCGGCCCGCGAGCGAGATGTCGCGCAGCTCGACGTCGACGCCGGCGGCACCGGCGAACGCCTCGACGACCGGCAGGAAGGAGTGGGTCGCGAGGGCGGGCGCCTCGTCCGTGTACGTGTAGATCACCGTCATGTGCCCGGACACGCTAGCCACCCGCGGGCCATACTGGTCGCGCATGCCCTTCGTCCCGCCCCAGCGGCATCTGCTGCGCGCCCGCGACCTCGCCGACCGGCGCTACGCCGACGCCGATCGAGGTCGAGGACATGGCGCAGGCGGCCGGCCTCTCGCGGGCGCACTTCAGCCGCTCGTTCGCGCGCGCGTTCGGCGTCACGCCGCACGCGTACCTGCTCACCCGCCGGCTGGAGCGGGCCGCGACGCTGCTGCGGATCACCGACCGCTCCGTGCTCGACATCTGCCTCTCGGTCGGCCTCCAGAGCGTCGGCTCGTTCACCACGAGCTTCACGCGCACCTACGGGATGTCGCCGACCGCGTACCGCAGGGAGCACCCGCCGGCCGCCGCCTACGCGGTCGTGCCGAGCTGCGTCGTGCGCGCCTACGGGCGCCCCGTGCGGGTGAGCACGAATGGAGAAGACTCCGCCGCGCCGCGTCCGTAGCTTCCCGGGCATCAGTCAACCCCTTCCCCCAGGAGGAACCGAGATGCGGATCGCAACGGCGCAGGTGTGGGTGCACGACCAGGACGAGGCGCTCGCCTTCTACACCGAGAAGCTCGGCATGGAGGTCCGGTCCGACGTGACGATGCCCGAGATGGGCGACTTCCGCTGGCTCACCGTCTCCCCTCCCGGCCAGGAGGACATCGCGATCGTCCTGATGGCGATCCCCGGCGAGCCGGTGCTCGACGCCGCCACCAAGGCGCAGGTCGAGGAGCTGATGGGCAAGGGCTTCGCCGGCACCGTCTTCCTCACCACGGACGACTGCCGCGCCGAGTACGAGCAGCTCAAGGCGCGCGGCGTGGAGTTCAGCGAGGAGCCCGAGGACCGTCCCTACGGGATCGACGCCGGCTTCCGCGACCCGTCCGGCAACGCGTTCCGGCTGACGCAGGTGAACGAGCTCGTCACCTGATGTGCCATCACGTGAACGCGCATCACGTCCCCTCCCCTCCCCAGGAGCTCCCGCGCGGGCGTGGCCTCGGCTACGCCCGCGCGGGCTCGGGCGCCGAGCGCCGGCCCGGCCACGGGATCAGCGTCAGCCCGTGCCGGCCGCGGGCGATGAACCCGCACAGCAGCACGACGTTCAGCCCGCCCCAGTACACTGCCCCGAGCAGGAGCGACCAGTCGACACCGTCAAGCGCAGCGCTAACAGCACCCGACCACCGCGCACGGTCGTCCCGGACGGTGTCGATCGCCCACGTCCCGCGCTGCTTGTAGACGTTCGGGACGTCCTCCGGCGCGTGCTGCCCGACCGCGCCGACGATCGGCAGGTAGAGCGAGCGCCAGCCGCGCCGCAGCGCCTCGACCCCTGACTGGAGGTCCTCGACGAGGTTCCAGGTCGGGAAGCCGCCGATGCTCGCCAGCGCGACGTCGCGCCAGACCAGCCCCGACCCGCACGGGAAGACCGCGTTCGCGGCGTTCCGGGCGAGCATCTGCCCGCGGTAGAACATCGTCTCGCGGTTGTTGAACGGGTCGCCCGGGCTGACCTGGGTCTCCTTGATCGTCTGGACGTACGCGAGCCGGTCGTCGTGCTCGAGCTGGCCGACGACCAGGCGCAGGAAGTGCTCGCTGCCCAGCTCGTCGTCGGCGTCGCGCGTCTCGATGTAGCGCAGGCCGGGATGCTCGGCGCGCAGGAAGGCGAGCGCGTCGTTGAGGTTGCCGGCCTTGGCGGCGCCGTCGCGGCCGGGCGCCCAGCGGTCGACCGGCTCGTGGTAGACGACCGGGTAGTCCGCCAGCGCCGCGCGCAGCGCCGGGTCGTGGCCGTCGTCCGAGACGACGACGTACAGGCGGTCGGCCGGCCAGTCCTGCTCGAGCACGGAGACCACCGTGCGGAGGATCATCGGGACCGGCTCGCCGCAGGTCGGGATGATCACGCCGACCGCCGGCTCGGCGCCGTGCGCGACGGGCCGCGGCGGCGGCACCGAGCGGTTCCACTGGTTGAAGATGTTCAGCAGCGTGGCGCCGATCGTCACGACGTTGGCGAGCGCGAACGGCCACGCCAGCCACGGCAGGTCCTCGTTGAGCGAGGCGAACAGCCACGGCGTGTAGACGCAGGCGGCGAGCACGTAGAGCAGGCCGACCAGCCGCATCCGCCAGTGGCCGCCGATCTCCGGGTACGCGTCGCCGTGCGCACGGGCGGCGCGCGCGATCGAGGATGAGGGAGCCGGCTCCATCCCCCATGAGATCGGCCGCTCGCGCGCGAACCTGAGCCCGGTCCGCCAGGATGTGCGCATGCTGCTGCTCGCCTACGACGGCTCCGACGACGCCGCGGACGCGATCCGCGCCGCGGGCGCCCTCTTCCCCGGCTCGGAGGCGACGGTCGTCGTCGTCCGCGGGCTCTCGATCGCCCAGGCCCACGGATCGCTCGCGCGGCTCGCCGTGCCCGACGGCGTGCTCGGCGAGACCGCCGAGACGTTCGAGCGCGAGGCCGACGAGCGCGCGCAGGCGGTCGCCGACAAGGGCGCCGAGGTCGCGCGCGGCGCGGGCCTGGACGCGCACGGGGCGATCCGGGTCGACACGAGCGCGTGGCGCGCGCTCGCCGCGACCGCGGAGGAGCTGGGCGCGGACGTCGTCGTCTGCGGCTCGCGCGGGAACGGCGCGATGTCGCGCGCGGTGCTCGGCTCGACCTCGACCTCGCTGCTGCATCACGCGGGCTGCCCGCTGCTGATCGTCCCCGCCGGCCCGCGGTCCGCTCGACGGCCCGGCGCTGATCGCCTACGACTCGACCGACGGCGCGCAGGCCGTGCTGCCGGTCGTGGCGGCGCTGCTCGGCGACCGCGAGGCCGTGATCGCGCACGTGTGGGACTCGCCGCTCGAGACGTTCCCGGGCGCGTCGCTCGAGGTCACGCCGACGACGTTCGGCGACACCGCGCTCGCGCTCGAGCAGGAGGTCCGGCTGATGGCCGACGGGATCGCGGCGGAGGGCGCCGAGCGCGCACGCGAGGCGGGGCTGACCGCCCGGCCGCTGAGCGTCCAGTCACGCGGCGGCGCGTGGCGCTCGCTGCTCGAGGCGGCGGGCGAGCAGGGCGCCGCGGTGGTCGTCGCGGGCAACCGCGGCCGCGGGAAGCTCGCGTCCTCGGTCCTCGGGTCGGTCTCCGCCGGGCTCGCGCACAACGCCGAGCTGCCGGTGCTCGTCGTCCGCGGCTAGGCGGTCAACGGCAGGGCTCCCCGCGCAGGCCCGGGCACGGCGGCAGCGGCGTCGGCGCCGGGCCGCCCGGCACGACCGGGAGGATCAGCCGCGACGGATGGCTCCCGCCGCGCGCGATCCGGACCGCCGGCGTGCCGCTGCGCGGGTGCGTCCGCCCGAACGCCCAGACCGGCTGGTCGCCGCCGGGCGCCGAGACGATCACGCGGATCCGCGAGCCCGCGCGGTAGACGTGGCCCTGGTAGTAGAGCGGGACGTCGACGCGCGCGAACTTCCCGCGCGGGAGCGGCTTGCGGTCGCGCTCGCGCAGGCTCGGCACCGGCTCGAGCAGCGTGCTCTTGGCGGCGTCGAGCTTGCGGGCGCTCGCGCGCAGCCAGCCGCCCTGGACGAAGCTCTCCTTCCCGTCCGGCCGGACCTCGGTGATCGTCGCCTGGAGGTCGACGTCGGGCGCGCTCGCGCGGACCCAGGCGCGCAGCGCGCCGGCGCCGACGACCGTCGTGTCCGCGGTCAGCGGCGGCGTCGTGTAGGCGACGGCGGTGCCGGCCGGGTTCGGGCGCCAGTCGTAGGACGGCGTGGCGGTCCAGAGCCCGTTCGTCCCCGCGCCGGTGTCGCCGGAGAAGTCGGTCGCCGGCCGCGCGCGCGGCTTCCACGTGAACCGGTCCTCGCCCGCCGGGCTGCTGCGCGGCCGCGAGCGTCCCGCCCGCGCCGAGGTAGAACGAGCGCGCCGCCGTGCCGGGGACCGGCCAGCGCGGGTACGAGCGCTCGAAGGCGGCGCCGGGCACGCCGGCGGTGACCGCGCCGTTGTCGAACGCGACCCGCACCCGCGGCTGCGCCTCGAACGCGGCGCGCGCCGCCTCGAACGTCGGCTCCGCCTGGATCGGGTCGGGCGCGAGCTGCACGCCGGCGACCCCGAAGATCGTCTGGTAGATCACCGGCGCGAGCCCGGCGGTCCCGGGCGGGAGCCGCGGCGCCCGGCGGCCGACGTACAGCTCGAGGAAGTCGAACCAGCGGTTGAAGGTCGCGGGGTCGAGCGAGTCGACGTGCGTGCCGTTCGTGAACGTGAACCACTTGCGGTCGGTGCCGGTGAAGCGGCTCGCGAGCGTCGGGCAGTGGCCGCCGGTCTGCTCGTCGGTCCACTGGCAGGCCAGGAACGTCGGGACGCGGATCTTGTGCACGAACGTGACCGGCGCCAGCGGGTCGGCGACCTCCGGCACGTAGAAGCGGTTGCGCTCGGTCTTCGCGAGCAGGTCGACCGCCTCGGGGTGCAGCGCCTGGTTCGCCTTGCAGGTCTTGTCGCCCTCGCGGATCCGCTTGAGCGCCCACGGCTGGCCGCCGGTCGCGCTCGCCGGCTTGCGCGTCGTGGACGCGGTCCTTCGCCCAGCTCAGCGCGAAGCCGGTGTTGAGGATCCCGCCCGGGTAGAGCGTCGTCTGGGTGCTGTCGATCACCGACAGCGGCGTGATCGCGGCGAGGCTCGGCGGCTTCGTGGCGGCGACGAACAGCTGGCTGATGCCGCCGTAGCTCAGCCCCACCATGCCCGGCTTGCCCTTGACCCACGGCTGCCGCGCGACGGTCTCGACCACGTCGTAGCCGTCGAGGCCCTGGAGCGGCTCGAAGTAGTCGAACGCGCCGCCGCTGCAGCCGGTGCCGCGCATGTTCACGTCGACGACCGCGTAGCCGAGGACGTTGGCGATCTGGCTGATCGAGCTCTCCGCGCCGTCGGGGTTGGCGTAGCCGTAGCCGGAGTACTCGACCAGCGTCGGGTACGGGCCGGGGCCGGACGGCAGCCGGACGTTCACCGCCAGCTTCGTCCCGTCGCGGGTGGTCAGGTAGCCGTAGCCGCTCGCGGGGATCTTCTGCCCGTAGCCCTTCGTGCTCGGCGGCGCCGACCGGTTCGGGAGCACGCGGACGGTCTTGCCCGCGACGCGGTAGCCGCCGCCCGGCTCCACCCGGCGGAACACCGCGCCGCCGAGCGAGCCCGCGCGCTGCAGCGCGACGCCGTCGCCGTGCCGCTTGAGCACCAGCTTCTGGCCCGGCTTCGCCCCGGTCACCTGGACCTGCTCCACGCTCCCGCGCACGACGGGGCTCGCGTGCGCCACCGCGACGGGCGAGCAGGCGAGGACGAGCAGCACGACCAGGATCCGGTTCATGGCGCGGCACTCAATCGGGTTTCCCCGCCCGTGTCCATTGCGGATAGCCTCGCGCCATGGAGTACCGACGACGGCCTGCGCCGCGACGCGCGCCAGGTGCGGACGATCGGCGCGCGGCTGCTCCTCGCCGGCGGCATCCTGTTCGCGATCGGGCTGCTGCTGATGCTCGCGAGCGACGGCGTCGGCGACGTCCTCGGGGTCCTCTTCGCCGCGATCGCGACGCCGCCGTCGGTCGGCGGGCTGGCGCTGCTGATCTCCGGCTTCTTCGCGCGCGGGGCCGCGGAGCACCGGCCGCTCGGATGACCGTCGCCGACTACCTCGCGGCGCTCCCGGACGACCGCCGCGCGGCGATCGAGGCGGTCCGCGACGTCGTCAACGCGCGCCTCCCCGACGGCTTCGAGGAGGGCATCCAGTACGGGATGATCGGCTGGTACGTCCCGCTCGAGCGCTTCCCGGACACGTACAACGGCCAGCCGCTCCGCTGGCCGCCCTGGCGAACCAGAAGCGCCACATGGCGCTCTACCTGATGGACGACGACGACGGGCGCTTCCGCGCCGCCTGGGAGGCGACGGGGAAGAAGCTCGACATGGGCAAGGCGTGCGTCCGCTTCAAGCGGCTCGACGACGTGCCGCTGGACGTCGGTGGGCGACGGCCGGGGATGCGTGAGCATCGCGTCGTGGCCGGCGAGCAGCTCGGCGTAGCCCCAGCCGCCGCGCGCACGCGGGCGCGTGACTCGTCCAGCACCGGCAGCGCCGGCTCGAGGCAGGCGATGTACGCGCGGTCCTCGATGACGCCGAAGTCGACCGGGTCGCGCACGCGCTGGACGTAGGTCTGGACCGGCTGGGGCGTCAGCAAACCGCCGGCCCAGGCGGCGTCGTCGGGGTCGGTCACGCCGAGCGCGGCGATCGGCGCCGGCGGGATCCGCCAGCCCGGGTCCTGCTCCGCCTCCGCGACGTACGCGGGCCCGCGCTCGCCGATCTGGTCGGTCATCGCCTGCCCGGTCCCCGGCACGAAGCCGTCGAGCAGGACGAGCCGTGTTATCCGGTCCGCGTACTGCGCGACCACGCCGGCGACGACGAAGCCCGCGTAGCTGTGCGCGACGAGCGTGACGTCGTGCGCGTCGCCGAGCGACGCCACGACATCGGCGGTGTGGGTCTCGAGGTCGACGGCCTCGGACGCCTCGGCGGCGCGCTCGCCCAGCCCCATCAGGGTCGGCGTGCGCACCTCGCCGTCGAGCAGCGGCACGACGCGCTCCCAGCTCCACGCGCCGTGCCAGGCGCCGTGGACCAGGATCGTCGTCATGCGCCGGCCTACGACTCTTCCGGCTCGACCGCGGGCTCGGTCGCGGGGGCGGGCGGCTCGGCGGCGGCGCGCTTGCGGGCTTCCTTCTTGGCGGCCTTGCGGAGCCGGCGGTCGCGGACGTTGTTCTCCCGCTGCATCTTCGCCATCGTGGTGCGCTTCTTGGCGTTGGAAGCCATAGGCGTCCGTCCCTTCGGGTCGGTGGTCGGGCGCGCCGGCGACGGACGAACCCGTGAGCATCCTGAGGAACGTTGAGGTCGTGAAGCGACCGCGGAGCGGGAGGGCCGAACCGGCGATCCCACACCCGACATGGTATCTGGGTATCATCTGGCACAGCGCCGCGCGTCCGCGCGGTGAATCGCAGTGCCAGCGTTCGCAGTCGTTGCCCAGCATCCTCCGCGTTTCGCAGCACCCGACAACGGAGGAACAGCAATGGCCACCGGAACCGTGAAGTGGTTCAGCGACGAGAAGGGCTTCGGCTTCATCACGCCCGACGATCAGGGCAAGGACCTGTTCGTGCACCACACCGGCATCGCCGGCGAGGGCTTCAAGACGCTGGCCGAGGGCGCCAAGGTCGAGTACGAGGCGCAGCAGGGCCCCAAGGGCCCCAACGCCGCCAACGTGCGCGCGATCTAGACACCCGCTTCAACGCTTCTCGAACGGCCCGCCTCGGCGGGCCGTTCGTCGTTTAGGAAGCAGGCGTACACTCGGTTCCAAGCTCGTCTGGGGAGGCGAGCGGGGGCCGCCGGGTTTCTCCTGTTCGCTCGGCCGGACGCGATCCGCGACAGAGTGGGACCGAAAGGGCAGCATGCCCGGACCCACGACGGATCCGATCGGCCGTACCGCGTGATCCGCGCCTGCGGCTCGCGGCGCAGCATCTTCTTCACGCTCGCGGGTGCGCTCCTCGTCGCCGCCGTGCTCGGCTGGGCGCTCGCCGGCCACCGCGACGAGTTCGCGACGGCGCTCGACGCCGCCCCGATCTGGATCCTCGTCCTCGCCGCCGCGCTGCAGATCCTCGCGCTCGTCTCGCGCAGCGAGGCGTGGTACACGTCGGTCGTCGCCGCCGGCGGGACCGTCAGCCGCCGCACGCTGCTCCGCGCCGCCGGCATCGGCAACCTCGCCACCGTCATCAACCACCAGGTGGCGACGGCCGCGCGGATCGCCGTCCTGCGCCGGAGCGCGCCGGACGAGACCCCGCGCGTGCCCGCGCTGATCGCCGCCGAGGTGCCGATCATCAGCGTCGAGGCGGTGCTCGCCGCGATCGCGTCGTTCACGCTCGTCGTGCCGCTCGGGCTGCCGTGGTGGCTCCCGCTCGTGTGCCTGTCCGTCGCCGCGCTGCTGATCGCCGGGCTGCGCCGGCTCGCGGGCAGCAAGAAGCGCGAGTGCTGGAAGGGGCTGGCCGTCCTGCGCAGCCTGCACGGGCGCAACCGCGTCATCGCGCTCGTCCTCGTCGCCGTCTTCTCGCAGATCCTGCGCAACTGGCTGATGCTGCACGCGGTCGGCGTCAACGCCTCGCTGCTCGACGCCACCGCCGTCCTGATCGCGATGGTCACGCTGAGCCAGCTGCCGGTCGGCCCGAGCGTCGGCGCCGCCGCGGTCGTGCTGATCCTGGGGACGAACGGCGTCGCCGCGACGGCCGCCGCCGGCGTGCTGCTGACGGCGACGGGCGTCGCGGGCGCCCTCTGCTTCGCGGCCTGGGCGGCGCTGGACCGGTTCCACCCGCGCGTGCCGCGGATCCCGGCGCCGGAGCCCGTCGCGCCGGAACCCGCGCGCTAGCCGACCGCGTCGGCCAGCAGGTCGACCTGCCCCGGGTCGGGGTTGCAGGGGAAGCAGATCAGCTCGTCGCAGCCCACGGCGTCGAACGCCTGGACGTAGCCGCGGATCGTGTCCGCGTCGGTCGCGGCGCTGCCGGCGATCATGTCCGCGTACTCGCCGAGGAACGCGTAGTAGTCCTTCAGGTAGGCGTTGGCGAAGGACTCGCGCGTCGTCGCCGAGCGCGAAGTAGGAGAGCGCCGCGGTGCGCGGCGTGCCGTCGCGGCCGGCCTTGCGCCAGGCGGCCTCCAGCTTCTCCTTGCCCTCCGCGAACTGGTCCGGCGTGCCGCCGCCCATGATCCAGCCGTCGGCGTGCTCGGCGGCGCGGCGGTAGGCGGCGTCGACGGTGCCGCCGATCAGCACCGCCGGGCGCCCGCCGGGGCCGATCGCGTCGCCGGCCCAGACCTCGTCCCAGGTCTCCAGCATCGCGTCCATGTCCTTGCCGCGGGTGTTGAAGCTCACCCCGGAGGCCTCGTAGTCGTCCTCGCGCCCGCCGACCGCGACGCCGAGCGTCAGCCGGCCCTTCGAGAGCGCGTCCACGCTCGCGGCCTGCTTCGCGACGAGCGCGGCGTTCGCGCGCATCGGCGCGATCAGGATCGCGGTGGTCAGCCCGATCCGCTCCGTCACGGCGGCCGCCGCGGCGAGCGCGATCAGCGGCTCGTAGTTGCCGTAGACGATCCGGTCGATCGTGCCGAGCGTGGAGAACCCCCGCGCCTCGGACCGCTTGGCCCACTCGATCAGCTGCTCCGGCTGCACGCCCGCGATCGTGGCGGGCAGGCCGATTCCGACGTCCATCCCGGCTCCTTTTGTTCGACTCGGGGACCGGACCTTAGTCCGCTACGTGCCTGCGCGGTCCTTCAGCACCTCGTAGCCCTTCTCGCGCGCGCAGTGGGCGCAGCAGAAGAAGTGGCCGTCGGCCTCGAGGCCGTGGCCGATGACCGTGCACTCGCAGTGCTCGCAGCGCGGCGCGATCGCGTGGATCGCGCACTCGAAGCTGTCGAACACGTGGGTGGAGCCGGCGACGGTGATCTCCATCGCCTTGTCGTAGTCGTTGCCGCACATCTCGCAGATCGCCATGTCGTGCTCTTACCCCGGAGGTCATCGAAACCCGCGCGGAGGTCCGGCACCGTGTCGGCCATGGACACCATCACCCTCATCGACACGTACCTCGACGCCTACGGCGAGCCGGACCGCGCCCGCCGCGACGAGCTCATCGCCCGCGTCTGGAGCGCCGACGGCGCGCTCGTCGATCCCCCGCTGACCGGCGAGGGGCACGACGGGATCAGCACGATGGCCGAGGCCGTCCAGTCGCAGTTCGCCGGCCACCGGTTCCGGCGCGCGAGCGGCGTGGACGAGCACCACGGCTTCGTCCGCTACGCGTGGGAGCTGGTCGGGCCGGACGGCGCCGTCGCGGTCGGCGGCCTGGACGTCGGCGAGCTCGACGGCGACGGGCGCCTGCGCCGCGTCGTCGGCTTCTTCGGGCCGCTCCCCGAGGCTGCGTAACATCCGGCGCGTGATCGATCTCGAGTCCGAGTTCGGCGCGCGCGCCGCCCGCCACCTGCGCGAGGAGATCGTGGTCTGGATGACCACGGTCTCCCCCTCCGGGGCGCCGCTCCCGCGCCCGGTCTGGTTCCTCTGGGACGGCGGCGAGACCGTCGTCATGTACTCGCAGGACGGATTGCGGTCCCGCAACCTCGCCGCGAACCCGCGCGTGACGCTCGAACTTCCGCGGCGACGACGAGGGCGGCGACATCGTCGTGTTCTCCGGCTCGGCGGCGGTCGACGACTCGCTGCCGTCCGCCGACGCGTACCCGGAGTACCTCGCGAAGTACGACGAGCACATCGCGAAGCTGGGCATGTCGCCCGAGACGTTCGCGGCGACCTACACCGAGCCGGTCCGCATCCGCCTCACGCGGCTGCGGGGGCACTGAAGCACGGGATCCGCGCGCTGACGCGGGTGCCGCCGCCGGGCGGGCTCTCGAAGGCGAGCGTGCCGCCGAGCGCGTCGACGCGGTCGGCGAGGCCGCGGACGCCCGAGCCGCCCTGGACGTCCGCCCCGCCCACGCCGTCGTCCGCGACGCTGACGAGCAGCGCGCCGTCCTCGCAGCGGAGCTGGACGCGCGCCTCGGACGCCTCCGCGTGCTTGGTCGCGTTCGTCAGCGCCTCGGCGACGATGTAGTAGGCGGCGGCCTCGACGGGCTTGGTGAGCCGCATGTCGAGCTCGACGCCGAGGTCGACCGGCAGGTCGGAGCGGGCGGCGAGCATCTCCAGCGCGGGGATCAGCCCGCGGTCGGTGAGGACGGAGGGATGGATCCCGCGCGCGAGCTCGCGCAGCTCGGCCAGCGCGTCCGTCAGCTCCGCGCTGGCGCCTTCGAGCAGGTCCTTGGCCTCGCCGTCGGTCTTCCCCCGGGCGACGCGGAGCGTCAGCGCCAGCGCGACGAGCCGCTGCTGGGCGCCGTCGTGGAGGTTGCGCTCGAGCCGGCGGCGCTCGTCGTCGCCCGCCGCGACGATCCGGGCGCGCGACGCCGCGAGCTCCGCGCGCGCCTCGGCGTTGGCCAGGGCCAGCGCGACCAGCTCGGCGAAGTCGGCGATCCGCTGCTCCGCCGCGGGCGGGAACGGCGCCGGCTCGGTCGTCGAGACCATCACCGCGCCCCAGAGCTTGCCGGACAGCGCGATCGGCGCGCCGACCGCGGCGGTGAAGCCGAAGCGGCGCAGGCGGGCGGCGTCCGTTCCCTCCATGGTGCTGAAGTCCTCGACGCGCGCGGGGCGGCCGGTGGCGCGGATCCGCGCCGCGGCGGTCGGGCTGTCGAGCGAGAGCTTCGTCCCGGTCGGGACCGCCTGGGTGCCGGGCGCGCTCCACGCGCCCTCGACGGTGGCCGTCCCGTCGTCCTCGAAGCGGACCATGTTCGAGGTGGCGGCGCCGAGCAGCCGGGCGACCTCCTCCGTCGCGACCGCGAAGACGCGCTGCGGGTCGTGCTCTCCCGCGACGACGACCGCGACGCGCCGGAGCGCCGCCTGCTCCGCCGCGAGGTCGCGCAGCTCCTGCTCGTCGCGGCGGCGCTGGGTGATGTCGCGGATGTGGCCGGTGAACAGCGGCGGGCCGCTGAGCTGGGGGCGCGTGATCCCGATCTCGGCGGGGAACTCGCTGCCGTCGGCGCGCATGGCGGGCAGCTCGAGCGGGTGGTCGACCATCCGGCCCCGGCCCGTGCGGACGTAGCGGTCGAGCCCGTGGCGGTGCGGCTCGCGCAGGCGCCGGCGGGATGATCAGCTCGGCGAGGTCCTTCCCGACCATGTCGTGGGCGCTGTAGCCGAACATCGTCTCGGTCGCGCGGTTGACCTCGACGATGTAGCCGGCGCCGTCCATCGTGATGATCGCGTCGAAGGCGGCGTCGAGGATCGCGGTCTTGCGCGCCTCGGAGCGCCAGCGCTCCACCGCCTGCCCGATCCGCCCGCCCAGGCTCGTCATCGTCGCGAGGAGGGCGTCGTCGGGCTCGCGCTGCTCCTTGGCCAGGAACTCGATCACGCCGAGGACGCCGGTCGTGCCCGTGATCGGGAAGGCGAAGGCGGCGTGGAGGCCGGCCTGGATCGCGCTCGCGCCGCGCGGCTGGTGCGCGTCGGCCTGGATGTCGGCGATCCAGGCGGGGCCGCCGCTGGTGTAGACCGCGCCGGGGAGTCCCTCCCCCGCGTGGAGCCAGGCGGCGTCGAACGGCTCCGGCGCGTTCCAGGCGGCGATCCGCTTGAGCGCGGTGCGGTCGAGCTGCCACAGCGCGCCGGTGTCCCACTTCAGCGAGGTCCCGATCGCCTCGAGGATGCGGGTGAAGGCCGCGCCCTCGTCGGGCGCGTCGGTGAGGACGCGGGCGACCGCGTGCTCGGTGCGCAGGAGGGTCTCGGCGTCGGGCTGCCGGGCGCTCATCGGGTCGCCGGACCTTCCCACATCGGAGGGTGCGTGCGTCAGTCGGTGAGCGCCGACACGGCGGCGCCGCAGAGCTCGCCCTTGGGGATGAAGCCCCGGGCGCCGCAGCTGGTCAGGAGCGAGCGGTAGTCGGAGGCGTCGCGGCTGCTGGTGAGGACGACGGCGAGGCTGCGGTCGCGGGTCGTCAGGCGGCCGGCGACCTCGATCCCGTCCAGGTCGGGGAGCCCGATGTCGAGCAGGACGAGCGCGGGATGGAGCGTTGCGGCCGCCTCCAGCGCGTCGATCCCCGTGGCGCTCTCACCGACGACGTCGAAGCCCTCGGCCTCGAGGACCGAGCGGGCGGCCCGCCGGAACCCGGCGTGGTCGTCGACGATGAGGACGGTCTTCTGCACACCTCCAGCCTGCCCGCTGTGGGAGGGGCGAACACCCGGGTAGCTGGTCTTCGGTTGGTGCGGCTGGTACGACGGCGCGTCAGAACTGGTGGTCGCGTTGCGCGCGGGTGAGCCTCCCCAGGCCCGAACTCGCACCCGTGACGTCTACTCGAGCAGGCGCCCGGTGACCTCCACCTCGTCGCGCCCCACGAGGAGGGCCGCGACCTCGGCGGACGGCTCGTTCACCGCCTCGCGTGCGACCGGTTCGCCCGGCCGCCAGAGCAGGTTGACGGCCAGCTCGGGGTCGCGATGGGGGAAGTCCGCGCGGTTGTGCGCGCCGCGCGTCTCGCGCCGCTCGAGCGCGCACTCGAGCGTCGCGCGCGCGGCCAGCACCGAGCCGCGGAGGTCGAAGGCGTGGACGAGGTCGTCGAAGCCGGCGATGTCGGGCCGGACCTCCATCGCGCCCATGCGACCGGCCACCTCGTCGAGCTTGCGCAGCCCCTGCGTCAATCCGTCCTCCGAGCGCACCACGCCGGCGTGCTCGCTCATCAGGTCGCGCACCGCGCGCTGCAACGGCCGCGGAAACTCCTGGCCGCCGCGCTGGGCGAGCAGCTCGGAGACCTCGTCCGCTGCAGCGGCGACGGCCGCGCGATCGCGGACCTGGACGTCGAGCGACGCCGACCAGCGGGCCGCCTCCGCCCCCACGATCTTGCCGAACACGATGCACTCGACCAGTGAGTTGCCGCCGAGGCGGTTCGCGCCGTGCAGGCCTGTCGCGCACTCGCCGACGGCGTAGAGGCCTTCCACGTCGGTCGCGTGCGTCTCCGCCTCCACCCAGACCCCGCCCATCGAGTAATGCGCGGTGGGCGCGACCTCCATCGGCGTCTGGGTGATGTCGAGCATCGCCAGGTCGATGAACTGCCGGTACATCCGCGGGAGCCGCGCGAGCAGCGTCTCGCGGTCCAGGTGGGAGATGTCGAGCAGAACGCCGCCCGCGGGCGTGCCACGGCCCTCGGCGATCTCCGTGTAGTTGGCGAGGGCGATGCGGTCGCGGGTGGACAGCTCCAGCCGCTCGGGGTCGTATCGCTCCATGAAGCGCTCGCCGTTGGCGTTGCGCAGGATCCCGCCCTCGCCGCGGACGGCTTCGGTCACCAGCGTGCCGGCCGATTCCTCCGGCGAGATCATCCCGGTGGGGTGGAACTGGACGAGCTCCATGTCGCGCAGGCGGCACCCCGCGTCGGCGGCCAGGCGCATCGCGTCGCCGGTGTTCTCGTCGCGGCGGGAGGAGGAGCGACGCCAGATCCGCGTGTGGCCGCCCGCCGCGAGGATCACCGCGTCGGCGAGGATCACGTGGCGCGTCCCGTCGTCGACGTCGAACCCGTACGCGCCGAACACCCGGCCCTCGTGGACGAGCAGCCGCGTGATGTACAGGTCGTCGTTGACCTGGACGCCGAGCTCGGTCACGCGATTGACGAGGGCACGCTGCATCTCGCGGCCGGTGTAGTCGCCGGCGAAGCACGTGCGCCGATAGGTGTGCGCGCCGAAGTAGCGCTGAGAGAGCCGGCCGTCCGCCTCACGCGCGAACTCGGCGCCGTAGCGGACGAGATCGTCGATCGCGTCAGGCGCCTTGCGCGCGAGCAGCTCGACGACGCGCGGGTCTGCGAGGTGGTACGCCTCGGCGATCGTGTCAGCGGCGTGCTGCTGCCAGCTAGTCCTCCGGGTCCATCGTGCCCAGCGCCGCGTTGATCCCTCCCGCCGCGAGCACCGTGTGGGCGTCGTCGCGCCGGCGCTTGCCGACGCACAGGACCTGATGACCGGACTCGGCAAGCTCGATCGCGGCCCGGAGGCCGGCGGCCCCCGTGCCGATCACCAGGACGCTGGTGGCGGTACGGCGATCGTCGGGAGCGTGGGGACTCATACGAGGGATACGGGAGCCGGGCAGTTCACGATGTCAGATCTCGCCGCGGCGGGACGACCTCTGGCATGGGGCGATTTGACGATGTCACAAATCGCCGGGACCGGACGACCTCTGGGGCATGCCCAACCGCGCACCTCCGTCATGCCCAGACTCACACGTCCGTCCGACTGTTCCACCGCGCGCGAATGGTGAGGTCGCGCCGCCGAACCGAGCGGCACACGAAGAACCGATGACCTCTAGGTGCCGCAGCGGCGCCGATCCCTAACGAACGGAATATCCGAGGACTCCCGCGATCCTGTCTTCCAGAAGGAACTCAGCCATCCCACGACGGGAGATCCTCATGCCGCACGTCAGACTTCGCCGCCGCGCCGCAGCGACAATCGCCGCCGCCGGCCTCGCCGCGGTCGCGCTCGCCGGGCCGGCCGCCGCGGCGACCTCCCCGGTCAACAACGCGCCGTCGCCTTACATGCCCGGTCACGGCTCGGCGTCGGACCCCACCGCGCAGGGCATCATCATGAGCGACGGGCGCATCTGCAATCCCCGCTGGGGTTGCTGAGCCCCACGCCTACGACCCGGCCAGCGCCCGATTCGAGGTCCAGATGAGCAGCTCTAGTGTTGGTGTTGCTGCCCGGAGAAATCGAAGTCATCCGCCGATGGACTTCACACCGGGCTGATGGTCAGGCGGAGATCCCGCTCGGATTGACCGGACGCGGAGCACGTCCCAAGGCTGTGCCCCTACTGCGGGTCCGTCCCGGGGGTCGTGTCGGCGCCGCCAGAACGCCACCGGCCGAACATCTGACCCTTTCCCAGACCCAGCGCGGAGCCTCCGTGTTTGGCTCGACAGCGCGCTAAGCCCTCTGCCGGACTCGAACCGGCGACCCCTTCCTTACCATGGAAGTGCTCTACCAACTGAGCTAAGAGGGCGGGCGCTTCAGGGTAGCGTTCGGGCATGCACGACGCGATGGACACGCTCAACCCGGCCCTGCGCGACGTGCGGTACTGCCCGCGCTGCGGGGAGGAGGCCGAGATCGACTACCCGCGGTCGATCAGCTGCCCGCACTGCGGCTACGGCGCCTACTACAACCCGAAGCCCGTCGCCGCGGCGATCCCGGTGACGCCGGACGGGCGGATCATCCTGCTGCGGCGCGGGTTCGATCCCGGCAAGGGGCTGTGGACGTTCCCCGGCGGGTTCGTCGATCTCGGCGAGTCGGTCGAGGACGCGGCGGTGCGGGAGGCGATGGAGGAGCTCGAGATCGACATCGTGCTCGGGCCGCTGATCGGGCTGTACAGCCGCGCCGACGAGCGCGTCGTGCTCGCCGTCTATCGCGCGACGACGGACCAGGTGCCCAAGACCACGGACGAGGCGACGGAGGTCAAGGCGTTCGCGCCGGACGAGCTGCCGTGGGGCGAGCTCGCGTTCTGGTCGACCGAGCTGGCGCTGAGGGACCTGCAGAGCGAGGGGTAGGCGCGCGCCTCGCCATCATGGATCGATGGCGAGCACGCTGAGCGAGCCGGAGGCGACGGCCAAGCCGAAGCGGCGGAACGTCCTGCGCGACGGCGCGCGGGTCGGGACCGTGCTCGCCGTCGTCGTCGCCACGCTGATCGGCGGCTACCTCGCGCTCGTCTCGTACCGGCAGGACCGCGAGCTGTCCGTCGGCGGGATCCGGCTGTCGGTCTCCCCCGGGCACACCGGGTCGCTCGACATCTACGTCCCGCTCGTCGACTGGGGCACGCGGTTCGAGTCGATCCGCGCGCCGGCGCGGCTCCGCGTGGATCTGCAGGACCGTCGACCGCGCGGCGCTCCAGCGGGTCGCGGACGGCGGCAGCCTCGATCTGCAGACGGTCCGGGGCGAGGCGCGGGACGCGATCGCCAACTACCTGCGCGCGCTGATCCTCGTGGTCACGCTGTGCGCGCTCGGGCTGGGGATCCTCGTCGCGCTCGCGGTGCGGAGTCGAGCCGGACCGGGACTCAAGGTCACGATCGGCGCCGCGGCAGCGACGGCGATCGGGCTCGGGATCGCGCTCGTGGTCCTGCTGCCGCCACGCGGCGCCATGGACACCCCGCAGTACTACGCCTACGGCGCCGACATCCCGCGCGCGCTGGACGCGGTGGCGGCGGTCCGGCGGTCCACCGACACGCTCGACCAGGAGCTCGACGCGCAGCTCGTCGGCCTCGCGCGGCTGGTGACCGACCCGGCCGGGCGGACGCCGGTCGAGGGGCGCCCGCGGATCACGCTCGCGTCCGACCTCCACAACAACGTGATCACGCTGCCGATCCTGGAGCGCGCGGCGGGCGACGGGCCGGTGTTCTTCGCCGGCGACCTGAGCGACCGCGGCAGCCCGCTCGAGTCGAGCCTGACGAACCAGGTCGCCCACCTCGGCTCGCAGTTCGTCTTCGTCACCGGCAACCACGACTCCGACCGCTCGGCACAGGAGCTGGCGGACGACGGCGCGATCGTGCTGACCCAGGACGGCCGGCTGCTCCGCAACGGCCGCCACGGCGCGGTGATCAACGAGATCGCCGGGATGCGCGTCGCCGGCTACAGCGACCCGTTCGAGCGGAAGGCGGCGGACGACTTCGCCGACCACTACGAGGAGCCGACCGCAGGAACAGCAGGCGGCGTTCGCCGACTGGCTCCGACCGCTCCTCGGCCGCGTCGACGTCGTCATGGTCCACGAGCCCGCCCTGATCGCCCAGGCCCTCGACAGAGCTCAAGCAGACGCCGCCGGCCAACCCGCTCGTCTTCCTCGTCGGCCACACCCACACCGCGGCGCTGACACGGCAGCCGAACGTCGACGTCATCAACGGCGGCTCGATCGGCGGCGGCGGCACCGGCAACCTCGCGGACGGGACGACCGACGTCGGCCTCGCGCGCATGAGCTACGAGCGCGACCCCGGCTTCGAGCCGCTCGCCGCCGACCTCGTCTCGCATCGATCCGGGCACCGGCGCGGCGACCGCGCGACGCGAACGCCTGGACGAGCCGAGCGGGTAGCCTCGACCCAGGAAATGGAAGCCGGGCGATTCGTCAGCGAAGAGGTCATCCCGCGCCTGCGGGGCCTCCTGCACGCCCACGCCGCCTGGGTGGCGGCGGTGGCGGCGATCGTGCTGATCGCGCTGGCCCCGACGGCGAACGCGCGGATCGCGGCGGTGATCTACGGGATCGCGCTCACCGCGCTGTTCACGATCAGCGCCCTCTACCACCGCTGGCCGGGCGACCCGCGCTGGAAGCCGTGGCTCCAGCGCCTGGACCACAGCACGATCTTCATCTTCATCGCCGCGTCCTACACGCCGATCACGCTGCTCGTCCTCCACGGGACGCTGCAGACGGTCGTGCTGATCAGCGTCTGGGCCGGCGCGGCGGCCGGCGTGACCCTGAGCCTCGCCTGGATCTCCGCCCCGCGGCTGCTCAACGCCGCCTGCTACCTCGCGCTCGGCTGGGTCGCGGTGGTGGCGCTCCCGCAGCTGCTCGACGAGATCGGCGTCGCGCCGTTCGTCCTGCTCGCCGTCGGCGGCGGGCTCTACAGCCTCGGCGCGGCCGTCTACGCCTCGCAGCGCCCGAACCTGTGGCCGCGCACCTTCGGCTTCCACGAGGTCTTCCACGCCCTCGTGATCGCCGCGGCGCTGGTCCAGTTCATCGCGATCGCGGGCTGGGTCGTCCCGAGCGCAGGGAGCTGAGGACCGCCGGCAGCGAGGCCGGCTCCACGGGCGCGAGCCAGTCGAGCCGCGGGAGCGGCACCCACTCGTGGTCGATCAGGTCGGGCGAGTCCTCGAGCGTCACGGCAGGGCGCGACGGCCACACAGCGAGGAAGACCGCGTCCGTGCAGACGATGTGGTTCCCCGCCCAGACGTAGTCGCGCTCGACCATGACCGGCGCGGACAGCGCAGGAGCGACCAGCCCCGCCTCCTCGAACAGCTCGCGCGCGGCGGCGTCCGCGTAGGACTCGCCGTCCTCCAGCCCACCACCCGGCGGCTCCCACACCTCCGCCCCGCTGACCGGGTCGCGCCACAGCAGCATCAGGACCTCGGCGTCCGCCGGCGAGGCAGAGCACGCGCGACCCCGGCCGGTTCACGCCGGTATCCGCCGCCCGAACGGGTCGCAGAGATCCGGCCGGTCCGGGTTGTTGAGGTTCTTGCGCAGCGAGGCGAAGGCGATCCCGCCGAGGATCAGCGGGAGCCAGAAGAGGATCACGCGGTAGGCGAGCACGGACGCCGCGACGGCCGCGGCCGGCAGCCCGTAGACGATCATCGTCCCGATCAGCCCGCCGTCGATCCCGCCGATCCCGCCCGGGAGCGGCAGCAGCCCGCCGAGCTGCCCGATCAGGTAGCCCATCAGGATCAGCGTGATCGGCGGGTGCTCGCCGAACGCCCGGAAGCACGCCCAGATCACCGCGTTGTCGAAGATCCAGTAGCCGATCGCGCCGGCGAACACGCGCCAGTCCTTGCCGCGCCAGCACGCGGCCCGCCTCGCGCACCCCGTCGCCCAGCGACTCGACCGCCACCGCGAACCAGTGCGGCCGCGACGGATGCCCGAGCAGCCCGATCAGCGGGATGATGGCCAGGAAGGCCAGCGCGAGCACCGCGGGCACGAGCGTGAGCCACACCGGGCGTCGACGGACCGACCCCGAGGAACATCACGAGCCCGACCACGAAGACCGCGACGAAGTTGACGCTGCTCTTGATCACGAAGAACGCGACCGAGCGGCGCGCGATCTCGACCCCCGGCATCCCGCCCTTGGAGAGCGCCCAGGCCCCCAGTGCGAGCCCGCCTGCGCCCGACGCGGGCACGATCGACCCCACGGCCAGCTCCGACATCCCGAGCTCGTAGGACGACCGCCAGGTCATCCGCGGGCAGAACACCGGCTTGAACATCAGCACGTAGGACAGGCAGGAGAAGCAGCTCCAGCACGACCCCGAGCGCCAGCCACCACGGATCGGCGTTCGACAGCCGGTCGCGGACCTCCCCCAGCCCGGGCGCGAACCACGCGACGAGCCCGACGACGAACAGCAGCGCGATGACCTGCAGCGCGCGCCGGCGCAGCCGCGGACCCTCGAGGTCGCGCGGGAGCGGCTCCGGGGGCGGAAGCTCCTGCGCCTCGTGGGGCAAGAGCTAGGCGCCGGAAGCGGCGAGCACGCGACGCAACGGCGTCGGGACGTGCAGGTGATGCAGCCGCGGCTCGGGCGCGGGCTCCAGCTCGGACGTGCGCTCCTGCGCCACGACGACACGCGCGGCATGCACGATCGCTGGGTCGAGGCGCACACCGGCCGCGGCCTCCAGGTGCGAGAGCGCCTCGCGGTGCCCGAGCATCGGGCTCCCCTCGGCGGTCAGCGCAGCCCAGGTCCGGGCGACGGCGGCGATGCGCGCCGAGCGCGGGATGATCAGGCCGGGGATCCCCGCGGGACCGCCGGCGCCGTTCCACCACTCGGTGACGTGGCCGGCCGCACAGGAGATCTCGCTCCAGTCGGTCACGGTGTGGCCGAGGTGCTCCCCGGGCTCGCCGCTGACCGAGCGGATGTCGGCGAGCCGGATGACCTCGTCGAGCTCCCTGCGCGCGGGCCGGTCCAGCCGCAGCTGGATCGCCAGCGCGTTGCCGTAGCGCCGCGCCGCGGTGAGCGGATCGAGGCCGGCGACCGGCCGCGTCCGCGCGACGTAGGTCAGCGCGCTCGCGGGCAGGATCGCGACGAAGGCGAAGAGGCCGAGGGCGGCGAGGCCGAGCGCGGGCGAGAGGACGACCGTCACCGCGCCCAGCGCGATCATCACGACGCCGGCGGGCAGCGCGTCGCGCAGCATCTGCACGAGCACGCGCATCGGGTGCCCGAGCCAGAGCGTGCCGTAGATGGCCGGGCCGACGGCCCAGTTGACGAGCAGGAGGCCGGTGCCGAGCACGCTGAGCCACGCGATGGCGGACGGCGCGGAGTCGGGGATGCCGACGCGCTCGAGCAGGACGCCGCCGAGCAGCGTGTACCAGCCGTAGGCGGCGAGGTTGGCGAGGTTACCGGCGCGGAGCAGGCGGTGATGGCCGAACAGCGCGTTGACCGCGATCGGCGGGAAGATCACCACGAGGGCCGGGAGCGGGCCCAGCAGGGCGACCGCGATGACGGCGAGCGGCAGCGTCGCGTCGAACGCGATCCCGGACGGCAGCGGGACGTCGTGGCGGTCGGCCACGACAGCGAGCGCGAAGAGCACGCCGAGCAGCACCGGCTGGCTCCAGTCCGCGGCAGGGGACAGCAGCAGATAGGCCGGCACGAGGGCGATGACGAGCAGGGCGTGCGCGAGCAGCCCGAAGCGATTCCGGGAGGTCAAGCCGGGCAACCCTTCGCCATCACAGCAATATCCATATCAGGTGGAGAGTCGGCACGCGGGGGAGAAACTTGAGCCCGAGCATGCCGACGGATCAGCACTTGAAGCCGCTCATGACCCCTCCGCATCCGGGCCGGCAGAGTGCCGACAGGTGGTTCGCACCGAGGGGACGGTATCCGGTTCAACGCAATTTCCTAAATGTCAAGAGCACACCCGAATCCGGTCAGAGCGCTGTCACATCGATCTCGAGGAAGTCGGCGACCTCTGAATCCCATCGTTCCGACACGAATTGGACGTGATCCGGATGCTCGTTGTAGGCGCCATACGCAGCCGGATCGGCGAACTCCATGGTCAGGCCGAACCGGAAGTTGTTCTTCGGACTCACCTCGCGCATCAGCTCGAAGGCTTCAACGCCCGGGATGGCTTCGAGTCGCGCGATCGCGTCGAGGAAGTCGGCCTCCTCGGCGGACCCCTCGTCGTGCTGCAGCGTGAAGGCGACGGAGTGGCGGACGCGGCCGTTGCTCAGCGGAGGCATAGAGGACGCAGCCTACGCCGACCGTCGGACCTGCTGCTCGAACCAGGCGTTCCGGAACGCCCCGCGCGGGTCGAGCCGGCCGGCGAGCGCGATGAAGTCGGCCACACGCGGGTACTTCCCGGCCGCGGGCGCCAGCGACACCTTGCCCCAATGCGGACGCGCGTCCAGCGGCAGCAGCACGTCCTCCACGTGCGCGAGCGCGCGCGCGACGGCCGCCGCGTCGCGCTCCCACGTGAAGTGGATCGCGAACGTGTCGCGCTCGTACGCGGTGCTCATCCAGAGGTCGTCGGCGGCGACCGTCCGCAGCTCCGAGACCTGGAGGACGGGCACGATCGCCGCCGCCCGCTCGCGCAGCGCCGGCGACCGCCTCACGCGCCCGCGCGCGTGGGAGCAGGTACTCGGACTGGATCTCCTCGCCGGCGCTCGGGGTGAAGCCCATGCGGAAGTGCGGCAGCCGGTCCGACCAGCGCCCGGGCACCCCGAGCTGGGCCGTGCAGTTGACCGGATCGAGGCCCAGGATCGGGTGCCGCTCGACGGTCGCGGGGGTGGCGCCGAACCCCTCGTCGCCCAGCTCCCGGGCCTTCACCCAGAGCTGCCCGGCGGCCTCGCCCCAGTGGGTGAAGACGGAGACGCTGTCGCCCGCCGCGAACAGCTCGCTCGAACATTCGTCCAGTGCCTCCCACGACAGCCCCTCGTAGACCCGCTGGGCGATCTCGTAGGCCGGCTGCGTGTCGAGCGTGACGCGCGTCACGGCCCCCAGCGCGCCGAGCCCGACGACCGCGCCGGAGAAGTCCGGATCGCCGCGCCGGAGCACCACGATCTCGCCGGACGACGTCACCAGCTCGAGCGCCCGGACCGCCGTCGCGAGGTTCGGCGCCGCCCGAGCCGTGGGTCGCCGTGGCGACCGCGCCCGCGACCGCGATGTGCGGCAGCGAGGCCAGGTTGTGCAGCGCGCGCCCGTGCGGGTGGAGCGCCTCGGCGAGCTCGCCGTAGCGGACCGCCCCGCCGCACGCGACCCAGTCGTCGCCGACCTCGATCGCGGGCGGGAGCCCGTCGAGCGAGACGAGCTCGTCCGAGTCCGCGATGTCGTTGAACGCGTGGCGCGAGCCGAGGACGCGGATCCGCTCCGCGCCGGCGACCAGCTCCGCCAGCTCCTCCACCGACGCCGGGCGGTGGATCCGCGCCGCGGCGTACGTGTGGTTCCCCGCCCAGTTGGTCTCCCCCACGCCCGCGACGCTAGCGCGCGCCGCGGGCGGAGGGAACACGGCTCAGGAGGTCTTGGCGGCCTCGAGCGCGGTCGTCAGCGCGGCCTCGTCGGCGTTGCTGAGCGAGGTCTGGATGACCTTCCCGGGGATCTTGATCTCGCGGGATGATCTTGTCCGCGGTGACCTCGCGGATGAGGAGGATGACGGCGGCCTTGCCCTCGTCGAGGTGGCTGCCGAGCTCCTTGAGGAACTTGTCGTCCACGCCCGTGTCGCTCAGGGCGCCGGCGGCGGCGCCGGACGCGGCCCCGATCGCCATGCCGAACAGCGGGACGAGGAAGATCAGGCCGATCAGGCCGCCCCACAGGGCGCCCCCGACCGCGCCGGCGCCCGCGAGCGACGGCTGGTGCAGCTTGACCTTGCCGTCGGCCTGGCGCTCGACGATCACGCAGTCCTCCAGCGCGATCAGGTGCTGCTTCTGCGCCTCGCCCAGGTTGGACACGACCTGCTCGGCGCTCGAAAGGTCGTCATAGGCGATGGCGACGAGATCACTCATAGGCACTCCTCGTGTTCGGGGTTCCTGCCGAGCGCTGATCATGCCAGCACCAGGAGGTGCGACGCGAACCCCTCGAGCTCGACGTACAGCCCCTCGCCGGCGAGCTCGTCGCCGGCGCGCTCGAAGACCGCGCCGGAGAGCGCGTCGGTGAGCGTCCAGGACCGCCCCGCGAGCCCCGGCCAGGGCAGCCGGACGCGCCCCTGCGCCGGCCGCGTCGGACAGGTTCACGACGACCAGGTGGTCGCGCCAGCAGTACGCCACGAGCCGCTCCGACGAGTCGTTGTCGGGCCAGCCGGTCACGTCGCACAGCGCCCAGTCCCTCGCGCGGCCCGGCGACCGCCGGCAGCAGCCGCTCGTAGAACGCGCGCAGGTCGGCGTCGGCCGGCTCGGACGGGCCCGCGGGCGAGGAAGACCGGGATCCGCGTCCGCAGCCCGTCGAGCTGGCCGTCGTGGACCAGCCGCGCGCCCGCGCAGCGTCGTGGCGACCACCGCCGCCGCGCGCGCCTGCTCCGGCCCGAAGACCGACGCCGCCCGCGGCTCGTCGTGGTTCTCGATGAACCGCAGCAGCCTGTCCTGGTAGGCCGCGTCGGCGCTCAGGTGCCCGCGGACGCTCCGCGGCCGAGCCGGAGACGAGCCGGTCGTAGAGCCGCTTGTCGTAGCAGAAGTCGAAGCCCTGCTGCTGGAGCGTCCACTCCATGTCCCAGTACGCCTCGGCGATGAAGAGGAACTCCGGGTGCGCCGCCTTGACCCGCGCGATCAGCGGCGGCCAGTACTCCTCGTCCGGCGGCCGGCCCGCCGCCCCAGGTGCGGGCGAAGATCTCGTTGCACATCAGCATCGCCATGTCGCAGCGCAGCGCCGTCGCACTGGCCGGCGAGGTCGAGCAGCGTGTCGCCGACCGCCTCGCGCAGCGCCGGCGCGAACGCGTTGAGCTGGACGACGTCCGGCCACGGCGGGAAGTACGGGTCGCGCCCGCGCGCACACCCAGCCCGCGCCGACCTCCACCGACCGCGACCGGGTCGCCGGCGGTCGCCCGGCACGAAGCAGCTCCGGCCGCGACGCAGCCCACGGATGGTCCGGCGCGACGTGGTTCGGGACGTAGTCGAGGATCAGCCTCAGCCCCGCTCCGCCAGCGCGGCCCGCGCGGCGGCGAGTGCCGCCGGACCGCCGAACCGCGCGTCCACGACGTAGTCGCGCACGCAGTACGGCGAGCCGATCACGTCCGCGTCGCGCAGGTCGGGCAGCGCGGCGCGGTAGCCCGCCTCCAGCCCCGGGTCGTCCCGCGCGATCGCCAGCCCGGCCGGGCTGCGCTCCCACACGCCCATCAGCCAGACCGCGTCGACGCCCGCGGCAGCGCGACCGACTCCCAGGAGCACCTCGTCCAGCCGCCGCCCCGCCAGCCAGACCGCCGTGTTGATCTCGTAGATCACGGCCGCAGCGCGCCCTCGATCTCGTACAGCAGCGCCACGGTGCCGGTCCAGCCGGTCTGGTGGCTCGCGCCGATCCCGGCGCCGTTGTCGCCGTGGAAGTACTCGTGGAAGAGGATCAGGTCGCGCCAGTGCGGATCGGTCTGGAACTTCTCCTCGCCGCCGTAGACCGGCCGGCGTCCCGTCCTCGCCGCGCGTGAACGTCCTCGTCAGCCGGTGCGCCGATCTCGCCCGCGACCTGCTCAGCGTCAGCTCCGCGCCCGGAGCCGGTCGGGCACTCGATCGTGAACTCGTCGCCGTAGTAGCGGTGCAGCTGCAGCAGCGCCCGCAGGATCACCAGGTTCATCGGGAACCAGACCGGCCCGCGCCAGTTCGAGTTGCCGCCGAACATGCCGGTGTCCGACTCGGCCGGGAGGTACGACACGCGGTACTCCTGGCCGGCCCAGTCGAACACGCACGGGTCGTCGAGGTGGCGGCGCGAGATCGCGCGGATCCCGTGCGGGCCGAGGAACTCCTCCTCGTCGAGCATCGCGGCGAGGATCCGCCGCAGCCGCTCCTCGCCGACGAGCGACAGCGAGCCGGTGCCCGCGCGCGTTCGGCTCGGGCACGTGGGCGTAGCCGGCGACGTCGGAGAACTGCTCCGCAACCCGGTGCAGCCGCTCGATGAACTCCGGGTTGCGGTCGATCATCGACGCGTCGAAGACGGTCGCCGCGCACAGCGGCAGCAGCCCGACGAGCGACCGGACCCGCAGCGGCATCGCGCTGCCGTCCGGCAGTCCGCATCACGTCGTAGTAGAAGCCGTCCTCCTCGTCCCACAGCTGCGCGTCGCCCTGCGGCGGGTTCATGCGCGATCGCGATCCACTGGAAGTGCGCGAGGAACTTCAGCGCCATGTCGGCGTAGGCGTCGTCCTCGCGCGCCAGCTCGACCGCGATCTGCAGCATCCACTGGCAGTAGAGGGCCATCCAGGCGGTGCCGTCGGCCTGCTCGAGCGTCCCGCCGCCGGGCAGCGGCGCGCGAGCGGTCGAAGATGCCGATGTTGTCGAGCCCGAGGAAGCCGCCCTGGAACAGGTTGCGGCCGTCGGGATCCTTGCGGTTGACCCACCAGGTGAAGTTCGTCAGCAGCCGGTCGAAGACGCGGTCGAGGAACTCGCGGTCGCCCTTCCCGCGCTGCTCGACCTCGCGCTCGTAGACCCGACAGCGCCGCCCACGCGGTGCACCGGCGGGTTGACGTCGGAGAAGTTCCACTCGTAGGCCGGGATCTGGCCGTTGGGGTGCAGGTAGCGCGTGCGCAGCAGCAGCGCGACCTGCTCCTTGGCGAAGTCGATGTCGACGAGCGCCGAGCGGCGCGCAGTGGAAGGCCAGGTCCCAGGCCGCGAACCACGGGTACTCCCACTTGTCCGGCATCGAGATCACGTCGCCGGCGAGGAAGTGGAACCAGGCGACGTTGCGCAGCCCGCTGCTCGCCGCGTCCTTCCCCCACGGGTCGACGCCCTGCTCGCGCAGCCAGCGGTGGACGTCGTACTCGTAGTACTGCTTGCCCCACAGCAGCCCGGCCAGCGCCTGGCGCATGACGTTGCGTCGCGTCCGCGTCGAGCGTGGTCGGGGATGACGCCGGCGTAGAACGCGTCCGCCTCGGCGATCCGCTCGGCGAACACCGCGTCGAAGTCGACCGCCGCCGCCGCCGCGCGTGCAGCCGCACCCGGACCTCCGCCGACCCGCCCGCCGGGATCTCGAGCACGTGGTGCGCGGCGACCTTCGTCCCGGTGCGTTCCGGGTTGACCGAGTCGGCGCGCCGCGACCACGTGGTCGTTGATCGCGTCCTTCGGGTACGGCGCGCCGTCGGCCTCCCCGAACCGCCGCGCGTTCGTCTCGTTGTCGCAGAACAGCAGCTCGCCGTCCGCCTCGAACCGCCACTCGCCGAGCTGACGCGTGCGTGCGCGAGCGCGCCGTCCCCGTCCGCCGCGATCGACGGCCGCGCCGACCCGTCGTGCCACGTGTTGCGGAACCAGAGCGTCGGCAGCAGGTGCAGCGTCGCCGCCTCCGGCCCGCGGTTGTGCGCGGTGACGCGCATCAGCATGTCGTCGGGCGCGGCCTTCGCGTACTCGACGCTCGACGTCGAAGTAGCGGTCGTCGTCGAAGATGCCGGTGTCGAGCAGCTCGTACTCGAGGTCGCCGAACCCGCGCGCGGCGTTCGTCCGCAGCAGGTCGTCGTACGGGTACGCCGCCTGCGGGTACTTGTAGAGGCACTTCATGTACGAGTGCGTCGGCGTGCTGTCGACGTAGAACCAGTACTCCTTGACGTCCTCGCCGTGGTTGCCCTCGGCGTTGGTCAGCCCGAACATGCGCTCCTTGAGGATCGGGTCCGCGCCGTTCCACAGCGCGAGCGCGAGGCACAGCCGCTGCTCGTCGTCGGACACGCCCGCGATCCCGTCCTCGCCCCAGCGGTACGCGCGCGACCGCGCGTGGTCGTGCGGGAAGTAGTTCCACGCGTCGCCGCCGCGGCTGTAGTCCTCGCGGACCGTCCCCCACTGGCGCTCGCTCAGGTATGGCCCCCAGGCCTTCCACGGCGCCGCGCCCGTGCGCGCCGCCTCCAGCCGGTCGTGCTCTGGCGTGTTCATCGCGCGCGAGTATGGCCGGATGGGCGCGGATGCGCGATGATGGCCGCCCCGAGTGGAGGGAGACCCGAATGGGCGATGAGCATCGAGGCAGGTTCAGCGAGGGCGAGGAGCAGGAGCCGGACTCGCCCGACAAGGAGCGCGTCGGCCGCTTCAGCGAGGGCGAGGAGGAGACTGCCCGACTCCGCCTCGACAAGGAGCACGTCGGCCGCTTCAGCGAGGGCGAGGAGAGCCGAGCCGGACTCCCCCGAGAAGGAACGTCCCGGCAGCTTCGGCGACCACGACGAGTAGCCCGTGACCGCGGGTCGGCGCGCGCGCGTGCGCCGGCCCCGGTTACGATCGCGCGATGCTGATCACGACGATGAACGACCTCCCCGGCTACGAGATCGAGGAGGTGTTCGGCGAGGTCTTCGGGCTCACCGTGCGCTCGCGCAACATCGGCTCGCAGGTCGGCGCCTCGTTCAAGTCGCTCGTCGGCGGCGAGCTCAAGGGCATGACCAAGATGCTCGCCGAGGGCCGCGAGCACGCCACCCAGCGGTTGACGGAGGAAGCGGAAGGCAAGGGCGCGAACGCCGTCGTCGCCTTCCGCTTCGACACCTCCGAGCTCGGTGACACCTGGACCGAGATCTGCGCGTACGGCACCGCCGTCCGCGCCCGCAAGCTCTAGGTCGCGGGCTGCTGGCCCCAGTCGGCCGGCTCCGGCGTGGTCGCCGGGACCTCGTTCTTGACCGCCTTCAGGCGGAAGTAGAGCACCGCCGTCACGAGCGCGACGAGCGGCAGCGTCAGGGCGTTCACGAGCCAGTTGACGATCGCCGACGACCGCGTCGCCGCCACCGGCCGCCGCCACGATGATGCCGGCGACGAGGCCGAGCACGATCGAGATCAGGAACGACGAGCAGGATGATGCCGAACACCTGCCAGCCGTGCCCGCGCACGAGCTCGCGGCTGCGGCCGAACGCGGCGAACACCCGGGCTTCTCGAGGACGACGACGGGGACGACCACCGACCAGATCGTCAGCAGGATCAGGCCCGGGATGATGAGCAGCACGAAGCCGATCGCGATGCCGATGCCGGCGAGGATCGCGACGCCGAGCAACGGCCAGAACACCGACGAGACGCCCGTGAACAGCTTGCTGGCCTCCTCGTCGCGGCGACCGTCCTCGAGATCCTGGACCAGGCGGACGACACCACCGGTGTAGAAGAGGCTGACGATCA
>CAWBSJ010000004.1:0-144984 GCA_963791405.1 uncultured Solirubrobacteraceae bacterium | reverse complement strand
GCGCGCTCGGGGTCGGCCTCTCCTCGCTGGTCAACGTCTTGAACCCGGAGGTGATCGTGATCGGGGGCGGGGTGATCGGGGCGGGGGAGATGCTGCTCGAGCCGGCGCGCGCGGAGATGCACGCGCGGGCGCTCCTGCCGGCGCGCGACGCGGTGCGGATCGTCGCGGCGGCGTTCGGCGACGAGGCGGGGATGATCGGCGCGGCGCTGCTCGCGCGGGAGCCGGACGCGTGAGCGCGGGGCGGCTCGTCGTCTGCCCGACGCCGATCGGGAACCTCGAGGACATCACGCTGCGGGTGCTCGCCGCGCTGCGGTCGGCCGACGTGATCGCCTGCGAGGACACGCGCCGGACGGGGGTCCTGCTGGATCGCTACGGCGTGACGGCGTCGCTCGTGCCCTACCACGAGCACAACGAGCGCGAGCGGACGCCGGAGCTGGTCGGGCGGATGCGGGACGGCGCGGTCGTGGCGCTCGTGTCGGACGCGGGGATGCCGCTCGTGTCGGACCCGGGGTACTGGCTGGTGCAGGGCTGCGTGGCGGCGGGGCTCGAGGTCGAGGTGCTGCCGGGGCCGTCGGCGGCGCTGGCCGCGCTGGTGGCGTCGGCGCTGCCGTCGGACGTGTGGCGGTTCGTCGGGTTCCTGCCGCGGAAGCGGTCGGGGCTGGTGGACGTGTTCGCGTCGGGCGAGACGGTGGTGGCGTTCGAGTCGCCGCGGCGGGTGGGGGCGTCGCTGGCGGTGCTCGCGGCGCTGGACGCGGAGCGCCCGGTGGCGGTCTGCCGGGAGCTGACGAAGCTGCACGAGGAGGTCGTGCGGGGGACGGCCGCGGAGCTGGCGGAGCGGTATGCGGCTTCCGAGCCGCGCGGGGAGGTCGTGCTCGTGGTGGGAGGCGCGCCGGCGCCGTCGGGGGTGCCGGAGGCGGCGGTCGACGCGGTCCGGCGGCTGGTGGAGTCGGGCGCGCGGGCGCGGGTGGCGGCGGGGGTCGTGGGGGAGCTCACGGGCGCGTCGGCGAACGCGCTCTACAAGGCCGTGGCCGAGCGCTGAGCGTCGTCGCGGGCGGGTCAGGCCGCCGGGCGAGGTCGAACGCCGCCCGCCGGGCTGCGGCGGGCGTGTCGTGCTGCGTTCGCCTCGCCTGACGAGGTCGACGCCGCCCGCAGACCGGCTTGCCGGGCGTGTGCGGCGTTGACCTGCTTGGCGGCGGATCTCCGCGCTCTGCAACGACTCTGCACCAACTCAGCACCGATCCACGCACACCCAGGCCCCCCGCACGCCCCACCACCTAGGTTCGGCCCGTGCCCGCCACCTCGCCCCCGATCGCTCTTCCCGTCGCGGCCGCGGTCACCTCAGTCCTGGCCGCGGTCCTGGCGCTCTCGGCGGTCCCCTCCGCCGCCCTGGCCGAGCGATGGCTGCGACCGGTCCCAGGCGAGGTGGCGCGCACGTTCCACTACGCGCGCGGCGCGCCGTTCACGGCGGGCGCGCACCGCGGCGTCGACCTCGCCGCGCCGCCGGGCACGGCGGTCCGCTCGGCGTGCGCCGGCCGCGTCGTGCACGCGGGCCGGGTCGCCGGGCAGGGCGTGGTGAGCGTCCGCTGCGGCGCCCGCCGCGTGACCCACCTGCCGCTGCGGTCGATCGCGGTCCGCGCGGGCGCGACCGTCCGCGCCGGCGCGCCGATCGGCACGCTCGCGGCGGGCCACGACGGCCTGCACCTCGGCGTCCGCGTCGAGGCCGATCCGTTCGGCTACGTCGACCCGCTGGCGCTGCTGCCGGGCGCCGACCGCCCGCTGCCGCCGGTCGCGCGTCCGCCGCGGCCGCCCGCGCAGGATCCGCCTCCCGCCGCGCGCCGCCCCGCTGCGGCGTCCGCGCGCCGGCGCGGCCGCCTCGCCGCACCCGGCGCGGCCGCGCGCGCCGGCGCGGCCGCTCGCCATCCCGGCGCGCCCTCGGCGCTGTGCGGCCGCTCACCGCTCCGGTCGCGCCGCTTCGAGCACGCCGGCGCGGCCTGTCGACGCGCCGTCGCCCTCGGCGCCACCGCCGCGCGCCGCGCCGCACGGCGGCGCCGCGCCCTGGCCGGTGTGGGCCGGCCTGGCGCTCGTGCTGTCCGGCGTGGCCGGGTCGGGCACCGTCGCGGTCCGCCGCCGAGCGCCGCCGGCGTGCCGGTGCGGTCCGCCGCGCGCTGCGGACGTCGACCCCGCACTGACACACCGGCCGCGCGTGGGCGCGCCATCGCCGCGCGCAGCGGTGTCGCGTCCGCGGGCGTACCGCTCGCCGCATCCGGCCGGCGGCCGCGGCGCGAGCCTCCCTTCGATGCCGCCGTTCGCCGGCGCCCGCGCAGCAGCGCCCGGCTCGAACACGGCGCACGCCGACCGCGCGGCAGCCCCGCGCGACGGACGGCGGACGCGGCGGCGCCGCTAGCCTCTGGCCTCCGCCATGGCCTATTACGTCACGACGCCCATCTACTACGTGAACGCGGCGCCGCACCTGGGCCACGCCTACACGACGATCGGGGCCGACATCCTCGCGCGGCACCACCGTCAGCGCGGCGAGGAGGTGTTCTTCCTCACCGGCACGGACGAGCACGGCGAGCCGGTCGCGAAGGTCGCCGAGCAGGAGGGGATCTCGCCGAAGGAGCTGGCCGACCGCAACGCGCAGCGGTTCCTCGACCTGCTGCCGCGGATCAACGCCTCGAACGACTTCTTCATCCGCACCTCCGACCCGCGCCACCACGCGCGCGTCCAGGAGGTCATGCAGCGCATCCACGACAACGGCCACACGTACAAGGGCCTGTACGAGGGCTGGTACTGCCCCAAGTGCGCGGACTTCAAGACCGAGGCGGAGATCGCCGAGGGCAACACGTGCCCGATCCACCGCATCCCGCTCGACTGGGAGAGCGAGGAGAACTGGTTCTTCCGGCTCTCGACGTTCGAGGAGCCGCTCAAGCGGCTCTACGCCGACAACCCCGAGTGGGTCACCCCGCGCTCCCGCTACAACGAGGCGCACGCGTTCATCAACGGCGGGCTGAACGACGTCTCGCTCAGCCGCGCGAAGACCAAGATCACCTGGGGCATCACGGTCCCGTGGGACACCGACCACGTGTTCTACGTCTGGTTCGACGCGCTCCTGAACTACTACACCGCGCTCAGCTTCGCCCGCGAGGGCGAGGACCTGACCGACACGTTCTGGCCCGCGAGCCTCCACGTCCTCGGCAAGGACATCCTCAAGTTCCACGCCGTCTTCTGGCCGGCGATGCTGCTGGCGGCCGACGTGCCGCTGCCGCAGCGCGAGCTGATCCACGGCTACCTGCTGATGCGCGACTCCTCCGGCGAGGAGACGAAGATGTCCAAGTCGCTCGGCAACGTCCTCGATCCGTTCGAGGTCATGGACACGTTCGGCACCGACGCCCTCCGCTACTACTGCTTCCGCGAGGTCAGCTTCGGCCAGGACGGCGGCGTCTCGACGACCACGTTCGGCGAGCGCTACGAGTCGGAGCTCGCGAACGACTACGGCAACCTCGCCAGCCGCACGCTGGCGATGATCGGCCGCTACCGCGACGGCGATCGTCCCCGAGGTGCGACGTCGACCCCGCGCTGGCGGCCGACTTCGACGGCCTCGTCGACGAGGTCTGCGCCCTGCTCGACAACGCGGAGATCACCCAGGCGCTGGAGAAGATCTGGCAGCGCGTCCGGCGCCTGAACCGCTACGTCGAGGAGCAGGCGCCCTGGCAGCTCGCCAAGGACGACGCGAAGGCGGCCGAGCTCGACATCGCGCTGCGCTCGCTCGCCGAGGGCATCCGCACGGTCACGGTGCTGCTCCACCCCTACATCCCCGAGACGGCGGCGAAGCTGCTCGACGCGCTCGGCGAGCCCGAGCTCGCCCTCGACGGCGCGGCGTTCGGCGCGCGCCCCGGCGGCGGCAGCGTCGGCAAGCTCGCGCCGCTGTTCCCCAAGCCGCAGTGATCGACAGCCACACGCACCTCGACAGCACCCCCGGCGACGACGCCGACATCGTCGCCGCCGCGCGTGCCGCGGGCGTGACCCGGATCCTCACGATCGGCACCGACGCGGAGAGCTCGCGCGCCGCTCGCGCCGCCGCGGAGGCGAACGACGACGTCTGGTTCGCCACCGGCCACCACCCGAACAGCGCCACCGGCTACACCGACGCGGTCACGGACGAGCTGCGCGAGATCGCCCGCCACCCGCGCTGCGCCGCGATCGGCGAGACCGGCCTGGACGACTACCGCGACTACGCGCCGCGCGCCGACCAGGAGCGCGCCTTCGCCGCCCACATCGGCCTCGCGCGCGAGCTCGGCAAGCCGCTCGTGATCCACACCCGCGCGGCCGACGACGACACGATCGCCACGCTCACCCGCGACGCGCAGGGCCTCGACGTGATCCTGCACTGCTTCTCGATGCCCGACCGGCTCGACGAGTGCCTCGCGCACGGCTGGTGGATCAGCTTCGCCGGCAACGTCACCTACCCGAAGGCGCGCGAGCTCGCCTTCGCGGCCGAGCGCGCCCCGCTCGACCGCGTCCTCGTCGAGACCGACGCCCCCTACCTCACCCCGCAGGCGGTCCGCAAGGAGCGCAACCAGCCGGCCTACGTCGTCCACACCGCCCGCTTCATCGCCGAGCGGCGCGGGATCGACTACGCCGCGCTGGAGACCGCCGTCCACGAGAACAGCGCGCGCCTGTTCGGCTGGTGAGCGAGCTTCCCGTCCAGCCCAGCCTGCGGCGGATGAGGGCGTTCGGCATCCGTCCCAAGCGCGACCTGGGCCAGAACTTCCTGATCGACTCGAACCTGCTCGACGTGATCGCGCCGCGCCGCCGAGCTCGGGCCCGAGGACGTCGTGCTCGAGGTCGGCGGCGGCCTCGGCGTCCTCAGCGAGCACCTCGCCGAGCGCGTCGCCCACGTCCACGTGGTCGAGCTCGACCGCACGCTCGAGCCGCCGCTGCGCGACGCGCTCGACGCCCACCCCAACACCACCCTGCACTTCGCCGACGCCGTGAAGCTCGACCTGGCCGCGCTCGACCCGCCGCCGGACAAGGTCGTCGCGAACCTGCCGTACGGCGTCGCCGCCACCGTCATCCTCCGCACCGTCGCGGAGCTCCCGCGCGTGACGACGTGGGTCGCGATGGTGCAGAAGGAGGTGGGGCAGCGGCTCGCGGCGAAGCCCGGGACGCCCGCCTACGGCGTGCCGAGCGTCCTCGCCCAGCTCGCCTGCGACGTCCGCGTCCTGCGTCCCGTGTCCCGCACCGTCTTCCACCCCGTGCCGAACGTGGACTCCGTCCTGGTCGGCCTGACGCGCCGCGGCCCGGCGCCCGAGCCCGCGCTGCGAACGCTGGTGAGCCAGGGCTTCGCCCACCGCCGCAAGGCGCTCGCCCGGTCGCTCTCCCTCGCGCCCGGCGCCGAGCCGGGGATCCGCGACCGCGCGCGGGCCGCGCTCGCGGCGATCGGCCGCCCGCCGGACGCGCGCGCCGAGCAGCTCGCCCCCGCGGAGTGGCGCGCCCTCCAGGCGGAGCTGGCGCGATGAGGCGGATGCGCGCCGCCGCGCCGGGAAAGGTCAATCTGTGCCTGTTCATCGGCCGCGCCCGCCAGGACGGGTACCACCCGCTCGTGTCCCTCGTGCAGCCAGTGTCGATCGCCGACGAGCTCGAGCTCGAGCCCGCGGACGGCGAAGCGGACGAGGTCGTGTGCCCCGGCGTGGACGGGGAGAACCTGGCCGCGCGCGCGATCGCCCGCTTCCGCGCGGAGACCGGCTGGGACGGCCCGCCCGTCCGCCTCACGATCACCAAGCGCGTCCCGGTCGCCGCCGGCATGGGCGGCGGCTCGGCCGACGCCGCCGCCGCGCTCCGGCTCGTCGCCGCCGTCGCGGAGCACGACCGCAGCGACGGCGCGCTGCAGCGGATCGCGGTCGGCCTCGGGGCGGACGTCCCGAGCCAGCTCGAGCCGGAGCGCTGCCTGATGACCGGGATCGGCGAGGGCGTCCGCCGCCTCGGCGACCCCGCCGCGTTCGGCCTGCTGATCGTCCCCTCCGCGCACCGCCTGAGCACCCCGGCGGTCTACGCCGAGCACGACCGCCTCGGCCTCGGCCGCGACGGCGACGAGCTCGACCGCCTCAGCGGCCAGGTCCCGGGCGCGGCGCGCGCCGACAGCCTGCTCGCCGAGCGCCTGCTCCACAACGACCTCGAGGCGCCGGCCCGCAGCCTCTGCCCGCCGATCGGGGATGCGCTCGCCGACGTCCGCGCGTCCGGCGCGGTCCGCGCGATGGTCTCCGGCTCGGGCCCGACGGTGTTCGGGATCTTCCCCGGCGCGGACGGCGCCGCGCACGCCCGCGCCGCCGCCGAGGCGCTGCGCCCGCGTCATCCGCACGCCGTCGCGGCCGGCCCGGTCGGCCGCGCCTTCGGCGAGCCGCGGGAGGCCTGAGCGTGCATCCCCTCTGGATCGCCGGGGCGGTCGCGCTCGTCGTCTACCTCGTCGTCCGCCGCCGCCACCACGGCAAGCTGACCCTCGGCGTGGGCGCGCTCGCCGCGGCCGGCGCGCTGCTGATCGGCTTCGGCGTGATCGAGCTGCCGAACGTGGAGCACCTGATCGAGGACGCCGGCCAGGCGCTCGGCAAGTGGACCTACCTCGCCGTCGGCATCCTCGCCTTCCTCGAGACCGGCGCGTTCATCGGGCTCGTGGCGCCCGGCGAGACGACCGTGATCGTCGGCGGCCTCGTCGCCGGCCAGGGCGAGATCTCGCTGTTCGTCCTGATCGCGATCGTCTGGGCCTGCGCCGTCGCCGGCGACCTCACCTCGTACACGCTCGGCCGCCGGCTCGGCCGCGAGTTCATGGTCAAGCACGGCGCGCGCGTGAAGATCACCGAGGCGCGGCTCGAGCAGGTCGAGGCGTTCTTCGACCGGCGCGGCGGGAGCACGATCCTGATCGGCCGCTTCATCGGCCTCGTGCGCGCGATCGCGCCCTTCATCGCCGGCGCGAGCAAGATGCCGCTGCGCAAGTTCCTGCCCTACGACATCCTCGGCGCGGGGTTGTGGGCGACGACCTTCTGCGTCCTCGGCTACGTCTTCTGGCGCTCGTTCGACCAGCTCACCGCGTGGGTGTCGCGCGGGCTGTTCGCGTTCGGCCTGTTCGTCGCGGTGGTGGTCGCGATCGTCTTCCTGGTCCGGCTCCAGCGCAGCGAGGAGCTCCAGGCGAAGACGAAGGCGTGGATCGCCGAGCAGCTCGAGAAGCCGTACCTGCGCCCGGTCGCGCCGTACCTGCGGGCCGGCTGGGAGCGGATCGGGCAGCCGGCCGCGCGCGCGTCCGAGGCGCCGGCGCGGTTCGTCTGGAACCGCCTGACGCCGGGCGATCTCGGGCTCGAGGTGACGACGCTGCTGGCGATCGCCGCGGTCGGCTCGTTCGTCTTCTTCCTGCTCGCGGACGGGCTCTCCGAGCGCGACCTGCTCGTGGGCGACCGGGTCGCCGCGGACATCGCCGACCGCATCCGCATGGGCTGGCTCGTCGACCTCTCGAAGATCGTCACCGCGCTCGGCTCGTTCGTGGCGGTGGCGATCGCCGTCGCGGCCACCTCGCTGTGGGCGGTCGCCCGGCGCCGCTACCTCGACGCGGGCGTGCTCGTCGTCGCCTCCCTGCTCACCTACCTGCTGACCCACATGGCCAAGGCGCACTACGACCGCCCGCGGCCGGCCGACGCGCTCGTCGACGCCGCCGGGAGCGCCTTCCCGAGCGCGCACGCGGCCTACTCGGTGGCGTGGATCGCCTGCGCGGTCGTGCTGGTGCGGACCGGCGGCAGCTGGGCCGGCCGGACGGCCGTCGTGACCGCCGCCGTGATCCTCGCCGCGGCGATCGGGCTGACGCGGATCTACCTCAACGTCCACTACCTGTCCGACGTCGAGGCCGGCTGGGGCCTGGGCGCCACCGTCTTCGCCCTGCTGGGGATCGTCGCCCTGGTCGTCGGGCGCCTGCGTCACAATGAGGCCCCGGCAGCATGACCAACCAGACCTGGACCTACATCGCGATCGGAGGCGCCGGCGCGATCTCCGTGGCCGCATGGGCGGTGCTGATCCTCGTCCCCGCCGTGGGGTCGTTCTCGCGCGTCTGGGAGCGGATGGTCGCGGTCGTGCTCAGCCTCTACGTGCTCGCCGCCTTCGTGCTCGTGGGGCTCCTCCTCGGCGGGGCGTTCCTGTGGTACTTCGACGAGCTGTAGTACGCCTCGCCCTAGAATCCGGGCGCACATGGAAACCGAGGCCGCACTCGATCTCGAGTCGCTCGGCGCGATCACCGACGCCGTCGAGTCCGGCCGAGGCCTGCCCGACGTGGTTCGTGCGGCCGCACGAGCGCTCGACGCGTCGCTGGTCCTGATCGACCGCTCCAGCGCCGTGCTGGCGGTCGCGGCGCGCTCCTCCGCGGACGAGCGCGCCCTGATGGCCGACGCGAGCGGCGTCGGGACCCACGAGCTGCGCGTCGGCGACGCGACCGTCGGCCGGCTGCGCGTGCGCGGCCGCTCGGGCGAGCCCGCGCCGGCCCTGCTGCGGCTCGTCACCACGCTGATCGCGTCGGAGGTCGAGCGCGTCCGCGCGCCGGAGCGCGCCTCCGAGGCGGCGCAGGAGGGCTTCCTGCGCGCGGTGCTCCACCGCACGGTGACCGACCGCGGGGACATCGTCGCGCGTGCCTCCGAGGTCGGCGTCGACGTCGAGGGCGGCGCGGCGGTCGTCGTCGTCCGCGCGCACCACTTCGCCCCGGCGGAGGAGGACTGGCGCCGGCGCGTCCTCGCCGCCGCCGAGCGGGCGGCGCGCGCCGCGGCGCCCGGCTCGATCGCGGGCATCGACGAGGTCGCCGAGAACACCGCCGGGCAGGTGCTCGTGCTCGCGCCGGCCGCGGACGACCAGGAGTCGCGCCGCACCGCCGAGGCGATCGCGCGCGAGCTCCAGGCGACGCTGCACGGCTTCACGTTCGCCGTCGGCTACTCGCGCGTCGCCACCGACCCGGCCGACCTCTACCGCGCCGGCAACGAGGCGCTGCTCGCGGCGAACGTCGCCGAGGGCCGCCCCGCCGGGGAGGACGCGGACGCCGAGACCGCCGAGGTGCTCGCGTTCGAGGCGACCGGGGCCTACCGGCTGCTGCTGCCCGCGATGAGCGAGGACCCCGGCGAGCTGCAGCGCTTCTACGCCGAGACGGTCGAGCCGCTCGTCGCGTACGACGACCAGTACGAGACCGACCTGGTCCAGACGCTCGAGACGTTCCTCGAGTGCGACGGCAACGTGGCCAACACCGCGTCGCGGCTCTTCACCCACCGCCACACCGTCCGCTACCGGCTCGAGCGGGTGCGCGACCTGTCCGGGCTCGACGTCTCCTCGACCGACGGGCGCGAGAAGCTCGGGCTCGGGCTGAAGGCGATGCGCGTGCTCGGCATCGCCGCCCCGCGCGGTCCCGCGACCGAGCGCGGAGCGCGCGGCGGCCGGGTCCCGCGCAGCGGCAAGGAGCGCTAGACCATCGGGCGGTGCCATCCGCGACGCGCTGTCGTAGCGTCGCTGGATGGGTCCCCGTCACCGTGCTCTCCTCGCGTTCCTGCTCGTGGTCGGCGGCGGCCTCGGAGCGGGTGCGGCGCCGGCCGCGGCCGCGTGCGGCGCGCCGGCGAACGCGATCGAGGCGGAGAACTGCCGGACTGGCAACCCCGCGACCGAGTGGGACGTCAGCGGCGCGGGCTCGACCTCGATCCAGGGCTACGCCACCAGCATCGGCGTCGACCAGGGCCAGACCGTGTCGTTCAAGGTCGACACGCCGGCCACGGACTACCGGATCGACATCTACCGGATGGGCTACTACGGCGGCCTGGGCGCGCGGAAGATCACGACGATCCAGCCGTCCGCGAGCCTGCCGCAGAACCAGCCGGACTGCCAGACGACCGCCTCGACGGGCCTGATCGACTGCGGCAACTGGGGCGTGTCGGCGAGCTGGGCGGTGCCGGCCGACGCCGTCTCCGGCATCTACCTGGCCAAGCTCGTGCGCGAGGACGGGACGGCCGGCTCCAGCCACATGGTCTTCGTCGTGCGCGACGACGACGGCCGCTCCGAGCTGCTGTTCCAGACCTCGGACACCACGTGGCAGGCCTACAACCAGTACGGCGGCAACTCGCTCTACGTCGGCAACCCCGCCGGCCGCGCGTACAAGGTCAGCTACAACCGGCCGTTCACGACCCGCGGCACCGGACCGGAGGACTGGGTCTTCAACGCCGAGTACCCGATGGTCCGGTGGCTGGAGCGCAACGGCTACGACATGTCCTACACGACCGGCGTCGACGCCGACGCGCTGCCGGCCGAGCTGCTCGAGCACGAGACGTTCCTGTCGGTCGGCCACGACGAGTACTGGTCGGGGACGCAGCGCGCGAACGTCGAAGCGGCGCGCGCCGCCGGCGTCAACCTCGCGTTCTTCAGCGGGAACGAGGTGTTCTGGAAGACGCGCTGGGAGAACAACCGCCGCACGCATGGTCACCTACAAGGAGACCCACGCGAACGGGAAGATCGACCCCGAGCCGACCACCTGGACCGGCACCTGGCGCGACCCGCGCTTCAGCCCGCCCGGCGACGGCGGGCGACCGGAGAACGCGCTGACCGGCCAGCTCTTCCAGGTCAACGACGGGGCCACGACCGCGATCCAGGTCCCGGCCGCCGACGGGAAGATGCGCTTCTGGCGCAACACGAACATCGCGACGCAGGCCGCCGGCGCGACCGCGACGCTCCCGAACGGGACGCTCGGCTACGAGTGGGACGAGGACACCGACAACGGGTTCCGGCCCGCCGGCTCGTTCCGGCTCTCCTCGACGACGGTCAACAACGCCCCGGCGCTGACCGACTACGGGTCCAACTTCGCGGGCCGCACCGTCACCCACAACATGACGCTCTACCGCACGGCGAGCGGGGCGCGCGTGTTCGGCGCCGGCACCGTCCAGTGGGCGTGGGGGCTCGACGCGAGCCACGACCGCGGGAGCGCCGCGGCGGACGTCCGCATGCAGCAGGCGACCCTGAACCTGTTCGCCGACATGGGCGCGCAGCCGGCGACGCTGCAGACCGGCCTCGTGGCGGCGACGGCGTCGGCCGACGCCGCGGCGCCGAGCTCGGCGATCACGTCGCCGGCCAACGGCGGCGCCGTCACGCCCGGCCAGCAGATCACGATCAGCGGCACCGCGACCGACGCCGGCGGCGGCCAGGTCGGCGGCGTCGAGGTGTCGACGAACGGCGGCGAGACCTGGCGGCGCGCCAACGGCCGCGCCGCGTGGACCTTCGCGTGGACGCCCGGCTCGCAGTCGAGCTACAGCATCCGCAGCCGCGCGGCCGACGACAGCGGGAACCTGGAGACCCCGGGCGCCGGCGTCACGGTGACCGCGGGCAGCGGCAACAGCGCGTGCCCGTGCAGCATCTGGGGCCCGTCGGCGACGCCGGCCAAGGCCGCCGAGACGAGCGACACCGACCCGATCGAGGTCGGCGTCCGCTTCCGGTCCTCCACCGCGGGCCGGATCTCGGGCGTGCGGTTCTACAAGGGCAGCACGAACACCGGCACCCACGTCGGCCACCTCTGGAGCCGCACCGGCACGCTGCTCGCCACCGCGACGTTCACGAACGAGACCGCCAGCGGCTGGCAGGAGGTCCGGTTCGGCACGCCGGTCGAGGTCGCGGCGAACACGACGTACGTGGCCTCCTACCACGCGCCGCGCGGCAACTACGCGAGCAACGTCGACTTCTTCACGCTCGCCGGCGTCGAGAACGGGGTGCTGCGCGCGCTCGCCGAGGGCGAGGACCAGGGCGGCAACGGCGTCTACGGGTACGGCGGGAGCGGCACGTTCCCGAACGCGACCTGGCGCTCGGAGAACTACTGGGTCGACGTCGTCTTCGAGACGGGCGCGGCCGCGCCGGACACCACGCCGCCCACGATCAGCGGCGTGACGCCGGCGCGCGGCGCGACGAACGTCGCCGTCGGCGCGAACGTCACGGCGCAGTTCGGCGAGGCGCTCACCGCCACGACCGTGAACACCACGAGCGTCGTCCTGCGCGACGCCGCGAACGCCGTCGTCCCCGCCGCCGTGAGCTACGACGCCGGCACGCGGACCGCGACGCTCGACCCGACGGCCGCGCTCACCGCGGGCGCGACCTACACGGCGACGGTCAAGGGCGGCGCGGCCGGGGTCAAGGACCTGGCGGGCAACCCGCTCGCGGCCGACGACAGCTGGACGTTCACGACCCGCGCCGCTTCCGGCGGCTCGGGCTGCCCGTGCAGCATCTGGCCGGCGACCGCGGTGCCGCAGAAGGCGGCCGAGACGACCGACACCTCGGCGGTCGAGGTCGGCACCCGCTTCCGCTCGGATGCCGACGGCTTCGTGACCGGGATCCGCTTCTACAAGGGCGCGACGAACACCGGGACGCACACCGGCCACCTGTGGACGACGACGGGGCAGCTGCTCGCCACGGTCGCGTTCACGGGCGAGACGGCGAGCGGCTGGCAGGAGGCGAGCCTGAGCACGCCGGTCGCGATCACCGCGAACACGCTCTACGTCGTCTCCTACCACGCGCCGCGCGGCAACTACGCGACCACCGACCAGCAGTTCCTGTCCGCGGGCGTCGACACCCCGCCCCTGCACGCGATCCGCAACGGCGACGGCGGCGGCAACGGCCTCTACGGCTACGGCCCGAGCGGGACGTTCCCGAACGGGGTCTACCGCTCCGAGGGCTACTGGGTCGACGTGGTCGTCGAGACCGACACCGGCCCCGACATCAAGCCGCCGACGATCACCACGCGGCTCCCGGCGCCCGACGCCGAGGGCGTCGCCCCGGCCTCGAACGTCACCGCGGCCTTCAACGAGGGGATGAGCGCCGCCAGCATCACGACCGCAACCGTGCAGCTGCGCGCGCCGGACGGGACCCTCGTCCCGGCCGCGGTGACGTACGACAGCGCCGCGCGCTCCGCCACCCTCGACCCGAACGGCGAGCTGGCGGGCGCCACGCGCTACACGGCGACGGTGAAGGGCGGCAGCAGCGGCGTGAAGGACGCCGCCGGCAACGCGCTGGCCGCCGACGGCAGCTGGTCGTTCACGACCGCCTCGCCGCCGGGGCCGGGCCCCGACGAGGGCTCGGGCGGCCCGGTCCTCGTGATCGCCAAGGCCTCGAACCCGTTCACGCGCTACTACGCGGAGATCCTCCGCGCCGAGGGGCTGAACGCGTTCAAGGTCACCGACATCGCGAACGTGACGCCCGCGGTCCTCGCGGCGCACGACGCCGCGATCGTCGGTGACATGTCGCTCACCGCCGGCCAGGTGTCGATGCTCACCGACTGGGTCAACGGCGGCGGCGACCTGATCGCCATGCGGCCGGACAAGCAGCTCGCCGGGCTGCTCGGCCTCACCGACGCCGGCGCGACGCTCGCGAACGCGTACCTGCGCGTCGACGGCACGCGCTCGCCCGGCCAGGGCATCGTCACCGACACGATGCAGTTCCACGGCGCGGCCGACCGCTACGGCCTCAACGGCGCCACCGCGCTCGCGACGCTCTACTCGAACGCGTCGACCGCGACGACCGCGCCGGCGCTGACCCTGCGCAGCGTGGGCCCGAACGGCGGCTCCGCAGCCGCGTTCACGTACGACCTCGCGCGCTCGATCGTGCTCACCCGCCAGGGCAACCCGGCGTGGATCGGGCAGGAGCGCGACGGCACGTCGCCGATCCGCTCCGACGACCTGTTCTACGGGCCCGCGGCGAGCGATCCGCAGCCCAACTGGGTCGACCTGAGCAAGGTCGCGATCCCGCAGGCGGACGAGCAGCAGCGGCTGCTGGCGAACCTGATCGGGAACGTCACCGCGGACAAGCAGCCGATCCCGCGCTTCTGGTACTTCCCGCGCGGCATCAAGGCGGCGGTGATCATGACCGGCGACGACCACGCGGCGCCGGGCGGGACGGCCGGGCGCTTCGCGGAGTTCGCGGCGGCCAGCCCCGCCGGCTGCAACGTCGCGCAGTGGGAGTGCATCCGCGGGACGTCGTACGTCTATCCGAACACGAACCTGACGAGCGCGCAGGCGACGAGCTACGCGTCGCAGGGCTTCGAGGTCGGGCTCCACCTGAACACGAACTGCGCCGACTACACCCCGGCGTCGATCGAGGGCGACTTCGTCGAGCAGATCGGCGACTGGAGCGCCAAGTACACCGGCCTGTCGCAGCCGGTCACCTCGCGCACGCACTGCATCGCGTGGAGCGACTGGATCGGCACGCCGCGGATGGAGCTCTCGCACGGGATCCGGCTCGACACGAACTACTACTACTGGCCGCCCGGCTGGGTCCAGGACGTGCCGGGCATGTTCACCGGCTCGGGGATGCCGATGCGCTTCGCCGACACCGACGGGTCGATGGTCGACGTCTACCAGTCGACGACGCAGATGACCGACGAGTCGGGGCAGACGTTCCCGTTCACCGTCAACACGCTGCTCGACCGCGCGCTCGGCGCCCAGGGCTACTACGGCGCGTTCAACGCGAACATGCACACCGACGCCGTCAGCTCCCCCGGCGCGACGGCGATCGTCGCCTCGGCCAAGGCGCGCGGCGTCCCGGTCGTCACCGCGCAGCAGATGCTGACGTGGCTCGACGGCCGCAACGGCTCGACGTTCGAGCAGCTCGCCTGGAACGGCACCACGCTGAGCTTCCGCACCGCGATCGGCGCCGGGGCGACCGGGCTGCGGGCGATGCTGCCCGCGACGTTCGGCGGCCGCGCGCTCCAGACGCTGACGCGCGACGGCGCGGCGGTCAGCTTCACCCGCGAGACGATCAAGGGCGTGTCCTACGCGATGTTCGCGGCCGGCGAGCGGCCAGTTCGCCGCGACCTACGCGGCGGACACGACCGCGCCCGCGATCAGCGCGCGGACGGCGACGCGCGGCGGCCGACGGCACGGCGACGATCGCCTGGACGACCGACGAGCCGTCCGACTCGCGCGTCGAGTACGGCACCACCGCCGCCCTCGGGCAGACGGCCTCCGACGCGGCCGACGTCACGGCGCACAGCGTCCGCCTCACCGGCCTCACGCCGGGCACGACGTACTCGTACCGCGTCCGCTCCGCCGACGACGCGGGCAACGCGACGACCGACCCGGCGGCCACGCCGGCGACGTTCCGCGTGCCCGTCCGGGTGACCGCGGCGCCGAGCGCGGTGACGCTCGAGACCGGCACGCTCGGCGGCGGGACGTTCGCCGGGCTGGCCGCCGACGACAACGTGCTCTACCAGGTCGCCTCGACGACCAGCGGCACGCGCACGACCTCGTGGTACGGCCGGTTCACCGGCGTGCCGGCGGGGATCACGTCGCTGTCGGCGACCTACCGCGGCAGCAACTCCCGCTCGTGCACGCAGGTGATCGCCGTCTGGCGCTGGACGGACTCGACCTGGCAGCAGGTCAGCTCGGTCGCCCAGGGCACGGCGGAGACGACCCGGGCGAGCCTCGTGCCGGCCGGTGCGGCGGCGAACTACGTGAGCGGCGGCGAGGTGCGGGTGCGGGTGCGCTGCACCACGACCGCCAACTTCAACGCCCTCGGGGAGCTGCTCCAGGTCACCTACGAAGCGCCGTAGCATTGACTTGCAAATCGCAAGTCACTACCGTCGGCGGGCATGACGGATGACGTTCCCACGCTCTACGAGTGGGCCGGCGGCGAACCGGCGCTGCAGCGGCTGACCGAGGTCTTCTACGACCGCGTGCGCGCGGACGACCTGCTCGGGCCGGTCTTCGCGGGGATGTCGCCGGACCATCCGCGCCACGTCGCGACGTGGCTCGGCGAGGTGTTCGGCGGCCCGCCGCGTTACACGGAGGAGCACGGCGGCTATCCGCACATGCTCGCCAAGCACCTGAACCGTGCGCTCACCGAGGCGCAGCGGGCGCGCTGGGTGCAGCTGATCTGCGCCGCGGCCGACGACGCCGGGCTCCCGTCCGACCCCGAGTTCCGGTCCGCCTTCGTCGCGTATCTCGAGTGGGGGACGCGGATCGCCGTGACCAACTCGCAGCCCGGCGCGACGCCGCCGTCCGAGGCGCCGGTGCCGCGCTGGGGCTGGGGCGAGGCGCCGCCGTACGTGCCGTAGGATCCGCCGCCGCATGGCGATCGGGATCATCACCGGCTCGGGCACCTACGCGCTGCCGGGGTTCGACGGCTCCGCGCCGGAGACGGTCAAGACCGCGTGGGGGGAGACGCTCCTCTCGCACGGGACGTTCGCCGGCGCCGACGTCGTCCACGTCTCGCGCCACCACGCCGGCCACGTGCGGCTGAGCAACCACGTCACGCACCGCGCCAACCTCGCGGCGCTCGCCGCGGACGGCGTCGACGCGGTCCTCGCCGTCACCGTGTGCGGCGCGGTCGACCCGGGCGTCGAGCTGGGGTCGCTGATCTGCTTCGACGACCTGCACTTCCCGGTCAACCGGCTCCCGGACGGGTCGCTGTGCACGTTCTACGCCGAGCCGGGCGACCCGCGGCGCGGGCACTGGATCTTCGAGGACCCGTACGCGCCGCCGCTGCGCGCCGCGCTGCTCGAGGCGGGCGCCCGCGCGGGCCTGCAGGTCCGCGACGGCGGCTGCTACGGCCACGTCGACGGCCCCCGCTTCAACACCAAGGCGGAGATCCGCGGCCTCGCCGCCGCGGGCGTGACGGCGGTCTCGCAGACGGCGGGGCCGGAGACGGTGCTCGCCGGCGAGGCCGAGCTGCCGTTCGCGCTCGTCGGCTACGCGACCGACTACGCCAACGGCGTGCAGGCCGAGGCGACCCCCGTCGAGCGGCTGCTCGAGCTGATCGCGGCGAGCACGGACGCCTTCGCGGCGCTCCTGGCGGCCGCGCTGCCGCTGATCGACACCGCGGCGCTCGCGCCCGCCGGCGTCGTGTACCGCTTCCACGAGGAGTAGGCCGCGCCGGCCGCGCTCGTCATCGCCCGCGCGCCCGGCGCGGACGGGGTGCTGGCGGGCCTCGCCGGGCTGCTCGACGACGGGCGGCGGGCGGCGCTGCAGTCGCTGCTGATCGCGCGCGCGGCGGCGTGGGCGGCGGCGGTCGGCGCGGCGTTCGCGGCCGCGCCCGGAGGCGGAGGTCGCCGCGGTGGCGGCGCTGCTCCCCGCCGGCGTCACGGCGCTCGCGGCCGCGGACCTCCCGGCGGCCGTGGCGGCGGTCGGGCGCGGGCCGCTGCTGATCGCCGGCACCACCTGCCCGCGGCTCGGGCCGGCGCACACGGCCGCGGCGCTGGACGATCTGGCCTCCGGCTGCGACCTGACCTTCGGCGCGACGCTCGAGGGCGACTGGTACCTGGCGGGGCTGCGCGAGCCGCGGCCGGAGCTCCTCGCGCTCGCCGACGCTGCGCGCGGGCGGGATCGGCCCCGTGCTCGAGCAGGCCCGCGCGCTCGGCGCGTCGGTCGGCCTGCTCCGGCACGAGCGCGTGCTCGCGACGCCCGACGACGCGGCGGCGCTGGCCGCCGACCCGCTCGTCGATCCCGAGCTGCGCGCGGCGCTCAGCGCCGCGTGATCCGGATCGACGCCGTCGCGCGGCCCGAGATCCGCAGGTCCGGCGCGCGGTAGGCCGGGCTGCCGCGCCGCGTGTCCCCGCGCCGGCGCGGCGGGCGCCGCGCGCGCAGCCCGTCGTAGCGCGCGAGCCCGGCGATCTCCGCCTTCAGCGCGCCGAGGTTCGGCGGTCCCGCGTCGCCGCCGTTGTCGCCGCCCCCGAAGTCGAACACGATCAGATCGCCGAGGTCCTCCGCGACGTCGACGTCGGTCCCGGTCACCCGGACCTGCTGGCGCCCGCGCCCCAGGTCGGGCGGGAGCCGGAGCGTCACCCGCCGCCGCTCCAGCGGCCCGCGCACGTGGCGCAGCGTCAGCGTCGCGCGCACGTCGCGGCCGGCACGGCCGCGCCGTGGCAGCGTCAACCGGCGCAGGAAGGCCTGGCGGCGGCCGCGGTCGAGCTTCACGGTCACGTCCACGCCGGCGACGTGGACCGGCGAGGCCTTGTAGCCGTCGATCAGCGCGAGCGCGCCGGCGAGGTCGGCCGCCGCGCGGGAGGCGACGACGTTCCCGGCCCCGGTCGAGTCGATCGAGTCGGTCACGTAGCGGTTGCAGAACCGGGCCGGCTGCGGCCGCTCGCGCAGCCGGACGACGAAGCACGCGCGCGCGGTCAGCCGGGCCGGGGAGCCGTCGAGCACCGTCCCGGCCGCCTGCATGACGGCGATCGGCGCGACGAGCCCGAGGATCGACGTGCCGAGCGGCTCGTCGACGCCCGACTCGTCCGCGACCCGGGTCTCGACCGTCCGCCGGGCGCCGGTGTCCCCGTCGGTCGCCCACACGCGCACCGGGATCGTCGGCGGCAGCGCGCCGGTCCGCCCGGCGACGGCGTTCAGCCCGTCCTCCGTCAGCGTCCCGAGGTCGTGCCCGGGCGCGGCGTACTTGTACGTCCCGCTGATGTCGGGGATCGGGAACGGGTTGTCGACGACCTGGAACACGTAGGCGTCCTGGAGCAGGAGCGCGCGTGCGCCCAGCCCGTCGAGCGGGTGGCCGAAGCCCCACACGCGGTCGCCGTCGACGTAGCTGACCGTCCCGATCGCGCTGGCGGCGATGTCCCCGGCCGCGTAGCCCGCGGCGAACGCGCTGCCGGGGCGCAGCGCCTGCGGCGCGAACGTGCCGAGCGGTCCGGCGGGCGTGGCGAGCACGGTCCGGCCGCGCGCGGCGGCCGCCGCCTGCAGCTTCGTGGCGAGGCGCGTGCCGACGCCCGAGAGCGTGAGCGGCGCGGCGAGCGGTCGCGCCCGGGCCAGCAGCGCCCGCGCGGGCCGCGCGCGCGGCGGGTCGACCGGCGTCCCCAGGATCGCCTCGATCGGCGTGGCGAGGACGAGCTTCCCGCCGTAGGCGCCGACCGACTCCGACACGGCGCCGATCGTCCGCGGCGTGCCCGGCGGCGTCGGGGCAGAGGATCGGCGAGCCCGAGAAGCCGGGGCCCATCCCGGTCGCGTCGATCGCCGGGCCGGACCCGCGCACGAGGATCCGCGCGCCCGAGCCCGCGCCGTCGTCGACCACGTCGACGACCTCGACGTCGAACGCCGCGACGTCGGTCCCGCGGACGACCGAGAGCCCGGTGCAGCGCATCCCCGCGTGGACCTCGCCGAGCGGCATGATCGGGTCGGCCGCGCGCGCGGCGCCGGCGGGTGCGAGCAGCAGCACGGCGGACAGGAGGAGCGCGCGGCGCACGGGGCGCCGGACTGTACCGGCCGCCCGAGCCTCAGCGAGGCGCGCGCGGCGGACTCGCCGGGCGCGGAATCGTGCCAGCGCGGGAGCTGCAATAGACCTGACCCGGATTCTTCCGCCGGAAGGCGGCGGCGCTGTCGGACAGGTTGCCGTGGGCAGGTTGCGCGCGCAGTGGGTCTCGAGCGTTGCGGCGCAGTTGGGGCTCATCCGCCCGCCCCGCCACGTCTCGACACGGACGGGATGCGCACTGGGGAGGGAAGGTTCGAACTCCCGTCTCGGGGACCAAAACCCCGCGTCTTATCCCATTAGACGACTCCCCAACACGGGTCGCGCGCACCGCGATACTACGATGCGCCTCGTGCCCGCCCCGACCGTGGTCATCCTCGCCGCCGGCGAGGGGACCCGCATGCGCTCATCGCTGCCCAAGGTGCTGCACCCGATCTGCGGGCGCCCGATGATCCTGTGGCCGCTGCTCGCCGCCCGCGCGGCCGGCGCGGAGCGGGTCGTCGTCGTCGACAACCCGAAGCGGCGGCTCGCCGAGCACCTCCCGGGCGACGTCGAGGTCGCGATCCAGGAGCACCCGCGCGGCACCGGCGACGCGGTCGCCGCGGCGACCGGCGTGATCGACCCGGCCGCGCCCGTCCTGATCATCAACGGCGACATGCCGCTGATCACCGGCGAGGCGATCGCCGCGCTCGTCGCCGGCGCACGCGGAGGCCGGCGCCGCCGCGACGATCGCGAGCATGGAGCTCGAGGACCCGTCCGGCTACGGGCGCGTCGTCCGCGACGCCGAGGGGAGCGTCGAGCGCGTGGTCGAGACGAAGGCCGCCGGCGACGCGACCGAGCAGGAGCTCTCGATCCGCGAGGTCAACGCCGGCCTGTACCTGTTCGACGGCGGCGCGCTGCTGGGCGCGCTCGAGCGGCTCGGGAGCGACAACGCGCAGGGCGAGCTCTACCTGCCCGACGTCCTGCCGATCCTGCGCGGCGACGGCGGGCTCGTCCAGGCGTTCCCGCTCGCCGATCCCGATCTCGCGCTCGGCGTCAACGACCGCGTCGACCTCGCCCACGTGACCGGGCTCGCGCAGCGCCGGATCCACGCCGCGCACCAGCGCTCCGGCGTGACGATCGTCGACCCGTCGAGCACGCTGATCGAGGCGGAGGTGACGATCGGGCGCGACAGCGTGATCGAGCCGTCGACGTTCCTGCGCGGCGCGACGGCGATCGGGCCCGACTGCCGGATCGGGCCGCTCGACCACCGTGATCGACTGCGAGCTGGCCGCCGGGGTGACGGTCCGCCAGTCGCACCTCGAGGGCGCCCGCGCCGCCGACGGCGTGACGATCGGGCCGTTCGCCTACCTGCGCCCCGACGCCGTGCTCGAGCAGGGCGCGAAGGCCGGGACGTTCGTCGAGATCAAGAACAGCACGGTCGGCGCCGGCTCCAAGGTGCCGCACCTCTCCTACGTCGGCGACGCCGACATCGGCGCCGGCACCAACCTCGGCGCGGGGACGATCACCGCCAACTACGACGGGCAGCGCAAGCACCGCACGACGATCGGCGACCGCGTGAGGATCTCCGTCGACACCGCGCTCGTCGCGCCCGTCACGGTGGGGGACGACGCCTACACCGCCGCGGGTTCGGTGATCACCAAGGACGTACCGCCCGGTGCGCTCGGCGTCGCGCGCGAGCGCCAGACCAACATCGAGGGCTACGCGGAACGCCGCAAGGAGCAGGCGGAATGAGCGAGCAGGGCACGACGTCGTCACCGGCTGGGTCTACACTCGCCGGTCAGGTGAGCGCGCTGGACCCGCAGCCCGTGGCCGGTACCTCGATCAACCTCGAGTACGGCAAGCGCCTGATGCTCTTCTCGGGCCGTGCGAACCCTGCGCTCGCGGCCAGGATCGCCGGCAAGCTCAACGTCGACCTCGGCGGCGTGCAGCTCAAGACGTTCTCCAACGGCGAGGTCTACTGCCGCTACGAGGAGTCGATCCGCGGCGCCGACGTGTTCATCGTCCAGCCGACCTGCGGCAACCCGGAGACGGGCGTCAACGCGAACGACGCGCTGATGGAGCTGATGGTCATGATCGACGCGGCGATCGGCGCCTCCGCCCACCGCGTGATCGCCGTGACGCCGTGGTACGGCTACTCGCGCCAGGACAAGAAGTCCGCGCCGCGCGAGCCGATCACCGCCCGCCTCGTCGCCCGCATGCTCGAGGCCGCCGGCGCCGACCGCGTGCTCACGATGGACCTCCACGCCGGCCAGGTCCAGGGCTTCTTCCAGAAGCCGGTCGACCACATGACGGCGATGTTCATCCTCACCCAGTACTTCCGCGACCTGAACCTCGAGGACGTCGTGGTCGTCTCGCCGGACGCCGGCCGCGCGAAGCTGGCGAAGAAGTTCGCCGAGAAGATGGGCGCCGAGCTGGCGATCCTCAACAAGGAGCGCCCCGCCCAGCAGGTCGCCGAGATCGCCTACGTGATCGGCGACGTCGACGGCAAGAACGCGGTCATCGTCGACGACCTGATCGACACCGCGGGGACGCTGCGCGCCGCCGCCGAGGCGGTCAAGGACAAGGGCGCCCAGCGCGTGTTCGCCTGCGCCACGCACGGGGTCTTCTCCGGCAACGCGTGGGAGAACCTCGAGCGCGCGCCGTTCGAGCAGGTGGTCGTGACCGACACGATCCCGCTGCGCCCCGGCGCGCCGGCGAACCTCCGCGTGCTGTCCTGCGCCGACCTGCTGACCGACTCGATCCGCCGCATCTTCACCGACGACTCGGTGTCCGAGGTGTTCGGCGGCGAGAACCAGCTGTTCTGAGCTCGCAGGCCGCGCATCTCCAGGCGCTGCTCGGGCTCTCCGACGACGAGCTGCTCGCCGTCCTGGACGAGGACCCGCTCGCGGTGATCACCGGCGAGCTCGACCACAAGCCGGAGCTGCCGATCCTGCTCGACCTGCTGGCCGAGGCGGAGGAGAGCGCCGGCGCGCCCGTGTTGCGGCGCTGGGTCCGCGCCGCCGGCCCGGCGGGCGTCCCGCTCGACCTGCTGGTGCGGCGCGACTTCGCCGGCTTTCGAGGACGCGCTGGCGACGCTCGCCGCGCGCGGCTTCGTGCTCCGCTCCCGCTAGTCGTCCGGATCGGGCGCTTCTCGCCCGGCCAGGCGCCCGTGAGGTAGTTCCAGCCGACCGCGCCGTAGCGGTCGACGACCACGCGCGTGGAGCTTGAAGATCACGCCCTGGAGCGCGGCGGCGGCGAGGATCTTGCGCCACGCCGCCTCGCTGCGTCGTGCCCTTCGGCGGGTCCTCGTCGTCGATCTTCGTCCACACGAAGTCGAAGATCTCGCTTGCCGACGATGCCGGCCAGGATGCCGAGGATCAGCCCGAATGGGCTTATAGAGCGACCTTCATGACTGGACCTACGGTACCCGTTCGATCCGCCGGAGAAGCGGTAAACATGGTGGACACAAGGAGGTCCGCCATGGACGAGCACCAGGCCGACGAGCTGTTCCGCAGAGCCCTGATCGACAACGACGCCGCAGCGGCGGTCGCGTTGCGCGTCACGGGCCTCCCGCTCTGCGAGGCGCTGACCGTGGTCTTCCACGGCCGGCGCGACCTCGGGACGATCCAGACCTACGTCGCCCACGGCGGGCGCGGCGCCGGCTCCGCGGTCGCCGCCGACGAGCTGCTGCGCGTGCCCTGCGACCTCGACCTCGCGGGCGCCGAGGACCGCGACGAGGCCGAGCACCTGTACGCCGAGCAGGCGACCGCGTTGCGCGACGCGCTCGAGGCCGCCGACACCGTGCTCGACATCTGGCGCGCGCCGCTCGAGGACGTGGCGCAGTCGCCCGTCGGGGTCGACCGCAGCATCGGGCTGCCCGTCCGGCTCCCCGCGCACCGGCTGCTGCCCGCCGCGCTCGTGGCGCCCGAGAAGGGGCTGGTCGTAACGGCGGTCTGCTCCCCGCGGCCGCTGGCGGAGGGGCGGCCGCCGATGGGGATCGCGTGCGCCCAGCAGGACGTCGCCCGCGTGTACCCGCTGCCCGACGACCCCGAGCGCTGCCTGGAGGACTTCCTCGAGCACGCGGCTGACCACGCGCGCCGGGTGGGCGAGCAGCTCGGCCGCCAGGAGCAGTCGGTCATGCGGTTCCTCGAGCTGTCCGGCGAAGGGTTCGGCGAGACCGCCTCGCAACCTGGCGGCGGCGATGCGCCGCCGCCCCGCCATCCTGATCGTCGCCGGCATCGGGATCTTCGTCTTCCTCGGCCTCTCGTTCCTGCTCGCACGCGGGCTGACGGGCTCGAGCGCCGAGCGCGGGGAGGTGCTCGACCTGCTCGAGGCGCAGGCGCGCGGGGACGCGCCCGCGGTCCTCGCCCAGCTGCCCGCCTGCGCCGCCGAGCCCGCCTGCGTCCAGGTCACCGACGCGCGGACCGCGAAGCTGCGCCGCCCCGGCCGGGTGCAGATCCTCAACTTCGAGCCGAGCACGCGGCTCTCGCTCACCCGCCGGGTCGGCAGCGCGCGGGTCGCCTGGCGCGCTGGGACCTCGCTGCCGGTCGTGCAGTGCGTGCGCGTGCGCCGCGAGGGGCCGCTCACGGGCGGCGGCCTGTCGCTGCTCGCGATCTCCGACCCGATCGGGCTGGAAGCGGCCTGTTGAGCTAGCGGCCGCGGACCGGCGTGCGGCGCGGCACGTGCGGGTGCGCGGGCCGGCGCAGCGGGCGCGAACGGGCGTCGCGGAGCTTGGAGTGGTCGCGCAGGCGCGTGCGCGACGGCTCGGCGTCCGGCAGCGGGACGCCGCCGGTCGGGCGCGGCTTGGGCTTGAGGGAGGGCAGCCGGTCGTTGCCGCCCCCGCCGCCGCCCTCCTCGTCCTCGGGGGGCTTCCACGACGACGCGGAGTCCGAGCGGAGGAAGAGCATGAAGAGGATCACGCCGAGCGCGAGCGCGACGACGTGGAGCGCACCGAAGATGACCATCAGCTCTTCATCGGGCGTCATGACGAAATCCTACCCATCCCAGCGGGTCGGGCAACGGGGTTTCGCTACCATCGCATGCCGCTCATGGCCGCCTCCACCGACACCTCCACCACCCTCGACCTCGCGTCCCGCGCCGCGGAGGGGTCCCGCTCCGCCCGCCGCCTGCGCCGCACCGGCCAGGTGCCCGGCGTCATCTACGGCGGCGACGGCGACGCCGAGCTGTTCGCCGTCGACGGCCGGATCCTGCGCAACACCCTGGCGCGTTCGGGGGCCATCCTCCAGATCTCCGTCGACGGAGCGGCGCCCGGTCCGGTGCTCGTCAAGGACATCCAGCGCCACCCGGTGCGCGGCGAGGCGATGCACGTCGACTTCCTCCGCGTCGACATGACGCAGACGATCCAGACCACGATCGTGCTGGAGCTCGTCGGCAACGACTCCGCGCCCGGCGTCGTCGAGGGCGGCGTGCTCTCGCAGGGCGCGATCGAGCTGAACATCGAGGCGCTGCCGGGCGACATCCCGGACGGCATCCAGTTCGACGTCTCCGCGATGGAGATGAACGCGACCGCCACGCTGGCGGAGCTGACCCCGCCGGCCGGCGTGACGCTGCTCGACGACCCCGACGAGACCGTGCTCGCCACGATCACCCCGCCGAGCCAGGAGCCGGTGGAGGACGAGATCGAGACCGAGACGGAGGTCGTGGGCGAGGGCGAGGAGCCCGCCGAGGGCGAGGCCCCGGCCGAGGGCGGGTCCGGGGACGAGTCCTCGGACGAGTCCTGAAGCTCTTCTCCTCGGCTCCGGTCGACTGGCTCGTCGTCGGGCTCGGCAACCCCGGGCCCGGCTACGCGAACACGCCCCACAACGTCGGCTTCCTCGTCGCCGACGCGCTGATCGAGCGCTGGGACCTCCCGAAGCCGAAGAAGAAGTTCGCCGGCGAGCTGACCGAGGGCCGGACCGGCCCCGGCGGCCCGCGCGTCGCCGTGCTCAAGCCGCAGACGTTCATGAACGACGCCGGCCGCTCGGTCGGCCCCGCGCGCGGCTCGTTCAAGCTCGACCTCGACCGCGTGCTCGTCGTCCACGACGAGATCGACCTGCCGTTCGGCGACATCCGCGTGCGGCTGGGCGGCGGGCTCGCCGGCCACAACGGGCTCAAGTCGCTCAAGCGCGAGCTCGGCTCGGCGGACTTCAACCGCGTGCGGGTCGGCGTCGGCCGGCCGGACTCGACCGACCCCGAGATCGTCGCGGCGCACGTGCTCGGGAAGTGGCGCCAGAGCGCCGGCGAGGTGCGCGAGCTGGTGGAGCGCGCCCGCGACGAAGCGGAGGCACTCGTCCTGCGTACGTGATAACGTACGGTCGTATGCCGACGCGCGACTGGGACGCCACCACCTACGAGCGGATCGCCGCGCCGCTCACCGCCATGGGCAGCGACGTGCTCGACCGGCTCGTCCTCGCCGGCGACGAGACCGTGCTCGACGCGGGCTGCGGCACCGGCAACGTCACGCGCCTCCTGCTCGAGCGGCTGCCGCGCGGGCGGGTGATCGCCGTCGACGCGGCGCCCTCGATGGTGCGGCAGGCGCGCGAGCTGCTGCCGGCGGGCACCGACGTGCGCCAGGCCGACCTGCTCGAGCTCGACCTCGGCGAGCCGGTCGACGCCGTGCTCTCGACCGCGACCTTCCACTGGGTGCCCGACCACGACCTGCTGTTCCGCAACCTGCACGACGCGCTGGTGCCCGGCGGGCGGCTCGTGGCCCAGTGCGGCGGCTCCGGCAACGTCGCCGAGGTCAAGGCCGCCGGGCTCGGCCTCGCGTCCGAGGCGCCCTACGCCGAGCACTTCGCGGGCTGGGAGACCGACTGGACGTTCGCCACCCCCGAGGACACCGAGCGGCGGCTGCAGCTGGCCGGCTTCACCGACATCTGGTGCTGGCTGACGCGGGTCGACGTCGACCCGGAGGATCCGGTCGCCTACCTGGGCGCGATCTGCCTCGGCTCGTTCCTCGAGCGGCTGCCGGAGGAGCTGCGCGCGCCGTTCGTCGCCGCGGCGCTGGAGCGGCTGCCCGACCCGCTCCGGATCCACTACGTGCGCCTGAACATCCTGGCGCGCGCCTACGCTCTAGACTCGGAGGCGCAGAGCCGCGCGGTGACACGGGCGGCCGTTCGCCATGTCGCTGCGCCCCTTCCTCAGCCATCTCGAGCGTCATCCCGACGCGGACCGGCTCGCCGAGCCGGGCACGTCCGCGTTCGTCTCGCAGGCGCTCCGGCCGTACCTGATCGCGGCCGTCGCCGACCGCGACGCGCGCCGCCCCGCGGTCGTCGTCGCCGGCGACGATCGCGCCGCCCGCGACCTCGCCGCCGACCTGCGCGCGTGGCTGCGCCCGCGCGCCGTCCGCTTCTACCCGAGCCGCGGCGTCGCCTACGAGTCGCACCTCACGCCGCCCGCCCATCTCGTCGGCCTGCGCGTCGCCGCGCTCGACGCCCTGCTCGACAGACCGTTTCGCCTGCCGCCGACGCTCGCAGCTCGGCTTCGGCGCGCCCGAGGCGCCCGTGATCGTGATCTCCGCCGTCGCGCTGAGCGAGAAGGTCCCCGACCCCGCGCTGCGCCCGCACGGCTTCACGCTCCGCGTCGGCGACCTGCTCGACCTCGACGAGACCGCGACCGACCTCGTCGCCGCCGGCTACGACCGCGTCGACCAGGTCGAGGACCGCGGCCAGTTCGCCGTCCGCGGCGGGCTGCTCGACGTCTACCCCGCGACGGAGGAGCGCGCGATCCGCGTCGACCTGTTCGACGACGAGATCGAGTCGCTGCGCTGGTTCTCCACCTTCACGCAGCGCTCGCTCGGCGACACCGAGCTCGTCGAGATCGCGCCGGCCGCCGAGCTGGCGCCCGAGCACCGCGAGCTCGCCGAGATCGCCGCGCTCGAGCAGGCCGACGACCGCCCCGACATCGCCGAGCTGCTCCCGCTCGACCGCTTCCGCGACCTGCTCGACCTGATCCCGGACGAGGCCGAGCTGATCATCGCCGCCGACGAGGACACCGAGCCGGCGCTGCGCGACAACTGGGACGACGTCTGCGCCGCCTTCCACGACACCGACGCGCGCTCGCTCTACGTCAAGCCGGAGGGGATCCTCGCGCAGCTCGAGGCGCGCCGCCCGCTGCGGCTGTCGTCGATCTCCGGCTCGCAGCCGCTCGAGTTCCGCGCGCAGGCCGCCGAGTTCGCCGCCCGCAGCCTGCGCGAGGCGGAGCCGGAGCTGGAGAAGCTCGTCCGCTCGAAGTACACCGCGCTCGTCACGTGGCCGAACCGCGGCGGCGGCGAGCGCGCCGCCTACAACCTGCAGCGGGTCAAGGCCCGCTGGGACGGCATCGAGGAGGGGCTCGTCTTCCAGGAGGCCAACCTGCGCGACGGCTTCGTCGCGCCCGGCATCCGGCTCGCGGTCATCCCCGAGCACCGGCTGCTCCACCGCCGCCGCGCCTCGACCCGCCCCACGCGCCGCGGCCGCGGGCTGCTGCGCAGCTTCACCGACCTGCGCACGGGCGACTTCATCGTCCACGAGGACCACGGCGTCGCGCGCTTCGCCGGCTTCGACACGAAGACCGTCGGCGGCATCACGCGCGACTACCTGAACCTCGAGTTCCAGGGCGACGACAAGGTCTTCATGCCGGTCGACCAGCTCGCGAAGATCAGCCGCTACGTCGGCGCCGACGGCAACGCGCCGTCGCTCTCCAAGCTCGGCGGCAAGCGCTGGGACACGATCAAGGCCCGCGCCCGGCGCGCCGCGCAGGAGCTCGCCGGCGAGCTGCTCAACCTCTACGCGGAGCGCAAGCGCCGCCGCGGCTACGCGTTCGAGCCCGACTCGGACTGGCTGCGCGAGTTCGAGGCCGCGTTCCCGTACCGCGAGACGCCCGACCAGCGCGAGGCGATCGAGGCGGTCAAGGCCGACATGGAGTCCGAGCGGCCGATGGACCGGCTGATCTGCGGCGACGTCGGCTACGGCAAGACCGAGGTCGCGCTGCGCGCCGCGTTCAAGTCGGCCAACGCCGGCAAGCAGGTGCTGATGCTCGTCCCGACGACGATCCTCGCCCAGCAGCACTACGGCACGTTCGTCGAGCGGCTGCGCGACTACCCGTTCACGATCGAGCAGGTCAGCCGCTTCCGCCCCGCCGCCGAGCAGCGCGCCGCGGTCAAGCGCTTCGCCGAGGGCCAGGTCGACATCCTGATCGGCACCCACCGCGTCCTCTCGCGCGACGTCCGCGCGAAGGACCTCGGGCTGATCATCGTCGACGAGGAGCAGCGCTTCGGCGTCAAGCAGAAGGAGCTGCTGCGCCAGCTCAAGCTCAAGGTCGACGTGATCAGCATGAGCGCGACGCCGATCCCGCGGACGCTGCAGATGAGCCTCGCCGGCCTGCGCGACATCACGGTGATCGAGACGCCGCCCGAGGGCCGGCGACCGGTCAAGACCTACGTCGGCGAGTACGACGAGGACCTCGTCAAGCAGGCGCTCGAGCGCGAGCACGCGCGCACCGGCCAGGCGTTCTTCCTCCACAACCGCGTCGAGGACATCGACGAGACGGCCGAGCGGCTGCGCGCGCTCTGCCCGCAGCTCCGCTTCACGGTCGCCCACGGGCAGATGGACGAGAAGCAGCTCGAGGAGCGGATGATCGCCTTCCTCCGCGGCGAGGCGGACGTGCTCGTCTCGACCAGCATCATCGAGTCGGGGATCGACATCCCGCAGGCCAACACGCTGATCGTCGACCGCGCGGACCTGTTCGGCCTGAGCCAGCTCTACCAGATCCGCGGCCGGGTCGGCCGGAGCCGCGAGCGCGCCTACGCGTACCTGCTCTACCCGAGCGCCGCGGCGCTGACCCAGGAGGCCGCCGACCGGCTCTCCGCGCTGTCGGACTACACCGAGCTCGGCGCGGGGTTCAAGGTCGCGATGCGCGACCTCGAGCTGCGCGGCGCCGGCTCGCTGCTGGGCGACGAGCAGTCCGGGCACGTCGCCGCGCTCGGCTTCGAGCTCTACATGCAGATGCTCGACGAGGCGGTCGGCGCGATGGACGAGGAGGGGGCGGAGGAGCTGCCGGAGCCCGTCCGGCTCGACGTCAACGTCGACGCCTACGTGCCCGTCGACTACATCCCCTACGAGCAGGCGAAGGTCGAGGTCCACCGCCGGATCGCGGGCGCGCGCGACGTCGGCGAGCTGGAGGAGCTGCGCGCCGAGCTGGCCGACCGCTTCGGCGATCCGCCCGAGCCGCTGGAGAACCTGATCACGCTCCAGCAGGCGCGGATCAAGCTCGGCGAGGCCGGCGCGCGGGCGGTCACGTTCCGCCAGGGGCGGCTCGCCGTCACGCCGATCGAGCTCGACTCCGTGCGCGCGAAGCGGATCCGCGCGGAGATCCCCGGCGCCCTCTACGAGTCAGGGAAGTCACAGCTCTCCGTGCGCGTGCCCGATGACCCCGCGCAGCGCTTCCCCGCGGTCGTGCGCGCGGCCGACGTGCTGCTCGAGGTCCAGCGTGCCGCGTGAGCGTTCACATGGGCTTTAAGACGCGGCCGCTACCCTCGACCGCGATCATGAGACGAAAGCTGACCCTGCTGGCGCTCGGCGCCTTTTTTGTGCCCGCGGCCATCCTCGCCGGATGCGGAGACAGCATCCCGGGCGACTCGGTCGCCACCGTTGACGGCACCAACATCGAGAAGTCCGACTACGAGCACTGGCTCGGCATCGCCGCGAAGGCGGGCGGTCCGGACGCCACCGTGCCGGATCCGCCGGACTTCCCCAAGTGCGTCGCCGCCGCCAAGAAGGCCGCCGGCAAGCCCCAGGAGGGGCAGCCGAAGCAGACCGACGCGGACTACAAGAAGCAGTGCCAGCAGCAGTACGACCAGCTGCGCGACCAGGTCGTCGGGCTCCTGATCAACTACCAGTGGCTCCAGAAGGAGGCCGACGAGCAGGGCGTCAAGGTCTCCGACGACGAGGTCCAGAAGTCGTTCGACCAGCAGAAGAAGCAGGCGTTCCCGAAGGCCGCCGACTACGACAAGTTCCTCAAGGACTCCGGGCAGACCAACGAGGACGTGCTCCTGCGCGTGAAGATGGAGCTGATCTCGAACAAGATCCGCGACAAGGTGACGAAGGGCAAGGACAACGTCACCGACGCGCAGATCAAGGAGTACTACGACAAGAACAAGGCGCAGTTCGCCCAGCCCGAGCGGCGCGACCTGAGCATCGTCCTGACCAAGACCAAGGAGAAGGCCGACCAGGCCAAGGCCGCGCTCGAGTCCGGCGAGCCGTTCGCGAAGGTCGCCAAGCAGTACTCGATCGACGACGCCTCCAAGGCGCAGGGCGGCAAGCTGCCGGCCGTCGCCAAGGGCCAGCAGGAGAAGGCGTTCGACGACGCGATCTTCAAGGCCAAGAAGGGCGAGCTCGAGGGTCCGGTCAAGACCCAGTTCGGCTACTACGTCTTCGAGGTCGACAAGATCAACAAGGCCTCGCAGCAGACGCTCGAGCAGGCGACGCCGACGATCAAGCAGCTGCTGACGTCGCAGAACCAGCAGAAGGCGCTCGACTCGTTCGTCAAGGACTTCCGCAAGCGCTGGAAGGACAAGACGGACTGCCGCGACGACTTCGCGACGCAGGACTGCAAGAACGCCCCGAAGGCGACGCCGACGCCCACCCCGGGCGCGGTCCAGCCCGGCGCGACCCCGACGCCGACCCCCACGCCCGGCACCTAGGCTCCCGCGGGTGAGCACGCCCGAGGAATCCGCCGCTGCGGTCGCGGCCCTCGACGCGCTCACCCGCCGCCTGCGGGTCGAGTGCCCGTGGGACCGCGAGCAGGACGAGCGCTCGATCGTCCCGCACACGGTCGAGGAGGCCTACGAGCTCGCGGCGGCCGCGCAGACGGGCGACGACGGCAAGCTGCTCGACGAGCTCGGCGACGTCCTCTTCCAGGTCCACTTCCTGTCGCTGCTGCTCGAGGAGCGCGGCGGCGGGTCGCTGGCCGAGGTCGCCGAGCACTGCCGGCAGAAGCTGATCCGCCGGCACCCGCACATCTTCGGCGAGGTCGAGGTCTCCGAGGCCGGCGAGGTCCTGCGCAACTGGGACGCGATCAAGCGGACCGAGGCCGGGCGCGAGCCGGGCACCTTCGGCGAGGTGCCGGAGAACCTGCCCGGGCCGCTGTACGCGCGCAAGGTCCAGCGCCGCGCCGCGTCGACCGGGTTCGACTTCGACCACGTGCCGTACGAGGCGGTGCGCGGCGAGCTCGACGAGCTCGAGGCCGCGGGCACGCGCGACGAGCGCTTCCACGAGGTCGGCGACGTGCTGTTCGCGGCGGTCAACCTGGCGCGCAAGCTCAAGGTCGACCCGGAGCTGGCGCTGCGCGCGGCCTCCGACCGCTTCCGCGGCCGCGTCGAGGCCGCGGAGCACCTCGCCGCATCGGACGGCCGGGACTGGAACGATCTCGGTCCCGAGGACCAGCTCGCGTACTACGCGCGCCATCGCCTCTCCGAGCAGCCCCAGGAGCCGTGAAGCCTTGAGCCAGATCGAGACCGTCCATGCCCGCCAGATCCTCGACTCGCGCGGGAACCCGACCGTCGAGGTGGAGCTCGCGCTCCGCTCCGGCGCGCAGGGCCGCGCCGCGGTCCCGTCCGGCGCCTCGACCGGCGAGTTCGAGGCGACGGAGCTGCGCGACGGCGGCGACGCCTGGCTCGGCAAGGGCGTCACGCAGGCGGTCGGCAACGTCAACGGCGAGATCGCGCAGGCGATCGCCGGCCGCGACGCGCTCGACCAGGCCGGGCTCGACGCCGCGCTGGTCGAGCTCGACGGCACGCCGAACAAGAGCCGGCTGGGCGCGAACGCGATCCTCGGCGTCTCGCTGGCCGCGGCGCGGGCGGCGGCGGCGGAGGAGGGCCAGCCGCTCTGGCGCTACCTCGGCGGCGAGGCGGCCCGGATCCTGCCGGTCCCGATGATGAACGTGCTCAACGGCGGCGCGCACGCCGACAACTCGGTCGACTTCCAGGAGTTCATGGTCGTCCCGGTCGGCGCGGCGCCGGTTCAGCGACGCGCTGCGGATGGGCGCCGAGACCTTCCACCACCTGAAGCGGCACCTGCACGACCGCGGCCTCGGCGGCGGCGTCGGCGACGAGGGCGGCTTCGCGCCCAACCTGGAGTCCAACGAGGCCGCGCTGGAGGCGCTCGTGGCGGGCATCGAGGCCGCGGGCTACACGCCCGGCGAGGATCTCGCGATCGCGCTCGACCCGGCGACGAGCGAGATCTTCTCCGACGGCGGCTACGTGCTCGAGCACGAGGGCCGCACGCTGTCGGCCGACGAGCTGGCCGGCTACTGGGCCGACCTCGCCGGCCGCTACCCGATCGTCTCGATCGAGGACGGGATGGACGAGGAGGACTGGGCGGGCTGGAAGACGCTGACCGACCGGATCGGCGCCACCGTCCAGCTCGTCGGCGACGACCTGTTCGTGACGAACACCGAGCGCTTGCAGCGCGGCATCGACGACGGCGTGGCGAACTCGATCCTGATCAAGGTCAACCAGATCGGCACGCTCAGCGAGACGCTCGCGGCGATCGAGATGGCGCGCGGGGCCGGCTACACCGCGGTCATGTCGCACCGCTCGGGCGAGACCGAGGACACGACGATCGCCGACCTCGCGGTGGCGACCGGCTGCGGCCAGATCAAGACCGGCGCGCCGTCGCGCTCGGACCGCGTGGCGAAGTACAACCAGCTGCTGCGGATCGAGGAGGCGCTCGGCGACGACGCCGAGTACCCCGGTCGTTCGGTCTTCCGCAGGTAACTCCGGCGCGGAGGCGGGAGGCGGCCCGGCGCTCCGCCGATCGACCCCGACGCGAGCCGGTTCGCCGAGCACCGGGACAGAGATTGCAGAGGAAGGGGACGTGCGCGTCGAACGAAGCCGTCAGGATGGCTGCGTCTCGCATCCGCTGGGACCGCGTCGGGCGCTGGGCGCTGATCTGCGTCTTCGCGTTCGTCGTCTACCTCTACATCGGGCCCGCCCGGACCTGGGTCTCGACCTACGCCGAGGCCAAGCGCAAGCGCGAGGACGTCGCGGCCGTGCGCGCCGACAACGCGCGCCTCAAGGCGCGCAAGGCGGCGCTCGAGCAGCGCGGGGCGCTCGAGGTCGAGGCGCGCCGGCTCGGCATGGTCAAGGCCGGCGAGAAGCTCTACGTCGTCAAGTGAGCGGCTCCGCCAGGTAGCGCTGGAGCGTCGGGCCGACCGCCGCCGCCAGCGTGTCCGGATCCGCCTGCGCGAGCGGGCGGACGCCGATCACCCGCCGCGCCAGCACGATCCCGACGAGCTGCGAGCCGCACAGCGCCGCCCGCAGCTCCGGCCGGTCGGCGTCGATCGCCGCGGCCAGCGGGGCCAGCACCTCGTGCTCGACGAAGTCGCGCAGCAGGTCCGCGGCGCGCTCGTTCGTGGCCGCCGAGCGCACGAGCGCGACGAACCCGTCGCCCGCGCGCTGGTCGAGCAGCGCCACCAGCCGCCGCACGAGCCGCTCGCCGAGCCCGTCCACCCCGCCGCCGACCAGCTCGGCCACGAGCTGCGCCGGGTTGAGCGGGAGCGAGAGCGCCGCGGCGAACAGCCCGTCCTTGCTGCCGAAGTGGTAGCTGACGAGCGCGACGTCGACGCCGGCGTCCGCCGCCACGTCGCGGAGCCGCGTCGCGTCGTAGCCGTGGGCCGCGAACCGCCCGCGGGCGGCCGCGAGCACGGCGCCGCGCGTGTCGGCCCCGGCGCCGCGCGGCCCGCGCCGGCTGGTGGGCGCTCCGCCATCGGCCGGAGGCTACCCTCGGAGAGCGATGGCGTTCGAGACGGATCTGGAGCAGTGGCAGGCGGGCCTGCGGCGGCTGGAGGCGGCGCCGTTCGACGAGCGGCCCGTGCTCGAGCAGGTGGTGCGCGAGGTCCACGCCGAGCTGCGGCGCCGGCTCGGCTCCGCCTTCACCAGCGCGGAGCTCGCCGAGCTCTACGACGCGGGCACCGGGCTGGGTGCTCGGCGTGGCGATGGCGGTCGCGCCCGACGCGCCGTTCGCCTGGGACCTGCGGATCGTCGGCGACGCCGCGTTCGCGCGCTACCTGCGCGAGGCGAGCGACTACGCCGGCGGGCGGCGGCTCGCGTAACTCGCGCAGCGCAGGCGGGAGGCCGCCTACGGAGGTCCGCGCGGTGCGGCCGGGTCAGCCGGACGCCGAGCAGCAAGAAACCGATACACCACCCAGGCGCGGCGGAACCCCAGCCGCGCGTAGAGGTGCTGCGCGGCGCCGTGGGCGTCGGTGAACAGGAACGTCAGCCGGCCGGTCGCCTCGGCGGCCGCGCGCGCCACCACGCTGTAGGCCAGCCCGCGCCCGCGGTGCGCCGGCGACGTGTAGACGCGCTCGATCTCGTCCGCCTCCGGCGTGGCGAGCAGCAGGCACATCGAGACCGGGCGGCCGTCCTCGAGCGCGCAGAACGCCCGTGCGGCGGTCAGCTCCGCCCGCGCGCGCTCCCAGGCGAGCATCGCGGCCACCGCCTCCTCGGTGCCCCACGGCTCGGCCCGCATCCACTCCGCCCGCAGCGGCCAGATCAGCTCGGGGTCGACCTCCTCGACGGCGTGCGACGGCTCCGGCGCCGCCACCTCGAGCGCCATCAGCAGGTGGCGGCTGACCTGCCAGCCCGCCGCGGCGAAGGCCGGCGCGACCTCGGCGCCGATCGGCTCGTGCAGGACCTCGACGGCCGGCGCGCCGGGCAGCCGCGACTCCGCCGCGAAGGCGATGTCGCCCGGACGCACCGCGTGGGTCGCCTCGACCCGGACCACGTTGACCTCGCGCACCCACGGCACGCCGCGATGGAACACGGCGGTGCCCCAGGGCAGGGGCTCCGTCCACTCCGCGACCGCGTCCTCGACCGCGCACAGGTGCGCGACGATGCGGTCGAGGTCAGTCGTCGTCGTCCTCGTCGCCGCCCGCACGGCGGATCACGATCTGATCCTCCTCGATCGTGATCTCGACGGGACGGTGGCCGGCCCAGTGCTCCGCGTAGACGGGGTCGTCCTGGACGGCGGGGTCGAGCCACAGCCCGTAGCCCTCCTCGCCGTGGTCGAACGTGCCCTCGAGCGGGCCGGTGGTGCGCTTGCGCGCCCGGCCGCGCGACGAGCGCGCGCGGGTCCGCTTCGGCTTCGCCTCGGGCTCCTCGGCCTCGGCGGCCTCGGCGGCGCCTCCTCCTCGGCGGCCTTGCGCGCGGCCTCCTCGGCGGCCTTGGCCTCCTCCTCGGCGCGGCGCGTCTCCTCGGCCTCGAGCTCCGCGGCGATCGCCGCGTCGTCCTCGGCGCGCAGGTCGACGTCGTCGGCCGCGGTCTCGGCGGCGCCGTCGGCGTCCGGCTCGAGGCCGTGCTCGCGCTTGAAGGCGTTGATCTGCTGGACGGTGACCTCCAGCTGGTGCGCGATCCACGCGTCGGTGCGTCCTTGTCGCACCCACCCTCGGATCTGGTTAAGCTGCGGACGCAGCGACCGGCGGCTCATGAGCAGGCCGGGAGACTAGCGAAAAGACCTCGGGTGTCGGCCGGATGGTGTGCGGGATGGCGTGCCGGTAGGCTGGGCCGTAGGCACAGTTTGCAGCGAGAGGCTCGGGGTACCGGGCAGCGACCGCGTACCGACGGCAGGGAGGCACAGTGCTCGTCCTGACACGCAAGTCCAATCAGTCGATCATGATCGGGGACGACATCGAGGTCTCGGTGCTGTCGATCATGGGCGAGAAGGTGCGCATCGGCATCCAGGCGCCGCGCGACATCCCGGTGTTCCGGCGCGAGGTGTACCTCGAGATCCAGCAGGAGAACGCGGCGGCCGGCGCGTCGGCGCGTGCGGAGGTCGATGATGCGCTGAAGCGGCTGAGCGCGAACCGCTAGCTGCGCTCAGCCCATCACGTAGTACAGCGTCTGGAACATCGCGATCGTCACCACGACCGCGGTGGTGATCAGCACCAGGACGAGCATGAAGAAGCGGAGCGTGCCGCGCCGGTTGCGTCTTCTCGACGTGGCGGCGGTGGGTGCGCATCTGCGCGCGCCGGCCGAGCCGCTCGCGCCGCTCCCGGTCCTCCTCGATCTCGTCGGCGAAGGCCGATTCGATCTCCGCCAGTGACTGCCGCATCCGCATGAGATCTTGCATCTTATGACCTTCCGGAACCCGGGGCGACGGCGGCACCGCCGCCCCGGACCGATGTCCTAGACCCGCGTGGCGGTCTCGGCCTCGTCGTAGACCTGCACGAAGCGCAGGTAGTTGTCGGCGATCTTGGACGCCGCCTCCTCGCGCGTGAGGCTCTCGTCGAGGAAGCCCTTCAGCGCGTCCCACCAGATCGAGCGGCCGATCGCGAAGCCGACGAAGCCCTCGACGGGCGCCGCCTGGCGCAGCCAGTGGTCGACCTTGTCGTCGGACGCGCCGCGGCCCAGCAGCACGCAGACGACGCCCTCGCGGCCCTCGCCGGCGCGCGACTGCTCGCGCGAGCGCCTCGGCGTCCTCCTGGCGGTCGACGCCCTCGATCTTCCAGACGTCGACCTCGATGCCGTACTCCTGGCAGTTCTTGATCGCCTGCTTCATCAGCTTCGGGCGCAGCTCGGCGTCGTAGCGGTCGGTGTCGCCGCCGACCGACTCGAGCTGGGCCTCCTCGGCGGGGACGAGCAGCTCGAAGAGGAACTTGCCGTCGTTCGCGTGCAGCCAGTCGGCGAGCTCCTTCAGCCGGCCGAGCTGGCGCTCGTTCATCTCGGCGTCGCCCTCCGGGTTGTACCGGACGAGCACCTTGGCGAAGTCGATGTTGTGCTCGGTGATGTGCTCGCCGAAGTCCGCGCCGTACTGGAAGTCGAACTCGTCCTGGCCGGACTTCTCGACCGGCATCGAGAGGACGAGCCCCTCCTCCTTCGCGCGCTTCGGGATGTCCGAGCCGAACTGCTCGTCGACCAGCACGCCGGTCGCGCCGGCGTCGACGCCGCGCTGGACCGCGAGCTCCATGCCCTCGAAGATCAGCCGCTTCGCGTCGGAGATCCGCTCCGTCTCCTCCGCGGTGGGATCGCCCTCGATCCCGAACATCTTCTTCTGGAACGACCCGCGGTGGTCGAAGGCCAGGATGTACAGCTTTCCGTCATAGCCGAGCGCCATCGGATCGATCTCCTCGGGTTCGCTTTTCGCTCTCGGAGGAGTATGCCCGCCCGGCTCGGAAGTGGTCCTCCGGGCGACCTCGCGCGGCGCGTAGAATCATTTGGCCCATGGCGAGCGGACCCGATCTCTTCGTCGTCTGCAAGAGCTGCGGCTCCGAGGTGTCCCCGTACATCACGGAGTGCCCCTATTGCGGCACGCGGCTGCGCAAGCGCGCGCCCAAGCTCGAGCGGGGCGGGACGCCGAAGCCCCCGAAGCGCTCGCGGCCGCGGCTCGCGCCGCTCCGCCGCGGCGAGATCCCCGGCATCCGGCCCGACCGCCGGCCCGTACGTCACGATCCTGATCGTCCTCGCGTCGGTCGTCGTGACGCTCGTGGGCTGGATCGGGCTGAACCTGGTCGCCGACGAGACGCTGAACGGGATCGGCCTCTCGACCGTCTCGGCCTGGGGCGAGCTCGCGCTCGGCGGGCCGTTCGACGGCGAGTGGTGGAAGCTCTGGACGACCCAGCTCGTCTACGGCACGACCGGCTACGAGGTCGCCGCGCTGGCCGCGATCGCGCTGTTCGGCACGCTGCTGGAGCGGCGCCACGGCTGGTGGGCGCCGCTGATGGTCTTCGTGATCGGCGGCGGGGCGGGCATGGCGCTCGTCGTCGCGGCCGACGAGGGCGCGATCGCCGTCGGCGGCAACGCGGCCGCGCTCGCGATGCTCGCCGCGTGGTCGATGCGCGACATCCTCGGCCGCCGCGCCGGCCGCGAGGACGACGCCGACCTGCTCGGCGTGCTCGCGATCGCCGCCCTGCTGGTGCTGCTCCCGCTCGTCGCGGACGGCGCCAGCTCGCTGGCCGGGCTCGGCGGCGGACTGGCCGGCATCGTGCTGGGCCTCGGCCTCGCGCGCGCCCGCTGAGCATGGCCCGCTACACCGACGAGCAGGTGGAGGCGGCGATCGAGCTGCTGTCCGACCCGGCGCGCCTGGAGGAGGCGCAGCGGATGGTCGGCGCGAACGCGCCCGGGATCCAGCGGATCCTCAACGAGGCGCTGCAGGCGGCCGACTGGTTCGGCTCCGCCCATCAGGCCGCGGTGCTCGAGGCGGCGGGGAAGCCCGACGTGGACGAGCGGCTCGCGGCCGTGCGGACGCTGATCGCGGAGGAGACCGGCGTCTCGATGCTGATCGGGGTCGCGGTGGGGTACGAGTTGGCACACGAGCTCATGCGACAGGAGGACTGACCTGATGGAGATCCGCTTCCTCGCCCAGTCGGCGGTCATGATCACGGACGGCGACGCCCGGATCCTGGTCGACCCGTTCATCACCGGGAACCCGAAGGCGACGATCCAGGCCGACGAGCTGGACCCGACCCACATCCTGCTCACCCACGGCCACCAGGACCACTACGGCGACGTCGAGGCGATCGCCAAGCGCACCGGCGCGCCGATCCTCGCGATGGTCGAGATCGCCGACGAGCTGGCCGAGAAGGGCTTCGAGGTCTTCGACCCCAACTTCGGCGGGACGGTCGCGTTCGACTGGGGCTGGGTCAAGATGGTGCCCGCGTGGCACTCGTCGACCACGCCGGGCGGGACCGTGAGCCCGCCGGCCGGGCTGCTGATCATGGTCGGCGAGCGGCTCGTCTACCACCTCGGCGACACCGCGCTGTTCTCCGACCTCAAGCTGATCGCCCAGCGCGGCAACCACGTCAACCTGGCGCTCGTCCCGATCGGCGGCCACTACACGATGGACCGCTTCGACGCGGTCACCGCGTGCGAGTGGATCGGCGCCGACGAGGTGATCCCGATCCACTACGACACGTTCCCGCCGATCGAGACCGACGCCGAGGCGTTCAAGTCCGACGTCGAGAACGCGACGGAGACGAAGGTCGTGATCCTGGCCCCCGGCGAGTCGCACACCGTCCGGTGACCCACGCGATCGTCCTGATCGAGGCCGAGCGCGGCGCCATGGGCGACCTCGGCGGCGCCCTGGCGGACGTCGAGGGCGTCGCGGAGGCCTGGTCGGTGACGGGCGAGTGGGACTTCGTGGCGATGCTGCGCGTCCGCAGCGCCGAGGAGATCGCGGAGGTCGTGACCGGCCGGATGGCGAAGCTGCCGGGGATCCGGCGGACGAGCACGATGGTCGCCTTCGAGGTCTTCTCGCGCCACGACCTCGAGGCGCTGTTCTCGATCGGCAGCTGAGATGGGAGAGCACGCCTACCACGCGGACCCCCTCTACTACGAGGGCCGCGCGGACGGGCTGCTCGCCTCCGCGACCGACGGGACGCCGGGCGCCGTGGCCGCGTTCGAGCGCGCCGGCGCGCCGCTGACGGCGGCGGGCGCCCGCGCGGTCGTCGCCGTCCGAGCACGGCTGCGACGGCTGGGCCGACCTGCTCGAGCGCGTCGCGGCCCTGGCGTCGTCGGACGATCCGTTCCTGGTCGCGTACCGGGCGGTCGAGGCGCACGACGTCGAGGCGCTGACGGCCGCGCTGGACGCCGCGCCGGACGTCGTGCGGGAGGTCGGCACGAACGGCAACGACCTGCTCGGGATGGCGGCGTACACGTGCGACGAGCGCACGGTCGGGCTGCTGCTCGAGCGCGGCGCGGACGTCGCCCACGCGAACGCGCACGGCTGGACGGCGCTGCACCAGGCCGCGTCCGCCGGGCTGGTGCCGCTGACGCGGCTGCTGCTCGAGGCGGGCGCGCCGGTCGAGCTGGAGGCGCGCGGGACGGGCGGGACGCCGCTCGTCGTCGCGCTGTTCTGGGGTCAGACGGGGACCGCCGAGCTGCTGGCCGCGCGGTCGCCCGCGCCGGGCAACCTGCGCGTCGCCGCCGGGCTCGGCGACGTCGCGCTGCTCGCCGAGCTGCTGCCCGCGCCGGGCGCGCCCGCGCCGGCCGCGGGCGCCGCGCGCGGGTTCTACCGCCCGCACGGCGGCTTCCCGGCCTGGACGCCGGGCGCCGACCCCGCCGAGGTCGTCGACGAGGCGCTGGCGTGGGCGGCGCGCAACGACCGCGCGGACGCGCTGCGCGCGCTGGCCGAGCGCGGCGCGCGCGTCGACGCGGACGTCTACCGCGGCACCGCGCTCGCCTGGGCGGCGGCGACGGGCCGGGTCGCGGCGATCGAGGCGCTGGTCGCGCTCGGCGCCGACGTCGACGCGCGCGGGACGTTCGGCGGCCCGCAGCACGGCGAGGGGATCACCGCGCTCCACCTCGCCGCGCAGAGCGGGGCGACGGAGGCGGTCCGGGCGCTGCTCGCCGCCGGTGCGGACACCGGGCTGCGCGACGCGCTCTACGACGGCACGCCGGCCGACTGGGCGGCGCACGCCGGCGCGGACGAGGCGGCGGCGCTGCTGCGCGGATAGGCTGCCGCGCCGTGACCGCCGAGATCGACTTCGACCAGTTCCTCGCCGTCGACATGCGCGTCGGCCGGGTGACCGCGGTCGAGGCGTTCCCCGAGGCGCGCAAGCCGGCCTGGAAGCTCACGATCGACTTCGGACCGGAGATCGGCGTCAAGCGCTCCTCGGCCCAGATCACGAACTACGCCCGCGAGGAGCTGGAGGGGCGGCTCGTGGTCGCGGTGGTCAACTTCCCGCCGCGTCAGATCGGGCCGTTCATGTCCGAGGTGCTGTGCCTCGGCGCGAGCGACGAGGCGGGGGACATCATCCTGCTCGAGCCGCGGTCCGGCGTGCCGGTCGGCGCGCGGATCCACTGAGCCGCGGCGCCGGGACGAACTTCGGCATTGAAGGGAGCACGGACCGGCCGGTCGCGAGGTCAACGCAGCAGGGGCCCGCATTCGCGGCCGGGCGTGCGGCGTTGGCCTCGTCATGGAAGGGCAACGCAGCACGAGGGCCTCGGGCGGCGGGGGTTGCTGCGTTGACCAGGGGCGCGGTCGGACCCGCACCCCTCACTGCCGCCGTTGACGTTCGCCGGCGGAGACTGCTACGGCGCGGGCGTCGGGACCGGCGTGACCGCGGGCGGCGGCGTCGGGACCGGGGTGGGCACCGGCGTCGCCGTCGGCGGGACCGGCGTGACGGCCGGGGGCGGGGTGGGGACCGGGGTCGGCGCCGTGGCCGGCGGCTGCGGGCCGGAGCCGACCGGGGTCGGCGCCTCGCCGGCGGCCGGGGCGTCCGGCAGCGTGACGGTGTCGCCCTCGTGCTGCTCGACGTTCGGCGGCGTGCCGGCGGCGGGCGCCGGCGTCGCGGTCGGGACGGGGGTCGGGCGCCGGCACGGCGGGCGCCGGGGTGGGCGTCGGCGTCGCGGTGGCCGCGGCGCGCGGCTTCTCGGCCGGCCTGGCGTCCGCCTTCGGCCGGGCCGGCGCCTTCGTCGCGGCGGCGGCCGGGGCCTCGGTGACCGGCTGCGGCGCCGACGCGACCGCGACCGGCTCGGAGCTCTGCGCGACCGGCGCCGGCGGCGCCGCCTGCGCGGTCTGGACGGCGTCGGCCTTCGTCCCCGGGCGGTCCTTGACGTGCTTGACCTCGACGGCGCCGGCGGTGACGATCGCGGCGGCCGCGAGGCCGGCGACGGCCTTCGAGGCCAGCGCGCCCGCGCCGGCGCTCATCGCGCCGCCCGCGGCGGCGCCCGCAGCGCCCGCGGCACCGGCGGCGGCAGCGCCGCCGCCCGCGGCGGCCGCGCCGCCCGACGAGGCGGCCGCCCCGCCCGCGTGCGCGAGCAGGACCTTCTTGAGCAGCAGCAGCGGCCCGACCGGGAAGACGGCGGCGAGCGCGCGGTTCGTCTGGCGCAGCTGGCGCTTGAAGAGCTGGCAGCGGTCGCACGTGCGCAGGTGGCGGCGGACGGGCGGGCTCGTCCGGCGCAGCCCCTCGGCGACCTCGCCGAGCTCGTCGCGGACCTCGTCGCAGGTCAGCAGCCGCGCCTCGGCCGCCTCGGCCAGGCCGACGCGGGCGCGCACGAGCAGCGACTTGACCGACGGGACCGTGGTCTCCATCGCCTCGGCGATCTGGTCGTAGGAGAGCGCGTCGATCTCGCGCAGCAGGAGCGCGGTGCGCTGCGTCTCGGGCAGGTCCTGCACGTCCGCCATCAGCTGGCGGAACTCCTCGCGCTTGTGGACCTTGTCGGCGGTCGTCAGGCCGTGCTCGGAGAGGTGCACGTCCATCGAGTCGACGCCGATCGCCTGGGCCTTGCGGAGGTGGTTGAGCGAGCGGTTGCGGGCGATCCGGTACAGCCACGGCCGCACGTTGATCTCGCGGTCGTCCGCGTTGATCGCGTTGAACGCGGCGGCGAAGACCTCCTGGAGCACGTCCTCGGCGTCCTCGCGGCTCGAGAGCATGTGGCGGCAGAACGCCAGCAGCCGCGCCTGGTAGCGCGAGACCAGCGCCTCGAAGGCGTGGTGGTTGCCGCGCCGGATGAGCGTGATCAGGCGCTCGTCCGACTGCAGCCGCAGCAGCGGAGAACGGGCATGGCCGGCGACGCCGGCGTGGGTGAGAGCCGAGACTTCCAAGAGGGACGCGAACCGGGTTCCGCCTCTGAGAACCCAGACGAGGCGGAGAAGTTGCTCGCATCCAGGGTAGCCACCCGCTACGGAGGCGCCGGTCCCCAGGTTGCGCGGCCGTCGCCGCCGATCGGCAGCCGCGGGCCGAGGAAGCGCGGCTGGGCGCCCGTCACCGTGTCGGCGACCACCTTCACGCGCGCGAGCGCCTCGCGGAGCTGCAGCCGCCCCATCACCCGCCCGTAGTCCCGCCGGTCCGCGGCGAAGCCGGTGACGCGCAGGCCCGCGCGGCGCGCGGCGAACAGCGCGCGCGGGAGGTGGAACCGCTGCGTGACGACGATCGCCGAGTCGACGTCGAACACCCGCCGCGCCCGCTGCGCGCTGTCCCAGGTGTCGAAGCCCGCGTGGTCGGTGAACAGGTCGCGCCCCGGGATCCCGTCCGCGAGCAGCTCGCGCCGCATCGTCCCGACCTCGTCGTAGGCCAGGCGCCCGTGGTCGCCCGAGAGCAGCAGCTTGTCGACCTTCCCGGCGCGGTACAGCTCCTCCGCCGTCACGATCCGGTCCTCGAGCATGTCGCTCGGCGTGCCGTCCGGCTTGACCTGCGCGCCGAGGACCAGCGCGGCCTGGGCGTGCGGGAGCGCCGCGACGTCGCGCGCCGTCTCGCCGCGCGCCTGCAGCAGCACGACGGCGTTGGCGACCGCCACCAGCACGACGGGCACGGCGAGGACGAGCAGCGCGATCCAGATCCGGCGTCGCACGGCCTGCAGTGTCCCATACGATCCGGTCCGGCCCGGGTGGCGGAACTGGTCAGACGCGGTCGGCTTAAACCCGACTGTCCGCAAGGGCGTGTGGGTTCGACTCCCACCCCGGGCACTTCAGCCGAGCAGCGCCTCCAGGCGGTCGACGAAGGCGGCCTGCGCCGGGTTCAGCTTCGCGCGCGCGGCGTCGAGGCCGAACCAGCCCGCCCGGTCGACCTCCGGGAACGCCTGGCGCCGGCCGGAGCGCGGCGGCCACTCGAGCTCGAACGTGTTGCTGACGATCGCCGCCGCGTCGAGGTCGCCCGCCGCGGCGAAGCCGGCCACCGTCTTGCCGCTCTTGAGCCGGACCTCGCCCAGGTCGTCGAGCTCGCCGGGCGGCAGCGTGGTCCCCGTCTCCTCGGCGAACTCGCGCAGCGCGCACGCGCGCGGGTCCTCGCCCGGGTCGAGCTCGCCCTTCGGGATCGACCAGGCGCCGTCGTCCTTCTTCGCCCAGAACGGGCCGCCCGGATGGACGAGCAGCACCTCGCGCCCGTCGTTTCCCGCCCGGTGCAGGAGGATCCCCGCGCTGCTGCCCTTGGCCGCCATCCCGCATGGTCTTCTACCGAACGAAACGTCCCCGCGCAGCGCCGAGGCGTGGAAGAATGGGTCCACCCCCTTCGAAGGAGCAGTCCGATCGAATGGAAGCAGTGCGCTGCACGGAATGCGGTGAGACGCGGTGGAGCCTGTTCCCCGGCTCGCTCGAGCACGCGCTCGAGGCACCATGCGAGATGTGCGGCGGCGAGACCGTCGTCGAGCGGCGCCGCCCCGGCGCCGGGCCGCCACCGCAGGGCGTCGAGCGGCGGCGCCGCGAGATGGCCGACCGGATCGCGGGCGGGGACGGCGCACCGCACGGGCTCGCGGCGCGCTGAGTGGAGCTGACGACCCGGCGTCTCCGGCTGCGTCCGTTCACGCTCGCCGACCACGACGAGATCCACGCGATCTACGCCGACCCGGAGGTCATGCGCTACGTCGGCGCCGGCCCGCACGCGACGCTCGCCGAGACCGCGGCGGCGCTCCGCACCTACGGCGACGTGCTCGCCAAGCGCGGCTACTCGTTCCTCGCGGTGACCGAGCGCGACGGCGGCGCGATCCTCGGCGACGCCGGGCTGCACCCGTTCGCCGGCACCGGCCCCGACGTCGAGCTCGGCTACACGCTCGCGCGCGGCGCCTGGGGCAAGGGCTACGCGACCGAGGCGGCGGAGGCGCTGGTCGGCCACGCGTTCGGCCCGCTCGGCCTGCCGCGGGTGCTCGCGCAGGTGGAGCCGGACAACGCCGCCTCGCGCCACGTGCTCGAGAAGCTCGGCATGGAGGAGCGCGGGCAGCGGCTCGCCTACGGCCGCCCGCACCTCCTCTACGTGCTCGACGCTACGCGGCGCGCGTCGCCGCGTGCGTCGCCGCCGCGGTGAACGCCGCGAGCAGCGTCCGCGCGAGCGGAGCCCGCCCGCTGACGTCCAGCGCCGCGGTCGAGCCCTCCGGCCCCAGCGCGGCGATCCAGCCCTCCTCGTCGCCGGTCACCACCGCGTCGGCGTCGCCCTCGGGGCGCTCGGTGATCGTCACCTCGCCGCCCTGCGCGAGGAGCCGGAACACGCGGTCGGTGTCGCCCACGAGCACGAGGTCGACGGTGCCGCTCGCGTCGCCGGCGTCGATCAGCCCCGGCGCGAGCCGGAACACCGCGCCGACGTTGACGTCCTCGCCCTGGCGCGGCGCGCTCCAGGCCCAGTCGTAGCCCCAGCGGGCGAGCGCGCCGAGCACCGGCATCAGCTCGCGCGAGCGCTCGGTGAGCTCGTAGTCCACGCGCGGCGGGACCTCGCGGTAGCGCTGGCGCGTCAGCAGGCCGTCGGCGACCATCCGGTTGAGCCGCGACCGCAGCTGCTCGGTCGAGATCCCGGGCAGCACGCGCTGCAGCTCGACGAACCGCCGCGGCCCTGCGGCGAGGTCGCGGATGATGAGCAGCGTCCACTTGTCGCCGACCAGGTCGAGCGCACGTGCGTCAGGTGACCACTGGTCGTAGGGGTGGCGCTTGGGCGGGGGGACGGGGGGGATGGTGGAACCTCCGCAGATCCGGCGGTTTCGGCGGCGAACGGCGAGAATAGACCTCCAGACGGCGTAACGGTAGGGCTGGTGATCCGCTTGCGCCATGGGGTGCGCACTCCAGCCTGGACATTCATCCGGGCGGCCGCCCCGCCCCGCAAGTTTCTCCGGTCGGGGTCGTTCCTTGGGGCACAGGGCGGACAGGGCGGGTGTCCTGTCAGAAAACAGGCAGATCGGAACCATGGGCGAACTCATCGATCTCGCCGCGCGCCGGGAGGCGCGGCGACTGCGCGGCGGACAGCGGCCGCTGCGGACCCGCGCGCAGTTCTTCTTCGACCTGTCGTGCCCGTTCTCGTACCTGGCGGCCGAGCGGATCGAGCGCGGCTTCGACGACGTCGTCTGGACCCCGGCGACGGCGCCCGGGCTGCACCGCGGCACCGCCGGCGCCATCCGCCACGCCGCCGAGGAGCGCGCCGCGGAGCTGCGGCTCCCGCTGGTCTGGCCCGAGCGGTTCCCCGCGGGCGTGTCCGCGGCGATGCGCGTCGCCGTGCTGGCGGCCGAGCGCGGGCGCGGCGCGGCGTACGTCCTCGCGGCCACGCGGCTCGCGTTCTGCGGCGGCTTCGACCTCGACGATCCGGAGATCCTGGCCGAGGCGGCCACGGCGTCGGGGCTGACCTACGAGGAGTACCTGCTGGCGGCGGACGACGACGGCCGCGACGCGCAGATCGAGCGCGCCGGCCAGGCCCTCGTCGACGCGGGCGCCGACCGGCTGCCCGCGCTGCGGATCGGCCGCGCGCTGTACTGGGGCGAGCGCCGCCTCGGCGACGGCATCGCCGCCGCGCGCTACGCGCGCGTCGCCCAGCTCTAGGGCGAGACGAGCCCGGCGAGGATCTGCGCGTTGAACGCGTCGACGGTCTCGGGCTCACGCACGTCCCCGACCTCGAGCGCGGGCAGCACGACGGCGTCCTGCTCCTCCTCGGCGAGGAGGAGGTCGAGCTCGGCGAAGGGCGTGTACACGTTCCGTGTGACCTGGGTGGCGTCCATGGGGTCAACCTAGGCGCCCCGCCTTCCCGCGCGCGAGGGCCGATCGCCTCGCACCCCCGGATCGGGGGGGTATGTTCCCCCGCCATGACCACGGATCCGGAGGAAGCACCGGCGTTCCACGGCGGGCGCCTGGTCGCCCGCCGCCTCAAGGCGCACGGCGTGCGCAAGCTGTTCACGCTCTCCGGCGGGCACCTGTTCTCGATCTACGACGGCTGCCGGACCGAGGGGATCGACCTCGTCGACGTGCGCCACGAGTCCGCGGCCGCGTTCGCCGCCGAGGGCTGGGCGAAGGTCACGCGCGAGCCCGGCGTCTGCGCGCTCACGGCCGGGCCCGGGGTGACGAACGGGATGAGCGCGCTGGGCTCCGCGCAGCAGAACCACTCCCCGATGCTGATGCTCGGCGGCCGCGCGCCGGCCATGCGCTGGGGCCAGGGCTCGCTCCAGGAGATCGACCACGTGCCGTTCGTGCGCCCGCTCGTCAAGCTCGCGGCGACGGCCGCCACCACGGCCGAGATCCCGGGCCTGGTCGACGAGGCGCTCGACGTCGCGCAGCGCCCGCACCCGGGGCCGACGTTCCTCGACTTCCCGCTCGACCAGGTCTTCATGGAGGCGCCGGAGCCGCAGCCCTCCGAGCCCTACGACCCGCCGCGCCCGGCGCCGGACGGGCGCGCGCTCGACCGCGCGGTGGCGATGCTGCGCGACGCGGAGCGCCCGGTGATCATGGCCGGGACGAACCTCTACTGGGGCCACGGCGAGGACGCCCTGCGCGAGCTCGCCGAGGCCTGCGGGATCCCCGTGTTCCTCAACGGGCTCGCGCGCGGCTGCCTGGCCGCCGACCACGAGCTGTTCTTCTCGCGCGCGCGAAGCGCGGGCCTCAAGGGCGCCGACGTGGCGATCGTCGCCGGCGTGCCGATGGACTTCCGGCTCGGCTTCGGCCAGGCCTTCGGGCCCGACTGCGAGCTGATCGTCGCCGACATCGCCGAGCCCGAGCGCGAGCACCCGCGACCGGTCGCCGCCGAGCTCTACGGCGACGTGGCGGAGACGCTGCGCGCGCTCGCGACCGCCGCGGGCGGCTCCGGCACGTCCGCCTGGACCGCGCAGCTGCGCGCGGTCGAGGAGGAGAAGCGCGCCGGCGAGGCCGAGCAGCTCGGGGACCCGCGCGCGCCGCTGCACCCGCTGCGGGTCTACAAGGAGCTCGGCGAGGTCCTGGACCGCGACGCGATCGTGATCTGCGACGGCGGCGACTTCGCCTCCTACGCCGGCCGGGCGATCCAGTCCTACGAGCCCGGCTGCTGGCTCGACCCCGGCCCGTTCGGCTGCCTCGGCTGCGGGCCGGGCTACGCGCTCGCGGCCAAGCTGGCCCGGCCGGAGCGCCAGGTCGTCCTCCTGCTCGGCGACGGCGCCTTCGGCTTCTCGGGGATGGAGTGGGACACGCTCGCGCGGCACGGCGTCGGCGTCGTCGGCGTGATGGGCAACAACGGCATCTGGGGGCTCGAGAAGCACCCGATGGAGTTCCTCTACGGCTACTCGGTCGTCGCCGACCTGCGCCCGGAGACGCGCTACGACGAGGTCGTCGCGGCGCTCGGCGGGCAGGGATCGCTCGTGCGCGAGCCGGCCGAGCTCAAGCCGGCGCTCGAGCGGGCGCTCGCGGCGGACGCCCCGGCGCTCGTGAACGTCCTGACCGACCCGTCGGTGGCGTACCCGCGGAGCGCGAACCTGGCCTGAAAACGAGAAGCCGCCTCGCGGCGGGGCGAGACGGCTTCAAGTTGGCCCCTTCAGGACGGGCAGGGGTACGTGCCTTGGGGGCCTTTGGGCGATCCGGGCGGCGGGAGGCGCCGTTTTGATGCGGCAAATCGCCCGGATCTATGCGTCGGAGGACGAACGGCGGGAGGCACGACCGCCCTGACCGACGCTTCGAGTATCCCGCCGGTGTCAAGGAATGGCCATCGTACGAACGTCCAGATTTCAGCAATCCGTGCTGGAATCAGGCTTTGCCCGCCAGGTCGAGGGCCACGCCCCACAGGATGTCCCGGTCAGAGACCTCGACCATTGCGAGACCGAACGCGGTCAGCGCGCACTCGAGGATCACGACCCCGGCGACGATCGTCGGGGCCCGGTCCGGGTCGAGCCCGCGGACCTCGCGGCGCTCGTCGAGCGGCAGCGCCGCGAGCCGCTCGCGCAGCTCGGCGAGCGTCGCGCGCGAGAGCTCGTGGCCCTCGACGCGCGCGGCGTCGTAGGGGTCGAGCCCGAGGTCGATCGAGGCGCACGACGTGGCGGTGCCGGCGACGGCGATCGCCGCGCTCGCGCTCGCGCGCACGTCGGCCGGCACGGCGGCCTCGATCCCGCGCGTGGCTTCGGCGGCGAGCGCGTCGAGCTCGCTCGCCGACGGCGGGTCGGAGGCGATGAAGCGCTCGGAGAAGCGCACGACGCCGATCTGGGTCGAGACGTGGAAGCCCGGCTCGTGCCCGGCGCCGCAGACGAGCTCGGTCGAGCCGCCGCCGATGTCGATCACCACGCGCGTGGTGGCGTCGTCCGGAGCGCGCGCGGCGGTCGCGCCGCCGAACGTGTAGCGGGCCTCCTCGTCGCCGGACAGGGTGCGGCCCTCGAGGCCGAACCGCTCGGCGACGGTCGCGCGGAACGCGTCGCCGTTCTCCGCGTCGCGCACCGCAGACGTCATCACCGCGCTGCTCGCCTCGCAGTCGTGGTCGGCGATCTGCGCCGCGTAGCGCTCCAGCACGGCGAACACGCGCTCCTGCGGCGCGTCGCCCAGGCGCCCCGTCGCGTCGACGCCCTCGCCCAGCCGGGTGACCGTCGACTCGCGCGCGAGCTCCGACACGCCGTCGTCCCCGGCGTCCGCGATCAGCAGCCGGGTCGAGTTGGTTCCGATGTCCACGACCGCCACGCGCACGGGTGCCCGCGCACGCTATAGGGTCGGCCGATCATGCGCAGAACGCTCCTCCTGGCGGCCCTCGCGGCGCCCCTCCTGCTCGCCGCGCCGGCCGGCGCGGTCACGAAGAACGGCATCACCCCGGTCACCCCGAAGGCCGGGGACACGATCCCGTCCGGTCGCGCCTTCGTCTTCAAGCTCGACGTGCGAGGGCCCGAGCGCCGGGCACCTTCGTCGCGGTCTGCAAGTCGAAGCGCAAGAACGCCGACGGCGTCATCTGCCAGAAGGCGACGTTCGGCAAGGCGCGGCACAAGCAGGGCTCGCGCTACGAGTACAAGGCGAAGTTCTTCGACTTCCCGGCCTTCTGGCTCAACTCGCCCGGGACGTACTACTGGCAGGCCTATCGCACGCACTGCGACGCGGGCATCTCGGACTGCAAGGCCGAGGGGCCGATCGTGAAGTTCAAGGTCGGCTGAGCGATGGCGGACCGGCCCGTCCGGGTCGGCTGCTCGGGCTGGAACTACCAGGACTGGCGCGGGCGGCTCTATCCGGAGGGGCTGGCCCAGCGGCGCTGGCTCGCGCGCTACGCGACGCGCTTCGACACCGTCGAGGTGAACTCGACCTTCTACCGGCTCGCGCGGCCCGCGGCGGTCGCGCGCTGGGTCGAGGAGACGCCCGCCGACTTCCGCTTCACGGTCAAGGCGAGCCGCTACCTGACCCACGTCCGCCGGCTGCAGGACACCGGCCGCGGGGTCGAGCGCCTCTACGCGGGGATCGCGCCGCTGGCCGACTCGCCCAAGCTCGGGCCGCTGCTGTGGCAGCTGCCGGAGAACTTCCACCGCGACGACGACCGGCTGGCGGCCGCGCTCGAGGCGCTGCCGCCGGGCCGCCACGCGTTCGAGTTCCGGCACGCGAGCTGGTTCTGCAGCGCGGTGTACGGGCTGCTCCACACGCACGGCGCGGCGCTCGTGATCGGCGACGACAAGCGCCGGCCGCTGCCCGCGTCGCCGCTGACCGCGGACTGGACGCTGATCCGGTTCCACTACGGCACCCGCGGGCGGCGCGGCAACTACAGCGAGCGCGAGCTGCGGGACTGGGCGGACCGGATCGCGGAGCTCCGGAAGGAGGCCGACGTGCTGGCCTACTTCAACAACGACTGGGAGGGTTTCGCGGTCCGGAACGGGCTCCGCCTGAAGGCGCTCCTCGGGGCTTGAAGCCCCGCGCGATGGTGCTAATGTCGATCCCAAGCGTCGCGGGGTGGAGCAGTCAGGTAGCTCGTCGGGCTCATAACCCGAAGGTCGCAGGTTCGAATCCTGCCCCCGCTATACGGAAGCCGCCTCTCGCCAGGCGGCTTTCGTGCTTAACGGTCGCCTCGGGAGCCCTACCTGATCGCCGGCAGCGTCAGCTGCCCGAGGTTCGCCTTCTTGCCCGGCGTCGTCGCCTGCGCGTTCCACGCCGCAACGGCCGCCTTGAACTCGGCCGACGGTGCCTGCTTGTAGCCGACGGCGTCGGTGGTCACCTTGCCGCCGGCCTTCGTCATCCCCCAGGTGATCGCGCCGTAGGCCCGGCCCTCGTCGTCGCCCGACTCCTGCACCGGCACCGCCTCGGCCTCGAAGCGCCCGTCGCCCGTGATGCCCGGGGTGTCGCGCATGAAGCAGGGGATCGTCGGGGCGCTCCGGTACCACGGGTGCGTGATCGAGCGCGGGCTGACGCCCTTCATGCCGTAGTAGCCCGAGATGTCCGCCTCGTACGCGTCGACGTGCCAGCCGGCGGGCGTGGTGCGATCGGCGGAGTAGGCCTGCTCGTTGTCGCGGTCGACGCTGCCGTCGGCCTTGAGCCGGCGGACGATCTGGACGAAGGCGATCTCGGCCGCGTCGCCCACCTTGGCCGGGTCGGGCAGGTAGTAGAGCTCGATCTGCATGCCGGCGTCGTTGGAGCCCTTGATCGCGCTGCCGAGCTTGCCGGTCGGGACCGTGCCCGCCGCCGTGAAGGTCACGAACGTGCGCCCCTTGCGGTGGGCGTAGATCAGATCGCGGATGCGGGCGTTCGTCCCCGGGTCCCAGACGGTCTCGCCGGCCCCTTCCGTGCCCCAGTCGCGCGTCCCTCCCAGCAGCGCCCCCAGCTCGCCGACGTTGAGCTGCCTCAACCGGTCGCCGACCTCCTTGTCCTTGAGGTCCTTCAGCGCCTTGGCGGCGTCCGCCCACTTCTCGTACTTGACGGCGTCGGACCAGGCGTCGCGCGCGAGGATCCGCCGCACGGCGCGGTTGCCCGCCGTGCGCTGGAGCGAGAACAGCGTCGCGGCGAGCTCCGGCGCCCCGCCGCGCGGCTGGACGGCGGCGGTCGTCCCGGCGTCCTCCTTGGCGGCGTCGTGCTCGCGCATCGGCCGACGCTATCCCACCGGAAGGCAGGGCGGTGGCAGAACCATGTCTACAGACTTGATGTAGATTACGCCGCTCCGACCGCTCGGCAAGGGGGCGACATGGCGCAGCGCGACATCACCGACGAACGCGAGTACCTGGAGGACCGGCGCGCGTGGCACGAGCGCGGGCTGTCGCGGCGCGACCTGCTGCGGGCGGGCGCGGCCGGCGCGCTGCTGCTCGGCGCGGGCGGGACGCGCGTTCCGCATGCGTTCGCGCAGGCGCCCGCACCCCCGATCGTCAAGCCGCTCCCGCCGGAGTGGTTCATCCCGATCGGCACGAACGCCGAGATGCGCTGGGAGGCGATGGCCGGGCAGGGCTACCTCACGCCGGCGGCGCGGTTCTTCGTCCGCAACCACACGGCGACGCCGCGGATCGACCCGCGCACGTGGCGGCTGCAGGTGTTCGGCTCGGGGCTGCGGCGGCCGCAGGGCGTCAGCCTCAGCCTGCGCGACCTGCACGCGCTGCCGTCGGAGCGGCGCGTCGCGTTCATCGAGTGCGCCGGGAACGGGCGCAGCTTCTTCGCGAGCCAGCAGGGCACGCCCGCCACCGGCTCGCAGTGGGGGCTGGGCGCGGTCGGCGTCGCGGAGTGGCGCGGCGTCCCGCTCGGCGCGGTGCTCGACCGGGCGGGGATCTCGCGCCGCGCGGTCGACGTGCTCCCCGAGGGGCTCGACGCGACCGTCGTGAGCAACGGCGTCGACCAAGGCCACGTCCGCCGGCCGCTGCCCGTCGGCAAGGCGCTCGACGACGTGCTCGTCGCCTACGAGATGAACGGCGCGCCGCTGCCGCCCGACCACGGCGCGCCGGCGCGGCTCGTCGTCCCCGGCTGGGTCGGGATCGCGAGCATCAAGTGGCTGGGGCGGATCGAGGTCGCCGACCGGCCGCTCTTCTCGCCCTGGAACACGACGCAGTACCGGATGACCGGCGGCGACTACCCCGCCGACTCCCCGCCGCTCACCACCCAGCAGGTCAAGAGCGCGTTCGAGCTGCCGCTCGGCGCGACGCTCCCCGCCCGCCGCCGGCTCGTCCTCCACGGGCGCTCATGGTCGGGCGCGAGCGCGATCCGGCGGGTCGACGTCCGGATCGAGGGCGACCCGCGCGGCGGCACGCACCGGGCGCGGCTGCACGGGCCGAACGTGCCGCGGGCGTGGGTGCGCTGGACGGTCGACTGGCGGCCGCCCGCCCCGGGCGCCTACGCGCTGCTGGCGCGCGCGACCGACCGCGCGGGGACGACGCAGCCCGACGTGGTGCCGTTCAACACCAACGGCTACCAGTTCTGGGCCGTCGTCCGCCACCCGGTGACGGTCACGCCTTGACCCTGACGGTCCGCGTCGTCGTCGCGCCGCCCGTGATCTGGACCTTCGCGGTGACGCGGAGGCGCCCGGCGCGCCGCGCCATCCGGCGGCCCTTGCGCGACAGCTTGACCGACACGCCGTCGGTCTCGCCGCCGTCGAGGGTGAACGCCCGGCGCCCGATCCGCTTGCCGCGCGCGCGCAGCGTGAGGACGCCGGCGCAGTCGGGGCCGGCGGCGCAGCGGAGCGTCAGCCGGACCTTGCCGTCGAACATCCGCGGGGCGCGCGCCGGCTTCGGGATCCGCACGCTGCCGGGCGTCGCGGCCGCCGGCGGCGGCGGGCCCGAGGGGCCCGGGCTCAGGCCGGGGTCGGAGCCGGACGGCGCCGTCCCGCCGCAGGTCGGCCGCGCGTCGGGGCCGGTGCCGATCACGACCTGCATCAGCAGCTCGGCGTCCGGCACGCCGGTCGCCGCGGACGACCGTCCGGTTCTCGGCGATCGCCCCGCCGGCCCGGAACTCCTGCGCGAGCGCGCCCTGGACGGCGCCGAAGACCTGGTACGGGAGCCCGGCGGGGAACAGCTGCGGGTCGAAGCCGCCGACGCTCGCGAGGCCGATCCGGTCGCCCGGCTGGACGCACAGCGGCGCCACGCCCGACGTGTAGGTCGAGATCGCGTCCGGGTCGGAGATCACCGGCATGCGCTGGTCGACCGACGTGGCCGTCGTCCGCCAGGTCCCGTCGCCCGCGGGACGCAGGACGACGAAGTGCATCAGGTCGTAGTTCGGGTACGTCGACGCGCCGCGCGGCTGCTGCGTACCGCCCTTGACGCGCATGATGATCGCCTGCCCCGCGACCGGCACGTCGACGCCGGCGGTCCCCCACCAGACGACGTCGTTGGGATCGCTGCGCGCGATCGTCGCCGGCGCGGCGAGATCGGATCCGATCGTGGTCTCCGCCGCGTCCGCGGCGGTGGGCGCCGCCGCGAAGGACGCGACGGCGACGGCGAGCACCCTGGCCTTCATCGCGCGCAGGGTAGGGCACCGCGCGCGGGTCGCGCACTAAGGTCCGCGGCCCAATCCGCCGAACGGAGGACCCCGCCGTGTTCAAGGCCGTGCTGATCGAGGAGACCGAGGATGGGCCGCGCGCGCGGCTCGCGGAGCTCGACGACGCGGACCTCCCCGGCGGTGCGGTGACCGTCGACGTCGCCTACTCGTCGCTCAACTACAAGGACGCGCTCGGCATCACGGGCAGCGCGCCGATCGCGCGCTCGTTCCCGATGGTCGCGGGGATCGACCTCGCCGGCACGGTCAGCGCGTCCGACGACGCGGCGTTCGCGCCCGGCGACGCGGTGCTCGCGACCGGCTTCGGGATCGGCGAGCGCCACTGGGGCGGGCTCGCGCAGCGGGCGCGGCTGGAGGCCGGCTGGGTCGTGCCGGTGCCCGATCCGCTCGACGCGCGCCGCGCGATGGCGGTCGGCACGGCGGGCTTCACGGCGATGCTGTGCGTGCTCGCGCTCGAGGACCGCGCGGTCGCGCCCGGCGACGGGCCCGTGCTCGTGACCGGCGCGGCCGGCGGCGTGGGCAGCGTCGCCGTCGCGCTGCTCGCGGCGATCGGCCACGAGGTGATCGCGTCGACCGGGCGGCAGGAGGAGGCGGACTACCTGCGCGGGCTGGGCGCGACCGAGATCCTCGACCGCGCCGAGCTGTCCGAGCCGGGCAAGGCGCTGGCGAAGGAGCGCTGGACGGCGGCGGTCGACACCGTCGGCGGGCAGACCCTCGCGAACGTCTGCGCGGGCACGCGCTACGGCGGCACCGTCGCCGCGTGCGGCAACGCGGGCGGGATGAAGCTCCCCGCCACCGTCGCGCCGTTCATCCTCCGCGCGGTCGCGCTCATCGGCGTCGACAGCGTCCAGTGCCCGCTGCCGCGCCGGCTCGAGGCCTGGCGCCGGCTCGCGCGAGCAGCTCGACCCCGCCCGGCTCGACGCGATGACCGCCGAGATCGGCCTGAGCGAGGTGCTCGACACCGCGCCGCGGTTCCTCGACGGCGCGGTCCGCGGGCGGCTGGTCGTCGACGTCAGCCGCTGAGCTCGCGCAGCCGCGCGCGCAGCCGGCGCCGCTTCGCGACGAGCTCGGCCTCGAGCTTGTCGAGCTCGCTGCGGCGGGCGCGCAGCAGGTCGAGCTGCGCGCCGACGTGACCCAGCGCCGCCTCGAGGATCTCGCGCCGGTCGTCGGCGTCCTCGGTGTGCGCCCAGCGCTCGCGCAGCGCGGCCCGCGCCTCCTCCGCCTCGAGCAGGCTCCGCAGCTCGTCGAGCGGGACGCCGAGCCCGTCGCGGAGCCGGACGATCTCCTGCAGCCGGTGCACGTCCGACTCCGTGTAGAGCCGGTGGCGCCCCTTCGCGTGGCGCTCCCGCGCGGGGAGCAGCCCGATCTCCTCGTAGTAGCGGATCGTGCGCGCGGTCGTGCCGACGAGCTCGGCGACCTCGCCGATCCGGTACTGCGTCTCTGTCGCGGCTCCGCTCATTCTTACGTTTACGTCAAGATCAAGTTCGGCTAGAGTACCAACGGTGACGGCATCCGCAACCACCACGACGGCGCCGGCGGCCGGGGGTCGATGCCGACCACGAGCACTACAAGTGGTGGGCGCTGTCGTGCACCAGTCTGGGGATGCTGCTCGCCACGATCAACTCGGGCACGCTGATCATCGCGCTGCCCGATCTCGAGCGCGCGCTGCGACACCAGCATCCTCGGGCTCGTGTGGGTGATCCTGGCCTACATGATCGCCTCGACGGTGCTGGTGCTGACCGCGGGCCGGCTGTCCGACCTGTTCGGGCGCAAGCAGGCCTACGTCGGCGGCTTCGTCGTCTTCGGGCTCGCGTCGCTGGGCGCCGGCTTCGCGTCCGACGGGACGACGCTGATCCTCTGGCGCATCCTGCAGGGGATCGGCGGCGCGTTCCTGTTCGCGAACGCGGCCGCGCGTCGTCACCGACGCGTTCCCGCGCGAGCAGCTCGGCCTCGCGATGGGGACGAACACGATGGTCGCGGCGGTCGGCCTCGTGCTCGGCCCGGTCCTCGGCGGCGCGCTCGTCGCGATCTCGTGGCACTGGGTGTTCTGGTTCAACGTCCCCTTCACCGCCGCTCGGCTCGATCTGGGCGGCGCTCGTGCTGCGCGATCTCGTCAAGCCGGAGCGCACCCCCGGCTTCGACCTGCTCGGCACCGCGGTCTTCGTGGTCGGGCTCACCGGGCTCGTGCTCGGCGTCTCGCGCGGCGGGATCTCCGGCTGGACCGATCCGCTCACCGTCGGCTCGCTGATCGCCGGGGCGGTCCTGCTGCCGCTGTTCGTGCTGATCGAGCGCCGCGTGCCGCGCGCCGATGCTCGACCTGACGATCTTCCGCAACCGCATGTTCTCGGCGGCGACCGCGGCCGCGTTCATCAACGGGCTCTCGCGCTTCGCGCTGATGTTCCTGTTCGTCTTCTACTTCCAGGGCGTGAAGGGCGACGATCCGATCCGGGCGGGGATCGAGCTCGCGCCGCTCGCGATCGGCATGCTGATCTCGTCGCCGCTGGCGGGCGTCTGGGCCGACCGCCACGGGTCGCGGGTGCTGTCCTCGCTCGGGATGCTCGTGAGCGCCGCCGGCCTGATCGGGATGACGATGCTCGGCATCGACAGCTCGCGCTGGTGGGCGGCGCTGTGGCTGTTCGTGGTCGGCGTCGGCTCGGGCATGTTCAACAGCCCCAACACCGCGGCGATGATGGGCACCGTCCCGGTCCACCGGCGCGGGATCGCGGCCGGCGCGCGGACGATGCTGCAGAACACCGGCGCGGTCCTCTCGATCGCCTTCGTGCTGGCGATCGTCACCTCGGCGGTGCCGAAGGACGTGCTGTTCAAGATCTTCTCGGGCGTGACCACCGGGCTCTCCGACGCGACGCTCACGCCGTTCGTGCAGAACATGCACACGGCGCTCTGGGCGCTGGCGGCGACCTCGCTGGTCGGCGCGGTGGTCTGCCTGCTGCGGCCGCCGCACGAGCGCGGGACGGTGCCGGCGGGCGCCGCCGCGGCCGGCGCCTAGACGCGCTCGGCGAGCGCGACGCGGACGCCGTCGACGAACGCGTCGAGGCCGACCCGGTAGCCCTCGTCGAGCGCGGGGTCGACGGCGGCCTCGGCGACGATGGCGCGCAGCAGCGGCAGCTCGTCCAGGTCGGCGGCGGGCGGCGCGAAGTCCGGCGCGCCCGCCTCGAGCGCGGCGCTGAGCATCAGGTTCTCGGCGGCGAGGAACACGCGCCAGGCGAAGTCGAGCGGCCAGCCCGCCGCGGTCAGCCGCTCGAGGACCGACTCGTAGCCGATCAGCGTCCGGCGGGTGGAGATCGGCGTGAGCGCCATGAACGCGACCGCGTTCGGGTGGCTCGCCATGCCGTCGAGCGCGCCCTCGACGTAGCCGCGCAGGACGCCCTCCCAGTCGCCCGGCGCGACGTCGGCGAGCCGGCGCTCGACGCCGCTCCAGAGCTCGCCGGAGAGCAGCTCGCGCACGCCGGCCAGCAGCGCGTCCTTGCCCTCGAAGTAGTGGTAGAGCGACGGGCCGCGGATGCCCAGGTCGCCGGCGAGGCGGCGCGTGGAGAGCGCGTCCATGCCCTCCGCGTCGATCAGCCGGAGCGCCGCCCGGATGATCGCCTCGCGCGTCTGGTCGGAGCGGTTGGGTCTGGCCACGGGGTGTACTATGCCGCGCAGTAGTTGTTCTAGCGGCGCTAGGGTAATCCGGGGGTGGGCGATGTCAGGGTGGTCCGACGAGGAGCTCGGGATGGGCCGGGCGATCAGCCGCCGCGACTTCCTCGACGGGGTCGCGATCGGTGTCGGCGCGTTGGCGCTCGGCGGCGCGCTGCCGGCCGGCGCGCTCGCCCGGGGTCGCAAGGACCCGCCGGCGCGCCAGGGACTGCGAGGCTACACCGACGCCGCGATGCGGATCCCGCACGCGCTGCGCGACGGGACGTTCCGCACGGCCGGCGCGCGCGACACCGGCGAGCGCTACGACCTGGTGGTCGTCGGCGGCGGGATCAGCGGGCTGTCCGCGGCGCGGTTCTTCCAGCGCGAGTTCGGCCGCGACGCGCGGATCCTGATCCTCGACGCGCTCGACGACGTCGGCGGCCACGCGCGCCGCAACGAGTTCCGCGCCCACGGGCGCACGCTCGTCGGCTACGGCGGGTCGCAGTCGCTCGAGTCGCCGTCGACGTTCAGCCGCCCGGCCAAGCGGCTGCTCGAGGACCTCGACATCAAGGTCGACCGGTTCGAGAAGTTCTTCGACTCGGGGTTCAACGCGAAGCACGGGCTCGGCCGCGGGCTGTTCTTCGACAAGGAGACCTGGGGCCGCGACCACTTCGTCGCCTACCGCGGCGACACGCCGTACGCCGAGATCCTCCGCGACGCGCCGATGGCCGACCGGGCGAAGGCCGATCTCGCGAAGATCTACGACGCGCCCGAGGACTGGATGGCCGGCATGACCGACGGCCAGAAGAAGGACCGGCTCGCCGCGATCACCTACCTCCAGTACCTGACCGACCACGTCAAGGCGCATCCGGACGCGCTGAAGTTCCTCCAGACGACGCCGAACGGGAACTGGGGCTACGGCGCGGACGCGGTCGGGGCGCTCGACGCCTCCGTCGAGTTCGCGGGCTTCGACGGGCTCGGGCTGGACTGGGAGCAGCCGGACCGCCGGCTCGCGCCCACCGGCGCACAAGCTGTGGACGTCCGAGGACGACTACATCTACCACTTCCCCGAGGGCAACGCGGGGGTGGTCCGGTCGCTCGTCCGCAAGCTGATCCCGGACGCGCTGCCGGGTCGCGGGATGACGACGATCCCGACCGCGCGGCTGCACTACGACCGGCTCGACCGTCCCGCGCAACCGGGTGCGGATCCGGCTCAGCGCGCCGGCGGTCCGCGTCCGCCACGTCGGCGGCGTGGAGCACGGCCGGCACGTCGAGGTCGCCTACGTCCAGGACGACAAGCTGCGCTCGGTCCGGGCCGCCCACGTCGTGCTGGCGTGCAACAACCAGATGATCCCGTACCTCAGCGACGAGCTGTCCGGGAAGCAGCGCGAGGCGCTCGCCTACGCGGGCAAGCTCGCGCTGATCTACACGAACGTGCAGGTCCGCAACTGGCGCGCGTTCGACCGGCTCGGCGTGTCGAGCGTCCGCTACCCGACGATGTACTGGGGCAACGCCGGGCTCGACTTCCCGGTCAGCATGGGCTCGTACCGGTTCCCGGACCACCCGCGCGACCCCGCGGTCCTGCACCTCGCGAAGGCCGTCTGCAAGCCGGGGCTGTCGCCGCGCGAGCAGGGCGCCGCCGGCCGGCGCGAGCTGCTCGCGACCTCGTTCGCGGACATGGAGCGCGCGATCCGCGACCAGCTCGCGCGGGTGCTGGGCCCGGGCGGGTTCGACCCCGCCCGCGACATCGAGGGCATCACCGTCAACCGCTGGGCGCACGCGTACGCCTACGAGTACGGGCTGCCGTGGGACACGTTCTGGCCGGACGGCGAGCTGCCGAGCCACGTCGCCCGCAGGCGCTACGGCCGGGTGGCGATCGCGAACGCGGACTCCGCGCCGCGCGCCTACGTGGACTCGGCGATCGACATGGCCTACCGGGCCGTCCGCGACCTCGCGGGGAAGCCGAGCCGGTCGGTGTCGCGCGGGGTGGACGGCGTCAGGCCGTGAGCCGCGGCGGGCTCAGTCGTCGTCGCCGGAGCGACCGTGCCCGCTGTTGTCGTCGCCGCCGCCGCCCGAGTCGTCGGAGCCGTGGCCCGAGTTGTCGTCGTCGGACCCGTCGTCGTCGCCCGACGACGGGCTGACGGGCGTCGGCGTCGGCACGGCCGTCGGCGCCGCGGTGGGGGCCGGCGTCGGGGTCGGCGTCGGCTTCGGCTTGCGCTGCTTCTTCTTCGGCGTGGGCGTCGGCGTGGGCGTGACGTCCGGCGGTGCGGGTGGGGGCGGGGGCGAGCGCCTCGTCGGCGGAGACCGGCTCCGCGGTGAGCCCGACGGGCGCCTCGGTGAGGCGGCTCGTGGCGAGGCCGAGCGCGGCCGCCAGCAGCAGGCTCAGCACGCCGATCGCCACCCAGAGCATCCGTTCACGCATCGCGACCACCGTAGGAGGCGGGCGGCAAAGAACCGGCAAAGCGCGGCGCCGTGATGGTCGCGCGGGCGCCGCCCTCCGGCCGGTTGACGAGCGAGGCGTCGCCGCCCCAGGCGCGCATCAGCTCGCGCGCGATCGGCAGGCCGAGGCCGGTCCCGCTCGCCCCGGTGCGGCCGGCCCGCCCGCGGTGGAAGCGGCCGAAGACCTCGTCCTCCTCGCCCGGCGCGAGGCCGGGGCCGTCGTCGACCACGTCGATCGCCGCGCCGTGGGCGTGCACCAGCACGTGGCCGCCGGGCGGCGTGTAGTGGATCGCGTTCTCGACGACGGCGTCGACGGCGCGGTCGAGGTCGGCGCGGGAGGCGAGGACGCTGCCCGCGCCGTCGTGGGTCGCGGTGAGGGCGATGTCGCGCGCGGCGGCGGCGCGCTCCCAGCGGCGGCGGGCGTCGGCGGCCGCCTCGGCGAGGTCGACCTCCTCGCCCCTGCCCTCGCGCTCCCCGGTGCGGCTGAGCACGAGCAGGTCGTCGATCGTGCCCGACATGCGGTCGAGCTCCTCCAGCCCGGCGTCGAGGTGGCGGCGGCGCTGCTCGGGGTCGGCGCTCGCGCGCGCCTCCTCGATCCGCAGGCGCAGGCCGGTGAGCGGCGTGCGCAGCTGGTGCGACGCGTCGGCGACGAACTCCGCCTGCGCGCGGACGGCGCGGGCGAGCCGCTCGGTCATCACGTTGAACGAGCGCGCGAGCGAGCGCTGCTCGCGGCTGCCCTCGACCGGCGCGCGGGCGTCGAGGTCGCCGGACGCGATCGTGTCGGCCGCCGCGCCGAGGCGCTCGATCGGGCGGGTCACCGCGCGGGCGAGGAGGTAGGCGGCGAGCAGCGCGGCGAGCAGGACGACCAGGCCGACGGCGGCGATCCCGACCACGGTGCGGCGGACGGCGTCGTCGACGGCCTCGACGCTCTGCGTCAGGCGGACCGCGCCGACGATCCGGCCGGCGTCGAACACCGGCACCGCCGTGGCGAGGATGTCGCGGCCGAGCGTGTCGGAGAAGCGCTGGTCCTGGAAGCGGTCGCCGCTCAGCGCCGCCGCCAGCTCCGGGCGGCTCGAGAAGTCGGCCCCGAGCGCCCCGGGCCCGGCGGTGTCGCTGAGGACCAGCCCGTTCCGCCCGGCGATGACCACGCGGGCGCGGGCCGCCCCGGACACGCTCTCGGCGAGCTCCGTGAGCTGCTCGCGGTCGCGCGCGGCGACGAGCCGGCCCGCCCCGGCGGCGAGGACGTTGGCCTGGGTGCGCGCGTCGGCGCGGACCTCGTCGTCGACGCGGTCGCGCAGGTTCAGCCCGAGCGGCACCGCGAAGGCGATGATCACGAGGGCGACGAGGTAGCCGAGCGCGATCAGCAGGCGCGCCCGGAGGCTCACGTGCCGTCCGGCCCCGTGAAGCGGAAGCCGACCCCGCGCACCGTGTGCAGATAGCGCGGCTCCGCGGCGTCGTCGTCGAGCTTGCGGCGCAGGAACCCGACGTGGACGTCGAGCGTCTTCGTCGAGCCGAACCAGTTCTCGTCCCAGACGTCGGACATCAGGTCCTCGCGGGTCACGACGCGGCCGGCGTCGCGCATCAGCCGCGCGAGCAGGTCGAACTCCTTGCGCGAGAGCTCGAGCGGCGCGCCGTCGAGCGCCGCCTGCCGCGCGCCGGGGTCGAGCCGGAGCCCGTCGATCTCGACGGGCGGGTCGGGCGTCGCCGTCGCGTCGCGGCCGCTGCGCCGCAGGACCGCGCGGATCCGCGCGATCACCTCGGCCGAGCTGAACGGCTTGACGACGTAGTCGTCGGCGCCGAGCTCGAGCCCGACGACGCGGTCGGTCTCCGTCCCGCGCGCGGTCAGCATGATGATCGGGACGCTGGAGTCGCGCCGCAGCTCGCGCGCGATGTCGCGCCCGTCGCCGTCGGGCAGGGCGATGTCGAGCAGGACCAGGTGCGGGTCGACGCGGTGGAAGGCCTCGAGCGCCGCGCGGGCCGTGGCGGCGATGACCGGCCGGAAGCCCTCGCGCTCGAGCGCGCCGGCGAACGGCTCGGCGATCGAGCGCTCGTCCTCCACGAGCAGGATGGTCGGGCCGTCGGCCATGGCGGCAACGGTAACGGCCGCGCGCCGCGCCGCGGCGGATTTGGCCGAACCTTTGCCCGCGGTTGCCGGGTGCTTGGGCGGTGGCTCGCGATCGTGGCTCCCGACCGTTCCCCACGAAGGAGACCGAGATGCCCAGGATCGCCACCATCATCGCCACCGCCGGGGTCGCCGCCGTGCTCGGCGGCGCCGGCGCGTTCGCCCTCGGCGCGAGCGACGCCGCGCCGCGCCCGGAGTCGACCGTCGTCACGCAGGCGTCGGACGAGAACGGCGTGCGCGACGACGACGGCACCGCCGACCAGGGCCGCGGCGACGCGCCGGGCACGGCGGGCGCGGCGACGACGACGGACGACGACGGCACCGCCGACCAGGGGCCCGGCGACGCGCCGGGCACCGCGGGCGCCGGCGACGACGACGGCACCGCCGACCAGGGGCCCGGCGACGCGCCGGGGACCGCGGGCGCCGGTGACGACGACGGCACCGCCGACCAGGGGCCCGGCGACGCGCCCGGGACCGCCGGCGCCGGCGACCGCGACGACGACCGCGGGCGTCACGGCGGCGACGACGATCGCGGCCGCGACGACGACGACGGCGGCCATCACCGCGGCCGCGGGTCCGACGACGCGAGCTCCGGCAGCTCCGGCTCGGGCAGCTCGGGCTCCGACTCCGGCTCCGGCAGCTCCGGCTCCGGCGTCTCCGGCAGCTCGGGTCACGGCGGCGACGACGACTTCGACGACCACGGCGGCGACGACGGCTTCGACGACCACGGCGGCGACGACAGCAGCGGCCACGGCGGCGGCAACAGCGGCCACGGCGGCGGCGACGACTGAGCCCCCGCAGGTCCGCATCGAGACCGATGTGCGGCGGTTGGCGCGTTCCCGCTCCACCCGCTGCGCATTGTCTTGAATATGGTGCGTTGGAGGCTCGCCGTGCTGGTCGCCGTGCTGTTCGCGGGCCTGCCGGCGACCGCGCAGGCGCAGGACAGCGTCCGCCCCGCGCGCGACGAGTTCCCGCTCCGCGACCACGTGCGCGGCGCGGAGGCCAACGCCACGGCCTCGATCGAGGCGCCCGGCACGGCCGGAGACGATCCCTCCCCGGTGATCCTCGCGGCGCTGCTGGCGATGCTCGCCGGCGGCGCCGCCACGTGGTTCGCGACGGCCCGCGCCGGCGGGCCGTCGCGCGCCCGCGCCGGCGGCCGCCGTCGGCATCGACCGGGCGATCGCCCGGCCCGCCGCCCCGCCGCGGCTCTGGGCCGCGGTCGCGGACGCGGCGCCGGCCGTCGATCTCGCCCCCGCGTCCGGCGGCGAGCGCTCCCGCTCCGGGACGAGCGCGCGGACGCCCGGCGCCCCGCCGCAGCCCGAGCAGCGCCTGGGCCGCGGAGATCGGCTGGCATCGCGCCGGCGACGCCGCGCAGTTCAGCGTCACCGCGCATCTGGTCGGCGCGGACGAGGAACCCGCGGAGCTCGGCGCCTCCGCACGCCTGCGCTGGCCGCCGGACGGCGCCCGCTCCGGGCAGGCGCTGACCGACGCGGTCAAGGAGCTCGACGCCGCGCTGGTCGCCGCCGGCTGGACGCCGCTGGCGCGCGGCGGCGCGTGGTACGCGCGGCGCTATGCCTGGCAGCCCGGCGCGCAGCCGGGTGCGACGACCGACGCGCGGGCGCGGACCCGCCATCGCGAGCTCTACGAGGCCGCCTTCGCCCGCCAGGCCGACCGCACGCAGCGGCTCCGCAGCACGATCGCCGACCGACTCGCCCCTGACCCACCCGACGAGGGAGACCACTCATGACCGCACGACGCGCGCTCGGCGTGGGGCTCGCCCTGGCCGCCCTCGCCATCCCCGCGACCGCCGCCGCGCAGGCGCCGGCCGGCCCGCCCGGCCCGCCGCCCGGCAACGGCGGCGACCTGCCCGGCCCGCCCGGCACCGCGCCCACGACGGTGCCGCCCGGCACGCCCGCCGCGATCCCGTCCGGCGCGACGGGACCGGGGCTGCTGAGCGGCGCGCCCGTCCGCTACCAGGCCGGCAAGCGCCGCTTCGTCCTGCGCTTCGCGTGCCAGGCGAGCGGCCGGGTCGGCGTCCGGGCCCGGGGCATCCGCGGCGGGACGTTCGCGACGAAGTCGTACCGCTGCGGCGGCAATCGCGCGACCGTGGCACTGAAGGTCTCGCGCAAGACGGGCAAGCGGCTGAAGCGCAAGCCGACGGTCGCCGCGACGGCGAGCGTCCGCCAGGGCGGCCGGACGAGCGCCCTCGACTTCACGCTGCTCGTGCGCGGCAAGGCGCCCGCCGCGAAGGGCTACTGGACCGACGGCCGGCTGCAGTGCTCGCCGGACGGCTCGGGCACGCCGCCCGCCTACCTCGTCGAGCCGGACTTCACGACCCGCGAGCCGACCCCGATCTCGACCCGCGCCTGGGTCGCCTGGTACACGCCCGCCGGCGGCTGGCACTGGCTCGGCGTGAACGGCGAGAACAAGGGCCGCTGGGACACGTGGACCGCGACGGCGACCGGCATCGCCCAGTTCCACCCGGGCGGCGCGGCCACGCCGATCCCCTACAGCTGGGGCCCGATCGCGGTACCCGCGGGCCAGGGGATCACCGCCGTCGGCGTCTACGAGATCGTCTACTGGGTCGGCGGCCGCCCCGACCACCAGTGGCAGTACGTCAACGCGGGCAACACCGGCGCGGTCGCCGCGGGCGGCGGGACGCTGTCCTGCGCCTATCCGTAGGCCGTCACGGGGTCCAGCAGGCGTCGCGCGCGGCGTCGAGGTCGAGCCGCTTGCGCATCGCCATCAGCCCGTCGGCCTGCGCCCGCGCGCAGAACGCCGACGGCGCGAGCTCGTACTCGGCCACGAACACGGCCTTGCCGGCGCGCGTGAACGGCGCGAGCCGCCCGCACTCGTCGTACTGGAAGCACTGCTCGTTGAGCGCCCAGTCGAAGTCGGGCTCGAGCGCGGCGACCTGGTCGAGGTCGTTCTTCAGCCCGATCGAGAGCCCGCGGGCGTGGGCCGCGCGGGCCAGCATCCGGTTGTAGGCGAGCTGGTCGCGGCCGCGCAGCGGGAAGCCGCTGCGGTTCGCGTAGCCGTCGACGTTGTCGGCCTCGACCGCGTCGAAGCCCTTGTCGCGGCAGAGGTCCATCCGGCGCTCCATGATCGGGCCGAGCACGTCGCGGCGGCGGACGTCGAGCCAGCGCTCGCCCGGCCAGCCCTCGAGCGGCTTGCCGAGCACGGCGGCGGGGAAGTCGCCGGCGTCGGGCCGGAACTTCTCGTACGACCCGGCGCTGAGGTAGCAGACGGCCCTGGCGCCGCGCGCGTGGATCGCGTCGACCGTCGCGGCCGGCGTCTCGACCAGGTCGACGTCGTACATCTGCGCCGGGACCGAGAGGTCGAGCGCCCCGCTGAGCTGCCACTGCCACGTCGTCGACGGCGCGGGGACCCAGCGGTCGGCCGGGACGACGCGGAGGGCGTCGACCAGCACCGCGCGCCGGCAGCCGCCGCCGCGGTGCGGGTTGCGCAGCCGGAGCGTCAGCGCGTGCGTCCCGGCGGCGAGCGCGGGCCGCGCCGACAGCGCACCCCAGCCACGTGCGCGGACGCGCTCGGTCACGCGGCGCCCGTCGACCGCCAGCGCGAGCTTCGGCGACCCCGCGCAGCGGCGCGCGCGGGCGACGACCACGAGCCGGCCGGCGCCGGCGATCCGCACGCGCGCCGCGCCGCGCCCGGTGAGCTCGAGCGCCCGGCCGCCGCTGGCGGTGCGGTCGCGCACGACATGGCCGGCGCCGTCGGCGCGCTCCGCCTCCACGCGGTCCGCGGGCGCCGCGGCCGTCGAGGCGAGCAGGGTCAGGGCGAGTGCGGTGGCGGTGATCACGTGGTCGATGCGCGCGCGGGCGCCTGCTCGTTCAGTCGATCGTTCGTTATCTGACCAGAAACCGGAGTGGCGGTTATCCGCTTTCCGGCCTCGTGCGAAGCACACACGCTCGGGTCGGTACCCGGCCGTGAGAGGACGGCCGTCGCCGCACGGAATTCAGGCGCAAGGAGGGGCGCGTGGCCACACACGCCGCGAAGGGTCGGACCACCAAGGGGACGCTGGTCAGGATCTTCATGGCCTGCTGCGTCGCCGCGCTGCTCGTCACCCCGCTCGTCCGCGCCGCGGCGCCGAACGAGATCCTGGCGGGCCAGAAGATCGACATGAAGGTCCTGCTGCTCTCCGCGGACGGCACCGAGCCCGGCTTCGGCGCCTGGAAGGCGGAGCTCGAGCGCGAGGGCGTGCCGTACGACACGTTCGTCGCCTACGACGGCGCGAACCGCGCGCGGACGCTGACCGACGGGATGCTCGCGGACTACGGCGCCGACCGTGCCAAGTACCAGGCCGTGATCCTCGCCAGCGGCGACCTCGGCCGCAACCTCACGAACCGCAACCAGACCACGAGCTACCTGTCCGCGCTCACCGACGCCGAGTGGGCGGCGCTCGCGCGGTTCGAGCGCACGTTCGCGATCCGGCAGATCAGCGACTACACGGCGCCGTCGCCCGCCCACGGGCTGAACATCGTCAACGGCATCAGCCAGGACGGCCGCACCGGCACGCTCACCGCGGCCGGCAGGCAGGTCTTCCCCTACCTCAAGGGCCCGATCCCGGTCGCCGACGACGCGCCCGCCCAGCCGAACGAGGCGTTCGGCTACGAGGGCACGCCGGTCAACCCCGCCGACTGGCGCACGCTCGTCGCCGCGCCGACGCCAACAGCGCCTACCTGGGGATCTACACGCACCCGGATGACGGGCGCGAGGAGCTCGTGATGACGCTGGCGAGCAACCAGTACCAGAGCCACAACCAGGCGCTCCGGCACGGGATGCTCAACTGGGCCACGCGCGGCGTCTTCCTCGGCTACCAGCGCAACTACCTCGAGCTCGACGTCGACGACGTGTTCCTCGGCGACGACAAGTGGGATCCGGCCGCGAACGTCACGAACTACGACTTCGAGAACGCGATCCGCATGAACGCGCAGGACGTGGCGAACGCGGTCGCCTGGCAGCAGCGCACGGGGCTGCGGCTGAACATGGTCTACAACCTCGGCGGCAACGCGCTCTACGGCGGCGCCGGCGATCCGCTGCTCGCCGCCTTCAAGGCCAGCAAGAACCAGTTCACCTGGATCAACCACACGCTCGACCATCCGAACCTGGACTGCACGACCGAGCAGTACACGCGCACGCAGCTCACCCAGAACCAGGCGCTGTTCAACCAGCTGCTCGGCCCGGTGGGCCCCGGCCTGAACGATCCGGGCGAGGCGGTCACCGGCGAGCACTCGGGCCTCGCCAACACGCGGCCGGGCAACCCCGGCACGATCGACCCGCCGAGCCTCGACGAGCTCGAGGACGCCGCCGGCAGCCTCGCGGCCGGCACCTACGAGTACGCGATCACCGCCAGCTCGCCGGCCGGTGAGACGGTGGCCTCGACCGCGACCGCCGACGTCACCACGGGCGGCGTCCGCGCGACGTTCAACGCGGTCTGCCACGCCGTGCGGTTCAACCTCTACCGGCGCCAGGGCACCGGCGCGTGGGCGCGGGTCGGGACGCTGGACCGCGGCGCCCGCGACCCGGTCGACAACGGGTCGGCGCCGCTCACGCTCGCGATCACCGACAACGGGGGCGCCGGCACCGCGGCCTCGCCGCCGGCGGCCAACGGCGCGGCGCTCGCGCCGTACAGCCAGAACCCCGCCTACGTGCCCGCGCTCCAGGCCGCCGGCATCGCCACCGTCGCCTCCGACGCGTCGAAGCCGTACCCGAACCCGCCGGGCAAGGCGAACCCGACCGAGGCCGACCCGGCGAACTTCGCCAAGGGCGCGACGTTCCCGCTCGCGCCGGGCCTCCAGGCGGTCCCGCGCTACCCGACCAACGTCTACTACAACGTCGCCAACCGGGCCGACCAGCTCGACGAGTACAACTGGATCTACACGGCGCCCCCGACCGGTGGCTGCGTGGCGATCCCGGACGTCACGACGTGCAACGCGCAGCCGGTGACGTGGCAGCAGTACCTCGACAGCGAGACCCGGATCATGCTCGGCCACCTGGCCGGGAACGATCCCCGCCCGCACTACTTCCACCAGACCAACATCGCGCAGTCGAGCGCGACCGCCGCGACGACCGACACGGCGGTCGGCGGCACGCTCTACGCGCTGGTCGACAGCGTGCTCGCGCGCTACGACCAGGTCTACGACCGCGCCAAGGCGCCGCTGCTGCAGCTCCCGCACCGGCAGATCGGGGCGACGCTCGTCCAGCAGGACGCCTGGGCGGCGACCCGCGCGGCGGGAAGGTCTCCGCCTCGCTGCAGGACGGCGTCGTGCGGATCACCAACGCCGGTACGACGGCGGTCGAGGTCCCGGTCACCGGCACGACCGCGGGCACCGACTACGCGGGCCAGAAGTCCGGCTGGATCACCGTGGCGCCCGGCGCGACGGCGACGCTGCAGTCGATCCTCCCCAAGGGCAAGCCGCGCCCGGCCGCGGCCAAGCCGCCCGCGGCAGCGCCGAAGCCGCAGGCGAAGCGCGTGAAGCTGAAGCTCAAGCGCGTCCGCGTCAGCCCGCGCAAGTTCCGCGTCGCGCACCGGCGCCCGCGGCTCGGCACGCGGCTCGACGGCGCGACCGTCAGCTGGCGTGTGACCAAGCGCGCGAAGCTGAAGTTCACGTTCCAGCGCCGCAAGCGCGGCGGGCACTACAAGCAGGTCGGCAAGCTGCAGCGGACGGCGCGCAAGGGCGCCGGCGCACTCCGCTTCCGCGGCCGCTTCCACGGCAACATGCTCAAGCCGGGCCGCTACCGCGTCGTGGTGCGGGCGAAGAGCGGCAGGCAGCGCTCCGGGCCGAAGAAGGTCGCGTTCAAGGTGCGCAGGCCATGAGCGCGCCGGGGGCGCGGCGGCGCCGCTTCCAGCGTCCGGCCGGCGGCCCGGCGGGCGCCGCCGAGTCGCGCGCGGAGCTCGAGGCCGAGGTCGTGCTGCTGCGCGAGGAGAACGCGCGCCTCAAGGCCGCACGGCACCAGCAGCACGACGTCGGCAAGCTGCTCGAGCGGACCCGCTCGATGCGGACCCAGGAGCTCGACCGCGGCCAGCTCGCCGACGAGACCGCGCAGATGCTGGTCGAGGGGCTCGTGATCCGCGAGTCGCTGCTGGAGATCTGCCACGAGATCGAGCGCTCGATGGTCGTCTTCGAGGCGCGCCTGGAGGCGCTGAGCTCGGCCGCCGACGGGTTCGTCCCGCAGCACGGGGAGGAGCGCGCGGATGCCTGAGCGCGGCCGCCGGCCGCGGATCCTGCTGACCACCGAGGGGACGTATCCGTACGTCACGGGCGGCGTGAGCTCGTGGTGCGACCTGCTGGTGAACAGCCTCACGGAGTTCGACTGGATGGTGTTGCCGATCATCGGCGCCACCGGCGAGCCGCGCCGCTTCGCGCTGCCGGAGCACGCGCGCGAGGTCACGCCGATCGAGGTCTGGTCCGAGCAGCCCGTGCGCGGCGACCGCCGCGGCGGCGCGGGCGGCGGCCTCCCCGCGACGCTCGTGCGCGAGCTGATCGGCTGGAGCGGCGACACCGACGCGCTGATCGCGAGCTTCGTCTGGTGCCGCCGCCATCCCGCCGCGGTCCGGCGCCAGTTCCGCCACCGCTCGGGCTGGGAGGGCTACCTGGCCGCGCTCGAGGCGGTGCTCGCCGAGCGCGTCTCCGAGGCCGGCACCCCGCCGGTCATCGACCTGCTCGACGCCGCGCACCTGTACCAGACGCTCTACTGGGTCGCCCGCACCGCGGCGGCGCCGGCGCCCGAGGCGGACGTCCTCCACGTGACGGCCGCGGGCTGGTCCGCGATCCCCGCCGTCGTCAACAAGGCGCTCCACGGGACGCCGATGGTGCTCACCGAGCACGGGGTCTACGTGCGCGAGTCCTACCTCGCGGCGATCCGCAACGGCGGCTCGCCCGGGAGCCGGTTCGCGGCGACGCGGCTCGCCCGCGGGCTCGCGCGCTGCGCCTACGCCGCGGCCGACGTCGTCGCGCCCGTGACCGACGCCAACGCCTACTGGGAGATGGGCTTCGGGATCGACCCGGAGAAGATCCTCGTGCTCTACAACGGGCTCGACCGCGCGGCCGAGCCGGTCCCGCCGCCGCGCGCCGCGCGCGTCGTCTCGGTCGGCCGGATCGACCCGCTCAAGGACGTCCACACGATGCTGCGGGTCGCCGCCGAGGCGCTGCGCTCGGTCCCGCACGCGAGCTTCCTGCACTACGGGCCGATGTCCGACGCCGAGGACGCCTACGGGCGCTCCTGCCTCGCCATGCACGAGCAGCTCGGGCTCGGCGAGCGGTTCCGCTTCATGGGCCGCACGACCGACCCGATCGGCGTCATCCGCGAGGCCGACGTGGTGCTGATGACGAGCATCTCCGAGGGGCTGCCGATGTCGATCCTCGAGGCGATGAGCCAGGCGCGGCCCGTGATCTCGACGGGCGTCGGCGGCGTCCCCGACGTGGTCAAGGGCTGCGGCGCGGTGATGGCGCCCGGCGACGACCACGGCCTCGCGATGGCGATCGTCACGCTCCTGCGCAACCCGGCGCTGGCCTGGCGGCTCGGGAAGATCGGCCACGACCGGCTCGAGCGGATCTTCAGCGGCGCGGCCTGCATCGACGGCTACCGCGAGCTGCTCGGCAGCGTCGCCGGGGCGCGCGGGCGGATCGAGGCCCAGGAGCGGGTGCTCACGTGACCGGCGCGCTCGCCCCCCAGGAGGCGCGGCGGATCGTCGAGGCGCGGCTCGGCCGCCCGCCGCAGGACATGCTCGAGGCGGCGGTCGCGCTGGAGGCGTGGGCCGGGGTGCCGGCGCAGCGCGCCCTCGACACCGCGCGCGAGGTGATGCGCGACGCGTCGCCCGTGCCGGAGCCGAGCACCGGCTCGCTGCCGCGCCCCGCCGAGCAGCGCGGGGTGGTCGTCGAGGCGCTCACGTTCCCGCTCACGGCGATCGCGATCGCCGGCTGGGCGGCGCCGCTCGCCGACCACGCGGGCGCGGGCGCGGTCGAGCGCGGGATCCTGATCGCGCTGCCGCTCACGCTCGCGCTCCAGTGGGGGATCAGCTGCCGCTGGCTCTCGCGCGAGCACGGCCCGGAGCTGCTCGGCCGCCATCGTCCCGCGCTGCTGCTCGCGGCGCTCGCGCTCGTCGGCGGCGGCGCCGCGGCGCTCGGCAGCGCCGGCCTGATCGCCGGGCTGCTGGTCGTCACGTGGGTGGCCGGGACGGTCCTCGTGCGCTGCCGCCAGGCGCTCGCGTACGCGGGCGGGGTCCTGCTCGCGACCGCCGGGATGCTGCTCGCCCCCGACCCCGTCGCGCTGCTCGGCGCGGCCGCGACGGTCGCCGCGCTCGCCGCGCTGCTCGCCCTGCGGCCCCCGCCCGCGCCGTCGCGCGGGACCGCCGGCCGGCTCGGCCGCGTCGGCGCGGCCGCCGCCATCGGCGCCGGTATCGGCCTGCTCCTGGTCGGCGACCCGACGGTCGGCTGGACCGGCGACGCCGTGCCCGCGATCGGGCTCCTCCCCGCGGCCGTGGCCGGGTTCTGGGGGTCGTTCCGGATGCGCGACGTCGGCTTCGCGCTCGCACGATCGACCGCGGGCGTGCCCGTCGGAGCGCGGCCGCCGCAGGGCCTCGCCTCGCCGCCGCTCCGCTCGCTGCTCACCGCGCTGGCCGGGCTGACGCTGATCGCGACCGTCCTCTCCGCGGCGCCGCTGCTGCTGACCTCCATGGCTCGGCGCGCCCGCGGACGGCGCCGGCCTCCTGGCCGGCTTCGGGCTGCTCGCCGTCGTCACGCTGCTCGCCGGCGTGCTCGAGGGGCTCGGCCGCGCCGCGGCGGTGCTGCCGGCGCTCGCCGCCGCGCTCGCCGCCGAGGCCTGGCTGCGCTGGGCCGGCGACGCCCCGTTCCCCGGCGCCGGGCTCGTGGCCGGCGGGCTGGTCGCGGCCGCGCTCCTGCTCCCGCTCGCGCTCCTCGTCCTCGGCCGCCCGGCCCGCACGCTCGCGACGACGCTGTGGATCACCTGACCCCGTGCTCCGCGGGCGCCGCACCCTCGTTGCCGTCGCGGTGGCCGTCGCGCTGCTGGCCGGCGCGGTGCTCGCCGTCGCGCGGACGCACGACGCCGCCGACCCCGGGTGCCGGATGCTGCTGATCCCCGCCTACGTCCCGCCGGACGAGCTGCGCGCGCTGGCGCGCACGGTCCACCCGCGGCTGATCGTGGTGAACCCGGCGAGCGGGCCCGGCGCCGAGGCGGTCGACGGCTACCGCGACGCCGTCCGCGCGCTCCGGCGCACGGGCGCGACCGTGCTCGGCTACGTCCCGACCACGTACGGCGCGCGGCCCGTCGGCGGACGCGCAGGCCGACATCGACCGCTACCGCGACTGGTACGGGACCGACGGCATCTTCCTCGACGAGGCCGCGCGCGACGCCGCCCACCTGCCGTACTACCGGGCGCTCGCCGACCACGCGCGCGCCGGGGAGGAGGGCACCGTCGTGCTCAACCCCGGCGTCGTGCCCGACCGCGGCTACTTCGACGTCGCCGACGTCGTCGTCACCTTCGAGGGCTCGTTCGCGCAGTACGGCGAGGACCGGCCGCCCGCGTGGCTCGGCGACCTGCCGCGCGACCGGATCGCGGTGCTCGTCCACGGCGCGTCGGCCGCCCAGGCGGCGGACGTCGTCGCCGGCGCCGAGCACGCCGGCTACGCCTACGCGACCCCCGGCGTCCTCCCGCATCCGTGGGGGACGGTGCCCGGCTACATCACCCAGGAGGCAGCCATGATCGAGGAGTGCACGCCATGATCGCCGACGTGACGCTGGCGCTGGAGCGGTTCGCCTGGGGCGCGCCGGACCGGCTGGAGCTGGCGGGGACGTTCACCGGCCTCGACGACCCGGACGCGGCGGCAGCCGCCGATCCTCGTCCTCTCTGGCGCCGGTCGCACGCACCGCCTGCGCGGCGGGCGACGACGCGGTCAGCGCCGGAGGACGGGCAGCCGTGGGAGGCCGCGTTCGTCTGGGACGACGCGCCGTCCGCGTTCGACACCGCCGTCCTCCAGCTCGGCGGCGACCTCGCCGTCGACCTGCCCGAGCCGGGCGACGCCGGCGCCGGCGGGATCGAGCTCGCCGCCCGCCCCGCCGGGCCGGAGCCCGACGAGCGGGTCGCCGGCGTCGACCGCCTGGCGCTCGAGGCCGAGGCGCTGACCGCGCGCGAGGGGCTGCGCGAGGCGCAGGCGGCCGTCCGCCGCGCCGAGGAGGAGCTCGCCCGCGCCCGCGCCGACCTCGCGCTCGAGCGCGAGGAGCGCGCCGCCGACGCGGCCCGCTTCCGCGAGGGCGTGGCGGAGCTCCGCGCCACCGCCGAGGAGGCCGTCGCCGACGTGCAGGCCGAGCTCGACGTCGCGACCGCGTTCCGCGCCCAGCTGGAGGAGAGCTCGCAGGCGCAGGTCGCCGAGCTGAGCGCGCGCCTGGAGGCGACCGAGGCGGCCGTCGAGGAGATCCCGCGGCTGCGCGAGGAGCTCGCCGCGATGGAGACCGCCGCCGCCGAGGGCGAGCGGATCCGCGCCCGCGTCGAGGCCGCGCTGAACGGCGGCTAGGCCGGCGTCAGCCGCTTCGCGAGCCGGGCGCCGGCGACGTTGCCGGGGTCGGCGAGCGCGGCGAGCGCCGTCTCGGGGTCGGGCAGCGCGTAGACCGAGCCGTCGTGGGCGAGCAGCAGGAAGCGGTCGAGCCGGCGCAGGAACGCGCGGTCGTGCGAGACCGCCACGACCGTGCCCTCGAAGCCGTCGAGCGCGGTCTCGAGCGCCTCGGAGGAGTCGATGTCGAGGTTGTCGGTCGGCTCGTCGAGCAGCAGCAGGTTGTGGCCCTCGAGCTCGAGCGTGAGGATCTCCAGCCGCGCCTTCTGGCCGCCGGAGAGCGTGTCGGTCGAGCGGTTGGCGGCCTCCTGCAGGCGGTAGCGGGCGAGCGCGCGCATCGACGGCTCGAGCGCGCCGAGCCGCTCGAAGACGACGTCGAGCACGTCGCGATGGGCGAGGTCGGCGCGCGCGTTGAGCTGGGTGAACAGGCCGGGGGAGACGCGGTTGCCGATCCGCAGCATCCCCGTGTGCGGGATCTCCTCGCCCGCGAGCAGCCGCATCAGGTGCGTCTTGCCCGAGCCGTTCGGGCCGATCAGGCCGATCCGCTCGCCGAAGTGGACCTCCTCCTCGAACGGGCGCACGAGCCCGTCGATCCCGAGGTCGCGCAGCGCGACGACGATCCGGGCCGAGTCGCCGCCGCGGATCCGCACGTTGATCTGCTGGTCGACGACCGGCGCGGGCGGCGGGCCGGCGTCGACGAACCGCTGCCAGCGGGACTCGGCCGCGTCGGCCTTGCGGGCGAAGCCGTCCGAGATCGCGGCCCGCTGCTTCATGATCTTGTAGAAGCGGAACAGTCGCCGCTCCTCGCGCTTCCACTGCTCGAGCCGGTCGCCGAGCCGCTCCTGGCGCGCCTCGCGCGCCTCCGGGTAGGTCGTGTAGGAGCCGCCGTGGAGCCAGGTCCCGTTCGCCTCCAGCGTGAGGATCGCGTTGCACGCCGCGCCGAGCAGGTCGCGGTCGTGGCTGATCAGCAGCACGGTCTTGCGCGACGCGGCGATCCGCGCCTCCAGCTCCAGCTTGGCGGGGACGTCGAGGAAGTTGTCGGGCTCGTCGAGCAGCAGCACCTGGGCCTCGCCCTCGAACAGCACGTCGAGCACCAGCCGCTTGCGCTCGCCGCCCGAGAGCTGCGTCGTCTCGCGGGTGCCGACCTCGTCGAGCGGCGCGCGGACGATCCGCCGGCACGAGGCGTCCCACTGGCCCTCGAGCTCGTAGCCGCCGAGCTCCGACCAGTCGCCGATCGCCTCGCCGAGCCGCATGCCCGCGCCGGCCGGGTCGGCCCCGTCGGCCAGCTCGCGCTCGGCGGCGAGCATCCGCGTCCCGGCGTCGCGGAGCCGCGCGGGCGCCGCCTCCAGCAGCAGCTCGCGCACCGTGCGCCCGGAGTCCGGCCCGACGCCGACGTCCTGCGGCATGTAGGCGAAGGCGCCGATGTCGACGTCGCCCTCGGCCGCGGGGAGCTGCCCGGCGAGGACGCGGAACAGCGTCGACTTGCCGACGCCGTTGGCGCCCACCAGCCCGACGTGCTGCCCGGGGGAGACCTTGAACGAGACCTCGCCGAACAGCTGGTCGCCGCCCGGGTGCGCGTACGCGAGGTTGGAGACGGTGACGTGCGACATCCGCTCAGCCCCGGTCGGCGCCGACCGCGGCGCCGACGGATTCGAACCCGTCGCGTTCGAGCAGCGCGGGCAGGCCGCGCAGGATCTCGCGGACCACGCCCGGGCCGCGGTAGATCAGCCCGCTGTAGAGCTGGACGACGGTCGCGCCCAGGCGGAGCTTGCGGTAGGCGTCCTCGGCGCTCGTGACGCCGCCGGCCGCCATCAGCGCGTACCGGCTGTCCGGCCCCGTGATCCCCGCGAGCGTGCCGAGGATCGCGTTGACGTAGGTCTCGACCGGCTTGCCGCCGACCGCGCCGGGCATCCCGTCGAGCGTCGCGCGCGGCGCGCTCAGCTCGAGCTCGCGCGGCTTGCCCGCCGGCAGGTTGATCGCGAAGCCCGGCCACGAACGGGTGGCCGTCGGCGATCGCGACGACCTCGCGCAGCACGCCCGCGTCGAGCGTCGGCTTGAGCTTGAGGATCACCGGCACCCGCGGGTCGCACGCGGCGAGCCGGGTCAGCAGCGCGTCGATCCGCGGCAGCTCGTCGAAGAAGTCGCGGTCGGCGGCCGAGTTCGGGCACGAGAGGTTCAGCGTCACGTAGTGCGCGCGGTCCTGCAGCACGGCGAACGAGCGCGCGTAGTCCTCGTAGACGTCGGGCGCCACCGCGGGCCGCGCGGGGTCGTTCGTCTTCACGAGGTTGATCCCGAGCGCGACCGCGGGCCGCCCGCCCTCGAGCCGCGCGCGGATCGCGTCGGCGCCGTCGTTGGGGACGCCGTAGCTGACGACGATGCCGCCGTCCTGCGGGATCCGGAACAGCCGCGGCCGCGGGTTGCCGTCCGACGGCCAGGCCGAGACGGAGCCGATCTCGACGTGCCCGAAGCCGAGCGCGCCGAGCAGGCCGACCGCGCGCCCGTTCTTGTCGAAGCCCGCGGCGAGCCCGAGCGGGTTGGCGAGCTCGAGCCCCGCGAAGGTCGTGCGCAGCCGCGGGTCGTCGACGGCCAGCGCGCGCCGTGCGGCGCGGCGCGCCAGCGACGAGCGCCCCGACAGCTCGGACGCGCGCACGGTCAGGTCGTGGGCGCGCTCGGCGTCGAGCCGGAACAGCAGCGGGCGGACGGCGGTCTCGTAGAAGGCCACGCCGCAAGGCTATGCGATGCTCAGACCGTGACCCCGCCACAGCAGCGCACGGTCTCGGAGTCGCCGGTGGTCCGCGGGTTCGCCTTCGTGGCGGCGATGGCGGCGCTGATGTGGGTCGTCGAGGTGATCGACCAGGTCGCCGGCGGCCGGCTCGACCGGGCGGGGATCGAGCCGCGCGAGCTCGACGGGCTCGACGGGGTGCTGTTCGCCCCGTTCCTGCACGCCGGCTGGGACCACCTGATCGGCAACACGATCCCGTTCCTGCTGCTCGGCTTCGCGATCGCGGTGGGCGGGCTCGGCCGCGTGGTCGCGGTGACCGCGATCGTGATGCTCGTCGGCGGGCTCGGGACCTGGCTGATCGCGCCGTCGCACACCGTCCACATCGGGGCGAGCGGCGTCGTCTTCGGCTACGCCGCCTACCTCGTCGCGCGCGGCGTCTACAGCCGCAGCCTCGGCCAGATCGCGCTCGGCCTCGTCGTGCTGGCGATCTGGGGCACGACGCTGCTGCAGGGGCTCGTCCCCGAGGACGGGATCTCGTGGCAGGGCCACCTGTTCGGCGCGCTCGGCGGGATCCTCGCCGCGCGCGTGCTGCACCGCCGCGCCGTGCGCGCGGGCACCGAGCCCCCGGCCGCGCTGACGCCGTTCTGATGTTCCCGCTCGGCGCCGCGGCGACGCTCGAGGAGCTCGAGACCGACCCGCACCCGCTGCTCGCGCGGCTGCGCGCGGAGGAGCCCGTGTCGTGGGTCCCCGCGCTGGGCGGCTGGCTCGTCACCCGCCGCGACCTCGCGCTGCAGGTCATGCGCGACCCGGCCACGTTCACGGTCGACGACGAGCGCTTCTCGACCGGCCGGGTCGTCGGCCCGAGCATGCTCTCGCTCGACGGCGAGGACCACCGCCGCCACCGCGCGCCGTTCGCGCGCCCGTTCCGGCTCGACGCCGTGCGCGAGCGCTTCCGCGCGCCCGTGACCGAGGAGGTCGCGCGGCTGCTCGACGCGATCGCACCGGCCGGCGAGGCCGAGCTGCGGCGCGAGCTGGCCGGCCCGCTCGCCGCGGCCGCCGTGACGCACGCGCTCGGGCTCGAGGACGCCGGCACCGGCGAGGTGCTCGGGTGGTACGACGCGATCGTCGGCTCGGTCACCGCGATCAGCGCCGGGCACGCGCCGACCGAGGCCGGCGCGCGCGGCTACGCGGACCTGCGCGACGCGATGGCGCCGGCGCTGGAGCGCGCGCCGGAGTCCTCGCTGCTCGCCGCCGCCGCGGGCGACGCCGGCGGCCTCGCCCGCGACGAGGTGATGTCGAACGCCGCGGTGATGCTGTTCGGCGGGATCGAGACGACCGAGGGGATGATCGCGAACGCGATCGCCCACCTGCTGCTGCATCCCGACGCAGCTCGCCGCGGTGCGGCGCCGAGCCGGCGCTGCTCGCGAACGCGATCGAGGAGTCGCTGCGGCTGGAGCCGGCCGCGGCGGTGATCGACCGCTACAGCACGCGCGCGACGACGCTCGGGGGCGCGGAGATCGGCGAGCGGGAGCTCGTGATCGTCTCGATCGCCGGCGCCAACCGCGACCCCGCGGTGTTCCCCGACCCGGACCGCTTCGACGTCCGGCGCGCGAACGCGAAGCTGCACGCGGCGTTCGCGGGCGGCCCGCACGTGTGCATCGGGATGCACCTCGCGCGGCTCGAGGCGCAGGAGGCGGTCGCGGGGACGCTCGCGCGGCTGCCCGGGCTGGCGCTCGCGGGCGACCCGGCCGCGCGCGGGCTCGTCTTCCGCAAGCCGGACGCCCTGCGGGTGCGCTGGACCCCGGCGCCGGTCGGCTAGGCTCCGCGCCGTGGTCATCCTCGGAATCGTCCTGATCGCCGTCGGCATCGTCGAGTTCGTCGTCGTCAGCCTCTACGCGCGCCGGCAGGCGGTGGCCGCGGGGCTGGGCGAGGGGCCGCCGCCGGCGCCCGCGACGATCGTGCTCCGCCGGACCGCGATGATGGAGGTCGCGATCGGCGCCCTCCTGCTCGTCATCGGGCTGCTGAGCTAGCCCGCGACCGGGCGCAGCGTGTGCTGCGCGGGGTCGAAGCGCCGCGTGCGGCGGCGGAAGCGCCACGTCCAGTCCGGCCACAGCACGGGGTTGCGGCCGGTCGCGTCCTGGTACCAGCTCGAGCAGCCGGTGCTCCAGACCGTGTGCGCCATCCGCGCGTCGATGTCGCGGTTGTAGGCGTCCAGCACCTCGGGCCGGACCTCGGCCACGGCCGCGCCGCGCTCGCGCATGACCCGCAGCGCGTCCGTGACGTAGGCGATCTGCGACTCGATCATGTAGACCATCGAGCTGTGCCCGAGCCCGGTGTTCGGGCCGAGCAGCAGGAACAGGTTCGGGAAGCCGGCGACCGTGCTGCCGAGGTGCGCGCGCGGGCTGCCCGCCCAGGCCTCGGCCAGCAGCCGCCCGCCGCGGCCGCGGATCCACTGCCCGGCCGGCGCCTCGGCGGCGCGGAAGCCGGTGCCGAGGATGATCGTGTCGACGGGCCGCTCGGTCCCGTCGGCGGTCACGATCGCGCCGTCCTTGACCTCCCGGATCGCGTCGGTGACGAGCTCGACGTTCGGCTCCGTGAGCGCCGGATACCACCGGTTGGAGGGCAGGATCCGCTTGCAGCCGAGCGCGTAGTGCGGCGTGACGCGGGCGCGCAGCTCCGGGTCGGCGATCTGGTCGCGCAGGTGGCGGCGCGACAGCCGCTCGGCGACCTTCAGCAGCCCGGGCCGCCGCGTGAAGCCGGGGACGAGCAGCTCGCGCCCCGCGTAGACGCCGGCCCGCACCGCGCGCTGGGCGGCGGGGACGCGCCGGTAGAACGCGCGCTCGCGCGTCCGGATCGGCCGCGCGGTGTGCGGCATCACCCACGGCGGGGTGCGCTGGAAGACGTGCAGCCGGGCGACCTCGGGCTGGATCGACGGGGACGAGCTGGATCGCCGACGCGCCGGTGCCGATCACGGCGACCCGCTCGCCGCGCAGGTCGTGGCCGTGGTCCCAGCGCGCGGAGTGGAACGTCGCGCCGCCGAACGTCCCGAGCCCGGCGATCTGGGGCAGGTGCGGCTCGGTCAGCGGGCCGGGCGCCGCGACCAGCACGCGCGCGGAGAGCGGCCCGGCCGAGGTCGCGAGCGCCCAGCGCCCGGCCGCGTCGTCCCACTCCGCCGCGGTCACGCTCGTGCCGAGCCGGATCGACCGGTAGAGGTCGCGCTCGCGCGCCACGCGCTCGAGGTAGGCGCGGATCTCGGGCTGCGGGGAGTAGGTCCGGGTCCAGTCGGGGTTCGGGGCGAAGGAGAACGAGTAGAGGTGCGACGGGACGTCGCAGGCGCAGCCGGGGTAGGTGTTCGCCCACCAGGTCCCGCCGACGTCGGGGTTGCGCTCGAGGATCACGAAGTCCTCGACGCCCTGCTCGCGCAGCCGCGCGGCGAGGCCGAGGCCGGAGAACCCGGCGCCGATGATCGCGATGTCGACGGTCTCGCTCATGCGGTCCACCTTACGTCCCGGAAGCGCGCCACCACCCAGCGGACGAAGACGGGCGCGAGCGCGATCATGACGATCAGCCGCAGCCCCTGGGCGGCGAGGATGAACCCGGCGTCGGCGTTGCTGCCGACGGCGACCGCGAGCACCGCGTAGAGCCCGCCCGGCGTCGTCGCCAGGTACGCGTCGCGCATCGACACCGACGTCGTGAGCGCGAGCACCGCGGCGAGCAGCGCGCAGGCGGCCAGCACGCCGAACACCGCGAGCAGCACCGGGCCGAACAGCCGCCCGAGCAGCTTGATCGTCGCGACGGTGAACTTGAGCCCGACCTGGAGCCCGATCAGCGCGAAGGCGACCTCGCTGATCGCCGGCGGGACGGTGAACTCGCCGCCGGGGACCGCGAGCGCCAGCACCGCGGAGATCCCCATCGGCACGAGCAGCGCGCCGCCCGGGATCCGCAGCCGGTGGCCGGCCAGCCCGCCCCCGCCCGCGACGGCCAGCGTGATCAGCCAGCCGCGCAGGTCGCCGAACGCCGGCGCCGCGGCGGCCGCGTCGCCGGCGTCGGCGCCCGGGAAGACGAGCGCGGCGAGGAACGGCGTCAGCGCGACGATGACCAGCACGCGCAGGTACTGCATGAACGCGACGAGCCGGTCGTCGGCGCCGAGCTCGTCGGAGATCCCGACGATCCCGGAGGCGCCGCCGGCCACCATCCCGAGCGCGGCCGTGGGCAGGTCGAGCGTCGTCACGCGGGCGAGCAGGATGCCCGCGGCGAGCGAGATCGCCAGGGTGGCCGCGGTCACGAGCGCGAGCGGCAGCCAGCTCGCCTCGAGCGCGTCGAGCGACTGCCGGTCGAGGAACGTCCCCAGCACGACGCCGGCGACGGCCTGCGCGGCGGTGAACAGCGACGGCGGGACGCCGAGCCGGTCCGGCGCGATCAGCGCGGCCCCGACGCCGACGAGCAGCGCGCCGAACAGGGCCGAGCTGGGCAGGCCGACCAGCGCGACCAGCCAGGCGACGAGCGCGGTCGCCGCGGCGAGCGCCGCCCAGCGCACCGCCGTCGCCCGCGCGTCCATCGCGACCATCTTGTCAGGAGGTGAGCGACATCATCCCCAGGGGCTGGGCGATCCGCCGGCCCGGACCTAGAATGCGGTGCGACCGAGCGGCACGGACGCCATGGAGATCCATCACCCCACCAGCGCGCGACCAGCGCGACCTGCTCCGGACGATCGCCGAGGGCACGGCGGGGACGGTCGGCGCGCCGTTCCTGCGCTCGCTCTCGCGCTGCCTCGCCGCCGCGTTCGCCGCCGACGTCGCCTACGTCGCCGAGCTGAGCGCCGACCACCCGCCGGCGAGCGGCCGGATCCTCGCCTGCTGGCCCGGCGGCGACATGCTGCCCGAGGGCTACGAGTACGAGCTCGCCGACACGCCGTGCGAGCGGATCGCCGACGCCGACGTGATCAGCCATCCGACCGGCAGCGTGCGCCGCTTCCCGCGCGACGGCTTCCTCGCGCGGCACGGGCTCGAGGGCTACCTCGCCGTGCCGATGCGCGACACGTCCGGCGCGCTCGTCGGCTACGTGTGCGTGCTCTCCCGCAGCCGCCTGGACGCCGGCGACGAGGAGCGCGCGGTGCTGCGCATCTTCGCCGCCCGCGCCGCGGCCGAGCTCGAGCGCCGGCGCCACGAGGCGACCCTGCGCGCCCGCGAGATCGAGGTCACCGCCTCGCGCGCGCGGCTGCTGCACGCCGCCGACGAGGAGCGCCGCCGGATCGGCCGCGACCTCCACGACGGCGCCCAGCAGCGCCTCGTGATGCTCGGCCAGTGCCTCGACCTCGCGCTCCGCCAGGCCGAGCGCGACCCGCGCGAGAGCGCGCGCCTGATGGGGCTCGCCCGCGAGCAGGCGCGGATCGCCGGCTCCGAGCTGCGCGACCTCGCGCGCGGGCTGCACCCGGCCGGGCTGAGCGCGAACGGGCTCGGCCCGTCGCTGCGCGCGCTCGCCGTCGGCGCACCGATCCGGCTGCGGCTCGCGGCGCTGCCCGAGGGGCGGCTGCCCGACCCGGTCGAGGTCACCGTCTACTACCTCGTCGCCGAGTCGCTGACGAACGCCGCCAAGCACGGCGGCGCGAGCGAGCTGCGCGTCGCCGTCGAGCGGCGCGGCCGCGTTCCTGCACGCCGAGGTCGCCGACGACGGCGCCGGCGGGGCGGAGGCGGGCGCGGGCGGCGGCCTCGTCGGCCTCGCCGACCGCGTCGAGGCGCTCGGCGGCAAGCTCGAGATCGAGAGCGCGCCCGGCGCCGGCACGCGGCTGGCAGGCGACGATCCCGCTGGCGCCGTGGCGCGACGGCCGCGAGCCGTTCATCGAGTTCGGGTTCGAGGGCGACGACGGCGCCGGCGAGCGCCAGATCGCGCAGATCCTCGCGGGCGCCAAGACGGTCTCGGTCTCGCTCGCCCGCGAGTGGGACCTCGACGGCGGCCCGCCGCGGATCGGCCAGCGGCTCCCGATCACCGACCACCACGGCGCGCGCCGCTGCGTGGTCGAGGTCACGCGCGTCGCGGTGCTCCCGTTCGGCCAGATCGACGGCGCCGCCGTCAGCGCGGACAGCGCGGGGACGGCCACGCTCGAGGAGTGGATGGAGAGCCACCGCGCGTTCTACGCGGGCTGCCGCGACGAGGTCGCGCTGCTGCTCGGCGAGCCCGGCTGGCGCCTGACCGACGCCGAGCCGATGGTGCTCACGTCGTTCCGGCTCGCCTAGCCGCGGATCTCGGCCACGCGGGCGCGGACGAGGTCGGCCAGCACGTCGTCGGGCACCGGGTGCTCCGGCGTGAAGCGGATCGTGCCCTTCGCGTGGTCGTGGCCCGGGAGCCGGTCCGCCACCGTCGCCAGCGCGGGCGGGCTGAACGGGTACAGGCTGAGGTGCTGCCGCGCGGACTGCACGCCCAGCAGCGGGCGGCCGTCGAGCAGGAACGCCGGCACCCCGTAGCTCTTGCCCTCGACCGCGTCCGGCGCCGTCGCGGCGACCACCGCGCGCACGTGCTCGAGCGCGGCGCGCCGGTCGTCCGGCAGGGCGGCGAGCAGGTCGTCGAGCTCCGACACGCCTAGACGCGGTCGGCGAGCACCTGGTAGACGGACGTGAAGCCCGTCTCGAAGCCGCGCCGGGCGCCGCGGAGGTAGACCTCCCAGACGCGCATCCGCTCCGGGCCGGCGATCCGCACGGCCTCGTCGTGATGCTCCTCGAGCCGCCGCAGCCACTCGCGCAGCGTCTGCGCGTAGTCCATCCGGAAGCCCTCGACGTGGCGCGTCTCGAAGCCGCACTTCTCGAGCGAGGACTGGACGCGCGACAGGTGCAGCGGGGCGGCGTCGGGGAACACGTAGCGCTCGGAGAACGGGCCGGCCTCGGCCTCGCCGTGGCGGAGCCGCGCGATGCCGTGGTTCAGCAGCCGGCCGCCCGGCTTGAGCAGCCGCGCGAGCGTCGCCGAGTAGGCGTCGATGTTCACCGCGCCGACGTGCTCGACCATGCCGATCGAGGCGATCGCGTCGAACTGCTCGCCGGGCAGCTCGCGGTAGTCCATGACGCGGAACTCGCAGCGGTCGGCGACGCCGGCCGCCTCGGCGCGCTTGCGGGCGCCCTCGGCCTGCGGCCCCGACAGGGTGATCCCGGTCACGTGGACGCCGTAGTGCTCGGCGGCGTGGACGGCGAACGAGCCCCAGCCGCAGCCGACGTCGAGGATCCGCTCGCCCTCCTTCAGGGCGAGCTTGGTGCAGACGAGGTCGCGCTTGGTGTACTGCGCCTCCTCGAGCGTCTTCGCCCCGCGCGACCAGATCGCGCACGAGTAGGTCATCGACTCGTCGAGGAACAGCGCGAAGAAGTCGTTCGAGACGTCGTAGTGGTACGTCACCGCGCGCTTGTCGCGGGCGATCGAGTGGCGCCGGCCCTCGGGCCGCAGCTCGCTCGCCGGCGTGCGCGGGACCTGCTTGAGCGCCCCGGCCTGGACGGCGGCGCGCGCCAGCCGCAGCTTCGCCTTCGCGTCGATCGGCGGCGCGCTGAACCCGTCGAGCAGCGCCAGCGTCTTGTCGACGTCGTCGACCTCGAGCGCGCCGCTCACGTAGGCGCGGCCGAGCCCGAGCTGGCCCGGGGCGCGCAGCATGTGGCTGAGCGCGACCGGCGAGCGGACGGTGAACGTCGGGCCGTCAGGGGTGGTCGACGGGACCTCGGTCCCGTCCCACAGGACGATCCGGAAGGGCCGGTCCGGCAGGACCTCGGCGAGTTGCGTGCGGAGTGGCTCGGTGCTCAACCCGCGGCAGCGTACTTGGTGGCCTGCCGCTCAGGCGTCACGCGGACGACGTCCCACGCCAGGCCGGCCTTCTCCATCGCCGTGATGACGATGGCCGACGGGTCGAACTCCCAGCGCCGCAGCCCGTGCGCCGCCGAGGTCGGGAACGCGTGGTGGTTGTTGTGCCACGCCTCGCCGAAGGTCAGCGGGGCGAGCCAGAGCAGGTTGCGCGACTCGTCCTTCGTCGCGAACCGGCGGGAGCCGAAGAAGTGGCAGAGCGAGTTGATCGAGTAGGTCGCGTGGTGCAGGACCAGCACGCGCACGGCGCCGCCCCACAGCAGGCCGGTGAACCCGTCGCGCAGCGTGCCGCCGAACAGCCAGCCGAGCAGGAACGGCGCGATGAGGCCGCCGGCGACGCAGGGGACGAACAGCTTGTCGACCTTGCTGACCACCGGGTCGGCGATCAGGTCGGGCGCGTAGCGGCTGCGCAGGCCGCGGTGCGTGTGCAGGAAGAGCCAGCCGACGTGGGCGTGGGCGAGGCCGCGGATCGCGCCGCGGAAGCCCGTGCCGTGGTCGACGTGCGGGCTGTGCGGGTCGCCGGGCTGGTCGGAGAACGCGTGGTGCTTGCGGTGATCGGCGACCCACGAGATGACCGGGCCCTCGATCGCCGCCGAGCCGAGCACGGCGAAGACGCCGCGCATGAACGGCGAGGTCTTGAACGCCCGGTGGGTGAACAGGCGGTGGAACCCGACCGTGATGCCCAGGCCCGTCAGGACGTACATGATCAGGAAGACGAAGATGTCGTTCCAGCCCAGCCAGGCGCCCCAGACCTGCCAGGCGACGAAGAACAGGCAGATGACCGGCAGGACGGTGATCGCGCCCGTGATGATCCGGTCGCGGGTCTCGTTGTGGCAGGGCTCGACGTCGTCGGCGACGGGCGGAGGTGGAGTCGGCGATGGCGCTCATGTGTTGCGTCATCCTAGGCGGTCCGGGAGCGTTCGCGGCGTGGAAGTTAGGGCAGCCTCACAGGAAACGCTGCTAGCGTAAGCATCCGGACGGCATCCGTCGTCCATGAGGTTCATCGCTTTTCCTGGACGGCGCTCCGACGGCGCGGATGGGTATCGCTCGAATCTCCCCACCCGCAAGTCCGCGGCTCCCCGGCCGCGAGAAGGAGCTCCTCCAATGTCTTCAACGTTCGCCGATCTCGGCGTGACCGAGGCCGTCGCCGGCGCACTCGCGCGGCGCGGCTTCGACAGTCCGTTCGCGGTCCAGTCGCTCGTCATCCCCGACGTGCTCGACGGCCGCGACGTGCTGGTCAAGTCCCCCACGGGCTCGGGCAAGACGCTCGCCTTCGGCGTGCCGCTGGCCGACCTCGTCGACCCGGACGGCGCCTGGCCGTCCGCCCTCATCCTCGCCCCGACGCGCGAGCTCGCCGCGCAGATCGTCGACGAGCTCGCCGGCGTCATGAAGGCGAGCGACCTCCGCATCACCGCCGTCTACGGCGGCGTCGGCATCCACTCCCAGGCCAAGCAGGCCGGGCGCTCGCACGTGCTCGTCGCGACCCCGGGCCGGCTGCTCGACCTGATCGAGCGCGGCGCCGTCTCGCTCGACGCGATCGAGTTCCTCGTCCTCGACGAGGCCGACCGGATGCTCGACATGGGCTTCAAGCCCGTCGTCGACCGGATCGTCCGCATGACGCCGGACGACCGCCAGACGCTGCTGTTCTCCGCGACGCTCGACGGCGAGGTCGGCCGGATCGCCTCCGCCTACACGACCGACGCGGTGCGGCGCGAGCACAAGCCCGCCGCGGAGCGGATCGGCACCGTCGACCACCGCTTCCACCGCGTCGCGCACGAGGCCAAGGTCTCGGCGCTCGTGCACGAGCTGGGCGACCCGCAGCGCGGGCTCACGCTCGTCTTCGTCCGCACCAAGCGCGGCGCCGACCGGCTCGTCAAGCGGCTCGCGAAGCAGAACGTGCACGCGGTCGCGATGCACGGCGACAAGTCGCAGTCGCAGCGCGAGAAGGCGCTCGCCCGCTTCGAGTCGGGCCGCGTCGACACGCTCGTGGCGACCGACGTCGCGGCGCGCGGGATCGACGTCCGCGGCATCACCCACGTCATCAACTACGACGCCCCGGCGGCGCGCGAGGACTACGTCCACCGCGTCGGGCGGACCGCCCGCGCGGGCGCCAGCGGCGTCGGCATCACGTTCGTGCTCGACGACCAGGCGCGCGAGGTGGCGAAGTTCGCCGGCGAGCTCGGGCTCGACCACGGGCTCGGCGTCGAGGCGCCGCGCAACGGCAACGGCAACGGCAACGGCGGCGGCCGCCGCCGCAACCGGCGCCGCTAGCCGCCGAGCCCCGCGGCGACCTCGCCGCCGCCGCGCCTCGCCGCGCAGCCGCTCCGGCGGCTTGCGCGGCGGCGTCGTCGTCCTGCAGGCGAGCTTGCGCGGCTGCGGCTTCGGCAGCGCCACGTCCACCTGCTCGTGGGCGAAGCCGACCTTGCCCTCGGGCCCGCGCGCCGAGACGCGCACCCGGAAGCGGCCGCGCGACGGCGGCGTGAACGACAGCTCGTGGCCGCCGCGCCCGAGCTCGAGGTCGCGCGCCAGCACCAGCCCGCGCGGCCCGTAGACCCGCACCGCGACCGCGGACCCCTTCGAGAGCGAGAACCGCAGCGGCACCGCGCGCTTCGCCCACAGGCCGGTGGAGCCCGCCGATCCCGATCCGCGGCGGCTCGTGCTCGTAGCGCGCGAAGCGGCGCGCCGCGTCGCAGTACGTGCGCTCGCCGGTCCTCCGGCACGAGGCGGCGAGGAAGCCGGTCGTCAGCTGGTGGTAGGAGAGCGTCGTCTCCTCGCCCGCGGCCGAGTAGAGCGACCACGCGCCCGTGTCGAAGCCCGCGACGACGCGGCGGACCGCGGTGTCGCCGGCGCGGGCGAGCCGCTCGGCGCGCGCGCTGCGGGTCAGCGACGCCGCCGTCCGCAGCCCGTTCACCGCCTGCAGCTCGCCGTTGAGGATCTGCATCGTGGGCGCGAACGAGTACATGACGTAGCGCTCGCCGCCCGCGGCGGCGGGCACGGCGACGCCGGTCGGCGGCGCCGTCTCGAACGCGCCGAGCGCCTGGCGGGCGAGCTTCGCGTAGCGCGGCGCGCGGAAGGCGCGCGCCGCCCGGGCGAGCGCCTGGACGGCGGTCGCCTGCGCCATCCCGCTGATCCACGGCGGGGCGCCCTGGGCGTAGCGGTAGAGGTACTCCCACGTGCGGAAGCCGCCGCGCTCCGAGGCGAGCCGGGCGGCGCCGTCGACCTGGCGCCGCAGCGCGCGGCTGCCGCAGCCCGCGCCGTCCCGGTCCAGGCAGCGGTGCAGGCCGGCGTTGATCCGGCCCCAGGTGGCGAGCGGGTGCAGCTGCATGCCCTGCCCGGGCACGTACTGGAACACGGCCGGGCTGCGGCCGAACGTGCGCCGCTCGCCCGCCGCGGGGAACGGCGCCTCCGTCCAGGTCCGGGTGTTGCGGCGCAGGTTGAGGAACACCGCCGGGAACCGGCTCGGGGTCAGCGCGAGCGCGTCGGCCAGCGTCTCGACGCTGCCGAGCACCGCGCGCTCCTCGATGCCGCGCGCGCCCGGGAGCCGCGCGGCGGCCGCCCGGGCGCCGTCGTAGGCGGCGCGGTAGCGGCGGTAGGTGCCGCGGCCGATCGTGCCGGAGAGCCGCGCGCGGCGCAGGGCGGCGCCGACGCTGCGGACGCCGCGCAGCCGGCCGAGCGCGGCCTGCCGGCGGGCCGCGGCGGCCCTGATCGCCCGCGCGGCGTCGGAGCGGTCGAGGCCGTCCGCTCGCCACGGGACCGGCTCGCTCGTGTCGACGGCGACGACCCGCTGGGGCGCCCGGTCCCCGCCCCCGCCGCATCCCGCGATCAGCAGCAGGGCGAGCCCTGCGACCAGCACCGCGCACCGTCGCGCACCTGCTCCCATCGACCGGAACGGTAGTGCCTGCGCCGCCCTGCGTCGTCCCGCGAACGGGTAGGGTCGGGCCGTGGGCCTCCGGACGGCGATCCTGCTGCTCAGCCTCATGGTCGTCGGCGCGGCGCCGGCCGCCGCCGCGCCGCGCGCGGCGAAGCGCATCCACACGTTCGGCTCCTGCGCCGAGCTGATCGGCTACGCCCGTGCGCACGTGCCGCGCGTCGTGGCCCGGCCGATGCCGCCGATGCCCCAGCGGACCGACCTCCCGTCCGCCGAGGCGGCGCCGGGCGCGGGCGCCGCGCCGGACGACACGTCGCAGACCAACGTGCAGGAGGCCGGGGTCGACGAGCCCGACATCGTCAAGACCGACGGGCGCGTCATCTGGGCGCTCGAGGGCGGCCGTCTCAACGCGGTCGACGCGCGGGCCGCGACGCCGCGGCTGCTCTCGTCGCTCGACCTGTCGTCGCACGCGCCCGACGCGCTGCTGCGCTCCGGCGACCGCCTGCTCGTGCTCGGCGGCGGGTTCCGCGGGGCGCACCTGACCCAGGTCGACGTCTCCGACCCGGCGAAGCCGGTCGTCATGCGGACCGAGATGCTCGAGGGCGACCTGGTCGACGCGCGGCTCACGGGCCACACGGCGCGGATCGTGGTCGAGTCGTCGCCGGACGCGCTCTCCGCGCTGCGGCTGCGCTCGCGCGCGTCCGGCTGGGTGCCGCAGCGGCGGGTCGTCAACGCCCGCACCCGCAGCGTCACCAAGCGCCGGCTGAGCTGCCGCACGGTCCGGCGGCCCGCCGTCTACTCCGGCGCGGGCGTCGTCACCGTCTACACCGTCGACCTCGCGCGCGGCCTGCCCTCGATCGACGCGGACGCGATCCTCGCGAGCGCGGAGACCGTCTACGCCTCGGCGTCGAGCCTCTACGTCGCGACCCGGCGCTGGGACGCCGAGGCGCGCGGCGACGTCGATCCACCGCTTCGACACCTCCGACCCCGGCCGGACCGCGTACAGCGCGACGGGCACGGTGCCCGGGGAGCTGCTGAACCAGTTCGCGCTGTCCGAGGACCGCGGGGTGCTGCGCGCCGCGAGCACGACCGGCCTCGGCGACGACGCCGAGAGCCTGGTCACCACGCTCGCCGACCGCGACGGCAGGCTCGTCCGGCTCGGCGCCGTCGGCGGCCTGGGGCGCGGCGAGCGGATCTACGCCGTCCGCTTCCTCGGCGACACCGGCTACGTGGTCACGTTCCGCGAGGTCGATCCGCTGTACACGCTCGACCTCGCCGATCCGGCGCGCCCGGTGGTCCGCGGCGAGCTCAAGATCCCCGGGTACTCGGCCTACCTGCATCCCGTGGGCGACGACCTGCTCCTCGGCGTCGGGCAGAACGCGACGCCCGACGGGCAGGTCACCGGGCTGCAGCTCTCGCTCTTCGACGTGTCCGACCTCGCGCGGCCGGCGCGGCTCGCGCAGGTCGACCTGGGCTCGCGCTACTCGGGCTCCGAGGCCGAGTGGGACCACCACGCGTTCCTGTTCTGGCCCGCGACCGGCCTGGCGGTGCTGCCGATCGACAGCGAGGACTTCAGCGGCGCCGCCGGCTTCGCCGTCTCGCGGGCCGGCGGGATCGCGCCGCTCGCGCAGATCGCCCACGCGCCGGGCGGCCGCGATGCGTTCGCGCCGCCGGTCCGGCGGGCGGTCGTCGTCGGCGACCGGCTGTTCACGATCTCCGAGCTGGGCGCGAAGGCGAGCACGCTCGCCGGGCTCGCCGACGCCGGCTGGGTGGCGTTCCCCGAGGGTGCGCGGCCGCCCGACGGGCCGATCCCGTTCGTGCGCTAGAGCCGCTTGCGCAGCATCCCGAAGATGCCGCGCACGACGTCGCGCTGCAGCGTCTTGCCCTGGCGCGAGTTGAGGAAGTCGCCGATCGCGTCCGCGCCGCCGCCCTTCGGGGCGGGCGCGCGCTTGGGCGCCGGTGCGCGGCGCGGGAGCGGGACGTGCTCCATCGGCGCGTCGACCGGGTCGTCCGGCACCGGCGCGGGCTCCGGCGGCGCGAGCCGGCCGGCGAGGATCTCGCGCGCGCTCTGGGCGTCCGTCCGCGTCCCGTACTTCGCCCACAGCGGCGACGCCTTCGCCGCCGCGTCGAGCGCGGGGAACGGGTCCATGCTCGACGACGGGCCGAGCATCCGGGTGTGGACGACCGGCGTCGGCACGCCCTTCTCCGACAGCAGCGTGACCGCCGCCTCGCCGGTGCCGACCGAGGTCAGCAGCGTCTCGACGTCGTACAGGTCGGAGCGCGGGTAGGTCGACACCGTCGCGCGCAGCTTCTTCGCGTCGCCCGGCGTGAACGCGCGCAGCGCGTGCTGGATCCGCAGGCCGAGCTGGGCGAGGACCTCCTCGGACACGTCGGTCGGCTGCTGGGTGACGAAGAAGACGCCGACGCCCTTCGAGCGGATCAGCCGCACGGTCCGCGCGAGCGCGTCGAGGAACGCGTCGGTCGCGTCGTCGAACAGCAGGTGCGCCTCGTCGAGGAAGACGACGAGCTTCGGCTTCGGCAGGTCGCCCGCCTCGGGCAGCGCCTCGAACAGCTCGGCGACGAGCCACATCAGCGCGGTCGACCACAGCGCCGGCTTCTCCTGCACGGCGGCGAGCTCGACGCACGAGATCACCCCGCGGCCGTCGGGCCCGACCCGCAGCAGGTCGGCGACGTCGAGCTGCGGCTCGCCGAAGAACTCGGTCCCGCCGCCGGTCTCGAGCCCGACGAGCGAGCGCAGCAGCACCCCGACCGTCGCGGACGACAGCCCGCCGATCCCCTCGAGCTCCGGCTTGCCCGCGTCCGAGTCGAGGAACGTGAGCAGCGCGCGCAGGTCGCTCAGGTCGAGCAGCGGCAGGCCCTTCTCGTCGGCGTAGTGGAAGACGAGCGTGAGGCTGGACTCCTGCGTCTCGTTCGCCTTGAGCACCTTGGCGAGCAGCTGCGGGCCGAAGTCGCTGACGGTCGCGCGCACCGGCACGCCGGGGCCGAGCCCGCCGAGCGACAGGAACTCGACCGGGAACGCCTCCGGCGCGAACGGCAGGCCGAGGTCGGCCATCCGGCTCTCGCCGGGGCCGCCCGGCTCGGCCGGCGCCGCCACGCCCGACACGTCGCCCTTCACGTCGGCGACGAGCACCGGCACCCCGGCGCGCGAGAGCTGCTCGGCGAGCAGCTGCAGCGACTTGGTCTTGCCGGTGCCGGTCGCCCCCGCGACCAGCCCGTGCCGGTTCATCGTCGCGAGCGGCACGCGGACCACGGCGTCGCGGAACAGCTCGCCCTCGTGGACGCCGCGCCCGAGGTCGACGGCCTCGCCCTCGGTCGCGTACGCGTCGCTGATCGTCTTCGCGAAGTCCGCCACGCGCGGGAGCTTGCCACACGACACTGCACGATCGGCGGCCCGAGCGGCCATTGCGGCGCGGCGCCGCGATCTGGGACGATCGGACGATGACGCCGCTGTACCGCGCGGTGCTCGCCGGCGACCCGGACGCTGTGCGCGACGAGGTCGCGCGCGGCGGCGACGTCAACGCGCGCAACGACGACAATCGCTGGACCGCCCTGATGGTCGCCGTCGCGGAGGGCTTCCACGCCGTGGCCGCGGAGCTGCTCGCGAGCCCGGCGATCGACGTCAACGCCTCCGCGGAGCGCGGGCTGACCGCGCTGCACGTCGCCGCCGATCGCGGGGACGCGCGCGCCGCGGAGCTGCTGCTCGCCCATCCGGGCATCGACCCGAACGTGAAGGACGCGCTGGGCAGGACGCCGCTGATCGTCGCGGCGTTCGCCGGTGACGTGCCGCTCGTCGAGCGGTTGCTCGCGGATCCGGCGACCGTGGTCGACGCCGTCGACCACGACCGGCAGACCGCGCTCGCGTGGGCGGCGCTCGGCGGCGACGCCGGCGTCGTGCGGACGCTGCTCGCCGACCCGCGCACGAATCCCGGGATCACGAACCGCCCGGACGGGCGCACGGCGCTGCAGATCGCCGAGGCGGCCGGCAACGACGAGGCCGCGCGGCTCCTGCGCGCGGCCGGGCCGGGCGACGACCGGCTCGCCCCCGGCGACGAGTGGGCGCCGCGCGCGGAGGCCGGGCCGGTCGTGTCCACGCCGCTCCGGCCCGACCCGCCCGAGCCGCAGAGGCCGGGATCGTGACGGCGCCGGAGCGGGTGGACCGGGCCGCGGCCGGGCGCGCGGCCGATCCGCAGCGGACCGGCGCGCCGGGCGCCGTCCGCTCGCCGGCGGAGGCGATCCTCGGCGTCCAGCGCAGCGCCGGCAACCGCACCGCGCGCGCGCTGCTGGCGCGGCGCGAGGTGCCGCCCGGCAGGCGCGTCCTCGCCCGCCGCCGGGTCCCGCCGGGGGCCGAGCTCGAGCGGATCCTCTTCGACCCCGCCGGCGGCGGCCGCGTCGACGCGACGGACGCGGCCGCGCACCGCGCCGGGCTCGACCGGCTGATCGCGATGTCGCGGCAGGAGATGACCGCGGCCGAGCAGGCGCGCGTCACCACGGAGCGCCAGCGCGGCCTGACCGCGGCGCAGTGGGGGGCGCTGTCGGCGTCGGAGCGCAGCATGCGGGAGGCCGAGGCGGTCGTGCGGGTGCGCGCGGACACCCGGCTCGGCGATCCGCTGCTGATCAACTCCGGCCCGCGGCCGGGCACGCGCGACGCCGCCCGGCTCACGCAGCTCGTCACCGCCGCGAACCGGATCTTCGACCGGATCGCGACGGGCGCCGTCGACGCGCACATCACGCAGGTGTTCGGCGCCGGGAACGAGGCGGCGGCGAAGACGCGCTACGCGAACGCGCGCACGCGGATGAACACGCTGCACGCGGCGGGGAGCATCGTCACCGACCGGTCGGGCTACAACGCCGAGGCGTTCCTCGGCGGCCTGACGAACGACCAGCGGATCTCGATCGCCCCGCACGTGATGGACAACCCGACCAGCCGCGAGTCGATCATCACGTTCATCCACGAGAGCATGCACGCCGGCAACCCCAGGGTCGTGGGGGACGACGGCGGCTACATCGATCGCCGGGCCGAGTTCGTGCGCGCGCAGGTGGCGGACAAGCTCGGCAACGCCGCCCACTTCGAGGTCGTCCCGCGGCGGATGCTCGGGATGGGCGCGCGGGCTTCGCCTATCCGGGCGTCACGTTCACGCCGGGCGTGCTCGCGCCGCCCGTGGTCGGCGGCGCGCCGCCGCCCCCGCCCCCGCCGGGCGGCGCGCCGGTCGTCAGCCTCAAGCAGCAGGCGATCGAGGCGGGCTACGAGGCCTGGAAGGAGGCGTGGACGACCGCGCTGAACCTGCACAACCTCTTCGTCCGCAACTTCCGCACGCCGGCGGACTGGACCCTCGACATGCACGCCGAGTTCGGCCTGCCGGCGGCCGCGCGGTTCGCCGACGTCCTCCCGTTCTGGTCGAAGGTGGAGGGCCTGACGATCCACAACCGGCCCGGCATCAGCGCCGCGTCGGCGGACCCGTCGACGCAGCCGGTGACGCAGATCGACGTCGCCCTGTCGGAGGCGGTGGTCCGCCAGCTCGCGCGCGGCATGTTCACGATGCCCGAGACCGAGGCGGCGGCGAACGCGCTCGAGGCGACGGCGACCGCGGCCGAGCGCGCCGCGGCGACGACGGTGGCCACCGAGCGCGACCTGCTGATCAGGCTGGCGGCGCGCGACATCGGCACGGTCACCGGCAGCGCCGCCCGCGACGTCCACGTGGTGAACACGCTCGGGCCCCGCCCGCTCGGTTCGCGGCGACATGCTCATCGTGCGCGGGCCGGGGGCGTTCCCGCACTAGCGCCGGCGCCGCGCCGGCTCACTCGTAGAGCGTGAACACGGCCAGGATCACGTAGGTCGCGATCAGCGCCGCCCCCTCGAAGTAGCGCGCCTCCCCGTCCCCGGTCACCTGCCAGACCGAGATGATGGTCAGCGCGAGCGCCGCGACGTAGACCGGCGCGATCGCGAACGTGAGGTGCTCGGAGAACAGCAGCGAGACGAGCACGAGCGCCGGGGCGAGGAACGCCGCGACCTGCGAGATCGAGTTCTTGACGACCGAGATCGCGAGGTCGGCCTGGCCCTTGGCCGCGAGCACGACGCCGACCGCGTGCTCGACCGCGTTGCCCGCGATCGCGACGATCACGAGGCCCGCGAACTGCGCCGAGATGCCGAGCTGGTCGATCGTCGGCCGCAGCGCGTCGACGAACCACTCCGACACGAACGCCGCCCCGAGCCCGCCGAGCGCGAGCAGGATGATCGAGGTGCGCAGGTTGCTCTTCGCCGGCGGCCGGTCCTCGGGCGTCTCGCTGCGCAGGTAGTCGAACGCCCAGAGCCCGTAGACGAACAGCACGGCGACGGCCGTGATCGCCGAGATCGTGACGATGTTGTCGCTCGCCTTGTCGTGCGTGTTCGACGAGATCCCGACGAGCACGATGATGAAGCCCGACAGCAGCAGCAGCGTGGTCGTGTCGTTCGGCAGCCGCGCCGAGAACCGCATGACGCCGTCCTCGGACTGGCGCGCGCCGACGACGATCACGAACCCCAGCACCAGCAGCGCGTTGGCGAAGATCGAGCCGATGATCGAGAACTGGGCGACCACGATCTCGCCCTTCGACAGCGCGAAGATCACGACGAAGAACTCGGGCAGGTTGCCGAGCGTCGACTGCAGGACGCCGGTCACCGCCGGGCCGAAGTGCTCGCCGACCTGCTCGGTCGTGAAGGAGATCACCCACGCGATGCCCGCCAGCGCGAGGCCCGCGACCCCGAACGCGACCAGGTCGGGCACGCCCGCGTAGTGGAGCGCGCCCGCGACGAGGCTGAGCGCCAGCACGCCCCACAGCAGGGCCCGCGTGCGCCTGCTCACGCCTCGGTGCCGGCCTTCAGCCGGCGCGCGGCCTTCACGCGCGCCACCTTCTCGAGATCGACCTTGCGCAGCCGGACCGTCTCCGGCGTGACCTCGACGCACTCGTCCGCGCGCAGGAACTCGAGCGCCTGGTCGAGCGACAGGTTGCGGTGCGGCACGAGCCGCACGAGCACCTCCGAGGTGGAGGAGCGGATGTTGGTGAGGTGCTTCTCCTTGACGGCGTTCACGTCGAGATCGTCCGCACGGGCGTTCTCCCCGACGATCATGCCCTCGTACACCTCCTCGCCCGGGCCGACGAACATCGTCCCGCGCTCCTGGAGGTTCATCAGCGCGAACTGCGCGGTCGTGCCGCGCCGGTCGGCGACGAGCGACCCCGTCGGCCGCGTGCGCAGCTCGCCCGCCCACGGCTCCCAGCGGTCGAACACGTGGTGCAGCAGCCCGGTCCCGCGCGTCTCGGTGAGGAACTCGGTCCGGAAGCCGATCAGCCCGCGCGCCGGGACCAGGTACTCCATCCGGACCCAGCCGGTCCCGTGGTTGACCATCTGCTCGAGCCGGCCCTTGCGCAGCGCCAGCAGCTGGGTGATCACCCCGACGTACTCCTCCGGCACGTCGATCGCGAGCCGCTCGACCGGCTCGTGGAGCACGCCGTCGACGTCGCGGGTCAGCACCTGCGGCTGCCCGACGGTGAGCTCGAAGCCCTCGCGCCGCATCAGCTCGACGAGCACCGCGAGCTGGAGCTCGCCGCGGCCCTGGACCTCCCACGCGTCCGGCCGCTCGGTGTCGCTGATCCGCAGCGAGACGTTGCCGACCAGCTCGGCGTCGAGCCGGTCGCGCACCTGGCGGGCGGTGAGCCGGCTGCCCTCGCGGCCCGCGAGCGGCGACGTGTTGATCCCGATCGTGACCGACAGCGAGGGCTCGTCGACGGTGATCACGGGCAGCGGCCGCGGGTCCTCGCGGTCCGCGAGCGTCTCGCCGATCGTCACCTCCGGGATGCCCGCGACGGCGATGATCTCGCCCGGGCCGGCCTCGGCGGCGTCGACGCGGTCGAGCGACTCGGTCACGTAGAGCTCGCCCACCGTCGCGCTCGTGATCGTCCCGTCATGGCGGCACCAGGCGATCTGCTGGCCCTTGGCGATCGTCCCGTTGCGGACGCGGCAGAGGGCGAGCCGGCCGACGTAGGGGGAGGCGTCGAGGTTGGTGACGTGGGCCTGGAGCGGGAGGTCCGGGTCGTGGAGCGGCGCCGGGATGTGCTCGACGAGCAGGTCCATCAGCGGCGCGAGGTCGGCGGCGAGCGCGTCGGCCTCCAGCCCCGCCTGCCCGGCCCTCGCGTTGCAGTAGACGATCGGGAACTCGATCTGCTCGTCCTCGGCGTCGAGGTCGAGGAACAGGTCGTAGACCTCGTCGACCACCTCGACCGCGCGCGCGTCGGGCCGGTCGATCTTGTTGATCACGAGGATCACCGGCAGCCGCGCCTCGAGCGCCTTGCGCAGGACGAACCGCGTCTGCGGCAGCGGGCCCTCCGACGCGTCGACGAGCAGCAGCACGCCGTCGACCATCGTCAGCCCGCGCTCGACCTCGCCGCCGAAGTCCGCGTGCCCCGGCGTGTCGACGATGTTGAGCTTGACCCCGGCGTAGCGCACCGCCGTGTTCTTGGCGAGGATCGTGATGCCCTTCTCGCGCTCGAGATCCATCGAGTCCATCACGCGCTCGTTGACGTCCTGGTTGGCGCGGAACGCGCCGGACTGCCACAGCATCGCGTCGACCAGGGTCGTCTTCCCGTGGTCGACATGGGCCACGATGGCGACGTTGCGGATGTCGGCGCGTTCGATGAGCATCGCGCCGGAGGCTAGCTACTGGATGCGCCGCTCCACCTTGCCGGTCGCGTCGCCCAGCACGTAGACGCCGTTCTTGAAGTAGGCCACCCAGTGGTGCGTGCCGGGGTTCGTGGCGTCCGGCGAGGCGACCAGGTAGTCGATCCCCTCCGGGCGCACCTTGAAGCGCGCGGCGCTGCGGCGGACGAGCCGCGTGGGCGCCTCGACGTCGACGTCGCGCAGGTCGATGCGGCGCATCGCGCCGGTGATCGGCTGGGGATCGGAGCGGAAGACCGAGCCGTCGGCGGAGATCTGGACGAGCCGCCCCCGCCCGCCCTGGAACAGCTCGCCGGCGACGCGGTCGGGCCGCACGACGAGCTGCCCGGCGTAGCGGCCGCCGAGCTCGCCGAGCGTGCGCGCCAGGTTCGCGGGGGCGATCAGCGAGTCCCCGCTGATCCCGGACGGCGGATCGGGCGGCGGGTCCGGCGCCTGGAGGTCGGTCACGGCCGGCGGGTCGATCGAGTCGGTGACGTCGTCGATCGCGTCCTTCGCGGCGCCGAAGAACCCCGCCGCCGCGATGCCGATCACGCCGACGACGGCGGCGAGGAAGAACAGCGAGAACAGGCAGCCGAGCGCGCGCGGCGCCGTACGCCGGGCGGTGAACGTCGGCGGGGACGGTGGCGCGGCGCGCGGCGGCGGGTCGCCGATGCCGATCGCCGGCGGCGGCGGTCGGGCTCGGGCTCGGGGGCGGGAGCGGGGGCGGGCCGCGCCGCCGGCTCGCTCGCCGCGGCCGCGCGCGCCGCCTCCGCCTGCGCCTCCCAGTCCGGGGCGGCCGAGGGCGGCGAGCCCGCGCGCGAGTCGCCGCCCAGGCCCTCGAGCGTGTTCTCGCCGATCTCGCGGCCGAAGGCGTCGTACTCGGGCACCGCGCCATCCCACCGGATGCCGATCGCCCGGTCAACACCGCTACGCTCGTATGGATGTCCGATATCGAGCCACGCCGCCGCGGAGGCATGTCCCGGAACAAGCGCGCCGACCGCGCGTACAAGCTGACGGTCGCGACCGGCGCGTTCGGGTTCGCCACGGTCGTCCTGGTGCTGCTCGCGGTCTTCACCTCGGTCGGGCTCGGCTGGGCGGTCATCGCCGCGATCGCCACCGCGCTCTCCGCGCTCCTGCTGCGGCGGACGCTCAACCCCTAGCGCCGACCCGCGCGACGGCGCGGGAGGCCAGCGCGCAGCCGGCGCGGAGCGCGTCCGCCGGCCCGGCGCCCGCCGCGCGCGCGGCCAGCAGGCCGGCCGCGAAGGCGTCGCCGGCGCCGGTGCTGTCCGCGCCCGGGACCGGGAAGGCGGGCACGTGCAGGACCGCGTCGCCGTCGCTCCACAGCGCGCCGCCGGCGCCGAGCGTGACGACGACCTCGCCCACCTCCGCGCACAGCGCCCGCGCGGCGCCCTCCGGCTCGGCGACGCCGGTCAGCACCGCCGCCTCGTCGCGGTTCGGCAGCAGCAGGTCGGCGCCCGCGACCCAGTCCAGGAACCGCGGCGCGGCCGCGAGCGGCGCTGCGCTCGACGGGTCGACCGACACCGTCGCCCCCGCGTCGCGGGCCGCGGCGATCAGCGCCCGCGCCGCGGCGCGCGAGCCCGGCCGCAGCAGGGCGTAGCCCGCGACGTGGAGGTGGATCGCGCCGGCGGGCAGCGGCTCGGCGACCAGCGCGGCGTTCGCGCCGGGATCGGGCAGCATCGTCCGCTCGCCGCCGGGCTCGACGAGCACGATGCACGTCCCGGTCGGGAGCTCCGGATCGACCGAGAGCCGCAGGTCGACCCCCTCCGCCCGCAGCCCGTCGGCCGCGGCGCGGCCCGCCGGGTCGTCGCCGACGCGCCCGATCAGCGTCACCGGCGCGCCGGCGCGCGCGAGCCAGGCGGCGACGTTCGCCCCGGCGCCGCCGCCGCGCTCGGCGATCGCGGCCGGCGTGTCGCTCCCGTGCGCGACCGGGGCGGCGAGCGTCGCGACGACGTCGCGCATGACGTCGCCGGCGACGACGATCCGGCTCATCCGGCCGCGGCGGCGCGCGCGATCCGCGCGGCGAGCGCGGCGTTGCGGCGCACGAGCGCGACGTTCGCCGTGAGCGTCGCGCCGCCGGTCCGGCGGTGGAAGCGGTCGAGCAGGAACGGGGTCGTCGCGCCGCCGCTGATCCCCTCGGCCGCCGCCTCGGCGAGCGACTCGGCCAGCACGCGCTCGTGCAGCGCGGGGTCGACCTGCTCGGCGGCCGGCAGCGGGTTCGCCACGACGATCGCGCGGTCGTCGAGGCCGACGTCCGCCTGCGCGCGCATGACACCGGCGACCTCGTCGGGCGTGTCGACCCGCCAGGCGACGGGGAAGCCGGAGTCCGCGAGGTAGAAGCCGGGGAAGCGGTCGGTGCCGTAGCCGAGCACGCAGACGTTGAGCGTCTCGAGCCGCTCCAGCGTGGCGCCGACGTCGAGGATCGACTTCACGCCCGAGCAGACGATCGTCACGCCGGTCCGCGCCAGCGTGGTCAGGTCGGCCGACTCGTCCCAGCTCTCGCGCGCCTCGCGATGGACGCCGCCGAGCCCGCCGGTGGCGAAGACGCGGATCCCCGCGCGGGCGGCGAGGTGGGAGGTCGAGGCGACGGTCGTCGCCGCCGAGCCGCCGGCGGCGATCACCGGCGCGAGGTCGCGCAGCCCCGCCTTCGCGAACCCGGGACCGAGCGCGAGCGCCTCGAGCGCGTCGTCGTCGAGCCCGATCCGGACCTCGCCGGCGACGACCGCGATCGTGGCCGGGACGGCGCCCTCGGCGCGCACCACGGCCTCGAGCTCGCGGGCCACCTCGAGGTTCCGCCCGCGCGGCAATCCGTGCGCGATCAGGGTGCTCTCGAGCGCCACGACGGCCTCGCCGGCGGCGAGCGCGCGGGCGACCTCCGGGGCGATCCGCGGCGAGGTGGACATCCGCGCGACCATCCTACGCACCCAACCATCCGTCTAGCAGGGCATTGAGGGAGCGCGAAGTACCTACTAGGCTCAATGGCGTTGCGGTCGCAGCGAGTTGAAGAGGTCCCCTCCGGATCGGGGGTTCGCCGGCGGGACAGCGTTGTCGCCGCCGGTCAGTCCGTGCTCTTGGCAGCAGCGGTCGGCGCCGCCGTGCTCGGCACCGGCGCGGAGGACTGGAAGCCGCTCGGACTGCTCGCAGCCCTGCTGGGGCTGGCGCTTGCGGGCCAGCTCGTCGCGCTCCGCACCGGCAGCGGCCACATCGGCCCGCCGCTGATCGCCACCGCGGTCGCGATGGCCCTGCTCGGGCCCGCGCCGGCGGCGATCATCGCCCTCTCGGCGCTCGCCGTCCACGCGATCGCGACCCGCACGCCGTTCCCGCTCGTGTACGGCAATGTCGTTGCGCTGACCGTCTACCCCGTCGCGGGCGCACTCGCTTTGAAGGCGCTCGGCGATCCCGGCGCGGACGCATCGGCCTCGCTCGCCGGGGCGGCGATCGTCTTCGCCGTCTACCTCGCGACGAGCGCCCTGAACTTCCTCCTCGTCGTCGGCGTGCTCTGCCTGCGCGACGGGGCGAGCCTCGTCCGCGGCCACGCGGCGGCTCTACCTCCCGGTGCTGCCGTGGGAGATCGCCGGCGGGCTGATCGCCGCGGGCACGGTGGCGACCTACCAGGAGATCGGGCTGGTCTCGATCGCGGTGCTGGCCGCCGTGCTGGTCGCGCTGCGGATGCTCTCGCTGTTCGTCGCGCACACCAAGCGCGAGCGCGACGAGCTGCGCGTCCAGGTCGCCGAGCTCGAGGCGCTGCACCAGGGCGTGATCGGCGTGATGGTCGAGACGCTCGGGATGCGCGACCGGATGACCGCGCGCCACTCGGCCGCCGTCGCCCGCTTCGCCAAGGCGACCGCCGCCGCCGCCGGCATGTCCGTCCGCGACCAGGAGCTGGTCCACACCGCCGGCCTGCTCCACGACGTCGGCAAGTTCACCTTCCCGGACCACACGCTGACCGGCACGCGCCTGACCGAGGAGGACTGGGAGCTGATCCGGTCGCACCCGCAGCGCGGCGCCGACATCGTCGGCCGCGTCCACGGCTACCGCGAGGTGGCCGAGATCGTCCTCTGCCACCACGAGCGGATCGACGGCCGCGGCTACCCGCGCCGGCTGCGCGGCAACGAGATCCCGGCGCTCGCCCGGGTCCTCGCCGTGGCGGACTGCTTCGACGTGATGACCGCGCGCGACTCGTACCGGACGGCGATGTCGTTCGACGCGGCGATCGAGGAGCTGCGGCGCGTCGCGGGCACCCAGCTGGACCCGGAGTACGTCGAGGTCTTCGTCGGCATCGTCCGCGGCTCGGGCGTCGAGCTCGAGCAGGAGGGCGACGCCGCCGAGGAGCTGCGGCGCGCCTGGACCGCCGAGCGGGCCTGATCCCCCACGACAGCGGGTAGGGGCGATCCCGGATCGTCCCTACGGGAGGGGAGAAGACCGATGCTGCGCCCCCGCGCCGCCGTCCTGTCCATCTGCGTGCTCGCCGTGTGCCTGCTCGCCGTGCCCGCACAGGGGGCGGTGAGCCCGCATTCGCTGCGCAAGCCGGTCACCGACGAGAACTTCTACTTCGTCATGGCCGACCGGTTCGCGAACGGCGACGAGGCCAACGACCACGGCGGGATCCCCGGCGGCAAGGCGCAGGACGGCTTCGACCCGACCGGGACCGGCTGGTACCACGGCGGCGACCTGAAGGGCCTGCTCGACCGGATCGACTACATCAAGGGCCTCGGCACCGACTCGATCTGGCTCACGCCGAGCTTCAAGAACAAGGCGGTCCAGCCGGAGGACAACAGCGCCGGCTACCACGGCTACTGGATCACCGACTTCACGCAGATCGACCCGCACCTGGGGACGAACGCCGACCTGCGGGCGCTCGTCGACGCCGCCCACGCCCGCGGCATGAAGGTCTACTTCGACATCATCACGAACCACACGGCCGACGTCATCGGCTACGAGGAGGGCGCGCGCCAGGCCTACGTGTCGAAGGACGCGGTGCCGTACCAGGACGCCGCCGGGCGCGTGTTCGACGACCGCGACTACGCGGGCACCGGCAGCTTCCCGGCGCTCGACGCGAGCTCGAGCTTCCCCTACACGCCGGTGCTCGATCCCGCCGAGCGCGACCTCAAGGTGCCGGGCTGGCTCAACGACGTCACGCTCTACCACAACCGCGGCGACACGACCTTCACCGGCGAGGACTCGCTCTACGGCGACTTCTTCGGGCTCGACGACCTGTTCACCGAGAACCCGCGCGTGGTCCGCGGCATGATCGGGATCTACCGCACCTGGATCCGCGACATGGGCATCGACGGGTTCCGGATCGACACGATGAAGCACGTCGACGACGCGTTCTGGCAGCGCTTCGGGCCGGCGATCCTGCGCTACGCCCGGCAGCAGGGCAAGCGCGACTTCTTCATGTTCGGCGAGGTCTTCGACACGTCGAAGCCGTACCAGTCGCGCTTCACGACGACCGACAAGGTCCAGGCGGTGCTCGACTTCCCGTTCCAGGCCGCCGCGCAGGGCTTCGCGGCCGACTCGAAGCCGACCGCCGCCCTGAAGACGTTCTTCGAGGACGACGACTGGTACACGGACGCCGACTCGAACGTCTACGCGATGCCGACGTTCCTCGGCAACCACGACATGGGCCGGATCGGGCACTTCATCGCCGCCGCGAAGCCGGACGCCGGCGACGCGGAGTGGCTCGCCCGCGACAAGCTCGCCCACGCGCTGATGTACCTCTCGCGCGGCAACCCGGTCGTCTACTACGGCGACGAGCAGGGCTTCACCGGCAGCGGCGGCGACCAGGTCGCCCGCCAGGACATGTTCGCGAGCCAGACCCCGCAGTACCTCGACGACGACCTGATCGGGACGGCGGCGACGCACGCGACCGACAACTTCGAGCCGGGCCATCCGCTGTACCGCGCGATCGCCGAGCTGGCCGGCTGACGAAGCGCTACGGGGCGCTGCGCGACGGCGCCCAGCAGCACCGGCTGGCGAGCGACGCGGCCGGGGTCTACGCGTTCTCGCGGATCGACCGCGGGCGCCAGCGCGAGTACGTCGTCGCGCTCAACAACGCCACGACCGCGCAGACCGCGGCGATCCCGACCTGGGCGCCGCGCGGGCTGTTCGACCGGATCTACGGCGACGGGCCGGCGACGCTGCGCAGCGACGCGCAGCGGCGGCTGCGCGTGACCGTGCCGCCGCTCTCCGCCGTGGTCTACGCGCTCGCCGGCCGGATCCCGCGCTCGGAGCGGGCGCCGGCGATCGCGCTGGCGGAGCCGGAGCCGGCCGCCGCGTCGAACGGGCGGATGCAGGTCCGCGCCGAGGTCGGCGGCGACTCGTTCTACGAGGTCGCGTTCGAGGCCCGCAGCGGGCGCGGCGGGTGGCAGCCGATCGGCACCGACGACAACGCGCCCTACCGCGTCTTCCACGACGTCTCCGGCCTGCGCGCGGGCACGCGGGTCGAGTACCGCGCGACCGTGCTCGACAACGCGCGGCACACGCGCCGCAGCGCGGTGGCCACGGCGGACGTCCCGGCGCCCGTGCTGACCTGGGACGCGCCGCGCGAGGGCTCACGCCAGCGCGGCAGCGTGCTGCTGCGGCTGTTCGCCGACCCGGAGCGCGCGACGCACGTGGTCGCGTTCGAGCGCCGCGTCGCCGGCGGCGACTGGGAGGCGATCGGGGAGGACAGCTCGTCGCCCGCGTACTCGATCACCGACGACCTCGCCGGGCTGGCGCCCGGCACCGCGGTCGCGTACCGGGCGACGCTGACCGAGCCGGACGGCACCACCGTCACGAGCGCGGTGCGGACGATCGAGGTCGCGCCGCCGCCGCTCGACACCGCGGTCGTGCACTACTTCCGGCCGGCCGGCGACTACGCGGGCTGGGGGCTGCACCTGTGGGGCGACGCGGTCGACCCGGCCGTGCTCGCCGGCATCGCGTGGGACGACCCGCTCGACCTGACCGCGATCGAGGGCGGCTGGGCGCGCTACGAGATCGCGCTGCAGGACGACACGAAGGCGGTCAACTTCATCCTGCACCTGCCGAGCGGCGACTCGGTGCCGACGACCCGGGAGCCGGGCGGCGACCGGTCGTTCGTGCCGATCGACAGCCCGGAGATCTGGCTGGTGCAGGGCGACCCGGTGGTCCACACGAGTCAGCCGCCGACGGGATAGGGGCAGGCCTCGAGGGCGCCGTCCGCCGCGCGCAGGTGGGCGGCGTCCCCGTCGACGACGACGTGCTCGGCGTCGGAGCCGAGCGCGACGCCGGCGAGGTAGACCGCCGCGATCCGGTGCACGTCGCGGACGTGGCCGAGCCGCTCGAGCGAGCGGACCTCGCCGCCCGTCGCGTGGCTGCCCGCGCGCAGGACGATCCGCAGCCCCGGCGCCTCGCCGGAGGAGACCAGCGCGATGCGCACGTTCTCGAGGTCCTCCGACGTCACCGCGGCCAGCGCGCGGGCGCGGTCCAGCGACAGCCGGCGCAGCAGCGACGGGTCGGCGCCGCGGCCGATGACGACGGGGAGCTTGAGCTGCCGCGCGAGGCCGACGTGCTCGCCGTCCGGCTGGTCGTCGATCGCCACCACCGCCACGCCCGCCTCGCGCAGGAGCATGCAGAGCCGCAGCCCGACCTGGCCGAGCCCGGCGACGATGACGTGGTCGGAGCGCGGCACCGCGCGGCGGCCGAGCAGCCCGGTGAGGTTGCGGCCGACGAGCCGCTCGACGAGCCCGCCGGTGAACGCGGCGGCGAACACGAGCGCGACGATCATCGAGATCGAGACGGCGACCTTGTACCACTTCGGCCCGTCCTGGACGTCGGGGTTCGGGTCGACGGTGACCAGCGTCTTGACGGCGCCGTAGAACGCGTCGACCGGCGACTGCTCGAGCACGATCGCCGCCGACACCGTCTCGGCGACGAGGATCAGCGCGAGCCCGATCGCGCCGAAGAACACGAGCCCGGCGCTGCGGTCGAACGGCTGCGCGATCGCGGTGGCCGTCGCGCGCACGCGGCGGGCGCGGACGGCCGGCAGCTCCACCGCCTCGACGCCGTCCCCGTCCCAGCGCACCCCGGTCAGGCCGTCGCCGTCGAGCACCGCCGCGAGCTCGTCGTCGAGGCACGGCCCGGCGAGCACCGGGGCGACGATGTCGGCGAGCGACGTGATCGTGCAGTTGCCGATCTGCTGCTCGAGCTCGCGGCCCGCGATCGGGTCGAAGATCGTGGCGACGATCGGCACGTCGGCGTCGAGGTGGCGGACGAGCAGCGCCGCGCGGAGCGGCCACGCGTCGTCGCGCGAGACGACCGCGACGGCGTCGGCGCCGCCGGAGAGCGCCTCGCGCAGCGAGTCGACGTCGGGGTCCTCGAGCCGGTGGACCTCCGCGTCCGCCGCGGCCAGCGCCTCGGCGGTCTCGTCGGTCAGGTCCCCCGCCCCGAGCAGGAGCACGCGGCGCGCCGCCATGGTGGCGCCCATCATGCCCGAATCCGGGGCGGCGTACGCGGGCGGTCAGCCCACGGGGGCGAGCGGCCCGCAGGCGATGATGTCGCGGACGAGCTCGGCGGCCCGCTCCTCGGTCCAGCGGCCGCTGGCGACGAGGCGCTCGCCGAGCGCCTCGACCTCGAGGACGGTGTCGCGCGCCTCGTCGGGGGTGGAGGCGAAGATCAGCGTGTCCGCGAACTCGCGGATCGCGATCTGCTCGTCCTTGTGCAGCTTGGTGGCGCCGACGTCGTCGAGCGTGCGGACGACGCGGCCATATGCCTGGGTGCGCTCACTGGTCATGGCTTCCTTCGCAGCATACGACCCCGGGGGACGGAGCCCCGCACCTGGCCATCGCTGCTGGACCGGTGGTCCCGCACGCCGTCTAAGGGTCGCCTCGGGGTGATTCCCGATGGTGCGCGGGCGCGCGGCGCGGCAGAGTGACGATCCTCCCCAGTACCGAGAGGACTCCCATGCCCGACGAACCCGACACCCAGCCGCTGCCCGGCGACGGCGACGAGCCGCAGCCGACCGAGCCGCAGCCGCAGCCCGATCCGGCCGCGCAGCCGCCGCGGCCGCGCCTGACGCGCTCGTCGACCGACTCGCTGATCGGCGGCGTCGCCGGCGGCATCGGCCGGCACCTCGGCGTCGACCCGCTCGCGATCCGGATCACGTTCGTGATCCTCACGTTCGCCGGCGGCCTCGGGCTGCTCGCGTACCTCGCCTGCCTCGTCCTGCTCCCCAGCGACGACCCCGACGCCGAGCCGCTCCAGTGGGGCCTCTGGCGCACGCTCGGCGCCGGCCTGCTCGCCGTCGCCGCGATCGCCATCCTCGTGCCGAACTGGCTCTGGGGCCCCGAGCTCGGGATCCTGCTGATCGCCGGCGTGATCCTCTACGTGCTGATCCGCGTCGTCCGCGACGACGGCGCGAGCCACGTGTCCGGGATCGCCGCGCGGATCGCGATCGGCATCGTCCTGCTGGCCCTGTCCGTCGGCGGCTTCGCCGCCGCGCTGGCCGGCAGCGCGCTCGGCGGCGGGATCGCCGTCGCGGGCCTCGTCATCGCCTGTGGCGTCGGCCTGGTCGGCGGCGCGTTCCGCGGCGGCGCCCGCTGGCTGATCGGCCCGGCGCTCGTGCTCTCGCTCCCGCTGGCCGCGGTGGCCGCGACCGACCTCGACCTGCGCGGCACGTGGGGCGACCGCACGTTCACCCCGACCACGATCCAGGAGGTCGAGCGCGGCTACGACATGGGCGCCGGGTCGATGCGCGTCGACCTCCGCGACGTCGAGTTCCCGCCCGGGCGCACGACGCTCCCGCTCGAGCTCGGCGCCGGCGAGATCCAGGTGCTCGTGCCCGACGACCTCTGCGTCCTGACCGACGCCAAGGTGCGGATGGGCGCCGTCGACGGCGGCAACGACGAGCAGGGCGGCGTCGACCTCGACATCGTCGACCGGCGCGCCGTCGCGCCGGGCACGCCGACCGTGCGGCTCGCCGCCGACCTCGGCCTCGGCGCGGTCCGCGTCGGCGACTACTTCACCGACCGCCACGGGCCCGGCGAGTGGCACCTCGACGACGCGACCGGCTACGACCCGGCCGCCGCCTGCGCGGGGACGCCATGAGGGCGCGCCCCGGCTTCGACCCCGCGTCGCTCGTGAGCGGGGTCATCGTGATCCTGCTCGGCCTGGTCCTGCTGCTGGACCAGGCCGACGTGCTCGACGTGCGCTGGGACTACATGCTCCCGGCGGTCCTCGGCGCGGCCGGGGGCATCCTGCTCGCCTGCGGGCTGACCGGCCCGCGGCGGCGCGGGTGAGAACATCCGCGTCGATGGCCGCGCCCCAGGCACAGCCGGCCCCGCTCCGCCGCCGCCGCGACGGCGCGCTGATCGGCGGCGTCTGCGCGGGGCTCGGCCCGCGGATGGGGATCGACCCGCTGATCCTGCGGGTCGGCTTCGTGATCGCGACCGTCGCCGGCGGCGTCGGGATCGCGCTCTACCTCGCGTGCTGGATCCTCATCCCCGCCGATGCCGCGCCGGCCGACGGCCGGTTCGCGCGCGTCCTGGGACGGCGCGAGAGCTGGCAGGTGGCGGGCGGGATCGTGCTGCTCACGCTGGCCGCGCTGCTGCTGTTCCGCGCGTGGGGGATCTGGCTCGGCGACGCGGTCGTCTGGCCGCTCGTGCTGGCCAGCGGCGGCGGCGCGCTGATCTGGCGCCAGTCGCAGCGCACCTCGGTCGTCGAGGCCCCGCCGCGCGCGCAGGCCAAGCCGGGCGGCGGCGCCGGGCGACCGCGGCGGCTGCGGCTCTCGCGCCCCTCGGCCGGCTACGTCGCGCTGGGCGCGTGCCTGATCTTCGGCGCCGCGCTCGTCTTCCTCTGGCTCAACGGCGCGCTCGTCCCCGACCGCGACGTCACGCTCGCCGTCTTCGTCGTGGTCGTCGCGCTCGCGCTGCTGCTCGCGCCGTGGTGGCTGCGCCTCACGCGCGGCCTGACCGAGGAGCGCGCCGAGCGGATCCGCACCCAGGAGCGCGCGGAGGTCGCGGCGCACCTGCACGACTCGGTGCTGCAGACGCTCGCGCTGATGCAGAAGCGCGCCGACGACCCGCGCGAGGTCGCGGCGCTCGCGCGCCGCCAGGAGCGCGAGCTGCGCGCGTGGCTGAACGGCTCCGAGCGGGCGCGGGACGCGACGCTGGCCGCCGCGCTCGAGGCGGCGGTGGCCGACATCGAGGACGCGCACGGCGTCCCCGTCGACGTCGTCGCGGTCGGCGACCGCCCGCTCGACGACGCCGGCGAGGCGCTCGTCGCGGCGGCGCGCGAGGCGGTCCTGAACGCGGTCAAGTTCGCCCCCGACGCCGCGATCAGCGTCTTCGCGGAGGTCAGCGGCGACGCGCGCCGAGGTGTTCGTCCGCGACCGCGGGCCGGGCTTCGACCTGGCCGCGGTGCCCGACGACCGGCGCGGGCTGCGCGAGTCCGTGCTCGGGCGGATGGAGCGCCACGGCGGCCGCGCCGAGATCCACACGAGTCCCGGGGCGGGGACCGAGGTCGAGCTGGTGATGGGCGGATGACCCGCGTCGTGCTGGTCGACGACCACGGGCTGTTCCGCGCCGGCGTGCGCGCCGAGCTCGACGGGCTCGTCGACATCCTCGGCGACGCCGGCTCGGTCGGCGAGGCGATCGACTGCATCGTCGAGCTCGAGCCCGACGTCGTCCTGCTCGACGTCCAGATGCCCGACGGCGGCGGCGCCGAGGTGATCCGCGCCGTGGCCCCGCGGCGGCCGGCGGTGCGGTTCCTCGCGCTCAGCGTCTCGGACGCGCCCGAGGACGTGATCAGCATCATCCGCGCCGGGGCGCGCGGCTACGTGACCAAGACGATCTCGGGGCCGGAGCTCGCCGACGCGGTGAACCGCGTCGCGAGCGGCGACGCGGTGTTCTCCCCGCGGCTGGCCGGCTTCGTGCTGGACGCGTTCGCCGGCCACGAGGCGGACGCCCCGACCGTCGTCGACCCGGAGCTCGACCTGCTGACCGCGCGCGAGCGCGAGGTCCTGCGCCACATCGCCCGCGGCTACCTCTACAAGGAGATCGCCCAGCGGCTCGGGATCTCGGTCAAGACGGTCGAGGCCCACGTCTCCGCGGTCCTGCGCAAGCTCCAGCTCTCCAACCGGCACGAGCTGAGCCGCTGGGCGGTGCAGCGGGGCTGGCTCGAGTAGCTACCCGACCTGCACGATGTCGTACGGGGTGGTCGGCGTCGGCGGCGTGCTGAAGCGCGCGTTGACCGCGTAGAGCCGCCGCCCGAGCGCGGCGATCGTGGTCGGGACGTCGAAGTCCGGATCGGTCAGCTCGGCCTTCAGCCGCGCGCTCCGCAGCGTGCGGTCGAGCTTCAGCACCGCGACCTTGTTCAACCGGTTCTGGACGACGTAGAGCGTCCTGCCGCGGAGCAGGATCCCGTCGCCGTTCAGCACCGGCGGGGCGTCGATGAGCGTCGTGACGCCGGTCCGCGGGTCGGCGGTGAAGAGCTTGCCCGTGTTGCTCTGGACGAGGATCAGCGTCCTGTCCGTCCCGGGTCGCGGCGATGCCGTTGACGTCGATGTCGTCGGCGGCCTCGGAGTACACGAGGTCGCCGGTCAGCGGCAGCGCGAACGGCGCGCGCGCACGCTTGCCGCGCGGCCAGACGTAGAGCGACGGCTTGCGCGACTCGGTGAAGTACGCGGCCCGGCGCGTGACCGCGACGTCGTTGACGAACAGGCCGTCGAAGTCGTGCTGATCGACGTCGCCGCCGGTGCGCGCGTCGTAGACGTAGCCGAAGCCCGTCGGGCCGCCGGCGACGTACAGCTCACCGTGGAACCGCTTGAGGCCGTAGGCGCCGCGACCGGGCTGCCCCGGCACCAGCACCGCGCCCCTGCCGGTCCGGGCGTCGGCGCGGAAGACCGAGCCGTCGGCGCGCGACCCGGCGTAGAGCGTCGTCCCCTTCCCGCTCGCGATCCCCTCCGGCTGGGACCCGGCGGGCACCGGGATCGTCTCCGGGAACGGCGCCGCGGCGAGCGCGGCGGAAGCCAGTAGCGTGGCGGCGAGCATGGGTCCTCCCCTGTCGTTGGACGCTCTCCACTCCGAGATACGTACCCACCGCGGTTGTGGTTTTGCCATCTGCGAGGCGGCGACGCAGCTCGTGCCCGGCGAGGGCGACCCGGACGCCGACGTGCTGCTGGTCGGCGAGGCCCCCGGTGCGAACGAGGACCTCGAGGGCCGGCCGTTCGTCGGCCGGTCGGGGAAGCTGCTCGACGAGCTGCTGGGGGAGGCCGGGCTCGCCCGCGCCGACGTCTTCATCACCAACGTGGTCAAGGCGCGGCCGCCGGGCAACCGCGACCCCACCGCCGCCGAGGTGCGCGCACCACCTGCCGTGGCTGGAGCAGCAGCTGGCGCTGATCCGCCCGCGGGTGATCGTCCCGGTCGGCCGCCACGCGCTCGCGCACTTCGCGCCCGGCCTCAAGATCACCGAGGTCCACGGCGCGCCGCTCGACCGCGGCGGCCGGCGGCTCGTGCCGTGGCTGCACCCCGCCGCGGCGCTGCGCAGCCCGCGGCTCCGCGAGACGCTGGTGGCGGACGCCCGCGCGCTGCCCGGGCTGCTGGCTAGCCCGTAGCGCCCGCGGTCCGGAACATGCCGACGAGCGTCTCGCGCGGCCCGAGCGCGTACTGCGCGGGCAGCGGCGGGCCGCCGCGCAGGGCGGCGGCGACGGCCTCGGCCAGCGCCGGGCCGTGCTTGAAGCCGTGGCCGGAGCCGCCGCCGAGCAGCCACACCGACGGCCGCCCGGGCAGCGGGGCGGCGACGAAGTGGGCGTCGGGCGTGAGCTCGTAGCGGCACGTCTTGGAGCCGGCGAGCGGCGCGTCGGCGAGCGCGGGGAAGCGCGCGCGGAGGAAGGCGCGGGACAGCTCGCTCCGACGCGTCCGTGGCCGGCGGCAGCTCGGCGTCCGGCGCGAGCGGCGGCCCGTCGAAGTCCGGCGCCGCCTTCACGCCGAGCCCGTCGAGGTCGCGCGTGCCGTAGATCGCGTGGTCGAAGTCGACGAACGCGGGCACGCCGTCCGCCGCCCACGCCGGCCCGCCGTCGAAGAAGAACAGCTCCTGGCGGGTCGACCGGATCGCGACCTCCGCGGGGAACAGCGCGCCGAGCCACGGGCCGCAGGCCCAGACGACGGCGTCGGCCTCGAGCGTGCGCCCGTCGTCCAGCCGGGCACGGTCGCCGTCCGGGGTCGCCTGCGCGCGGACCACGGTCGCGCCGTGCGCGGCGGCACGCCGCGCCAGTGCCCGGGTCGCGCGCTGGGCCCGCAGGACGCCGGCCTCGGGCTCCAGCAGCAGGAACGCGAGCCCCTCCGCGCCGAAGCTGGGGAACAGCCGGTCGCCCGCGGCGGGGTCGAGCCGCTCGCACGGGATCCCCTGCGCCGTCATCGTCGCCGCGGTGGCGGCCTCGAAGCCGTCCTCGGCGTGGGCCATCCACACGAGGCCGCACTCGACCATCAGGTCCTCGCCGCACTCGGCCTCGAGCTCGCGCCACAGGGTCCGCGCGCGCCGCGCCGAGGCGGTGTAGGTCGCGTCGGGCCCGTGGCCGCAGCGGATCAGCCGCGACTCCCCGCCCGAGGTCGCGCGGGCGTCGCCCGGCTCGAACTGGTCGACCAGGGTCACCGCGACCCCGTCGCGGGCCAGCAGCCACGCGAGCGAGGCCCCGAACACGCCCGCTCCGACGATCACCGCGCTGTCCATCGGCGCGACAGCCTACGTCTTCGTGCTCGGCTCGTAGCCGGCGTGCGATCCGAGGTCGAAGTGGTGCGTGTCGCCGTCGACGCCGGCGGCGAAGTCGCACGCGCCCCAGCGCATGCCGCCGACCTCGACCAGGGCGACGACGAGCGCCTTGCGGTGGTGGACGAAGCCGCTGACCGGGTTCCGGGTGATGCCCGGGAGCGCCTCGGGCGCGCCGGAGACCATCGGGATCCGGACCGTCTCGTAGTCGCGCAGGATCTGGAAGTACATCTGCTCGGCCGTCATCGAGTAGCCGCTCGGGTGGACGTCCTTGAGCCACTTGCGGTCCATGTCCTCCTGGATCAGCTCCATGCCGATCTTCTTGGACAGCCGCTCGGTCTCGGGGATCTTCTGCAGCAGCTCGTCGTTCGTGCACCTTGGCGGGGTCGTGCGCGTCCTTGATCGGCGCGCGCCGGACCATGTTCGTGGCGCCGCCGCCCTCGACCGTGCGGATCGCGTACATCATCCAGATCGACAGCGCGAGCGACGCCATCTCGAACCGGTCGTAGGCGTCGCCGATCTTCTCGTTCGCCCCGCGGTGGGAGAGGTCCGCCCGCGCGTGCCCGAGCCACTGCATCGCGCGGTCGTTGACCTCGAGCGCGCGCCGGCGCTGGTCGACCAGGCCGGCGCCGGCCGCCTCGCCGCCGTACTGGGCGACGCCCTTCGCGTCGAAGTTCCGCGTCGCGATGTACGGCCCCCAGCTCGCGTCGACGTCGATCGCGGAGCCGGAGGAGTGGAACGAGCCCTGCTTCCAGCCGCCGATCGACTCGATCCCCAGCCACTTGTTCATGTCCGTGGTCGGCGTGCCGTCCTTGCGCGAGAACTTCGCCTCGGGCGGCATCGCGGCCCAGACGGTCTTGAGGTGCGCCTCGACCTTGTCCAGCCGCTTGGCCATCTCGGGGTTGATCGCCGGGCCGACCCCCACGCCGCAGAACGTGTGGCTGACGAGGTAGTCGGGCGGTCCCGGCGTGCGTGCGACGACCAGGCGCGGCGCGTGCCGCGCCTCCGGCACGCGCTCGGCGGCGACGCGCTGGACCGCCTGCCGCGGCGGCGCCGCGGCCCCGGCCGGCGCCGGCGCGTCGACCACGAGCGGGCGGAAGCGGTCGCGGAAGCCCTCCGGGTTGTACTCCCAGTGCCACGGCTCGTTCCCGTACGGGAACCAGCCGAACTCCGCGCCGCGCAGCAGCATCCACTTGTAGACCGGCGACGCGCGCATCCCGGCGACGTTGCTCATCGGGCGCGTCGTCGTCTCGGCGAACTGCTGCCCGCCCTCGACCGACATCGCGAGGTCGACGGCGAGCCCGAGCGAGTGCGACGAGAACGCCGCCACGGCCATCGCGTTGCCGGCCGCGGCGGCGTTCGCGGCGGCGACGGCGCGCGGCCGGAACGCGTCGACGATCGTCAGCTCGACGTTGTCGTAGCGGGCGAGCTCGCTCATCCGGTGGAACTGGCGCGCCGCCTCGGCGAACAGCCGGTGGCGCCCCTGGCCCTCGACGGCCTGCAGGTTGGCCTCGATCCGCCCCCAGCGGGCGGCGGTCATCTCGTCGCGGGTGACCACGTTCGCGGCGCCCTGGTTGGGGCGCCGCTCCGGCCGCAGGACCGCCAGCTCGGCCGCCAGCGCCGTGGCCTCGCCCTCGTTCGGCCCGGCCTCCTCGCCGTCGGCGTGACCCGGGTAGTCGAGCCGGTGCCAGCGCATGCCGCGGAAGTGCGTGGCGCGGTCCGGCGGCAGCAGGTCGATGCCCGAGCGGCCCGCGTCGTGGATGAACGCGTCCTCGAGCATCAGGATCAGACCGCTCGCGTTGGCGGCGACCGACTGGTCGCGCGCCGGCCCGGCGAGCGCCTGCACCTGGCGCACGGACGCGTCGAAGGCCGCGCTCAGCGCGGCGTTCCCGGCGCGGCCGGTCAGGGCGGTGCGGATGTCGTCGCGGCGCAGCAGCGTCCGGCCGCCCGGCGGGGTCCCGTCGGCGTGGCCGAGGGCGACGGTCGCGTCGATCAGCTGCGTCGCCGGGTCGGCGGGCGCGGCCTGCTGGCGCGCGAGGGTGCGGGCCGGGGAGGGCGGGCGGGCATCCGCGCGAGCGTCCCGCCCTCCACCGCCGTGCCGTAGGGCATGGCGCTGATCGCGTTCTGCAGCGCGCCCGAGCCGACCATGTTGTCGTGGCCGGTCGTGCGCATGCCCGCTGACCGGTCGGCGCCGACGGCGACCGGCAGCACCTGGTAGCGCTCGCGCAGTGCCTTGCGCGCGGCTCGGGCAGCCCGGCGATGCGCGCCGCGAGCCGGTCCTGGCCGGCGGGGGCCGCCACGCCGCCCTCGCCGAACAGCCCGCGCAGGTAGTCGTGCACGTCCGAGGCCGCTCCGTCGTAGAAGCCGCCCGACTGGTAGTAGAGCCGGAAGCGGAAGCCGAACCGCAAGCACGGCGGCGGCGTCGGTCACCGCGTCGTCGAGCAGGTCGAGCTCGCCGGCGATCCGCTCGCTGATCAGCGCCTTCGCGCGCTCGACCTGGCCGGTCGAGTTCGCGCGCGACTTCGCCTGGACGGCGTCGAACCAGACCACGCCGGAGAGCGTGCGCCGCCGGACCTGGTCGTCGAGGATCGTCTTGATCGCGAAGCCGCCGCCCGAGTGCCCCGAGAGCAGCACGGCGCCGAGCAGCGGAGCCGGCTTGCCGATCTGCTCGAGCACCGCGAGCGCGTACTCGCGCGGGTCGAGGTTCCCGACCGCGCCGTAGTTGCCGCCCTTGACCGCCCTGCGGCAGCACGAGCACGAGCTGCGGGCGGCCCGCCGCGACGAGCTGCTCCTCGATCCGGTCCTTGTCCGCGGCGAGGTCGCGCGGCGCGGTGCCGACGTAGCCCGCGTTGTCACCGTGCAGGTGGACGAGCACGTCGACCTGCGCGTCGAGCCTGATCCCGGGGGAGAGCAGCACGAGCGCGCGGCGGACGACCGGCAGGCCGTCGACCGGGATCCGCCGCACGCCCGCGACGTCCTTCTCGGCGCGGTTCGGGCTGGTCGCCGCCTCGTCGGCCCAGCCGACGGAGCGCTGCAGCCGCCGCTGCTGCGCGAGCCGGCGGCCGGTGGCGCGGTTCCCGCCCGCGCGCAGCCGGTCGAGCCGCACCGACACCGGGTCGGCCGCGCCGCGCGCGGCCGCCGCCGCGGGCTCGGCCGCGACGGCGCGGTCGTCGGTCGGGCCCGCCTGCTCCTTCACCGGCCGATCATCGCACTTCGGCGGTTGCCCGGGTGGGAAATCCGAGTTGCCCGGACGGCCCTTGCGCGCGCGGGGCGCATTTGGGAGGCTCGCCGGGATGGAGGCCGTCCGCTCCGATCGCAGCCGCTCCGCCGGGCCGTCCGCGGCACCGGTCGCGCGGCAGCCGGCCGTCGCCCCGCTCGCCCCGGGCGCCGGTGCGTCCGCGGTGCTCGCGCTGCAGCGCAGCGCCGGCAACGCCGCCACGGGCGCGTCGCTGCGCATGCTCAGCCGCTGCGGCGCCGGCGGCTGCACGTGCGGCGGCTCGTGCGGCGGCCACGGCAAGGCGCCCGAGCTCGAGGAGCTCGAGCTCCAGCGCATGGCCGCCGACCACGGCGGGCGCCAGGCGCTCGCGCGCGCCGTCCAGGCCCGCCGGGCCGCGTCGTAGCGGGCCCGGTGCGGGAGGCAGAGGCAGCCGGACCGGCCGCGGCGCCCGCCACGGCCCGGCCGCCAGGCGCGCCCGCGGTCGCCGCGCCGACCGATCGCGCGGCGTTCACGGCGCTGCAGCGCGCGGTCGGCAACCGGCGCACCGGCGCGCTCCTGCGCACGCCGGGTGGCGCCCGGCGCGTCCTGCAGCGGCGCACCCTGCGGGAGAGCTACGCGACGGCGGGGCGCGCGACCGGGCCGGTCTGGGACGTGTCGCTCGTCGTGACGGGCGCGCCCGAGCGCCGCACGGAGGCGGTCGACGACTTCGTCGACGCCTGCATGGACGGGATCCGCGACGCGGCCGCGTCGATCGGGCCGGGCGCAGGCGGTCCGCTCGCGCCGGATGACGGTCACGCTCGCGTACCGCGCCGGGCTCGACCACGGGACGGTGTCGAGCGACGCGTTCACCCGCGCCCGCGCCGCCGTGCTGGTGCCGGCGCCCGCCCCCGCGCCGGATCCCGCGCCCGCGTCCGCGCCCGCCGCGCCGTCGGGCGTGGTCACGCTCCCCGAGATCACGATCGAGGGGACCGTCTGCACGTGCGACGCCGCCACCCGCACCGCCTACCGCGCGGAGACCTTCACCTTCATCCACAGCATCGAGCCGCTGCTCACGTCGATCGTGCCCGCGGGCGACCGGCTCGCGGTCGCCGGCGCGATCGCGGACGAGTACGACACGCGCCAGGGGATCCGCACGGTGGTCGACGGGCTCCAGGACGCGGTCGTCGGCTCGCTGCCGGAGTCCTGGATCCGCACCGACATGTTCTGGGACTTCCACTCGAAGCTGCTCAACACGCTCGAGAACGACGTCGGGCCCGCGAACATCAAGGTCCGCACCGCGCTCGAGCTGGTGCGCAGCGGCGAGCTCACCGTGCCCGGGTCGACGCCGACCGACGAGCAGGTCGAGCGGATCGTCGCCTTCCTGCTCACCGAGCAAGGGACGGTGACCGCGGCGGCGGCGGTGATCCGGCGGGCCCACACGCACTTCGACGCCGCGCTCGGGGACCTCGGCGACGAGCTGTCCCAGGCGGTGCTCGTCGAGTACTTCAAGCAGGGCGAGTCCTACGCCACGCGCTTCGCGCGCCAGCGCACCGCCGACCCGCGGCACCGGCCCTGCCCCGGCGACGGCGGCTGCCGCTTCTGGCACAACATCGACCGGCTGCGGACCGAGATCGGCGCCGCCGCGCCCTGAGCGGCCTGCTAGACGTGGGGGCCTCGATGCGCGCCGCCCTCGCCGCCGTCCTGGCCGTCCTGCTGCTCCCCGCCGCCGCGCACGCGGAGCGCTACGGCACCTCCGCCGCCGGCCGCGCGCTCACCGTCGAGCGAGTCGGCGACCCGGCCGCGCCGGCGGCCGTGCTCGTGATCGGCTCGATCCACGGCAACGAGACCGCCGGCCACGCGGTGATCGCGCGACTGCGCGCCGCCACCCCGCCCGCGGGCGTCCGGCTGCTGCTCGTGCGCACGGCCAACCCCGACGGCGTCGCCGCCGGGCACCCGCCAGAACGCGCGCGGCGTCGACCTCAACCGCAACTTCCCGCGCCACTGGCGCGCGGGCGGGCGCGCCTTCGACACGTACTTCCCCGGCCGCCGGCCCGCGTCGGAGCCGGAGACGCGCGCACTGCAGCGGCTCGTCCGGCGCGAGCGGCCCGTGCTGACGATCTCCTACCACCAGGCGCTCACGCTGGTCGACCTGCCGGGCGCCGGCGACCGCGCGCTCGCGCGGGACTACGCGCGCCGGGTCGGGCTGCCCGCGCGCCGGCTCGACGCCCTGCCCGGCACGGCGACCGCGTGGCTCAACACCAGCTTCCCGGGCACGACCGCGTTCGTGGTCGAGCTGCCGTCCGGCGCGCTGCCGGCGCGCGCCGCCGCGCGCCACGCCCGCGCGGTGCTCGCGCTCGCGGCCACCCGTGCGCGCGCGGCGCAGATCCCGCCGAAGCCGCGCATCGCCTGGAGCCCGATCCCGTTCGGCAAGGACCGGATCCGCCAGATGCGGCGCTACTCGACCCGCCACTACGGCGACGGCAAGGCGAAGCTCGCCGATCCGCACGTGATCGTCGAGCACTACACGGCGACCTCGAGCTACAGCTCCGCGTGGAACACGTTCGCGTCCAACGCGCCCGACGTCGAGTTCCACGAGCGGCCCGGCGTCTGCGCCCACTTCATCGTCGACCGCGACGGCACGATCCACCAGCTCGTCTCGCTCAAGTGGCGCTGCCGCCACACCGTCGGGCTCAACCAGACCGCGATCGGGATCGAGCACGTCGGCGTCTCCGACGCCGACGTGACGGGCCGGCCGGCGCAGCTCGCCGCGTCGCTCGCGCTCACCCGCTGGCTGCAGGCGCGCTTCGGGATCCGGACGCGCGACGTGATCGGCCACGCCGAGAGCCTCTCGAGCCCGTACCACGAGGAGCTGGTGCCGGCCATGCGCACCCGCACCCACGGCGACTTCGCGCGCGCCGCCATGCAGCGCTACCGGCGCAAGCTCTAGTCGCGCGCGAGCTTCGCGAGCGGCGGGAACAGCAGCCGCTGGACCAGCGGCGGCGGCATCGGCGGGAACAGCAGCGTGACCATGTCGCGGTGGCGCTGGGCGATCGCGGCGGCGCGCACGAGCGCGCCCGGCCGGCGCGGCAGCCCGCTGCGCGAGATCAGCCCGGCCTGGGAGAGCTCGGCGACCTCCTCGAGGAAGGCCTGGAGCGAGGACGGCGGGCGGACGTCGGCGCGCAGGTGCGCCGGCGCGCCGGTGTCGTTGCGGTAGGCGTGGCGGAGCCCGGCGGGCACGACGATCTCGTCGCCGGGCGCGTGCTGCGACCACGTGCGGCCCGCGAGCAGGCTCGGGTTCCCCGCGAGCACGTGGAAGCGCTCCTCCATCGCGGGATGGACGTGCGGGGTCACGCCGCCGCCCGGGTCGACCCACGTCTCGACGTGGAGCACGGCGCCGCCGTCGGGGTCGACGCTGTGCGAGAACCGGTAGCGCTGCATGAGGGCGGGGTCCTCGACGATCTGGCCTTCCATCCGGCCACCTCCTAACCTAGGGCTCGTTAGGGAAGGTACCTAGGGAGCGTTAGGTTGTCAACGCCACGGAAGCGGATGCCGGCCGCCGAGCGCCGGGAGCTGGTCGCCTCGGTCGCGACCGGCGTGTTCGCCGAGCGCGGGTACGACGGCGCCTCGATCGACGAGATCGCCCGCCGCGCCGGCGTCTCCGCGCCGGTCGTCTACGACCACTTCGCCTCCAAGCAGGACCTCTACGAGCAGATCGTCGAGCGCACCCGCGACGCGCTGCTCGGCGTGTGGCGCGAGCACCTCACCTCCGACGAGCCGGCCGCGGTGCGGATCCCGCGCGCGATCGCGGCCTGGGCCGGGTGGGTGGAGGAGCACCGCGACGCGAGCCGGGTCTACTTCCGCGACGCGACCGCGCTGCCCGAGCCCGTGCGCTCGTTCCACCTCGGCATCCACGCGCAGGGCCGCGTCGCGCTCGGCGCGATCCTCGGCCGCGAGCGCGGCGCGGCGAACATCGCCGGCCCGGGCGCGGAGGCGCTCGAGCTGGCCGCCGAGATCATGCGCGCCGGGCTGGGCGGGCTCGCGATCTGGTGGGCGGAGCACCCGCGACGTCCCGCGCGAGCAGATCGTCGACGGCGCCGTCAACGTGCTCTGGGTCGGCTTCGAGCGGGTCAGTTCTCGTCCCGCTCCACCCGCGTCGCCGTGACGCCGGCGCGGACCGCCTCGAGCTGCGCCGCGAACGCGAGGCCGAGCAGGAGCGCCACCGCGGACGCGAACGTCCACAGCAGCACCGCGATCGTCCCCGCCAGCGGGCCGTAGGTCGCGCCGAAGTTCGGGCTCACGCCGACGAACAGCGCCAGGACGCCGAGGAAGACGAGCCACAGCACCGCGGAGACGGACGATCCGACCGCCAGCCACGACGCCTCGGGCTGGCGCCGCCGCGGCGCGACCTCGAACAGCAGCGCGAGCGCCGTCACCACGAGCCCGAGCGCGACGGGCCAGCGCAGCACCTTGAAGGCGATCCCCCAGCCCGCCGCGTCGGCGAGCGTGGAGCCGGCGACGAGCAGGACGGCGGCGAGCACGGTGGCGACGCCGGCGGTCAGCATCAGCGCCGCCGCGGTGGCGTACTTGCGCAGCGGCGGCCGGTCGCGCTCGACGCCGTAGATCCGGTTCGCCCCGCGCTCGAGCTGCCCGAACGCGGTCGTGCCCGCGACGAGGGTCGCCGCGCCGCCGAGCAGCAGCGCCAGCGCGCCGTCCGCCGAGGCGCTGCCCTGCCGCAGCGCCTCGGTGATCAGGTCGCCGGCTGCGCCGGGCGCGAGGTCGGCGAGCACGTCGCGCACGACCCGCGTGAACGTCTCCTGGTCGAGCGCCGTCGCCAGCCCGATGATCGTGATCAGCGCCGGCACGAGCGTCAGCGCGAACTGGAACGCGAGGGCGCGGGCGTGGGAGAACCCGTCGGCGGCGCGGAAGCGGTCGAACGCGCCGGCCGCGAGCTGCCGCCGGCCGGTGTCGCGCAGGGTGGCCAGCGCGTCGTCGCCCTCGAGGCCGTACGTCGAGGGGACCGAGGTCGCGGTGCTCATCCGCCGGGAACGTACCCGCGCCGGTCCGCGTCTAGGGTCTGACGATGCCTGTCCGCCCCGACCCCGTCCGCGACCTCGCCTGGACCCCCGACCAGGCCGACGACCTCGCAACCCGCGTGCTCGCCGTCTGGCGCGACCTGCTCGAGCAGCTCCCGGACCTGCCGGTGACGAGGAACAGCACCCCGGCCGAGGCGGCGCCCGCCGTCGCCCTCCCGGTGCCCGAGCAGCCGATGGCGCCCGCCGACCTCGTCGCGCACCTGCGCGAGCTCGCCTTCGACCACACGACGCAGGTCGGCCATCCCGCGTTCTTCGGCTACGTCGTCGGCGCCGGCACCGTGCCCGGCGCGGCGGCGGAGCTGCTCACCGCGGGGCTGAACGCGAACCTCGGCGGCTACCGGCTCGCCCCTGGCCCGGCCGAGATCGAGCTCCACCTCACGCGCTGGCTCGCCGGCCGCTTCGGCCTGCCGGACGGCGCCGGCGGCATGGTGATGACCGGCGGGGCGATGGCGAACTTCGTCGGGCTCAAGTGCGCGCGCGACCAGCGCCTGGGGCTGGACGTCCGCGAGGCCGGCGTGCGCGACGCCGGGCCGGTCGCGCTCTACGCCACCGAGGAGGCGCACGTCGTGATCCGGCGCGCGGCCGACATGCTCGGCCTCGGCGCGGGGTCGGTCCGCGCGATCGAGATGGACGACGCGCTGCGCATGCGCCCGGCCGCGCTGCGCGCCGCGATCGCCGCCGACCGCGCGAAGGGCGTCACGCCGCTCGCGCTGTGCGCGACCGCCGGGACGACCACCTCCGGCGCGATCGACCCGCTGCCCGAGCTGGCCGCGATCGCCGCCGCGGAGGAGCTCTGGCTGCACGTCGACGCCGCGTACGGCGGCGCGGTCGTGCTGTCCGACGAGCTGCGCCCGCTGCTGGCCGGGATCGAGCACGCCGACTCGATCGCCGTCGACCCGCACAAGTGGCTCTACACGGCGCAGTCCGCCGGCATCGTGCTGCTGCGCGACTTCGGCCACCTGAGCCGCTCGTTCCACGCCGACGCCTCCTACATCTGGCTCGACGAGGCCGCCCGCCACGGCGTCGACTACGCGATGCACGGCCCGCAGTTCTCGCGCGGGTTCGCGGCGCTCAAGGTCTGGGTCTCGCTGCTCGCCCACGGGCGCGCCGCGTACGGGCGGCGGATCGCCCACGACGCCGCGCTCGCCCGCTACCTCGGCGAGCTCGTCGAGGAGCACCCGGACTTCGCGCTGATGGCCGAGCCGTCGCTGTCGATCTGCTGCTTCCGCTACGCGCCGCGCGACTGGGACGCCGGCGAGGACGCGCTCGACCGGCTCAACGAGCGGCTCATGACCGCGATCCACGCCGACGGCCGCGTCTACTGCTCGAACGCGATCATCGGCGGGCGCTTCGGCCTGCGCGCCTGCATCGTCAACTTCCGCACCGAGGCCGAGGACGTCGAGCGGCTGCTCGCCGTCGCCGCCGAGCTCGGCGCCGTCGAGCAGCAGCGGCGCGCGGTCTGACGCGCCTCAGGACGGGCGGCCGGGCACGGACACCCCGGACTCGTACGCGAGCACCACGGCCTGGACGCGATCGCGCAGCCCGAGCTTCATCAGGACCCGCGCGACGTGGGTCTTGACGGTCGTCTCGCTCACGATCAGCTCGGCGGCGATCTCCGCGTTCGACAGCCCGCGGGCGACGAGCTTGAACACCTCGTGCTCGCGCGCGGTCAGCTCGTCGAGCCCCTTCGGCGGCGCGGCGGTGATCGGCGCCGCGGTGGCGAACTCCTGGATCAGCCGCTTCGTGATCGACGGCGCCAGCAGCGCCTCGCCCTGCGCGACCACGCGGATCCCGGCGGCCAGCTGCTCGGGCGGCACGTCCTTGAGGAGGAAGCCGCTGGCGCCCGCGCGCAGCGCCTCGTAGACGTACTCGTTGAGGTCGAAGGTCGTGAGCATCAGGACGCGGACCGGCTCCGGCGTCCCGAGCGCGACGACCTGGCGGGTCGCCTCGATCCCGTCGAGCGCCGGCATCCGGATGTCCATCAGCACGACGTCCGGCTTCAGCCGCCGCGCGAGCTCGACCGCCTCGGCGCCGTCGGACGCCTCCCCGACCACGTCGAGGTCGTCCTCGGCGTCGAGGATCATCTTGAAGCCGGCCCGGACGAGCGCCTGGTCGTCGGCGATCAGGACGCGGATGACGCTCATGCGCGCGCCCCGGCGGTCAGCGCCGCGTCGGCCTCGCCCTCGAGCGGGAGCCGGACCGCCAGCGCGAAGCCGCCGCCCGGCCGCGCGCCCGCCTCGAGCTCGCCGCCGAACATCCGCACGCGCTCGTGCATCCCGACCAGCCCCTGGCCGGAGCCGTCGAGCCGCATGTCCACCGCGCCGTCGCCCTCGTCGGTCACGAGCACCTCCACTGCGTCGGGACGGTAGTGCACCCGCACGTCCGTGGGGGCGCAGCCGCCATGCTTGATCACGTTCGTGAGCGCCTCCTGCAGCACCCGGTACGCGGCGAGGTCGAGCCCGGCCGGGAGCTCGGGCCGCTCGCCGGAGACCGCGAGCGAGACGGGGAGGCCCGCCGCGCGGGCGCGCTCGACGAGGCCGTCGAGCTTGGCGAGCGTGGGCTGCGGCGCGTAGCCGGCGGGCTGGTCGGCGTGCAGGACGCCGAGCAGGTGGCGCATCTCGGCCAGCGCCTCGCGCCCCGTGCGCTCGATCAGCTCCGCGGCGGCGATCGCGCGCTCCGGGTCGCGGTCGAGGATCCGCCGCGCGCCGCCGGCCTGGACGACCATCATCGAGACCGAGTGCGCGACGACGTCGTGCATCTCGCGGGCGATCCGGCGGCGCTCCTCGGCGACCGCGCGGGACGCGTCGAGCTCGAGGTCCTCGCCGGCGCGGATCGCCGCCTCGTGCAGCTCGGCGGTCAGCCGCGAGCGGCTCGCGACGGTCCGGCCCGACGACCCAGAAGAGCGTCGCGAAGATCCCGGGGAAGACGATGTCGCCCCACACGAAGTCGTCGGCCGAGAGCGCGGCCGCCGCGCACGCGGTCCAGATCGCCGGGACCGCGAGCCAGGCGCGCGCCGCGGGCGCCCGCAGGCCCGCGTTGTAGGGCAGGATGAACATCCCGAGGAACAGCAGCAGGAAGTGATCCCCGGCGCCGAAGGCGAGCGTGAGCACGGCGGTCCCGATCGCCCACGCCCAGATCGCCGCCGAGCGGCACCCGGCGGCGGACCAGCGGGAGCAGCGCGATGCCGACCAGGATCAGCAGGCACGGCAGGAAGGGCACGCCGTCGAACGCGTCGCCGGCGAGGTCGGCCGCGAGCGAGACGAACAGCACCGCCGAGATGGCGATGTCGGTCACCCACGCCGGGCAGGCGCGCAGCCGGGCGATCACGCCGGCACCTCCAGCGGCAGCCGCGCGGTGACGCGCCAGCCGCCGTCGACGGCCGCGCTCGTCAGCTCGCCGCCGTAGACCGCGACGCGCTCGCGCGTGCCGAGCAGCCGCCGGCCGCGCGGGCTGCCGTCGTCGCGGACGTCGAGCTCGACATGGCCGTCCGCGTAGCCGATCGCGACCTCGGCGCGGCCCGCGAACCCGCCGTCGCGCGCGCCGCCCAGCGCCTCCTGGATGACGCGGTAGGCCGTCAGGTCGACGCCCGCCGGCAGGGCGACCGGGGTCCCGGTGACCGACACGGAGACCGGCAGGCCCGACGCGGTGGTGCGGCGCGCGAGGCCGTCGACGTTGACGAGGCTCGGCTGCGGCGTCAGCGCCAGCTCCTCGTCCTCCTTGCGCAGCACGCCGAGGAGCCGCCGCAGCTCCGTGAGCGCCTCGCGCCCGGTGCCCTCGACCGCGGCGAAGGCGACCGTGGCGCGCGCCGGGTCCTGCGCGGCGAGCCGCCGGGCGGCGGACGCCTGCACGGTCATCGCCGACAGCGCGTGGGCCACGACGTCGTGCAGCTCCCCCGCGATCCGCGTGCGCTCCTCCTGCGCGGCCGCCTCCGCCTCGGCGGCGCGGCCGCGCTCGTCGCGCCGCGCGCGGTCCTGCAGCGCCTGGTTGAGCCGCTGGCGGTTGCGCAGCAGCTGCCCGAACAGCATCGGCGCGCCGACGGTGAACGTCGGGGTGAACAGGAACGAGGCGACGTCGTTCTCCTGCGGGTCGGCGATCACCGAGCCGATCGCGAGCGCCACGCCGATCGCCAGCGCGGTCGCGAAGCGGCGCCCGTCGACGTGGGCGCCGGCCGAGTACGACACGAAGATCACGACGAGGAACGGCATCACGGTGTGCTCGGTCACCTCGCGGCCGAGCAGCGTCCCGGCGAGCAGGCCGCCCATCGCGAGCGCCACGGCGAGCACCGGTGCGCGGCGGCGGAGCGCGACGCCGAGGCCGAACGTCGACGCGAGCGCCACGCCGAGCAGCGAGCCGCGTCCCGCTCAGCGTGGTCAGCGCGATCAGCTCGACGCACACCTCGGCGAACACGGCGAGGCCGAGCAGCGCGTCGAGGCGGAACGGCGGGATCGCGCGCAGGCGCGTGAGGAGAGCGGCCATCCGCACCGCATGGTGACGCGCCGACGGCGCGGCTTCGTCCTCCGGGCTGAGGATCGCCGTGTCATCCGCAAGGAGGACCCGGGTTCATTCCTCCGCCTCCGGGGGATCGGCAGTCAGGCCGACGACACGCGACGTCCGAGCCGGGATCGTCCCGGAGCATGAGGACCTGGACCGAACAGCGCCACGTCGCCGCCGACCCCGCGGCCGTGCTGGAGATGCTCACCGACCCCGACGCCTGCCGGCGCTGGTCGCCGGTCCCGTTCGAGCTCGACGGCGCCCACCTGCCTCGGCCAGGGGCCTCGTCACCGGCTCCGCCTCGGCGGCTCGCGGCCGGCTCGCAGATGCGGGTCTCCGGCTCGCTCGCCGGCAAGCGCGTCGGCTTCGACGTGCACGTGCACGAGGCCGACGCCGGGCGCCTCGCGCTGTCCGCCCACGGGCCGGTCGCCTTCGACGTGGCCTACGAGGCCCGCGCCGCCCGCGGTGGCAGCGAGGTCTGCGCCTCCGTCTCCGTCCGCTCGGCGGGCGGGCTGTTCGGCCGCGTGGCCGAGTCCGCCACCGCCGCCCTGCTCAAGGCCGGCGCCCTCGGCGTCGCCGTCGACCGGATCGCCGCCTCCGCGACCGCCTGAAAGGAACCCATGACCGCCCTGCTCTCACCCGTCGCGACCGCCGCCGTCGCGGCGACCGCCGTGACCCGCCGCTACGGCGACGGCGACTCCGCCGTCGACGCCCTCCGCGGCGTCTCGCTCGAGGTCCCCGCCGGCCAGTTCACGGCCGTCATGGGCCCGTCGGGCTCCGGCAAGTCCACGCTGATGCACCTGCTCGCCGGGCTCGACCGGCCGACGGCCGGCTCGGTCCGGATCGGCGGCGAGGAGATCTCGTCGATGGCCGACCGCGCGCTGACACGACTGCGCCGGAAGCACATCGGGTTCGTGTTCCAGTCGTTCAACCTGCTCCCGACGCTGACCGCGGAGGAGAACGTCACGCTGCCGCTCGCGATCGCGCGGATGAAGCCGGCGCGGGCCGAGGTCGACGCGCTGCTCGAGCGGGTCGGCCTGAGCGACCGGCGCGGCCACAAGCCGGCCGAGCTCTCCGGCGGCCAGCAGCAGCGCGTCGCGATCGCCCGCGCGCTGATCGCCAAGCCGACCGTGCTGTTCGCGGACGAGCCGACCGGCAACCTCGACTCGGGCGCCGGCGCGGCCGTGCTCGCGCTGCTGCGCGAGGCCGTCGACGCCGACGGCCAGACGACCGTGATGGTCACGCACGACCCGCGGGCGGCGGCGACCGCCGACCGCGTCCTGTTCATCGCCGACGGCCGGATCGTCGGCGACCTGGCGGCGCCCGGCGAGGACCAGATCATCGACGTGATGCGCGGCGAGGCCCTCCGGTGATCCGGCTCGCCCTCCGCTCGCTCGCGGCGCGCCCGCTGCGCACCGCGCTGACGGCGCTCGCCGTCGTCCTCGGCGTCGCGATGGTCAGCGCCGCCTTCACGATCACCGACACGATGCGCGGCGCGGCGGACTCGCTGTCGCGCGCGGCGTACGACGGCACGGACGCCGTCGTCGGCGCCCGCACGGCCTTCGACGTCGACGCGGGCGACTGGACGGCGAAGCGGCCGACCGTCGACGCCGGGCTCCTCGACCGCGTCCGCGCGGTCCCCGGCGTCGCGGTCGCCGCCGCCGACATCACGGACGAGGCCAAGGTCATCGGCCGCGACGGGAAGCCGATCGGCGACGGCCCGTACTTCGGCGTCGGGCTCGACGCGAAGACGCCCGGCGCCGAGGCGCTGACGCCGTTCCGCCTCTCCGCCGGCCGCTGGGCCGGCGGGCCGGGCGAGGTCGTCATCGACACCGGCATGGCGGCCGACGAGGACCGCCCGGTCGGCAGCACCGTCACGATCACCACGCTGCGGCGAGCCGCACGACTTCCGCGTCGTCGGCACGGCGGACTTCGGCAGCGTGCAGTCGATGGGCACGGCGACGTTCGCCGTCTTCGACCTCGGCGCGGCCGAGACGCTGTTCGGCCGCGGCGAACGGGTCGACGGGATCCTCGTCGCCGGCCGCGACGGCGTCGCGCCGGCGCAGCTGCGGGCGGACCTGGCGCGCGCGCTCCCGCAGGCGAGCGTCACCAGCGCCGCCGAGCAGGACCGCTTCACGCTCGACGGGCTCGAGCAGTTCATCTCGATCATCCGGATCGCGCTGCTCGTGTTCGGCGGCGTCGCCGTGCTCGTCGGCGCGTTCACGATCTTCAACACGCTCTCGATCACCGTCGCGCAGCGGACCCGCGAGCTCGGGCTGCTGCGGATGGCGGGCGCCGAGCGGCGCCAGGTGCTGGGCTCGGTGCTCGCCGAGGCGCTGGCGCTGGGCCTGCTCGCGTCGGTCGTCGGACTGCTCGCGGGCCTCGGGCTGGCGAAGGCGCTCGACGCGTTCTTCGACTCGATCGGCCTCGCCCTGCCGGAGGCCGGCACCGTGTTCGGCACGCGGACGATCGTCGTCTCCCTGCTGCTCGGGACGCTCGTCACGCTGGTCGCCGGGCTCGTGCCGGCGTGGCGCGCGACGCGCGTGCCGCCGGTCGCGGCGCTCCGCGCCGCCGAGCCGGGCGCCGGGCGCGTCCGGCTCCCCGCGCGCGCCGCGCGCGGTCTCGCCTCGCTGCTGGGACGGCCGGCGCAGGCCGTCGGCGGCGTCGCCGGCGGGCTCGCGCGCCGCAACGCGATGCGCCAGCCGGGCCGGACGATGGCGACCGCCGCCGCGCTGACGATCGGCGTCGCGCTGGTGACGCTCGTCACCGTCGTCGCCGCGGGGCTCAAGGACACGACCCGCGGCGCGCTCGAGCAGCGGCTCGACGCGGCCTACGTGGTCACGGGCGCGGACGGCTGGTCGCCGACCGACCCGGCCGTCGAGCGCGCGGCCGCCGCGAGCGGGCCGGTGACCGGCATCCGCCAGGACCGCGGGCTCGCGTTCGGCGACAAGGAGACCGTCAACTCGCTCGACGGCGACCAGTTCCGCTTCGACTGGGTCCAGGGCGACGACCGGGTGCCGGCGACGCTGGGCGCCGACGGCGCGATCGTCGACGAGGGCTGGGCGCGGGAGCACGCCCTCGCCGTCGGGGACCGCTTCACGCTCACCTCGGCGAAGGGTGTCGAGCTGCCGCTGACCGTGCGCGGGATCGAGGGCTCGCCGCTGATCGACGCCACCGGGCTCGGCCCGGTGACGATCGGCAAGCCGGCCTACGACCGCGCGTTCGAGAACGACCGCAACCTGCTGCTGCTGACGGCCGCGGACCCCGCCAGGGCGCTCACGGGGCTGCCCGACGCGCAGGTCCGGACGAAGGCCGCCTACGTCGACGAGCAGGTCAAGTCGGTCGACCAGCTGCTGGCCGTGTTCTACGTCCTGCTCGCGCTGGCCGTGATCGTGTCGCTGTTCGGGATCGTCAACACGCTCGTGCTGGCGACCTTCGAGCGGACGCGCGAGCTCGGCACGCTGCGGGCGGTCGGGATGTCGCGCCGCCAGGTCCGGCGGATGGTCCGCCACGAGTCGGTCATCACCGCGCTGCTCGGCGCGGTGACGGGCATCGCGGCCGGCCTCCTGCTCGCGGCGGTCGTCACCGCGGTGTTCGGCGACGAGGGCCTGACGTTCGTCGTCCCCGCCGGCTCGCTGATCGGCTTCGCGGTGGTCGCGGTCATCGCGGGCGTGCTCGCCGCCGTGCTGCCCGCGCGGCGGGCGGCACGGACGAACGTGCTCGTGGCGCTCGCGTACGAATGAGGTGGCCGGTGCTCGGCGTCCGGCTGACGGTGTCCAGAACCGTCGCCGGCCGCCGACAGCCTCCCGCCTGCGCGCCGGCAGTTACTCACGCGATGCTCGGCGCCTCCGGCAGATCGGCGAGGGCGGCCTGGAGGTCGTCCTCGCTGAACTCCGGGTCCTCGAGCTCCCCGGCCAGGTACGCGTCGTACGCGGCGAGGTCGAAGTTCCCGTGCCCGCAGAGGCCGAAGAGGATCGTCCCCTCCTGCCCGCGCTCGACCTCCTCGATCACCGCGCGGATCGCGTGCGCGGGCTCGGGCGCGGGGATGATCCCCTCCGACCGCGCGAACCGCACCGCCGCCTCGAACGTCTCGTTCTGCTTGTAGGCGCGCGCCTCGACCCGGCCGGCGCGGACCAGCGCGCAGACCATCGGCGCGTCGCCGTGGTAGCGCAGCCCGCCCGCGTGGACCGGCGGCGGGACGAAGCCGTGGCCGAGCGTGTACATCGGCATCAGCGGCGTCATCCCGACCGTGTCGCCGAAGTCGTACGAGTAGACGCCGCGGGTCAGCGTCGGGCAGGCCGCCGGCTCGGCGGCGACGATCCGCGTGTCGGCGCCCGCGCGCAGGAACGGGAACACGAGCCCGGCGAAGTTCGAGCCGCCGCCGACGCAGCCGACGATCACGTCGGGCATCCCCGCGCCGGCGAGCTCGAGCTGCGCGATCGCCTCCTGCCCGATCACCGTCTGGTGCAGCAGCACGTGGTTGAGCACCGAGCCGAGCGAGTAGTTGGCGGTGGGATCCTGGGCGGCGACCTCGACCGCCTCGGAGATCGCGATCCCGAGCGCGCCGGTCGGGTGCGACGCCTGCGAGCGGCCCGCCTCCGTCCGCTCGGACGGCGAGCGGTGCACGGTCGCGCCCCAGGTCTGCATCATCGACCGCCGGTACGGCTTCTGGTCGTAGCTCGAGCCGACCATGAACACCTCGCACTCGAGCCCGTACTGCGAGCACGCGAAGGCGAGCGCGGAGCCCCACTGGCCGGCGCCCGTCTCGGTGACGAGCTTGCGGATGCCGGCCTGCGCGTTCTCGTAGGCCTGCGGGATCGCGCTGTTGACCTTGTGCGAGCCGGCCGGGGAGCCGCCCTCGTACTTGTAGAAGATCCGCGCCTTGGTGCCGAGCGCCCGCTCGAGCCGGTGCGCGCGGAAGAGCGGGGTCGGGCGCCACAGCTTGTAGGCCTCCCGGACCGCCTCGGGGATCGCGACCTCGCGCTCCGCCGAGACCTCCTGCGCGATCAGCGCCATCGGGAAGATCGGGGTCAGGTCGTCCGGCCCGGCCGGCTCCCCGGTCTTCGGGCTCAGCGGCGGCAGCGGCTCTCCCGGCAGGTCCGGGAGCAGGTTGACCCAGTGGGTCGGGATGGCGTCCTCGGGCAGGAGGAACTTCGTCGCGGGCTCGCTCATCCGCCGATCCTATGCTGGGCGTCAGGAATACGCCCGCGCGTCCGCGCGTCCCCCTTGCTGACGGACCGCTCCTCGATGTCTCCGCCTGAACCCTTCGACGACCGCCTGATGGCGGACATCGCGGCTGCCGCCGACGGCACGCTCGAACCCGCGCGCATGCGCCAGCTCGAGACGCTCGCCGCGCACGACCCGGCGATCGCCGAGGCGCTGGACCGCCAGCGCCGCGCCCGCGCGCTGATCCTCGGCGCCGCGGACGAGGTCCGCGCCCCGCTCGGCCTGCGCGAGTCGCTCGAGCGCGAGCGGGAGCGCCACGCGCGCGGCCTGCACCGGCGCCGCGGCCGCTGGCTCTCGCTCGCCGTGGCCGGCGTGGCGGTCGCCGTGCTCGCCGTCGTGCTCGTCGCGTCCGGCGGCCCGACCGTCGAGGACGCGGCCGCGTTCTCCGCCCGCCCGGCGTCGGCCGCCGCCCCCGCGGCCGCCGGCGAGGACCTCCGGATCGAGCAGGACGGCGTCGCGTTCCCGGCCTGGTCGGACGAGGGCTGGCGCGCGACCGGCAGCCACCGCGGCGAGGTCGGCGGCCGGCCGGCCACGACCGTGTACTACGTCAAGGACGGCCGCGAGATCGCCTACACGATCGTCGGCGGCGAGCCGCTCGACGTCCCGCGCAAGGGCGTCGACGTCGACGCCGCCGGCACGCGCGTCCGGCTGTTCGACATGCAGGGCCGCACGGTCGCGACGTGGCGCAAGGACGGTCACACCTGCGTGCTCGCCGGCGACGGTGCGGAGGGCGAGCGACTCGCCGCGCTGGCCGGCTCCACGAGCGCCTACTGAGCCGCCCGATCGCAGCGGAGGGAACTCCGACCGCATTGGTAGGCTTTACGGCGCATGATCTTCACGACGAAGGCGGAGTACGGGGTGCGGCTGCTGGTGCAGCTGGGCGTCCAGGGCGGGGAGCTCCCCGTCTCGCTCAAGGCGATCGCGGAGGCCGAGTCGCTGCCGCTCGCCTACCTCGAGCGGATCGCCGCGCTGCTCAAGAAGGCCGGCATCGTCGCCGCCACGCGCGGCGCGCACGGCGGCTACACGCTCGCCCGCCCGCCCGCGGAGATCACGATGGACGAGGTGGTCCTCGCGCTCGAGGGCCACATCGCGCCGATGGACTGCTTCGTCGACGACCGGAGCGGGCGCGTGCTGTGCTCGCACCACGCCGACGAGCAGCTCTGCGCCACCAAGCTGCTCTGGACCCGCGTGCAGATGGGCGTCATCCGCTCGCTGCAGCACACGACCCTCGCGGAGCTCATCGACTTCACGGCGGGCAGGACCCCGCTGCCGAGCGAGCCGCACCCGGGCAAGACCTCGCCACCCACTGAAAGAGACCATGGCCGACCTCGAGATCAAGAACCTGCACGTCTCAGCCGGGGACAAGCAGATCCTCAAGGGCGTGGATCTGCATGTCCGCTCGGGCGAGTTCCACGCGCTGATGGGGCCCAACGGGTCCGGCAAGTCGACCCTCGCCAACGCGCTGATGGGGCATCCGAACCTCGAGATCACCGAGGGCCAGGTCATCTTCGACGGCGAGGACATCACCGAGGCCGCGCCGGACGAGCGCGCGCGCTCCGGCCTCTTCATGGCCTTCCAGTACCCCGTCGCCATCCCCGGCGTGACCGTGACGAAGTACCTGCGCATGGTCATGAACGCGCACCGCGAGTCGCGCGGCGAGGAGCCGATCTCGCTGAAGGACTTCCGCAAGACGGTCGAGGCCGCCATGGCGCTGACCAAGGTGCCGAAGGAGTTCTCGACCCGCTACCTGAACGAGGGCTTCTCGGGCGGCGAGAAGAAGCGCATGGAGATCCTCCAGCTCGCGCTGCTCGCGCCGAAGCTCGCGGTGCTCGACGAGACCGACTCCGGGCTCGACATCGACGCGCTCAACACGGTCGCGGAGGGCGTCAACGCCGTCGCCGCCGAGACCGGCATGGGCACGCTGGTCATCACCCACTACCAGCGCATCCTCCACATCGTCCAGCCGCAGTTCGTGCACATCATGTTCGAGGGCCGGATCGTCAAGGAGGGCGGCGCGGAGCTGGTCACGGCGCTGGAGGAGCGCGGGTACGGCTGGATCCGCGACGAGGTGGCCGCCGCGGCATGAGCCTCCTCGCGCCGAGCTCGGCGGACTTCCCGACCCTCCCGCACACCGGGGTCGCGTACCTCGACTCCGGCGCGACCTCGCAGACCCCGATCCCCGTGATCGAGGCGATGGACGCCTACTACCGGGAGTACCGGGCGAGCGTCCACCGCGGCGTCTACCCGATCGCCGCACTGGCGACGGAGGCCTACGAGGGCGCGCGGATCAAGGTCGCCGCGTTCACGGGCTCGACGCCCGAGGGCACGATCTTCACCCGCAACGCGACCGAGGCGATCAACCTCGTCGCGTACGCGTGGGGCGCCGCCAACGTGCGCGCCGGCGACCTGCTGGTCATCACGGAGATGGAGCACCACTCCAACCTCGTCCCGTGGCACATGCTGGCCGAGCGGACGGGCGCCGAGCTGGCCTACGTCGGCATCGACGACGAGGGCCTGATCGTCGAGGAGGAGCTCGCCGCGCTGCTCGCGCGCGGGCCGAAGCTGCTCGCCTTCCCGCACGTCTCGAACGTGCTCGGGACCGTCAACCCGGTCGCCGAGCTCGTCGAGCGCGGCCACGCGGCCGGCGCCACCGTGCTCGTCGACGGGGCGCAGTCCGTCCCGCACATGCCGGTCGACGTCGGCGCGCTGGGCGCGGACTTCTACGCCTGGACCGCGCACAAGGCCTACGGCCCGACCGGGATCGGCGTGCTGCACGGCCGCCCCGAGCTGCTGCAGGCGATGCCGCCCTTCATCGGCGGCGGGCACATGATCGCCAAGGTCTCGAAGGAAGGGATCCGCTACGCCGACACGCCGACGAAGTTCGAGGCCGGCACGTCGCCGATCGCCGAGGCCGTCGGCCTGGGCGCCGCCGTCGACTACCTCGCGGGCTTCGGGATGGACGCCGTCTGGGAGCACTCCCGCGACGTCGTCGGCTACGCGGTCGAGCAGCTGCGCGGGATCGACGGGCTGACCATCCACGGCCCGTCGGACCTCGCGCGGCGCGGCTCGGTGATCTCGTTCGCGCTCGACGGCATCCACCCGCACGACGTGGCGGAGATCCTCGGCCGCGAGGGCGTCTGCGTCCGCGCCGGGCACCACTGCGCGCAGGTGCTGATGGGCCGGCTCGGGGTCGCCGCGACGACGCGCGCCTCGTTCGCCATCCACTCCACCCACGACGACGTCGACCGCCTGGTCGCCGGGATCGCGACGGTCCAGGACGTGTTCGCCTGATGGACGACCTCTACCGCGAGAACATCCTCGAGCACTACAAGCAGCCGCGGAACTTCGGCGAGCTGGAGTCGCCCGACCTGGAGTTCGAGGACAACAACCCGCTCTGCGGCGACGAGCTGAAGGTCCAGCTCGCCGTGGGCGAGGACGGGCGCATCACCGACATCCGCTTCTCCGGCCACGGCTGCGCGATCTCGCAGGCGTCCGCCTCGATGGCGTCCGAGGAGATCGTCGGGATGCCGGTCGACGACCTGATCAAGCTCGAGCGCGACTTCGTGCTCGACCTGCTCGGGATCGACATCTCCGCGACGCGGATGAAGTGCGCGCTGCTGACGCTCAAGGTGCTCAAGTCGGCCGGGCTCGGCCACGCGGTCGCGTGGGAGCCGGAGACGCCGCCGAGCACCGCCGAGGTCAGCCGCGAGGGCTGAGCGCCGGGTAGCGCTCCCGCAGCCCGTCGATCCAGTCCGCCATCCGGTCGGCGAGCGCCGCGTCGGCGATCTCGAGCACGTTCTCGGCGTTCTCCTCGCCGGAGCGCGAGAGGTTGAACGAGCCGACGAAGACGGTGTCGTCGGCGACGGTGACCTTGGCGTGCATGTAGTCGTGGACGGCGCCGGGGGCGTACGGCGTCGAGCGCTTCCCGTGGAAGACCACGAGGCAGCGGTCGAGCAGCGGGGCCTTCCAGCGGCTCGCCGGGTTCTGCGCCCACTGGCCGAACACCTGGTGCACCTGGGTCGCGTCGCACACCCCGGCCACGTCGGCGCGGCGCTCGCCGATCACCTCGGCGAGCGTGCCGAGGATCGGGCCCGCGGTCAGCAGCGGCGAGGCGATCCGGACCCGGCGGCGCGCCTCGCCGATCCGCTTCGCGATCCGGTGCGAGAGCTCCGGGCCGCGCCCGGGGCAGAACCAGGGGCGGATGCCGTCGACCGGCCCGCTGTCGAAGTCGCCCGAGTTCCCGATCGCGCCGCGCGACCAGAGCTGCTCGAAGTTGCGCGCGAAGGCGGCCGCGACCGCGGGTGAGTCGAGCGTCAGGACCGCGTTCTCCTGGCGCGTGAACGAGTCGAGCGTCCAGTTCATCGAGCCGCTCCAGAGCGCGGTCCCGTCGCGCACGACGTACTTGTGGTGCATCAGGTCGCGCCAGCCGGGGATCGGCTTGACCGGCACGCCGAGCGTCTCGAGCACGTGCGGCTCGGTCGCCGGCGGGGCCGGGAAGAACGGCCGCGGCTCGTCGTCGGGCGGCCGCTCGTCCTGGTTGAAGGCGATCCGCACGCGGACGCCGCGGGCGTGCGCGGCGCGGATCGCTCCGGCGACCGCGTCGCCGGGATCGCCGGGCAGCCGCACGTCATAGAGTGCGAGGTCGAGCGACTCCCGCGCCTCGGCGAGCCAGCTCACGACGCGGGCCGCCATGTCGTCGGCGGTCTGGCCGCCGTCGGTGAGCGTGTGGACGTCGAGCACGGAGCGGACCGTACCCGGCATGCCCACCGATCACGTCATCGACCCCGCGGCGATCCACCACGCGTGGGACCGCGAGCTGCCGCCCGCCCTCACGATCGCCTCCGGCGACCGCGTCGCCGTGGACGTCCCGATGGCCGGCCACGGGCAGGTCCCGCGCGACGGCGCCTACGCCGACTGCGCGTTCGACTTCGACACGCTCTACCACCTCGCCGGGCCGATCGCGATCGAGGGCGCGGAGCCCGGCCACACGCTGCAGGTCGACATGTTGGAGCTGATCCCCGGCGACTGGGGCTGGACGGTGATCATGCCCGAGCTGGGGCTGCTGCCCGACCGCTTCCCGGAGGGCCACCTCCGGACGTTCGACCTGACCGGCGGCGCGATCGCCGTCGCGCCGGGCGTGGCGGTGCCGGTCGCCCCGTTCTTCGGCACGCTGGGCACCGCGCCGGACCGGCCGGGCCCGCTGTCGCCGTTCCCCCCGCACGAGGGCGGCGGGAACCTGGACAACCGCCATCTGGTCGCGGGGTCGACGCTGTGGCTGCCGGTCCACGTGCCGGGCGCGCTGTTCTCGGTCGGGGACCCGCACGCCGCCCAGGGCGACGGCGAGGTCTGCGTCTCGGCCTGCGAGTGCCCGATGCGCGCCACGTTGCGCTTCACGCTGCTCGAGACGCCGATCTCCGCTCCGAGCTTCCGGACCGTCCCCGCGCCGCGCCCCGGCGCCCGCCGCGCACGCCACGATGGGGATCGCGCCCGACCTGATGGAGGGCGCCAGGACCGCCGTCTCGGCCATGATCGACTGGCTCGTCGCCGCGCACGGCCTCACGCCCGAGGACGCCTACGTGCTGTGCTCGCTCGCGGGCGATCTCAAGATCCACGAGATCGTCGACGCGGGGGTCTTCAACGTGGGCATGGCGATGCCGCTCGACGTCCTCCCATCGCTAGACTGAAAGTCCGACCTGCGCGGTCGGACTTATGGCCGAACTGATCGACATCTGCCCAGCCGATTCCCTCCCTCCGGGCGCCGTGCGCCTGGTCGCGTGGGAGGACCTGGAGATCGGCGTCTTCAACTGCGCCGGCGAGTACCTGGCGATCGAGGATCGCTGCTCGCACGACGACGGCGAGCTCGTCGAGGGCGAGCTCGACGAGGCGACCTGCACGGTCGAGTGCCCGCGGCACGGGTCGCGGTTCGACCTGCGCACCGGCAAGCCCGTGAACCTGCCTGCCTATGAGCCCGTGGACACGTTCCCCGTGACGGTCCAGGACGGCATGATCAAGATCGAGGTGGACTGAACCATGGCGACCCCAGAAGTCATCGCCGAGCAGCAGGCGCTGACCGGCATCAACGCCGACTACAAGGAGAAGTTCGGGTTCCACGACTCGGAGACCGGCTATGCGTTCAAGGCCCCCAAGGGCCTCACGCGCGGGCTGGTCGAGCAGATCTCCGAGTTCAAGGACGAGCCCGCGTGGATGCGCGAGTTCCGGCTCAAGTCGCTCGACAACTTCCTCAGCCGCCCCCAGCCCACGTGGGGCTCGCCGCTGCTGGCCGACGTCGACTACGACAACATCCACTACTTCGTCCGCGCGTCCGAGAAGTCGTCGCGCACGTGGGACGACGTCCCCGACGACATCAAGAACACGTTCGACCGGCTCGGCATCCCCGAGGCCGAGCGCAAGTTCCTCGCCGGCGTCGGCGCCCAGTACGAGTCCGAGGTCGTGTACCACCAGGTGCGCGAGGACCTGGAGAAGCAGGGCGTCATCTTCATGGACATGGACTCGGGGCTGCGCGAGCACGAGGACCTCGTGCGCGAGTACTTCGCCACGGTCATCCCGTCCAACGACAACAAGCTCGCCGCGCTCAACAGCGCCGTGTGGTCGGGCGGCTCGTTCGTCTACGTCCCGCCGGGCGTGCACGTCGAGATGCCCCTGCAGGCCTACTTCCGGATCAACACCGAGAACATGGGCCAGTTCGAGCGGACGCTGATCATCGCCGACGAGGGCTCCTACGTGCACTACGTCGAGGGCTGCACCGCGCCGGTGTGGACCTCGGACTCGCTGCACTCGGCCGTCGTCGAGCTGATCGCCAAGCCGGGCGCGCGGATCCGCTACACGACCGTGCAGAACTGGTCGCAGAACGTCTACAACCTCGTCACGAAGCGCGCGATCGCCGAGCGCGACGCGACCGTCGAGTGGGTCGACTGCAACCTCGGGTCGAAGCTGACGATGAAGTACCCGAGCGTCTACCTGATGGGCGAGCGCGCCCACGGCGAGATCCTCTCGATCGCGTTCGCCGGCGACGGCCAGCACCAGGACGCGGGCGGGAAGATCGTCCACGCCGCGCCGAACACGACGTCGAACATCTTCGCCAAGTCGATCTCCAAGGACGGCGGGCGCTCGTCGTACCGCGGCCTGCTCGAGGTCGCGAAGGGCGCGCACGGGTCCAAGTCGACGGTGGTCTGCGACGCGCTGCTGCTCGACGAGACCAGCCGCTCCGACACCTACCCGACGATCCGCATCGGCAACGACGACGTCGACGTCGGCCACGAGGCCTCGGTCTCGAAGATCGGCGAGGAGCAGCTCTTCTACCTGATGAGCCGCGGCATCCCCGAGGAGGAGGCCGCCAAGCTGATCGTCAACGGGTTCATCGAGCCGATCGTCAAGGAGCTCCCGATGGAGTACGCCGTCGAGATGAACCGGCTGATCGAGCTGCAGATGGAGGGCTCCATTGGCTGAGACCGCGATGCTCGAGCTGCCGTCCTTCAAGGGACGCGCAGGCTGGGAGTTCACCGAGCTCGGCGACTTCGCGCTCGAGGCGTGGGAGCCCGCGCCGGCCAACGGCACCGCCTTCGAGGCCACGCACCTGCTCGAGCCGCCCGCCGGCTCGATCGAGCTGGTGCAGGTCGACGGGTCGAGCACGGAGGGGTCGTCGGACGACGTCCTCGTCCTGCCCCTGTCCGTCGCGCGCGAGCGCCATCGCCGAGCTGGTCGAGCCGCACCTCGGCACGATCGTCCGCGACGTCGACGCCTTCACGGCGTCGAACGACGCGGGCTGGGAGGGCGGCGCGTTCGTGTACGTCCCGCGCGGGGTCGTCGTCGACGCCCCGATCCTGCTCACCGCCGTCACCGCGACGCCGGGCACGATCCTCAACCGGCGCGTGCTGATCGTGCTGGAGGAGGGCGCCGAGGCCGAGGTCTGGGAGCAGTACGTCTCCGGCTCGGACGAGGCGACCGTGTTCAACGCGGTGGTCGAGCTGCGGGTGGGCCAGAACGCGAAGCTGCGCTACGTCTGCGGCCAGGAGCTCAACGAGCGCTCGTGGATCTTCGGCTCCCAGCGCGCCGAGGTGGCGCGCGACGGGTCGCTGGACTGGGTCGCGCTGGGCTTCGGCTCGGCGAAGGGCAAGGTGCGGATGGAGACGCTCCTGGCCGGCCCGGGCGCCGACGCCAAGGTCACCGGCGCGTACGCCCCGCACGCCCGCCAGCACGTCGACTTCGACACCACGCAGGAGCACGGCGCGCCGAACACGACGTCCGACCTCGCCTTCCGCGGCATCCTCGCGGACCGGTCCAGCGCGGTCTGGCGCGGGATGATCAAGGTCGACCCGGGCGCGCAGCAGACCGACGCGTTCCAGGTCTGCCGCAACCTGCTGCTGTCCAAGCGGGCGCACGCGGACGCGATCCCGGGGCTCGAGATCCTCGCCAACGACGTCCGCTGCACCCACGCCGCGGCCGTCGCGCAGGTCGACAAGGAGCAGCTCTTCTACCTGCAGTCGCGCGGCCTCGACCACGCGTCCTCGATGCGGCTCGTGATCGAGGGCTTCATGGCCGAGCTCGTCGAGCGCTTCGAGGAGGGCCCGATGCGCGAGGCGCTCGCGGCGGCGCTCGAGCAGCGCCTCAGCACCCTGCTGGACTGATGTACGAGGGCCCCGGAACCGCGCGGGAGCGCGGTTTCCGGGTGTTCCGCCCGCCGATTTCACCGCTTCGGAGAAATCGCTAAAGGAATCCGCGAGCGCGCCGATAGGGCGGGGGATGACCCGCTCGATCATGCGTCCGCTGCTCGCCCTGTTCCTCATGCTGGGCGCGCTCGGCGCCGGATCCGCGGGGGCGCAGGCCGCGCCCCGCGTGACCGTGGTCGTCGGCGCCCAGCCCGGCTCGGAGCGCGCCGCCGCGCGGCTCGTCCAGCGGCTCGGCGGCGACGTCGGGAGCCGGATCGCGATCGTCCACGGCTTCGCCGCCCGGGTCCCCGCCGCCGCGCTGCCGCGGCTGCGCCGGTCGGCCGCGGTCCGCAGCGTCGCCCGTGACACGGCGCTCACGCTGTCGAGCGCCGCGCCGGTCGACATCGCCCCGCCGCCCGCGGAGATCCCCGCCGGCGAGCCGGCCGACGAGGTCGCCCACGAGGCGATCACCGACGCCGCGCAGGACGCCGCCGGCGCGCCGCTCGTCCCCGATCCGGTCGCCTCCGGCGAGGACACCGTCGGCGTCGTGCAGGACGCGGTCGCCGACCCGGTCGCGCCGGTCCTCCCCGAGGCCGACGACGGCCCGGCCCGTGCCCGCGCCTCGATGGACCTGATCCGCGCGGCGACCGGCGCCGAGCAGTCCGGGCTCACCGGCGCCGGCGTGGACGTCGCCCTGATCGACTCCGGCGTGCTCGGGGTCGGCGCGCTCGACGGCGCGGGCAAGCTCGTCCGCGGCCCCGACTTCTCCGACGACGCCTGGGATCCGGACCGGCGCGGGCTCGACGCGTTCGGCCACGGCTCGCACATGGCCGGCGTGATCGCCGGCGCCGACGCCGAGAGCGGCTACCGCGGGGTCGCCCCGGGCGCGCGCCTCGTGAGCGTCAAGGTCGCCGACGCCGACGGCGTGACCAGCCTCGTCCGCGTCCTGATGGCGCTCGACTGGGTCCGCCACCACCGCGACCGCGACGGGCTCCGCATCCGCGTCGTCAACCTCTCCTTCGGCGTCGACTCGCGCCGCTCCTACGTGCGCGAGCCGCTCGCCTACGCGGCCGAGCAGCTGTGGCAGCGCGGCGTGACGGTCGTCGCGGCGGCCGGCAACCAGGCCGACGGCACGGGCCGGCTCGACCTGCCCGCCGCCGACCCGTTCGTGATCGCGGTCGGCGCGTCGGACACGGCCGGCACGGCCGACACCGCCGACGACACGGTCGCCGACTTCTCCTCGCGCGACGCGAACCGGCCGCCCGACGTCGTCGCGCCCGGCACCGGCGTGATCTCGCTGCGCGTGCCGGGCTCGACGCTCGACACCGAGTTCCCCGCCGCGCGGATCGGCGAGGGCTACTTCCGCGGCAGCGGGACGTCGCAGGCGACCGCGGTCGTCTCCGGGCTCGTCGCGCTGCTGCTGCAGGCGCGGCCGGGGCTGTCGCCGGACCAGGTGAAGGCGCTGCTCCGCGGCGGCGCGACCGCGCTGGCCGCGGACGTGTCCGCCGCCGGCGCCGGCGCGGTCGACGTGCAGCGCTCGCTGGCGCTGGAGACGCCCGACCGCGGCGGCGCAGCCGTACGCGCCGGCGGTGCTCGACCTGGTCGCGCTGTGGGCCGACCTGCGCGAGGAGTCGTCCGGCGACGCGCCGGGCGTGGGGACGGGGGAGAACGGATGGACGGGGCGCCGGTGGAGTGGCCGGCGGTGGAGCGGGCGGCGCTGGTCGGGACGCCGCTGGTCAGGGAACGACTGGAGCGCAGATGCACAGTGAGGGGAACGTCGAGGCGCGCGTGCGAGCCATCTGGCTGCTCGCGGCGCTCGTGGCCTGCGCGGCGATCGCGCTCTACGTGGGGGTCGTGCGCGACCTGCCGGCGTACACCGGCGGCTGGCAGATCCCGTGGTGGGCGCTCGCGCTCGCGTTCGCGGCCACCGAGGTCTTCGTCATCCACGCGCACATCCGCGGCAGCGCGCAGACGCTCTCGCTCTCCGAGATCCCGCTCGTCATCGGGCTGCTGCTCGCCACGCCGCAGGACCTGGTGCTGGCGCAGGTGCTCGGGCCGCTGGTCGTCCTGCTGTTCACGCGCGGGACGGCGCCGGTCAAGATCGCCTTCAACGTCGCGCAGTTCGCGCTGACCGCGATGATCAGCATCGTCGTCCTGCACGCGGTCATGCCCGCGCCGGCCGAGATCGGCCCGGGCGTGTGGAGCGCGACGTTCATCGCCGTCGGCGCGGGGTCGCTCGTGGCGGGCGCGCTGGTCGTCTGCGTGATCGCGCTGGCCGAGGGCTCGCTCCCGTCCGGCGAGATGCTGCGGATGTTCGCCGCCGACCTGATGGTGTCGCTGACGAACACGAGCATCGGGCTCGTCGGCGCGACGCTGATGGCGCAGAGCTGGTCGGCCGGCTGGCTGATCATCCCGCCCGCGGCCGTCCTGATCCTCGCCTACCGCGCGTACCTGAGCGAGCACACGAAGCACCAGTCGCTCGACTTCCTCTACGGCGTCGCGCGGTCGCTCAGCCGCGCGCCGGACATCGAGAGCGCGCTCGTCGATCTGCTGCAGCAGACGCGCGAGGCGTTCCGGGTGCGGAGCGCGGAGATCATCCTCTTCGGCGCCGCGGGCGACGTGCCGCTGCGGACGTCGCTGGACGCCGCCGGCGCGACGCAGTCGATGCAGTCGGTGCCGCACGAGCTGGCGACCGCGCTGCGGGCGTGTCTCGAGGACGAGCACGCGACCGTGGTGACGCGGGTCTCGGCGCCGCCCGCGCTGGCCGCGTACCTCGAGCAGCACCAGATGAGCAGCGCGGCGATCGCGCCGGTGCCGGGGGAGACGCGCCTGGTCGGCGTGATGCTCCTCGGCGAGCGGCTCGGCGCCGGCGCCGGGTTCAGCACCTCCGACCTGCGGCTGTTCGAGACGCTCGCGGGCCACGCGGGCATGTCGCTCGAGTTCGACCGGCTCGAGCAGGCGATCCGGCGGATGCGCGAGCTGCAGGGCGCGCTGGAGCGCCAGGCGTACCGCGACACGCTGACCGACCTCGCGAACCGCGCGCTGTTCATGCGCCGCGTGCACGAGTCGCTCTCGCGGCCGAGCGGGTCGAGCACGGTGCTCTTCCTCGACCTCGACGACTTCAAGCGGATCAACGACGACGCGGGCCATGCCGCGGGCGACGCCGTGCTGATCGCGGCGGCCGAGCGGATCCGCAGCTGCGTCCGGCCGACCGATCTCGCGGCGCGGCTCGGCGGCGACGAGTTCGCCGTGCTGCTCGAGGACGCCGACGCCGCGCACGGCGAGGAGATCGCGCACCGGATCATGAGCCTGCTCTCCGAGGCCGTGCCGGTCGCCGGCCAGCCGTGCTGGGTCCGCGCCTCGATCGGGATCGCCTCCGCCGGCGCGCGGTCGGGGCTCGACGCCGACAGCCTGATGCGCCACGCCGACATCGCCATGTACCGGGCGAAGGAGGCCGGCAAGGGCCAGGTCCGCTCGTTCACCGCGGACATGCAGCCGAACGCGCTGACCAAGGCGCCGTCGCGGAGCGAGATCCTCGCCGCGCTGGCGCGCGACGAGTTCATCGCGCACTACCAGCCGATCGTGCACGTCGGGACGGGCGAGATCGTCGCCGCCGAGGCGCTCGTGCGCTGGAACCACCCGGCCCACGGCCTGCTCTCCCCGGCCGCGTTCGTCCCGGCCGCCGAGGCCACCGGGACGATCCCGGGGATCGACCACGCCGTGCTCGAGCAGGCGTGTGCCGCGGCCGCGTCGTGGACGATCGAGGACGGCTACACGCCCGACGCCTCCGTGCACGTGAACCTGAGCGGCGAGGGGCTGCGGACGTCCGAGCTCGTGCACATCGTGCGCGACGTGCTGCGCCGGACCGGGCTCGAGCCGCGGCGGCTCGTGCTCGAGCTGACCGAGAGCGTGCTGATCGCGGAGATGCCGACGGCGCAGCCGGTCCTGTCGTCGCTGCGCGCGCTCGGGGTGCGGATCGCGCTCGACGACTTCGGCACCGGGTATTCGTCGCTCGCCTGCCTGCGGTCGCTGCCGGTGGACATCCTCAAGGTCGCCAAGCCGTTCGTCGACGGTGCCGGGCGGACGCCGCACGACCATGCGCTGCTGGCGATGATCATCGAGCTCGGGTCGCTGTTCGGGGTGTCCGTCGTCGCCGAGGGGATCGAGCGCCAGGACCAGCTCGACGCGCTCGCGGACCTGAGCTGCGACATGGGCCAGGGCTTCTTCCTGGGCCGGCCTCTGGCGGGCGAGGCGCGTCGCTTCGAGCGCCGCGACCCGCTCGCCGCCGCGGCCTGAGTTCGTCCTGCGGCGACGCGTCAGCGCACGCGGACGAACATCAACCCGTCGGCGCTGATCGTCATCGCCATGTCGACGCGCTCGTCGTCGTGGATCCGCTGGTTGAGCTCGTCGATCACGCGCGCGTTCTCGCTCTCGTGGGTCAGCACGCGGCCGCCCTGGAGCATGTTGTCGAGCAGGATCAGGCCGCCCGGGCGCATCCGCTGCAGCACCAGCTCGTAGTACTCCGGGTAGCCGGTCTTGTCGGCGTCGATGAACGCGAAGTCGAACGACGCGACCGCCGCCATCGCCTCCAGCGACTCCCCGGCGGGCCCGACGAGGATCTCGACCCGCTCACCCACGTCCGCCGCGTCGAGGTTGGCGCGGGCGATCGCGGCTCGCTCGGGATCGAGCTCGAGGCACGTCAGCCGGCCGCTTGGGCCGAGCCCGCGGGCGATGCAGATCGCGCTGTAGCCGGTGAACGTCCCGACCTCGAGCGCGTTCTGCGCGCCGATCAGCTTCACGAGCAGCTCGATCAGCGCGCCCTGGTCGGCGGTGACCTGCATCTGCGCGGAGGGCATCTCGGCCGTCTCGGCGCGCACCCGGTCGAGCACGTCGTCGGTGCGCGCCCCGTACTTCCCGAGGTACGCGAGCAGGTCAGGCGTCGTGGCGATTCCCCCGCGCGGCATCGTGTGATCGTAGCCAGGCCGGGCGCAAAGCCGACGACGTCCACCGCACCGCGAGGAGCGCCGTGATCACACGACTCGTATGGGGATCGGACGAGCGGCGCCGCGCTCGAACGGGTAGGCGGCCTCCGGGCGGATCCGCAGGCGGACCCAGTAGGTCTGGCCGGCGGACGCGGCGCCGAAGCGGTGGACGTGGCGGAAGTCGCCGCGGCGGTTCGCGCGGACGGTGGCGAAGGTGCGCCAGCCGCTGCCGACGCGCGCCTGGAGCTCGACGACCTTGCCCGCGGCCGGGATGTGGCCGCCGAAGATGTGACCGGCGAAGCGGACGAGGCCGCCCGCGGGGACGGACGTCGGGTGGGCGTGGACCCAGCCGCTGGCGGGTGTGCGGATGCGGGTGCCGCGATGGGCCGGCAGGAGGAGCGGGTCGCCGGCGAAGGCGAGCCGGACCGTCCGCGAGGGGCCCGCGTCGAGGCGGATCCGGACGCGGCCGGAGCCGTCCGTACGGATCGGGCAGGGTCGCGCGGACCGCGCCGTGGCGCCGGCCGCCGTGGCGTTCGCGGTTGGGCGGGCGGTGGCGCCACCCGGAATCGCGGTTGCGGTGGGGCCGCGGTGGTGCGGCCCAGAATCGCGGTTGCGGTGGGGCTCGCGGTGGCGCCGGCCGGAGTCGCGGTCGCGGTGGGGCCCGCGGCGGCCCGCCGGACGGGCCTGTCGGGCGGCGCTCGACGTGCCCGCGACGACGACCGTGCGGCGGCCGCAGACGGGGTGCCAGTCGCGCCGGCCGCGGAGGCGCTGGGTGAGGAGCAGCTCGCGCCCCGAGAGTGGCCGGCCGCCTGCGGTGAGGCGGCCGCGGAGCGACTGCCCGCGGCGGACCAGGGTCACCGCTGTCGACCGGCGCAGCGGGAGCGTGACCGTGGCCGGCGCGCCGTCCGCGCGGGTGGTGCCGATCGCCTCGTTGCCCGCGGCGTCCGCCACGACCGCGCGGAGCTCGTAGGCACCCGCGCGAAGCGTCGCGTCGTCGATCCGCGCGACCACGCGACCGCGGTCGAGCGAGGACGGGAGCCGGGACCAGGACGCCGCGCCCGTACGCCGAAGCTCGACGCGACCGCCCGCGACGCCGGACGTGGCGTCCGCGACGACCACGGAGACGCGCGTCGGGTCCGCCGGATCCGGCGCCTCGAACGCGACGGTCTCGGGCGGCGTCCGGTCGACCTTGACGGTCGCCGCTCCCCGCGCAGACGCGTTGCCCGCGCGATCGGTCGCCCACCAGGTCACCGCGTGCCGCCCGTCGGCGTCGACCGCGACGGCGGCTTCATCCTCGGCGGCGCCGTGCTCGCCCCCGTCGATCGTCCAGTGCAACCCGTCGACCCCCGAGAGCGCGGCCTGGTCGCGGGCGCGCAACCCGATGACCACCGGCCCGCGCGACCACGCGTCCGCGCTCGGCGCGCCCGAGGCGACCACCACGGGCGCGGTGCGGTC
>CAWBSJ010000003.1:0-243996 GCA_963791405.1 uncultured Solirubrobacteraceae bacterium | reverse complement strand
CGCGCCTGGCACGATGCGCGGCGTGAACGGCGAGGAGCGGGCGATCGCGGCGAGCGGGGCGCCGGTGACGCGGGACGAGATCGCCGCCGGGCTGCGCGCGCTGGGCGTGCGGCCGGGCAGCGTGCTGCTGGTCCACGCGTCGCTGTCGGCGCTCGGCTGGGTCGTCGGCGGCGCGCCCGCCGTCGTCGCGGCGCTGCGCGACGCGCTCGGCCCGGACGGCACGCTCGTCGTCCCGACGCACACGGGCGGCAACTCGGACCCGGCCGGCTGGGGCGCGCCGCCGGTGCCCGAGCCGTGGTGGCCGGTGATCCGCGCGCACATGCCGGCCTTCGACCCCGCGGTCACGCCGACGCTCGGGATCGGCATCCTCCCCGAGGTCGTCCGGACCTGGCCCGGCGCGCTGCGCAGCGACCACCCGCAGGACTCGTTCGCGGCCGTCGGCCCGGCGGCGGCGGAGATCACCGCCGGCCACGCGCTCGACTCCGGCTTCGGCGAGCGCTCGCCGCTCGCGCGGATCGAGGCGCTCGACGGCGACGTGCTCCTGCTCGGCGCCGGCCACGGCTCCAACAGCTCGCTCCACCTCGCCGAGCACCGCGTGCCCGACCCGCCGCGCGAGCGCGTCGGCGCGGCGGTCATGACCCCCGAGGGCCGCCGCTGGGTCGAGTGGGAGGACGTGGTGGGGGACGAGGAGGACTTCGACGCGCTCGGCGCCGCGTTCGACGCGACGGGCGCCGTGGCGATCGGCCCGGTCGGGCGCGGCGAGGCGCGGCTCATGCGCGTGCGCGAGCTCGTCGCGTTCGGGGTCGCGTGGATGGTCGAGCACCGGGCGTAGCCGGCGCACGAACTTCAACGGCGGGCATTGAGGGGGAGGGGGGCCCAAAACGTCGATCTGGGACGTGGATCGGCGCCGCGGTCGACGTTGTGCGCCATTTACGCCCACAACGTCGAGCGCCGGCCGGATCGTCCCGCGATATCGACGTTTTGCGGCCCCGGCCGGGACCCTCCCCCTCGATGCCAGCCGTTGACGTTCGCCGGCGGAGCGACCTCAGTCCCCGCGCACCACGTCGCCGTCCTCGCCCACCGTCGACGACACCGGCGCATCGTCGATCCGCACCTGGAACTCGCCGCTCGTGTTGCCGTCGGCGAGCTCCGCGTCGCCCTCCAGCGCCGGCGACAGCCGCCAGCCGGACGATGTAGTCCCCCGGCCGGACCGCGGTGAGCTTCCACGTCACCGGCCGGGTCCGCCCCGAGCCGAGCGGACCGACCGTCCAGGTGTTCACGTAGGCCGACTCGCCGCCCGGCCGGCGCGCGGTCCACGATCCAGACCGGGCGCGCGCTCGCGGCCAGCGCCGGGTTGTCGTCCGCCGTGCCGAAGGAGACGGGCGCCGCCCCGCCGGTCGTCGGCTCGGTCTCGACCGTCACCGCCAGGTCCGGCACCTCGCGATCGCCGGTGTTCTCGACGTCGAGCCGCATCGTCGACGGCTCGGCCACGCGCTGCTCGGCCGGGAACGACGCGTCGGTCACGTCCAGGCTGAACGTGCCGGTCGGCGCGTCGGCGTCCTGGCGCTCGCCACCGCACCCACCGGCGAGCACGGCGGCCGCGCCCACGGCGAGCACCACGAGGCGGACATGGGCGTCCCTCATCCCGGCGGCGACCTTACCAGCGCCCCCGGGCGCCGGCGGGCGCACGGCATCGGCCATCCGTCGACATCGCCGCAAGCCGACGCGACGGCACCCGTTTGCCCAGGCAGAATGCCGCCCGTAGTCTGTCGGCCGGAGGACGGGCCGGATTCCGGCACAAACGCAGAGGGGAGCGACGTGGCAGTACGAGGGATGGCCGATCGGGCCTTCCTACCTGCGAAGGGCCTGCTCGAAGAGGTGGGCGACATGATGATCCTCACGGGGAAGACCATCGTGTCGGCCGTCCGCCCGCCGTACCCCTACGGCGGCGAGTTCGTGTCCCAGTTCCTCTTCGCGCTGAAGCTCTGCTGGTTTCCGCTGGTCGTCTCCACGGTGGCCTTCGGCTACGCCGCCCCCGGCCTCCAGGCCGCGAACTTCCTCGTCCTGTTCGGCGCGCTCGACCGGCTCGGCGGCTTCTTCGTGCTCGCCTCGATCCGCGAGTTCGCGCCGTTCGTGACCGCGATCGTGCTCGCCGGCGTGGCCGGGACGGCGATCACCGCCGACCTCGGCGCCCGCAAGATCCGCGAGGAGCTCGACGCGCTGCAGGTGCTCGGCGTCGACCCCGTGAAGAACCTGGTCGTGCCGCGCTTCCTGGCCCTGATGCTCGTCACCGGGCTGTTCGACATCTACGCGATCCTCTTCGGCGTCTTCGGCGGCATCGTCACGACGCTCGTCTACGACCAGCCGCTCGGCCCGTTCCGCGCGACGTTCCTCACGAACGCGTCCGTGGTCGACCTCTGGGGCTCGGTCCTGAAGTGCACGATGTTCGGGGCGATCATCGCGATCGTCTGCTGTTACAAGGGGATGACCGCCACGGGCGGGGCCGCCGGGGTCGGCCGCGCCGTCAACCAGGCGGTCGTGATCGCGATCCTCGGCGTGTTCTCGTTCAACTACGTGTTCACGCAGACCCTGCTGGCCACCCACCCCGAGATCCTGAACCTGAAGTGAACGGCTGGCTGGCCATCCCGCGCGACTGGATCGCGTCCTTCGGCGACATCGTCAAGTTCTGCGCGCGCGTCGTCGGCGAGGTGTTCGGCCTGCGCGTGTTCCGCTTCTTCGGCGAGGCGCTGCGCCAGGCGGGGCTGCTGATCCTGTCCTCGACGCTCGTGATCTGGGGCCTGATCTTCATCATCGGCCTCCAGTGCGGGATCGAGGGCGCCTACTTCAACCGCGCCGTCGGCTCGCCCGCCTACGCCGGCGTGTTCGCCGCCTGGTGCGACCTGCGCGAGCTCGTCCCCTACGCCTTCGGCTACATGATGGCCGCGAAGGTGGGGACCGGGATCGTGGCGGAGATCGGCTCGATGCGGATCTCCGACGAGGTCGACGCGCTCGAGGTGATGGGCATCTCCTCGATGACGTTCCTCTGCGCCACCCGCCTGCTCGCGGCCTGGATGGTCCTGCCGTTCGTGTACCTCGCCGGCATCGGCGCGGGCTTCTTCGCCAGCTACCTGGCGGTGGTCGAGCAGATAGGCGAGGTCAGCTCCGGCGGGTTCTTCCTGATCTTCTGGATGTTCCAGAACCCGCCGGACCTCTTATACAGCGTGATCAAGGCGATGGCGATGGCCACGGTCATCGTCCTCGTGGGCTGCTACTACGGCTACAACGCCTCGGGCGGACCCGTGGGCGTGGGCACCGCGACCGCGAAGTCGATGGTGCTGAACATCGTGCTCGTGCACCTCATCGGCATGCTCGGCACGCAGATCTTCTGGGGCGCCAACCCGCGAGCCCCGATCGGAGGATGAGATGGCCGACGAACGCAACCCGCCGCTGATCCACCGCGAGGGCGGCCCCGCCCCGCGGCCGCAGGAGCAGCCGCCGGCGCCCGATCGGGCCCACGACGACGAGTACCGCTGGCACACCGGCGAGCACCGCGCGACCGGCGTGGAGGCGGCGGTCGAGTTCGTCGACGTGCACAAGGCGTTCGGCCGCAACAAGATCCTGCGCGGGCTGAACCTCGAGATCCCGGAGGACAAGATCTCGATGATCCTCGGGCCGTCCGGCACCGGGAAGTCGGTCTGCATCAAGCACATGGTCGGCCTGCTGTACCCGGACGAGGGCGACGTCCTGGTCCACGGCGAGTCGGTCCCGAACATGCCCGACGACGAGCTGTTCGAGATGCGCAAGAAGTTCGGCGTCCTGTTCCAGGACGGCGCGCTGTTCGGCTCGATGAACCTCTACGACAACGTCGCCTTCCCGCTCCGCCAGCACACCGACAAGGGCGAGGACGAGATCGAGGACATCGTCATGCGGCGCCTGCGCGAGGTCGGCCTCGAGGGCTCGATGGACAAGGCCCCGAACGAGCTCAGCGGCGGCATGCGCAAGCGCGCCGGCTTCGCGCGCGCGCTGGTGCTCGACCCCGACATCGTGCTCTTCGACGAGCCCGACTCGGGCCTCGACCCCGTGCGCACCGCGCTCCTGTGCGAGCTGATCCAGGAGGTGCACGAGGAGAACGGCGGCGCCTACGTCGTGATCACGCACGACATCATGTCCGCCAAGCGCGTGGCCGAGTACATCGCCGTGCTGTGGAAGGGCCGGATCGTCGAGTCCGGCCCCGCGGACGAGCTGTTCGACTCCGACAACCAGTTCGTCCGCCAGTTCCTGGCGGGCGCGTCGCAGGGTCCGCTGGGGATGGAGTGACGGTCGCACGCGCCGCCGCCGTCCTCGCACTCGCCCTGGTCGTCGCCCTCGCGGCGTGGCTGCTCCTCTTCCGCGGGTCGGAGGGGAAGGAGTACACGCTGCTGTTCGAGACGGCGGGTCAGCTGGTGCCGGACAACGACGTCCAGGTCGGCGGGCGGCGCGTGGGCTCGGTGCGGTCGATCGACCTCACCGACGACAACCAGGCGGCGATCAAGATCCGCGTCGAGGAGCCCGTCGCGCCGCTGCGCGAGGGCACCGAGGCGACGATCCGGCTGACCTCGCTGTCGGGCATCGCGAACCGCTACGTCGCGCTCAGCCCGGGCCCGGAGGACGCGAAGGAGCTGCCGGACGGCGCGACGCTGACGACCGACGCGACGACCTCGGTCGTCGACCTCGACCAGATCTTCGACACGCTCGACAAGCGCACGCGCGGCGGGCTGCGCAACGTGATCCGCGGCTTCGCCGAGCAGTACGCCGGGCGCGGCGCCGAGGCCAATGCGGCGGCGAAGTACTTCAACCCGCTGCTCTCCACCTCGCGCAAGCTCGTCGGCCAGCTGACGCAGGACGAGCCCGCGCTCACGCGCTTCCTCGTCGACTCGTCGCGGCTCGTGGCCGCGCTCGCCGACCGCCGCGACGACCTCTCCCAGCTCGTCGGCAACACGAACGCGACGGCGCGCGCGATCGGCGACGAGAACGTCGCGCTCGGCCAGGCGCTCGGGCTGCTGCCGACGACCCTGCGGCGCGCGAACACGACGTTCGTGAACCTGCGCGCCACGCTCGACGACCTCGACCTGCTGGTCGCCGCGTCCAAGCCGGCGACGAAGGACCTCGCGCCGTTCCTGCGCGAGCTGCGCCCGCTGGTCCAGGAGTCCGAGCCGACGATCCGCGACCTCAGCCTGCTCGTCAGCCGGCCCGGCGCGAACAACGACCTGACCGACGCGACGCAGAAGTTCCCGCAAGCTCCAGCACGCCGCCTCGCCCGGCCTTCCGCTCGAGCCGCCAGGCGCTGCAGAAGGCGCAGCCGGTGCTCGAGTTCCTGCGCCCGTACGCGCCCGAGCTCGTCGGCTGGTTCCGCGACTTCGGCCAGAGCGCCGCCAACTACGACGCCAACGGCCACTTCGCCCGCGTCCAGCCGATCTTCAACGCGTTCTCGTTCACCGACAACCCGGCGGGCGGGACGCTCACCCCGATCCCGCCGTCCCAGCGCTTCAACGGCCTGCAGACCAACCTGCTGCGCCGCTGCCCCGGCGCCGCGTCCCAGCCCGCCGCCGACGGCTCCTCGCCGTGGCGCGACGCGAGCGGGACGCTCGACTGCGACCCGAGCCAGGTGCCGCCCGGACCATGAGAGCCGCCGTCCCCGTCGCCGTCGTGCTCGTGCTCGCCGCGCTCGTGGCGCTCGTCGTCGTGACCCGCGACGACGACGACGCCTACCGCGTCCGCGCGATCTTCGACAACGCCGGCTTCGTCATCCCCGGCGAGGACGTCAAGGTCGCCGGCGTCAAGGTCGGCTCGATCTACGACGTCGAGGTCACGCCGGACTTCAAGGCCGCGGTCGTGCTCCAGATCGACGACCCGGGCTACCAGGACTTCCGCGCCGACGCGAGCTGCATCGTGCGGCCCGCAGTCGCTGATCGGCGAGCGCTTCGTCGAGTGCGACCCGACGCGGACGCGCGGCGTCGGGGCCGAGCCCGCGGCCCCGCTGCGCGAGATCGACGACGGCCCGGGCAAGGGCGAGTACCTGCTGCCGGTCGAGAACACGTCCAAGTCGGTCGACCTCGACCTGCTCAACGACATCATGCGCGAGCCCGAGCGCCAGCGGCTCTCGATCATCCTCAACGAGCTCGGCGTCGGCCTCGCCGGCCGCGGCGGCGACCTCAACGCGGTCATCCGGCGCGCCAACCCGGCGCTCAAGGAGGTCGACGAGGTCCTGCAGCTGCTCGCGCGCCAGAACGACGACCTCGCGCGGCTCGCCGTCGACTCGGACACGATCATGGCCCCGCTCGCGCGCGAGCGCGCGCACGTCGGGTCCTCGATCGCGAACATGGCCGCCGTCGCCGGCGCCACCGCCGAGCGGCGCGTCGCGCTCGAGGCCGACATCCAGAAGCTCCCCGCCTTCCTGCGCCCAGCTGCAGCCGACGATGGAGCAGCTCGGCGCGCTCGCCGACGAGATGACGCCGGTCGTCACCGACCTCGGCGCGGTCGCGCCCGACATCAACCGCTTCCTGCTCGAGCTCGGCCCGTTCTCGCAGGCCGCGATCCCCGCCGTTCGACACGCTCGGCGACGCCGCCGTGGTCGGCACGCCGGCGATCCGCACGGCCACCCCCGTGCTGCGCGACACGCAGACGCTTCGCGGCCAAGACGAAGCCGGTCGCGAAGCTGCTGGCGAACGTGCTGACCTCGTTCCAGGCGAACGACGGGCTCGAGGGGCTGCTCGACTTCGTCTTCTACTCGGCCACCGCGGTCAACGGCTTCGACTCGTTCGGCCACTACCTGCGCGCGGCGCTGATCGTCAACCAGTGCTCGACGTACGCGGTCGCGCCGACCACGGGCTGCTCGGCCAACTTCCGCCGCGCGACCTCGAGCAGCGCGAGCGCGGCCGGCGCCGGGCAGCCGCGCGACCAGGTGCTCGACTGGACCTCGCGCGTGCTCCAGGGCCTCGACGCCGGCGACCCGCCGGCGGCCGAGCCCCAGCGGGCGGCCAAGCCCGCCGCGCAGCCCGTCAAGCAGGGGACGGCGCCGCCGGCCGCGCCCGCCGACAGCGGCCTCGGGGCGTCGGAGCCGGCGTCCGAGCCGCTGCTGGACTACCTGTTCGGGGGCGAGGAGCGATGAGGGGCGGCCGCCAGATCGCGGGCAACCCGGTGCTGATCGGCGCGGCGACCGTGCTCGTCGTGCTCGTCGCCGTCTTCCTCGCCTACAACGCGAACCAGGGGCTGCCGTTCGTCCCCACCTACAACCTGAACGCCGAGCTGCCGAGCGCCGCCAACCTCGTGCGCGGCAACGAGGTGCGGATCGGCGGCACGCGCGTCGGCTCGATCGACCGGATCGGCGTCGAGCGGCGGGAGGACGGCCGGAACATCGCGCTGCTCTCGCTCAAGCTCGAGCGCTCGGTCGACCCGCTGCCGGTGGACTCGACGCTGATCGTCCGGCCGCGCTCCGCGCTCGGCCTCAAGTACCTGCAGATCAGCCGCGGCACGTCGGACGAGGGCTTCGACGACGGCGCCACGATCCCGCTGCGCAACGCCACGCCCGGCGCCGGTCGAGTTCGACGAGTTCGTGAACATGTTCGACGACGACACGCGCGCGGCCGCGCGCGTGAACCTCAACGGGTTCGGCGACGCGCTCGCCGGCCGCGGCTCGAGCATCAACCAGGCGATCGGCGCGTTCCGCCCGCTGCTGCGCGACGTCATCCCGGTCGCGCGCAACCTCGCGAGCCCGGAGACCGACCTGCCGCGGTTCGTCCGCTCGCTCGCCCGCACCGCCGCGATCGTCGCGCCGGCGGCCGAGTCGCAGGCGCAGCTGTTCGTCAACCTCGACGCGACGTTCGGCGCCCTGCGCAGCGTCGCGCCGTTCATCCAGGAGTCGATCACCGAGGGCCCGGCGACGCTCGACGCCGGGATCGAGCAGTTCCCGCTCCAGCGGCCGTTCCTGGCCAACACGGCCGCGCTGTTCCGCGAGCTGCAGCCGGGCGCCGAGGCGCTGCTGACCGCCGCGCCGGACCTCGCCGACACGGTCGAGATCGGCACGCCGGTCGCTGCGCCGCAGCCCGCCGTTCAACCGGCGGCTCGGCTCGCTGCTGGAGTCGGTCGGCGAGTTCGCCGCCGACCCGCTCGTGCCGCAGGGCATCAACCGCCTGACCCAGACGATGGAGCTGCTCGACCCGACGCTGCGCTTCGTCGCGCCGGCGCAGACGACCTGCAACTACCTGGCGCTGTTCGTCCGCAACATCGCCTCGCTGCTGTCCGAGGGCGACGCCAACGGCACCTGGCAGCGGTTCATCATCGTCGCCACGCCGCAGGGCCCCAACAACGAGGGCGGCCCGTCCTCGGCGCCCGCGAACGGGCCGACGGTCGACAACCACCTGCACGCCAACAACTACCCGAACACGGCGTCGCCGGGCCAGCCGAAGGAGTGCGAGGCGGGCAACGAGCCCTACAAGGCGGGCCGCACGGTGATCGGCAACCCGCCCGGCACGCAGCAGGCGGTCACGGAGGGCAAGCCCTGATGGCCGCCCGCCGCCGCCACACGCCGCGCCTGAGCCCGTTCGCCGCCGGCGCGATCGCGATCGTCGTGCTCGCCGTCCTCGTCTACCTCGGGTTCACGAAGGACATCCCGTTCACGCGGCCCTACGAGGTCAACGCCGTGTTCACCTCCTCGAACGGGCTGCGCCCCGACTCGCCGGTCCGGATCGCCGGCGTCGACGTCGGCAAGGTCAAGCGGATCGACGCGCAGGAGGGCACGGACAACACCGTCGTCACGATGTCGATCGACGAGGCAGGGCCTGCCGCTGCACAAGGACGCGACCGCCAAGATCCGCCCGCGGATCTTCCTCGAGGGCAACTTCTTCGTCGACCTGCAGCCGGGCTCGCCGGGCAGCCCGGACCTCGGCGACGGGTCGACGATCGCGGTCACCCAGACGGCGACGCCGGTCCAGCTCGACCAGGTGCTGACCGCGCTGCAGTCCGACACGCGGCAGGACCTGCGCGACGTGCTCGAGGGGCTGGGCACCGCGCTGCGCTCCAAGCCGACCGCGGCCGACGACGCCGACGCCGACCCGTCCGCGCGCGGGGAGACCGCCGCGAAGTCCTGGAACGACGCCTACGAGTACGCCGGGCCCGCCGCGCGCGCGCAGGCCCAGGTCAACCAGGCGCTGCTCGGGACGGAGCCCGACCGCGACCTCGCGCGGCTGATCGACGGCGCCGCGCGCACGTCGGCCGGCCTCGTCCGCAACGAGTCCGCGCTCGAGGACCTGATCGTCAACTTCAACCGCACGATGGGCGCGTTCGCCTCCGAGGAGGGGAACCTGCGGGCCTCGATCAGCGAGCTCGCGCCGACGCTCGCGATCGCCAACGCCGCCTTCGCGTCGCTCAACCTCGCGTTCCCGCCCACGCGCGCGTGGGCGATCGAGATCCTGCCCGGCGTGCGCCAGACGGCGGCGACGATCGACGCCGCCTTCCCGTGGGTGGAGCAGGTGCGCGCGCTGGTGGGGCAGCCGGAGCTCGGCGGGCTGCTCGACGACCTCACCCCGGCCACGCGCGACCTCGCCGCGGTGACCGCCGACTCGCTCGACCTGCTCCCGCAGACCGACCTGCTGTCCAAGTGCGCGCGCGACAACCTGCTGCCGACGGGCAACGTGGTGATCCGCGACGAGTTCCAGACCGGGCGCGAGAACTACAAGGACTTCTTCTACGCGCTCGTCGGGCTCGCGGGGGAGGGCCAGAACTTCGACGGCAACGGCGCCTACGTGCGCTTCCAGACCGGCGGCGGCGCGCAGCAGATCTCGTTCGCCCCGGGCGACAAGGGCTTCCCGCCGCAGTTCGGCGGCGCTCCCGACGCCGCCGCTCGGCAACCGGCCCGCGATGCCGAGCCGCAAGCCGGCCTTCGACGACAGCAAGCCCTGCTACAAGCAGACGCCGCCGGACCTCAACGGCCCCGCGGCGCGCAAGACCGCCCCGATCAACGCCGGCGGCTCGACCACCGCGGTCAAGGACGGCGGGCAGCTGCGCGAGGACTTCCCGGCGCGCGGAGCAGGACGCGCGATGACCGCGATCCGCAAGCACCTGCGCGACTTCGCGGCGATCCTCGCGCTGATCGTCATCGCCTTCGCCGTCTCGTCGGTGATCCTCGCCAACCAGCGGCTCGCGCTGCCCGGCTGGGTGCCGATCCTCGGGCAGGACTTCACCGAGGTCGAGGCCGAGCTCTCGAGCGCCCAGGCGGTGACGCCGGGCCAGGGCCAGACGGTCAACGTGGCCGGCGTCGAGGTCGGCGAGATCTCCGCGGTGCGGCTCGAGAACGGCCGCGCGATCGTCACGCTCAAGCTCAAGCAGGACTCGGTCCCGGTCTATCGCGACGCGAGCGTGCTGCTGCGGCCCAAGACCGGCCTGAAGGACATGGTCGCCGAGCTCACGCCGGGCACGCGCGCCGCGGGCGAGCTCCCGCCCGGCGAGCGGATCCCGATCGGGCAGACCGCGCCGGACGTGAACCTCGACGAGATCCTCGCGTCGCTCGACGACGACACGCGGACCTACCTGCAGCTGCTGCTGTCCGAGGGCGGCCAGGCGCTCGGCGGCAACTCGCGCGCGCTCGCGAACACGATCCGCCGCTTCGAGCCGACGGCGCGCTACACGGAGCAGATCGCCGGGAAGCTCGCGGAGCGCCGCGCGCAACATCCGCCGCGTCATCCACAACTTCTCGCTCGTCGCCGAGGAGCTCGGCGGCCGCGACGACCAGCTCGCCGACTTCGTCAGCAGCTCGAACGCGGTCTTCGCCTCGCTCGCGCGCCAGGACTCGAGCCTGCGCGCGACGCTCCAGGAGCTGCCGTCGACGCTGACCGCCACGCAGTCGGCGCTGGCCGACACCAAGGTGCTGGCCGACGTGCTCGGGCCGACGCTCCAGGCGCTGCGCCCCGGCGCCCGCGCGCTCGGCCCGGCGCTGGAGGAGACCCAGCCGTTCCTGACCGACACGACGCCGGTGATCCGCGACGAGATCCGGCCGTTCGTGCGGGCGTCGCGGCCCGCCGCGCAAGGCGCTCAAGCCGGCGGCGAGCGACCTCGCGGCGCTGACGCCGAACCTGACGCGGACGTTCACGGTGCTCAACCAGTTCGTCGACCTGCTCGCCCACAACCCGTCGGGGAAGAGCGACGAGGGCTACCTGTTCTGGCTGTCGTGGCTCAACCACCTCGGCCCGGCGCTGTTCTCGAACCAGGACGCGCAGGGCCCGATCCGGCGCGGCGTCGTGATCATCAGCTGCCAGAGCCTGCAGCTGCTGGAGAACGTCGTGCTCGGCAACCCGCAGCTGGGCGTGCTGGTCGAGCTGCTCGAGGCGCCCGAGCGGCTCCAGGTCTGCCCGGGCGCGCCCTCAGCGGCCAGGGGCGGCTGATGCAGAAGGCCGCCCCCAGCTTCGGCCGGATCGCGCTCATGGTGGCCTTCGCGCTCTCCTGCTTCGGCCTGCTGCTGTTCCTCTGGCTCGCCTTCGGCGGGCCGGTGCCGCTGAAGCCGAAGGGCTACCGGGTCAACGCCTCGTTCGCCCAGGCCTCGCAGCTCGCGACCGAGGCGGACGTGCGGATCTCCGGCGTCCCGGTCGGCAAGGTCAAGGCGATCGAGCCGGACGCGAAGACCGGCCGCGCCGACGTGACGATGGAGCTGCAGTCGCGCTACGCGCCGCTGCCCTCCGACGCGCGGGCGATCCTGCGCCAGAAGACGCTGCTGGGGGAGACCTACGTCGAGCTGACGCCGGGCAGCGCGAGCGCGCTCGACGCTGCCGGAGGGCGGCAGCCTGCCCGCAGGGCGCGGTCTCGGACACCGTCGAGCTGGACGAGATCCTGCGCACGTTCGACCCGCGCACGCGCGCGGCGTTCCAGGAGTGGACGCAGACCCAGGCCGAGGCGATCGCCGGCCGCGGCCGCGACATCAACGACGCGCTCGGCAACCTCGGGCCGTTCGCGGAGGACGCCGCCGAGCTCGTCGACATCCTCAACCGCCAGCAGCCGGCGGTGCGGTCGCTGATCTCCAACACGGGCGTCGTGTTCGACGCGCTGTCCGAGCGCGACGGCCAGCTGCGCGAGCTGATCGAGAACGCCAACCGCGTGTTCGCCACGACCGCGTCGCGCGACCGCGAGCTGCAGGAGACGTTCGTGGCGCTGCCGACGTTCGAGCGCGAGTCGCGCGAGACGATCGACCGCCTGACCGAGTTCGCGCGCGACACGGACCCGCTCGTCACCCAGCTGCGGCCGGCGGCGCGCGAGCTCTCGCCGACGCTCCAGGACCTCTCGGACCTCGCGCCGGAGCTCGAGTCGCTGTTCCGCGGGCTCGGCCCGCTGATCACCGCCTCGGCGCCCGGCTTCCCGGCGCTCGAGCGCGTGCTGGAGGAGCTGCCGCCGCTGCTCGGCCAGCTCGACCCGGCGCTGCGCCAGGTCAACCCGGTGCTCGACGCGCTCGGGTTCTACAAGCCCGAGCTGACCGCGTTCCTCGCCAACACCGTGGCGGCCACGCAGGCGACCTCGGTCTCCGACGAAGGGCCCGCTGCACTACCTGCGCACCACGAACCCGCTCAACCCGGAGAACCTGGCCGTCTACGACACGCGCCTGCCGACCAACCGGCCGAACCCGTACACCCTGCCGGGCACGTTCAACCAGCTCCGCACCGGCCTGCCGTCGTTCGAGACGCGCCAGTGCACGGGCGGCAACATCCCGACGCTGGACAACACGCCGACGCCGGTCCAGCCGGTGCCGCTGCCGCAGCTGTCGATCCCGACGACGGTGCCGCCGTTCACGCCCGACCCGGGCGTCGTCAACGGCGTCTTCTCCTACCCGCCGGCGCTGATCGCGTCGGTCGCGCGGTTCGCGTTCCCGGGCGGGCAGGGGAACGCCGGGATCGCCCCGCCGTGCCGGCAGCAGGGCCCGTTCCCGCTGCAGGGCGAGGTCACGCAGTACCCGCACCTGAAGGCAGAGCCCGCCGGGAGCGCGACCGGCTGACGCCGGGTGGCATGCCGGTCGCGGACGTGTTCGAGCGGGTGGTGCGCGCGGCGGCGCGCCGGCCGCGGCTGGTGCTCGCCGTGCTGGCGGTCCTGTGCGCGGGCGCGGCGGTGCTCGCGCTCGGCCTCAAGCCGAGCGCGGCCACGAGCACGCTCGCCGGGCGCTCCTCGGACACCTACCAGGCGACGGAGCGCTACCGCGAGCGGTTCGGCGACCACGCGATCCTCGTGCTCGTGCGCGGGCCGCTCCAGCAGCTCGTGCTGACCGACAACCTCGGGAAGCTGCTCGCGCTCGAGGGCTGCCTGTCGGGCAACCTGCCGGAGGGCGGGACGCCGACCGGCGGCGCGCGGAGCGCGTGCGGCGCGCTCGCGCGCGAGCGGCCGGTGCAGGTCGTCTACGGGCCGGGCACGTTCATCAACTCCGCGGTCGGCGAGATCCAGGACCGGCTCAAGGCGCAGCTCGACGCCAAGGGCGCGCAGGCGGAGCGGGCGGCGACCGCCGCGCGCCGGCTCGCGCGCGGGCAGGGGCGCCCGCGGGCCGAGCAGGACCGGGTCGCCAAGGCGGCCGAGCAGCTCGTCTACGCGCAGTTCGTGCGCGACCTGCTGCAGCTGAACCTGAAGTACGGGCTCGGCGTCGACAAGACGCCGCGGCTCGACGACCCCGGCTTCGTCTCCACGCTGGTCTTCGACCCGAGCCGCGGCGCGACGACGCCGAAGGCGCGGTTCGCCTACCTGTTCCCGTCGCCGTCCTCGGCGATGATCCAGGTCCGGCTGAAGCCGGGGCTGAGCGACGCCGAGCGCGAGCGGGCCACCGCGCTGGTGCGCGACGCGGTGCGGATGCCGGCCTTCGCGCTGCACGACGCCGACGGCTACACGGTCACCGGCGTCCCGGTGCTGGCGCAGGACGTGACCGACGCGCTGACCGGCTCGCTCGTGCGGCTGCTGCTGATCGCGGTGCTGGTCATGGCGGTCGTGCTGGCGCTCGTGTTCCGGCGCCGGCTCCGGCTCGTGCCGCTGGTCGTCGCGCTCGCGGCGGTGACGCTGACCTTCGGGCTGATGGCGCTCGCGGGCGCGCCGCTGACGATGGCCTCGGTCGCGGTGCTGCCGGTGCTGCTCGGGCTCGCGGTCGACTACGCGATCCAGTACCAGAGCCGGATCGCCGACCCGCCGGGACCGGCCACCGCCGCACGGGCCGCGCGCCGGGCCGTGCCGGTGATCGCGACGGCCGCGCTCGCCACGGCGGCGGGGTTCCTCGTGCTGCTGCTCTCGCCGGTGCCGATGGTGCGCGGCTTCGGGGTGCTGCTCGTGCGTCGGGGTCGGGGTGGCGTTCGCGGTGGCGCTGACCGGCGGGACGGCGGCGCTCGTGTGGCTCGGCGGCCGCCGCCCGCGGGCCGCTCGCGCGCTCGGCGCGCCGGCGCGGGGGAGCTGCTGGGCGGCGCGGCGCGGCCGCTCGCGCGCGCCGGCGGCGGCGGCCGCGCGGCTCGGCGGCGCGACGCTCCGCGCCGCGCTGGCGCGGCCCGGTCGGGTGCTCGCCGTCGGCCTCGCGCTCGCCGCGGTCGGCTGGGTCGCCGACACGCAGACCGAGGTGCGCTCGGACCTGCAGCAGCTCGTCCCGCAGGACCTGCCGGCGGTCCGCGACCTCGACACGCTGCAGCGCGCGACCGGCGTGGCCGGCGAGGTCGACGTGCTGGTCGAGGGCAGGGACCTGGCCGACCCGAAGGTCATCGCGTGGATGGCCGACTACCAGGCAGCGGGTGCTGAAGGACGCGCGCTACAGCGAGGCGAACGGCTGCGGCCGCGCCGCGCTGTGCCCGGCGCTGTCGCTGCCCGACCTGTTCCAGGGCGACGCCGCCGCCGACCGCGCGAAGGTCGACCGCGCTGCTCGACGCGGTGCCGCCGTACTTCTCCCAGGCGGTCATCACCGCCGACCGGCGGACGGCGAACCTCGCGTTCGGGATCCGGCTCGCGCCGCTCGACGAGCAGCAGCGCGTGATCGACCGGATGCGCGCGCAGCTCGACCCGCCGCCGGGCGTGACCGCGCGGATCGCGGGCCTGCCGGCGCTCGCCGCCGAGGCGAACGCGGCGCTGGCGTCGCCGTGGCGGCGGCTCGGGACGCTGCTCGCCGGGCTCGCGGCGGTCGGCCTCGTGCTGCTGCTCGTGTTCCGGCGCGCGTCGCGCGCGTGGGTGCCGCTCGTCCCGATCGCGCTCGCCACGGGCTGGTCCGCGCTCGTCCTCTTCCTGCTGCGGATCCCGCTCAACCCGATGTCGGCCACGCTCGGCGCGCTGGTGATCGCGCTCTCGACCGAGTTCGCCGTGCTGCTCGACGGCCGCTACCGCGAGGAGCGGGCGCGCGGCCGCGCGCCGGCGGACGCGCTGCGGGCGACCTACCGCTCGACCGGCGCGGCCGTCCTCGCCTCGGGCGCGACCGCGATCGCCGGGTTCGCCGTGCTCGCGTTCTCCGACATCCGGATGCTGCAGGAGCTCGGGATCGTCACGGTCGTCGACCTGTCGGTCTCGCTGCTCGGCGTGCTCGCCGTGCTGCCCGCGGTGCTCGTGCTGGCCGAGCGGCGCGCGGGACGGCGCCGGCGGCCGCGCGAGCGGGAGCGGCAGCGATCCCGCCGTGCCGGCGTGAAGGGCGGGGCGATCGTCGTCGTGGTCGCCGCGCTCGTGGTGGGCTACATCACCTACAACTCGCTGACGACGGAGGGGCTCGACCCGATCGCGCGCGGGACGGCGCTGCCGCCGTTCGCGATGCCGCTCGCGACGAGCGCGTCGGGCGGCGACGCGAACGTGGCCACGAAGCCCGGCCAGGGCGAGCTCGGCCCGGTCCCCGCGTGCGACGTGCGGCGGCCGGGCGTGCTCAACTCGTGCGCGCTGGCCGAGCGCGGCCCGGTCGTGCTCGCCTTCGTGGTGACCGGCGCGGAGGAGTGCGCGCGCCAGGTCGACGTGCTCGACCGCGTGGCGGCGCGCGTGCCGGGCGTGACGTTCGCCGCGGTCGCCGAGAAGGAGGACCACGACGACCTGCGCGAGCGCGTGCGGTCGCGCGGCTGGACCGTGCCGGTCGGCTACGACCACGACGGGATCGTCGGCAACCTCTACGGCTTCGGCGCGGTCTGCCCGCTGCTCGTGTTCGCCGACGCGCGCGGCCGCGTCGCCGGGACGCACGTCGGCGCGCTGGACGAGGCGGAGCTGACGACGGCGCGCGCGGGCGCTGGCGGCGGGGCGGCCGCCGCGGTGAGCGCGCGCGACCCGGAGCCCGTGGCGGCGGCGGTCGACCCGCGCGTCGCCGCCGAGCACCCCGGGCTGCGCGTCTGGACGGCGCGCGTGCCGGGCGGCACGGGCCGGACGCCGCCGGAGCTGCGCGAGCGCCTCGCCCTGCACGCCGACCGGCTGCGCGGCCCCGAGGCGGTCGCGCTCCGGACGCGGCCGGTGCCGTGGGCCTACCGCGTCCTGTTCCGCCACCTCGGGCTCGACCCGGACGTCACGCGCCCGCCGCTCGAGGAGCTCGTCGTCGACCGGCTGCTGCACGGCGGCTTCGACGCGCGCCGGCTGCCCGAGGACGCGCTCGCGCTCGCGACGCTGGAGACCGGCGTCGGGGTCTGGGCGCTCGACGCGGACGCCACCGGCGCGCTCACGCTCACGATCGGCGCCGACGGCCGGCTCGCGCTCTGCGACGACCGCGGCACCGCCGCCGTGCTGTTCTCGCCGCCCGCCGCCGGAGCGCGCGCCGCGGCCGCGCCACGACCGTCGCTGCTGCTCGTCGCGGTCCAGGCGCCGGGCATCGACGACCTCGTGATCGCGGAGGCGCTGTGGACGGCGGCCGCCGCGCTCCCTACCATTGACGCCGCGTCATGACCATCCGCGTCCCTCTCGCGCTCGGCGCGTTGCTCATGGCGTTCGCCGTCCTCGCGGTCCCCGCGTCGGCGCAGAGCGGCGGCGTCCAGACGCTGCGCTTCAAGTACGGCCCGGTCAAGATCGCGCCGGGCCAGAACACGATCGAGATCGACGAGAACCAGCTCAAGCCGCCGGTCGACGGCTGGATCACCGGCTTCCGGCCGGACCTGACCTACAAGGACGGGAGCGTCCCGCGGGTCGACGTCATCCACCTGCACCACGGCGTCTGGCTCAGCAACTTCAAGCCGCTGTTCGCCGCCGGCGAGGAGAAGACGCACTTCGAGGCGCCGCCGGGCTACGGCTGGCGCTACCGGACGACGGACAAGTGGCACATGAACCACATGATCCACAACCTCACGCCGACCCCGACCTCGGTCTACATCACCTACGAGCTCGACTTCGTGCCCGACACGTCGCCGCTCGCGGCGAGCATGCGCGAGATCCAGACCGTCTGGATGGACGTCGTGGGCGGCGCCTACCCCGTGTTCGACGCGAAGCGCGGCCGGCACGGCAGCGACCGCCGGCTGACGTACCCCGACGAGGTGCCCGCCGCCCCGCGCGTGAACACCTGGACGGTGCCGGCCGACGGCGAGCTCGTCGGCACCGCCGGCCATCTGCACCCGGGCGGGCTGTGGACGGACCTCAAGCTCACGCGCGCGGGGAGGACGGTGCGCCTGTTCCGCTCGAAGGCGAAGTACTACGAGCCCGCGGGCGCCGTCTCGTGGGACGTCTCGATGACCGCGACGCCGCCCGGCTGGCGCGTGCAGATGCGGCGCGGCGACGTCCTGAGCGTCACGGGGACGTACGACACGCGGCGCGCCTCGTGGTACGAGTCGATGGCGATCATGCCGGTGATGTACAACGCCGGCGGGACGACCGGGAAGGACCCGTTCACGACGAAGGTCGACGTCCCGGGCCAGGTCACCCACGGCCACCTGGCCGAGAACGACAACCACGGCGGCGGCCGCTTCTCCGGCCTGCCGGACGTCCGCGACCTGCTCGGCCGCCCGGTCGCCAACGGCACGGGCACGATCCCGATCCAGGGCTTCGTGTTCGGGCAGGGCGACCTCAGCTCGCCCGGGCGCAAGGGGCAGCCCGCGCTCGTGCGCCGCGGCCGCAGCCTGACGTTCGTCAACCGCGACGCGCGGGCCACGATCTTCCACACGGTCACCGCCTGCAAGGCGCCCTGCAACCGGACGACGGGGATCGCCTACCCGCTCGCCAACGGCAAGGTCGACTTCGACTCCGGCGAGCTGGGCTTCGGCCCGCGGGGCTTCACGGCGGCGGCGAACCGCGCGACGTGGGCCACGCCGAAGGGCCTCAAGTCGGGGACCTACACGTACTTCTGCCGCGTCCACCCGTTCATGCGCGGCGCCTTCAAGGTCAAGCCGAAGACCTAGACCTCGCCGCGCAGCGCGGCGGCGAGGCGGCCGATCGCCTCCGGCCCGCGGAGCGCCGCGCGGACGTGGCGCTCGTCGCCCCACAGCCGGCCGGGCGCGACGTACACGTGCGCCGCGGCGAGCCGGGCCGCCAGCGCCGGGCCGTCTCGGCGTCCGACGAGAGCCAAGCGAACGGCAGCCCGCCCGGCGCCGCCGCGACCGGCGAGCCCGCGAGCGCCGCGGCGAGCTGCGCGTGCGCCGCGCCCGCGGCCGCCCGGCGCCGCCGCGCCAGCGCGAGGCCGTCGTCCGACAGCGCCCAGGCCGCCGCGGCCTGCGCCGGCGCGCTCACGCCGCCGCTGGGCGCGAGCGGCGCGACGAGCTCCGCCGGCCCGAGCGCCGCGCCCGCCGCGCAGCCCCGCCATCGCGTGCGCCTTGGAGAACGACCGCAGCACGACGAGCCCGGGGACGTCGGCGACGAGCCCGGCCGCGTCCGCGCCGTCGGGCGCGAACTCGCCGAGCGCCTCGTCGACGATCAGCAGGGCGTGCTCGGGCAGCCGCGCGCGCAGGTCGCGCAGCGCGCGCCGCGGGAGCAGCGCCGCCGGTCGGGTCCGCGGGCGAGGTCACGATCACCGCGCGCGTGTCCGCGCCCGCGCGCGCCAGCAGCTCCGCCGGCGCGGGCGCGACCGGCACCGCGCGGCCGCCGGCGGCCTCGACCAGCGCCGGCAGCGGCTGCCAGCCCGGGCCAGCCGATCAGCGCCTCGCCGCCGCGGACGACGCGCCCGAGCAGCGCGCGCAGCAGCTCGCCCGCGCCGTGCCCGGCGACGACCTGCTCGACCCCGACGCCGTGCCGGGCGGCGAGCGCCTCGCGCAGCGCCGACGCGGCGAGATCCGGCGGCTCGTTGACCGCGCGGCGGAGCGCGAACGTGGCCGCGTTGACGGCGTCCGGGTGCGGCGGCTCGTGCCAGGTCGTGCCGGAGAGGTCGAGCGGGTCGATCTTCGTCAGCGCCTTGCGGCGCCGCTCGTCGCGGCGGGCGAGCAGCTCGGCGGAGATCTCCTCCGGCGCCATCTCCTCGAACTGGCGGTAGTAGTCGCGGAAGCCCATCAGCGCGGCGCGAGCGAGGACCCCGGGCCCTCGAGCAGCAGGAACCACGCGGTGAAGCCGACGGCCGCGACGATCGCGGTGACGACGAAGATCCGGCCGAGCACGCCCTCGCGCTGGTCGTGGCCCGCCGCGCGCCGCAGCAGCTTCCACAGGCCGTCGAGCCGGGTGGCGAGCATCAGCGTGAGGATCAGCGTGCCGATCAGCCCGAAGAACGCGGTCGCGATGCCGAGGAAGACGCTGCCGGTCAGGTAGTCGAGCTGCGACCCGACCCACATCCAGGCGACCGGCTGCGGACCCCAGACGCTGAGCACCACGAGCGCCTCGAGCACGAGCACCGCGGCGGCGAGGACGCCGTCGGAGCGCCGCCGCCGCTCGTCGCCGCGCTCGGGCGGCGTGCGGTAGTGGACCGGCGCGGTGCCGGGCCGGCGCCCGATGAACAGCCCGCCGGTGTCCGTGGGGTCGTTGCGCGGCACGCCCGCGATTATGGCGGGCGCCCGCTCGGCCGCCCCCGGCAACCGCCCGGCGGGCGCGGTACATTGCGGCCAGAGAGGAGGCCCGTCCCCTGCCCGCCGTCATCACCGCCGGACCGCCGACCGGCGCGCGCGCCGCGCCCGCCGCCCCGCGCGAGGCGGCCGCCCGGCGCGACCTGCGCGACCAGATCGCGCGGCTGGAGCGCGAGCTCGCGCTCGAGCTGACCGCGGCCTTCCCGCGCCGCGAGCCGCTCCGGACCGGCCGTCCGGCGAGCGCCCGCGGCGGCCCGCGGCTGCTGTCGCTCGGCGAGCTCGAGCGCGTCCGCGACGAGCTGGCCGGCCGGGTCGCCGCGCTCCGGGACGAGCGCCCGCGCGAGCGGCTGGAGCGGATGCTCGCCGCGCCCGCGCGCCACAAGTGGGCCTACGTCACCAGCGAGGAGCTCGGCGAGCCGGGCTGCACGGTCTGGGCGGTGCGCCCGCGGCTCGGCCTGATCGGCATGCTGATGGGGTGGTGGCGCGTGAAGATCTCGTCCGGTTGCCCGTTACCCGGGTGACCGCCTGATGGGCCGGCGCAGTCGCAAGCGCGGCGGTGCGGCCGAGATCGCGCCCGCGCCGGCGCCCCGCCCGCGTCCCGCCCGCGGCGAGCGGCCGCAGGCGCCCTGGCACCCGTTCCCGCTCGTCGAGCTCTGCGTGCTGCTCGGGCTGGTCCTGCTCGTCTGGGGCTTCTTCACCGCCGACGCCGCGAGCGGCCGGGTGCTGCTCGTGTGCGGCATGGTGCTGGCCTCGCTCGGCGGTCTCGAGACGGCGCTGCGCGAGCACTTCACCGGCTATCGCTCGCACGCCCTGCTGCTCGCCGCGCTGCCGGCGGTGCTGGTCGCCGGCGTGCTGTTCTTCGCGCAGGCGCCGTGGATCGCGATCCCGGTCGCCGGCGCGGCCGTCCTGCTGGCCGCGTCCGCCGCCCTCCGGCGTGCGTTCCGGCGGCGCAGCTAGGCTACTCCGCCCATGGCCGCCGAGGAGAAGCGCATGCAGCTGCGCGGGCTGCATCACGTGACCGCGATCTGCCGCGACGCGGACCGCACGATCGCCTTCTACCGCGACGTGATGGGGCTCGCGATCGTCCACGACGGCCCGTCGGACGACGACCCCGACTCGCGCCACATCTGGTTCGGCGCGCAGGAGGGCGGCCCCGGGCATGCTCGTGTCCTTCATGCAGTACCCGGAGCTGCCGACCGGGGTGGTCGGCGTCGGCTCCACCCACCACTTCGCGTTCGTGGTGGAGAGCGCCGACGAGCAGGCCGCGTGGCGCGACTACCTGCGCGGCCAGGACGTGGAGTGCACCGACGTGTTCGACCGCGGCGCGTTCCACTCGATCTACCTGCGCGATCCCGACGGCCACATCGTCGAGATCGCCACCCGCGGGCCCGGGCTTCCCCGCCGGCGGTCCGTCCGCGTAGGACGGGCGGACCGCCGGCGGTCCCCTTCGGGAGAGCTACCTGGCGGACGCCCAGCCGGCGCCCGCGAACTCGGGCTCGACCGCGACGTCGCCGCTCAGCCGCGCGGAGAGCGCGCGGCGCTGGCGATCCGTCATCGACCCGATCGTCTTCGTCTCGGTCATCGGGATCGAGGCGAGGAACCGGCGGCAGCGCGTGCGCCCCCAGCGGTGCTGGCTCAGGAGGAGATCGGCGATCGCCATGCTCTCGGCCTCCCAGGGGCACTCGAGCACGATCTCGCCGACCGTCGTCTCGTTCTCCGCGACCTGTCGCTTGAGCTCAGCCCGAGCCAGGCGTACACGGTTCGCCTGTGCGAGCGCGCGCATGTGCTGCGGCGCACGGGCCGTCGCTGTTGCGTCCATCGAACCTCCCCACGGCCCGCGTCCCAGCGGGCCTGGTCGTGATTTTCGTTAGCGGCCGCGGGTACGCGGGGGCGAGCCCGCACCGCCATCCATCTCCTCCTGACGGATGCCCCGGCGGCGCTGAACTTCCCCTTGTCCCGGACGGCGCCGAAGCGCCCGACCGGATCCGCAGGCTAGACACTCCCGGTGGCGAGATTCAACGCCGCCCGCCCCGGATCATTCGCAAAAAGCGGGTGATTTATGAAGCGCTGGGTTTCGGTGGACGAGAACCGGTTCGCCTGCGAACACCCTGACCTACCGGAATCCGGTGTCAGGAGGGCAGCGGGCCGTGCTCGGCCTCGAAGGCCTTCTTCACCGTCGCGAACCGCTCCAGCGCGAGATCCAGCGTGGGGCGGTCGTGGGTGGCCATGACGCTGGTCCGCAGCAGCGCCCCGGCGGGCGGCACGGCGGGGTGCAGGGCGACGTTGACGAACACGCCGGCGTCGTACAGCGCGCGCCAGAGCAGGACCGCCTTCCAGTCGTCCCCGACGACGACCGGCACGATCGGCGTGACGACCGTCGACCCGCCCAGGACCGGCTGCGGCTCGACGACCTGGAAGCCGAGCTCGTGGAGGCCGCGGTTGAGGTAGGCGGCGTTCTCGAGCACGCGGGCGAACAGCGGCGGCCCGTCGTCCGAGCGGACGACGCGCAGCGCCGCCAGCGCCGCGCCGACCGCGGCCGGGACCGCGGCGGCGGTGAACAGGAACGCGCGCGACTGGATCCGCAGGAAGTCGATCACCTCGTGGGCGCCGGCGATGAAGCCGCCGCAGGAGGCGAGCGACTTCGAGAACGTGCCCATCCGCAGGTCGACGCGGTCCTCGACCCCGAACAGCTCGGACGTGCCGGCGCCGCGCGCGCCGAGCACGCCGGCCCCGTGCGCCTCGTCGACCATCAGCCGCGCCCCGTGCGCCTCGCACAGGTCGCAGATCTGCGGCAGCGGGGCGACGTCGCCCTCCATCGAGAAGACGCCGTCGACGACGACCAGCACGCCGCCGCCGTCCCCGGCGGCGCGCTCGAGCGACCGCTCGAGCTTGTCGAGCCGGTTGTGGCGGAAGGGGCGCAGCTTCGCCCGCGAGAGCAGGCAGCCGTCGAGGATCGAGGCGTGGTCGCCCGAGTCGGCGACGACGGTGTCGCCGGGCGAGAGGATCGTGCCGAGCGTGCCGACGTTGGCCTGGTGGCCCGTCGTGAAGACGATCGCGTCCTCGGTCCCCATCCACTCGGCGATCTCGCGCTCGAGCTCGAGGTGGAGCTCGAGCGTGCCGTTGAGCAGCCGCGAGCCGGTCAGGCCGGTCCCGTAGCGCTCGAGCGCGTCCCGGGCGCCCGCCATCACGCGCGGGTCGGCGGTCAGGCCGAGGTAGTTGTTCGAGCCGAGCATGATCCGCTCGGCGCCCTCCATCTCGACCACCGGGGCGGCGGGCGACTGGAGCGTGCGGAAGTACGGCAGGAGGTCCGCCTCGCGAGCGGCCCTGAGCTGCTCGGCGCGCTCGTGACCGCGCACCTTGCTGAACACGTCGATGGCTGTCGGCATTGCTAGCCTGCCCGCCTCCATGGGGTCGCTCGAGATCCGGCCGGTCCATTCTACGGCCGACCTCCGTCGCTTCATCCGGCTCCCGTTCCGCCTGTACCGCGACGCGCCGAACTGGGTGGCGCCGCTGCTGTTCGAGCGCAAGCAGTTCCTGGACCGGCGGAAGAACCCGTTCTTCGAGCACGGCCGCGCCGAGTACTTCCTCGCGCTGCGCGACGGGCGGCCGGTCGGCCGGATCACCGCGCAGGTCGACGACCACTTCCAGTCGTTCCAGGACAACCGCTGGGGCTGGTTCGGCTTCTTCGAGTGCGAGGACGACGCGGAGGCCGCGCAGGCGCTGCTCGACCGCGCCGAGCAGTGGCTCCGCGGGCAGGGCTGCGACCGCATGGTCGGCCCCGCGGACTTCACCACGAACGACGAGTGCGGGATCCTGATCGAGGGGCACGAGCGGACCCCGCTGATCCTCACGCCCTGGACGCATCGCTACTACCAGGGCCTGATGGAGGGCGCCGGGATGGCGAAGGCGATGGACCTCCTGATGTGGGAGCTCGAGATCGCCGGGCGCGACAAGGTCAACCCGGTCATCTGGAAGCTCGCCGACCAGGTCGAGCCGCGCCACGGGATCACGGTGCGGCCGTTCCGCAAGAAGGACATCGAGGCCGAGATCGGGCGCTTCATGGAGGTCTACAACTCGGCCTGGGAGAAGAACTGGGGCTTCGTGCCGCTCACGGAGCACGAGGTGCGCCACTACGCGAAGACGCTCAAGCCGTTCCTGGACGAGAACTGGGCCTACGTGGCGGAGAAGGACGGCGAGACCGTCGGCGCCGCGCTCACGCTGCCCGACTACAACCAGGCGCTGCTGCACCTGCGCGGCCGGATCCTGCCGTTCGGCTGGGCGAAGTTCCTCTGGTACCGGCGCAAGATCGACCGCGTGCGGGTGTTCGCGCTCGGCGTCAAGCCCGAATGGCAGCACACCGGCGTGGCGGCGAAGTTCTACGAGCGCCACTTCGATGCCGCGACCCGGACGCCGCAGACCTACGGCGAGACCGGCTGGATCCTGGAGTCGAACCGCAACATGAACAAGGCCATGGAAGCCATGGGCGGCACGATCGTGCGACGATTCAGGTTGTACGAGCGCATACTCGACGACAGCGACTCGTCGAGCCCGTGAAACCGATCCATTAGGGTTCCCTCATATGCGGCGCACCGAGATCCTCAAGGCCTCCCCACCGATGTTCCAGTCGCGCTGGCTGGACCGCTTCACCCGCGTCCACCACGTCGTGCCGGTGCTGCTCTTCCTGCCGGCGATCGTGATCCTCTTCGCGCTCGGGATCCCGCGCGCCGGGATCTGGACCGTCGCTCGCCCTGGCGGTCGGCGGCTACGCGTTCTGGACGCTGACCGAGTACTGGCTGCACCGGGTCGTCTTCCACTTCGAGCCCGATCACGGCATCGGCGCCCGCCTGCACTGGATGATCCACGGCGTGCACCACGACCACCCGAACGACCCGCTGCGGCTCGTCATGCCGCCCGCGGCCTCGGTGCCGCTCGCGCTGCTGTTCTCGCTCGCGTTCTGGCTCGTGCTCGGGAACGACCTGTGGATGCCGTTCACCGGCGGCTTCCTGGCGGGCTACCTGATCTACGACGAGCTCCACTTCCACCTGCACCACCGGTCGCCGACGACGCGCATGGGCCGCTGGCTGCGCGAGCTCCACATGCGCCACCACTTCCAGGACGACGAGCGCGGGTTCGGGATCAGCGCGCCCTACTGGGACCGCGTCTTCGGCACGTCGCCGCACCGCCGGACGCGCTGACGTCGCGCCGCGCCCGTATGCTGACGGGCAGGTGAGCACCGAACCGGACAACAGCAGCCCCGGCGACGCGATCGAGGTCGTCGACGGCCAGCCGGTCGCGCCCGCCGCGCCGGCCCCCGTCCCGGAGCCGGTGCGCCCGGCCCAGGTCCCCGCCGTCCAGGCGGCGGCGCTCGCGGCGACCGGCTTCGTGGCCGGCGCGGCGACGGTCGCCGTGGTCGCGCGGCGGCGGGCGCGCCCCGCGCGCCGGCGGCGGAAGAAGAAGGGCGCGATCGGCGAGATCGTCGCCTCGAACTCCTTCCTGGTCGACGTGCACCTCATCCGCCGCGACTAGCGTGCACGAGCTGCGCGTCGAGGTGACCCCGCCGTGGCCGTTCCGGCTCGGCGGCGGCTCGGCGAACGGGCTCACGCAGCGCCGCGGCGGCGGGATCCAGCGGCTGCTGCACCGCGACGGCGCGCCCGTCCACGTCGCCGTGATCCAGCCCGCGCGCGACCGCGTGATCATCGGCGCCCGCGCGGACTCCGAGCCGGACGCGATGTGGGGGATCCGGCGGATGCGCTTCGCCACCGGGGTCGACGACGACCTGCGGCCGTTCCACGACGCCTTCCGCGACGACCCGCTGATCGGCCGCGCGGTGCGCGAGCTGCCGCACCTGCGCGTGCGCCGGACCCCGTACCCGTGGGAGGCGCTGCTCGCCGCGGTGTGCGAGCAGCTGATCGAGTTCGAGCGCGCGCTCGAGATCCAGCGCCGGCTGATCCGCGCGCTCGTCCCGCGCGATCCCGCGACGGGGCTGCGCGACGTCCCGTCGCCCGCCGCGGTCGCGGGGCTGGCGCCGGCCCGGCTCGCCCAGCTCGACCTCGCGCCGACCCGGGCGATCACGCTGCGCCGCGCGGCCGCGCTGCTCGCGCGCGCCGACCTGCTGACCGGCGACCCGCAGCCGGTCTGGCGCGCGCTGCGTGCGATCCCGGGCGTCGGCCAGTGGACGATGGAGATGCTCGGGCTCCACGGCCACGGCGACCTCGATCGCGTGCCGGCCGGCGACCTCGGCTTCCTCAAGCTCATCGGACGGCTGCAGACCGGGAACCCGAAGGCGCGGGTCGACGTTCCCGAGGCGTACGCGTTCTTCGCGCCCTACGCCGGCTGGCGCGGGCTCGCCGGCTCGTACCTGATCGCCGCGCACGCCCGCGGCTGGCTGCCGCTCAGTCCTGCTCGAGCGCGCCGCGCGGGTCCAGCCCCTGCCCGGCCAGGAACTCGTTCGTCAGCACCTGCTCGACGTTCTGCCGCTGCTTGATCAGCCGGTTGTCGAACATCCAGTCGGCGTAGCGCTGCCACTCGGCCTCGTCCTGCCAGCCGAACGGCTGGTCGGGGTCCTCGGGGAAGAAGACGGGCAGCGTCGCTTCGACCGACGCCGCCTGCAGGCCGCGGTCGAGCCCCGGGTCCGCCTCGAGCAGCGCGTCGACGCCCGTGGCCGGATCGTCGCGGAGCAGCGCGTGGCCGCGCGCGGTCGCCTGCATGAAGCGGCGCACCCGCGCGCCGAAGTCCTGGTCGAGGTCGCGCCGCCGGACCACGAAGACCAGCTCGGAGTAGGTCGGCACCCCGAGCTGCTCGATCCGCTGGATCTGCGGGTCGCGGCCGCGGCGCTGCAGGTCGACGCCCTCGTAGTTCCAGAACGCGCCGAGCGTCGCGTCGACCTTGCCGCCGAGCATGGCCGGCACGAGGTTGAAGCCGACGTTCGTCTCCTTGACCGTTGCCAGGGTCGACGCCGGCCCCCGCGAGGATCGTCTTCAGATAGGCCGACTGGTACGGGATGCCGGCCGTGCCGACGCGCTTGCCGCGCAGCTGCTGCGGCGTCTTCACCGCGTCCTTGCCGACCGCCATCAGCGACGTCAGCGGCCCCTGCACGAGCGCGCCGACGCTGACGAGCTCGGCGCCCTGGTCGCGGGCGAGCAGCAGCTCGGGCTCGTAGGAGATCGCGATGTCGGCCTTGCCGGCCAGCAGCAGCTTCAGCGGCGCCGACGGGTCCGGCGGCGGCGTGATCTCGACGTCGAGCCCCGCCTTCGCGTACGCGCCGGACGCCTGCGCGGCGTAGATCCCCGCGTGGTCGGCGTTCGGGAAGTAGTCGAGCACGAGCCGCAGCGGCTGCGCCGCGCCGCCGCCGGCGGCGCCCGGGCCGGGCTCCGCCTTCTCACCGCAGGCGGTCAGCCCGCACGCGAGCAGCGCGAGGACGAGGATGGGCACCCAGCCGACTGCGTCGGCGGGCACAAGCAGGCGTCGGGTCATGGTCCTCCGGATTCGGTGCGCGGGATCCAGTCGACCACCCGCCGCTCGAGCAGCGCGCAGGCGCCGTAGAGGGCGATGGCCAGCAGGAACAGCAAGAGGGTGGCGGCGAACGCGCGGTCGGTCGCGAGCTGGCCGTTCGCCGTGATCAGCATGTGGCCGAGGCCGCTCTCCGAGCCCGCCCACTCGGCGAACACGGCGCCGATCACGGCGACGGCGGCGGCGACCTTCAGGCCGGTGAAGGCGGCGGGCAGCGCCGACGGCGCCTCGACGAGCGTCAATGACTGCCAGCGCGTCGCCTGCAGCGAGCGCAGCAGGCGGCGCGCCTCGGGATCGGATCCGCGCAGGCCGTCGTAGAGGTTGATCGTGATCGGGAAGAAGCAGACGAGCGCGATCAGCAGGATCTTCGGCGCCAGCCCGAAGCCGAGCACGAGGATCACCAGCGGCGCGATGACCGGGACCGGGACCGCCTGGGATCCGATCACGAGCGGGCGCAGCGCGCGCCGGACGGCGGGGGAGAGGTGCATGGCGACGCCGAGCGCCGCGCCCGCCAGGACCGCCGCGAGCAGCCCGAGCACGACCTCGTAGGTGGTGGTCCAGAGGTCGGGCGCCAGCAGCGAGCGGTCGTCCCACAGCGACTGCAGCACGTCGGTCGGCGCGGGCAGGAGCAGCGGGTCGACGCCGCCGAGCCGGACGAGCGCCTCCCAGCCGCCGAGCAGCACGAGGACCACGAGCAGGGCGGTCATGCGGCGCCGAGCACCTCCAGCGCGCGCTCGCGCAGCGCCACGAGCGCGGGGTCGTCGCGCTCGCGCGGACGCGGGATCGCGACGTCGAGCGTCTCGACCACCCGGCCCGGGCGCGGCGAGAGCAGCACCACGCGGTCGGCGAGCAGGACCGCCTCCTCGACGTCGTGGGTGACGAGCAGGACGGTGCGCGGCTCGCGCGCCAGCGCGTCCGCGAGCCAGCGCTGCATCTGCAGCCGGGTGAGCGCGTCGAGCGCGCCGAACGGCTCGTCCAGGCACAGCACGGGGCGGCCGGCGAGCAGCGTGCGCAGGAACGCGACGCGCTGGCGCATCCCGCCCGACAGCGCCGCGGGCCGCGCGGCCTCGAAGCCCTCGAGGCCGAAGGCGGCGAAGTGCGCGTGGGCGAGCTCGCGGGCGCGGGCGCGCTTGACGCCGGCGACGCGCAGCGCCAGGCCGGCGTTGTCGAGCGCGCTCAGCCACGGCAGCAGCGCGTCGCGCTGCGGCATCAGCGCCGCGGGGCCGGCGTGGATGCGGCCCGCGTCGGGCGTCTGGAGGCCGCAGACGAGCTCGAGCAGCGTCGACTTGCCGCACCCGCTCGGGCCGACCAGCGCGACGATCTCGCCGGCCGCCACCCGCAGCGTGACGCCGCGCAGCGCCTGCACGTCGCCGTGGGCCTTGTCGACCGCGTCGCACTCGACCCCCGCCTGCTGTTCGTCACGAGCCTCCGTCGCCGGAGCCTCGGCCTCGCTTCGCATCGCTCCCTCCGCGGGCATTACCCCACAGGTTCGAAGGGTCAGGCCCAGCGCGGACCTATCTCAGCCGGGCGTTCCTCCCCAGCCCCCCTGATTGCTCTGGGGGGACAGGCTACCGCGTGAGCAGCTCCAGGAGGGTGCGCTGGTAGGCGCGCAGCTCGCGCGCCGACGGCGGCGCGGCGGGGTCGACGCGGCGCTGCTCGAACCAGGCGATGAACCCGCCGTAGGCGATCCGCGCGCGGTGCCGGGCCGCCGCGGGCGGGAAGCCGAGATCGCGGAAGCAGTGCTCGAGGAACGCGAACCGCTTGCGCTGCACGCGGGCGAAGACCGGCGCCACGAGCGGGTCGTAGGCCGAGCCGAGCAGCCCGACGTCGGCCTGGCCCTCGCGGTCGTCGGCCATCACGCCCTCGAGCAGGGCGGTGATCCGCGCGAGCGGGTCGGGGATCCGCTCGACCAGCGCGATCGGGCCGTCGGTGAACTCGCGCTCCCAGTGCGCGAGCGTCTCGGCGACGCAGCTCGTCGCGGTTGGCGAAGTGCCAGTAGAAGCTGCCCTTGGTGGCGCCCAGCCGCTTGGCCAGCGGCTCGACGGCCACCCGCGCCGTGCCGCCCTGGGCGATCAGGAACATCGCCTCGAGGATCCAGTCGCGCTTGCCGAGGGCCATCGCCATACGCTACCGTACGGTCAGAACAGTACGGTTGCGTATGGAAGGACGAGGCGATGCGGATGACCGGAGTCCAGAGGGTCCCACTGGCCGGAGCGGCGGAGGCGCGCCTGGCGCGGCTGCTGGGCCGGCGCGGCGAGCGCGACCTGCCCGCGCGCGTCGCCGGCGTCGCGGTGCCCGGCGTGCTGGCGGCGCTCGGCGCGCTGCACGCGGTCTGGGCGACGGGCTCCCCGTGGCCGGCCGGCTCGCGCGACGAGCTGCGCGACGCGGTCTTCAGCCAGGGCGAGTCGATGCCGCCCGACTGGGCGACCTGGGCGGTCGCCGGGCTGCTCGTCGGCGAGCGCGGGGATCGTCCGGCGCGCGGCGGGCCCGGCGCCGGCGCGGCGCGCGCGGGCGCTGACGCTCGGGCTCGCCGGCGTGTTCGCGCTGCGCTCGGTCGTCTACCTGCCGGGCGACCTGGCCGGCGGGCTCGCGACGACCTACCAGCGGCTCGACCTGACGGTCTACGCGCCGCTCTGCCTGGCGATCGCGCTCGGCGCGGCCGCCGTCGCCCGGCGCCACGGGCCCGCGTAGCATCGTCCGGCGTGTTCGCCCCCGTGCTCCCGATCGCCACCGAGCGGCTGCTCCTGCGGCCGTTCGCGCCCGGCGACCTCGACGCGCTCGTGGCCATCCACGGCGACCCGCGCGTCGTGCGCTACCTGCCCTGGGACGTGCGCGACCGCGCCGAGCTGACCGGGGTGCTGGAGGAGAAGGCGCTGCGCACGCGGTTCGAGCGCGAGGGCGACGGGCTGAACCTCGCCGGCGTGGACGCGGAGACCGGCGAGCTCGTGGCCGACCTGACGCTGATGTGGCGCAGCGCGGAGCACCGCCAGGGCGAGGTCGGGTACATCCTGCACCCGGCCCACGAGGGCCGCGGCTACGCGACGGAGGGCGCGCGGGCGATGGTCGCGCTCGGCTTCGAGGGCCTCGGCCTGCACCGGATCTACGGCCGCATCGACGCCCGCAACGACGCCTCCGCCCGGGTGCTCGAGCGGCTCGGGATGCGGCGCGAGGCGCACCTCGTCGAGAACGAGCACCTCAAGGGCGAGTGGACCGACGAGGTCGTCTACGCGCTGCTGGCGCGCGAGTGGGTCAGACGTGCTGGGGGCGCGTCAGCGCCTTGACGAAGTCCTCGAGCTGGCGCGTCGTCCAGCACTCGTAGAGCTCGCAGAACGGCGCGTAGGCGCGGACGACCGAGTCGCCGTAGTTCCAGTAGAGCTGCGGCTCGGGGTTGAGCCAGAACGTCCGGCCGGCGCGCGCCGCGACGGCGGCGAAGGCGTCGGCGCGCGGGTCGCGCCCGTTCGTGCGCGCGTCGCCGAGCACGATCACGGTCGCGCGCGGGTGCAGGTCGTCCTCGACGAGGCTCGAGGAACTCGTTCCAGACGCGGCCGTAGTCCGTGTAGCCGGAGACGTCGGCGACGCCGGCGTCGCGGCCGATCGCCTCGGACACCGCCTTGAAGCTGCGCTCGCGCGCGAAGACGTCCGTGACCTCGCTGATCCGCTCCACGAACACGAACGAGCGCATCTTGCGGAACGAGTCGTGCAGCGCGTGCAGGACGGAGAGGAAGAACACGGACGCGCTCGTCACGCTCGTCGAGACGTCGCACAGCACGTAGAGCTCGGGGCGGCGCGGGCGCTGGGGGCGGAACTTGAGCACGACGGGCACCCCGCCGGTCTGCAGCGAGGCGCGCATCGTGCGGCGCACGTCGACGTGCGCGTGCGCGCGCCGCCCGCGCGTCTCGTGGCCGCGCGTCGCGAGCCGGCGCTTGAGCTGCATGACGACGCGGTGGACCGCGGCGAGGTCCTGCAGCGGCCCGGAGGGGAGCGCGCGGTCGAGCTCGTTCAGCGCGCGGGCGGGCGGGAGCTGGCCGGTCCGCTCGATCTGCGCGCGCTCGAGCTCGCGCCGGAGCTGCTGCTCGAAGCGGCGGATCTGGTCGCGGGTCAGCGGCTCGCCCTGGTCCTCCTGCAGGGTGCCGTCCGTGCGCAGGTCGAGCGCGCGGCGGATCCGCTGGACGTCGACGCCGAGCACGCCCGAGCCCTCCCCGCGGCGGCCGAGCGCGGCGATCGCGAGCCGGGCGAGGTCGCGCATCGCGCTCTCGTCCCCGTTGCGGATCGCCTCCATCGCCTGCGCGCGGAGGTTGTCGAGGTCGATCTGCTCGCCGCCGGTCATGCCGTCGGACTCGCCGTGCTCGCGCACGTCGCGGCTGACCGCCTCGCGCTCGACGGCGCGGAAGAAGAAGCGGTCGAAGACGAGGTCGAACACGCGCCGGTCCTCCGGCGACTTCGCGAGCGTCGCCGCCAGCGCCTCGCGGAACGAGGCGCGGTCCGTCCACGGGACCTCGTCGAGCGCGGCGAACGCGTCGAGCAGCTCGGACGTCCCGACCGCCAGCCCCTCGGCGCGCAGCGCCTCCGCGAAGTCGACGATGCTGGCGGGCAGGCTCACGCCGGGCGCGGCGCGAGGCCCAGCCGGACCCCGACGCGCTCCGCCACGACGTCGAGGTCGGTGCGGTGCTTGACGATGATGCTCATCGTCTGGCGGAAGAGGTCCTCGTCGATGTCCTCGGCGCCGAGCAGCAGCAGCGCGCGGGCCCAGTCGATCGACTCCGCGATCGACGGCGGCTTCTTGAGGTCGAGGTCGCGGACCAGCGCGATCACCTCGACGAGCTTCGCGGCGACCGCGTCGGGCAGCTCGGGCGTGTGCATGCGGACGATCTCGAGCTCGCGCTCGGCGTCGGGTAGTCGAGCCAGAGGTAGAGGCAGCGGCGCTTGAGCGCCTCGGTCAGCTCGCGCGAGTTGTTCGAGGTCAGCAGCACGACCGGGTGCGTGCGGGCCTCGATCCGGCCCAGCTCGGGGATCGTGATCTGGAAGTCGCTCAGCAGCTCGAGCAGCATCGCCTCGAACTCCTGGTCGGTCTTGTCGATCTCGTCGATCAGCAGGACGACCGGCTCCTCGGAGGCGATCGCGGTCATCAGCGGCCGCGCGAGCAGGAACTCCTCGCCGAAGATGTCGTCCTGGACCGCGTCCCAGCCGGTGCCGGTCGCCTCCGCCTGGATCCGCAGCAGCTGCTTGCGGTAGTTCCACTCGTAGAGCGCCTTGGCCTCGTCGAGGCCCTCGTAGCACTGCAGCCGCACGAGCGTGCGGTCGAGGTAGGCGGCGAGCGCCTTGGCCAGCTCGGTCTTGCCGACGCCGGCCGGACCCTCGACCAGCACGGGCTTGCCGAGCCGGGCGGCGAGGTAGGACACGAGCGAGGTGGACTCGCCGGGGAGGTAGCCGACGGCGCGGAGGCCGGCGTCGACCTCGTCGACGGATGCGGGAGCGATGGCCATGGCGAGGGCCAAGGATAGATTCCCGGGCGTGCCGCTCGCCGCGTTCGCTCCGTCGCCGGAGCCGTTCCTCGTCCTGATGGCGCTCGGCTTCGTCGTCGGCGTGGGCGGGCACGTCTACGGATCGCGGCCCGCGATCGCCACCGGCATCGGGCTGATCCTCATCGCGACGCTGCTGCTGCCGCTCGCGCTCTACGCCACCGACTGAGGCAGGTAGAAGACCCGATCGGGCGGGCTCGGGCGCTGGACGAGGCCGAGCAGCCGGTAGAACGCGGCCGAGTCGGGCGTCGGGCCGAGCACGAGCACCTCGGCGCCGTGCGGCTCGCCGAGGACGCGCCGAGATCAGCGCGTCGCCGATGCCGCGGCGGCGCTCGGCGGGCGCGACGCGCGAGCTGGAGCACCAGCAGCGTCCGCTCGTGGACGAGGAAGCTCGCCAACCCGGCGACGGCGTCCCCGCGCCGACGCGACGCCGGTGCTGCAGCGGCCCGGCGAAGCCGATCGCGGCGAGCAGCTCGACCCAGCGGCCGGTGAACGGCGCGCCGAGCAGCGCGGCGCCGTCGCGCGAGCCCGGCGGCGTCGGTCACCGGGACGACGTCGACGCCCGGCGGTGGCGGCGCGGCGCGCGACGTCGCCGACCGGGGCGCCCATGACCACGGCGGTCCGCTCGGCGACCGCGCCGCGGGCGACGAGCCGCGCGCCGAGCGGCCCGGGCGCGCCGGAGGTGCCACGCCGCGGGCGTCGGCCCGAACCAGTCGATCAGCGCGGCGAGCTCGGCGTCCGTCGCGCGCGTCGGCGAGCACCGCGTTCTCGGCGTTGGAGTCGATCGCCCGTCCGCACCGCGAGGCCGCCGCCGACCGGCCGCGTCTCGGCCACGGTCGCCAGCAGGCGCAGGTACGCGCGCTCGGCCGCGAGCGCCAGCTCGCCGAGCTCCGGCTCGCGGACCGGACCGGCGCGCCGGGCTCGGCCGCCGCCGCTTCGGGCAGCTGCGCGAGCAGCCACTCGGCCAGCTCCCCGGCCGCGTCCTCCAGCATCCGCGGGTGGACGTCCGCGCCCGCCGCGAGCAGCAGCTCGGCGACCGCGACGTGATCGCCGCCGGGCGGCGCGTGGCGCGAGCCGTGGCCGGCGGCGGCGAGCGGCGTCGCCCCGAAGCCCGAGCGCCGGTGCGGGTCGGCGCCGCGCTCCAGCAGCAGCGCGACGGTCTCCGCGTCGCCCATCCAGCCGGCCTGGTGCAGCGCCGTCCCGCCGCCGAAGCCGCGCGTCTCGATCGGGACGCCGAGGTCGAGCAGGATCGCGACCGCGCCGGGCCGCCGGTCCCCGGCCGCCTCGGGCAGCGCGCCGGCGCCGCCGGTGCGCAGCAGCGCCAGCGTCGCGGGATCGGCCGCGGCGAGCCGCTCCGCCGCGGCCGCGGTCGCCGCCCAGGCACGCGCCGGTCAGCGCGTCGAGCGGCCCGACCCGCGGCTCGGCGCCGAGCTCGCGCAGCGTCTCCGCCAGGTCGCCGCGACCCTGGCGGATCGCGTACCCGTAGGGCGTGCGGCCGGCGCCGTCGTCGTAGGCCTCGAGGTCGGCGCCCGCCGCCGCGAGCAGGCGGACCGTCTCGGGCGTCTCGCCCGCGCGGATCGCCCAGTGCAGCGCGAAGCGCCGCTCGCCGCTCTCGGCGGGCAGGTGCTCGAGCAGCAGCGCGACGACGTCCGGCCGCCCGCGGCCGAACGCGTTCGCGAGCGCGTTGGTCCGCGCGACGGTCGCGCCCGCCTCGAGCAGCAGCCGCAGGCACGCCGGGTCCGCCGCCTCGACCGCGTGGTAGACGGACTCGTTGTCGTCCGGGTCCGCGCCGTGGCGGAGCAGCAGCGCGGTCATCCGCGGCTCGTGCGCCCGTCCCGCGGCGCCCGAGAGCGCGCTCTGCGGCCCGAACTCGGGATCGGCGTAGCGCGCGTCCGGGTCCGCGCCCGCCGTCGAGCAGCGCCTCCGCGGCGGCGAGCAGCCCGTCCGTGCGGTCGCCGCCGAGGTACGCGGAGTGCGTCACGTAGAGCAGCGGCGGCCAGCCGCGCGCGCCGAGCGGCGCGCGCGGGTCGACCGCGGGCCGCGCCCGGCGCGCCGAGCACGAGCGCCGCGTCCGGCGCCCGCCGCGCGAGGTCCGGCTCGAGCGCCAGCAGCGCGTCGGCGACGTCGCGGCGCCCGGACGTCGCCGCCTCGACGAAGCGCCGCGCGCGCTCGTCGCGCCGCACCGCGGCCGCCTCGGCCTCGCGCACGAGCGCGGGCCAGGACCGCGCGCCCAGCTCGCGCGCGATCGCCAGCTGCGCCGCGCTCAGCCGCAGCGGCGCGCCGTCGCCGAGCCGCGCGACGCGCGGCCGGGTCACCGCGCGCGTGCCGCCGCCAGCAGCCGCTTCGCCTCGCGCCGGGCGCGCTCGCAGATCGATGCCGTCCATCCCGATCACCCCACGGTCGCCCGCGGTCCGCGTCGCCGGGCTGAGGTCGATCGGCACGATGCCGTGCTCACGTGACGACGAGGTGGGGCTGTGCCCCTGCCCGCGGACCGGGTGCGCCCTCGCGGCGCCGCGCCGATCGTACCGGTCAGAACAGGCGGTCGGGATCGCGCGGATCGTCGCCGTTGCGCTCGCGCCCGTTGCGCGCCCGGCGGGTCCTCGCGCTCGGCGGGCGGGGCCGACGCCGGCGCGCGGCCGGGCGCCTCGGGCGGCTCGCCCTCCCAGCCGGGCGCGCCGCTCAGCGCCTCGCTGACCGTCGTCGGCTCCTGCGGGCGGCGCGACGCGCGCGGGCGCCGCTCCTCGCGCGGCGGCCGGACCCAGCCGGCGTCGTCGGCCGCCGGGTTCGGCGGCTCGGGCCGGTGCGCCGCGCGGACCCGCGCCCCCGCCGCGGTCAGGAGCCCGGCCGCGAGCAGCGCGGCGAAGATCCCCCACTGGATGCCCACGGTCGCGCCCGGGTCGTCGACGTCGGGCTTGTCGAACAGCCGCCAGACGAGCAGCAGCAGCGCCCAGCCGCCCGCGGCCATGATCACCGTGCCGTCGCCGCCCGGCAGGTGGAACGCCTTGTTCTGCGACCGCGCCCAGATCAGGTACAGGACGCCCGCCGCGACCAGCAGCACCGCCGCCTCGACGAACGAGAAGACGCCCAGCGCGCTGAGGTTGTCCGACACCGGCCGGACGGTCCGGCCGGTCGTCGCGAAGTACGACTTCTCGTACCACGGGAGGATCATCGTGAAGAGCAGCGCGGCCGCCGCGGCGCCGGCGAGCCGGAGCTCCGGCGTGAGACCGCGCAGCGCCTTCGCGGCCGAGGGCGGGATCCGGGTGCGGGGTTCGGCCACTGCCCCGCTCAGTCTACGTCGGGCACAGGTCAGTCCAGCGGGATGTCCTCGACCTCGACGGAGGACGACCCGGGGGCCGGCTCGCCCAGCCGCTCGATGTACCAGTCGAGCAGCGCCCGCAGCGCCAGCAGCAGGTCGCGCAGCGCCTCGGCGAGCTGGCGCGAGAGGTCGGCCGGCACCGCGGCGCGGACCCAGTCGATCAGCGCGACGAGGCCCTGCAGGTCGGGCGCGGCCGGCGCCCCGGAGGGCGGGCTCGCTGGCCCAGCCGCGCGGCGGCACCTCCTCGTGCTCGGGCGTCCCGGCCTCCTCGGCCTGGCGCTGCGCCTCGCGCACGAGCCGGTCGGCGGCGGCGTGCGCCTCGTCGAGGTGCTCGCGGACCGAGCGCAGGTCCTCGGGCTCAGGCAAAGCGCACCACCAGCGCGCCGTCGTCGAGCGCCGCCCCGGTCGGCTTGAGCGCCGCCAGCGCCGCGGGCAGGATCACCGTGCGCCGCCGCCCCTCGACCGCGACCACGAGCTCGTCGCCGACCTTCTTGACCGAGATGTCGTCGCGGTCCGCGAACGGCACCGCGAGCCGCACGTGCCCGTCGCCGTCGCCGAGCCCGAACTCGCGCGCGAGCCCGCCGTGCAGCAGCGCGGCCGCGTCGTCCGCCGCGAACACCGCGTCGCCGAGCCGGTCGAGCATCGCCGCGCCCGCCACCTCGGTCTCGAAGTAGGGCGCCTCGAGCACCGGCACCGGGGCGAAGCCGTCGCGCACGCGCGCCAGCTCCTCCTGCTGGCGCTCGCGCCAGGCGCCGAAGTAGGTCCCGTCGAGCTCGGCGGGGAAGATCCGGTTCACGATCACCGCATCGGTCAGGTACCCGTAGAGGCTCAGGTAGGTGAACGTCCGCATCGCCTCGGCCACGACCATCCGGTCGGGCGTCATGACGAGCCGCACCGACGCGTGGTCGCGGTCGCGCAGGATGTCGTGGAGCTCGACGAGCGACGCGACCAGCCCGTTGACCTCCGCGAGCACGTCCTCGTCGGGCAGCCGCAGGTCCAGGAAGGCGCGCGCGAACGGCCGCGCCGCCGCGAGCAGCTGGGTCTCGCGCCCGGCGAGCTTGCCGAGCCACCAGCGCGCCGCCTCCGGGAACGACAGCAGCCGCAGCGTCTCGCCCGTCGGCGCGCAGTCGACCACGATCACGTCCCAGCGCCCCTCCCGGACGTGGTCGCGGATCCGCAGCAGGCTGAACAGCTCGTCGCCGCCCGGGCGGGACCGTGAGCTCCTCGGCCGCGATCCGCTCGACCCCGCGCTCGATCAGCATCGACCCGAGCCACGACTGCACGGCGGTCCAGTGGCGCTCCAGCTCGTCCTGCGCCGACACCTGCTGCGCCCACAGCCCCTTCGCGACCTTGGCGGGCTCGGCGCCCACGGGCTGCTCGAGCACGTCGCCGAGCGAGCCGGCCGGATCGGTCGACAGCAGGATCGTCCGCTGCCCCGCGGCGGCGCAACGGCGGGCGGTGGCGGCGGCGACGGACGACTTGCCGACGCCGCCCTTGCCCGTATAGAGGATGGTGCGCGGGGCCAAGGCCCCTGAGCCTACCCGCGCTTCCGCGGCTTGAGCACCTCGACCTGTCCCGTGACGTCGCCGCGGTTGCCCGCCAGGTCGGTCGCGGAGATCCGCACGGTGTAGATCCCGGGCTTGCGCGGGACGTTCCAGCTCACGGTCCGCCTGCCGTGGCCGACGGTCCCGGCCGCGACGGAGAGCACCGTGCGGCCGTCGGGCGCGGTCACGCTGATCGCCGTGCTCGAGATCTTCGAGAGCGAGTACGTGAGCACGCCCGGCTTCCCGCCGCGCAGCCGCTTCGTGCGCCAGCCCGAGCACCGGCGGCGTCGTGAGGTAGCCGGTGAAGTGCTGCTCGGTCGTGCAGTAGACGGGCGTCTGCGTGCGGTCGCAGATCGAGGTGAGGAAGTCGCGCAGCAGCTCGTGGTAGCTCAGGTTCGACTCGTACGACGACGTCCCGCGCGAGTACAGCGACCACGCGCCGGTGTCGAAGGCGGGGACGATCTTGCGCGCGGTCCGGTCGCCGGCCTCGAACAGCGCCGTGGCGCGCGGGTCGCCGGTCAGGTCGGCGACGTCCCACAGCCCGACGAGCGACTGGATGAAGCCGTTGAGGATCGTCAGCCCCGGCGCGAACGAGTACTGCGCGTACTCCGTCCCGTACGGGCCCTTGACGCGGACGCCCGTCGGCGCCGGCTGCTCGAACAGCTTCAGCCCGGCGGAGATCTCCGGGAACAGCTCGTCCTGGCGGCCGAGCTTGACCGCCGAGCGGGCGATCGCCTGCAGCCCGGTGCCCTGCGCGAGGCCGCTCACCCACGGCGGCGAGCCGCCGTCGAAGTTGAAGTAGTACTCCCACGCGAGGCCGCCGCCGCGCGGGACGGCGATCGACATCAGCTCGTCCAGCAGCACGGTGTTGCGCGCGTTGTTGCGCTTCGAGCCCTTCGCGTAGGCGTTGAGCTTCCCGAAGTTCGCGAGCGGGTGCAGCTGCAGTCCCTGGCCCGGGAAGTACTGGAAGACGAGCTCGGAGCCCGGGAAGGAGACGCGCGCGCCGCTCGCGAGCAGCGGCGAGGCCGTCCAGTACTCCGCGTTGCGCTGCAGCTGGAGGAACAGCGGGGGGAGCCGCGAGGCGCGCAGCTTCCCGCGCGCCGCGATCCCCTCCGTCGCGGCCAGCACGCCGGCGAGCTCGGTGCGCCGCGTGCCGGTCAGCCGCTTGATCCGGCGCTTGACGTCGGCGAGGATCGCGCGGTCGGCCGTGTAGGTCGCCGGGTCGATCGAACCCGCGCGGTAGAGCTTGCGCAGCTCGGTCGCGATCGTCTTCTTCTTGGCCGCCTGCGCGGTCGTCGGCATGCTGACCAGAGCCAGCCCGAGCGCCAGCAGAAGGACAACGCGCACGCAATCGTTTGTTCGTCTCAGGGCCATGGATGCGATGCTAGGGTCGCCTTCCGGCTCGCCCCCCGCTGCAACACAGCCTGCGGCCGTCCGATTCGCCATCAAGGAGCCTGTTTCCCGATGACCCTTCGCCGTCCTGCTCTCCTGCTGTCGTTCCTCGTCGCGCTCGCGCTCGCCGTGGGCGCCTGCGGAGGCGGCGACGACGACTCCGGCGGCGGCGAGGCCGCGTCGTCGAGCACCGACGTCAACCAGCTCCTGACCGACACGTTCTCGGGCTCGAAGGAGATCAAGTCCGGCAACGTCGACCTCAAGATCGCGATCGACGCGCAGGGCGGGAACTCGCAGCTCAGCGGCCCGGTCAACGTCACGCTCTCCGGCCCGTTCCAGTCGCAGGGCGGCGGTGCGCTGCCGAAGTTCGACCTGCAGGCGTCGCTCGAGGGCGGCGGCCAGAACCTGAAGGCCGGCGTCACCTCGACGGGCGACAAGGGCTTCGTCTCCTTCCAGGGCACCGACTACGTGCTCGACGACAACACCTTCAAGCAGTTCAAGGCGGGCTACGAGGAGGCGCAGCAGCAGAGCCAGGGCGACGAGGGCGCGAGCCTCGCGACGCTCGGCGTCGACCCGCGCAAGTGGCTGACCGACCCGCAGAACGCGGGCGAGGCCAAGGTCGGCGACACCGACACGATCAAGATCACCGGCGGCGTCGACGTGGCCAAGCTGCTCGACGACGTCAACGCGGCGCTCGAGAAGGCCTCCTCGCTCGGCGTCTCCGGCGCCCAGGGCGTGCCGGAGAAGCTGACCGAGCAGCAGCGCCAGCAGGTGCTCGACGCGGTGAAGGACCCGAAGGTCGAGATCTACACCGGCAAGGACGACAAGATCCTGCGCCGGATGGTCGTGAACATGGGCGTCGACGCCCAGGGCACGACCGGCACGGTCGCCTTCGACGTCCAGATCACCGACCTCAACGAGGACCAGGACATCGCCGAGCCGCAGGACGCCAAGCCGTTCACCGAGCTGCTCGGGCAGCTGGGCGGGCTCGGCCTCGGCGGCGGCGGGTCGTCGTCCGGCTCGGGCTCCTCGTCGGGCGGTGCGAGCGGCGGCGGTTCGGCCGAGGATCTCGAGAAGTACTCCGACTGCCTCTCCAAGGCCGGCTCGGACGTCGACGAGGCGCGCAAGTGCGCCGACCTCCTGACCGGCTGACGACACGCTGTCGTAGATAGGCGCCACCCCGTGGCCGGACCCCGCTAAGGTCCGGCCCCGACGTGTCCGCCCCGGCCCCCTCGCAAGGCTTCAACCTGCGCCGGTTCCTGCTGAGCGGGGCGGGCTGGCCGTACCTGCTCGTCCCGTTCATCCCGATCGCGATCGCGCTCGAGCTGGCGCACGCCGAGCGCGACGCTGATCTTCGTCTGCTCCGCGCTCGGCGTGATCCCCACCGCGGCGCTGATGGGCCGCGCCACGGAGGAGCTGGCGGCGCGGTCGGGCCCGGGCATCGGCGGCTTCCTGAACGTCACGTTCGGCAACGCGCCCGAGCTGATCATCGCCTTCTTCGCGCTGAACGAGGGGCTCCAGGAGGTCGTCAAGGCGTCGCTGATCGGCTCGATCCTCGGCAACATCCTGCTCGTCATGGGCGCCGCGATGTTCATCGGCGGCCGCAAGCGCGACCGGCAGTTCTTCGACCGCACCGCGGCGAACGTGACCGCCCTGATGCTCCTGCTGGCGGTCGTGGCGATGATCATGCCCGCGCTGTTCGAGCTCGTGCAGGGCGAGGGCCTGCCGCGTCCCGACGAGCAGGCGCACAACTACCCGTCGGACGTCGAGCACCTGTCGATCGGCGTGGCGATCGTGCTGCTGTTCACCTACGTCGCCGGCCTGCTGTTCTCGCTCCGCACCCACAAGGACCTCTTCAACCCCGAGCACGGCGCCGAGGACCACGTGGGCGAGCCGTGGTCGGTCAAGCGCAGCGTGCTCATGCTCGCCGGCGCGGGCGTGGCGGTCGGCGTGATGTCGGAGATCCTGGTCGGCTCGATCACCGAGGCGTCCGAGTCGATCGGCCTCTCGCCGTTCTTCGTCGGCGTGATCGTCGTCGCGATCGTCGGCAACGCCGCCGAGCACTGGGTGGCGATCTACTTCGCGGCGCGCGACAAGATGGACCTCGCGGTCAACATCGCCATCGGCTCCGCCGCCCAGATCGCGCTGTTCGCCGCGCCGGTGCTGGTCCTGCTGTCGCTGTTCGTCGGCGACTTCCCGATGGCGCTGGTCTTCAACGGCTTCGAGCTCGGCGCCGTCGTGCTCGCGGTGTTCATCGCGCAGCAGGTGGTCGCCGAGGGCGAGTCGACGTGGTTCGAGGGCCTCCAGCTGCTCGCGGTGTACGTCGTCCTCGGCCTCACCTTCTACTTCGTCTGATGGTCACGTTCGCGTTCTTCTCCGGCCCGCTGCCGTGGGCGATCCTGGCCGTGGCGACGATCTTCTTCCTCTGGGTCGACCTGCACTTCTTCGCCCGCGGGCGGGAGCCGAGCTTCAAGGAGGGCGTCTGGTGGAGCGTCGGCTGGCTCGTCGTCTCGCTGCTGGCCGCGGTCGTCGTGCTGGTGCTGTCGAACGCCGACGACGCCATCACCTACACGACGGTCTACTTCATCGAGCGCTCGCTCTCGCTCGACAACCTGTTCGTCTTCATCCTGCTGTTCTCGTACTTCGGCGTGCCCGAGCAGTACCGCGCGCGGCTGCTGTTCTGGGGCATCGTCGCGGCGCTGATCCTGCGCGGGCTCGCGATCCTCGGCGGCGTCGCGCTGATCGAGCAGTTCCACTTCGTGATCTACATCCTCGGCGTGCTGCTGCTCGTGCTCGCCTACCGGATCCTGCGCGGGGTGGCCGAGAACGTCGACCCGGACAAGAACTTCATCGTCCGCGCGGTGCGCCGGTTCTTCCCCGTGACCGGCGACTTCCACGAGAGCCACTGGTTCGTGAAGCTCGACGGGACGCGCTACGTCACGCCGCTGTTCCTCTGCCTCGCCGCGATCGTGGCGGCCGACATCGCGTTCGCGGTCGACTCGATCCCGGCCGCCTTCGCGATCACCCGCGACTCCGTCCTGATCTGGATGGGCAACGTCTTCGCCCTGCTCGGCATGCGGGCGCTGTTCGTGCTCGTCGAGGGCCTGATCCGGCGCTTCCGCTACCTGGACGAGACGATCGCGATCGTGCTCGCCGTCGTCGCGGTCAAGCTGCTGATCGAGGACCTCTACAAGATCGGCCCGGTCGCGTCGCTCCTGCTGGTGGCGCTCTGCTTCGCGGTCGGGATCATCGCCTCGCTGATCGCCGACGCGCGCGACCCCGACGCGGCGGTCAAGCAGGCCGAGCGCGGGGTGGACCAGTCGGCCGAGCCGGAGCGCGAGCAGACCGACCAGAAGGTCTGAGCGCTCAGCAGCTGAGCCGGGGCGGCAGGCCGCCCGGATCGTCGTCGCGGTCGCGGAACGCGGTCGCGAAGGCGATGAAGCGGTACACGTCGGCGAAGCTGCTGGCGAGCCCGAGCGAGACGCGCACGGCGCCGCCCGTCGGCATGCCGACGCGGGCGAGATGGTCGTCGAGGGTCGTCGTCGCGTCCGGCGCGGCCCGGCGCAGCGCGGCGGGCGAGAGGGCGAAGGCCGCCTCGCCGGCGCCCGGGTTGCAGAAGCAGCCGGTCCGGAGCGAGATCCGGTGCGCCGCCGCGGCGCGGTCGACGAGCCGCTCGTCGACGACGCGGCCGTCGCGATCGAGGAAGTTGAACGCGATCGTGGCGCCGCGGCGATCCCAGGTCGCCGGGCCGTAGATCCGCGTCGCCGGGCTCCCGTCCGCGTGCTCCAGGCCGCGCAGCGCGGCGAGCAGCCAGGCGCCGAGCGCGCCGGTCCGCTGCGCGATCGTGTCGATCCCGATCGCGTCGAGCGCGCGCAGGCCGATCTCGACCGCCGGGATGCCGAGGTAGTCGACGGTGCCGTCCTCGAAGCGCGCGTGGCCGGTCAGCGGGACGGCGAACTCCGCCTCGATCCCGGCGGCGACGACGGTCCCGCCGCTGAACCACGGGCGGCGGAGCCGGGCGAGCGCGTCGCGGCGCGCGAGCAGCGCCCCGATGCCGGTCGGGTAGCCGAACAGCTTGTAGAACGAGAGCGCGACGAAGTCCGGCTTCCAGACCGCGAGGTCGAGCCGGCTCGTGGGCGCGAACGCGGCGCAGTCCAGCAGCACGTCCCAGCCGCGCTCCTGCGCCGCGGCGATCCACCCGAGCGGGTGCTTGACGCCGGAGAAGTTCGACTGCGCCGGGTAGGCGAAGAGGTTGTGGCCGCGGCCGGGGGCCGCGAGCCGGCTGCTCGAGCGTCCCGTCCGCGACCCGGAGCCCGGGGGCGTCGAGCGGCACGTAGCCGGTGCGCGCGCCCTTCGCGCGGGCGAACTCGCGGATGCCGACGACCGAGTTGTGGTTGTCCGCGGTGGCCAGGTAGCGGCCGTCCGGCCCGAACGGGTAGGCGTCGCCGACGAGCCGCAGCGCGCCGCTCGCGTTGGGGGTGAAGATGCAGGCGTACTCGTCCTCGGGCGCGCCGAAGTGGCGCAGCACCGCGGCGCGCGCCTGCTCGACCAGGCACGTCGCGGCCGCCGACGTCGGGTTCACCGAGTGCGGGTTGCCGAAGACCGTCTCGCGCAGGAGCCGCTGGTGCTCCTCGAGCTGGGAGGCGGCGTACACGCTGCCGCCGGTGTAGTCGAGGTAGACGTCGCCGTGGGCGTCGAGGCGCGCGTACTCGGTCGCGCGCAGCCGGTCGACGACCGCCGTGGCGGCGTACGCGGGATGCGCGGCGAGGAACGCCGCCTCCGCCTGCGCGGGCCTTGCGAACATGCTCGACCTCCTGGTCGCGGCGGGGCAGCTCCCCGTCGCCTCCAGGACCGCCCGCGCGCCCGGCGCATTCCAGCGGCGGGCGCGGCGCCTCAGTACTCGTCCGGATCCGGGTCCGGCTCGAGCTCGTCCTCGTCCTCGACGACCTCGTCGTCCTCGGCGTCGGTCTCGCTCGCGCGCACGGCGGTGACCTCGAGCCGCTCGAGCAGCTCGTCGCGCTGCGCCTCGTCGACCGGGACCTCGTCGCCGACCAGGATCCAGTCGCCGCCGTCGGCGTCGTCGGCGAGCTCGGCGCCGGGGTGGTTGGAGTCGTCGACCACGATCAGGATCTCCGTCTCCGGGTTGAAGTAGGTCCCGGGGCGGGTGGCGAGCTCTTCCAGGTCGAGGCGGCGGAGGCGGGGCATGGCGCGGCAATCTACAACTCCCGGAGCCTCCGGCTCACCTCCGCCTCGACGTCGAGCGGCGGTTGGCCGCGCGCGGCCCGGCGGGCGTTGCGCGCCTCGACGAGCTGGCGCACCTCGGCCTCCAGCTCCGGATCCGAGGCGACGCGCAGCTCGCGCAGCTCGGCGTCGACGTCCGCGGGCGCCTCGCCGCGCGCCACGCGGCGGGCGTTGCGGGCCTCCAGCATGTCGCGCAGATCGGCCTCGCGCTCGGCCGGCGGCGCCGCGGGCGGCGGGTCGTCGAGCGAGAGCCCGCCGCGCCCGATCCGGTCGTAGCTGCCCCCGCTCGTGGCCAGCGCGACGATCGCGACGGCGAACGCGAGCAGCGGCACCACGATGACCACGACGAGGAAGGCATCGTCCATCCCGGCCGATGATCCCCCATCCGTCGAGTGCCGTTCCCGACAGCGTGTCAGTGGGGTATCCTCGTCGTTGACTGACGAGTCAATCGAGGAAGGTAGAAACCGTGGTCGACTTCACCCTCACCGACGAGCAGAAGGCGCTGCGCGAGATGGCGCACGACTTCGCCGCCAAGGAGATCCGCCCTGTCGCGTGGGACTACGACAAGGAGGGCACCTGGCCTGATGAGGTCCTGCGCAAGGCGTGGGAGCTCGGGCTCATGAACGTCCACGTGCCCGAGGAGTACGGCGGCCCCGGCGCCTCGTACCTGGACGGCACGATCATCGAGGAGGAGCTCTCCTGGGGCTGCTCCGGCATCGCGACGTCGATCGGCGCCAACGGCCTGGCCTCGGCGCCGCTCTCGCTCGGCGGCTCGGAGGAGCTCAAGAAGGAGTACCTCGGGATGCTGACCGAGGACTTCAAGCTCGCCTCGTTCTGCCTGACCGAGCCGGACGCCGGCTCCGACGTCTCCGGCATGCGCACCACCGCCGTGCGCAAGGGCGACAAGTACGTCATCAACGGCTCCAAGTGCTTCATCACCAACGGCGGCTACGCCGACTGGTTCACGGTCTACGCCAAGACCGACAAGGACGCCGGGCACCGCGGCATCTCCTGCTTCCTGGTCCCCCGCGACGAGACCGTCACGGTGGACAAGAAGGAGGACAAGATGGGCCAGCGGGCGTCCAACACCGCGACCATCACCTTCAACGAGACCGAGATCCCCGCCGGCAACCTGATCGGCGAGGAGAACAAGGGCTTCAAGATCGCGATGATGACCCTCGACCGCACGCGCCCCGGCGTGGCCTCGATGGCGACCGGCATCGCGCGCGCGGCGTTCGAGTTCGCCACGAACTACTCGAAGGAGCGCGTCCAGTTCGGCGTGCCGATCGCGATGCACCAGGCGATCCAGTTCATGATCGCCGACATGGCGACCAAGGTGCACCTGTCGCGCCTGGCCACCTGGAACTCGGCCGTCCTGCTCGACCAGGGCAAGCGCAACACGATCGAGTCCTCGCACGCGAAGCGCTTCGCCGCGGACACCGCGATGGAGGTCACCACCGACGCCGTCCAGGTCTACGGCGGCTACGGCTTCATCAAGGACTACCCGGTCGAGAAGCTCATGCGCGACGCCAAGATCATGCAGCTCTACGAGGGCACGTCGCAGATCCAGCGGCTCGTGATCGCGCGCGAGACGCTGCTCCCGCGGCGCATCGAGGAGCCCGTCGCCGCCTAGCCCGGCGGCGGCGCGAACGCCGGCGGCGTGCTGAGCGCCGCCGGCAGCAGCGCCAGGTAGTCCGGCCGCGCGAGGTCGCGCGCGCCGAGGGTGCGCAGGTGCGGGGTCGTCCACTGCACGTCGAGCACGCGCGCGCCGCCGGCCGCGGCCAAGCCGGCCGACGAGCGCGGCGAGCGCGACCTTCGAGGCGTCGGTGGCGACGTGGAACTTCGACTCGGCCGCGAACAGCCCGCCGAGCTCGACGCCGTAGAGCCCGCCGGCGAGCGTCCCGTCCGCGTCCCAGACCTCGATCGAGTGGGCCCAGCCGAGCTCGTGCAGGCGCGCGTAGGCGCGGCGCACCTCCGCGGTGATCCAGCCGCCCGGGCGCCGCGGGTCGGCGCAGCCCTCGACCACCGCCCCGAAGTCCCGGTCGGCGGTGACCGTGAAGCGCCGGGCGCTGCGGCGCAGGCTGCGGCTCGCGCGGAAGCCGTCGAGCGGGATGACGCCGCGCGGGTCGGGGCTGAACCAGGCCGGGTCCGCCAGGCCGTCGACCGGCATCGGGAAGATCCCGCCGCGGTAGGCGGCGAGCAGCGTCCCGGGCGCGAGGTCCGCGCCGACCGCGACGAGCCCGCCCTCCCCGGCGACGTCGGCCGGCGGGAACGCCCAGGCGCAGGGTGGCGGCTCGGTCGGCATCGCCCCGTAGGATGCCGCGCGTGACCGCCTCCGCGACTCCCGTCTGGGGCGATCCGTCCGCATGGGGGAACCCGCCGCAGCTCGCCGGCGAGGTGAGCGCCGACGTCTGCGTCGTCGGGCTGGGCGGCTCCGGGCTGGCCGCGATCGGCGCGGCGCTCGAGGCCGGGGCGAGCGTCGTCGGGCTCGACGCCGGCCCGGTCGCCGGCGCCGCGGCGGGCCGCAACGGCGGGTTCCTGCTCGCCGGCGCGGCGCGCTTCCACCACGATGCGGTCGCCGCCTGGGGGCGCGAGCGCGCCGCCGGGATCTACGCGGAGTCGCTCGCCGAGCTCGACCGGCTGTTCGCCGAGCTCGGCCCGCTCGCGCGCCGCGTCGGCTCGCTGCGGATCGCCGCCTCGGCGGAGGAGGAGGGCGAGATCGCGGCGCAGCTCGCCGCGCTGGAGCGCGACGGCTTCCCGGCGCGCGCGGCCGACGGGCCGGCGGGGCGCGGGGTGTTCATCCCCACCGACGGGTCGGTCCAGCCGCTCGAGCGCTGCCGGCTGCTCGCGGGACGGGTGCTGGCCGGGGGCGCACGGCTCTTCGCGGACTCGCCGGCGAGAACGATTGCCGGCGACCGGGTCGAGACGCCCGCCGGCGCCGTGCGCTGCCGCGCCGTCGTCGTCTGCGTCGACGGCTGGATCGAGCGGGTGCTCCCGGAGCTCGAGGGCCGCGCGCGCTCCTCGCGGCTGCAGATGCTGGCCACCGAGCCGGTCGCGCCCGGGACGGTCCCGTGCCCGGTCTACGACAACTGGGGCTACGAGTACTGGCAGCAGACCGCCGACCACCGGATCGCGCTCGGCGGCGGGCGCCGGCAGCTCGCCGACGGGGAGTGGGGGCAGGAGGCCGTGCCCGGCGGCGCGGTGCAGGACCGGCTCGACGTGCTGCTGCGCGAGCGCGTCGGGATCGATGCGCCCGTCGCCCACCGCTGGGCCGGCGTGATCGCCTTCACCGACGACCTGCTGCCGGTGCTCGAGGAGCTCCGCCCCGGGGTGATCGCGGCCGGCGCGTACTCCGGCCACGGCAACGTCCTGGGGTCCGCGGCGGGCCGCGCGGCGATGGCCATCGCACTCGGTGGTGCGCCGCCCCGGCTCGCACAGCTCCTGCGTCCGGAGCATTGGACTTCGGCGACTTAGGATTGGCAAAGGGTTTCCGGGGTACCTTCCGCGTCGGTCTCGTGGCGAAACCGATCACCAAAATCGACGATCCGCGCTACGTCAAGGCGCTCAGCCACCCGCTGCGGGTGCGGATCCTCGCGCTCCTGCAGGAGCGCACCGCGTCTCCGCGCGAGCTCGCGGAGTGGCTCGGCGCCACGCTGGGCACGGTCAGCTACCACGTCCGGGCGCTGCACGACTTCGGCCTGATCGAGCTCGTCCGCACGACGCAGGTCCGCGGCGCGATCGCCCACCACTACCGCGCGCGGGTGCGGCCGCGGGTCTCCGACGAGGCCTGGGCGGCCGCGGCGCCGATCGTCAAGCAGGCCGCCGTCGGCGCCGCGCTCCAGACGGTCGACGACTACGCGCGGGCCTCGGCCGCCGCCGGCGGCTTCGACCGCGGCGAGGCGCACCTCACGCGCACCGGCCTGCAGCTCGACGCCAAGGGCTGGGAGCAGGCCGCGCGCGCCTGCGAGAAGCTGCTGGCCGAGCTGGGCGAGATCGAGGAGAAGGCGGCGAAGCGGATCGAGCGCGACCCGCACGCGGAGGGGATCGACGACGCGGCGCTCGTCCTCATGCTGTTCGAGTCGGTGAAGCTGACCCGGCCGGACGACGACGGCGCGCCGAAGCGCCGCTCGAAGCGCGCGTCGACCTGATTCTCAGCCTCGAGTCGAGGCTTAGATATGCCGCCTGGAGGGCGGCTTGCCATCATCCGCCGCATGGCGACGGCAGTCCCGCTCCCCGGCGACCCCCTGATCGGGGATCTGCGCCGCGCGGGGCTGCTCCCGCTGCTCGTCCTGCACTACCTGTGCGCCGAGGACTGCTACGGCAACCAGCTGATGGAGCGGATCGGCGCGCTGACCGGCGGCGCGCTCGCGGTCAACCCGAACACGATGTACCCGCTGCTGCGCTCGCTCGAGACGCAGGGCCTCGCGGTGGCGGAGTGGGAGCACCCGGAGCGCCGCTCGCGGCGCTTCTACCGGATCACCGACGCCGGGCGCGCGGAGCACGCGCGGCTCGCGCGCGAGCTGGCGCCGCGGCTCGACCGGATCGCCCGGTCGATCGACGCGATCCGCGACGAGGTCCTCGGCTGATGGGGCGCGCGTCGGCCTCGCTGCGCGTGCCCGGGCTCGCGTCGGACGCCGAGGCGCTCTGGTACGACCCGGTCCGCTGGCCGGCCTGGATCGACGGCTTCGGCCACGTCGTCGACCTGCCGGACACCTGGCCGGCGAGCGGCCGCCTGGCCTGGAACGGCGTCGCGAAGGGACGCGGGCGGGTGCTCGAGACGGTGGTCGCCTACGAGCCGCGCGGCGGCCAGACCGTCGCCGTCGAGGACAGCCGGCTGCGCGGCACCCAGCAGGTCGTCTTCGCGCCCGGCCCCGACGACGTCGGCGTCACGCTGTCGCTCGAGTACGAGCTCAAGGAGCGCAATCCCCTCACCCCGCTGATCGACCTGCTGTTCATCCGCCGCGCGATCGCCGCCTCGCTGCGCCGGACGCTCGAGCGCTTCGCCCGCGAGCGGCGCGCCGATGTGGAGTTGGCGGCCGTGACCAGCCGCTAGGGTCAGCGCCATGTTCGTGTTCAAGGCGGCCGTCGTCGGCGCCGGCGTGATGGGCGGGGAGATCGCGCAGGTCATCGCGGCGGCGGACATCCCCGTCGTCCTCAAGGACGTGGAGCAGCGCTTCGTCGACACCGGCCTCGCCAAGGCGCGCGAGGTCACCGAGGGCCAGGTCGGCAAGCTCGTGAAGAAGGGCAAGCTGACGAGGAGCAGGCCGCGGCCGAGGCCGAGCGGATCCTCGCCAACATCACGGGCGCGACGACCTACGACGGCTTCGGCGACGTCGACTTCGCGATCGAGGCGGTGCCGGAGAAGATGGCGATCAAGCACGCCGTGTTCGCCGAGCTCGACGCGGCCACGCCCGGCCACGCGGTCCTCGCCTCCAACACCTCCGGCCTGTCGATCACCGAGATCGCGGACGCGACGCAGCGCCCCGACAAGGTCGTCGGCTTCCACTTCTTCTGGCCCGCGTCCTACATGCGGCTGATCGAGGTCATCGAGGGCGAGGACACGTCGCCGGAGACCGTCCAGGCCGCGTCGACGTTCGCGCAGCAGATCCGCAAGGTGGCGATCCGCGCGGCCGAGTGCCCGGGCTTCGTCGTCAACCGGATCCTCGTCTCGACCGCCTCGGAGGCCTGGCGCTACCAGGACGAGACCGGGATCGACGTCGAGCAGCTCGACGAGTTCATCAAGGAGCGCACCCAGATGCCGATGGGGCCGTTCCGGGTCGCCGACATGTCCGGCCTGGACACCGTCGTGAAGGTGGCGCGCGACATGCGCGACGCCTACGGCGACCGCTTCTACGTCCACAAGGGCATGGAGGAGCGGGTGGAGCGCGGCGACCTCGGCGCGAAGACCGGGAAGGGGTTCTATGAGCACCGCTGAGGAGCCCAAGCTGGACGAGGCGATCGCGGAGCGCTTCCAGCTCAAGGCGCTCGTCGAGGCCTGCCTCGTGCTCGAGGAGGGCATCGCCGGGGTGCGGGAGATCGACCTGGGCCTGATGCTCGGCACCGGCATGGTCCCCGGGCCGTTCGCGCGGGCCGACTTCCGCGGGCTCGACGACGTGCTGGCGGCGCTGGAGCGCGCCGAGACCGAGTGGGGCGAGCACTTCGCCCCGCCGCTCGTGCTGCGCCGGCTGGTCGCCCAGGGCCGCCTCGGCGCGAAGAGCGGCCAGGGCTTCTATCCCTACCCGCAGCCCGAGCCGGGCTACGAGCAGGCGGTCGTCAAGCTCGACCGGCGCGGCGACGACGTCGCCGTCCTGTGGCTCGACAACCCGCCGGCCAACTCGATCGCGCCCGCCGTGATCGAGGCGCTCGACAAGGCCTGGAGCGAGGTCGAGGGCAAGGCCGGCGCCGTGATCGTCGCGTCGCCGAACCCGACGCTGTTCTGCGCCGGCGCCGACATCAAGGCGTTCACGACGATGGACGCCGCCGGCGGCCGCGAGCTGCTCGACCGGATGCACGCGCTGCTGCGGCGGATGGAGTCCTCGCGGACGATGACGATCGCCGCCGTCAACGGGCTCGCGCTCGGCGGCGGCTGCGAGCTGGCGATGGCCTGCGACGTCCGGCTCGCCGCGTTCTCCGCCTCGTTCGGGCAGCCCGAGGTCAACCTCGGGATCATCCCCGGCTTCGGCGGCACGCAGCGGCTCCCGCGGCTCGTCGGCCCGGCCAAGGCGCTCGAGATGAACACGACCGGCGACCCGGTCTCCGCCGAGGAGGCGTACGAGTTCGGGCTCGTGAACCGGGTCGTGTCCGACCACGAGCTGTTCGACACGGCGCTGGCCTGGGCGCGCAAGCTCGCCGCGCAGGCGCCGCTCGCGCTCGAGCAGATCAAGCGCGTCTCGCACGCCGGCGACCTCGACGAGGGGATCGCGGCCGAGAAGGACGCGTTCGCGACCGTCTTCGCCTCCGAGGACGCGCGCGAGGGCATCGGCGCCTTCCTCGGCAAGCGCACGCCCCGCTTCAAGGGCGCGTGAGCGCGGCCGCGACCGCGCGGCTCGCCGGGCTGGTCCGCGGCGCCGGCCGCGTGGTGGCGCTCACCGGGGCGGGGATCTCCGTCCCGTCCGGCATCCCGGACTTCCGCTCGCCGGGCACCGGGCTGTGGGCGGACGTCGACCCGATGGCGGTCGCCCACATCGACGTCTGGCGGCGCGACCCGGAGCGCTTCTGGGCCTTCTACGGCGGCCGCTTCGCGCTGCTGCGCGACAAGCTCCCGAACGGGGCGCACCGCGCGCTGGTGGAGCTCGAGGCGCGCGGCGTCCTCGACGGCGGTCGTCACCCAGAACATCGACGGCCTGCACCGCGCGGCGGGCACGCGCGACCTGATCGAGGTGCACGGGACGATCGGGACGTCGTCCTGCCTGGCGTGCGGGGCGTCGTACCCGCTCGACGTCGCGCGGGAGCGGCTCGGCGCCGCCGCGGACGGCGTGCCGCGCTGCGACTGCGGCGCGCCGCTCAAGCCGGACGTGGTGCTGTTCGGCGAGCTGCTGCCGGAGCGGGCGCTCGCCCGGGCGCAGGCGCTGGCCGCGTCGGCCGACCTGCTGCTCTGCGTCGGCTCGTCGCTCGAGGTCTGGCCGGTCGCGGGGCTGCCCGAGGCGACGCTCGCGGCCGGCGGCGCGCTCGCGATCGTGACGCGGGGGCCGACGCCGTACGACGACGCGGCGGCGGTCAAGCTCGACGGCGACGTCGAGGAGGAGCTGGAGGCGCTCGTCGCGGCGCTGGGCTGACCGGGGCGGGGCCTGGCCGGGCGCCGGGTCGAACTTCGGCATCGACCGGAGGGCGCAGAACGCAGCACGGGTCCGGACCTCCAGGCCGCGCGCGGCGTTGACCTCGTCAGACGTGCACAACGCAGGGCGGCCCGAAATTCCGGCCCGCGCCCTGCGTTCACCTCGCTATACGAGCACAACGCAGCGCGCCCCGCGATTCCGGGCGCCGTGCTGCGTTGACCTCGCCACACGAGCACAACGCAGCACGCCCCCACGATTCCGGGCCTCGTGCTGCGTTGACCTTGCTGCCGCGCCGACCGCGCTCCCTTCAATGCCCGCAGTTCGCGCCGCAGCAGCGCGTCGCTCAGAACCGCGCGGCGCGCCGTGCGCGCCCGCAGCGCCGCCTCGAGCCGCCCGAGCGCGCGCTCGACGACCGCCCGCGCAGGCTCGTCCAGCCCGCCCGCCCGCGCCGCCGACGCGACCGCCGCGACCTCCGCGGAGAGCGCGGCCAGCTCGTCCAGCCGCGCCGGCATCCCGTCGAGCTCGCGCCAGCCCGCCAGCTCGGCCCGCCCCGCGGCGAGCGCCGCCTCGAGCTGGAGCGCGGCCTCGCGCGAGCGGCCGTGGTCGAGGTCCACGCGGGCGCGCAGCGCGAGCAGCTCGCACGCGAGCGCCGCGTCGCGCCCCGCGAGCAGCGCCGCGAACCGCTCCTGGGGGCGCAGCGCGGCCTCGCGCCGGATCCGCGGCGCGCCGGCGGGCAGCTCGCGCGCGACGGTCCAGAGACCCTCGGCGACCTCCTCGCCGGTGCCGTAGCCGACGCGCGTGACCAGCGCGTGCGCGGCGCCCACCTCGCTCCCGAGCGCGTCCGCCGTGGCGATCCGGCGCGCGTGCAGCGCGCGGTTGAGGACCGCCAGCGCGTCGCCCGTCGCCGCCTCCGCGCCGTCGCCCGCGGCCGCGGCGAGCCACGCCTCCGCGCGGGCCGCGTCCTCCAGCCGCCCGGCGGTCACGACGGTCGCGCGCGTGACGTCGACCGGCGCGGCGCCGTCCGCGGCCGGGCGGGCCCGGCGGCGCGTCCGGCGCGGCGCGGCGAGCCCGCCGATCACCACCACCTGCTGGGCGTCGTCGCCCGCGAAGCGGCGCACGACGTAGCGCCCCGGATCGGGTCCGAGCCGCCCGGGGAACTCCCACTGGACGAAGCCGAAGTACGGGGGCGTCGCTACTCGCCCTTGTGGGCCGGGCTGGCGCGCTTGCCGGCCTTGACCGCGTACTGCGACGGCTGCTCGTCGACCTTCGGGTTGTCGATCTGGTCGAGCCGCTCGATGAGCTTGATCCACTGCTCGGGCTTGAGCGCCGCGTCGACCTGCTTCGACGCCTGGCGGTTGGCCCCGTAGAGCGGCCGGAAGCCGACGTGGATGTGGTCGTCGTGGTCGGAGAGCGCGAGCGTGTTGTCCGTCCCCGGGAACGTCATCAGGGAGATGATCTGGTGCGGCTTCATCGTCCCCTGCAGGGTCAGGAGCCGCTGGATCGTCATCTCGGTGATCGAGCCCGCGCCCTGGTGGCCGAGGATCGGGATCCCGTTGATCGCGGCGATGTCGACCGCCGTGCCGGTCGTGTGCTCGGACACGTTGCCCGACGTCGTCATGTACGAGTGGCCGCACTTGAGCGACGTCACCGTCGGCTTGAGGCCGGAGGAGACGAGGAACTCGAGCGTCGCCAGCACGCGGCGGTCGATCTGGCCGGCGCGGATGTCCTGGCGCCCGCAGCCGTAGATCTGGACGTTCGGGTCGTTGAGCACGCGCTGGGCGAGCGCGTCCTTGTTCATCAGCAGGATCTGCCCGATCGACGGGGCGGCCGCGTCCTTGCCGACGAACGGGTTGCGGTTCGCCGCGCGGTAGATCGCGGTCGACTCGAGCAGCTTCCAGCCGTCGAGGATCGGCTTCGGGTCGATCCGCGGCGCGCCGCGGCCGGCGGGCCGGATCTCGAACAGCAGGTGCGGCGCCGTGCGCTCGGAGACGCGGCCGATCCGGCCGAGGACCGTGCCCGCGGTGATCCGCGCGCCGGCCTCGAGCGGCTTCATGTCGACGTCGGAGCGGTCGAGCCCGAACAGCCGGTTGAGGTAGCTGCCGAAGTCGCCGCCGGTCGTCTCGGCCTGCGCGACGCCGCCGGCGGCCGCCGCGTTCGGGCGGTCCGGGTTCGCGAACAGCCGCTCCTTCGCGGGCGCGCCGTCGTCCGCCGGCGCGGCGGTCGCCTTGCGCGCCGGCGCCGACTTCCGCTCCTGCCGCTTGCGGGCCTCGGCCTGCGTCGTCTCGGAGGCGGGCGTGTCCGGCGCGGCGTCGCGCGCGGGGAGCTGGAGCTCGCGCCGCACCTGCTTGTCGTCGACCGACTTCGGCTTCGGCGTCGGGTAGCGCGCGACGACCGACTTCAGGTGCCCGTAGGTGTACGTGTTGCCGTACACGTCCTGCAGCACGACGAAGTTGCCGAGCCGGCGGCTGTGGCCGGTGCGGACGATCTTGCCGTCGTTGACGGCGACGACCGGGGCGCCGCGCTTGGCGAAGATCCGGATCCCGTTGCGGCGGTCGCTCGACTCGACGACGTAGGCCGGGTTGCCGTCCTTGCCCTGCGTCTTGCGGACGGCGCTCGCGTAGGTCGCCTTGGCCTGGACGGGGAAGCGGCCCTGGGTCAGCCCGGAGAGCGAGCCGACGAGGTCGGCGGGCAGCCCCGCGATGTAGCGCGCGCGGAGGATGACCGAGTCGACGTACCAGTCGGCGTGGTTGTAGGCGAAGATCGCGCCGCGCAGGTCCTGCTCGGCGCCGGCGGCCTTGAGGTAGCGCGCCGCCGCGAAGATCGCGTCGACCGGGTTGTAGGGGTCCTTGAGGCCGTCGCGGTTGCCGTCGACGCCGTACATGTCCCAGGTCGCGGGCATGAACTGCATCCAGCCCAGCGCGCCGGCCGAGGAGACGTTGAGGTTGCGGCCGTAGTCCGTCTCGATCTCGTTGATCGCCGCCAGGACCTCCCAGCGGATCCCGTACTCGATCCCCGCGGCCTGGTAGATCGGGAGCAGGAACGGCGGGATCCGGAACTTCTCGATGAAGAAGTTCGGGACGCCGATCCGCGCGGGCCCGGGCTCGCTGACCGAGTAGGTCGGGTTGTCGATCGTGGGCGAGCCGTCGGTGTTCTGCGTCGGCTGCTGCGGGTCGGGCGTCGGGGTCGTCGCCGGCGCGTCCCCGTCCTGCCCGCCGACCTCGCCGTCGAGCGACTCGGCGTTCGGGTCGAGCGTGCTCGGGTCGGTCTGGTTCGGGAGCTGGCCCTTCTTCTGCTTCTTGTTCGAGCCCTTGTTCCCGCGCGCGGGCGTGGAGGAGGGCGTCGGCGTGGACGTCGCGCCGGGCGTGGGGGAGGGCAGCTGGCCGACCTGCGGCGTGCTCGTCGGCGACGGCGTCTGGGTCTGCGTCGGCTTCGGCGTCGCGGTCTGCGTCGGGGTCGCCGTCTGCGTGGGCGTCGGCGTCGGCGTCTCGACCGGCCCGAGGTCGGTGATCGTGTCGACCGGCGCCGGCAGGTTCGGGATCTGGATCGTGTCCACCGACTGGCCCTGGGGGACGTCGACGGTGAGCGTCAGCTCCTGGCCGTTGGTCAGGCGCACGGTGACGCGGTGCAGCTCCGCGGACGCGGGCACGCTGAGGAGGCCGAACAGGGCGGCCGCGGCGAACGTGATGACCAGCTTCCGGCGTCTCATCGATGGTGCTGCTGCTTCCCCTCCCCGGCGGCCGCGGCGCATGGCGCCGCCCTCCTCCCCCGGAGGTATGGCCGCACGGTAGCGGCTGGACTATGGGTGTCGCAATTCAGCAACGCTTAAACACGCCGGGGATTGCGCCGTTGCGCAGAGGGTGGCGCACCGCCAAGGCTCAGGTCGAGGTCGAGGTCAAAGGTTCGCGGGGACCGGCGGTCAGACTGCGCTAGGTTCCCGCTCCACGCCGGGCGTGAACCACACATCACCCAGGAGGCTCCCATGACAGACGGCGAACCGGGCAGCGACACGCTGCGCGATCGCATCACGAGCAAGGGCGAGGACGCGCTCGGCAAGCTGGCGCAGGACCTGCTCGAGAACCCGCTCGTCACGAACGCGATCGGCCGCGCCTTCGACGCGCGGGAGAAGGCGGTGTCGGCGCAGGAGACCGCCATGAGCGCGCTGAACCTGCCGTCCGCCGCCGACCTGGAGCGGCTCACGCGGCGGCTGCGCTCCGTCTCGCAGCGGATCGAGGGCCTCGAGGACGGCGTCGACCGGCTCGACCGCCGGTTCGAGACCGTCGCGAACGCGGCCGTCCCGCCGGACGACCGGCTCGCCGCGATCGAGACGCAGCTGGGCAAGCTCGCCGCCGAGGTGGCCAACCTCGCGAGCACGCTCGACGCCGCGCCGGCGCCGCAGCCGCGCGAGCAGGAGCGCTTCGCGGTCGATACGCCGGCCAAGCCGGCCCGCAAGCGCAGCACGGCACGACCCGCTCGCGGGCCAAGAAGGCGAGCTAGCCGAGCGCGGCGAGCGCCGCCGCGCCGAGGCGCCGCTCCAGCGCCTCGAGCGCGTCGCCGGTCAGCCGCTCGCCGCCGGCCCGGGTGATCCCGAGCAGCGCGGCGCCGGCCGCGCCCCCGCGGCCCGCCGCCGCGAGCACCGCGGCGGTCGTGAGGTCGCACGCGACCGCGCCCGCCGCCGCCCAGCCCGCCGCGAGCACCGGGTCGTGGATGTCGGCCGACGCGATCGTCGCGGGCGGCACGCCCGCGGCCGCGGCCAGCGCCGCCGCCAGCGCCGGGTCGGCCGCGACGCGCTCGCCCGCCCCGAGCGCGCGGCTCGCGCCGTCATACGCCAGCGCCGACTCCACGACCACGACCGCGCCGGCGGCCGTCGGACCCGAGCGCCGCCCCCGTCCCCACGCGGACCAGCCGCCGCGCCCCGAGCGCGACGAGCTCCGCCACCACCGCCGCCGCGCTCGGCCCGCCGAGGCCCGTGCTCTGGATCGTCAGCGGCGCGCCGTCGGTCCCCGGCCCGCTGTAGCCCCACAGCCCGCGGTGGTGGTTGAGCATCCGCGGCCCGTCGATCAGGAACGTCGAGAGCCGGAGCGCGCGACCCGGATCCCCGGGCAGCAGGACGCGCTCGGCGACGGGCTCGTGCGGGCGGAGGATCTCGGGCGGAATCGGCACAGGACCCGTCATTCAAGCTACGATCGCCCCGCTATGGCGAAAAAGGACAAGAAGGACTCCAAGAAGAAGGACAAGACGGCCGACGCCGTCGAGGCAGTCCGCAGCGCCGTCGCGGCGACCGCCGGCAGCGCGCAGTCCCTGCGCGGCCCCGCGCTCGACCTCGCGAGCGAGCTCGCCGACGCCGCCGGCAAGTTCCGCGACCGGCTCGAGTCGCGCGTGCTCGACGAGATCAAGGGCGTCCGCGGCGACATCCAGGCGCTGTCGGCGCGCGTCGACGCGCTGGAGAAGAAGGCGGCGCCCGCGCGCCGCACGACCGCGCGCCGCTCGCCCGCCAAGAGCCGGACCGCCGCCGCCAAGCCGGCGACCGCGTCGCGCTCGACCGCCGCGAAGCCGGCGACGGCGTCGCGCTCGACCGCCGCGAAGCCGACCGCGACGAAGCGCGCCGCCGCCAAGCCGGCCGCCCGGCGCAAGCCCGCCACGACGCGCCGCGCCGCGGGCGGGACGACCGCCGCCGGCCGCAGCAGCTCGCGCGGCGCCGGCGGCACCACGTCCGGCAGCTGAGCCGTGGGCGCCTCCTTCGACTCCCCGCGGGAGTTCAAGGCGGTGATGGACCGGGTCTTCGCGATGATGGACGAGGACCCGAAGATGGGCCCGGAGCTGCGCGAGGCCGACGTCCCGATGCGCTACGAGTTCGAGGACGTCGACCTCGTCGTGAACATCCGCGCGGCCACGGCGGACGAGGACGGCAACCTCCACTGGGAGTGGAGCGACGACGTCGGCTGGGACCCGCAGGTGAAGATGGCGATGTCGTCGGAGACCGCGAACAAGTACTTCCAGGGCAAGGAGAACGTCGCGCTGGCGATCGCCCGCCGGCGCATCAAGTCGGGCGGCGACGTGAAGGCGGCGCTCGCGCTGATGCCGGTCACGAAGCCCGTCTTCGCGCAGTACCGCGCGATGCTCGAGGAGGAGTATCCGCACCTCGTCGTCTGACCCGGCACCCAGGCGTTGACAGGCCCGCCGCGCGGGTGTAGACCATGGGAGCCGACCAAGGCAACAGGCCGGGAAGTGGGGCGCGAGAGCGGCCCGCAAGGCGTCGCGAGCACCACGAACGCCGCCGGCCGAGGCAGCGGGCCGCATTGCCCGCACAGCGGCGGGGAAACTTCACACCGAAGCCCCGCCGCTCTCATGTGAGGACACGGTGAGCGACCTGCTCGAGCGCGTCCGCGCCGGCGGCCTGCTCGCCCCGGGCCGGCCGGTGCTCGTGCTGCTCTCCGGCGGGCGCGACTCGGTCTGCCTGCTCGACGTCGCGGTCCGGATCGCCGGCGCGGCGCACGTCACGGCGCTGCACTGCAACTACGGCCTGCGCGACGCGGCGGACGCCGACGCGGCGTTCTGCGGCGCGCTGTGCGAGCGGCTCGGCGTCCCGCTCCACGTGCGCCGGCCGGAGCGCGGCGCCGGCAACCTGCAGGCCTGGGCGCGCGAGGCCCGCTACGCCGCGGCGCGCGAGCTCGCGACGGGCGACGTCGCCGCCGGCCACACCGCCTCCGACCAGGCCGAGACCGTCCTCTACCGGCTCGCGGCGTCGCCGGGCCGGCGCGCGCTGCTCGGCATGCGCGAGCGCGACGGGCAGCTCGTCCGGCCGCTGCTCGGCGTCACGCGCGCGGAGACCGCGGCCCACTGCCGCGCGCGCGGGCTCGACTGGGTCGAGGACGCGAGCAACGCCGACCCGGCCTTCGCGCGCGGGCGCGTGCGTCATTCGCTGCTGCCGGCGCTGCGCTCGATCCATCCCGCGGCCGAGGCGAACGTGCTGCGCACGCTGGCGCTGCTGCGCGACGAGGCGGAGGTGCTCGACGAGGTCGTGGGCGCCGCGCTCGCCGCGGCCGGCGATCCGCCGCGGGCCGACGCGCTGCGCGCGCTCCCGCCCGCCCTGCAGCGGCTCGCGGTCCAGCGGCTCGCGGGCGACGGCCCGGCGATCGGGCACCGCGCGGGCGAGATCCTCGCGCTGGCCGAGGGCGGCGCGCTCGACGTCGGCGGCGGCCTGCGCGCGGAGATCCGCGGCGGCGCGCTGCGGTTCGGCGCGAGCGCGGGACGCGCAGCGCCGCGGCCTCGTAGGATGGCCGGCGTGCTGCGCGATTCGGACATCGGCGAGATCCTCGTCCAGGCCGACGACCTCCAGCACCGCGTGCGCCAGCTCGGCGCGGACATCACGCGGGACTACGAGGGCAAGGACCTGCTGCTGATCGGCGTCCTCAAGGGCGCCGTCTTCTTCCTCGCCGACCTGATGCGCGAGATCGAGTGCCCGTGCGAGGTCGACTTCATGGCCGTCGCGTCCTACGGCTCCGCGACGGAGTCCTCGGGCGTCGTCCGGATCCTCAAGGACCTCGACACGCCGATCGAGGGGCGCCACGTCCTGATCGTCGAGGACATCGTCGACTCCGGGCTGACCCTCCAGTACCTGCTGCGCACCCTCGAGGCCCGCGGCCCGGCCTCGCTCGAGGTCTGCGCGCTGCTGACCAAGCCGGAGCGCCGCACGGTCGACCTGCCGACGCGCTACATCGGCTTCGAGATCCCGGACAAGTTCGCCATCGGGTACGGGCTCGATCACGCCGAGCGGTTCCGCAACCTCCCGTACGTCGCCGCGTTATCTGTCACATAGGCGGCGCGACCCACACTGGCCCGCCTCCCGTGAGGGACGACACCCTGTCGGCACCCGGCGTGCAAGCGCCGGTCGCGCGACCCACCCGCTGATACCGTTGAGCGACACATGAGCCGGTTCTTCAAGAGCGCCGCCTTCCCGATCCTGATCGTGATCGTGCTGGCGTTCTTCGCCTCGAAGCTGATCTCGGACCAGGATCAGGCGAAGCCCGCGACGTTCTCCGAGTTCCTCACGCAGCTGGACCGCGGCGAGGTCCGCGACGTCACGCTGCGCACGAAGGACAACTCGATGGAGGTCACGCTCGACCGGTCCGACAAGAACGAGTACACGCTCGGCTACCCGCCCGACTACGCCGAGGTGCTGGTCAACAACCTGCGCACCGCCGAGGCCGAGAACCGCCTCGACGGGTTCAACGTGAAGCCGTCGCGGTCGAACGTGATCGTGAGCCTGCTCACGTACATCCTCCCGTTCATCATCTTCATCGGGTTCTGGATCTTCCTGATGAACCAGGTGCAGGGCGGGGGATCCAAGGTCATGTCGTTCGGCAAGTCGCGCGCCAAGCGGATGTCGGTCGACTCGCCCAAGATCACCTTCCGCGACGTGGCCGGCGTCGACGAGGCGGTCGAGGAGCTGCACGAGATCAAGGAGTTCCTCGAGAACCCGAAGAAGTTCCAGGCGCTCGGCGCGCGGATACCCAAGGGCGTGCTGCTCTACGGGCCTCCGGGCACCGGCAAGACGCTGCTCGCGCGCGCCGTCGCCGGCGAGGCCGGCGTGCCGTTCTTCTCGATCTCGGGCTCGGACTTCGTCGAGATGTTCGTCGGCGTCGGCGCCTCGCGCGTCCGCGACCTGTTCGAGCAGGCGAAGCAGAACTCGCCCTGCATCATCTTCATGGACGAGATCGACGCCGTCGGCCGTCACCGCGGCGCCGGCATGGGCGGCGGGCACGACGAGCGCGAGCAGACGCTCAACCAGCTGCTCGTCGAGATGGACGGCTTCGAGGCCAAGGACAACATCATCATGATCGCGGCCACCAACCGGCCCGACATCCTCGATCCCGCCCTGCTGCGCCCCGGCCGCTTCGACCGCCAGATCACCGTCGACCGGCCCGACCGCAAGGGCCGCGCGAAGATCCTCGAGGTCCACACGCGCGGCAAGCCGCTCGCGAAGGACATCGTCATCGACGCGCTCGCCGGCCAGACGCCCGGCTTCACCGGCGCCGACCTCTCCAACCTCGTCAACGAGGCCGCCCTCCTCGCCGCCCGCACGGGCAAGAAGGAGATCACGCAGACGGAGCTCGAAGAGGGGATCATGCGCGTCGTCGCCGGCCCGGAGAAGAAGACCCGGGTCATGGGCGAGAAGGAGCGCCTGATCACGGCGTACCACGAGATGGGCCACGCGATCGTCGGCCACTTCCTCGAGCACGCCGACCCGGTGCACAAGATCTCGATCATCTCCCGCGGCCAGGCGCTCGGGTACACGATCTCGATGCCGCAGGAGGACAAGTTCCTCACCACGCGCGCCGAGCTCAACGACACGATGGCGATGACCCTCGGCGGCCGCGCCGCGGAGGAGATCGTCTTCGGCGAGATCACCACCGGCGCGTCGAACGACCTCGAGAAGGTCACCGCGACCGCGAAGCAGATGGTCATGCGCTTCGGGATGAGCGAGAAGCTCGGCCCGCGCGTGTTCGGCCACGACCACGGCCAGCCGTTCCTCGGCCGCGAGTTCTCGTCCGAGCCCGACTACTCCGACGAGATCGCGCGCGAGATCGACGACGAGATCCGCCGGATCGTCGAGAGCGCGCACCAGGTCGCGCAGGACGTCCTCTCGGCCCACCGCGAGTCGCTGACCACGATCTCCGAGCTGCTGCTCAAGCGCGAGACGATCGAGAGCGACGAGTTCGCGGCGCTGCTCGCCGGGAAGTCCGAGGAAGAGGTCTTCGGCCCCGACGACGAGCCGACCGGCACCGGCGCGCCCGAGCGGCCGGAGCTGCCGAGCGCGGCCGACCGCGCGGCGGGCAAGCTGGGCCTCCCGCGCCCGGGCCTGGCCGGCGGCGCCGCCGAGGCGCGCGGGCTCGACCTGCCCGAGAAGCCCGAGCTGGCCTAGCCGCTCAGCAGGCCGACGCGACGACCCACGCGTCGTCGGCGGCCACCTGCGCCGACCCGGGCGGCGGCGCCACGACCACGCGCGGCGGCTGGCCCTCGCCGCCCCCGCCGGCCCATGACTCCGAGGTCGCCGTCGGCGTGACGAGCGTCCGCGCGGGCGCGGGCGCCTCGACGTAGCCCGCCGGGTCCGTGTCGGTCCAGAGCGCGAGGTAGGGGATCGGGCGGATCGTGGGGACGGCGACCGGCCCGCAGTCGCGCAGCGCGTCCCGGGCCGGGCCGCGGGCGAGCGCCTCGAGCTGCCGCGAGTCGTCGACGAGCCGGCCGCGGACGTCCGAGACGTCGCGCGCGTCGAGCACGAGGCCGGCCGCGAGCAGCACGAGCGCGGCGATCCCCGCGAGCCGCCACGGCGCGCTCGCCACCGCGGTCCAGCCCAGCCCGCCGATCGCCGCGCACAGCGCCACCGCCGCCGCCAGCCCGGCGAGGTAGCGCGGCTGGAGCGAGAGGCCCGCGAGCGCGAGCACCCCGAAGCTCCCCCCGAGCAGGACGAGCACGGCGACGAGCCCCCACATCCGCTCGCGCGCGGCGAGCAGGCCGGCCACCAGCCCGACCAGCGCCGCGACGAGCACCTGCGACCCGAGCAGGAAGTTGAGGTGGCGCGGCAGCTGCGATGACGGCCGAGCCGACGCCGGTGTCGCGGTCGAGCAGCTCGGTGCCGGTCCGCGTGTGGTGCAGCGACCACAGCAGGTCGCCGGTCACCGCGAGGTCGCTCAGGAGCCAGACCACGGGCGCCGCGACGGCGAGCGCGACGAGGCCGGGCCGCACGGCGCGCGCGCTCCACGCCAGCCAGGCGAGGTAGGCGAGCGACAGCACCCACGCCTCCGGGCGCAGCAGCCCGGCGAGCGCGAGCAGCGCCGAGCGCGGGCGCCGCGCGGCCGCGCAGCGCCGCGACCGCCGCCCACGCCGCGAGCGCCGCGGCCGGGATGTCGGCGTCCGCGAGGTACGCGAGCTCGAGCAGGTGCGGACGGGTGAGCACGACCGCCGCGGCGAGCCACCCGACCGGCGGCGAGAACAGCAGCGTCCCGGCCCGGTACAGCGCCACGCCGAGCGCCGCGAAGCTCACGAGGCTCAGCGCGCGCATCGCCTCGTCGGCGCCCTGCCCGAGCAGCGCGAGCGGGATCGCCGCGAGCACCTGCAGCGGGTGCGGCGTCGGCGCCAGCCGCACGTCGTAGCCCGGCAGGCTCCCGTCGAGCAGCTCGCGCCCCCAGACGAGCTGGTAGGCGGTGTCGTAGCCGATCCGCGCCTCGGCGGCGAGCGCGTAGAGCAGCGCCGCGAGCACGAGCACGACGCCCGCGGCGGCGATCCGGCGGCCGGAGAGCACGGCGCGGGAGTCTCCCACGTGCGGCCGCGCTACGGTCCGCGCCGTGTACCGCATCATGGGCGTGGTCAACGTGACGCCGGACTCGTTCTCCGACGGCGGCGCCTTCCTGGACCGCGGCGCGGCGGTCGCCCACGGGCTGCGGCTCGCGTTCGAGGGCGCGGACCTGCTCGACGTCGGCGGCGAGTCGACCCGGCCCGGCGCCGACCCGGTCCCGGCGGACGAGGAGCTCGACCGCGTGATCCCGGTGATCGAGGGCATCCGCGCGCGCAACCGCGACGTGCGGATCTCGATCGACACGTCCAAGGCCGAGGTCGCCGCGGCGGCGCTCGACGCCGGCGCCGGCTACGTCAACGACGTCACCGCCCTGCGCGGCGACCCCGGCATGGCCGCGCTGGTCGCCGAGCGCGGCGTCGGCGTCTGCCTGATGCACATGCTCGGCACGCCGCGCACGATGCAGGCCGAGGCCCGCTACGACGACGTCGTCGCCGACGTCAAGGCGTTCCTCGCGGAGCGGATCGAGGCGGCGGTCGCCGCCGGCATCGCCCGCGACCGGATCGAGATCGACCCCGGGATCGGCTTCGCCAAGACGATCGACCACAACCTCGAGCTGCTCGACCGGCTGCGCGAGCTGACCGGCCTGGGGGCGCCGATCGTCCTCGGCACCTCGCGCAAGTCGTTCCTCGGCACGATCACCGGCCGCGAGACCGCCGAGCGGATGCCCGCGACGCTCGCGACGGTCGTCATGGGCCTCGAGCGCGGGGCCGAGGTCTTCCGCGTCCACGACGTCGCGCCCGCCCGCGACGCCCTGGCCGTGGCGGCTGCTACGTTGGCGCGCGGATGGCTCCCGACGACGCCGACGAGGACTACGACGACGACGACCTGAACGACGACGAGGAGTCCGAGGGCCCCGAGGTCGGGGCCACGATCGAGATCGTCGGGTTGTCGCTCTACACCCACCACGGCGTCACCGCGGCCGAGCGCGAGATCGGCCAGCGGCTCGTGCTCGACGTCCGCTTCGACGTCGGCGAGCCGGACGCGCTCGTCACCGACCGCGTCGAGGACACCGTCGACTACGGCGAGGTCTGCCAGGTCATCGCCCTGATCGCGCAGCAGCGCTCCTACAAGACGCTGGAGCGGCTCTGCGCGGTGATCGCCGACCGGCTCGCCTCGCAGTTCGGCGCCGACAGCGTCACCGTCAAGGCCTCGAAGCCGGAGCCGCCGATCCCGCTGCCCGTCGAAGAGGTCTCGGTCGAGGTCTGGCGCGAGGAGCGCTAGCTCAGCGCTTCGCCTTCGACTCGTTCAGCGCGACGGCCGCGCGGACGAGCGCCTTGAACGCCGCCTCGTCGACCGCGTCGCCCTCGTGGAAGTCGATCGCGCGCCGCGTGCTCCCCTCGAGGCTCGAGTTGAACATGCCCGAGGGGTCGTCCAGCGACGCCCCCTTGGCGAACGTGACCTTCACGTGCTCCTTGTAGGTCTCGCCCGTGCAGAGCATCCCGTCGCGGTACCACGTCGGGACCCCGCGCCACTTCCACTCCTCCTCGACGCCGGGCTCGGCCTCCTTGATCAGGCCGCGCAGCCGGCTCAGCAGCTCGCCGCGCCAGTCGCCGAGCTCCTCGATCCGGTTGTCGATCAGCTCGGAGGGAGATGGGTCCGCCATGGCGGCGATCCTATACGGCGGTTCCGCGGATCGAGCTGCGCCCGCGCGGCAGCCGCCAGCGGAACCCGGCCGGCGGCATCGTCCCGATGTTGCCGCGCTCCTTGATCGTCCAGACGCGCTGCAGCGTCACGTCGAGCGCGGACTGCGACGCCGTGACGATCCCGTAGCCGTGGCGGTCGAGGTCGAGCGCGTCGAACCACGGGTTGATCGCGCGGTAGTGGGCCTGGACGTCGGGCGGCGTGCTCGGCTTCGCGTCGTTGCCCGGGATCAGCGTCCGGCCGGGCATCCGGTAGTTGGCCTCGCCCGGCGCCGGCGAGGTGATCGAGCCGGCGGCGAACTCGACCGCCACCGGCGGCCCGGCGCCCATCTGCGTCTGGACGTCGCCCGCGACCGTCGTGTGGATGTCGCCGGCGAGGAAGACGACGTCCTTGATCTGCTGCGAGGTCAGGTGGGCGAGCAGCTGCTCGCGCTCGCGCGGATAGCCCTGCCACGAGTCGAAGCGCTGGTACTCGCCGTCGTGGACCCGGTTGGGCATCATCAGCGACTGGCCGGCGACGATCTTCCAGGCGGCGTCCGAGCCCGACAGCTTCTGCTTGAGCCAGTTGAACTGGCGCCGGCCGAGGATCGTCCGCCGCCGGTCCCAGCTCGAGCACGGGAAGGCGATCGCGTCGCCGCACGGCTGGTTCTCGCGGTACTGGCGCTCGTCGAGCATCAGCAGCTCGACCGTCCGCCCGTGCGGCTCGGAGCGGTAGACGCGGCTGCGCCCGCGGTGGAACACCGGCATCGCCTCGAAGTACGCCTGGTAGGCGGCGTCGCGGCGGGCGCGCGAGAAGCGCGAGCGCAGCGGGAGGCCGCCGTCGTCGGCGTCGTTGGCGTAGTTGTTCTGGACCTCGTGGTCGTCCCAGGTGGCGACCATCGGGAACGTCTGGTGCACGCGCCGCAGGTTCTCGTCGCTGCGGTAGAGCGCGTACTTCGCGCGGTACTCCGGCAGCGTCGCGGCCTCGCGCACGATCGAGCGGTAGTACGGGTTCTCGCGCCCGATCGGGTCGTCGCGGACCGCGCGCCCGTCGCCGACCTGCATGTAGGTCTCGGCGTAGATGTAGTCGCCCAGCGAGACGACGAAGTCGACGTCCTCGCGGGCCAGCGCGGCGTAGGCGTTGTAGAAGCCGTGCGGGAAGTCGGCGCACGAGAAGAAGCCGAACCGGACCGTCGCGCGGGAGTCGGGCGGGAGCGCGGTCTGGAAGCGCCCGACCGGCGAGTTGCGGTTGCGCGTCTCGAACCGGTACCAGTAGCGCTCGTGCGGCCGCAGGCCGCTGACGCGCGCCTTGACCGAGTGGTTGATCGCCCCGTTCGTCCAGATGTCCTGGCGCGCCACCACCCGCCGGAAGTCGGGATCGCGCGCGACCTCGAGCCGGACCTGGCCGGTCCCGCCCACGTCGTCGACGAGCGTCAGCAGCGTGATCGCCCCGGGCGCCGGGTCGCCCGACAGCACGCCCTGGGGGAAGCTCCCGCCGGGGATCAGGCCCGCGCGCGACGGCGGCTTGCGCTTGCGCTTCTTCTTCGCCGCGATCGCGGCGTCCTGGGGTGCGAGCACGACCGCCGCCGCCGCGACGGCGCCGGAGCGCGCGAGAAACTGCCGTCGCGTGTCCATCTCCGCACCACAACACCACGACCGGACGGATGATGCGCCGCCGCGCGCGCCAGGGTTGCCCGTCTTGTGAGTGGCTACTAACCTAGGAGCACATGTCCCTCCAGGACCCGCCCAGCCGCACCCGCAAGTCCGCCGAGGAGCGCCGCGAGGAGATCGTCGCGCTCGCGATCCGCCAGTTCGCGGTCAACGGCTACAAGGGCACGTCGACGGAGACGATCGCCGCCGAGGCGGGCATCTCGCAGCCCTACCTGTTCCGCCTGTTCGGGACCAAGCGCGACCTCTTCCTCGCCTGCGTCGACGTCAACCACGAGCGGATCGAGGCCACCTTCGCGGCGGCGGCCGCGGACGCGCCGCCCGGCGAGGCGCTCGGCCGGATGGGCGACGCGTACGTCGACCGGCTGCGCGACACCTCCGCGCTGCGGTTCCAGATGCAGAGCTACGCGGCGTGCTCGGACGCGGTGATCCAGGAGCGCGTCCGCGACCGCTTCGGCGCGCTCGTCGGCGAGGTCACCCGGGTGTCGGGCGCCGAGCCCGAGCAGGTCTGGGAGTTCTTCGCCCACGGCATGCTGCTCAACGTGATGGCCTCGCTCGACCTGCCGGCGATCGCCGCCGAGTCGGAGTGGGCCGCGCGGTGGTGCGAGCCCGCCGACCTGATCCGCCTGGCGCAGGCAGGGTGACGGTCGCCCCGCCACACCCGTTCGACGACGACACCGCGCTGGAGCCCGCGGGCGAGCTGCGCTGGCGCGCGTGGGCGCCCGAGCACTGGTTCGTCGCCCGCGGCCCGAACGGCGGCTACCTCGCCGCCGTCGCCGCCCGCGCGGCCGAGGCGGCCACGGGCCGCCCGCTGCGCTCGCTCACGCTGCACTTCGTCTCCGCGCCCGGCCGTCGGCCCGCTCGACGTCGCCGCGACGGTCGAGCGCGCGGGCAGGACGTACTCCGCCGTGTCCGTCCGGATCGAGCAGGAGGGCGCGCCGATGACGCTCGCGCTCGCGACGCTCGGCGAGCTGCCCGAGGACGGCGCGGCGTGGGACGCCGCGCCCGCGCCCGACGTCCCGCCCGCCGCCGCGTTCGACGCGGTCGATCCCGAGGTGTCCGGCGTCCCCGTCTTCATGCGCAACTACGACATGCGCTGGGCCGCGCCGGGCGACGCCGCGCCCGGCTCGGTCGGCTGGCTGCGCCCGCGCGCGCCGCGCACGCTCGACGGGCCGCTCGTCGCCGCGATGACCGACGCCTGGGTGCCCGCCGCGTTCGCGGCGACCGGGCGCTTCGGCTTCGCGCCGACGCTCGACCTGACGATCCACGTCCGCCGCCCGCTCCCGCCCGCGGGGATGACGCCGGACGACCACGTCCTGTGCCGCTTCACCACCCGGCTCGCCGTCGCGGGCGTGTGGGAGGAGGACGGCGAGCTGTGGACGCCGTCCGGCGAGCTGATCGCGCAGTCGCGCCAGCTCGCGCTGATCCGGGAGCTGCCGGCGTGATCGGCTTCCTCGGCCTCGGCTCGAACGTCGGCGACCGGCGCGAGAACCTCCAGGCGGCCGTGGCCGCGCTGCCGGGCCGCGGCGTGCGGGTGCTCGAGTCCTCGTCGGTCTACGACACCGAGCCCGTCGGCCTCGTGCTCGACCAGCCCGACTTCCTCAACGCCGTGCCTGCGGATCGACACCGAGCTCGGGCCCGAGCCGCTGCTCGACGCCTGCAAGGACGTCGAGCGCGAGCTCGGCCGGCTGGCCGGCGGCGTCCGCCACGGGCCGCGCCCGATCGACGTCGACCTGCTGCTGCTGGGCGACGAGCGCTACCACTCCGACCGGCTCACGCTCCCGCACGCGGAGGTGACGAGCCGGCGCTTCGTGCTCGTCCCGCTGCTCGAGCTCGCGCCCGACCTCGAGGTGCCCGGCGCGGGGCGCGCCGACGCGGCGCTCGCCGCGCTCGGCCCGGAGGGCGCGGTCCGGCGCGCCGGCGCGCCGCTCTGGGTCTAGGGCAGCCAGTCCGACGGCAGCACGCCCGCGCCGACCGAGCCGGCGTAGACCGGGAACGCGTCCCGGGCCATCCGGCCCGCCGGGCGCCCGTCGATCAGCGGCCGGACGTCCTCGACGGTCATCAGGAGCCGCAGCCCGGAGCCGACCTGGAGCCGCCCCGCGATCGCGTCCTCCCCGAGCGAGCCGTCGGCGATCCAGTCGTCGATCCGGTCGAGGTGGTGCGGCAGCGCGCGCAGGTCGGCGCGCACGTTCGGATCGCTCGCGTCGTTGAGCTTCGCCGCGAGCCGGGCGATCAGCGGCGCGCTGACGCGGGCGACCGGCCGCGGGACCGGGAGCTTCGCGTCGACCGTGTAGCTCATGAGCCGCTCGGGCGCCCGGACCAGGGCGGCCCACATGACGCGGCGGACGAGCGACTGCAGCACCTGGTCGCCCCATTCCTCCGCGCGCTCGGCGCCCGACGTCTCGGGCACGAGCCGCGGCTCGGGCACCCGCGCGTCCAGCTCGCGCATGATCGGCCGCGAGCCGACCACCTTGGTCCCGTCGGAGAGCCTGATCGCGGGCACGGTGGTCGCGCCGAAGACCGCCTTCTGCACGATCCGGTGCGGGCCGGGGATCAGCTCGACGCGCCGGCAGCCCACGTGCTTGAGCGCCAGCGCGCGCTCGACCGCGGCGCACGGGTGCGAGGCCGGGAGGGCGTACAGCACGGCATCCATGGCGCGCGAGCATAATCCCGCCCCGTGCTCCTCGTCGTCGACGTCGGCAACACGCAGACCCACATCGGCGCCTTCCGCGGGGAGGAGCTGGTCCACGACTGGCGCTTCGCGACCGTGCGCGAGTCGACCGCGGACGAGCTCGGCGCCGCGCTGCGCAACCTGCTCGCGCTGCGCGACCTCGGCTTCGGCGACCTCGACGCCTCGATCCTCTCCTCGACCGTGCCGCAGCTGCGGCCGGAGTGGACCGCGATGGCCGAGCGCTACCTCGGGCACGCGATGCCGGTGGTCGGCCCGGGCGTGCGGACCGGGATGCCGATCCGGATGGACAACCCGCGCGAGGTCGGCGCCGACCGGCTCGTCAACGCCGTCGCCGCCTACGAGCGGGTCGGCGGGCCGTGCGTGATCGTCGACTTCGGCACCGCGATCACCTACGACTGCGTCAGCGCCGCCGGCGAGTACGTCGGCGGCATCATCGCCCCGGGCGTCGAGATCTCGATGGAGGCGCTCACGAGCCGCGCCGCGGCGATCCCGCGGATCGACCTCACCGCCGCCGCGCGCGCTGATCGGCAAGTCGACGGTCGAGGCGATCCGCTCGGGCGTGATCTTCGGCTTCGCCGCGCAGGTCGACGGGATCGTCGGGCGGCGTGCGCGAGGAGCTGGGGGAGGAGACCGAGTCGATCGCCACCGGCGGCCTCGCGGGCGCGATCGTGCCGTTCTGCGACCTGATCGACGACGTCGACGACATGCTCACGCTCACCGGGCTGCGGCTGATCCACGAGCGCAACCTCACGTAACGTCGCCGAAGGCGAGCGCGAGGAACGAGCGGGCTCGCCTGGCAGGCGAAACTATCCTCATCGGTGTGAGAAGCCTCCATGACCCGTGGGAGCTCGGCGGGATCACGATCCCGAACCGGGTCGTGCTCGCGCCGCTGGCCGGGATCGGCAACTGGTTCGTGCGGCTCCAGGCCAAGCGCTACGGCGCCGGCCTCGCGATCAGCGAGATGGTCTCGAGCCACGCGATCCACTACGGCAACCGCAAGACGCTCGACGAGCTGCTCGTCGTCCACCCCGACGAGCGCGCGGGCGGGCCGGTCGCGATCCAGCTCTTCGGCCAGGACCCGGAGATCATGCGCTCCGCCGCCGCCGTGGCCGCCGAGCGCGGCGCGGACTTCATCGACCTCAACATGGGCTGCCCGGTGCCGAAGGTGATGAAGACGGGCGCGGGCGCCGCCCTGATCCGCGACCCCGACACGGCGGTCGCCGTCGCGCGCGCCGCCGCCGAGGGCTCCGGCCTCCCGGTCACGGTCAAGCTGCGCGCGGCGCTCAAGCCGGGCGGCGTCGAGGGCTTCGAGACCGCGCGCCGGCTCGTCGAGGACGCCGGTGTCGCCGGTCTGACCTTCCATCCCGCGCTCCGCCGCGGTGCGCCACTCGGGCACGCCGGACTACGAGCTGGCCGCGCGGCTGGTCGCCGAGCTCCCGGTCCCGGTCATCGTCTGCGGCGGGATGGAGGGCGCGGACCACATCCGCGCCGTGTTCGAGTCCACCGGCTGCGCCGCGGTGATGCTCGCCCGCGGCGCGCTCGGCAACCCGTGGCTGTTCGCGCAGGTCCTCGGCACGCGCGACGCCGAGCCGTCGCGCGACGAGGTCCTGGCGGAGTGGCGCTGGGTGCTCGACCGCGCCGCGGAGCACCTGGGGCCGGAGCGCGCCGCCCGCTACCTGCGCAAGTTCCACCCCTGGTACGTCGACCGGCTCGGGGAGGGCCGCGCGGTCCAGGCCGCGCTCCAGCAGGCGGACACGATCGCCGCGCAGCGGGCCGTGATCGACGGCCTCGCGCCCCTCATCGCGGCCTGAGACGCCCTGCTACCATGCGCCGCCGTTCGGCCCGCCAGAGAGCGGGCCGTGCGCATTTTCCAGGACCGACTTCCCCAAGGAAGACGCATGCAGAAGGACGTCATCCTCACCCCAGAAGGGCTCGACAAGCTCAAGCAGGAGATCGAGCACCTGTCCGTCGTACGCCGCCGCGAGGTCGCGGAGCGCATCAAGGAAGCCCGCGAGTTCGGCGACATCTCGGAGAACTCCGAGTACGACGACGCGAAGAACGAGCAGGCGATGCTCGAGTCAGCGGATCGCGCAGCTCGAGGACAAGCTCCGCTCGGCGCAGGTGATCGACGCCTCCGAGCTCGACACCAACCTGGTCCGCGTCGGCTCGCTCGTCGCCGGCAAGGACGAGAAGGGCAAGGCGTTCGAGTACGCGATCGTCGGCTCGACCGAGGCCGACCCGGCGAACAAGCGGCTCTCGAACGAGTCCCCGGTCGGCAAGGCGCTGATCGGCCGCAAGAAGGGCGACACCGTCACGGTGCCCGCGCCGAAGGGCGAGCGCAAGCTCACCATCGGCAAGATCAGCGTGCCTAGCGCCGATGAGCGGAGGGCGAGGAGCCTCTCGCAGGTCCTGCTCGACCGGCGGCGCAAGCTCGACGGGCTGCGCGCCGCCGGGATCGACCCGTTCCCGCACGCCTATCCCGGGCGTGCAGCCGATCGCCGAGGTCAAGGCGCCGTTCGCGGACCTCCCCGACGGGGAGGAGACCGACGCGCGCGCCCGGATCGCCGGCCGCCTGGCCGCCCGCCGCGGCCAGGGCAAGGCCGCGTTCCTCGACGTCGTCGACCGCTCCGGCCGGATGCAGCTGCACGCGCGCGTCGACGTGCTCGGCGACGAGGCGATGGAGCGGCTGCTCGCGCTCGACCTCGGCGACCTGATCGGCGCCGACGGGACCGTCTTCCGCACCCGCCGCGGCGAGCTGTCGCTGCGCGGTCGACGACTTCGCGCTGCTGGCGAAGTCGCTGCGCCCGCCGCCCGACAAGCACCACGGCCTCGCCGACGTCGAGACGCGCTACCGCCACCGCGAGCTCGACCTGATCGCCAGCGAGGAGACGCGCGCGCGTGTTCATCACCCGCGCGAAGGTGATCGCCGCGGTCCGCCGCTTCCTCGACGACGCGGGCTTCGTCGAGGTCGAGACGCCGGTCCTGCAGCCGCTCTACGGCGGCGCGGCCGCGCGCCCGTTCATCACCCACCACAACCAGCTCGGCCGCGACCTGTACCTGCGGATCGCCACCGAGCTCTACCTCAAGCGGCTGATCGTCGGCGGCCTCGAGCGCGTCTACGAGCTCGGCAAGGACTTCCGCAACGAGGGCGTCGATCCTTCAAGCACAACCCCGAGTTCACGATGCTCGAGTGGTACGAGGCGTACGCCGACTACCAGGACGTCGCCGCGCGCTGCGAGGCGCTCGTGGCCCACGTCGCCGCAGGTCGCGGGCTACGACGGGCGAGCTCGACTTCTCCCCGCCGTGGCGGCGCGAGACGCTGGCCGGCGCGATCGCGCGACCGCTCGGGCGTCGACATCCTCGCCAACCGCGACCTCGAGTCGCTGCGCGGCGCGATGCGCGAGCGCGGGCCTCGAGGTGCCCGAGGGCGAGGAGACCTGGGCGCTGCTCGTCGACCACCTGCTGACGAAGCACGTCGAGCCCGAGCTCGTGCAGCCCACGTTCCTGCTCGACTACCCGGTCGAGCTCTCGCCGTTCGCCAAGCGGCATCGCGCCGAGCCCGGGCTCACCGAGCGGTTCGAGGCCTACGCGGGCGGGATGGAGATCGCCAACGCGTTCACCGAGCTCAACGACCCGGACGACCAGCGCGCCCGCTTCGAGCAGCAGCAGCGCTACGCGGCGGAGGGCGACGCGGAGGCCCAGCCGTTCGACGAGGCCTTCCTGGCCGCGCTGGAGCAGGGGATGCCGCCGACCGGCGGCATCGGGATCGGGATCGACCGGCTCGTGATGCTGCTCACGGGGCAGCGGAGCATCCGCGAGGTCGTCCTGTTTCCCGCCATGCGGTAGGCCTGCGGACCCTGCTCGGAGGGGTCCGGACCCTTGGTAGACTGCCCCATGGCCGTCAGCCGACCCCGACTCGACTCATCCGACGCGGCTCCCGTGCCGAATACGTTGAGACGAGGGCGGGGTATTTTCGTTTCCGGCATCGTGCCGGGGTACAGCCCTCCAACCGTCCAGAGAACCAGATAGATCGAGCGCTAGGGCAGACACTTAGCAGGAAGGAAGCACAGCGCCACCATGTTCGAGCGATTCACAGAGCGAGCCCGTCAGGTGGTCGTCCTCGCCCAGGAGGAGGCGCGGACGCTGAAGCACAACTACATCGGGACCGAGCACATCCTGCTCGGCCTGTTGCGCGAGGAGGAGGGCCTTGCGGCCCGCGTCCTCGAGAGCCTCGACATCACCGTCGAGCGTGTGCGCGCCCAGGTCGTGCGCATCGTCGGCTCCGGTGAAGAGGTCACCTCCGGCCAGATCCCGTTCACGCCGCGCGCGAAGAAGGTCCTGGAGCTGGCGCTGCGCGAGGCCCTCTCGCTCGGGCACAACTACATCGGCACCGAGCACATCCTGCTCGGCCTGGTGCGGGAGAACGAGGGCGTGGCCGCGCGCATCCTCCTCGACTTCGACGCCGACTCGGAGAAGATCCGCAACGAGGTCATCCGCATGCTGTCCGGCCCGGGCGGGCGCCGCCAGGGCTCCGGCCAGGGCGCGGCGGCCGCCGGCCGCGGCGGCGCGGCGGGCCAGGGCGAGGGCAAGAAGTCCTCGAAGCTGCTCGACCAGTTCGGGCGCAACCTGACCAAGCTGGCCGCCGAGGGCAAGCTCGACCCCGTCGTCGGGCCGCGAGACCGAGATCGAGCGGATCATGCAGATCCTCTCGCGCCGCACGAAGAACAACCCCGTGCTCGTGGGCGAGCCCGGCGTCGGCAAGACCGCCGTCGTCGAGGGCCTCGCCCAGCGGATCACGAACGGCGACGTGCCGGAGCTGCTGAAGAACAAGCAGATCTACACGCTCGACCTGGCGGCGCTGGTCGCGGGCTCGAAGTACCGCGGCGAGTTCGAGGAGCGCCTGAAGAAGGTGATGAAGGAGATCACCCAGCGCGGCGACATCATCCTGTTCATCGACGAGCTCCACAACCTCGTCGGCGCGGGTGCCGCCGAGGGCGCGATCGACGCGGCCTCGATCCTCAAGCCGGCGCTGGCGCGCGGTGAGCTGCAGACGGTCGGCGCGACCACGCTCGACGAGTACCGCAAGTACCTCGAGCGCGACTCCGCGCTGGAGCGCCGCTTCCAGAAGATCATCGGTGGACCAGCCGTCGCTGGAGGAGTGCGTGCAGATCCTCAAGGGCCTGCGCGACCGCTACGAGGCGCACCACAAGGTCAACATCACCGACGAGGCCCTCGAGGCCGCCGCCGAGCTGGCCGACCGCTACATCTCCGACCGGTTCCTGCCGGACAAGGCGATCGACCTGATCGACGAGGCCGCCTCGCGCATGCGCATCAAGTCGATGTCCTCCCCGCCCGTGTACCGGGAGCTCGAGGAGGAGATCGAGACGACGCGGCGCGAGAAGGAGGCCGCGATCGAGAACCAGGAGTTCGAGAAGGCGGCGCAGCTGCGCGACGCCGAGCGGCGCCTGACGAACAAGAAGCGCGAGCTCGAGGACGCCTGGGAGTCCGGCGAGAGCGGGGAGCGCCCCGCGATCGGCGAGGAGGAGATCGCGGACATCGTCTCGATGTGGACGGGCATCCCGGTCTTCAAGCTCACCGAGGCCGAGACGCAGAAGCTGATGCGCATGGAGGACGAGCTGCACAAGCGCGTCATCGGGCAGCACCAGGCGATCGAGGTCATCTCGAAGGCGATCCGGCGCTCGCGCGCCGGCCTCAAGGACCCGAAGCGGCCGACCGGCTCGTTCGTCTTCCTCGGCCCGTCGGGCGTGGGCAAGACCGAGCTGGCGCGGACGCTGGCCGAGTTCCTCTTCGGCGACGAGGAGGCGATGGTCCGGATCGACATGTCGGAGTACATGGAGAAGCACGCCGTGTCCCGGCTCGTCGGCTCGCCCCCCGGCTACGTCGGGTACGACGAGGGCGGCCAGCTCACCGAGGCGGTGCGGCGCAAGCCGTACTCGGTGCTCCTGCTCGACGAGATCGAGAAGGCGCACCCGGACGTCTTCAACATCCTCCTGCAGATCCTGGAGGACGGGCGGCTCACGGACTCCCAGGGCCGCACGGTCGACTTCCGGCACGCCATCGTGATCATGACCTCGAACATCGGGGCCTCGGAGATCGCGCGCAACACGCCGCTCGGCTTCTCGGTCGGCGACACCGAGCACGGCATGACGTACGACGACATGAAGAACCGGGTCATGGGCGAGCTGAAGAAGGTCTTCCGCCCCGAGTTCCTCAACCGGATCGACGACGTCATCGTCTTCCACAAGCTGCAGAAGTCGGAGATCAAGCAGATCGTCGATCTCCTGCTGCGCCGGATCCGCGGGTCGCTCGCGGAGCGGGACCTGCAGCTCGAGCTGTCGGAGGGCGCCGAGGACTTCCTCGTCGAGAAGGGCTGGGACCCGGCGATGGGCGCACGCCCGCTGCGCCGCGCGATCCAGCGCTACATCGAGGATCCGCTGGCCGACTTCGTGCTCAAGTCCGAGCTGATCGCCGGCGCGACGGTGTTCGTCGAGCCGGCGCCGGAGGGCGACGAGCGGGAGATGATCCTCTCGATCGTCACCGCCGGAGCAGCCGGTGCCGGCCGCGGTCGGCGGCCGCGAGGCCGAGGCCGACGAGGACGAGGACAAGGCGTCGACGACGGCGGGGCGCTGGACCAGCCCGCCGTCGAGCCAGCCCGAACCGCAGACGCCTAGACCGCGCCGGCGGCAGGCAACCGCCTGTGCGAAGGCCGGCTCCGCCGCCACCGGGGCGCGCCTTCGGCCGTTACAGAGCGGGAGCTCCTCCTCGAGCGTCTCGAGCACGTGGTCGGCGCCGGCCTCGCGCAGCGCGGCCGCGTCGAAGTGCCCGGTGGCGACGCCGATCGCCGTGCAGCCCGACGCGTGCGCGGCGGCTGATGTCGAGCGGCGTGTCGCCGATCACGAAGATCTGCGCTGTTCGGGACGTCCTGCGCCGAGCATCGCCTCGCCGCGCTCGACCGCCTGGCGGACGATCCCCGGCCGGTCGACGCCGGCGCTCGCGTAGGCGCCGAACGTGAACCAGCGCATCAGGTCGCCGCGCGCGAGCTTGATGAACGCGGCGCCGTCGCCGTTGCCGGTGATGAGCCCGAGCAGGTGGCCGTCGCGGCTGAGCTGCCGCAGCCGCTCCGGGACGCCCGGGCAGCACCTTGTAGCCCTTGCTCTCGGCGACCGCCTCGGGCAGGTGCTCGAGCCGCCGCTGGACGATCTGGGCCAGCTCGTCGCGGGTCGGCTTGCGGCCGATCACGGCCTCGAACGTCTTCGCGCCGACGTCCGGGTCGGTCATCCCCGCGTCGGTGAACTGCCCGATGTCCGCCGGGATGCCGTGCAGCTCCTGGAACGCCCGCCGCCAGGCGACCGCCCCCGCGCCGCCGGTGGTGACGAGCGTGCCGTCGATGTCGAACAGGAGGATCCGGTGTGTCGCTCGCCATGGCGTGCATCTTCCCCGACGCGGTCAGGGCGCGCCGCTCGGCTCCGGGACGAGGCCCGGAAGGCCCAGCGCCGCGGCCTCGGTCCGCGCCGTCGCGAGCTCGCGCTCCGCCGCCGCCGGCTCCCCGGCGGCGCGCAGGGCCGCCGCGAGGCACGTGCGCGTGTGGACCGTCCACGGGCGCGCGTCCATCCGCTCCTGGGCGTCCAGCGCGGCGCGGAAGTGGCGGACCGCGGTGCCCGGGCGGCCGGCCGTCGCGGCGAGCCGGCCGAGCGTGTGCTCGACCGATCCCTGGCTGCAGATCGCGCGGCCGGCGGTGACCGCGCGGTCGGCGTAGGGCAGCCCGCGCGCGTAGAGCAGCGCGGCGCGCGGGGCGTCGCCGAGCGCGGCGAGCGCCTCGCCCAGCTCGCCGAGCGCGCTCATCCAGTTGAAGTCGAACGGGAGCCGGGCCAGGTCGTCGGCGAACAGCCAGTCGACGTCCGCGCGCGCCGCGTCGATCCGGCCGATCTCGGCGGCCGCCCACGCGCGCGAGGCGCGGTACGCGGGGCCGGCGGGGGAGGCGGCGATCTTCGCGTCGGCGAACGCGAACGGGAAGTCGGCGAAGCGGCGCTCGTTGACGATGCGCTGGAACTCGAGCATCCCCGCGCACAGCTCCGCGTTGGCGTCCCCGGCGTGACCGCCGATCGCGACGGCCTCGGCGATCAGCGGCTGCGCCGCGGCGCCGGCGCCGCGCAGGGTGCACAGCGCGGCGCGCCAGATCGGGACGTACCAGGCGAACGTGGCGAGGCCGAGCCGGTCCGCGAGCGCCGCGTAGCTCTCCAGCTCCGCCTCGAACGCCGGCGTGTCGCCCTGCTCCCACAGGTCGACGGCGCGCCAGTTGCGGCCCTGCAGCTCGTCCTCCGGCCGGTCGTGGGCGACGGCGAGCGCGATCATCTCGTCCGCGACCGCGCGCCGCTCGTGCAGCCCGTCCGGGTGCCAGAGCGCGACGTGGCGGGCGTTGAGCGCGGCGAGCAGGGCGTCGGGGTCGCCGGCGGTGCGGGCGGCCGCGACCGCGGCCTCGCTCAGCGGGCCGCTGCGGTCGCGCGCCGGCGCGTAGGCGAGCTCGATCGCCAGCCGCGCGAGCAGCCGCGCGCGCAGGCCTGGCGCGTCGTCGCCGAGTCCGGGCCACCGCCTCCTCCAGCCAGGCGGCGCGGTCGAGGTCGACGTCGATGATCGTCACGCCGACGCCGCAGGCGCCGAGCGCGGCGCGCGCGAGCAGCTCGGGCGCGCCGGCGGCGAGCGAGCGCGCCTCGGCGAACGCCGCGACGGCGCCGGGATCGCCGGCGCGGGCGAGCGCGTCGCCGTGCTCGATCAGCACCGACCGGCGCGCTCGTGCGGCCCGGCTGCCCGCGATCCAGCTCGAGCGCCTGCAGGGCGTCGCGCGAGTGTGGGCGGCGGCCGCCTCGTAGTCGAGGCCGGCGAGCGCCTCGGCGGCCGCCTCGCGCGCGCAGCGCGACGGCCCGCGCGCCGCCGTCGAGCGCGGCGGCCTCGTAGGCGTGGTGGGCCGCCTCGGCGGTCGGCGCCGCCGGCCGCGGACGAGCGCCGTCCGCGATCGCGGCGTGCAGCCGCGCGCGGCGCAGCGTGGGCAGCTCGTCGTAGATCGCGTCGCGGACCAGCGCGTGCGCGAACGCCCAGCGCCCGTCGCCGCTCGGCAGCGGGCGGACCAGCTGCGCCCGCTCGGCCGCGTCGAGGCCGTCGAGCAGCGCGTCGCGCTGCGTCCGGCAGCGCGGCGGTGAGCACGGGGACGTCGAACTCGCGCCCGTGCAGGCGGCCGCCGCCTCGAGCGCGGCGACGGCGCCGCGGGCGCCAGCCGCTCGACGCGCCGGCCGATGACCTCGCGGACGCTCTCGGGGACGGGGATGGCGTCGTCCGTGCGCCAGCGGCCGTCCTCGCGGTCGAGCGCGCCGCCCTCGGACCAGGTCGCGCAGGACCTCCTCGATGAAGAACGGGTTGCCCTCGGTCTCGGCGCGCACCTGCGCCGCCAGCCCGGGCTCGGCCTCCGCGCCCGCCCAGCCGCCGATCAGCCGCGTCGTCGCGTCGGCGTCCAGCCCGTCGAGCGGGAGCCGCTCGGCGCGCGGCTCGCGGCGCAGGTCGGCGAGCACGCCCGGCGAGCGGATGGCCGCGGCCGAGGTCGGTCTGGCGGTAGGTCCCGAGCGAGCAGCAGCGCGGCCGGCTCCGGCGCGGTCGCCAGGTGGGCGAGCAGGCGCAGCGACGCCGGGTCGGCCCAGTGCAGGTCCTCGAGCACGAGCAGCACGGGCGCTCCGCGGCACGCGCCCGCGAGCAGCTCGGCCACCTCGTCGAACAGCCGCAGCCGCGCGGCGCCGGGTCGGCGGCGGGCTCGGCGTGCAGCTCGCCGAGCGGGCGCAGCGCCTCCACGAACGGCGCGAACGGGCCGAGCGGCTCCTCGCTGCAGCGGCCGGCGAGCACCGTGGCGCCGGCCGCGTGCGCCGCGCCGCGCGGCCTCGGCGACCAGCCGCGACTTGCCGATCCCGGGCTCGCCGATGACGAGCACGACGTGCCGCTCGCCGCCGCGGACGCCGTCGAGCGCGGCGAGCAGCCGGTCGCGCTGGACGTCGCGCCCGACGAACGGCGACCGCTCGCGCCGGGCCGCGAAGATCGCGGGCAGCGGCGGCGCCCCGACCGCGTGCGCGTCGCCGGTCACCTCGCGTCGCCGTCGAGCGCCGGCGCGTCGCCGTCGCCGGTTCGGATCCGGGCGGCCAGCTCGCGCGTGGCGCGCGACGGCGCGATGCCGAGCTCGCTCCGCAGCCGGTCGGCGAGCCGCTCGTAGGCCGTCACCGCGGCGGCGCCGTCGCCCGCGCGGCCAGCCGCCGATCAGGTCGCGGTGGGCCTCCTCGGACAGCGGCTCGAGCGCGACCCGCTCGCGCGCCGGGCGATCGCGCCGCGGCGTGGTCGCCCGCGGCGGCCGCCTGCGTCCGCCGAGCCCCGTCCAGCAGCGCGCCGCTGCGCCGCCCGGTCCTCGTCGCGCGCCGCCGTCGAGCCAGTCGCCCGCCTCCAGCCCGGCCGAGCAGCTCGCCGCGCCGACAGCGCGAGCGCGTCCTCGGCGTGCCCGCGCGGCGGCGAGCGCCGCGGCCGCGGCGGCGTCGGTCGTCAGGCGTCGCGCAGCCCGATCGTCGCTCGCGTGTCGGCCACCAGGTGCGCCGTCCGCCGCCGGCCCGAGCGCGCGGCGGACGTCCGCCGAGCGCGCCGCGCAGGCTGGTGCGCGCGGACTCGTCGAGCACGTCGGGCCACAGCCGCGCCGCGAGCGCCGCCCGCGCGTGCGCGGCCGGGATGCAGCGCGAGGTAGCCGAGCAGCGCTCGTGCCGGGCGCCCGTCCGGCAGCGGCAGCGGCCGCCCGTCGAGCTCGACGGCGAGCTCGCCCAGCACGAGCACGCGCAACATGGGCGAAGGCTATCCGCGCGGGAGCCCGCTGCCCACGGGGACGACCTCGCCGACCACCCTGCCGGCGAGCCCGTGGAGCAGCCGCGCCGCGATGCCGCGCTGCGTCTCGCGCCCGTACGCGGCCGACGGGTTGTCGGCGGTCAGCACCGCGAGCGACACCCGCAGCCCCGCGTTCGTGAACAGCCCGACCTGGTGCTGGACGTCCTGCGTCACGCCCGGCCCCCAGCCGCCCTTGAAGGCGATCGTCCAGCCGTGCGGGACCGCCGCGGCGAGCCCCCAGCGCTGCGCCGGGATGACGGTCCGCAGCAGCCGCATCCCGTAGCGCGCGGTGGCGCGGCGGCAGCAGCCGGTCGATCCGCAGGAAGAAGCGCGCCTGGTCGGCGGCCGTGATCTGCGAGCCGCCCCACACGGGGTGGGGCAGGAACGCGCGCATCCCCGCCCGGCGGGCCAGGGCGGCGAGCCCGGGCGGCCCGACCCGCCGGCTGACGGCGGTCGCGGCGCCGTTGTCCGAGCGCCGGATCATCGGGTCGAGCAGCGCGCGCTCGCCGCCGCGAGCCGCCGGTCGCGCACGTCCGGCCGGCGCAGGTAGGCGACCAGCAGCATCGCCTTGACGACGCTCGCCGAGCGGTAGGCGGTCGTCCCGCGGAAGCTCCAGTGGCGGCGCCCGGTCCGCAGCGCGAAGCTCACCTCGCCCGCGCGGCCCGCGGCGTAGGCGCGCGCGGCGGCGAACTCCGGGCCGCCAGTCCGGCGGCGGCGCCGCCGCGGCGGGCGCGGCCGGCAGCCCCAGCAGCAGCGCGGTGAGGACGACGCGGCGCACGGCCGGCGGAGGCTAGCCTTCGCGGCCGTGAACGACCAGCGCTCGCAGGCCCCTCGACCCGCGCCGTCCACGCCGGCCTCCCGCCCGCCGAGCAGGGCACGCCGCTGACGCCCGGCCCGGTGCTCGCCGCGCCGTTCCACCTGCAGGGCGCGAAGGACGCCGCGCCGTACGGCTACGGGCGCGACGGCAACCCGACCTGGACCGCCGTCGAGCGGGCGCTCGGCGAGCTCGACGGCGGCGAGACGGTGCTCTTCCCGCTCGGGCATGGCGGCGCGTCTGCGCGGTGCTCGAGCCCGCGCTCGGGCCGGGCGACGTGCTCGTCGTCGCCGACGACGGCTACCCGGGGGTGCGCGGCGTCGCCCGCGACCGGCTCGCGCCGCGCGGCGTCGAGGTGCGGCTTCGTCCCCACCGACACGGAGGCGATCGTCGCCGCCTGCGACGGGCGCGACGCTCGTCTGGATCGAGACGCCGTCCAACCCCGCGCTCGACGTCGCCGACATCGCCGCGGTCGCGGACGCCGTCCACGCGGCCGGCGGCCGGCTCGCGGTCGACAACACGCTCGCCACGCCGCTCGGCCAGCGGCCGCTCGACCACGGCGCCGACGCCGCATGCTCAGCGCGACCAAGGCGCTCTCCGGCCACTCGGACCTCTCCTCGGCGCCGTCTCGGTGCGCGACCCCGAGTGGGCGGCGCCGCTGCGCGCGCACCGCTCGCAGGGCGGCGCGATCGCCGGGCCGTTCGAGGCCTGGATGCTGCACCGCTCGCTGCCCACGCTCGCGCTGCGGCTGGAGCGCCAGAGCGCGAACGCGCTCGCGCTCGCGCGGTTGCTGCGCGAGCGGCCCGAGGTCCTCGACGTCCGCCATCCCGGGCTCCCGGACCATCCGCAGCCACGCGCTCGCCGCGCGCCAGATGCGCCACTACGGCCCGCTCGTCGGCTTCACGCTCGACGGCGCCGAGCGCGCGCAGCGGTTCCTCGGCGCGCTCGAGCTCGTGGCCGAGGCGACGAGCTTCGGCGGCGTCCACTCGACCGCGGAGCGGCGCGCGCGCTGGGGCACCGACGCCGTGGCCGACGGCTTCATCCGCTTCTCCGCCGGCTGCGAGGACCTGGCCGACCTGCAGGCCGACGTCGCGCAGGCGCTCGAGCAGAGGCTGAGAGGCCCGCCGCCGGGCGGGCCCCTCAGGTCCACTCGGTGCGCAGGCGCCCGGGGGTCGGGGGGCCCTGCGCCGCTGGGGATGCGACATCCGTGTCGCGGCGGCGCTCCGAGCGTCTGGAAGGTCCGTGCGGAGCGCCGCGGGAGGACTGATCCGCGGCGACCGACCTTGGCGAAACCTTGGCGTCACCTTGGCCGCCCGGTAGCTTCCGTGCCGAACGTGGAAGGTTCGGGGTCAGGCTGGGCGGTCCGCCTGTGCGGGCCGCTGTCGAGTTCGCGCCGGCGGACGCGAGCGTCGGCGCGCGGATCCCCGGGCCGCCAGGGCCGGCTGCTGCTCGCGTACCTCGTGCTCAACCGCGAGCGCACCTGCCCGCGCGCCGAGCTGATCGACGTGCTCTGGCCCGAGGCGCCGCCGGCGGCCGCCGACACGGCGCTGAGCGCGCTGCTGTCCAAGCTGCGCCGCGCGCTCGGCGACGGCGCGCTGCGCGGGCGCTCCGAGCTGCGGCTGAGCTCGCGGGGCGACGTCACGGTCGACGTCGAGGCCGCCGCCGGCGGCCGCGCGCCGCGCCGAGGCGCGCTCGCAGGACGGCGACTGGGCCGCCGCGGCCGCCGCCGCGCGGGCCGCGCTCGACGCGTGCGCCGGCGAGCTTCCTGCCCGACCGCGACGGCGCCTGGCTGCACGAGCAGCGCGCCGAGCTCGCCGCCGTCCAGGTGCGCGCGCTCGAGGTCGCTCGGCGGCGGCGCGCTGCGCGCGCGGGCGAGCTCGGCGACGCGGTCGAGGCGGCGCGGGCGGCGATCGCCGCCGCGCCGTTCCGCGAGTCCGCCCACCGGCTGCTGATGGAGGCGCACGAGGCGGCCGGCAACCCCGCCGAGGCGCTGCGCGCGTTCGAGGACCTGCGCCGGCTGCTGCGCGAGGAGCTCGGCACCACGCCGGGGCCGGACGCGATGGCGGTCCACGAGCGCCTGCTGCTCGGCCGCGCGCCGCCGCGCCCGCGCCCGGCGGCCGCGGCCCCGCGGCCCGCCGCTGGCCCGCGCCGCTCGACGCGGCGCGCGGCCGGCCACGCGTTCGTCGGCCGCTCCGCCGAGGCGCTCGGCGCTGCAGGCGACGTGGCGCGCGGCCGCCGGCGGCGCGCGCGCGCCTCGCCGTGCTCGCCGGCGACGCCGGCATCGGCAAGACGCGGCTCGCGGCCGAGCTGGCCGCCGCCGCCCACGCCGACGGCGCCGTGGTGCTCTTCGGCCGCTTCGAGGAGGAGGCGCCCGCGCCCTACCAGCCGGTCGTGCAGATGCTGCGCGGCTGGGCGGGCGGCGCCTCGCTCGCGCCGTTCGCCGAGCGGCTCGGCCCGCGCGCCGCGGAGCTCCGCGTCGTCCTGCCCGAGCTCGGCGCGCCGGCCGCGGGCGCGGGACGCCGCTGCACGGCCCCGAGGCCGGCGCCCAGCGGCTGCGCCTGTTCGACGGGATCGCCGCGCTGCTGGCGGAGATCGCCGGCGACGCGCCGCTGCTCGTCGTGCTCGACGACCTGCACTGGGCCGACCTGCCGACGCTCCAGCTGCTCGGCCACCTCGTGCGCGCGCCGGCGCCGGAGCGCGGCGCTGTTCCTCGCCACCGGCGCGCGCCGACGAGGGCGAGCGAGGCGCTCGCGGCGCTGCTCGCGGGCCTGCGCCGCGAGGGGACGCTCGAGCGGATCGAGCTGGCCGGCCTCGACGCCGGCGAGACGGCCGCGCTCGTGACCGCGCTCGACGGCCGCCGGCCGACGCCCGCGTTCGTCGACGAGCTGCACGAGGAGACCGAGGGCAACCCGTTCTTCATCGAGGAGGTCCTGCGCCACCTCGCGGACGCGGGCGGCCCTCGGCGGCGCGTCGCGCTGCACGCGGGCGTGCCCGACGGCGTGCGCGAGGTCACCGGCCGCCGGCTCGCGCGGCTCGGCGAGCCGGCGCTCGAGATGCTCGCCGTCGCCGCGGTGGTCGGCCGCGAGGCGGACTTCGACGTGCTCGACGAGGCCGGGCCGCTGCACGGCGACGCGCTCGTCGACGCGCTCGAGGAGGCGGTCGCGGCCGGCGTCCTGCGCGAGGATCGCCGAGCGCGTCGGCCGCTACGCGTTCTCGCACGCGCTGCTGCGCGCGACGCTCTACGACGGCCTCTCCGCCCTGCGCCGCGCGCGCCTGCACAGCCGCGTCGGGGAGGCGCTGATCGCGCGCCGCGGCGACCAGCTCGACCCGCACCTCGGGCCAGCTCGCCCACCACTTCGCGCTCGCCGCGCCGGTCGACCGGCCCGAGCGCGCGGTCGACTTCGCGCTCGCCGCCGGGCGCCGCGCGGACCGCCTGCTCGCGTGGGAGGAGGCGGCCGGCCACTACCGCGCCGCGCTGCGCGCCCGCGAGCTGGCGGGCGCGGGCGAGGACCGGATGCACTGCGAGCTGCTGCTCGCCCTCGGCGCCTCGCAGGAGCGGGCGGGCGCGGCGGGACGCGCAGACGACCTTCGCGGCGGCCGCCGCGACCGCGCGGGCGCTCGGCGACGCCGGCCTGCTCGGCCGCGCCGCGCTCGGCTACGCGGGCCGCTGGTCGCAGCTCGGCCGCGTCGAGGAGGACGTCGCCGCGCTGCTGCAGGAGGCGCTCGCGCGCGCTCGGCGACGCGAGGTCCCGCTGCGCGCGCGGCTGCTCGCCCGGCTCGCGCTCGAGCTCTACTACGCGGGCGACCCCGAGCGCCGGCTCGCGCTCTCCGACGAGGCGGTCGCGCTCGCGCGCCGGCTCGGCGACCCGCAGACGCTCGCCACCTGCCTGGACGCCCGCCACTACGCGCTCTGGCGGCCGGAGACGGTGCACGAGCGGCTCGAGGTCGCCTCCGAGCTGCGGCGGATCGCCGAGACGGTCGGCGACCCCGAGCTCGAGCTGGAGGGCGCGGGCTGGACCGTCGTCGACCTGCTCGAGCTGGGCGACATCGCCGGGCGCCGACATCCAGATCGCGGCCGCCTCGCGGCTCGCCGCGGCGCTCCACCGGCCGCTCTACGAGTGGTGGACGTCGCAGTTCCGCTGCGCGCGGGCGCAGATCGACGGGCGCTTCGACGAGGCCGAGCGGCTCGCCGAGGAGACGCTCGCGATCGGCCGCCGCGGCCAGGCCGAGAACGCCACGCACGTCTACGCGCAGTCGATCTTCAACGTCCGCCGCGAGCAGGGCCGGCTCGCCGAGGTCGAGGAGGGCGTGCGCGGGATGATCGGGCTCTACCCGGCGGTGCCCGCCTGGCGCTGCTCGCTCGCGCTCCTGCTGCTCGAGCTCGGGCGCGAGGACGCCGCCGCGGCGGAGTTCGAGGCGGTCGCGGCGGCGGGCTTCGGCACGCTCCCGCGCGACGCCAACTGGCTGATCGCGATCACCCTGCTGGCCGAGGTCTGCGCGCGGCTGGGGACGCCGCGCGCGCGGGGGAGCTCTACGCCGCGCTGGCGCCCTACGCGGGCCGCAACGTGCTCGTGGGGCGCGGCGCGACCTGCAACGGCTCGGCGTCGCGCCACCTCGGCGCGCTCGCGGCGGCGCAGCGCGACTGGCCGCGCGCGGAGGAGCACTTCGCCGCCGCGCTGGTGATGCACGAGGCGATGGGCGCGCGGCCGTTCGTCGCGCGCACCCAGCTCGCCTGGGCCGAGATGGAGCTCGCGCGCGGGGACCCGGCGCGGCGCGCGAGCGGCTCGCGGAGGCGATCGTGATCGCCGACGCGCTCGGGATGGTCGCCGTGGCGGCGGGCGCGCCGCGCTCGCGGGTGGCTCGGCCGGCCGCGCGTGAGGGGGCGAACCCGTCCGGCCCCCGGCCTACCGTCATCCACGCCATGCCACGCCCGCGACCGTCTTCACCTGCGCCGCCTGCGGCCACGAGGAGCCGAAGTGGCACGGCCGCTGCCCCGGCTGCGGCGAGTGGAACACGCTCGCCGAGGAGGCGCGCGCGCCGCGCCGCGCCCGGCGCGGCGGCGGCGGCGGCGCCGCGGCGCGCGCGCGCCGTCCGGCCCGTCCGGCTCGCCGACGTCCAGGCCGTCAAGATCGCCCGCCTGCAGACCGGGATCGGCGAGCTCGACCGCGTGCTGGGCGGCGGCCTGGTCCCCGGCTCGCTGGTCCTGCTCGGCGGCTCGCCCGGGATCGGCAAGTCCACGCTGACCTCGATGGCGCTCGGCAACCTCGCCGGCGCCGGGCGGCGCACGCTCTACGTCTCCGGCGAGGAGTCGGCCGCGCAGATCAAGCTGCGCGCCGAGCGGCTGCCCGGCGCGGCGCTCGAGGTCCCCGTGCTGGCCGAGACCGACCTCGACACCGTGCTCGCCACGCTCGACGCCGAGCGGCCCGAGGTCTGCGTGATCGACTCGGTGCAGACGCTCCACGCCGCCGACCTGACCGGCGCGGCCGGCTCGGTCGGCCAGGTGCGCGAGGTCGCCGACCGGATCACGCGGCTCGCCAAGGCGCGCGACATCGCCGTGCTGCTCGTCGGCCACGTCACCAAGGAGGGCGCGCTCGCCGGCCCGCGCGTGCTCGAGCACCTCGTCGACTGCGTGCTGCAGTTCGAGGGCGAGCGCGAGCGCACCTACCGCACGCTGCGCGCGCTCAAGAACCGCTTCGGCTCGACCAGCGAGATGGGCGTGTTCGAGATGCGCCAGGGCGGGCTCGTCGAGGTCGCAGGACGCCAGCGCCGCGCTTCGTCGGCGAGGCGACGCGCGCGCCCGGCAGCGTCGTGCTCGCGGCGATGGAGGGCTCGCGGCCGCTGCTGGTCGAGGTCCAGGCGCTCGTGTCGCCCGTCCGAGATCGTCCCGCCGCGCCGCGTCGCCAACGGGATCGACCGCAACCGGCTCGCGCTCGTGCTCGCCGTGCTGGCGCGCCACGCGGGCGTCAGCGTCGGCAGCGCGACGTGTTCGTCAACGTCGCCGGCGGCGTCCGGGTCGACGAGCCCGGCGCCGACCTGGCCGTCGCGCTCGCCGTCGCGAGCGCGGCGCGCGGCGTCGTCGCGGGCGCCGGCGAGCGGCCGATCGCGTGCTTCGGCGAGATCGGGCTCACCGGCGAGCTGCGCAGCGTCGCGCACCCCGAGCGCCGGCTCGCCGAGGCGCACAAGTTCGGGCTGCGGCCGGTGATCGCCCCCGGCGGGCTCCGGCGGCACCGGCGCGGCCACCCTCCGGCAGGCGCTGAAGGCGGCCCTGGCGCCCGCCGCACAGCCCCGCGCGGCATGAGCCGCTAGCACGTCCGAACGCGCATTTACAAGCCTCGTTTTTGGCTCTACAGAGCCAAAAATCAGGGTAAAACCACGAATAAACGGGGTGCTAGAATAAGTCCTCATGACGCCGCGATCAGGGGAAGAGCTCGCTGAGCTCGAAGCGCGTCAAGAGCCCCGGCTCGTCAAGGCCCTCGAGATGGTGGCGCCCGGCTCGGCCGTGCGCGAGGGCATCGACAACATCGTGCACGCGCGCACCGGCGGCCTGATCATCATCGGCGACCCGGACGAGCTCGCGTTCCTCTTCAGCGGCGGCATCAAGCTCGACATCGACTACTCGCCCGCGCTGCTCTACCAGCTCGCGAAGATGGACGGCGCGATCGCGCTCAACGCGAACGCCACCCGGATCCCGTGGGCGAACGTCCAGCTGATGCCGGACCCCACGATCCTCACGACGGAGACCGGCACCCGCCACCGCACCGCGGAGCGCGTGTCCAAGCAGACCGACGCGCTCGTCATCGCGGTGTCCCAGCGGCGCGACGTCGTCTCGCTCTACGTCGACGGCGCCAAGTACATCCTCGAGGAGATCCCCGCGGTCCTGGCCAAGGCCAACCAGGCGCTCGCGACCCTCGACAAGTACCGCAGCCGGCTCGACCAGGTCTCCACGCGCCTGACCGCGCTCGAGTTCGAGGGCGGCGTCACGCTGCACGACGTCCTCACGGTGCTCCAGCGCGCCGAGCTCGTCACCCGCATGGCGGTCGAGATCGAGCGCTACATCGTCGAGCTCGGCACCGAGGGCCGGCTGATCGAGATGCAGCTCGAGGAGACGATGGTCGGCGTCGCCGCCGACAAGGCCGCGCTGCTGCACGACTACCTCGCCGAGCCGGACGACGACAGCTTCGCCACCGCGCTCGACGGCATCGCCCGGCTGCCCCATCAGGACCTGCTCGACTTCGGCCGGCTGGCCGAGCTGCTGGGCTACGACCGCAAGGTCAACACACTCGACTTCCCCGTCTCCCCGCGCGGCTACCGGATCCTCGGCCGCATCCCCCGGCTCCCGAAGCTGGTGGTGCAGAACATCGTCCGCGAGTTCCGCGGGCTGGACGAGATCCTGGCCGCGACCGACCCCGAGCTGGAGTCGGTCGACGGCGTGGGGGAGATCCGTGCGAAGGACATCCGCGAGGGCCTTCGCCGGTTGCAGGAGATCAATCTCGTGGACCGTTACCTGCAGACATGAACCGCTTGGTGGTCCGGCAACCGGACCGACCCCGATGAAGGAGGACACCATCCCCGAGACCATCGATCAGATCGAGGACCTGGAGCTCGAGCGCGAGGTCGAGTGCATCGACTTCGCGATCGGCGACCACGTGGTGTATCCGCATCATGGAGCCGGTCAGGTCCTGAAGAAGGAGGACAAGGAGATCCTGGGCGAGACGCGCCAGTACCTCACGATCAAGATCCTCCACAACGACATGACCGTCATGGTGCCGTGTGAGAACGCCGGCAAGGCGGGCCTGCGTCGCATCATCGACGCCGAGACGGTCAAGAAGGTGCTGGCGGTGCTCTCCGACGACATCTCGGAGATGCCCAAGAACTGGAACCGCCGCTTCAAGCACAACCGGGACAAGATCAAGACCGGCGACATCTACGAGCTCGCCGAGGTCGTCCGCAACCTCGCGATCCGCGAGCAGGACAAGGGCCTCTCGACCGGCGAGAAGCAGATGTACACGCGCGCCAAGAAGATCCTCGCGTCCGAGCTGATGTACGCGCTCGAGAAGACCGAGGACGAGGCCGAGGCCTACCTGGACCAGGTCCTCACGCGCGAGAACCTGGCGGCCTCCGCCTAGCCCTGGAACACGTCCGTGTCGCACGCCGCCGCGATCATCGTCGCGGCGGGCAGCGGCACGCGGCTCGGCGCCGGCCGGCCGAAGGCGTTCGTCGCCCTCGCCGGCCGGCCGATGGTCGCCTGGTCGCTCGACGCGATCGCGGCCGCCGGCGTGCCGCGCGCGATCGTCGCCGTCCCGCCCGGCCACGGCGCCGTCGCCGAGGAGGCGCTCGGCGGCGCCGCCGGCGACTTCCCGCTCGGCCTCGCGTTCGTCGAGGGCGGCGCCGTGCGCTCGGCGTCCGTCCGCAACGCGCTGGCCGCGGCCGGCGACGCCGAGACCGTCGCGGTGCACGACGCCGCGCGGCCGCTCGCCCCGCCGAGCGCTGTTCACCGCGACGCTCGCCGCGCTCGCGGACGCCGACGCGGCGATCGCCGCCGCGCGCGTCCCCGACACGATCAAGGAGGCGGGGGAGGACGGCGTCGTGGTCCGCACGCACGACCGCTCGCGGCTGTGGGCGATCCAGACGCCGCAGGCGTTCCGCACCGACGTGCTGCGGCGCGCGCTCGACGTCCCCGACGACGTCCTCGCCGCCGCGACCGACGACGCCTGGCTCGTCGAGCGCGCCGGCGGGCGCGTGCGCGTCGTCGAGGCGCCGGCCGCCAACTTCAAGGTGACCACGGCGCACGACCTCGCCGTGGCCGAGGGCCTACTCGCGTAGCCGCTCGAAGACCGTGCTCGCGAGCCCCGGCCGCAGCTTGGCCACGTAGTCCTTCATCGCCCCTTCGCGCTCCCAGGAGAACAGCGCCCAGCGGGCGCGCTCGTTCAGGCCCTTCAGCGCGGCGTCGAGCTCCGGCCGGCAGCGCGCCGTCGACGTCCTTCGCGGCCCTGGCCGCGTCGAGGAAGCGCGCCATCGCGTCGTACTGCGCCGTGTCGCCGGTCGTCGTCATCGCGTACAGCCGCGCCCGCGCGCCGGCATCGGCGACGAGCCGCCCGACGTTGACCAGGAACCCCGCGTTCATCGCGATCGCCACCCGGTCGTCGCGCGGGAGGTCGGCGTACGCGGCCTTGATCTCGTCCGCCTTGCCGCCGACGATCGCCGCCAGGAAGCGCTCGTACTTCGGGCCGACCATCTTGTCGAGCGCGGTCCGGACGCGCTTGGCCTCGTCCTCGCCGAGCCGCCCGATCAGCCGGGCGATGAGCGGCGACGCCTTGGCCTCGCGCCGCTCGTCGACCGTGAGCGCGCTCACCATCAGCACGATGTCCCCGATCGTCTCGTCGTCCTTGCGCTTGCGGGTGAGGAGCTGCCAGAGCCGGTGCAGGCGCAGCGAGTTGCTGACGTTGTAGCCGGTCGGGCCGGCGAGCGCGTCGACCTTGGCCTTGAAGTCGTCCTCGCCCTCCTTGAAGTAGCGCTTGTGGAGGTCCGCGTAGCCGGACGTGGCGTCACCCGCGGTGCCCACCAGGTGCTCGCGGATCGCGGTGGCACGGGCGGCGCCCGTGAGGCCGTGGCCGACGCCGCCGTCGGACACCCAGTAGGCCCGGAACTCGTCGGCGTAGCGGTCGTAGCTGCTCGCGCTGGTGTCGGTCCCGGGCAGCTCGCCGTACTGCGAGACCAGGAAGTGGCTCACCTCGTGGACCACGGTGGCGGCGAGCTGGTCGAGCGTGCGCAGCGTCTTGCCGGAATCGTGGCCGCGCAGGTACATCGTGGTCCCGTCGAGCGTCCCGATCATCTCCTTCGACTGGAAGTGGACGTTGTCCATCTTCACGCCGCGGAAGTACGCGTCGTCGTTGAGCGCGTCGACGCCGGCGCCGCCCTCGGCGACCTTGGCGTCGGAGTCGGAGCGCTTGGTGGTCGGCTCGAGCGTCAGCAGCGGCGGGTTGCCGGTGAAGAGCTCGACGGTGTTGCGCACGATCAGGCTCGCGCTCGCCTTCATGTGGGCGACCAGGTCCGTGCGGATCCGCCGGTGGGTCTCCGTGGCGGTCGCCTCGGCCTTCGCCTGGGTGCTCCAGTCGACCGCCGGCGGGCCGGTGGCCTCGGCCTCGCGCCGCGCGAGCATCCGGCCGACCGCGCGGTTGCCGATCCGCCGCTGCAGGGCGAGGACGTCGTGCCGGGCGGGCGCGACGGCCGGCGCCGGCGCGCGCACGGCGTCCGCCGGCTCGCGCGGAGCGCGGGTGCTCACGTCTCGCTCCCGATCCGGAGCGAGTCCAGCGCCGCGGCGAACGCCGCCGCCAGCTCCGGCGGGGCGCCGGCACGGACCGAGTAGCCCGCGCGGACGGTGGCCGCACCGTCGCCGATGACCACGACGTCCGCGCGGTGCTCCTCCTCCGTGCCGCCGCGGTGCTGCTCCCGGCCGCCCTCGAGCACGACCTCGCGGTCGCGCCGCAGGCGGATCCGGTAGCGCACCCGGCGGACCGGCAGGCCGCCGCGCTCCCCGCGCTCGTCGAGCTCGACCTCGACCGCGCCGCGCTCGCGCTCGGCGGCGAGCAGCGCGTCCGCGCCGGCGTCCGGCGTCGGGGCGACGGTGAAGCGCCCGGACGCCGGGTCGGGCGACCAGTAGGCGACGGCGCCGGCGTCCTGCAGCACCGCGGCATCGGGCAGCGTGACGCTGACGGGTCCGGCCGGGGTGTCGAGCCGCTGCGCCGTCCCCACGTGGCCATGCAACCAGAGCCCGCCGCGGCGGGCAACCGGCGATGCGTAGAGTCTGCGCGCCGGATGCTGACCGACTACCACGTCCACCTCCGCCCCGACGACGAGGACACGCCGCCCGCGCGCTACTTCACGGCCGCGAACGCCGAGCGCTACCGCGTCGTCGCCGAGGAGCGCGGGATCGCCGAGCTCGGCGTCGCCGAGCACGTCCACCGCTTCACGCAGTCGCTCGACATCTGGCAGCACCCGTGGTGGCGCAAGTGGGCGCGCGACGACGTCGACGAGTACTGCGCGTTCGTGCGCGAGGAGACCGACCTGCGGCTCGGGATCGAGATGGACTTCGTCGCGGGGCGCGAGAGCCGGATCGACGCGTTCCTCGACGCCCGCGAGTGGGACTACGTGGTCGGCTCCGTCCACTTCGTCGGCGACGCCGCGGTCGACCTCGAGGGTCCCGAGTGGGACCACGTCTGGGGCCGCGGCGACCGGCGCCGAGCGGGTCTGGCAGCGCTACTTCGAGACGCTCGCCGAGGCGGCCGGGTCGGGCCTCTACGACATCATGGCCCACCCCGACCTGGTCAAGGTCTGGGGCAGCGCGCGGCCGGCCCCCGAGCGCGACCCGCGCCACTTCTACGAGCCCGCGGTCCAGGCGATGCTGGACGCCGGGGTCGCGATGGAGATGTCGACCGCCGGGCTGCGCAAGCCCGCCGGCGAGCTCTACCCAGCGCCGGCGCTGCTCGAGATGGCGGTCGACGCCGGCCTGCCGATCGCGCTCTCCTCCGACGCGCACGTCCCCGACCAGCTCGGCTACCGCTACGAGGACGCGGTGACCGCGCTCACCGACGCCGGCGTGACGGAGATCTGCGTGTTCGAGGGCCGGAAGCGGCGGATGGAGCCGCTCGGCTGATGGTCCGCACCGGGCTCGGGTTCGACAGCCACCGCTTCGCGCCCGGGCGGCGGCTGATCCTCGGCGGCGTCGAGGTGCCCTACGAGCAGGGGCTCGCCGGCCACTCCGACGCCGACGTGCTCACCCACGCGGTGATCGACGCGCTGCTCGGCGCCGCGGGGCTGGGCGACATCGGCACCCACTTCCCCGACACCGAGGCGCAGTGGAAGGACGCCGACTCGCTCGGGCTGCTGCGCGACGTCGTCGCGACGCTCGGCGCGGGGGGCTGGGCGATCGGCAACGTCGACACGACGGTGCTGCTCGAGCGGCCGAAGCTGCTGCCGCACCGGCCGGCGATCACGGCGGCGCTCGCCGGCGCGCTCGGGCTGGCCGAGGACGCGGTGAACGTGAAGGCCACCACGGGCGAGGGGATGGGCTTCGTCGGCCGCGGGGAAGGCGCGGCGGCGCTCGCGGTGGCCACGCTCACGCGGCTGGAACCGGGCGCGACGGGGTAGCCTCCCGGGCCATGGACGCGATCGACAAGGACCGCATGCTGGCGTTCCGCGGCGAGGATCTCGCCGACGCCGAGGGCGAGAAGATCGGCAAGGTCGTCGAGATGTACCTCGACGCCGACTCCGGCGAGCCGGAATGGGCGCTCGTCCACACCGGGCTGTTCGGGTCCAAGCAGACGTTCGTGCCGCTGCGCGGGGCGACCGAGGAGGACGGCGGGCTGCGCGTGCCGCACACGAAGCAGCAGGTCGGCGACGCGCCGCACATCGACCCCTCGGGCCAGCTCACCAAGGACCAGGAGTCCGAGCTCTACCGGCACTACGGCGTCGACCGCGAGGACCGCGACACCCCTGGCGACGACGCCCCCGCCGCCGACGCCGACGGCGACTGAACGCGCGGGATAAGGTGCCCGTCCATGCGGACCGTCCGCCTCCACGACACCAGGACCGGGGCGCTCAAGGAGCTGACGCCGCGCGCCGGCGGCAAGGTCGGGATCTACGCCTGCGGGCCGACGGTCTACGGCCGGATCCACGTCGGCAACGCGCGGCCGTTCGTCGTCTTCTCGCTGCTCAAGCGGTTCCTCGCGCACGAGGGCTACGACCCCGTGCTCGTGGCCAACATCACCGACATCAACGACAAGATCTACGACGCCGCGCGGCCCGCGGGCCGGCCCTCGGGCGAGCTCGCGGCGGAGATGACCGACCACTACCTCGCCGACACGGAGCGGCTCGGGCTCGGCCGGCCCGACCACGAGCCGCGCGCGACGCTGATGATCGACGAGATCGTCGCGCTGATCGGCGACCTGATCGAGCGCGACCACGCCTACGTGGCCGACGGCGACGTCTACTTCCGCGTCCGCTCGCTGCCCGAGTACGGCGAGCTGTCGCACCGCGACATCGACCAGATGGACCAGGGCGAGGGGCTCGAGGGCTCCGGCCGCAAGGAGGACCCGCTCGACTTCGCGCTCTGGAAGGCGCGCAAGCCGATGGAGGACACCTGGTGGAGCGCGCCGTGGGGCGAGGGGCGGCCCGGGCTGGCACATCGAGTGCTCGGCGATGGCCGAGGCGACGCTCGGCGCGCCGTTCGAGATCCACGGCGGCGGCAACGACCTGATCTTCCCCCACCACGAGAACGAGGCGGCGCAGACGCTCGCCGCGCGCGGGCACGAGCTGGCGCAGATCTGGATGCACAACGGGATGCTCGAGCTCGGCGGCAAGATGTCGAAGTCGGTCGGCAACATCCGCGGGCTGGCCGAGGTGCTCGACGAGTCCGGGCGCGACGCGCTCGTGATGTTCTTCAACGAGGCGCACTACCGCCAGCCGCTCGCCTTCACGCCGGAGAAGCTGGCGGACGCCGCGCGGCGGGTCGAGGGGATCCGCAACGCGGGCCGGCGGCTCGTGCCCGGCCCGTCGCCGGCGGCGCTCGCGCCGCACCGCGAGGCGTTCTTCGACGCGCTGGCCGACGACTACAACACGCCGCGGGCGCTCGCCGCCCTGGCCGAGTGGGTGCGCGAGGCGAACGCCTCCGCCGAGCCCGTCGGGGACGCGGACCTGCGCGAGATGCTCGCCGTGCTCGGGCTCGAGAACCTGCTGGAGCGCGAGGACGGCGCTCCCGCCGAGGTGCGGGAGCTGGCCGCGGCGCGCGCGACGGCGCGCGCGGAGCGCGACTTCGCCGAGGCCGACCGGCTGCGCGACGAGCTGCGCGCCCGCGGCTGGGAGGTGCGCGACGGCGCCGGCGGGCCCGAGCTCGTGCCGATCGGGCCGTGATCGTCTACGGGCGGAACGCCGTGCGCGAGGCCATCCGCGGCCCGCGGGAGGTGTCCGCCGTCTGGGCGACGAAGGGCGCGGCGCGCGAGTTCGCGGGCGCGCGGGCGGCCGGCGCCGACGAGATCGCGCGGCGCTGCGGCTCGGACGGGCATCAGGGCGTCTGCGCCGAGGTCTCGGAGTACCGCTACGCCGACGCCGCCGCGCTGCTGCGGGCCGAGGCGCCGGTGCTCGTGGCGCTGGACGAGATCACCGACCCCCAGAACCTCGGCGCGGTCTGCCGGACGGCGGAGTGCACGGGGGCGACCGGCGTGATCCTGCCGGAGCGGCGCTCGGCCGAGGTCACCGCCGCCGTCTGCAAGGCCTCGGCGGGCGCCGTCGAGCACCTCGCCGTCGCCCGGGTCCGCAACCTCGCGGACTTCCTGGCCGAGGCGAAGGGCGCGGGCTGCTGGACCTACGGCGCCGCGGCCGGGGCGCGGACCGGCTACCGCGACGTCGACTGGCGCGGGGGCGTGGTGCTCGTGCTCGGCGCCGAGGGCCGCGGCCTGCGGCCGCGCGTGGCGGCCGCGTGCGACGACCTCGTCTCGCTGCCGCTGCGCGGGCGCATCGACTCGCTCAACGTGAGCGCCACGGCGGCGGTCCTGCTGTACCAGATCTTGCAGACGCGACTTGACGCGTCCACATAACCCTGCAACACTGCCGCGCATCAGGTTGAGGTCGAGGGTTAGCGATGACCCTCGAACTCATCAATAGGCGCCGGGGGAGGTGTGCGCCACGACCTATTTCACGGGCCAGACGCCCGAGAGAGGACGTTTCGTGGCCAAGATCTCTGCAAAGCCTCAATCTCCAGTTCAGGTTGATGACGGATATCTGCTTGCGCTGGCGAAGCAGGGCTCCCCGGACGCGTACGAGCACCTGGTCCGGCGCTACTACTCGTTCGTGCGGCTGAAGGCCTCGTCGTACTTCCTCATCGGGGGCGATTCGGACGACCTGATCCAGGAGGGCCTGGTCGGGCTGTACAAGGCGATCCGGGACTTCCGGACCGACCGCGAGTCCTCGTTCCGCAACTTCGCGGAGCTGTGCATCACGCGGCAGATCATCACCGCGGTGAAGACGGCGACCCGCAACAAGCACACGCCGCTCAACGGGTACGTGTCGTTCTCCTCCACGCCGGCCGGCGCGAGCGACAGCGAGCCGACGCTCGACGAGCTGCTGCCGGGCTCGACGATCCACGACCCGGTCAACCAGGTCATCTCGTCCGAGGAGCTGCGCTCGCTGGTGGATTGTCTCTCCACCGTGCTGTCCGAGCTCGAGTCCCAGGTGCTCGGCCTCTACCTCGACGGCCACAGCTACACGGGCATCGGCGAGCAGCTCGGCTGCGACTGCAAGACGGTCGACAACGCGCTCCAGCGCGTCAAGCGCAAGGTGGGCATCCACCTCCGCTCGCGGGACGTGCTGCTGTAATCACGGGTCATGCCCACCTGGCTCGCGATCGTCATCGGCCTGTTCGTACTACTGGTTGTCGTACTCGCCCTCGGCGGCGCGTACGCGCGCCGGCGCCAACTGGAGCGCACGCGCGGCCGCTTCGACCACAACCTGGCGGGGATCAACCGCGAGCTCGCCGCCGCGCACGCGGCGGACCGCGGCTGGGCGCGCGAGAACCTCGAGGCGGCGGCCCGCGCCGCCTACGCGGGCCAGCGCGACGGCGCCGAGCCGTCCGACCTGACGCTGCTGCAGATCGTCGACCGGCCGGGGACCGACGAGGACAAGGCCGTCTTCCAGGTCGCGGCCGACGGTCGCGCGGAGCGCCTCACGCTCGGCCGCTCCGGCGACGACGTGGGTCTTCGAGAGCCTCGCCTGAACGGCGTCAGTCCGGCGCGAGCGTCAAGGCCACGCCGGCCGCGCGGTACGCCGCGGCGACGTCGTCCGGCAGCGCCGCGTCGCTGATCAGCAGGTCCAGCTCGCTCGCCGGCAGGATCGAGACGAGCGACGGCCGGCCGAACTTGGTCGCGTCGACCATGCCGATCGTGCGGCCGGCCGCCTCGGTGGCGGCGGTGAGCACCTCGGCGATCGGGCTCCGCGACGTGGTGAGCCCCGCGTCGAGCGTGATCCCCGCCGCCGACACGAACGCGGTGTCGAAGTTGAGCCGGGCGATGAACTCGACGGTCCAGCGGCCGGTGATGGTCCGCGTGTGCTGGTCGAGCTCGCCGGGGCAGACGACGACGTGGATCGAGTCCGCGCGGATCTCGCCCGCGATCATCGGCGAGTTGGTCACCAGCGTGAGCTCGAACGGCGGCGCGGCCGCGAGCGTCGCCGCGAGCGCCAGCGCGGTGGACGACGCGTCGAGGAAGATCGTCGAGCCGTTCGCGACGAGCGTCGCCGCCTCGGCCGCGATCGCCGCCTTGGCGTCGGCGGCCTGGCCGATCCGGTGACCCCAGGCGGTCGGGTGGGCGGGCGGCCCGGCGCCGGCCGGGAGCGCGCGGGCGCCGCCGCGGACGCGCTCGACGAGCCCCTCGGCGGCGAGCTGCTCGAGGTCGCGATGCGCGGTCATGTTCGAGATCGCGTGGCTGCGCGCGAGCTCGGCGATCGTGACGCCGCCGTCGCGCCGGATGCGGTCGAGGATCTGGGCGCGGCGCGTCGAGGCGGGAATGGCGTTCACGGCGATCCCACGAACCTATCAGAAGCTACCGGATCCTCACATGCGCCCGGCGTCGCCGGCACGGCCGGCCGGGCGCGCGGCGAACGCGCTCCCGGCCGGCCCGCGCGGACGGCCTAGAGGTGCTGGCGGAGGGTCTTGGCCGACTCCTCCACGAGCCACGAGTAGAACTCCTCCGACAGGACGCCGGAGCCGTGGTCCTCGATGAACTTCAGCTGCTCGGGGGTGAGCGAGTCGTCCGCCGCGGCCATCGCGTTCTTGTACGGGTTGGCCGGCGTGCGGTCGAGCGACGGCACGAACTCGACGGTGATCGACCCGTCGTAGCCCATGTCCTTGAGCGTGCCGATGATCGTCGCCCAGTCCAGGTCGCCCTGGCCGACGGCCATGCGGTTGTTGTCCGCGACGTGGACGTCGAACAGGCGGTCGCCGGCGGCCCGGAAGGCGGCCGGCGTGTCGGCCTCCTCCTGGTTCATGTGGTAGACGTCGAGGCAGACCCCGACGTCGTCGCCGACCTCCGACGCGAGCAGCAGCGCCTGGTCGTGGCGGTTGATGAAGTTGGTCTCGAAGCGGTTGAGCGCCTCGATCGCGATCCGCACGCCCTCGGCGTTCGCGTGCTCGTTGACCTCCTTGAGGCCCTCGACCGCCCACGCCCACTCCTGCTCGGGCGTGTCCATCTCCTTCACCTTGCCGACCTCGGACGGGACGATGCTCATCGTCCCCGGCCCGTCGGCGCCGTCGCGCAGCTCCTTGATCATCGTGATGCAGCTCTTCAGGTAGTCGACCGAGCTCGCGCGCACGGCGGGGTCGGCGTGGATCAGGTCGCGCCCCGCGAACATCAGCGAGATCGACCCGACGCACTCGATCCCGTTGTCCTTGAGCATCCCCGCGACGGCCTTCGTCCCCGGCGCGCCCGGCGACAGCTCGACCGAGTCGTACGAGATCTCGATCGCGTCGTAGCCGTACTTCGCCAGCCGCTTGATCGTCGTCTCGACGGGCTCGGCCCGCATCCAGTTGTGCATCGCCACCTTCATGGCGTCTCTCCTTCTCCTCGTCGGCCGTGCGGCCGCTTCACTCGCTGATAACGGATCCGGGTCAGACGATCTGACGCCAGGCCCGGTTGTGGACCTCGACCTCGAGCTTCTCGAACTCCCCCAGCGCGGCGGCCAGGTGCTCGGCGTAGCGGTCGTAGGTCCGCTGGCCCTTCTCCGCGGTCGAGCGGAACGGGTTGCCGATCACGCCCGACGGCGTGAACTCCTGGTGGTCCGTGGCGAAGAGGAAGAACTCGTGACCCTGGAAGGCGACGTCGGGCGCGCCGTCGTTCTTGACGAACGAGTCGGGGATCGAGTCCGGGCGCTCGGGCACCTGGGCGACCGCGCGGTCCATCCGCACGAGCGCCTCGTTGTGCGCCATCACCTGCGAGGTCTCGAGCTCGCTCGAGTGCCAGCCCGGGGTCTCCTCGGGCGGGTTCTCCATGATGTCGTCGATCAGCGCCAGGTAGCGCTCGCCGTAGAGCCGCGACATCGCGACCATCGCGCCGGTGTCGTAGCGGAGCCGGCGCAGCAGCGGCTCGACGATCTTCGCGTTCGAGCCGTGGTTGTTGACGAAGACGAGCTTGTTGAAGCCGTGGTGGATCAGCGAGCGGCCGACGTCGTACCAGAGCTCGAGGAGCAGGTGCGGCCGGATCGTGATCGTGCCCGTGCCGCTGCCCGGGTCGTACATGTGCTGCGGGGAGTAGCCCATCCAGACCGTCGGCGTGTAGAGCACGTGGGCCCGCTCGGCCGCGCGCTTCGTGACCTCCTCGGCCTGGATCGTGTCGGTCAGGAGCGGCAGGTGCGGCCCGTGCTGCTCGAGCGAGGCGATGGGGATCATCACCACGTCCTTCTCCTCGAGGTACGCGCGGACATCGACCGGCGACAGCTCGCCGAGGTTGTACGTCGGAAGCTCCAACCCTCTCGTTCTCCTTCTCGCTTTATGAGGCGGCGAGCGCCTCAGACTGATAAGACTCCATCACGTCGTATCACAAGATCACATTACTCTTTTCAGGCGCGGCCATGCAGCGCCCCCTGCGCAGCACCCTCTCCGAAAGGCACCCGTGACGCAACCGACCGCATCCGCCTCGTTCCTCGACGACCTCTCGCAGCAGGTCGCCGGCGTCTCGACGGACGCCGGCGAGCGGGCGCGCTGCGCCAAGGACTGGTCGTGGCCGGCGCTGTACGCGGAGCAGCAGGGCACGCCGAAGCTGCCGGACGCCGTCGTGCGCGCGACGAGCGACGAGGACGTCGCGGCGACGCTCAAGCTCGCCACCGCGAACGGCGTCCCGGTCGTCCCGCGCGGCGGCGGCTCCGGCGTGATGGGCGCCGCCGTGCCCTACGCGGGCGGCATCGTCGTCGACGTGTCCGCGATGGACGAGATCGTCGAGATCGACGAGGTCTCGCTGACCGCCACGGTCCAGGCCGGCATGAACGGCAAGGAGTTCGAGCGCCGGCTCAACGAGCGCGGGCTCTCGTTCCCGCACTTCCCGGCCTCGGCCGAGTGGGCGAGCGTCGGCGGCTACGTCGCCGCGCGCGGCTCGGGGGTGCTCTCCTCCCGCTACGGCAAGATCGAGGACCAGGTCGTCGCGGTCCGGGTGGTCACGCCGACCGGCGAGATCATCGACACGATCCCCGTCCCGCGCCACGCCGTCGGCCCCGAGCTCACGCAGCTGTTCGTCGGCTCGGAGGGGACGCTGGGCGTGATCACGCAGGTCACCGTCCGGCTCGTGCCGCTGCCCGCGTACCGGCGCTTCGAGACCGTCGCGCTGCCGTCGCTCGAGGCCGGCATCGTCGGCCTGCGCACGACCATGCAGCGCGGCCTGCGCCCCGCGGTGATCCGCTTCTACGACGCCGAGGCGGCCGCGGGCAGCCTCTCACCGGTCGTCGGCCAGGCGCTCGAGTCCGCCACCGCGCTGCTGATGTTCGAGGGCGAGCAGGCCGTCGCCGACGCCGAGGCGGAGACGGCGCTCGGCTTCCTCGCCGAGACGGGCGGCTCCCGGCTCGACCAGCAGCTCTGCGCCACCTGGTGGGAGCACCGCTACGACTTCTACCACCCGCCGCACTACCCGACGCTGCCGTCGATGTGGGGCACGATCGACGCCGTGGCGCCGTACGAGCGGATCGTCCCGGTCTACGACGCGGTCCGCGCCGCGCTGAAGCCGTACGAGTCGCAGGGCCTGCGGCTCCGGACGCATCTCAGCCACTGGTACGAGTGGGGCTCGATGGTCTACCCGCGCTTCGTGATCCCCGACGCGAGCGGGGCGGACGATCCGCTGGCGCTCTACTACGAGATCTGGGGCGCGGGCGATCAACGCGATCCTCGAGGCGGGCGGCGTGATGAACGACCACCACGGGGTCGGCTCGACGCTGTCGCAGTACGTCCCGCGCCAGTGGGGCGCCGCGCACGCGACGCTCGCGCGGATCAAGGCGGCGCTCGACCCGGCGGGGATCATGAACCCGGGCAAGCTGGGGCTGCCCGCGGCCTGAGCGGGTACGGTGCGCCGGTGCAGCTGCTCACGCCGGTCGCGCTCGGGCCCGTCACGCTGGCCAACCGGGTCGTCTCGACGTCGCACCAGACCAGCCTCGTCCACGAGCACCTGCCGACCGAGGACCTGGTCGCCTACCACCGGGCGCGCGCCGCGGGCGGCGTCGGCGCGATCTTCGTCGAGGCGACGGCGGTCGACCCGACCGGGCTGCTGACCTCGCACACGCTCGGCGGCTTCCTGCCCGGGATCGTGCCCGGCTACCGGCGGCTCGCCGAGGCGGTCCACGCGCACGGGACGCAGCTGTTCGTCCAGCTCTTCCACGGCGGGCGGGAGCAGATCTCCGCCGCGCCGCGGGCGCCCGCCGTGGCGCCGTCGGCGGTCCCGTCGCCGCGCTTCAAGAGCGAGCCGCGGGCGCTGACCGCGCGCGAGCTGCGCGCGCTGGTCGACGGCTACGCGACCGCCGCGCGGCACTGCCGCGAGGGCGGGATCGACGGGATCGAGATCTCGATGGCGCACGGCTACCTCGTCGCCCAGTTCTTCACGCCGCGCTCGAACCGCCGCGCGGACGCCTACGACGCCGCGGCGGGGCGGCTGCGCTTCGCCGAGGAGGTGCTCGAGGCGGTGCGCGCCGCCGCGGGGCCGGAGCTCGCGGTCGGCGTCCGGCTCGCCGCCGACGAGCTCACCCCCGACGGGCTCGACGCCGCCGCCTGCGCCGAGATCGCGGGCGCGATCTGCGCCACCGGGCTGGCCGACTTCGCCTCGTTCGCGCTCGGGCACTCCGCGTACGTGGCGGCGTCGAGCTGGATCGCGCCGCCGCCGCCCGCTGCGGAGGCGGCGATCGAAGGGCCGCTGCGCGTGGTCCGGGACGCCGTCGACGTGCCCGTGATCGGCACGACGCGGGTGGTCGACGTCGCCGCCGCCGAGCGGCTGGTGGCGGACGGCGTCGCCGACGCGGTCGGGATGACCCGCGCGCTGATCGCGGATCCCGAGCTCGTGCGCAAGACCGCCCACGGCGCGACGCGCGAGGTGATCGCGTGCATCGGCTGCAACCAGGGCTGCATCGGCCACTACCACGCGGGGCTCCCGATCGCCTGCGTCGTGAACCCGTGGACGGGCCGCGAGCGGACGCTGCCGCGCCGCGCGGGGCCGGACCGCCCCCTGCGCGTGCTCGTGATCGGCGCCGGGCCGGCCGGGGTGGCGGCGGCGCTGAGCGCGGCCGCGCACGGCGACGCGGTCGTGCTCGCCGAGCGCGGCGCCGACGTCGGCGGCCAGCTGCGGCTCGCCGGCCGCGCGCCCGCCCACCGCGAGCTCTGGCGGCGCTGGCACGCGAACGCGACGCGGGCGCTCGAGCGGTCGAGCGTCGAGCTCCGGCTCGGCACCGAGATCGCGGCGGCCGACGCCGACGCCGACGTCGTCGTGCTCGCGACCGGCGCCCGGCCCTACGCGCCGGAATGGGCGCACGACGCCGACGACGACCGGCCCTTCGTGCGCGACCGCGTCGGCCACCACGCGACGCTCGACGCCTGGACCGCGATCGCCAATCCCGCCGCGGTCGACGGTCCCGGTGCTCGTGGCCGACTGGGGCGGCGGCTGGGAGGGGCTCGACGCCGCCGAGGCGCTCGCCGAGCAGGGCCGCGAGGTCACGCTCGCCTGCGCCGCCCCGTGCCCGGGCGACACCCTGCACCAGTACCAGCGCAACCTCTACCTGGCGCGGCTCGACGAGCGCCGGATCGCGATCGAGCACCACACCGAGGTCACCGGCCGCGGGCTGCGGCACCTGTTCAGCGGCCGCGAGCGGCCGCTGCCGCCGATGGCGACGCTCGTCATCGCCCACGGGCGCGAGCCCGAGGACGAGTTGTGGGCGGCGCTCGAGGACCGGCCGGGCGCGACCCGCGCGGGCGACGTCCTCGGGCCGCGGACCGCCGAGGAGGCGACGCTCGAGGGCGTCACGGCGCTCCAGGCCGCGCGCGCCGCGGTCGGCTAGGACCCGGCGACGACGGTCGCGGCGAGCGCGGCGCGGTGGTCCTTCGCCCACGGCGGGCCGAGCCTGGCGCGGGGTCCGTGGAGGACCTCGGCGGCCCGATCGCCGAGCCGGTCGGTCGCCTGCGCCTCGACGTGCCGGGCGTCGTAGCAGTGGACCTCCCAGCCCCGTGCGTGGGCGAGCTCGGCGAGCAGGCGGCGGTACATGATGGCGTCGGCCCGGGCCTCGTGCGGGGCGCGGCGCTGGACGGCGATGTCGTCCGGGAAGCCGGGCGGCCAGCGCCGGAGCGAGATCGAGCCGACCGGCGCGGGCAGCTCGGCCGCTAGGTCGTCGAGCGCCGCCGCGCTCGCCCGCGTCGCCGAGGCGCGGACGCGGGCGACCAGGGCCGCGGTGGCGGGGACGTCGAGGCGCGCGCTCTCGTAGTGGATCGGCGCCTGGGTCACGCCGGGCTCGACGAGGTCGATCCGGCGGCGGTCGACGACCGCGTGGTCGTCGGTCGCGGTCACCGCGACCGCCCAGCCGAGGTGATCGGCGATGCCCACGCGCAGCCCGCGGCGCGTCACGGCGTCTCGAGGCGCCGCGTCCTCGCCGCCGCCAGGTCGCGCAGCGGCAGCGGCGTCGGATCGACGAGCAGCTCGAGCACCCGCGCGCGCCCGACGATCCGGTCGTGCTCCAGCAGCGTGACCACCGAGCCGGCGGCGAGCGCCCGCGGCAGCTCGTCGGGCGAGACGACCCACGCGCGAGCGGTGGCGCTCGCGCCGGGTGCGAGCTCCGCGGCGTCCTCCAGCACCAGCACGGCATCGTGGACGACGGGCTCGACGTCGCGGCGGCGGCGGCCGAACGACAGCGACGCGCGGTAGCCGTCGGCCAGCGCGCGGCGCCGGCCGCCGCGGTCCGACGGCGCGAGGTCCACGTCGAGGCGCAGCACGAGGCTCCCGTCCATGCGCGGAGCCTACGGCGGGCTAGAGCCCCATGGCCGTCATCGCGCGGCCGAGCACCGCGTCGGCGCGCCGGGCGGCGTGCTGCTCGCCCGCTGCGAGCCGCTCCTCGAGCACGCCCGGCTCCGCGCGCAGCGACTCGTATCGCTGCCGCAGCGGGGCGACCTCCTGCTCGACGACGTCCGCGAGCAGCGCCTTCGCCTCGCCGTAGCCGATCCCCCCGGCGCGGTATCGCGCCTCGACCTCCTCGACGACCGCGGCGGGGCCGAACGCGCGGAGGAGGGCGACCACGGTGCACGTGTCGGGGTCCTTCGGCGCCGCGGGCGGCGTCGAGTCGGTGACGATGCGCCGGATCGTGCCCCGGATGACGTCCGGGATCCGCCATGAGCGGGATGGTGTTGCCGGCCGACTTGCTCATCTTGCGGCCGTCCAGCCCGGGCAGCGTCGCGACGCGCTCGGGGATGAGCGCCCGCGGCTCCCGCAGCGCGGGTCGCGCGTACGTGCGGGCGAACTGCTGCGCCAGGTCGACGGCGATCTCCAGGTGCTGCGCCTGGTCGGCCCCGACGGGCACCTCGTCGGCGTCGAGGCAGAGGATGTCGGCGGCCATCAGGAGCGGGTAGCCGTACAGGCCCATGTTGACGCCGTGGTCGGGATCCCGGCCCGCCGCGGCGTTCGCGGCGACGGCCGCCTTGTAGGCGTGCGCGCGGTTCAGCAGGCCCTTCGAGGTCACGGCGGCGAGCAGCGCCGCCAGCCGCGCGATCGCGGGCACGCGGCTCTGGCGGTACAGGTGCACGTTGGGCCGCTCGAGCCCGCAGGCGAGCAGCGTGGCGGCGAGCCGCTGCGTGCGGTCGGCCAGCACGGCGGGATCGGGACGGCCGTTGAGCGCGTGCAGGTCGGCGACGAACACGTAGACGTCGCGGCGCTCGTCCGCGGCGAGCCGGGCCAGGGGCCGGATCGCACCGGCGAAGTTGCCGAGGTGCAGCTCGCCGGTCGGCTGGATGCCGGTGAGCGTCGCGATGCGGTGGTCGGTGGTGGTGGCGGTCATCGGGGATCTCCTGCGCGCCCGGGTCGGGGAACCGGGGCGTCGGAGGTCACCGTGGGCGCGCGGTGGCCGGCCCCGTCGGGAGGGGGTCGGGCCGGAAGGTCTGGGAACGGCCTGCCGGCTAGCGGCAGGCCCACCACGAAGCCGCGCGCGGCGCCGGGGTGGCGCAGGTGATGCTGTGCAGCGGCTCGGTCATGGTCATCCGATGATAGGGGAGGTGTCACAGCCGGGGCGGCCGTCGCGTCTTGATCGGTGCAGGCATCCGAGACCGAGGTGATGACGATGAGAGTGTTCGTGGCAGGTGCGTCGGGAGCGATCGGCAGGCAGCTGGTCCCGCGGCTGGTGGCCGCGGGCCATGAGGTCCACGGCATGACGCGCAGCGCGTCGAAGCGCGCGCTGCTGTCGGAGCTCGGCGCCGTGCCCGTGGTCGCGGACGCGCTCGACCCCGACCAGGTCGCCGAGGCGGTGGCCACCGCGCGGCCGGACGTGATCGTCCATCAGCTGACCGCGATCCCCGAGACGCCGGACATGCGCCATCCCGATCGCGCCTTCGAGCTGACCAACCGGCTGCGGATCGAGGGCACCGACCATCTGCTCTCGGCCGGCCAGGCCGTGGGCGTGCGGCGCTTCGTCGCGCAGAGCAACATCGGCGCCTACCCGCGCACGGGCGCGGCGGTCAAGAGCGAGGAGGACCCGCTCGACCCCGCGCCCTCCGGGATCATGGGCGCGAACGTCGCGGCGATCGGCCACCTCGAGCAGGCCGTGCTCGGCGCGACGTGGACCGAGGGCATCGCGCTCCGCTACGGCTGGTTCTACGGTCCGGGCACCTCGATGGCCCCGGGCGAGGAGACCTACGAGCTGGTCCGGAAGCGCAGGTTCCCGCTGGTGGGCGACGGTGGCGGCGTGTGGTCGTTCATCCACGTCGCCGACGCCGCGGACGCGACGCTGGCGGCGATCGAGCGCGGCGGCCGCGGGATCTACAACGTCGTCGACGACGACCCCGCCGCGGTGGCCGAGTGGCTGCCGGTGCTGGCCGGGCAGCTCGGGGCCAAGCGGCCCATGCGCGTGCCGCGCTTCGTCGGCCGGCTGTTCGCGGGCGAGTTCGGCGTCGTGCTGATGACCGAGCTGCGCGGCGCCTCCAACGCCAAGGCCAAGCGCGAGCTGGCGTGGCGCCCCGCCCACCCGAGCTGGCGCCAGGGGCTCGGCGGCATGACCGAGCGCGAGGAGCTCCTCGACGAGCTGCGGCCGCTGGCGTTCGGGCTCGCCTACCGGATGCTCGGCCGCGTGGCCGAGGCCGAGGACGTGACGCAGGAGGCGCTGCTGCGGGTCCATCGGGCGCTCGACGCCGGGGAGCGGATCGCCTCGCCGCGCGCGTTCGTCTCCACGGTGACCACCCGGCTGGCGATCAACGAGCTGCGCTCCGCACGCGCCCGCCGGGAGCGCTACGTCGGCGAATGGCTGCCGGAGCCGATCATCACCGGCGGGGACGACGACCCCGCGTACCAGGCGGAGCTGGCCGACTCGCTGTCGGTGGCGATGCTGGTGCTGCTCGAGAGCCTCTCGCCCGAGCAGCGCGCCGTGCTGCTGCTGCGCGACGTGTTCGACTACGGGTATCCCGAGATCGCGGCGATCGTCGGCAAGAGCGAGGACAACGTGCGCCAGCTCGCCACCCGGGCGCGGCGCCACGTCGAGCAGCGCCGGCCCCGCTTCCGGACGACGCGCGAGCAGCGCGACGAGCTGGCCCGCCGGTTCATCGCGGCGGCCGAGCAGGGTGACCTGGCGGGGCTCGAGGCGCTGCTCGCGCACGACGTGGAGCTGACCGGCGACGGCGGCGGCAAGGTCCCCGCGCTCGCGCGGACCCTGCGCGGGCGCAGCCGCGTGGCGCACGCGCTGGCGAACTGGCTCCGCCTGGCCGCCCGCGCGCCGGGCGTGTCGATGCGGCCCGCCGAGGTCAACGGCGGCGCGGGCGTGCTCTATCGCGACGCCGAGGAGCGGCTCATCGCCGTGGTGGCGCTCGAGGTCGTCGACGGCGAGATCACCGGCATTCGATCGGTCGTCAACCCCGACAAGCTCGCGCACCTCGGGCCGGTCGCGGACTTCAAGGCGGTGCTCAAGTCGATGCGATGAGCATCGCCTCTGTGCCCGGCGGCCGACGCCTTCCAGGTCACCGCGCCCGGCGGCGCGGGGCGAGCCCGATCCAGGTGACCGCGGCGCCGATGAGCGGCAGCGCGGCCCCCGCGATCGCGCCGAGTCGCAGCGCGTGCGCCAGCTCGTCCGGATCGGGCCGCTCGCCCGCGGCCGCCGCGACCACCGAGCTCACGAGCGCCAGCCCGATCCCGCCGCCGATCTGCAACGCGGTGTTCTGGACGCCGGACGCGACGCCCTGGCGCTCCTCGTCGACGCCCGTCACCGAGCCGATCGTGTAGACCGGGTACGCGGCGCCCATCCCGAGGCCGAAGCACACCAGGCTCGCGGGCAGCAGGACCGTGAGGTAGCGCGGCTCCGTCGCGATGCCCATGAGGAAGAGGAACCCCGCGCCGACGACCAGCATCGCCCCCGTCGCGGTGACCCGCAGCCCGAGCCGGGCCAGCAGCCACGGCGCGCCGAAGCGCGACACGACGATCGAGAGGGCGGCGCCCGGCAGCAGGGCGAGGCCGGTCGTGAGCGCGCTGTACCCGAGCAGCTGCTGCATCCACAGCGTGGCGACGTAGGCCAGGCCGAACGGCGCGGCGAGCACGGTCAGCGAGGCGAGGTCGGCGGTGCGCACCGTGCGGTCGGAGAGCAGGTCCGGCGGCAGGAGCGGCGCGGCCGTGCGGCGCTCGACGTGCACGAACGCGGCCAGTAGCCCGGCGCCGGCGATCGCGGCCGCCGCGACGAGGCCGGGCGCGAGCGTCGGCTCGCCCGCCTGCGCGACCGCGAGCGCCACGAGCAGGACGCCGCCGGCGCTGCACAGCGCCCCGAGCGCGTCGTATCCGGCGGGGCGCGAGGCCGGCCGCGTCCCGTCGACCGCGCGCAGCGTGACGACGATCGCGACGAGCACGAGCGGGACCTTCACGAGGAAGACCCAGCGCCACGAGAGGGCGTCGGTGAGGACCCCGCCGAGGACGAGCCCGACGCTGAAGCCGGCGGACGCGCACGCGCCGAAGACCCCGAGCGCCCGGTTGCGCTCGGCGCCCTCGGCGAACGTCGAGGCGATGATCGCAACCGCCGCGGGGACGGTCAGCGCGGCGCCCGCGCCCTGGGCCACGCGTGCCGCGATCAGCATCGGCGCCGACGTCGCGAGCCCGCACACCACCGACATCGCGCCGAACAGCGCGAGCCCCGCGACGAAGATCCGGCGCCGGCCGAAGTGGTCCGCGAGCCGGCCGCCGAGCAGCAGCAGCCCGCCGTAGAAGAGCACGTAGCCGTTCGGGATCCACGCCAGCGTGCCGGCGGACACGTCGAGCGCGCGCCCGATCTCGGGCAGCGCGACCTGGGTGATCGAGAGGTCGAGCGCGTCGAGGAGGATCGCGGTGCAGACGGCGAGGAGGACGAGGGGATGGCGACGAGGCGGCATCCGTCGTCTGTTCCTCGGCGCGTGCGCCGGCACTCACCCCGATCGCGCCGCGATCTACACGTCCCGGCTGTCGAGCCATCCCCGCTCGGCGCCGGTCGCGCGTGCGGCGTCCAGGAACGCCGCGACCTCGCCGCGGCGCTCGGCGTCGCGCGCCCACATGGCCGACCAGGGCAGGATCGGCACCGGCTCGATCAGCGGGCGGAACACGAGCCCCGCCGGAGGGTCGGCCCAGCGGGCGGTCGGGACGACGCACACGCCCTCCCGCAGGACCTCCGCCGCCGCCACCGAGCCGTGCGTCACGCCCGGCCAGCGCCGCGGCGCGACGCCCGCCTCGCGGCAGAAGCCGGCCACGAGCTCGAGCCATTCGGGTGCGACGTCGCGCGCGGGCAGCAGCAGCTCGACGTCCGCGAGCTCGGCGATCCGCACGTGCTCGCGCGCGGCCAGCGGATGCGCCGCGCTCATCCCGATCACGACCGGCTCGCGCCGGACGAGCTCGGTGGCGATCGCCTCCGGCGCGTGCGCGGCGATGCCGAGCAGGACGTCGAGCCCGCCCTGCGCGAGCAGCGGCAACCCGCGCGGCACGCCGTGCTCCGCCTGCTCGACCACGACGCGGGGCGCCTCCCGGCGCAGCCGGGCGACGATCGCGGCCCCGGTCTCCAGGCCGCCGGACGAGAGATCCACCCGCAGCGGCAGCGCCGGCTCCCCCCGCGCGACGCGCCGCCCGACCGCGAACGCCTCGTCGGCGGCCGCGGTCGCGCGGGTGGCGGAGGCCAGCATCTCGCGGCCGGCCGGGGTGAGCTGGACGGACCGGGTCGTGCGCGCGAACAGGGTCGTGCCGAGCTCGCGCTCGAGCTGCTGGATCGTGCGGCTGAGCGACTGCTGCGTGACGTGCAGGCGCTGCGCGGCGGCCGAGAAGCTCAGCTCCTCCGCGAGCACGATGAACGAGCGCAGATGGCGGAGCTCCGGGCTCACGCCGGCCAAGCTACGGCACCGCTTCGCGCGGTGCCGCGCCCGGATTCAGCAGCCCATGTGGCGGATCGGGTCGCAGATCCCGCCGTCGCGCATGATGATCCCCTGCGACGTGGCGACCGGGGCCGTGGGCAGGTAGGGCGAGGCGGAGGCGCCGTGCGCCGGGGCCGCCGCGGCGGCAGGACCGGCGAAGGCCAGTGCGGCGAGGAGCGCCGCGGCCGGGGCGGCGAGGAGGACGCGGGCGCTGCGGGCACGGCGGACGTCGGTCTGCATGGGGTCTCCTTCGTGCGGCGGATGGACGTGCTGCTCACGCCCTATGACCCCCGGCGCGGCCGGGCATTCCAGCGCCGGCCGGGGGTGACGGAGCCGCATCGGGGGAAGACTGAGCGGATGACCAGAGACGACGAAGACCCGACGCGCCGCGACAAGCCGGAGGACGAGCAGGACGAGCCGGGCGCCGAGGGAGGCAGCGGCGGGTCGGCCGACGTCCCGCCCGGCGCGCCCTCGGACGACGACGCGCCGCTGGGCGACACGGACCAGCACTCCGACGCCCAGGCCTAGCGGGCGCCGCACGGGAATGGGAGGCGCGGTCGTCCGGTCGTGCCGGGAGTCGTCCCGACTCCGAAAGGTCCAGCCATGCCCCGTCTCCCTCGCTCCTCCGCGTCGATCGCGCTCGCGATCGTCGCGCTCGTCCTCGCCGGCGGCGGCACCGCCGTCGCGGCCGGCGCGCTGATCACGAGCTCCGACCAGATCGCGTCCGACGTGGTGGACGGCCGTCACGTCAGGTCCCACAGCGTGCCGACCGACGACCTCGAGGACGTCTACCTGCGCGTCCGCGTCGACCGCTTCGGGAACACGATCGGCGACGACAACGACGGCACCGTCGTCCGCGAGCAGCTCGCGACCTACCGGGTCACGTTCGACAGCGAGGCCGCGACCGGGACCGGTCCGCGCCGGCCGCGCGACATCACCGACTGCGCGGTCACGGCGACGCCGACGTACAACGGCGAGCTGGACCTCCCGATGGAGCCGCAGGAGGTCCCGGGCCCGACCACGCTCCAGGTGACCCGCAAGACGCCGCCGGGCTACGTCGGCATCCCGCAGCTGGGGCCGGCGAGCGTGCGCGTCCAGTCGTTCAAGCCGCGCGTCTACAACGGCCACTTCGACTGGATGGGCAAGGACCACGCGTTCGACGTGATCGTCGTCTGCTGAGCGCGCTAGTGCGGCGCCGGGGGCGGCGTCGCGCGCGCCTGGAGCACGATCGCGGCGACGACGATCGCCCCGCCGACCAGCGTCAGCGTGCTCGGGCGCTCGTCGAGCGCGAGCCAGACCCAGATCGGGCCGAGGACGATCTCGAGCAGCGTGATGAGCCCGACCTGCGCGGCGGGGATCAGCCGCGCGCCGACGGTGAGGAGGACGAAGCCGAGCCCGATCTGCCCGATCCCGAGCGCCGCGAGCCAGCCGACGTCGCCGCCGCCGATGTCGCCGGGGCTGGCGAACGGGAGCATCACGACGACGAGGATCGCCTGCGAGAGGCAGGTGGCCGGTGCCATCGACACGTCGCGCCGCCAGCGGGTGATCACGATCATCACCGAGAACGCGAGCGCGGTGGCGAACGCGAGCGCGTCGCCCTTGAGGCTGCCCTCGCCCGGCGCGCCGAGCATCAGCGCGACGCCGGCGAGCGCCAGCGCCATCGAGAGGGCGGTGCGCCGGCTGATCGGCTCGCCGAGCGTCGCGCGCGCGAGCAGCGCCGCCAGCACGGGGGCGACGGCGAGGATGAACAGCACGCGCGCGACGCTCGTGTAGTTGAGCGCGGCGATGAAGCCGCCGGAGGCGATGGCGACGCAGATCGCCACGGCGACGCCCGCGCCGCCGACCGACCGGAACGCGCGCGCCAGGTGGCCGCGCTCGACCACCGCGACGTAGACCAGCAGCGCGGCGGCGGCGAACGCGGCGCGCCCGAGGACCTGGGTCGCGGTGTCGACCGTGAGCTGGCGCTGGAGCACGCCCGCGCTCGACCACGCGATCGCCGCGAGCGCCACGTAGATCTGCCCGCGCCGCTCGCGCCGCGCGGTTTCGAGCGCCACCGCCGCCGTCGCCACGCGGCCAAGTGATACCGGAGGGCCGCCGGCCGTGGCGCCGCCGCGCATAAGCGTGGCTGATGGGACCGCCGATCTCATCATTTGAATCGCAGCGCCCGCCGCGCTTTCCTCGTCCGCATGCTCCAACGCGATCTCGGCACACGTACGGGAATCCAGGTCAGCGCCCTCGGCCTCGGCTGCTGGGCGATCGGCGGCCCGTGGACCTCCAACGGCATGCCCGCGGGCTGGGGCGAGGTGGACGACGACGAGTCGATCCGTGCGATCCGGCGCGCGCTCGACCTCGGCGTCACGCTGTTCGACACCGCCGACGTCTACGGCTGCGGCCACAGCGAGCGCGTGCTCGGCCGCGCGCTCGCCGGACGGCGCGACGACGCGGTGATCGTCACCAAGGTCGGCAACGTGTTCGACGAGCAGACCCGGACCGCCGCGGGCTCGGACGTCAGCCCCGCCTATCTGCGCCGCGCGTGCGACGCGAGCCTGCGCCGCCTCGGCACCGACCGGATCGACGTCTACCTGATCCACGACGGGATCGGCCGGCCGGAGGACGTCCCCGCGGTCGTCGACGCGCTCGAGGAGCTCGTCGCGGCGGGCAGGATCCGGTGGTACGGCTCGAGCATGTCCGACCCGGAGATCGTGCGCGCCATGGCCGAGGGGCCGCACATGGTCGCCGCGCAGCACGAGCTCAGCGTCCTGCGCGGCGAGCTCGAGGCGCTGGGCGTGGCGGAGGAGCTCGGGCTGGCGAGCCTCAACCGCACGCCGCTGGCGATGGGCCTGCTGGGCGGGCGCTACCGGCCCGACGCGCTGCCGTCCGCCGACGACGTCCGCCGCAACGCGCCGTGGTGGGACTTCTTCGACGCGGACGCGATGGACGGCTGGCTCGGGCGGATCGCCGACGTGCGGTCCGAGCTCACCGCCGACGGCCGCTCGCTCGTCCAGGGCGCGCTCGGCTGGATCTGGGGCCGCAGCCCGGCGACGCTCCCGCTCCCTGGCTTCCGCACCGTCGCCCAGGTGGAGGAGAACGCCGGCGCCGCCGGGTACGGGCCGCTGCCCGCCGAGCGGATGGAGCGCATCCGCGCGATCCTCGGCGAGCCGCTGCCCGCCTGACGTCGCCGCGTCAGCCGGCCGCCGCGTCGGTGCTCTGGTCGAGCACGTAGACGAAGTTCCCGCCGGGATCGCGCAGCGCCATCAGCATGCCGCCGGGGATCTCGTGCGGCTCGGCGAGCACCTCGAGGCCGTCGTGCCCGGCGCGGAACGCGGTGACGCTGTCGACGCCGAACATCGGGCCGGGCCCCCACTCGGGCGGCGCCGCGGTGTCGATCATCAACGCGACGTCGGTGTCGGGGAGGGCGAGTCCGACGGTGTGGTCGCCCTCGCGCCACAGCTCGTCGAAGCCGAGCGTGTCGCGGTAGAGCCGCAGCGACGCGGCGAGGTCGCGCGTCGGGAGATAGGAGAAGACGAGATGCATAACTCGATTATGTCTGAGTCGACTGCGATTATGCAAGGGTGCCCGACTGGATCCCCACGAACGACTCGCCGCGCGGCCGGCTCGTGCTGGCCGGCCTGGACGCGTTCGGCGCCCGCGGGTACGAGGGGGTCGCGGTCGCCGAGCTCGCCCGCACGGCCGGGACGACCACCGGGCCGCTGTATCACCACTTCGGCTCCAAGCTCGGGCTCTACGACGTGATCCGGACCGACGTCGAGCGCCGGGTGCTCGACCGGATGGAGGGCGCGCTCGCCGCCGCGCGGGGCCCCGGAGCGGTCGGCGCCGCGCTGGTCGTCGCGTTCGACTACGTGGAGCGGGCGGGCTTCCTGCGGCTGCTGGGCGAGCCGCATCCCGAGCGCGTGGGCGATCCGGTCGCGGCGCTGCTCGAGGACCACCTCGACGCGGCTCCGCTCGGCGCGATGCTCGCCGCCGCGTGGCGGGCCGCGCTGGCCGCCTGCGCGGAGGGCGCCGAGCCGGCGGCCGCCCGCCGCGCGCTCAGGGCGCTCGAGCCCGCCGGCGCGGCGTGACCGGCGCGTCTGGCCGACTCATCGCCGCCGGTCAGCCGCCGGGCGCGCCGCCCTCGCCTCCGCCGCCTTCGGACCCGGGCCCGGAGCCCTCCTCGCCGCCCCCGCCGCCGTTGCGCTCGAACAGGTCGGCGTCCCAGCCGATGGGATCCTCGATCGGCGTGACGCGCGGGAGGTCGCATGTCGCGAGGAGGTGGCTGACCACCGTGTTGCTGTTGGGACCGAAGTACCGGTAGGGGATGTGCGCGTCGGTGATCGCGCGGAGCTCCGTGGACAGCTCGTCGCCCTTGCCGCAGGCTGCGCTCCCCGTCAGCGCGGTGACCGACGGTGCGGTGACGTCGTAGTCGGGGAACGTCTCGGGCCCATACGAGCCGTAGTCGCCCTCGATGTCGCCGAAGCCGCCGGGCAGGCTCGGGCCGGCGCGGTAGCCGTACTCGTTGCCGTTCTCGTTGGTGTACACGAGGAACAGGTGCGAGAACCCGATCGGCGTCGATGTCGCGCGGACGTCCACCCGGCACGGGCCGGTCTCCGACGACTCCTCGGCCGACTGGCGCGCCAGGACGGTGCCCGCGGCCCGGGCGCGCAGCAGCCGACCGTAGGCGCGGTTCCCGATCCGGGCGGCGAGCGCCACCTCGGCGCCCAGCCGGTCGGGACGGCGCGCCGCGACGTGCCGCTCGCCGCCCTCCCGCCCGTGGCCCTCGTGTCGTCGCACCGTCCGATCCTCTGCCGGTCCGCCCGAGCCGTCAAGTGCGCAGCAGGCGGAACTCCTCGCGGCGCATGGCCTCAGGACGAGCCGCGCCGGGGCGGGGAACGCGCGGCGACCGTCCTCGGTCATGCCACCCGTCGCGGCTTGCGCGCGGATCGCGCGAGCACTACCGTCGGATCAGGCGTCGATGTTGATGCTCACGTGCTCGCTCGCGGGCGCCGGAGCCTCGCGCGCGAGGTCCTCCTCGCCACGCGCCGGCCCCAGCCGGCGCCGCCTGATTCAGCGGCCCGCCTCCGCACGCGACAGCAGGCGCACGCGCGCCCGGTGCAGGTGCGGCATCAGCCCGTAGATCACGATCGGCACGGCGATCGTCGCCAGCACGAACGTCCGCACGACCGGCGCCAGCGGTGCGAGCCAGTCGCCGAGCGCGACGTTGAGGACCGTCAGCGTCGGGAACACGCAGAGCCAGATCATCAGCGCGAGCTGGTGCCGGCTCGGCGGCGGGGTTCGCGGCCTCGGTCATGGCCGTCGGCCGTCGCGCGGGCTCGCCGCGACGGCGAGAGTCGACGTCGTCGCGGACCAGCTCGGTGTTGATCGCGATCGCGACCGCGGATCCCTCTCCCGCGGCGGTGATCACCTGCGCGCGCGGGTTGGCCGCGTTGCCGGCCGCCCACACGCCGGGCACGCTGGTGCGCCCGTCGGGATCGGCCCGGACGAGTCCCCCGTCGAGCACCTCGCAATCGAGCGCGGCCGCGGGCCCGTCGGCGTGCGCGCGCAGCGCGGGCCGGATGAAGAGCACGTCGCGCGGGATGCGCCGGCCGTCCGCCGAGCTCGACCGCCCGCAGCCGGTCGTCGCCGACGACGAGGCGCTCGACGGATCCGTCGACGATCGCGACGCCGCGGGCTTCGAGCGCCATTGCGCTCGGCGGGCGCGACGCCGGTGCTGTGCGGGAAGAGGATCACGTCGTCGGACCACTGCCGGAGGAGCTGGGCGTGCTCGACGCTGCCCCGAGCACGCCGATCGGCCGGTCGCGGACCTCCCAGCCGTGGCAATAGGGGCAGTGCAGGAGATCGCGTCCCCAGCGCTCCCGGGCCCCGGGAAGCTCGGGCAGGTCGTCCGCGGCGCCGGTCGCGAGCAGCACGTGGCGGGCCGCGACGGTCCGGCCGCCTGCGAGCCGGAGCGCGAAGCCGGCCGTCGCGCCGACCACGCGGTCCTCCACGATCTCGACGCCGTAGCGCCGGACCTCGTCCCGCGCGGTCTCGAGCAGCGCGGCCGGAGCGGTTCCGTCGCGCGAGAGGAATCCCTGCATGTGGGCGGCGGGGGTGTTGCGGGGGGCGCCCGCGTCGACGACGACGACCCGGCGCCGCGCCCGGCCGAGCACGAGGGCGGCGCTCAGCCCGGCCGGCCCTCCTCCGATGATTGCCACGTCACAAGTCTCGGTATTCATGCCTCCAGCGTGCACGGCGGCGGCGCGGATCGCACGCTTCGTTGCCGTTTCCGGGAACCGCCGGTAGCGTCGCGTCGGATGGGGGACTCGTCGGCGATCCCGGACGTCCTGGCCGAGGTCGGGCCCCGCCTGCGGCGCCTGCGCGTGCGACGCGGCGTGACGCTGACCGCGCTGGCGGCGGAGACCGGGATCTCCAAGAGCACGCTGTCGCGGCTGGAGAGCGGGCAGCGCAAGCCCAGCCTCGAGCTCCTGCTGCCGCTGGCCGCGGCCCACCACCTGCCGCTCGACGAGCTCGTCGGCGCCCCTCGGGTCGGCGACCCGCGCGTCCGCCTCAAGCCCCGGACGCGCAACGGCCGGCTCGTCTATCCCCTCACCCAGGGGTCGAGCAGCCTCGCCGTCTGGAAGGTCGTCATCCCGCCCGAGCCCGAGCGCAGGCTCCGGACCCACGCCGGCTACGAATGGCTCTACGTGCTCGCCGGCGAGCTGCGGCTGATCCTCGGCGAGCACGACCTCACGATGCGGCCGGGCGAGGTCGCCGAGTTCGACACCGCGCTGCCGCACTGGTTCGGCCCGGCGGCCGACGCGCCGGTCGAGATCCTCAGCGTCCACGGCAGCCAGGGGCAGCGGATGCACGTCCGCGCGGCCCCGCGCGCCCGGCGCGACAACGGCTGATTCCCGGAAACCGCAACAACCCTTGCCACCGTCCTTCCGCGGCGGGCAGTGTCGGCCGGGTCATCGACCAGCGCCTCGGAAGGAGCACGTCATGCCCGTATCGGACCGCACCACCGCACGCCTCGTGGGATGGCTCTTCATCGGCACCTTCGCCTTCTCGATCCCGGGCTACCTGCTCTACGGTCCGGTGCTCGACGATCCCGGCTCCGTCGCCGGCGGCGGCCACGACACGCAGATCACGCTCGGCGCGTTCCTGGAGATCCTGACCGCGATCTGCAACATCGGCACCGCCGTCGCGCTGTACCCGCTCGCCAGACGGTACAGCCACCGGATCGCGCTCGGCTACGTCGCCACGCCGGATCCTCGAGTCGACGGTCATCGTCGTCGGGATCGTCAGCATGCTCTCGGTGCTGACCCTGCACGAGCAGCTCGCCGGCGCGGATCCGGGCACGCTCACGGTCGCCGGCCAGACGCTCGTCGCCTTCCACGACTGGACGTTCCTCCTCGGCCCGGGCTTCTGCGCGGCGCTCGGCAACGGGCTCCTGCTCGGCTACCTCATGTACACGTCGGGCCTCCTGCCCAAGCGCGTCGCGATGCTCGGGCTCGTCGGCGGATCGCTCGCCCTCGTGGCGGCGACGGGAGCGCTGTTCGGCGTCTACGAGCGCCAGTCAGGCCCGCAGTTCGTGCTGACCTTCCCGGAGATGATCTGGGAGCTGACCTTCGCCGTCTACCTGATCGCGAAGGGGTTCACGGCGCCGGCGCGCGAGCCCGCGGCGCGCCGCGCCGCGGCCCCCGCCGCGGTGCTCGGCTGAGCCGGGTCGCCGTCAGACCGTGGCGTCGAGCCCGAGCCGGTGGGCGACGCCCGCGGCCTCGGTGCGCGAGCGCACGTCGAGCTTGGCGAGGATCCGCGACACGTGGACGCTCGCGGTCTTCTCGGCCATGTAGAGCTGGCGCCCGATCTCGCGGTTCGTCGCGCCGGCGGCCACGAGCGCGAGCACCTGCCGCTCGCGCGGCGTGAGCCCGAACGGGTCCTCGTCCTCCTCGGGCGGCCTCCGCGCCGGCCGCGGCATCGCCGGCCAGCCGCAGCCGGGCCCGCGCGGCGAGGCTCTCGACCTCGCCCTCGAGCCACGCCGCGCCGAGCCGCTCGGCGGTCTCGACCGCCTCCGACGCCGGCGCGGCCGCCGCCTCGCGGTCGCCCTCGGCCACGAGCGCCTCGGCCTGGCGCCAGCGCGCGATCGCCGCGAGGTAGGGCCGGTCGAGCGCCGCCCAGCTCGCCGCCGCCGCGTCCCAGTGCGCCGCCTGGTCGGAGCCGACGGCGCGGCAGTGGTCGGCCTCGGCGTGGGCGAGGTAGGCGAGCTCGAGCGCGCCGCCGTCCTCGGCGCACGCCCGCACCCGCGCGACCAGCAGGTCCGCGTGGGTCACGGCGAGGTCGGCCGCGGCGACGTCGCCGACGTCGCGCGCCTGCTGCGCCGCGGTCGCCTCGGCCGCGAGCCCGGCGGTGCTCACCATCGCCATCCGCAGCGCGTCGTCGGAGCAGAACTCGATCCGGTCGAGCGCCTCGTCGACCGCGGCGCGGGCGCCGGCGGTGTCGCCGGAGCGCGCGGCGAGCTCGGTCTGCAGCGCGCCGAGCACGCCCAGGTACTGCGGCTCGCGCGAGTCGACCGCGACCTCGGCGGCGCGCGTGAGCTGCGACCGCGCCTCCTCGCACTCGTCGCGCGCGAGCGCCAGCTCGGCCCGCCGCAGCGCGACCTCCAGCTCCCAGTTGCCGCCCGTCAGCCGCCGCCGCGCGACCTCGGCGAGCGCGGCGTCGGCCGCCTCCCAGTCGCCCGAGTCGAACGACTGCTGCGCGATCAGCAGCGACAGCCAGCCCTGCCGCGTCGGCAGCGAGGCGAGCTCCGCGTGGCCGGCGCGGGCGACCTCGAGCGCCTCGGCCGTCCGGCCCGCCAGGTGCAGCGCGTCGCTCATGTTGACCGAGGTGGAGGCGATGTCCTGCAGGTGCCCGCGCTCGCGCGCGAGCGCGAGCGCCCGGCCCAGCGCGGCGGCGCCCTCGTCGAGCGCGCCGATCGCCATCTGGGAGACGCCGAGCGCGTTGAGCGCGCCGATGTCGTCGACGAAGTAGCCGTCCGGGTCGGTCAGCGCCGCCTGCTCGTCCAGGGCGCGGCGCGCCTCGCGCACGGCGCGGTGGTAGCGCGACTGCAGCGTGAGCGCCTTCGCGTGGCGGGCGAGCAGCCCGGCGCGCTGCGGCGACGGCTCGTCGTCGGCGACCAGCGCGAGCCCCCGCTCGAGCTCCTCCATCGCCTCGTCCTGGCGCAGGAGCGTCCACAGCGAGCGCTGCAGCAGGCCGTGGATCCAGGCCACGCGGCGCGGGTCCTGCTCCGGATCGACCAGCTTGAGCGCGCGGCGCGCGAGCGTCACCGCCCGGCCCGGGTCGTCCGCGTAGACGTGGCAGCCCGCGGCGCGCTCGAGCAGGTCGACCTGGTCGGTGCCGGTCAGCGCGGCGGCGTCCGGCACGCGGTCCCACAGCTCCAGCGCGCGCTCGAACAGCGTCGCGCCCTCGCCGAACGCCTGGACGTCCATCGCCGCCATCCCCGCGCGCACCGCGGCGGCGAGCGCGGCCGGCTGGTCGCCGGCGGCCAGGTAGTGGTGCGCGATCGCCGCGGCGCGCTGGGCGCCGGTCTCCGGGCCCTCGGAGCCGGACAGCGCGGCCGCCAGCGCCCGGTGCAGCTCGGCGCGCTCGCCCGGCAGCAGGTCGTCGTGGACGGCCTCCGCCATGAGCGCGTGGCGGAGCGTGTAGCGCTCGCCGTGGAGCACGACGATGTGCGCCGCCATCGCCTCGCGCAGCCCGTCGCGGAGCGCGCGCCGGTCGAGCCCGCTCACCTCGGCGAGCAGCGCGTCGTCGAGCACGCCGCCGGCGGACAGCACCCGGACGACCTCCTGCGCGTCCTCGCCGAGCCGGTCGATCCGCAGCGCGAGCGCCGCGGCGAGGCTCGGCGGGAGCGAGCCGCGCCCGTCGGTCCCCGCCGCGAGGAGCTCCTCCGTGAAGAGCGGGTTGCCCTCGCTGCGCGCGTACAGCCGCTCGACGAGCGCCGCGTCGGGCGCGGCGCCGAGGATGTCGCCGAGCTGCTCGGCGAGCTCGTCGCGGCTGAGCCCCGCGAGGTCGATCCGCAGCGCGCGGACGCGCTCGAGCTCCGCGAGCAGCGGCCGCAGCGGGTGCCGGCGGTGCAGCTCGTCCGGCCGGTAGGTGGCGACGATCAGCAGCGGCTCGGTCGAGAGCGTGGCGGCGAGGAAGCGCAGGAACGCGCGCGTCGACGCGTCCGCCCAGTGCAGGTCCTCGACCACGAGCACCACCGGGGTCTCGCGCGCGAGCCCGTCGAGCACCGCGAGCAGCGCCTCGAACACCCGCGCCTGGTCGCCCGCGCCGCGCTCGTGCCCGCGGGTCGTGGCGACGAGCCCCGGCAGCAGCGTGGCCAGCTCGGCGCGGATGTCGTCGGGGAGGGCGTCGAGCACCGGGTCGGCGTCGCGGACGAGCGGGCGCAGGGCGGTGACGAGCGGCGCGTAGGCGAGCTCGCCCTCGCCGAGCTCGACGCACTCGCCGCTCAGCACGCGCGCGCCGTCGGCCGTCGCGCGCGCCTCGAGCTCCGCGACGAGCCGGCTCTTCCCGACGCCCGACTCGCCGACCACGAACGCGAGCGACGGCTGGCCGCCGGCCGCGTCGGCGAGCGCGGCCTGGAGCTGCGCGAGCTCCAGCGTCCGGCCGACGATCCGCTGGGAGGTGACGCCGGTGGCCATCCCGACGGAGGATCGCAGAGCGCGCGGGCGCACCGCCCGCGCGCGCTGCGACGCCTCAGCCGGTCACGTAGCCCGTCACCCGGAGCGAGACCGCGCGGAGGCTGCCCGTGTCCGCGGCCGCGCCGTCGGCGACCTTGAACGTCCAGTCGCCGTCGACCGGCGCGGTGAGCAGGTCCGCGAGCGGCGTCCGCGGCCGCCAGCTCCCGGTGAACGGGGCGTCCGACGAGACGGCGCTGGTGAACGGCTCCTCGGCGGCGTCGTCGAACACGACCCGGCAGAGGTTGTTCCCGCTCGCGCCCGAGCGCTGGAACAGCGTCGCCGTCGCGCCGCCCGGCGCCGTCAGCGTGCCGGTGAGATCGCCGACGTAGGTGTGGTCGATCCCGACCGTCGTCGCCCCGATGTCGGTGGTGCACGTCGCGCCGTCGATCGAGAGCTCGAGATCGGCGGCGTAGCCGATCCCGCTCACCGGGATCGCCACCGAGGCGCCCGCCGGGTTGTTGTCGGGGATCGGCACCGCCGGGCCGGCGTAGGCGAACGTCGTCGGCGTCGCGGCGGGCCGGCCGACCGCGTAGCGGAGCGTCGCCGTCGTCGGCGACAGCCGGCCGGCGAACGTCACCCGCGCGGTCAGCGCCAGCGGCTTCCCGAGCGGGTAGCCGCCCGCGAGCGTGACGCGGAACGGGCGCGTCCTGGTGGCGCCCGCCGCGAGGCTCCCGTAGGCGCGCGACCGCGGCGCGATCGTCGTCTGCGGGTCGGCGTCGGTCAGCACCACGCTCACGCCGGTCGCGGTGCCGTCGCCCACGTTCGTGACGGGCAGGTCGAGCGTGGCGCTCTCGCCCGGCTCGAGGATCCCGTCCCCGTCGCCCTCCTCGGCGCTCAGGACGAGGTCGCCGGCGGTCACGAGCGGCTGCGGCGTCGCGCCGGTGTAGGCGAGCGCGCGGTCGGCGCGCACGATCCCCGCGCCGGTCCGCGGGTCGATCCCGCGGGGCACGAGATCGAGCGCGGCCGCCGCGAACGCCTCCCGCACCTCGGCGCTGCCGATGCCGGGGTTGCCGGCCACGATCAGGCCCGCGATCGCGGCGAGGTGCGGCGCCGCCGCCGACGTGCCGAAGAACGGGTCGAAGCCGTCGACCGAGGTCCGCACCCCGTCCGCGGCGGTGAAGTCGGGCTTCTGCCGCAGCTCGCCGCCGGTGGCGCTGAAGTCGCCCGGCGTGATCGGCGTGCCGTCGGCCTCGAAGAACACCCGCCGCGGCCCGTCGGACGTGAACCGCTCGGGCAGCTGCGCCGCCGTGAACGGGTTCGGGAACGGCCCGGCCGGGTTCGGCGGGTCGCCGGTCTCGAGGTCGAACGGGAGCGGCACCGACGCGGGCGCGGCCGCCGTGCTGAACGCCTCGCGCGCGGCGGAGTGCCCGCGCGTGATGCCCGGCGTCACGCGCGCCACGAGCCCGTCGGCCGAGTCGGTGAACCGGCCGCGCAGCGCGGACAGCTGGAAGTAGCGCGGCGCGCCCGCGAACCGCACGACCGCCAGCCGCTGGGTGGTGCTGCTCGTCGTCTGGAGGATCTCGAACGGGTCGTCGTCGCCGTTCTGGACGTCCTGCGAGACGCCGAGCACGTTGCCCGCCGCGTCGAACAGGTAGAGGTCGTAGTCGTTCGCCGCGCCGCCGAGCGGGTCGGCCCAGAACAGCGTCGTCACCACGCCGGTGCTCTCGCGCGAGAGCGGCTCGAAGACCTGGACGCCCGGACCGGGATCGAAGTCGTGCGCGCTGCCGGCGAACTTGCCGACGCTCCGCCCCGAGTCGGCGAAGTCGCCCTCGTAGTTGCCCGAGGTCCCGTCGATCACGTTGCCCTCGTTGCCGGCGGAGCTGAAGTAGAGCGCGCCGTCGGCGGTGACCGCGTCGACCGACTGGGCGATCGGCCCGTCCTGGAACGGCGTCTCGTTGTAGTAGAGGACGTCGTCGACGATCACGTCGCAGCCGGCGTCGAACCGCAGCGCGCGGATGTTGTCCGCGAACGACGCGTCGCTCGTGAACGCGGTCGCGAACCCGAGCGCCGCGCCCGGCGCCACGTCGTGGAGGATCTCGAGCATCGCGGTGCCCTCGTCGCCGTCGCCCGCCTCGCCGGGGAGCACGTCGACCGGCGGCAGCTCGCCGGACGCCTCGGAGGCGGCGAGCGAGTCGACGCCGTCCGAGAGCGCGCACAGCTTCGCGCCCGTCCCGGTCACGCGCGTGCGCGCCCGGGCGACGTCGGCCGCGTGGGCCTTGTCGCCCTCGGAGACGATCGCGCCCTGGCCCGGCGCGAGCAGCGCACGCGAGAGCGCGCGGTCCAGCCGCGCCGCCTTCGCCTCCTTCCCCTCAGGCTTGGCGGGCGGTGCGATCCGCGCGGTCATCGCCCGCGCCGCGGCGTCGACCCGGTCGACGGACGCCCACGCCGCGATCCGGTCCAGCGCCGCGAGCGGCACCGCGGCGCGCACGGCGCCCAGGCGCTCGGACGCGTACCGCACCCGGGCACCCGCCCGCTCCAGCCGCGCGACCAGCGCGGGCCCGACGCGGCCGCGGATGTCGACGTCGGTCATCCCGCCCGCGCCGACCGCCACGCCGGCGTCGAGCCGCGGCAGCGCGGCGAGCTTCCCGGAGCGCTGCGCCTGCGCGATCACGAGCCGGCTGTCGAGCTTGCGCTCGGGACCCTTCTGCGCGCCGCGCTTGAGGTCCTGGAGTGCGTCGACCTGGTCCGCCGCGCGGGCGTTCACGGCGGCGGGCGCCGCGCCCGCGTCGGCCGCGCCCAGGAGGAGTCCGCCGACCGCCAGCGCGGTCGCGAGGCGGGCGGTACGGCAACGTCCAGGCACGGCGACTCCCCTTCGATCAACGACGTGCGGGCAACGCTATAAGCGCCCACAACCCCGCTGGCAGGGGGGTCAGGCGGCCGCTCGCGGGCGTCGGTGCTCGGCGGCCTGGACGATCCGCAGCACCTCGCTGACGCTGTCGGTGACGAGCAGCGTGTCGACGTCGGCGGGGACGATGTTGCCGGCCCGCGCGACGCTGTTGCGGAGCCACCCGACGAGCCCCTCCCAGTAGGCGGAGCCGAACAGCACGATCGGGAAGTGCCGGATCTTGCCGGTCTGGCGCAGCGTCGCCGCCTCGAACAGCTCGTCGAGCGTGCCGAACCCGCCCGGGAAGACCACGAACGCGCTCGCGTAGCGGACGAACATCACCTTGCGCGCGAAGAAGTAGTGGAAGCTGAGGCCGATGTCGACGTAGTGGTTCTCGAACTGCTCGTGCGGCAGCTCGATGTCGAGCCCGATCGAGGTCGCGCCCGGCCTCGTGCGCGCCGCGGTTGCCGGCCTCCATGATCCCCGGGCCGCCGCCGGTGATGATCGAGAACCCGGCGCGCCCGAGCACGGCGGCGGTCTCGCGCGCCTTCGCGTACATCGCGTCGGTCCGCGGCGTGCGGGCGGAGCCGAAGATCGAGACGGCCGGCCCGACGTGCGAGAGCGCGGCGAAGCCCTGCCGCAGCTCCTCCTCGATCCGCTTCGTGCGCGCGTCGTCGTCGAGCTGCGAGACGATCGCCGCGGTGTCGGCCTCGAGCAGCTCCTCGTCGGCGGACGTCGGCGGGCGCGGATGCGTGCGGCGGTACTCCTCCTCGTCCTCGGGAGTCCAGCCGTCGCCGTCCATCGGCCTAGTGGATCCCCTTCAGGTCGACGACGAAGACGAGCGTCTCGCCGGGACCGATCTCCGGGCTCGGGCTCTGGTCGCCGTAGGCGAGGTCCGGCGGGATGACGAGCAGCCGGCGGCCGCCCTTCTTCATCCCCGCGACGCCCTCGTCCCAGCCCGGGATGACCTGGCCGGCGCCGAGCGGGAACGTGAACGGCTGCGTGCCGCGGTCCCACGACGCGTCGAACTGCTGCCCGGTCGACCACGAGTTGCCGACGTACTGCACGTCGACGACGTCGCCCTTCTTCGCCGCCTTGCCCTTGCCCTCGACGATGTCGACGCTCTCGAGCTGGGCCGGCGGGTCGCCCGACGGCGTCCCGATCGCCGGCTTGGCGGTCAGGTCGGTGTCGACGTCCTTCGCGAGGTCCGCGGCGGTCGTCGCGGCGGGCGTGGCGGTCGCCGCCGGGGCCGCGCTCTGCTCGTCCGAGTCGTCGCCGCACGCGGCGGCACCGACGGCGAGGAGGCAGCAGGCGAGGAGGATCGGCAGACGTCGCATGCGCGGCCAGGGTAGAAGGTTCAAGCCGCGGTCCCGCGCGGACGATATGCACTCCGATGGCCGTATCCACGGGGTCCCGGCATGCCGACACCTCCGCGCTGGAGGCACTCGTGAACGCCGCCGCGGGGATCCTCGCCGCGGATTCGCTCTCCGACACGCTCGGGCGCATCGCGCACCACCTGGGCGTGCTGCTGGACTTCGACGAGATCACGCTCTACGAGGTCGACCGCGCCGCGGGGATGCTGCGCCCGGTGTTCGCGCTCGGCGCCTACGCGGACGAGGTGATGGCGGACGCGTTCCCGATCGGCGAGGGCGTCACCGGCTGGGTGGTCGCCAACCGCCGCACGCGCAACGTCGAGCGCGCCGACCACGACCCGATCGTCGCCGTCGTCGAGGGGACCGAGCTCGAGCCGGAGTCGCTCGTGTCCGTGCCGCTGATCGTCGGCGACCGCGTCGTCGCGGCGCTCAACGTCTACCGGCTCGGCGTCGGCCGGGCGTTCACCGACGCCGAGGTCGAGCAGGTCGAGCAGTTCGCGACGATGGCCGCGCTCGCCTTCGACTCCGCGCGGCGGCGCGAGACGCTGCGCGAGCAGGCGCGCTCCGACGGCCTGACCGGGCTGCTCAACCACCGCGCCTGCCACGAGCGGCTGGGGGAGGAGGTCGCGCGCGCGACGGCGGCGGACCGGCCGCTCAGCGTGGTCGTCGTCGATCTCGACCACTTCAAGACCGTCAACGACGCCTACGGCCACGCCGAGGGCGACAAGGTGCTCGTCGCGGCGGCGGACCGCCTGCGCTCGATCGTGCGCGAGGACGACGTCGTCGCCCGGCTCGGCGGCGAGGAGTTCGCGCTGATCCTCCCGGGCGTCGACGGCGACCACGCCGGCGAGGCCGCCGAGCGCGCCCGCGCCGCGATCGCCACCGTCGAGGTCGGCGGCCGCCCGCTCTCCTGCTCGGCCGGCGTCGCGTCGTTCCCCGCCGACGCGGGCGAGGCCGGCCGGCTGCTCGAGCTGGCGGACGGCGCGATGTACTGGGCCAAGCGCTCGGGCCGCGACCAGAGCCGCCGCTACGACCGCCGGCTCGCCGGCGACCTGTCCGGCGACGGCCAGCGCGCCGAGGTCGAGGCGCTGCTCGCCCACGAGGGGTCGATCGTCCCGGTGTTCCAGCCCGTGCTCGAGCTCGCCACCGGCCGCGTGGCCGGCTACGAGGCGCTCGCCCGGATGCCCGACGGACCGTTCCGGCCGCCCGACCAGTGGTTCGCACAGGCCCACCGCGCCGGTCTCGGCGCGGCGCTGGAGGCGGCCGCGCTGCGTGCCGCGCTCCGCGCCGGCGGGCGGCCGGAGCGCACCTTCCTCGCGCTCAACGTCAGCCCCGGCGCGCTGCAGTCCCCCGAGGTCCTGGCCGCGCTCCCCGCGGACCTGAGCGGGATCGTGATCGAGCTGACCGAGCACGAGCTGTTCTCGGCCGACGCGTCGCTGGACCGCGAGATCGAGCGGCTGCGCGCCCGCGGCGCGCGGATCGCGCTCGACGACGCGGGCAACGGCTACGCCGGGCTCCAGCAGATCATCCGGATCGCGCCCGACATCCTCAAGCTCGACCGCTCGCTCGTGGACGGGATCCACGACGACCCGCACCGCTTCGCGCTGCTCGAGGCGCTGATCTCGTTCGCGTCGACCACGCGGGCGGCGATCTGCGCGGAGGGCGTCGAGGCGCTCGAGGACCTCGCCGTGCTGGCGGGGCTCGACGTCACCTACGCGCAGGGCTGGGCGCTCGCCCGCCCCGACGCGCCGTGGGCCGTGCTCACGCCCGGGCGCCGCCGCGGCCGCCTCCGCCGAGCTGCGGCTCGGGCTGCGGGTCGCGCGCGAGACGAGCGAGGAGCGCGCGCCGACGCTCGGCGACGTGATCGCGCTGCTCGCCGGCGTGAGCTGCGTCGACGACATCCGCGCGGTGGCGGAGATGATCCCCGCCGTGCTCGGCGGCGACGACGCTGCGGTCTCGCGCGTCGTGCCCGGCGCGGACTGCGTCGAGGACATCAGCCGCCACGGCTGGTCGCAGCCCGGCCAGCGCTACGCGCTCGCGGACTACCCGTCGACCGCCTACGTCCTGCGCACCCGCACCGCGGGGCAGGTCCTGACCGGCGACCCGGCCTCCGACCCCGCCGAGGTGGGGGTGCTCGAGCAGGCCGGCTTCCAGGCCGTGCTGCTCGTCCCGCTCGTGTTCGGCGGGCAGGACGTCGGGCTGCTCGAGCTCTACCGCCGCCACGCGATCCCGTGGAGCACGCGCGAGATCGAGCGCGCGCAGCTGCTGGCCCACCAGCTCGGCGCCGTGCTGGACCTGCTGGCGCGCACCGGCTGAGCCGCCACACTGGTCGCCGCGATGGCGATCCTCGTCGACGAGCTGCGCGAGTACCCGGACGTGGCGCTGCCGTTCACGACCTGGTGCCACATGGCCACCGACGGCGACCTCGACGAGCTCCACGCGTTCGCGGCGCGGCTCGGGCTGCGGCGGCGCTGGTTCCAGCGCGACCACTACGACCTGCCGCCGCACGGGCGCCGCGCCGCGGTCGCGCTCGGGGCGGAGGAGGTCGGGACCGGCGAGCTGCTGCGGCGCATGACCGGGCCGCGCGGCGACCGCGCCCGCCGGCGCGCGCTCGCCCCGGACGGCGTCGCGTGGCTGCGCGGCGGCGACGGCCCCGCCGTGCTGCGCTACCCGGCCGGCGCGCTCGTGGCGATCGGCGGTCCGCCGGGGGCGGGCAAGTCGACGCTCGCCGCGCGCGCGGTCGACGCGCGGGCGGCTGCCGGTCCTCGACCCCGACGACCTGCGCGACGGCCGCGACCGGCCCGCGGCGCTCGCGGCGTGGCGGGCGGCGCTGGGCGCCGCGCTCGCGGACGGCGGCGCGGTGGCGGTCACGACCGCGCTGCGCGAGGGGCACCGGCTCGGGCTGGCGAAGGCGGCCGCCGCCGCCGGCGCGCCCGCCCATCTGGTCCTGCTCGACGCCGACGCCGCCGACCTGCCGCGCCGGCCGCGCCGCACAGGGCGCGCCACGGATCGCCGACGGCCTGTTCGAGCACCTGCTGGCCGAGTGGGCGGCGTACCGCCGCGCGCTGGAGGACCTCCGCGACCCCGCGCCGTTCGCCTCGATCACCGTGCTCGACCGCCCGGCCGCCGACCGCGTGCGCCGGATCGCGATCTCACCCTCCAGTCGAGGGTGAGCTAGGAGCCGGAGAGGGGACTCGAACCCCTGCGCTCTCGCTTACAAGGCGAGTGCTCTACCAACTGAGCTACTCCGGCACGCGCAGCCCGGAGTCTAGGGCGGCCCGGCGGCGCCGATACCCGCCCCATGACGCGCGTGCACGCGAGGACGCCGCTCTGGGTCAAGGCCGGCGCGACCGCGGCGCTGCTCGCCGTGCTCGCGTGGTGGGGCGCGACCTGGCACGACACGCGCGCGAACGAGCGCCGGCTCGGCGCGATCGCCTCGCAGATCGCCGGCCGCCCCGTCGCGGTCCACTGCCCCGGCCCGGTCGGGCGCCTGTTCGGGTGGGACATCGTCGAGGGCAGCGTCCGCTTCGACGCCGACGGCACGCCGGACGACGAGACGAAGCTGCGCGAGACGGCGTGCGCGGAGCTCGACGCGCTGGCCGAGGGCCGCCGCGGCGCGGAGCTCGCCTGCACGGAGCGTGCCGGGATCGCCTGCGGCCGCCACGGGCGCGCGACCGCGATGGCGGTCGACGTGCTCGCCCATGAGTCCTGGCACCTGCGCGGCGTGCTCGACGAGGGCGAGACCGAGTGCCGCTCGCTCCAGACGATGGCCTGGACGGCCGCGCAGCTCGGCGCCACGCCCGCCCAGGGCGCCGCGCTCGCGCGGGCGCAGATCGAGGGCGGCTACCTCGACCTGCCCGGCGCGCTACCGCGACCCGCGCTGCGCCGACGGCGGGCCGCTCGACCTGCGGCCGGACGATCCGGCGTTCCCGTGAGTCACTCGTGGAGCGCGCCGCCGGCGCGGCCGGCGCGGATCTCCTCGCGCCACCAGGCGACGGTGTCGGCCAGCGTCCGCTCGAGCGGGAGCTCGGGCTCCCAGCCGGTCGCGTCGTGCAGCAGCGCGGCGCTCCCGCGCACCTCCATGACCTCGTGCGCGCGCACGAGCGCCGGATCGACGACGTGGTCGATCGCGGCGCCGGTCACGCGGCCGAGCCCCGCGAGCAGCTCGCGCGCCGACGCCGTCCGCCCCGAGCAGACGTTGACCGCGCCGGTGACGCCCGCGTCCGCGATCAGCCGGTACGCGCGCACGACGTCGCGCACGTCGGTGTAGTCGCGGCGGGCGTCCGGGTTGCCGGTGACGACGCGCACGGTCGCGTCGCCGGCCTCCAGGCCCGCGGCGACCTGGCGGGCGAACGACGCGAGCGCGTAGAGCGGCGGCTGCCCCGGCCCGGCGTGGTTGAACGCGCGCGGCCGCGCGACGCGGAGCCCGTGCGCGTCGGCGTAGAAGCCGGCGAGCAGGTCGCCCGCGGCCTTCGAGACCGCGTACGGGTTCTGCGGCCGCAGCAGCGCGGTCTCGCCGACCGGCAGCGACGCCGGCGGGCCGTAGACCTCGCCGGACGAGACGGCGACCACCATCGCCTCCGGCGCCGCGGCGCGGACCGCCTCGAGCACGTTCAGGTTGATCGCGCCGTTCTCGGCCAGCGTCGCCGCCGGGTCGCCCCACGAGCGGCCGACGTGGGCCAGCGCGGCGAGGTGGAAGACGACCGCGGGGGCGGCGTCGGCGATCGCGGCGCGCGTCGCGGCGGCGTCGCGCAGGTCGACCCCGGCGCGGCGCGAGAGCGCGACGACCTCGTCGCCCGCCGCCGCGGCAGGCGGCGGCCAGGTGCGCGCCCGCGAACCCCGACGCCCCGGTGATGACGACGCGCCGGCTCAGGACGCGGCCGGTCCGGGCGCGACGAGGTGCTCGGCCGAGCCGTGGCCGTTCGTGGCGGCGACGTCGTCGTCGACCGCGCCCGGCTCCTCCTCCGGCGGGTTGAGCCGGCGCTCGAGCTCGCCGAGGACGAGCCCGAACAGCACGTGGCGCCAGGTCGCCTGCGCGAACGCGCGGCCCGAGCCCCAGAGCTGCGGCAGGTCGGCCGGGTGGACGCGCGGGAGCACCGCGGTCCCGGGCCAGGTGACGAGGTGCTCGGCCAGGCCGGCGAGCGGCCCGCGCAGGACGGGCGCGACCGGCAGCGACGGGGCGACGTTCGCGTAGGCGGCCCCGAACAGGGCGCCGTTGGCGAGGTGGAGCGCGATCCCGGCGGGCTGCCAGCCGGCGCCCTTCGGGACCACCCAGCGACCGAGCAGCTCGGTGTCGTCGTAGGGGACGCCGAAGACGCGCCGGTCGAGCGGCTGCTGGGCCGCCCAGACGCCCGCGGCGGCCGCGCCGGCGAGCGCGCCGCGCAGGGTTCGGGTGGCCATCGCCATGCGGCGGACTGTAACGAGCCGGGTCGCGCCGGGTACCCCTCGACGTGACCGGCGAACCCGCTTCCCGCGCCGCGCTGGACGGCTTCCACACCCGCGCGCGGGTGCGTGGCGTGAACCCGATCGTCTACTGGCTGTCGCGCGCGGTCCTGCAGCCGTTCTTCCACCTCTACTTCCGCCTGTCGCGGATCGGGCGCGAGCACGTGCCGACGGACGGGCCGGTCATCTTCTGCGCCAACCACCGCTCGTTCCTCGACCCGTTCGTGATCGGGATGATCTCCCGTCGCCCGATGTACTACGTCGCGAAGTCGGAGCTCTTCCGCTACCGGATCGTGGCCTGGTTCCTGAGCGCGCTCGGCGCCTTCCCGGTCAACCGCGGCGAGGGCGACACGGACTTCGTCGAGACCGCCAAGGCGATCCTCGCGCGCGGCGACTCCGTCCTGATGTTCGCCGAGGGGACGCGGATCCGCCCCGGCGCGCTCGGGCGGCCCAAGCGCGGCGTCGGCCGGCTCGCGCTCGAGACCGGCGTGCCCGTCGTGCCGGTCGCGATCATCGGCACCGAGCGGGTGCGCAAGGGGATCCTCATCCGGCCGCACAAGGTGCGGGTGCGGATCGGCAGCCCGCTGCGCTTCCCGCGCGTCGAGCACGCGTCGCCGCAGCTCGCCGCCACGGTCACCGACCGGATCTGGCCCAACGTGATGCTGCAGTGGGAGTGGCTCGGCGGCCTGCCGCCGCTGCGCCGCGCCGCGGTGATCGGCGACGGCCCGTGGGCCGCGGCGGTCGGCGCGATGCTCGGCCGCGCCGGGCTCGAGGTCGATCGCGGGCCGGGGCTCGAGCTGTCGCGCCACGACCTCGTCTGCTTCGCGACGCCCGCCGACCGGCTGCCCGCCGCCGTCGCCGAGCACGGCGCCCGGATCCCCAGCCGCGCCGGGGTGCTCGTGCTGGCGCGCGGGATGGTGCCGCCGCTCGGGACGCTGCCCGCCGCCTACGTCGGCGAGCGCACGCCCGCATGGGCGACCGGCGTGCTCGCCGGCCCGCCCGACCCCGACGCCGGCGGCTCCTACGTGGTCGCCGCGGCCGACCCCGCGTTCCGCCGCCAGGTCGCCGACGCGCTCGCGGCCGCGCGCTTCGACGTCACCGCGACCGCCGACGTGACCGGCGTCGAGCTCGCCGGCTGCGCCACGGGCGCCGCCGCGCTGGCCGCCGCCGTCGCCGGCCCGCAGCGCGCGGGCAGCGCGGCCGGCAAGGTCTTCGCCGAGGTCGAGCGCTACGCGCGGATCGCCGGCGCCGAGCCCGGCACGTTCGCCGGCCTGGCGGGCACCGGCGACCTCGTCGCCACGGTGCTGGGCCGCTCGACGGGCGCCGACACGGAGCTCCAGGTCCCGCTCCTGGCCGAGCAGATCCGCACCGCCGGGCTCGAGGCCCCGGTGCTGGCCGGGCTGGCGGACGTCGTGACCGGGCGCGTCCCGTCCGCGCGACTGGGTCGCTTCCCTGACCGCCCAGCGCCCGGCGGCGCCGCGTCGCGCGCACGCGCGGGTCGCCTGAGGGAATAGCCTTGTCCGTGACGCATGGCCGCGACGGAACCGACCGACAAGGCCTCGCTCGACGAGGCCTTCTCGCAGCTCTACCGCGCGCATCTGCGCGACGTCTACTCGTACTCGTACTACCGCGTCGGCAACCACCACGACGCGGAGGACCTCACGGAGCAGACGTTCCTGCAGGCCTACCGCCACTTCGAGCGCGCCCAGCGCGAGTCGGAGGGCCGGCCGCTGCGGCCGTGGCTCATCCGGATCGCGCACAACCTGGCGGCGAACTACTACCGCGACCGCTCGCGCCGCCCGCAGACGCCGATCGACGACGCCGGGCCGCTGTCCGCGCCGCACACCACCGAGGCGCTGGTGGAGGATCGCGACGACCTCAAGCGAATCCTGACTGGTGTCCAGAAGCTGCCGGACGACCGCCGCGAGGCGCTGATCATGCGCTTCGCCCTCGGGATGGACAACCGCGAGATCGCGCGTGCGCTCGGGCGCACGGACGGCGCCACGAAGGTGCTGCTGCACCGCGCCATCCGGCAGCTCGAGGAGATCGTGAAGCAGGACGAGGGTACGACTGAGCCATGAGCGACCAACTCGCCGACTTCGAGCTCAAGCTCAAGCGGGCGCTCTCGCCCGTCGATCCGCCGCGCGAGCTGGAGGCGCGGCTGGAGCTGACGCTCGGCTCGCTCGTCGACATGGCCGCCGAGGAGCTCGAGGCGTGGGAGCTCTCGACGTTCCGCGACCCGCGCAACTGGAGCCGCATCGCGCGGCCGGTCGCCGCGGCGGCGATCGGCTCGGGCGCGGCCGTCGGGCTCGTGCTCGATCCGGACCCAGCGCAAGCGGCACCGCCGGCGCCACGAGGCGGCGTCCCCCGTCGACCTCGTCGGGCGCACCGTGCGCGATCTCGCGCGCGAAGCCCGGCGCGTTGCCGACGACGTGTTCTGATCCGGGGACGGGCGATGGCGCGTAGGAACGAGCCGACGATGCCCGACGACCTGCGCGCACTCGCGGACGAGGACCTGATGCAGTTCATGCGCCGCGGCGAGGCCCGCGCCTTCGAGGTGCTCTACGAGCGCCACAGCCAGGCGGCCTTCTCGCTCGCCTACCGGATGGCCGGCTCGCGCGGGCTCGCCGAGGACGTCGTGCAGGAGGCGTTCGTCAGCCTCTGGCGCTCCGGCGCGCGCTACGAGCGCGCGCGCGGCTCGGTCCGCACCTGGGTCCTGGGGATCGTGCACCACCGCGCGATCGACGCGCTGCGCCGCTCGCAGGTCCACGAGAAGCGGCGGACGAGCGACGAGGGCCTCGAGGAGAAGCTCGAGACCGGCGAGCGGACCGACGCGCAGGCCGCGCGCCACGAGGAGGCGGCGACGCTCCGCGGCGCGCTCGAGCAGCTCCCGGCCGAGCAGAGCCGGGTGATCGAGCTCGCGTACTTCGGCGGCTTCACGCACACGGAGATCGCCACCATGCTGGAGATGCCCGTCGGCACCGTGAAGGGGCGGATGCGGCTCGGCCTCGAGAAGATGCGCCACGCGCTCGGCACGGGGCAGGTGACCCTCGGATGACCCGCTTCGGACCCGATCACGAGCGCTGGGCCGACTCCGTCGGCTCGTTCCTGCTCGGCGCGATGCCCGACGACGAGCTCGGCGGCTTCGAGGAGCACCTGTCCGAGTGCCCGGCGTGCCGCGACGAGGTGGACCGCCTGCGCGTGGCCGCCGACGCGCTGCCGGTCTCGGTGCCGCTCGTCCCGCCGCCGCCCGCGCTCAAGGACCGGATCATGACCGTCGTCGAGGCCGAGGCCGAGCTGCTCGCCTCCGCCGACCCGGTCGGCCGCCCCGCCCGGCGCGAGGCGAAGCCGGCGCGCGAGCGCCGCAGCTGGTTCGGCTGGCTGTCGCGCCCGGCCGTCGCGCTCGCCTGCGCGCTCGTGCTGCTGGTCGGCGGCGGCGTGGTCGGCGGGCTGATCGCCGGCGGCGGCGAGGAGACGCGCACGCTGTCCGCCCAGGCGCCGGAGGGCGCCAAGGTCGACCTGAAGATCGGCGACCAGGGCGCCACCCTCGTCGCGACCGGGATGCCGGAGCCGCCCGAGGGCCGCGTCTACCAGGTGTGGACGCTCAAGCCGGGCGGGAAGCCGGTCCCGACGACCGCGCTGTGGACGCCGCGCGCCGACGGATCGGCCGACGTGGCCGTCCCCGGCTCGCTCGACGGGGTCCAGTCCGTGCTGGTCTCGGCCGAGCCGCCCGGCGGCTCCCCGGCGCCGACGACCACGCCGGTCATCAACGCGCCGACCAGTTGATCTGACGCACAGATCCGGCTGCTAGGTTCGCCGCCCTGATGGCCACCTGCTACCGCCACCCCGGCCGCGAGACGGGCGTCTCCTGCTCGAACTGCGGCAAGCCGATCTGCCCGGACTGCATGACCGCGACGCCGGTCGGGATGCGCTGCCCGGAGTGCGCCGGCCAGACCCAGCGCGTGCAGACGATGCGCTCGCTGCACGTCGACCCGATCGTCACCTACGTGCTGATCGCGATCAACGTGCTGATGTTCCTCGGGTCGGGCGGGGGCGGGGGCCTCCTGACCGGCGGCGGGAGCGGCGGCTCGCGCGTGTTCAACGACTTCGCGCTCTGGGGCCCGGCGATCGACATCGGCCACGACTACTGGCGGCTGATCACCTCGGGCTTCCTGCACTCGGGGATCCTCCACATCGGCTTCAACATGTACATCCTCTACTGGGTCGGCACGATGATCGAGCCGGCGCTCGGGCACGCCCGCTTCGGGGCGCTGTACTTCGCCTCGCTGCTCGCCGGCTCGGCCGGCGCGCTCGCGCTGTCGCCCAACGCGGTCACGGTCGGCGCGTCCGGCGCGGTGTTCGGGCTGCTCGGCGCGGCGTTCGTGCTCCAGCGCGAGCGCGGGATCGACCCGATGCGGTCGGGGATCGGCCCGCTGATCCTGTTCAACCTGGTGCTCGGCTTCATCATCCCGAACGTCTCGGTGGGCGGCCACATCGGCGGCCTGATCGGCGGCGTGGTCTGCGCCTTCGCGATGGAGCGGCTCGGCACGCGCCGCGGCGGGATCGTGCTCCCGGTCGTCGCCTGCGTGGTCGTCGGCCTGATCGCCGCCGTCGCGGGGATCGCCGTCTCCGGGCGCGACTCGCCCTTCACGGGCTAGGGTCCCGCCCGCCATGCCCGACGACCTGGTCGCCGTCGTCGAGATCCCCAAGGGGACTCGAACAAGTACGAGTGGGACCCCGAGCTGGGGGCGATCAAGCTCGACCGGCTGCTGTTCTCCTCGCTCGGCTACCCGACCGACTACGGCTTCTTCCGCGACACGCTCGCGGCCGACGGCGACCCGCTCGACGCGATGATCGCCGTCTCGGAGCCGACGTTCCCGGGCTGCCTGATCGAGGTCAAGCCGGTCGCGCTGTTCCGGATGCGCGACCAGAAGGCGGAGGACAACAAGATCCTCTGCGTCCCGCACACCGACCCGAACTGGTCGCACATCGAGCGGCTCGACGACCTGCCGATGTCGCTGCGCGACGAGATCTCGCACTTCTTCTCGATCTACAAGACGCCCGAGTGGAAGGTCGTCAAGGTCGACGGCTGGTACCCGCGCGAGGACGCGCTCGAGTCGATCGAGCGCGCCCGCAAGCGCTGGCGCGCGGCCCAGGACGGCTAGAGCCCGAACACGGCGCGCGCGTTCGCGCCGAGGAACGCGTCGGCCGCCGCCGGCTCGAGCTCCAGGTCGCCGAGGTGCTCGAGCGCGCGCTGCGGCGCGATCATCGGCCAGTTCGTGCCGAACAGGACCTTGCCGGCGCCGTCGGCGCGCAGGTAGCGGACCAGCTCGGGCGGGTAGCGCCGCGCGGTGTAGGCCGACGTGTCGATGTACACGTTGGGGTACTTGCGCGCGAGCGCGACCATCTCCTCGGTCCACGGGTAGCCGATGTGGCCGCCGACGATCGTCAGGTCGGGGAAGTCGAGCGCGACGTCGTCGAGGTAGGGGATCGGGCGGCCGGTCTCGGAGCTGCGCAGCGGGCCGGTGTGGCCGACCTGGGTGCAGAACGGGACGCCCAGCTCCACGCACTCGGCGTAGAGCGGGTAGTAGCGGCGGTCGTTCGGCGGCCAGCCCCACAGCCACGGGACGACCCGCAGCCCCTTGAAGCCGAGCTCCGGTGACGCAGCGCCGCAGCTCGCGCACCGCGCGGACCGGGTCGCGCAGGTCGACCGCGGCGAGCCCCGCGAGCCGGTCGGGCGCCTGCGCGACCCAGCCGGCGACCTCGTCGTTGGAGATCAGGTCGCCCTCGGGGCCGGTCCAGGCGCTGATCAGCCCGCGGTCGACGCCGCCGGCGTCCATCGCCGTCGAGCGTGACGCCGAGCGGGATCTCGCCGCGCGGCGGCTCCTGGCCGGTCCAGCGCATCAGCGGGGCGAGCATCGGGTGGCGGAACAGCCGCTCGGTCGGGTGCTGCATCCAGGCGTCGACGATCATCGGCGTCAGAGGGGGAGCTCGAGCACCGCGCCGGGCGCCTCGGGCACCAGGCCGGGGTGCAGGATGTGGGCCATCAGCTCGAGCCCGTCGACCAGCCGCGGCCCCGGGCGCGAGAAGTACGCGGACGGCGTCGACCGCGACCACGCGCCGCGCGCCCAGCGCCGCCAGCTCGTCGGCGTAGGTCTCGGCCTCCTGGAGCGCGCGCTCGGCGTCGTAGCCGCACGGCATGCAGACGACGACGTCCGGCCGCGCGGCCGCGATCTCCTCCCACGTGCGGGTCTCCGAGTGCTCGCCGGGCAGGCCGAAGAGGTCGATCCCGCCGGCGTACTCGATCAGCTGCGGCGTCCAGTGGCCGGCCACGAAGACGGGGTCGAGCCACTCGAGCGCGGCGACGGAGACCGGCGGCGCGTCGCGCACCGCGAGCCGCACGCGGTCGATCCGCGCCGCCGCGGCGGCGATCAGGTCGACGGCGGCGTCCTTGGCGTCGGTCGCCCCGGCCAGCGTGCGGACGTCGCCCAGCACCTCGCCGAGCGTGGTCGGGTCGAGCGAGATGACCGCGGGCGCCGGGTCCATCCGCTCGGCGATCGCGCGGACGTCGTCGTAGGAGACGGCGCAGACCGCGCACAGCGCCTGGGTCACGATCAGGTCGGGCGCGAGCGACTGCAGCATGCGCTCGTCGAGCTCGTAGATCGAGCGGCCCTGCTCGGTCAGCTCGCGCACGGCGCGGTCGATCTCGTCCGGCGGCAGCCCGGGGCCGATCAGGTCGCGGGTGATCCTGGGTAGGCTCGAGCGCCTCCGGTGGGTAGTCGCACTCGTGGGTGACGGCGCAGACGTCGTCGCCCACGCCGAGCGCGAACAGCAGCTCGGTGGCCGACGGCACGAGAGAGACGATGCGCACCCGACAAGTATGGAGGCACGGATGAGCCAGTGGTCCCAGCGCCCCGACGCCCTCGAGCGCGACTTCGCGTTCGACGACTTCGCGGGCGCGATCGCGTTCGTGAACCAGGTGGCGGACGTCGCCGAGGAGGCCGGCCACCACCCGGACATCCTCGTCCACGGCTGGAACAAGGTCCGCCTGACGCTGACGACGCACGACAGCGGCGGGCTGACCGAGAAGGACCACGACCTCGCGCGGCGGATCGACGGGGTCACCGGCGGGTAAGCCCGCTGCGGTGTTCGCCCTGCCGCTTGCTACATTCGCTCCGTCGCCCCGATGAACGACGACGACTCCTCCCGAAGTAGCGGCGCGCCGTCCCGGCGCAGCCGCCGCACCGCATGACCACGGCGCTCTTCCTGCTCGCCGTCCTCGTGCTGGTGCTCCTCAACGGCTTCTTCGTGGCCGCGGAGTTCGCGTTCGTGCGCGCCCGCAGCGGCTACCTCGAGAAGGACGCGCAAGGCCGGTCGCAAGGGCGCGGCGCAGGCGCTCGAGATCTCCGGCGACCTGTCGCGCTACCTGTCGTCGTGCCAGCTCGGCATCACGCTGACCTCGCTCGGCATCGGCTTCCTCGGCGAGCCGGCGATCGCCTCGATCTTCGAGGACCTCATCGGCGAGAGCATCTCGCACGAGCTCTCGCTGATCGATCTCGTTCGCGCTCGCCTACCTGATCTCGACGGCGCTGCACATCACGATCGGCGAGCAGGTCCCGAAGATCTACTCGATCCAGCGGGCGGAGGGCGTCGCGCGGCTCGTGTCGCGCCCGCTGATCCTCTTCACGCGGATCTTCCACCCGTTCATCGCGCTGCTGAACTGGGCCTCGAACGCGATCCTGCGGCTGATCGGCGTGAAGACCGCCGGCGGCCTCGAGGAGGGGGAGACGCCCGAGGAGCTCAAGGTGCTGATCCAGCAGTCGCTGACCGGCGGCAAGCTCGACGCGGGCGAGGCCGGGATGCTCACCGGCGTGTTCCACCTGCACGAGCAGGAGGCGCGCCAGATCATGACGCCCGCCCCCGCGATCGTGACCGTCGACCTCTCCGAGGACGTCGAGACCGCGCTGCGGCGCTGCGTCTCCTCCGGCCACACGCGGCTCGTCGTCACCGAGGACGACAACCACGACCGGGTCAAGGGGATCGTGCACGCGAACGCGCTCGCCCAGCTCCTGCTGACGGACGGCACCGACGCGACGATCGAGGGGCTCGTGCGCGAGGCGCCGATCGTGCCCGAGACCAAGGCGCTCGACGACCTGCTGGCCGACCTCCAGCGCGAGCGCTCCTCGCTCGCGATCGTGATCGACGAGTACGGCCGGACGGCCGGCATCGTCACCGTCGAGGACATCATCGAGGAGGTCGTGGGCGAGATCGACGACGAGACCGACCCGCTCGGCGGGGCGGTGCGGCGGCTCGGCAACGGCGACTGGTTCGTGCGCGGCCACGTGGCGATCGCCGACCTCGCCGACTACGGCCTCGAGCTGCCGGTCGACTCCGACGCCTACAACTCGGTCGGCGGCTTCGTGTTCGGCGAGTTGGGGCGGCTGCCCAAGCGCGGCGACACGATCCGCCACAACGGCTACTCGATCCGGGTCGAGTCGGTGCGCGAGAACCGGATCGAGGCGGTCCGGATCCGCGAGCGCCCGGCGCCCGCCGCGGCGCCCGCAGCGGACTGATCCCGTGTTCAGAACCGCGTTCGGATTCGTCCGCGCGGCGGCCTAACAGCGGTAGCGAAAAACTACCTGAGTGACGGATTGCACAAACGTGCAACCTGCGCTACCTTGCCCGCCACACCGACGAGACCGCTTCGGCGGTTGAGGAGGAGAGAGGGAGATCCTGGGGAGGATCGACCGAGAGAAACACATAAGGCCGCCGGACTCAGGGGAGCGAGTCCGGCGGCCTTAGTGTTTCTGGAGGAGGGGTTGCGATGAGGGGTACGTTCGTCGCAATGGGCATGCTCCCAACGTCACCTCAATCTGTCCTAAACATTCCTCGACCGTTCTCAATGAGCGGCCGCAGCGGCCGCGCGTCAGTACGCGTAGAAGCCGCGGCCGGCCTTCTTGCCGAGCTCGCCGGCGGCGATCATCGCCTCGACGCGCGCGGGGACCGGGCACCCGATCGAGCGGGCGATCGCGGCCGACGACGTCGAGCCCGACGTAGTCGAGCAGCGCGAGCGGGCCCATCGGGTGGCCGGCGCCCATCCGCATGCAGTCGTCGACCGCCTGCGGCTCGAGCCCGGTCTCGTCGAGCACCGCGACCGCGTCGAACAGGTACGGGAACAGCAGCCGGTTGACGACGAAGCCGGGCGTGTCGGGGACCTCGACGGCGACCTTCCCGAGCGCCGCGCACAACGCGCGGGCGCGCTCGCGCGTCTCGGCGTCCGCGGCCGCCGGGAACACGAGCTCGATCAGGTCCATCTTCGCGACGGGGTTGAAGACGTGCAGCCCGACGAAGCGACCGGGCCGGCCGGTCGCCTCGGCGAGCCCGCTGACCGACAGCGCCGACGTCGTCGTCGCGAGGATCGTCCCGTTCGTCGCCGCGCCGCCGAGCCGGCGCAGCAGCGCCAGCTTGGCGTCATGCTCCTCGGCGATGGCCTCGACCACGAACGTCGCGTCGAGCAGGGAGTCGAGGTCGTCGGAGACCGATACGTTGCCGGCGCCCAGCCCACCGCGCTTCTCGATCAGGCGCTCGACCTTCGCGGTCGCGGCGCCGGGGCGGCGCGCCCAGAGCACGACCTGGCCGTGCTCGGCGGCGACGCAGGCGAGGCCGGAGGCGATGGCGCCTCCACCGGCGATGCCGATCCTTTCTGACACTGTGTCGATCTCCCGGTTGACTGACGAGTCAACGCCTACACTAATCAGACCAACCTTGAGCATGCGGAGGTTCCCCGAGCAATGGATTCCGGTCGTGAAGTCGTCATCGTCGAAGCCGTCCGCACGCCGGTCGGGCGCGGCCATCCCGAGAAGGGCATCTACAAGGACACGCACCCGAACGAGCTGCTCGGGCGGACGTTCACCGAGGTGATCGACCGCGCCGGGATCGACCCCGGCGCCGTCGAGGACGTGATCGGCGGCTGCGTCCAGCAGTACGGCGAGCAGATGTTCAACGTCACGCGCAACGCGTGGCTGCAGGCCGGGCTGCCGGTCGAGACGCCCGCGACGACGGTCGACCGCCAGTGCGGCTCGGCCCAGCAGGCGGTCAACTTCGGCGCCGCGCTGATCGCCGCGGGCGTCCACGACGTCGTGATCGGCGGCGGCGTCGAGCACATGGGCCACATCCCGATGGGGATCGGCTTCAAGTGGGTCGACGACGTCGGCACGCCGTACCCGCCGGAGATCATGGCCCGCTACGACCTCGTCCCGCAGGGGCTGTCGGCCGAGATGATCGCCGACCAGTGGGAGATCCCGCGCGCGGAGATGGACGAGCTCGCCGTCCGCTCGCACCAGCGCGCGGCGCGCGCGACCGAGGAGGGCCGCTTCGAGCGCGAGATCGTGCCGATCCAGGTCAACGGCGACACCCACGTCGCCGACCAGGGGATCCGGCCCGACACGAACCTCGAGGCGCTCGCCGGGCTCAAGCCGGCCTTCAAGCCCGACGGCAAGATCACCGCCGGCAACTCGTCCCAGATCTCCGACGGCGCCGCCGCGGTGCTGCTGATGTCGGCCGACAAGGCGAAGGAGCTGGGGCTCACCCCGCGCGCGCGGATCGTCGACCAGACGACGGTCGGCGTCGACCCGGTGATCATGCTCACCGGCCCGATCCCGGCGACGCGGAAGCTGCTCGAGCGCAACAAGATGACGATCGACGACATCGACCTGTTCGAGGTCAACGAGGCGTTCGCGCCGGTCGTCCTGGCCTGGAAGCGCGAGCTGAAGCCGGACATGGACCGCGTCAACGTCAACGGCGGCGCGATGGCGCTGGGCCACCCGCTCGGCTCGACCGGCGCGCGGCTGCTGACCACGCTGCTGCACGAGCTGGAGCGCTCCGACAAGGAGACCGGCATGGTGACGATGTGCTGCGGCGGCGGCCTCGGCACCGGCACGATCATCCAGCGCGTCTGAGCCGCTCGCGCGGCGGGGCGGCCCGGCCGCCCCGCCGCGCGGCGCTCGTCCCGCCCCGACTCCGTCCGCGCGCGGGCGGCCCGGCCGCCCCGCCGCGCGCGCGCGCCCGGCGCCCGGAGATCCGCCCGGAATCCCTGCAGGCGGCGCGCGCGGAACCGTAGAATCGCCCGGATATGAGCGAGCTCTACGGAACGTCGTATCGCGAGGAGGCGCGGCCCGCCGCGATCAGCGCGACCAAGCTGCTGGGCCAGGTCATGTTCCTCGTCGCCGTCGCGCTGGCGTTCGCCGCGCTCGGGACGTGGCTGGGCCGCGACCTGGCGGTCGGCACCGCGCGGATCCTCTCCTTCGCCGGGTTCGGGATGCTGCTGGTCTCGTCGTTCGCCGGCGAGCGGTTCCGGGTCGGCTCGTTCGCGATGTTCTGGCTGTTCGCGACCGCGCTGGTGATCGGGCTCGGGCTCGGGCCGGTGATCGCCTACTTCGCGACCGTCCAGACCTCGGCGCTCACGCAGGCCTTCGCGGGCACGGCGGCGACCGTCGCGGGCGCGGGCGCGCTCGGGTTCTTCATGTCGAAGGATCTCGCGCCGTGGATGCGGCCGCTGTCGCTCGTCGTCTTCGCCGCCTGCTGCGGCACGGTCGTCGTCACGCTGATCGCCGGCTCGGTCAGCCCGTGGATCAGCGCGGGCATCTACCTGCTGTCGGCGGCGCTGATCGTGGTCGACTTCAACTACATGCGCAAGCACGGGACCGAGGCGGACGCGGTCTGGCTGGCGACCGGCATCTTCGTCTCGGTCGTGAACATCTTCGTCTCGCTGCTGAACATCTTCTCCGCCGTTGATGGACACCCCGCTCGCCCTCGACCTCGCCACGCCCGACGACCTCGACGCCCGCCGTGAGGCGGAGCAGCGCGGGGACCCGTTCCTGCTGCTGCGCGACGACGGGGGCGCGCAGCTGATCGTCGGGCTCGACGACGCGGCGGGCTCGGTGACGATCGGCCGGCGCTCGGAGGCGGACGTCCCGCTGGGCTGGGACCCGGAGGTCTCGCGGCTGCACGCCGAGCTCGAGTTCAAGGCGGGCGAGTGGACGCTGTGCGACGACGGCTTCTCGCAGAACGGGACCTACGTGAACGGGCTGCGGATCCACGGGCGCCGGCGGCTGATGGACGGCGACCTGATGCGGATCGGGCAGACGTCGATCGCGTTCTGCGACCCGGGGGCGAGCGGGCTCGGGGTGACGCTCGCGCCGGGCGAGCTCGGGATCGCGCCGAAGTTCTCCGAGCAGCAGCAGCGGATCCTGCGCGCGCTCTGCCGGCCGCTGATGGGCGACGGCGAGGGCCTGACGCCGGCGAGCGACGCCGAGATCGCGAAGGCGACGGGGATCGAGGCCGAGATCGTCACGACCGAGCTCGACCACCTCGGCCGCTCGTTCGGCCTGGCGGACATGCCGCAGCCCGAGCAGCGCGCCGAGGTCGCCCTGCTCGCGCTCCGCTCCGGCCTCGTCAAGGCCGACGACGGTCTCTAGCTCGTCTCGCGGCGCGCGGCCCCGTACCCCTTGCATGACCCTGCTCGCGCGGCCCTCCTTCTGGCGCGCGCTCTCGACCGTCCTGCTGATCGCCTTCGCGATCTCGTTCCTCGTCGGCGGCTTCTCCGTGCCGGGCTGGGGCTGGATCGCGTTCCTGCTCAGCGGCGTCACGTTCGCGATCGAGCTGCTGCTCGCCGCGGCGGCGCGGCGGCACTGACCCCGCGCCGTCAGGCGCGGCCGGCCTCGAGCCGGGCGACCAGCTCGTCGAGCTTGAGCTCCTCGAGGCCGCGGCCGACCGCCTCGAGCTCGCCGGCGCAGAACTCGACCAGCTTGCGGCCCTCCTGGCAGAGCTCGAGCGTCTCGCGCAGGCCGGCCTCGCCGGAGTCGAGCCGGCGGATGATCTCCTCGATCCGCGCGCAGGCCGTCTCGTAGGTCAGCGTGATCTCGCTCATGGCAGCTCCGACAGGCTAGGACCCGGGTCCGACGGATCGGGGCGGACGGGCAGCGTGCCGTCGGCGAGCCGCAGCACCAGGCGCGGGCGCGCGCGGGCCTCGGCGGCGCTCGCGAGCGGCGTGCCGTGCTCGTCCTCGACGAGGGCGTAGCCGCGCTCGAGCGTCCGCTGCGGGTCGTGGGCGGCGAGCGCGAGCCGGAGCCGCTCCAGCGTCTCGGCGCGGCGGGCGAGCGCGGCGGCGCGGCCGTGGTCGAGCGCGGCGGCGTCGGCGTGCGCCCGCGTCGCGCCGCGCGCGAGCCCGGCGCGCGCCGCGGCCGTGCGGCGCTCGAGCACCGTCGCGCCGGCCGCCACCGTGCGGTGCTCGGCGGCGAGGCCGCGGCGGGCGCTGGCCCGCAGCTCGCGCAGGTGCTGGTGGAGCCGGGTGCGGTGGCGGGCGACGTGCGAGGCCGGCGCGCGCGAGAGCCGGGCGAGCGTCCGCGCGCGCTCCACGATCGCCCGCCGGCCCTGCTGCTCCAGCCGGGCCGCGAGCCCGTGGAGCTGGGCGCGGGCGGCGACGCAGTCGACCGGCACGGCCGCCTCGGCCGCATGGGTGGGCGTCGAGCACGACACCGCGGCGACGTCGTCGATCAGCGTCCGGTCGGTGTGGTGCCCGACCGAGGCGATGACCGGGACCCGCAGCAGCGCGACGGTCCGGCACAGCGTCTCGTCGCAGAACGCGAACAGGTCGGCGAGCGACCCGCCGCCGCGGGCGACGATGATCGCCTCCACGGCCTCGCACGCCGCCAGGTCCTGCAGCGCGCGGGTGACCGCGGGCGCCGCGCGCCGGTCCTGGACCGGCGCGAACGCCCAGACGACCCGGCCGGCCCAGCCGCGCCGGCGCAGCCCGGCCAGCACGTCGTCGCGCGCCTTGCCGCCCTCGCCGGTCACGACGCCGATGCAGCGCGGGAGCGCGGCGCGCGGGAGCCGCTTCTGCGGCTCGAACAGGCCCTCGGCGTGGAGCGCGCGGCGCAGCTGGTCGAGCTGGGCGAGCAGGTCGCCCTCGCCGGCGACGCGCACGTCGGAGACGGTGAAGGAGAAGGCGGGCGACGCCGTGCGCGAGCCCGGGTAGAAGTCGCAGCCGCCCGCGGCCACGACCCGCATGCCGTCGGCGAGCGGCGCCGGGAGCCGGTCGAAGTCCTCGCGCCACATCGAGCACGGCAGCGCCCCGCGGGCGTCGCGCAGCTCGAACCAGACGCGGGCGCGGCCCGCCCGCAGGTTGAACACCTCGCCGAAGATCTGCACGCGCGCCATGCCGCGCAGCCGGTCGCGCAGCCGGTCGGCGTACTGCCCGACCGGCCACGGCCCGGTGAGGCTCGAGCCGGGGATGCCGTCGGGCCGCGCGGCGCGCGGGTGGGTCCTCGGGGTGCATGGGTCGCCGACCGTACCGCGCGGACCGGGCGGATCCGGCCGGTGTGGCACGCTTTGCGCAGATGCGGCGCGATCTCGGCACGTTCCTCGCCTGGGCCATGCGCGCCCAGCACGGAAGCGGCCCGCAGGCCGAGCTCGCGCGCCAGGTCGTGCTCGCGGTGCTGATCGCGCAGCTCGCCGCCGCCGGCGCGCACGACGGGCCGCCGCACGCCGCCCGGCGCGCCCCGCGCTCCACCCGCGCCCGGCGCCGCCGGCTCGCGCAGCGCGGCTCGCTCGCCGGCCGCCGCCCGCGCGGCTGACGTCAGCCCGCCGCCCTAGCCGCGGGTCGGGCCCTCGGCGTAGCGGGACGGCTCGTCCTCGCCGAGGCTCGGCAGCGGCCGCTGGCCGTCCTGCTCCTGCTGGCCGCGGACCTCGCCCGTGTACGCGAGCCGCTCGAGCCGCGCGATCTCGCGCTCGCCCTCGAGCCGGGCCGGGTCGCCGGGCGGCAGCGGGGCGATCAGCTTGCGGATCCGGTTGCGCAGCTGGAGCGCGAAGTGCGGGGTCGAGGCGCCCATCAGCTGGCGCACGTCCTCGACCGAGACGGTGTGCTCCGGGCGGAGGCGCTTGGGCTGCTCGGCTTCGGCCATGGCGCGGGAGTCTACGAGCCCTTCCCGCGGTCCACCGCCTGGATCTCCAGCAGCGCGTCGATCCGCGCCTGGACGTCGACGGAGATCGCGTTCTCGTCGCCGATCATCCAGCCGTGGTTGTAGACGCCGCGGACCGGGTCCTCGTCGTAGCCGGGCTGGATGTCGAGCAGGTAGTCCTGCAGCGGGGCGGGCAGCGCGTTCCCCTCGGTGAGCAGCAGCTGCGGGCCGTAGGTGCCGGAGGCCGAGAGCGGCGCGGCGGCCGCGGCGTCGAGCGGCCGCTGCGTGTTGAGGAAGACGAGCCCGTGGCCGGGGTCGACGACGTTCCAGAGGTCGGGCTCGCGGGCGAAGGCGATCGCGTTGGCGACCGGGTCCGCGCCGCTCACGCGCTTGACCTGGCCGAGCTCGCCGAGCTGCTTCTCGACCCGCGCCGAGACCGCCGCCTCGGGCCCGAGCACGTAGATCTGCGGCCGCTTGTGCGCGGTGATCGCCGCGCGGGTCGACGGCGGGATCGCGTCGCGCGTCACCCACAGCACCGGCTGGCCGGACTTCGCCGCCCAGCCCGCGGCGGGCATCGCGTAGCCCGGCTGCTCGGCCGACGCGACGACGACCGCCCCGCTCGGCTTCCCCGCCGCGGCGGTCTGCAGCCGGTCGATCGCCTGCGCGAGCGCGGCGTAGTCCGCGCCCTCGACCGCCGTCGCGCGGTAGCCCTGCGCCTCGGCCGCCTGGCCGACGCGGATGACCTGGGCGTTCCCCGCCTGCTTGGCGCCCGTCGGGATCAGCCGCCCGAGCGCCTGCTCGGTCGCGGGCGGGAGCGACCCGCCGTCGGAGAACAGCATCGGCGCGCGCAGCGGCGGCGCCATCAGCTGCGCGGTCGAGACCGCGACGCGCCAGTCGCTCGAGTCGACCAGCGCGATCGCCTCGGGGCGGGTGTCCTCGTCGCGCGACGGATAGACGGCCTGGGCGACGGCGGCCGCGTCGGCGACGGCGTCGGCGCCGCCGACCCGGGTGGTGTTGCGGGTCGCGAAGGCGGGGAAGCCGAGGTCGGTCGCGGCCTGCTCGTCGCCGCCGCCCTGGCCCAGCGCCGGCGCCTGGTCGCCCTCGCCCGGCGTCGGGGTGGCGTCGCCGGAGGAGTCGCCTCCGCCGCCGCAGCCTGCAAGCACGAGTGCAATGACGGCGACGAGGGTCGCCGCTCTGAGCGGGGGGCGCACGGCCAAGAACGCTAGCGGCAACCTCGAGCTTCCGCACAAAATCAAGTCCGGCTTGAAGAAAAAACCGCAAATTGGACAAAACGAGCCGCTTGCGTTCGCCGTCGGACCTTGTACAGTGCCCGGCCAAGCCGAACCTCCGGATGGATCCCGGGGGACGGGGGAACCAATTTGTTGGGGCTAACCACGACCTGAGCGTCGTGGGGCGCAGGCTCTTTCAGCGCCAGCCCGTCAGCTAACCCCGCAGGCCGACGAAAGAGGCTTATGTCGTTGTCTTTGCGGGGCGTCGCCCCAATCTTCATTGTGCTGTTGTGCGTCATCGTCCCGAGCGGGGCGTATGCGCAGACGCCCGCCACGGGCGGCGCCGCCTATGAAGAGGAGCCCCCGCCCCCGCCGATGCTGGCAGCCCGGGCTGTGGACCGGCCAGGAGGTGCCCGGCACCAAGGCGAAGCTGCTCGCCGACGGCACCGCGGCCGCTCCGGCCGACGCGCCCGAGCAGGTCAAGCAGGCGATCTGGGCCGCGAACTCGCTCCAGGACCTGCCCTACAGCTACGGCGGCGGGCACAACCTGAAGTTCAACGTCGCCAAGGGCGCCGACTGCTCCGGCACCGTCTCGTTCGCCCTCCACGGCGGCGACCTGCTGGACAGCCCGCTCGACTCCGGCTCGTTCATGAAGTGGGGCGAGAAGGGCAAGGGCGCGCTGGATCACCGTCTACACGAACCCCGGCCACGCCTACGCGGTCATCGCCGGCCTCCGGCTCGACACGAGCGTCGCCGGCATGTCGCGCACGACGAAGACGAAGGTCGCCGCCAAGGCGTTCGAGTCCGGCCCGCGCTGGCGCCCGATGCCGCGCTCAGGCCGCGGCTTCGTCAAGCGTCACCCGACGTCCTTCTAGTCCCGCCCCGATCTTCGCGCCATCCGGCCGCGGCTGAGTGCTGCGGCCGGGTACGCTTGATGCAGACCCCGACCCGGAGGTAGCCGTGCCCGGACTGGGCGGACGCATGTCCACCGTCATCAAGGCGAAGATCAACAAGATGCTCGACAAGGCGGAGGATCCGTCCGAGACGCTCGAGTACTCCTATGCGAAGCAGATGGAGTTGCTCCAGAACGTCAAGAAGGGCATCGCCGACGTCGTCACCGCGAAGAAGCGCCTGCAGCTCCAGCAGCAGAAGCTCGAGCAGCAGGTCGTCAAGCTCGACACCCAGGCGCGCCAGGCGCTCTCCCAGGGCCGTGAGGACCTCGCGCGCACCGCGCTCGAGCGCAAGCAGTTCGCGCAGACCGAGCTCCAGACCCTCGACCAGCAGGTCGTCGAGCTCGAGCAGCAGCAGCAGGGCCTGATCGACAAGGAGCAGAAGCTCCGCACCAAGCTCGAGCAGTTCCGCACCAAGAAGGAGGTCATCAAGGCCCAGTACTCCGCCGCGGAGGCACAGGTCAAGATCTCCGAGGCCGCGACCGGCGTGGGCGAGGAGATGGCCGACGTCGGGCTCGCGATGCAGCGGGCCGTCGACAAGACCGAGGGCATGCGCGCCCGCGCGAGCGCGATGGACGAGCTCGAGGCCGCCGGCGCGTTCGACGACAACCTGACGCTCACCGCGGGTCAGGACGACATCGACCGCCAGCTCTCCGAGCTCACCTCCGGCAGCCAGGTCGACGACGACCTCGCCAAGATGAAGGCCGAGCTCGGCCAGGGCGACGCGCCGTCGCCCGCCCTCGAGGAGGGCGCGCCGGCCGACCAGCCGCAGCAGAGCCAGGGCGGCCAGGCGTGATCGTCCGGATCGCGACGGAGGACCAGTACCGCCTGCCCGACGAGGACGCCGAGCGGCTCAACACGCTCGACAACGACGCGGTGGCGGCCGTCGAGGCCGACGACGAGGACCGCTTCCACGCGGTCTTCGAGGAGATGCTCCAGCTGATCCGCACGGACGGCCACCGGCTCGGCGACGACGAGCTCGAGGAGTCCGACGTGATCATCCCGCCGCCGGACCTCTCGTTCTCGGAGGCCCACCACGAGTTCAACGGCGAGGGCCTGATCCCCGACTAGAGCAGCACGCCCGGGTTGAGGATCGCGCCCGGGTCGAGCGCGCGCTTGACCGCCGCCATCACGGACAGCTCCTCGGTGCTGCGCGTCAGCCCGAGGTAGCGCCGCTTGGCCACGCCGACGCCGTGCTCCGCGCTGATCGAGCCGCCGTGCGCGGCGACGAGCGCGAGCACGGTCTCGTCGACCCGCTCGTCGTCCGGCGGCAGGCCGAGCACGTTGACGTGCAGGTTGCCGTCGCCCAGGTGGCCCCACAGGATCGCCCGGCCGCCGAGCGACTCGATCGCCGTGCGGGCCTCCGCCGCGAACGCCGCCGTCGCCGGGAGCGGCACCGACACGTCGAGCTTGTGCGGGACGCCGGCCGCGTTGACCGCGGGGTTCAGCGCCTCGCGGTAGCGCCACAGCGCCTGCCGCCGCGCCGTGTCGTCGGCGACGGCCACGTCGCCGGCGTCGCCCAGCGCCGCGGCGAGCGCGTCGACGTCGTCGGCCGTCTCGACCAGCACGTACACCGGGTGGCGCTCCGCGAGCGGGTGCGGCAGCCCGAGGTGCTCCATCACGAGGTCCATGGCGGCGTCGTCGAAGACCTCGGCCGCCTGGAGGCCCGGGAGCGTCCGCCGGGCGCCGGCGACGAGCTCCACCGACGCGCCGATCGACGGCATGCCGAGCAGCGCCGCGGTGAGCCGCCGCGGCTCGTCGACCAGCGCGAGCCGCACCGCCGTGATCACGGCGAGCGTCCCCTCGGAGCCCACCAGCAGCTGCGGCAGGTCGTACCCGGCGTTGTCCTTCGGCAGCCCCGAGAGCCGGCGCAGCACGCGGCCGTCGGCCAGGACCGCCTCGAGCCCGGCGACGCGTGCGCGCATCGTCCCGTGGCGGAGCACCTGCGCGCCGCCCGCGTCGGTCGCGACCATGCCGCCGAGCGTCGCCGCGTCGCGCGCGCCGAAGTCGACGCCGAGCGCGAGGCCCGATCCGCGCAGCGCCGCGGCCAGCGCCGCGGGCGTCACGCCGGCCCCGGCGGTGATCTGGCGGGCGACGGGATCGAGCGGCCCGATCCCGGTCAGCCGCGCCAGCGAGAGCACGACCTCGCCGCCGCGCGGGACGCCGCCGCCGACGAGCCCGGTGTTGCCGCCCTGCGGCACGACCCCGATCCCGGCCGCGGTGCACGCGGCCAGCACGCCGGCGACCTCGCCGGCGGAGCCCGGGCGGGCGACCATCGCGGCCGGCCCGCCGAAGCGGCCGGTGACGTCGCGCTCGTAGCGCGGCTCGCCGGGCACCACGTGGGCGTCCCCGAGGAGCTCGCGCAGTCGTCCGGTAATTCGGTCATCCGCGCAACAATATCCTTGTGTCTAGTTGTAAGACAATGTAGGGTCGCGCCGCATGGGAGCGAGGAACGGCGGCATCGCCGCGTTCACGATGGCGTTCCGGGGCGTGCTCGTCGATCTCGACGCCGCGGAGGAGGCGCTGGTCTACGAGATCGCCCGCCGTCACGGGCAACCCCCGATGGACCGCGGCCGCGCGCTCGCCCGGCGCCTGCGCGCGCTCGCGGCGGAGCTGGGAGGCGTCGCGCCGGCCGTCGACGCGCTCGCCGCCGAGCGCGGGTTCCGCTGGGCGCCGCGCGGGCGCCGACGCCGTCCGCGCGGCTCGCGCTGGGGTGCCGGACGCGCGCGGGCGTGCGGACGCTGCTCGAGCGCCTCGAGGCGCCCGTCGTCGCGGTCGCCACGGCGGAGCACGCGCTGGTCGACTCCGCGCTGCGCCCGCTGGACGGAGCGTTCGCCGCGGTCGTGTGCGCCCGCGGCGCGCGCGGTGCGCTGCGCGCCGCGCTCGCGCGCGCGGATGCGCCTGCGGACCGCGTCGTCCACGTCGGGCGCGATCCCGCGGAGCTGCGGGCGGCCGCCGCGCTCGGGATGCGCGTCGTGCCGGCGGCGGAGCTGTCGCGCCTCGCCCTCGGCACCCCGCTCGCCGCGGCGTCATGACGCTCGAGCTCCAGCCCGTGTCCGCCACGGAGGCGCTGGCGCGCGCGCTGCGCGACCGCATCCTGAGCAGCGACATCGCCGCCGGGGACCCGGTTGCCCGAGCTCGAGCTCGTCGCGCAGCTACGGCGTCGCCCGCCCGACGGTGCGCGAGGCGCTCCAGCTGCTCGTCCACCAAGGCCTGCTGCAGCGCCGGCCGAACCACACGGCCTCGGTGCCGGAGCTCACGCCCGACGCGGTCGGCGACATCTTCTTCGCCCGCACGCCCGATCGAGCTGCACGCCGTGCGCACGCTGGCCGGCGGCGCGAGGACGTCCCGGCGGCACGGGCCGCCGTCGAGCGGTTCCAGGCGCTGGGCGACGACGTCGGCTGGAGCGACGTCGTCGAGGCCGACATGGCCTTCCACCTGGCGCTCATGGACGCGGTCGGGTCGCCGCGCCTCGCGCGCCTCCACGCGGCGCTCGAGGGCGAGATCCGGCTCTGCATCGCGCAGCTCCGCCCGGCCTGGCACACCCCGTCCGCCCTGGCCGAGGAGCACCGGCAGGTGCTCGACGGGATCCTCGCCGGCTCGGCGCCCGCCGCCGTCGCCCGCATGCGCGAGCACCTCGACAAGGCGGTGCGCGACCTCACCGGCCGCGCCCGCGAGCTCGGCCGCGACGACTGAGCCGGCGCGCGCTCAGGCCGCCGCGGGCTCCGCGAGCCGCGACGGGTCCCCGTGCCACGCGGCGCGGAGGATCGCGGTGCAGTCCGCCGGCGTCGACCGGGCGCGGGTTGTTGCCGGCGAGGCGCCGGATGCCCGCCGCCTGCTCGCCGATCGCCTCGAGCCGCTCCTCGGCGAGCTCGAGGTCGGCGAGCCGGGCGGGCAGGCCGATCCGCAGACCGAGCGCGTGCACGATCGCGACGGCGTCGCCGCCCGGCTCGCCCAGCGCGGCGGCGAGCTCCGCGAGCTCCGGCTCGCGCGCGGGCCGGTTGAACGCCATCACGTACGGCAGCATCATCCCGGTGCCCAGGCCGTGCGGCGTGCCGGTGGCGGCGCCGATGGCGAACTGCAGCGCGTGCGCGACCGAGACGCCCGAGTTCGCGAACGCCAGCCCGGCGTTCAGCGAGCCGAACAGCATCCCCGCGCGCGCCTCGATGTCGTCCCCGTCCGCGACCGCGCGATCGAGGCTGGGCGCCGATCTCGCGGACCGCGGCGAGCGCGAGCACGTCCGACAGCGCGTTCTTGCCGACCGCCACCCGCTCGAGCGGCAGCTCCGGCGCGGGCGGCCGCGCGACCGCCATGTACGCCTCGATCGCGTGCGAGAGCGCGTCGATGCCGGAGTGGGCGGTCACCGAGCGGCGGACACGTCCGCGTCAGCTCCGGGTCGCAGATCGCCGTGCGCGGGATCAGGTACGGGCTCGAGATCCCGACCTTCATGCCGAGCTCGGGATCGCCGATCACCGAGACCGGCGTGACCTCCGAGCCGGTGCCCGCGGTGGTCGGCAGGGCGATCAGCGGGACGACGGGCCCGGCACGAGGTGCTCGCCGTAGTAGGCGCTGAGCGGCCCGCCGTGCGCCAGCAGCAGCGCGGTCACCTTGGCGAGGTCGATCGCGCTGCCGCCGCCGACCGCCACGACGACGTCGGGGCGCGCCTCGCGAGCGGCAGCGTGCGCGGCGTCGATCGTGGCCATCGGGACGTCGACGGCGGCCTCGGCGAACACGACCGCGTCGAGGCCCGGCGCGCGCAGCGAGCCGAGCACGACGTCGAAGCCGGCCGTCGCGCCAGCACCGGGTCGGTGACCACGAACGCGCCGGCGCCCGTGGCGGGCGGCGACGCCGCCGGCAGGCGGCGGCCATGCCCGTCCCGAACAGGACGGCGTCGGGGCTGCGGAGGACGGCGAGCTCAGGCATCGGGCTCCAGGAAGTCGGCGAGGACGCGGACGAACTCCTCGCGCTGCTCGACCGCGGGCACGTGGCCGCAGCGCCCGAACGCGTGCAGCCGCACGTCCGGGAGCCGCTCGAGCAGCGGGAGGGCGGCGCCGGCGATCGGCGTGAGCCGGTCGTTCGCGCCGTGGACGAGCAGGACGGGCGCGCGCACCGCGGCGCAGCGCGTCCGGATCGAGCGTGAGGTCGCGCACCCAGCGGTCGCGGGGCGCCGGGAACAGCGGCGCGAAGGCGGCCGCGCCCGCGCGCATGGCCGCGTCGCGCGCGCGCGCCGACGCCGGCGTGACGAGCGCGGGGTCGTGGTAGAGCAGGCCGAGCATCCGCGCCGCGCCGTCGCCGTCGGGGCGCGCGGCCCACAGCGCGTCGAGCGCCGGCGGCAGCGCCATCGGCGCGCCCATCGACGCGACCGCCACCACCCGCGTCACGCGCTCCGGCTCGGCCGCCGCGAGCGCGAGCGCCACCGCGCCGCCCATCGATGCCCGGCCACCGCGTAGCGCGGCGCGCCGAGCGCGGCCATCAGCCCGCGCGCCTGGCCGACCCAGACCGCGCGCCGCGACGCGTCGGCGCGGGCGCGCCGCCGGGGAACGGCGTGTCGCCGAAGCCCGCCTGGTCCGGGACGATCACCCGGTGGCGCCCGGCGAGCGCCTCGGCGACCGCCGCCCAGGCGCCCCAGCCCGTCGTCCCGGGCCCGGACCGTGCAGCAGCAGCACGGGCGGCGCCGGCCCCGAGCTCGTGCACGGCGACCTGGCGTCCCGCCGACGTCGACCGCGAGCCGGTCCGGGCTGACGGCGGCCGGCACGCGGTCAGGCGGGCGACGGCCGCCCGCTCGAGCACGGCCATGAAGGCGCGCGACCACTCCGGCATGTCCGGCCAGCCGCGGCACGAGACCATGTTGCCGTCGACCACGTCCGGCGCGTCGACCACCGTCGCGCCGGCGTTCTCCATGTCGCCGGTCAGCGGCGGGAACGCGGCGGTCCTGCGTCCCTGCAGCAGCCCGTAGACGGCGGGCACCTGCGGCCCGTGGCAGATCGTCCCCACCGGCAGGTCCTTGGCGAAGAACCACTCCGTGATGCGGCGGACGTCGGGATCGGTGCGGATGTACTCCGGCGCGCGGCCGCCCGGGATGATGAGCGCCTGGTAGCGCTCGACCTCGACCTCGGAGAACGCGAGGTCGACGGGCAGCTTGCGCCCGTTCTTCTCCGTGTAGGCGTCCGAGTTCGGGTCGAAGTCGTGGATGACGAGCTGGACGTCGCGGCGGCTCAGGGCCGCGACGTCGCAGTCCCACCCCGCCTCGCGGACCCGGTACAGGGGGTACATCACGTCGAGCTCCTCGGCGGCGTCGCCGGTGAGCATGATCGCTCGTGGCACTGCTCCTCCTCCGTCGGTGTGAAAGGAATCTATCATCGGGCGGCGGCCGGGATCAATCGAACGAGAAGTACTTCGGCTCGAGGAACTCGCGCAGGCCGTGGTGGCCGCCCTCGCGCCCGACGCCGCTCTGCTTCACCCCGCCGAAGGGCGCGGCCGGGTCGGAGACCACGCCGCGGTTGAGCCCGACCATCCCGGTCTCGATCGCCTCCGCCACGCGCATCGCGCGCCGCAGGTCGCGCGAGAACACGTAGGCGACCAGCCCGTGCTCCGTGTCGTTGGCCGCGGCGACCGCCTCGGCCTCGTCGGCGAACGTCGTCACCGGCGCGACGGGCCCGAAGACCTCGTCGCGCAGGATGTCCGAGCCGGGCGCGACGCGGTCGAGCACCGTCGGCGGGTAGAACCACCCCGGGCCGGCGGGCCGGTCGCCACCCGTGCGCACGCGGGCGCCGCGCCGCGCGCGTCGCCGACGAGCGCCTCGATCTTGGCCACCGCGGCCGCGTTGATCATCGGCCCGAGCTCCGCGCCCGGGTCGCGTGCCCGGCGCCATGCGGACGGCGCCCATCGCCGTCGGCCAGCCGCGCGGTGAAGGCCTCGGCGAGCGACTCGTGGACCAGGAACCGGTTCGCCGCCGTGCACGCCTCGCCGCCGTTGCGCAGCTTGGCGACGAGCGCGCCGGCGACCGCGGCGTCGACGTCGGCGTCCTCGAGCACGAGGAAGGGCGCGTTGCCGCCGAGCTCCATCGACACGTTCACGACGCTGCGCGCGCCGGTCGCCAGGAGCTGGCGGCCCGACCTCGGTGGAGCCGGTGAACGAGAGCTTGCGGACGCGCGGATCGTCGACCATCGTGGCCACGACCTCGCGCGGCCGCGTGGTGGTGAGGACGCCGACGACGCCGGGCGGCACGCCCGCCTCCTCGAGCATGCCGGCGATCAGCAGCGTGGTGAGCGGCGTCTCGGTCGCGGGCTTGACGATCGCGGTGCAGCCCGGCCGCCAGCGCCGGCCCGAGCTTGCGGGTGGCCATCGCGGCGGGGAAGTTCCACGGCGTCACCAGCACGGAGATGCCGACCGGCTGGGGCGAGCACCAGGACGCGGGCGGCGCCGCCCGGGGCGATCGCGTACTCGCCCTCGGCGCGGACCGCCTCCTCGGCGAACCAGCGCAGGAACTCGGCCGCGTAGGCCGCTTCGCCGCGCGCCTCGGCGAGCGGCTTGCCCATCTCCGCGGTGATCGTGGCGGCGATCTCCTCCTCGCGGGCGCGCATCAGCTCGAACGCCGCGGCGCAGCAGCTCCGCCCGCTCGCGCGGGGCCGTCGCCGCCCACGCCGGGCGCCGCCGCCGCGGCGGCGTCCACCGCGGCGCGCGCCTCGTCGGTCGACGCGTCGGCGACGCTCGCGATCGGCTCGCCGGTGGCGGGGTCGAGCACGTCGATCCGCGCGCCGTCCGCGGCCGGCCGCCAGGTCCCGCCGATGAGCAGGTCCGTTTGGGTGATCGTCGTCGCCAAGGGAATGCTCCTGAAAAGAAATTGACATTGCGACGGCGCAGCAGCGTAATGTTTCTTGCGGTAGTTGTGAAGGGTTTTCAACGCCGTGAGGAGGAGAGGATGCAGCGAGGGACGAGCGGATGGCGCCGGAAGGTGGCCGCCGCCACGACCGTGGCGGCGATGGCGGCCGCGGTCGCCGCGTGCGGAGGCGACGACGGAGCCGACGACGCCGCGGCGAGCGGCGGCGGCGAGACGGCGCCGGGCGCGGTGCCGAAGCTCTCGACCAAGCCGATCGAGCTCAGCTTCCTGTGGTTCGAATGGCCGCCGGCGCAGGCGCTCGAGGACTTCGCGAACGCGGAGTACACGAAGGAGCGCCCGAACGTCACCGTCAAGGTCAACACGGTGCCGAACCCCAACTGGCACGACGCGATCTTCACGCAGTTCGCCGCCCAGAAGACCGACTTCGACATCCCGATCCTCGACTCGCAGCACATCGGCGAGGCGGTCACGAACGGCAACATCCTCGACCTCACGGACTTCGTGAAGGAGAACATCGACACGGACGCCTACGACCCGTACCTGCTCGCCGCCTACGGGCAGTACCCGCAGGCCGAGACCGGCCAGCGCGACCCCGACGCGAAGATGTACGGCCTCCCGCTGCTCGGCGACACGTGGACGATGGTCTGGCGCAAGGACCTGATGGGCGACACGCCGCCCGCCACCTGGGACGACATGATCGCCGCGGCCAAGAAGTGCCAGGACGAGAACCCCGGCATGAGCGGGCTCGCGTTCCACCAGGCCAACGGCTCCGACGCCGCCGCGGTCACCTACAACACGGTCAACGGCGTCTACGGCGGCGAGCTCTGGAACGCGGACGACAAGAAGATCGAGGGCGTCATCAACGACGACGCGGGCCGCAAGGCGATGGACGTGCTCGTCAACCAGATGAAGCCGCTCGCGCCGAAGGGCTCGGGCAACTGGTTCATCGACGAGGTCAACGCCGCGATCGCCCAGGGCAAGGTGTGCGTCGGCTTCAACTGGATCGCCGCGATCGGCGGGCTGGTCGACCCGAAGCAGTCCACGCTCGGCAAGACGCCCGAGGCGATCGAGAAGAAGCTCGGCTTCGCCGCGCTGCCGAAGCAGGACGCCGACGTCGTGCCGCTCGGCGGCATGGGCATGCACGTCTCGAAGTACGCGCCCGCCGAGGACCAGGCGGAGGCCCTGAACTTCATCAAGTGGTTCGAGCAGCCCGAGATCCAGAAGAAGTGGGCCGCGGCCGGCGGCGTGCCGTCCCGCAAGGACGCGCTCGCGTCGCCCGAGTTCCTCGAGGCCAACCCGTGGAACAAGGTCTACGCGGAGTCCGTCCCGCGCCTGCGCGACATGTGGAACGTGCCCGAGTACGCGAAGCTCATCAACATCGAGAACACCAACGTCAACGCCGCGCTGAACGGGGCCAAGGACCCGCAGTCGGCGCTCGACGACATCGCCGCCGAGCAGCAGAAGGTGCTCGACGCGAGCGAGGGCGGCGGGCTCGAGTAGCGGCACGACGATGGCCGCGCCCGACTCCTCCATCACCGCCGGCGGCGCCCCTCGTGGCGCCGCCGGCGGCGCGGCGCCTGCGCTGGCTGGGCGACCGCGGCCTCGCCGGCCTGTTCGTCTCGCCCGCGCTCGCGCTGCTGCTGTTCCTCTCGGTCTTCCCGCTCCTGTGGGCGCTGTACCTGTCGTTCACGAACTACTCCGCGACGCGCGACGCGCCGGCCGAGTGGGTCGGGCTCGGCAACTACATCGACATCCTCACGTCGGCGGGGGTCCGCGAGCGCGCGCTGACGACGGCGATCTACGTCGTCGGGGCGGTCGGGCTGCAGACCGCTGCTCGGGTTCACGATCGCGTACCTGATCTCGCGCCGCGTCCGCGGGCGCGGGCTCCTGACCACGTTGTTCCTGGTCCCGATGATGCTCTCGCCCGTCGTGGTCGGGCTGTTCTGGCACTTCATGCTCGACACGCAGTTCGGCGTCGTGAACTCGCTGCTCGGCACGATCGGGCTCGGCCAGGTCGAGTGGCTGACGAGCCAGCGCCTCGCGCTGTTCTCGGTGATCATCGTCGACACCTGGCAGTGGACGCCGTTCATCATGCTGATCGCGCTCGCGGGCCTCACCGCGGTGCCGAGCTACCTCTACGAGGCCGCGTCGATCGACCGCGCCTCGGAGTGGTTCCGCTTCCGCCACATCACGCTGCCCCTGGTCTGGCCGCTGCTGCTGATCGCCGTGATGTTCCGCGCGATCGAGGCCTTCCGGCTCTTCGACCTCGTCTACATCCTCACCCAGGGCGGCCCGGGCGTCTCGACCGAGACCCTCTCCTTCCACGTCTACAAGGTCGCGTTCCTCGGCTTCGACACCGGCGTCGCCTCGGCCTACGGGATCCTCATGGTGCTCGTGGTGATCATCCTGGCGCAGCTCTACCTGCGCTACCTCGACCGGCTCAAGGGGGCCTGATGGCGGTCCATGTCGACGAGACCCTCGCGGCGGAGACGCGAGGGCGGCGCCGCGCCGCGCCGCGGGGCGCCGCGCCGCCGGGGCTCGGTGCGCACGTGGATCGAGATCGCGCTGCTCGCGGTCCTCGCCGTGGTGATGCTCTTCCCGGTCGTGTGGATGCTCGAGACGTCGCTGAAGGAGAACCGCGACGTCTACGCCGTGCCCGCGAAGTTCCTCGGGTTCGACCTGACCTTCGAGCACTACAAGGACGTGTTCGTCCAGCGCGGGGGCTCCGGGGCCTCCGATCTCGCGACGAACTTCAAGAACTCCGTGCTCGTCGCCGGCCTCTCGACGGTGCTCGCGACGGCGCTCGGCGTCCCCGCGGCGTGGGCCTACTCGCGGTTCCAGATGAAGGCCAAGAAGGACCAGCTCTTCTTCATCCTCTCGACGCGCTTCATGCCGCCGGTCGTCGTCGTCATCCCGATCTTCCTGATGTACCGGGACCTGAACCTGTTCGACACCAAGCTCGGGCTGATCCTGATCTACGCGCGCGTTCAACCTCTCGTTCACGATCTGGATGATGAAGGGCTTCGTCGACGAGGTCCCGTCGGAGTACGAGGACGCGGCGATGCTCGACGGCTACTCGCGGCTCGAGGCCTTCCTGCGCGTGACGCTGCCGCTGCTGATCCCCGGGCATCGCGGCCACGGCGGTGTTCGCGCTGATCTTCTCGTGGAACGAGTTCGTGTTCGCGATCTTCCTGACCTCCAGCGAGTCGGCGCGCACCGCGCCGCCGGCGATCGCCGGGCTGATCGGCGGGACCACGATCGACTGGGGCCTCGTCGCCGCGTCGGCCATGGTCTTCGCGATCCCGGTGCTGCTGTTCGCGTTCCTGGTGCGCAAGCACCTCGTCGCCGGCGTGACGCTCGGGGCGGTGCGGCGCTGATGGCGGGCATCGAGATCAGCGCGCTGCACAAGCGCTTCCCCGACGGCACCGTCGCGGTCGAGTCGCTCGACCTCTCGATCGGCGACGGCGAGCTGTTCGTGATGCTCGGCCCCTCGGGCTGCGGCAAGACGACGACGCTCCGGGCGATCGCGGGGCTGGAGCGCCAGACCGACGGGCACATCGACCTCGGCGACACGCGGGTCGACGACCTGGCGCCCGCCGAGCGCGACATCGCGATGGTGTTCCAGTTCTACGCGCTCTACCCGCACCTGCGCACGCGCGACAACATCGCCTTCCCGCTGCGCGCCGAGGGGCTGCCCGCCGACGAGGTCGAGCGGCGCGTGCTCGAGGCCGCGCGGATCCTCCAGCTCGAGCCCCTGCTCGACCGGCGGCCGAGCCGGCTCTCGGGCGGCGAGCAGCAGCGGGTCGCGCTCGCCCGCGCGCTCGTGCGCGAGCCGCAGGCGTTCCTGATGGACGAGCCGCTCACGAACCTCGACGCGGAGATCCGCGCGGACATGCGCACGGAGATCAAGCACCTCCAGGCGCGGCTCGGCACCACGATGGTCTACGTCACCCACGACCAGCTCGAGGCGATGTCGCTCGGGCAGCGGATCGCGATCCTCAACCGCGGCCGGCTCGAGCAGGTCGGGACGCCGATGGAGGTCTACGAGCGCCCGGCGACGCTGTTCTGCGCGCGCTTCATCGGCTCGCCGCCGATCAACCTCGTGCCCGCCGCGCTCGACGACGGCGCGCTGCGCGCGGCGGGCGGGCTCGCGCTGGCGCCGCCGCAGGGGCTCGAGCGCGGCCGCCCGGTCGTGGCGGGCGTCCGGCCCGAGGCGCTCGAGCTCGTCGCGCCGGACGCCGGCTCCGTGGCCGCGCGGGTCGTGTCCGAGGAGGCGCTGGGCGACGAGGTGATCTACGTGGTGGAGGCCGACGGCAACGATCTCCGCGTCCGGATGCCGCCCGCGACGCGCTTCGCGGCCGGCGCCCCGGTCGGCGTGCGCCACACGGGCGCGGCGCCGCCGGTCTACGACCCCGACACCGAGGCGGTGCTGGCCTGATGGGCGCGATCCGCGCGGAGGGGCTCCGCAAGGCGTTCGGCGAGGTGCAGGCGCTCGACGGGGTCTCGCTCGACGTGCCCGACGGCGCGTTCTTCGTCGTGCTCGGGCCGTCGGGCGCGGGGAAGACGACGACGCTGCGGGCCATCGCCGGGCTCGAGAAGCTCGACGCGGGCAGCGTCCACCTCGACGGCCTCGACGCCACCCGCGCCGCGCCGGCGGCGCGCGACCTGGCGATGGTGTTCCAGAGCTACGCGCTCTACCCGAAGAAGACGGTCGCCCAGAACATCGCCTCCCCGCTGCGGGCGCGGCGGCGGTCCGCGGACGAGATCCGCGGCGCGGTCGACCGCGTCGCCGAGCTGCTCCACATCGAACGGCTGCTCGAGCGCAAGCCGGCCCAGCTGTCGGGCGGCGAGATGCAGCGGGTCGCCCTCGCGCGCGCGCTCGTGCGCGAGCCGCGCGCGTTCCTCATGGACGAGCCGCTCACCAACCTGGACCTGAAGCTGCGCGTGGAGATGCGGACCGAGCTCACGCGCATCCACCGATCGCTCGGGCGCACGTTCCTGTACGTCACCAACGACCAGGTCGAGGCGCTCTCGATGGCCGACCGGATCGCGGTGCTGCGGGCCGGCGCGGTGCAGCAGGTCGGCGCCCCGCGCGAGATCTACGAGCGGCCCGTCAACCGCTGGGTGGCCGGGTTCGTCGGCAGCCCGCGGATGAACCTGCTGCCCTGCCGGCCCGAGGGCCCGGAGCTCGTCGGCGAGCAGGGCTGGACGCTGCCGCGGCCGCCCTGGGCGCAGGGCGAGTCCGGGCGCCCGCTGCTGCTCGGCGTGCGCGCGGAGGACCTCTCGCTGGAGCGGCGGAGGCGAGGCGGCGACGCTCGGCGGCGAGCTCTACGCGCTCGAGCCGCTGGGCGACCGCACGCTGGTCGACGTCGACCTGGGCGGCGCGCTGATCAAGGTCAAGGCACGGCCGTCGGTCACCGGCACGCCCGGCGAGCCGCTCCGCGTCGCCGTCGACCTGGCGCGCGCGCACCTCTTCGACGCCGAGACGGGCGACGCCCTCGCCCGCTGACCGGTTAACTCCCCATGCCGATGTCCCCCGACCGCCCCGTCCCCACCAGCGTCCGCCGCGCGCGGATCCTCGAGCGCATCCAGCAGGTGGGCGGCGCCTCGCTCGCGGAGCTCGCAGCCGAGCACGCCGTCTCCGCGATCACCGTCCACCGCGATCTCGAGCAGCTGTCGCGGGACGGGCTCGTCGTGCGCTTCCACGGCGGCGCGCGCGCCGCGACGGCGCCGGAGGGCGACGACACGCGGCCGGGCACCGCGTGGGACCGGCGGCTCCGCGAGGCGCCCGAGGCGAAGGACGCGATCGCCGCCCACGCGCGCCGGATGATCCGCGACGGGGAGACGATCTTCCTCGACGCGACGTCGACCGCCTTCGCGCTCGCGCACCGGCTCGAGGAGGAGCCCGCCGAGGACCTCACGATCGTGACCACGTCGCCCGCGATCGCGCTCGGGCTGGACGCGGGCACCGCGCGCGTGATCGTGGCGCCCGGCGAGGTCGACCTGCGGATGCGCGCGATCGCGGACGGCTGGACCGTCGAGTTCCTCCGCCGGATCAAGGTGGACGGCGCCTTCGTCTCCGGCTCGGGCTTCGACCTCGAGCACGGGCTCACGACCGCCCGGCGCCCGCTCGCCGACACGCTCGCCGCGGTCCGCGAGTCCGCCGACCGGGTCGTCGGGCTGCTCGACGCGTCCAAGCTCGGCCGCTCGGCGATGGTCTCGATGATCCAGGCCGACGAGCTCGACGCGGTCGTCGTCGACGACGGCGCCGACGCCGCCCTCGTGGCGGCGTACCGGACCGCCGGCGTCGACGTGCACGTCGCCTAGATCGGGATCCCCCAGAGCGGGAACCAGCGCTCCAGCTCCGGCTCGACCGGGAGCTCGTGGCCGATCTGGGCCTTCAGGCGCAGCTCGCGCTCGGAGTCGCGGCGCTGGTCCCCGCCCGCGGGGACGAACGGGTAGTAGGACCCGCGCTTGTAGTTGTAGATCCAGTAGACGGGGTTGTCGTGCGCGTCGCGGAACGCGAACACGGCGCACAGGATGCGCTCGCCGTAGCCGCCGTCCTGGAGCGCCTGGGAGACGACGTTGATGCCGACCACCAGGTCCTCGAACTCCTCGTCGGACAGGACCATCCAGCGGTAGCCGAAGCTGTCGTCGGTCCGGTCGACCTCGGTGCCGGCGTCGTCGCCGGTCCCGCGCAGGACCTCCTCCATGTCCGCGACGATCGACGAGAAGTCGGCCGTCGCGAGCGGCTGGAAGACGATCGCCGCCTTGCCCGACGACTTGAGCTCGAGCGACATCTCGAGCGTCACCGCCGCCGTCGACATGGCGAACAGCCGGCTCTCCGCCGGCTGCTTGACCTTCCGCTTGCCGGTGAGGATGTCGAACAGGCCCATCAGGCGGGAACGCCCTGCAGCTGGCGCTCCAGCCGCTCGAGCGCCGCGATCCGCTTCTCCATCGGCGGATGCGTCGAGAAGAGGCTGCCGAGCGCCTTGCCGGCGCCGGGCGGGAAGATGTAGAACGCCGCGAGCTCCTGCTGGGCGCGGAGGTCCTTCTGCGGGATCCGGTCCATGCCGCTCGAGATCCGCGTCAGCGCCGAGGCGAGCGCGCTCGGGCGCCCCGTGATCAGCGCCGCGCCGCGGTCGGCCGCGTACTCGCGGTAGCGCGACAGCGCCTGCATCAGGAAGAACGAGATGACGTAGACGGCGATCGAGACGAGGAACAGGACCATCGCGCTCGGGTTGTCGTCGTCGTCGCCGTGGCCGCCGCCGAACAGGAAGCCGAACTGGACGACGTAGGCGGCGATCGTCGCGAAGAAGGAGGCGAGCGTCATCACCATCACGTCGCGGTTGGCGACGTGCGTGAGCTCGTGCGCCATGACGCCCTCGAGCTCGGCGGGGGAGAGCAGCTCCATGATCCCGGTGGTCGCGCAGACCGTCGCCTTCTTCGGCGTGCGGCCGAGCGCGAACGCGTTCGGCATCCGCGTGTCGGCGACGGCCACCTTCGGCTTCGGCAGGTCGGCCTGGACGCACAGCCGGTCGATCATCGCGTGCAGCTCCGGCGCCTCCGCCGGCGTCACCTCGCGGGCGCCCATCGCCCGCAGCGCGAGCTTGTCCGAGCCGAAGAGCTGGAAGATCGCGAGGCCGCCGGCGATCAGCGCCACCAGCACCCCGTTGGCGCCCGAGGCGAGCAGCGCCACGATCAGCACCACGTAGACGAGGCCGAGCAGGAAGAACGTGAAGGTCATCCGGAGCTGGAGCCCGGTGTCCTTGCCGAATGAGGTGGGTCGCGCCATGGTCCTCATCATTCTGGCACCGACCGGGTGTCGTTGAGCGAGGTTTTAGGCGGCCCTGACGTGCAGGGTTCCTTGCAGCGGCGCAGCGGCAGGGGATCTTGCGTGCGAGCGGGGCACCCCGCCCTAGCATCTCGCGCCGGATGACCCGCCTGCGCCTGCTCGCGGCCGCTCTCGCGACCCCGCTCGTCCTGTGGCTCTTCGTGCCCGTCCTGTCGGACGGCCAGTCGATCGGCACCAAGATCGAGCGCAAGCAGTCCGAGATCCAGCAGAAGAAGGACCAGGAGGGGGTCCTGACCTCGACGATCGAGGGCTACTCGCAGAAGATCGGCGCGCTGCAGGGCGACATCGACACGCTGACCACGCGCCAGGTGCGGGTCGAGACCGACCTCGCCGCCAAGCGCGAGGAGCTCCAGGGGCTGCAGGACGAGCTGCGGCGCGAGCGGATCCGGCTGACCCAGCTGCGCGCGAAGCTCGCCGAGTCGCGGGCGGTCCTCAGCGACCGGCTCGTCGCGCTCTACAAGGCCGACAAGCCCGACGTCGTCTCGGTGATCCTCGAGTCCGACGGCTTCGCCGACCTGCTCGAGCGCGCGGAGTTCATGGAGCGCGTCTCCGACCAGGACGGGCGGATCATCAACGACGTCCGCGACGCCAAGGAGGAGTCGGTCGCGGCCGAGCAGAAGCTCGACCGCCTCGAGGCGCGCCAGAGCGAGGTCACCGCGATCGTCGCGAAGCGCGCCGCCGAGATCCGCGAGATCAAGGACGGGCTCGTCACCCGCCAGGACGGGCTCGAGTCGGTGCGCTCGGACAAGCGCCAGTCGCTCGTCTCCGTCCGCTCGGACCGCCACGAGCTCGAGACCCACCTCGCCTCGCTCGAGAAGGAGCAGGCCAAGATCGCCGCGCGGCTCGCCGGCGTCAGCGTGCAGCCCGCCGGCCCGGTCAAGCAGGGCTCGGGCCGCTTCATCTGGCCGGTCAACGGCACCTTCACCTCGCCGTTCGGCTACCGCTGGGGCCGGCTCCACGCCGGCATCGACATCGCCGTCCCGGAGGGCACCCCGCTCCGCGCCGCCGACGGCGGCACCGTCGCGATCGCCGGCTGGACCGGCGGCTACGGCAACTACACCTGCATCAACCACGGCGGCGGCGTCTCCACGTGCTACGGCCACCAGTCGCGGATCGCGGTCTCGGTCGGCCAGAGCGTCAGCCAGGGGCAGGTCATCGGCTACTCCGGCAACACCGGCAACTCGACCGGCCCGCACCTCCACTTCGAGGTCCGGATCGGCGGCAATCCGGTCGACCCCATGGGGTATCTCTAGCCTCTAGGACATGCAGCCTGAGATCCACCTCGGCCCGCTGACCCTGCAGAGCTTCGGGCTGATGATGGGGCTCGGCTTCGTCGTGGCCGGGCTGCTCACCGCCAAGCGGCTGAAGGAGATCGGGCGCCCGCCGGACTGGGCCTACGAGATGGTCTTCGCCGCCCTGATCGGCGGCATCGTCGGCGCGCGGCTGTGGTCGATCGTCGAGAACTGGGACGAGGCGAAGGACGACCTCGTCGGCTCGATCTTCTCCGGCACCGGGCTCGTCTTCTACGGCGGCCTGCTCGGCGGCGCGATCGCCGTGCTCGGCTGGGCGAAGTGGCGCGGGACGCTCGACGCGAAGCTCGTCGACTCCGTCGCGCCGGGGCTCGCGGCCGCGTACGCGATCGGCCGGATCGGCTGCCAGCTCGCCGGCGACGGCGACTACGGCAAGCCCTGGGACGGCCCGTGGGCGATGGCCTATCCCGACGGCACCGTGCCGACCACCGAGACGGTCCATCCCACCCCGGTCTACGAGACGCTCGCGATGGGCGGCGTCGCCTGGTTCCTGTGGCACGTACGCGACCGCGTGCGCCCGGGCGGGCTGTTCGCGCTGTACCTCGTGCTCGCGGGCGCCGAGCGCTTCCTGGTCGAGTTCCTGCGCCGCAACGACCGCGTCGTCGCCGGGCTCACCGTGCCGCAGCTGGTCGCGCTGGGGATGATGCTCGGCGGCGGCGCCTGGCTGCTGCACCTGCGCAGCAGCCGCGTGCCCGCGCCCGCGCGCTCCTGAGCGCCCCGCGCCGCCGGTGCGTCATGCTTCCGCACCGATCATGGCCGTGACCAGCCCGTCCGTGTACCCCGAGGCCGCCTCCGTCGAGGACGGGCGGCTGCTGATCGGCGGCTGCGACGCGGCCGCGCTCGCGCGCGACTTCGGCACGCCCGCCTACGTGATGGCGGAGGACGACCTGCGCGCGCGGGCGCGGGCGTTCCGCGGCGCGCTGGCCGCCCATCACGACGGCCCGGGCGAGGTGATCTTCGCGTCGAAGGCCTGCCCGGTCACCGCGGTCCTGCGCGTGTTCGCGGAGGAGGGGCTGGGCTGCGACGTCGCCTCGGGCGGCGAGCTGCACCTGGCGCTGAAGGCCGGGTTCGAGCCCGCCCGGCTCTACCTGCACGGCAACGCGAAGGGCGAGGACGAGCTCGCCGCCGCGGTCGCCGCCGGCGTCGGGACCGTGGTCGTCGACAACCTCGAGGACGTCGCGAAGCTCGCGCGCGTGCTGCCGGCGGGCGCCCGCCAGGCCGTGCTGGTGCGGGTCCGGCCCGGGATCGACGCCGACACGCACGCCGCGATCCTCACCGGCCACGCCGAGTCGAAGTTCGGCCTCGACCCGCGCGAGGCGCGCGCGCTCGCGGACGACCCGCCCGCCCACCTCGACGTCCGCGGCTTCCACTTCCACCTCGGCTCGCAGCTCAACGACCCGACGCCCTACCGCGCCGCGGTCTCGGTGCTCGCCGGGCTCGGGCCGCGGGCCGCGTACAGCCTCGGCGGCGGCTTCGCGGTCGCCTACACCGCGGAGGACCGCCCGCCGGCGATCGAGGAGGCGGTCGCGGCGGTCGTCGAGGCCGCGCACGACCTGCTCGGCCCGGGGCGCGAGCTCGTGCTCGAGCCGGGCCGCGCGCTCGTCGCCAACGCGGGCGTGACGCTCTACACCGTCGAGTCGGTCAAGCGGCTGCCGGGCGGCGCGCGGCTCGTCGCGGTCGACGGCGGGATGTCGGACAACCCGCGCCCGATGCTCTACGACGCGGTCTACGAGGCGAGCGTCGCCGACCGCTTCGGCGCGCCGGGCGAGCCCGCGACCGTGGTCGGCAAGCACTGCGAGTCCGGCGACGTCCTGATCCGGCGGACGCGGCTGCCCGACGTCGACCCCGGCGACGTCCTGGTCACGCCGGTCACCGGCGCGTACGGGCACGCGATGGCGTCGAACTACAACGGCGTCCGGCGCCCGCCGGTCGTCTTCTGCGCCGGCGGCGAGGCGCATGCGGTCGTGCGCCGCGAGACCTACGAGGACCTCGGTGCCCGCGACCTTTAGGGTCGGCCTCCTCGGCCACGGGACGGTCGGCTCCGCCTTCGCGGAGCTGCTCGCCGCGCGCGCCGACGCGGTCGCCGCGATCACCGGCATGCGGCCGGAGCTGACCGGCGTCCTCACCCGCTCGCGCGGCGACTTCGAGGAGATCCTCGGCGGCTCGGACCTGATCGTCGAGGTGATCGGCGGGGTCGAGCCGGCGCGCGACTACGTGCTGCGGGCGATGCGGGCCGGCAAGCACGTCGTCTCCGCCAACAAGCTGCTGCTCTCCCAGCACGGGGAGGAGCTGTGGGCGTGCGCCCGCGAGCACGGCGTCCAGCTGCGCTTCGAGGCGGCGGTGGCGGGCGTCGTGCCGGTCATCCGCGTGCTCCAGGAGTCGCTCGCCGCGGCGCACGTCGAGCGGATCCACGGGATCGTCAACGGGACGACCAACTTCATCCTCAGCGAGATGGCGCGCGCCGGGATGAGCTACGAGCAGGCGCTCGCGCGGGCGCAGGAGCTGGGCTACGCGGAGGCCGACCCGACCGCCGACGTCAGCGGGCTCGACGCCGCGGCGAAGATGGCGATCCTCGCCCGGCTCGCGTTCGACACGCCGGTCCACCTCGACCAGGTCCGCTACGAGGGGATCGAGCACCTCACCCAGGACGACATCGCCTACGCGCAGCAGCTCGGCCTCGGGCTGAAGCTGATCGGCACCGCCGAGCGCGTGGACGGCGGGCTCAGCGTGCGCGTGCATCCCGCGTTCCTCTACGGCGGCCATCCGCTCGCGTCGGTCAACGGCCCGTTCAACGCGGTCACCGTGGAGTCGGACGCGATCACGGAGATCACGATGTCCGGCCCGGGCGCCGGCGGCCCGCAGACCGCCTCGGCGGTGCTGGGCGACGTGATCAGCGCGATGATCCCGCCCGCCACGACGCCGGAGACGACCCAGTCGCTGCCGATCGTCAACGACGTCGAGAACGCCTTCTACCTGCACATGGAGGTCGACGACCGGCCCGGCGTGCTCGCCCAGGTGGCCGAGCTGCTCGGCATGCAGGGCGCGTCGATCAAGTCGGTCGTCCAGCGCGGGCTCGGCGACAACGCGTCGCTCGTCATGGTCCTCCACCCGCTGCTGGAGTCGCGCTTCTACGGCGCGGTCCGGCTGATCGGGCGGCTCGACTTCATCCGCTCCGCCCCGCGCGCGATCCGCGTGATCGAGGAGGAGTTCACGTAGATGACCGGGCTGATCGAGCGCTATCGCGACCGGCTGCCGTTCGCGCCCGGCGACCCGGTCGTCTCGCTCCAGGAGGGCTCGACCCCGCTCGTGCTCGCCGAGCGGGTCTCCGAGCGCGTCGGCGCGGAGGTCTGGCTCAAGCTCGAGGGCGCGAACCCGACCGGCTCGTTCAAGGACCGCGGGATGACGTGCGCGGTCTCCGCCGCCGTGCGGGAGGGCGCCGAGGCGGTGATCTGCGCCTCGACCGGCAACACCGCGGCGAGCGCCGCCGCCTACGCCGCGCGCGCGGGCCTGACCGGCGCGGTGATCGTGCCCGAGGGCAAGATCGCCACCGGCAAGCTCGCCCAGGCGCTGATGCACGGCGCCCGCGTGGTCGCGCTGCGCGGGAACTTCGACGAGGCGCTCGCGCTCGTGCGCGAGCTGGCCGGGCGCCATCCGATCGCGCTGGTCAACTCGGTCAACGAGTTCCGGCTCGAGGGCCAGAAGACGGCCGCCTTCGAGCTGATCGACGACCTCGGGCCCGAGCTCGACGCGCTCTGCATCCCGGTCGGCAACGCCGGCAACATCAGCGCGTACTGGAAGGGCTTCGAGGAGGCCGGCGTGCGGCCGCGGATGCTCGGCTGGCAGGCCGAGGGCGCGGCGCCGCTCGTGCACGGCGCGCCGGTCGAGCACCCCGAGACGATCGCCAGCGCGATCCGGATCGGGAACCCGGCGCGCTGGGAGGAGGCGATGGGCGCGATGTCCGCCTCGCACGGCGCGATCCGGGCGGTCAGCGACGCCGAGATCCTCGACGCCTACCGGTTCCTGGCCGCGCACGAGGGCGTGTTCTGCGAGCCGGCCTCGGCCGCGGGCGTCGCCGGGCTGCTCAAGCACGGGGCCGAGGGCGCGCGGCGCGTCGCGTGCGTGCTGACCGGGCACGGGCTCAAGGACCCGCAGACCGCGCTCGGCAACGCCGGGCTCGGTCGTGCCGTGCGAGCCGGAGCTCGCCGCCGTCGAGCACGCCGTGCTGGGCTGATGCGGCGGCTCGTCCGGGTCCCGGCCTCGTCGGCCAACCTCGGGCCCGGCTTCGACGTGCTGGCCTGCGCGCTCGGGCTCCACGTCGAGCTCGAGGTGGTCGAGACCGGGACGTTCGGCGTCGTGACCGACCTGCCGATCGCCACCGACCGGCGCAACCTCGCGGTGCGGGCGTTCGAGACGCTCGCCCCGGCCGACGGGATCGAGTTCCGGATCCGCTCCGAGGTCCCGCTGTCGGGCGGCCTGGGCACGAGCGCCGCCGCGATCGTCGCCGGGCTGGTCGCCGCGGACTCGCTGTACGAGCTCGACGCCGACGTGCTCGGGCACGCGATCGCGCTCGAGGGGCACCCGGACAACGTCGCCGCCGCGCTGCTCGGCGGCTTCGTGCTGTGCGCGGACGGCCGCGCCGAGCGCTTCGACGTCCCCGCCGGGCTCGAGGCCGTCGTGGTGGTGCCGGACGAGCCGGTGCGGACCGCCGCGGCGCGCGCCGCGCTGCCGCCCGAGGTGCCGATGGCCGACGCGGTCTTCAACGTCGCCCACGCCGGGCTGCTGCTGCTCGGGCTCCAGCGCGGCGACCTGGACCTCGTCGCCCGCGGGCTGGCCGACCGGCTGCACCAGCCGCGCCGCGAGCACCTCTACCCGCGCTCGATGGCGCTGGTCCGCCGCGCGCCGGAGCTCGGCGCGCTCGGCGCCACGATCAGCGGCGCCGGCCCGACGGTGCTCGTGTGGTGCGCCTACGAGGCGACGGGCGCGGTGGTCGAGCGCCTGCAGGACGAATGCGCGGGCTGGGCCGCCGTCCGCCACGTGGCCTTCGAGCCCGCGGCGCCGACGTCGTGTCGCTTTAAGCCCGAATCCGCCGATTCCCGCGGCGCCTCGCCGCCGTGGATCACCGCCATGACCGATCGGCCTCGCACCGAAGGGCCCCACCCTGAGGAGGCTCGGCCGATCGCCCCTGGCGGCGCCCACGACGCCGAGGCATCCACGGATGATCGGCGGATCCGGGCTAGGCCGCGTCGAGCAGCGGCGTCAGCTTGCGCCGCCAGCCGCTCAGGCCCGTGCGGGCCAGCACCTCGCCGGCCAGCTCGAGGTAGTCGCGGCCGAGGTCCGGCCGCGTGTCGAGGATCGAGCGGCCCGAGCCGGCCGACTCCGCGTAGGCGATCGAGGAGCGGATGACCGTCTCGAAGACCTTGTCGCCGAAGTGCTCCTTGAGCGCGTCGTAGGCCTCGCGCGAGTGCACCGTGCGCATGTCGGCGATGTTCATCAGCACGCCGAGGAACTCGAGGTCCTCGTTGTAGTAGTCCTTCGCCTGGTCGACGACCTCGAGCGCGCCGCTGACGCCCTGCAGCGCGAAGTACTGCGCCTCGGAGGAGATCAGCGCCCAGTCGGCCGCGACGAGGCCGTTGATCGTCAGCAGGCCGAGCGCCGGCGGGCAGTCGATGAGGATGAGGTCGTGCTGCTTGCGCGCGTCCTTGAGCGCCTTGCGCAGGACGAGCTCGCGGCCGATCTTCCCGCTCAGCCCGCGCTCCACCTCGGCCAGGATCGGCGTCGCGGGGATGATCCCGTCGTGGCGTCGCCGCCTTGGCCTTGGCGTTCCCGGAGAGCAGGTCGGCGACCGTCGGGGTCGCGTCCGCCGGCACGTCGAAGTAGTCCGACAGGTTGCCCTGCGGATCGAGGTCCACGCAGAGGACGTCGAGCCCGATCCGGCGGAAGACGTCGGCCAGCGTGCGGACCGTGGTGGTCTTGCCCGTGCCGCCCTTGAGCGACAGGACCGCGATGGTCTCGGCCATGGGGCCACGAGCCTAGCGGGCGCCGGGCGGCGCCCGCGGACTTGCGCGGTGCGCCTACTCGGCGATCGCGGCGGGCGGTGCCTCGGGCAGCGGCGCGCCGGGCACGCCGGTGTCCATGAAGTGGATCGTGTGGCGCCCGACGACGATCTCGTCGCCGTCGGTCAGCGGCGACCACTCGACCCGCCGGCCGTTGACGTAGACGCCGTTGAGCGAGCGGTCGTCGAGCACGCGTACCCCGTCCGGCTGGGCGACGACCAGGGCATGACGGCGCGAGACGGTGGCGTCGTCGAAGCGGACGTCGGCGGCCAGCGAGCGGCCGATCCGGGTCCACTCGCGCGCGACCGCGATCACGACGCGGCGGCTCCCGTCCTCGTACGCGAGGTACTTCCCGGGCGCTTCCAGGGCCGCGCGGGCCTCGTCGAGCCAGTCCGGGCGCGCAGGGGCGACCGGCTCCGTGGCGGACGTGAGAGGAACGGTGCCCTCGCCGGCGACCGGCAAGGTGCCCGTCGCCTCGATTTCGGCTGGCAAGCGTCGGTCCATGTACGTCTCTCCTTTGGCACGGGTGGCGCGTGCCGGTGGTGCGACCCTTCCCTCCATCGGGGATTCTACGGAAACGGTCAATGGGGCCGGCACCCGGTCCAGTCGGGGAAGGCCTCTGGTGCCCGGCGTCGAAGCAGTGCAAACCATGCCGACGCTCACGCTCCGCCGGTCCAACGCCCGCTCGCGCCCCCAGCTGGAGGACGTGCTCCTGCGCCGGAGCCTGGGCGAGCACGAGGCGCATCGCGACCGCTGCGTGCACTGCGACCGGACCCCGCTCACGGGCGAGGCGGTGCACGTGTACGCGACCGTCTCCGGCGAGCGGCTGGTCTGCGATCTCTGCCGCCCGCTGCGGCGCGCGGCGCCGCTGCGGACCGAGCTGATGCACGCGCCCGAGCACGAGCGCGCGGTGCGCGTCCAGGCGCGCCGCAGCGCAGCCTGACCGGGGGGCGTTCCACTAGGCTTCCGGGCCCCGTGGACACCGTCACGCTGGACATCACGATCGACCGCCCGCGCGAGGAGGTCTTCGCCTACCTGGCGGACGTCGCGAACCACCCGGAGTTCAGCGACCACTACCTCAAGGACTGGCACCTGACGCGCGAGGACTCCGAGGGCCGCGGGGCGGGCGCGCGCTACAAGCAGGACGGCCGCTTCGACCGCTTCGGCCACTACGACCTCAGCTTCGCCGAGCTCGAGGCGCCGTGGCGGATCATCGCCGTCGGCCGCGGCGGCAAGTACAACCGGATCACGACGTTCCACCAGTGGACGCTCGAGCCGGACGCCGCCGGGACGCGGCTGGAGTACGTCTACGAGACGGAGCCGCCGCTGCCGACCGACCGGCTCGTCGAGAAGCTGAGCGGCCGCCACCGCTGGTTCAAGCGCAACGCCGGGAAGGGCCTGCGGCGGATGCGCAGCATCCTCGAGGAGAACCGCGATCGCGGCGCGCGGGCGACCGTCGCCGGATTAGACTGACCGCCGCCGCATGCGCCGTCTCGCCCGCATCACGCTCCTCGCCGTCTGCGCGCTCGCCGCGCTCGTCGCGGCCGGCTGCAACAAGGAGGAGCAGGTCCACCTGGCCTCGACCGAGGGCATCTACGTCACGGTCGACGACCTCAAGTACCAGATCCAGATCTCGCGCATCCTCAACCCGGCGGCGCCCGACGACATGGCCTACCTGCGCGGGCTGCCGGCGAGCGAGACGCTCGCCGCGGACGAGGTCTGGTACGGGATCTTCATGCGGGTCGAGAACGACACCGACGAGCCGCACGAGATGGCGACGGAGATGACGATCACCGACACGCAGGGGAACACGTTCGAGCCGATCGAGCTCGACCCCGCGACCGGCGACTTCGGCTACCAGCCGACCGAGCTCGGGCCGGACTCGCTCTACCCGCCGCTCGACACCCCCGCGTCGGACAACACGATCCGCGGCGGCCTGGTCCTGTTCAAGGTCAAGACCGAGTCGCTCTACAACCGCCCGCTCGTGCTCCACATCGAGAGCCCGAGCGGCGGCCAGGGCGCCGAGATCGACATCGACGTCTAGAGCGCGGCCTCGAGCACGGCGCGCGCGACCGGCGCGGCCGTCGCCCCGCCGGCGCCCGCGCCGACGAGCATGACCGCGACGGCGACCTTCGGCTTGCGCATCGGCGCGTAGGCCGCGAACCAGGCGTTCGTGTCGGCCGCGGGGTCGGCGGGCGCGGGGTTGGCCGGGTCCGGGTCCGTGTTCGTCGTGTCGCGCAGCTCCGCGGTGCCGGTCTTCCCGGCCACCCGGACGCCGGGGATGTCCGCCGCGATGCCCGTGCCCGAGGTCACGACCGCGCGCATGTACTTCCCGACCGTGCGCGCCACGCCGGCGGGGAGCATCCGCGTCTGCTTCGCCGGCGCGCCCTCGCGCAGCGTCGGGGCGACGCCCATGCCCTTCTCGGCGATCGCCCCCGCGACCCCGGCGAACAGCAGCGGGGTGGCGAGCACCTTGCCCTGGCCGATCGCGGTCGAGCCGAGCGCCAGGTCGTCGCCGATCTCGGACGCCGCGGGGATCGTCGAGCGCGCCGCGCCGGCCAGCGCCGGCTCCTTGTTGAAGCCGAACTGCTCGGCCGTCTTGACGAGCTTCTCCGCCCCGACGTCGACGCCCATCGGCGCGAAGACCGAGTTGCAGGAGTGGGCGAACGCGGTCTCGAGCGAGCCGCCGCAGGACTCGCCGTTCGCGTTCTCGAGCTGCACGCCCTCCAGGGTCGCGGCGGTCTCGACCGGATACTCGTTCGACGGCTTGGCGTCGCCCGACTCCAGCGCCGCCGTCAGCGTGATCATCTTGAACACCGACCCCGGCGGCTGCGGCGCGGAGTAGGCGACCCCGGCGAGCGCGAGCACCTCGCCGTCCTGCGGCCGGATCACGGCGACGCCGCCGAGCCGGCCGGCGAGCGCGGTGACGGCGGCGCGCTGGACGTCCGGGTCGATCGTCGTCCGGACCGCGTGGCCCTTCTCGGGCTGCACGTCCGCGAGGACGCGATCGCCCGCGAGCAGGCGGCCGCCGGCCTTCCCGGCGAGGTCGGCGTCGAACTGGCGCTCGAGCCCGGTCAGGCCGACCGGCGCGCCCTCCGGGACGCCGCGGCGCTCGAGCTCGGCGGCCTGCTCGGGCGCCGCGGGGCCGACGCGGCCGGCGATCTCCGCCGCGAGCGGGCCGAGCTCGGAGAGCCGGTCCTCGCCCTCGGCCAGCGGGGTGCCGTCGCGGGCGAGGATCGCGGCGCGCGGCGGCAGCTCGGTCTTGCGGGTCAGCTTCTCGCCGCGGCGCAGGCCGGGCTGGACGAGGTTGCGCTGCCACGCGATCGCGGCGCCCTCGTCCTGCTCGACGACCGGCAGGGCGACCTGCCCGCGCAGCGTGCCGAAGATCCGCGTGCGCATCGCCACCGGCACGCGCACGGCGCCGTCGGCGGGCTCGGCCGCCTTCCCGGCGACCACGCGGTCGAGCGTGCTCGTCCGGGCGGCGTCGCGGTAGGCGGCGGCGAAGCGCTGGAGCGGGACGCGCTTCTGCGCCTCCGGCGTGAGCAGCGCGTGCATCGCGGCGTAGTCGCCGCGGCTCCAGGCGTCGGTGAACTGCTGGGCCACGTCCTGGCGCGGGTCCGCGCCGCCGGCGCCGACGGCGATCCCGATGCCGAAGGCGGCCACCGCGGCCAGCACGAGCGGGGCGAACCGGGACGCCATGCGACGACGCCGGCCGGGACGGCGGCGCGTGGGGGGAGGGGCGGGGGACCGGGGAGCCGAGCGTGTGGGCGTGGCCATGCTCGCCGCACATTGTGACGCGCACGTCGTACGTATCGACAAAGTTCTGACAACCGGGCCCGAATCGGGCGCGATCGGCACCTCGATACGCTCGGTCGGTTGACGGGCGTCGACTGGATCATCGTCGGGCTGGTTCTGCTGCTGGCGCTCTTCGGGTGGGCCCAGGGCTTCGTGTCCGGCGTGCTCGCGTTCGCCGGGCTCGCGCTCGGCGCCTGGATCGGGACGCGCGTCGGGCCGCTGATCCTGTCCGACGGCGCGCACTCGCCGTGGGCGCCCGCGTTCGGGCTGATCGGCGCGCTGCTCGTCGGCGCGCTGCTGGCCGCGCTGTTCGAGGCGTTCGGGACGCCGATCCGGCGCGGCCTGCGGCGGATACCCGGCTTCGGCGCCGTGGACGGGGTGCTCGGCGCGGTCCTCGTCGCCTGCGCGGGCCTGGGCATCGTGTGGATCCTCGGCGCGCTCGCGATCCAGAACGGCAGCTACCGGATCCGCACCGAGGTCCAGCGCTCCGCGATCCTCCAGCGGCTCAACACCGTCCTGCCGCCGTCCGGCCCGCTGCTGAACTCGCTGCGCCGGCTCGACCCGTTCCCGCGGATCGACGGCCCCGACGCCGGCGTCGCGCCGCCGCGCGGGCGGATCGCGCGCGATCCGGAGGTCCAGGAGGCGGCCGCGAGCGTCGTGAAGGTCCTCGGCAGCGCGTGCGGGCTCGGCGTGGCCGGCTCCGGCTGGGTCGCCGCACCGGGCCTGGTGGTCACGAACGCGCACGTGGTGGCCGGGGAGGAGGACACGACGGTGCTGCTCGGCGGCCGCGAGCCGGGGCGCCCGGCCCAGGCGGTCCACTTCGACCCGCGCAACGACATCGCGATCCTGCGCGTGCCCGGGCTCGAGCGCCGACCCGCTGCCGATCGCGGGCGAGGCGGCCTCGGGCACCTCGGCGGCGATCCTCGGCTTCCCGCTCAACGGGCCGTTCGACGTCCGGCCGGGGCGCGTCGGGACGACCCGCCGCGTGACGTCCTCCGACGCCTACGGCCGCGGCCCGGTCGACCGCTCGATGACCGCGCTGCGCGGGCTGGTGCGGCCGGGGAACTCGGGCGGGCCGATGGTCGACGGCGAGGGCCGGGTGGTCACGACGGTGTTCGCGGCGACCACGAGCGGGCCGCTCGGCGGCTACGGCGTGCCGAACGCGATCGTCAAGCGCGCGCTGCAGGACACGGGGAGCACGGTCTCGACCGGGCCTTGCGCGGGGTAGCTAACCTCCGGCGGCTATGGGCAAGACCCTCGTCATCGCAGAGAAGCCGTCCGTCGGCCGCGACCTGTCGCGCGTCCTCCCGGGGCCGTTCCAGAAGCACGAGGGCTACCTGGAGTCCGACGAGCACGTCATGACGTGGGCGGTCGGGCACCTCGTCCAGCTGGCCGAGCCCGACGAGTACGACCCCAAGTACAAGAAGTGGCGGATGGCGGATCTGCCGATCGTGCCGGACGAGTTCCGGCTCGTCGTGCGCGACGAGCGGTCGAAGAAGCAGATGAGCGTCATCACCCGGCTGCTCAAGCGCGCCGACGTCGACCGCGTGGTCAACGCCTGCGACGCGGGGCGCGAGGGCGAGCTGATCTTCGCCTGGACGTTCGAGAAGGCCGGCGCGGACAAGCCGGTCGACCGGCTCTGGCTGTCGTCGATGACGACCGCGGCGATCCGCTCCGCGCTCGGCGACCTGCACCCCGCGCGCGGACTACGCGCGGCTGGAGGAGGCGGCCCGGTCGCGCTCCGAGGCCGACTGGATCGTCGGCATGAACGCGACGCGGGCGGCGACGATCCGGCTGCGGTCGTCGTTCGACGGCGCGGTCTCGCTCGGCCGGGTCCAGACCCCGACGCTGGCGCTGATCGCGCGCCGCGAGGAGGAGATCCGGGCGTTCAAGCCGGAGGCCTACTGGCTCGTCGACGCGCGCTTCGAGCCCACCGGCGGCGAGCCGGGCCGGGCCTACGCCGGCCGCTTCCACGCGGGCGCGCAGCCGCGCCTGAAGAGCGCGGCCGAGGCTGAGGCGGTCGTCGCCGCGGTGCGCGGCCAGACCGGCACGATCACGAAGCTCGAGAAGACGACGAAGAAGGAGCGCGCGCCGCTCCTCTACGACCTCACCACGCTCCAGCGCGAGGCGAACAACCGCTTCGGCTTCTCCGCCCGGCGCACGCTCGCCGCCGCGCAGCGGCTCTACGAGGAGCACAAGGCGCTGACCTACCCGCGCACGAACTCGCGCTTCCTGACCGGCGACATGGCCGGCGAGATCAAGCCGACCGCCGAGTTCGTGGGGCACAACAAGGAGTACGCGCGCGGCGCCGCCTACGTGACCGGGCTCGACACGCTCCCGCTCGGCCGCGTCATCAACGACGCGAAGGTCACCGACCACCACGCGATCATCCCGACGAAGTCCGAGCACCGGATCGACAAGATGTCCGACGACGACCGGCGCGTCTACGACATGGTCGCGCGCCGCTTCCTCGCGGTCTTCCACCCCGAGGCCGTGTTCGAGAACACCCGGCTCGAGACCACCGTGGCCGAGCACGTGTTCCGCACCCGCGGGCGGGTCCTGGTCGTGCCCGGCTGGCGCGGGGTGTACGGCGAGGGCTTCGAGGACCGCTCGCGCTCCGACGACGACGAGGGCGACGACCAGACGCTCCCGAAGGTCGAGCAGGGCGAGGCGTCCCGGACGCTCGAGGTCGGCTCCGAGGAGAAGGAGACCAAGCCGCCGCGGCGCTACTCCGACGCGTCGCTGCTGGCGGCGATGGAGACCGCGGGCAAGCTGGTCGACGACGACGAGCTGCGCGAGGCGATGAAGGACTCGGGCATCGGCACGCCCGCGACGCGGGCCGCGATCATCGAGCGGCTGATCGACGTCGCCTACGTCGAGCGCGACGGGCGCGCGCTCGTCTGCACCGAGAAGGGCCTGAACGTCGTCCGGCTGCTCGACGGGCACCCGCTGACCTCGCCGGGGCTCACCGGCGAGTGGGAGCACCGGCTCGGCCGGATGGAGACCGGCGCCGAGACGCGCGAGAAGTTCATGCACGACATCGCGGACTTCGCGCGCGGCACCGTCGGGGAGCTCGACGCGAAGCTCAAGGAGGTCCGGATCCCGCGGGCCAACCTCGGGCCGTGCCCGGTCTGCGGCCAGGACATCGTCGAGAACCGCAAGGGCTTCTCCTGCTGGTCGCGCGAGGATCCGGGCTGCGGGTTCGTGATCTGGAAGAGCAAGGCGGGCAAGACGCTCCCGATGGCGGTCGCGAAGGAGCTGATCGCCACCGGGCGGACCGCGCGGCCGGTCACCGGCTTCAAGGGCCGCTCGGGCAAGTCGTTCCGCGCGCGGCTCGCGCTGCAGCAGTCCGAGGACGGCAAGTGGCGCGTCGAGTTCGACGAGCCGTGGGCGCGCGACGGGGCGAAGCCGCCGGAGGCTCCCGAGGAGCCGGCGGCGACGGGCGGCGGCGACGCCGCCGAGACGCCCGCGACGGCGGCGGCGGTCGAAGCGGCCTAGGCGGCGCGCTCGCGCGGGTGCGTGCGACGCACCGGCGTGGCGCTGTCGCGCGGCGGGCGGTTGCGCAGCGCGGCCCACAGCTCGCGCAGCGCGCGCATCAGCAGCGTGCCGGCGCGGACCTGGGGCTCGCGCAGGACGGCGGGGATCGCCGGCGTGGCCGGGCCCTCGGCGGCCGTCCACGTGACGTAGAGCTCGGCGCTGTCGACCAGCTCCGCGATCAGGCCGGCCAGGACCAGGTCGGCTTCGTCGTGCTGCGCGGGCAGGTACAGCTGGGCGGCCATCGTGGCTCCTCCGTGGACAGGGCTCCTGCACGGATAACGACACATCTCGGCGGGGGCTTGAGTGCCGATTGTCACGAATCTGCGCAAAGAGCGGAAGTTTTCTGCGCGCGCGCCGTGGCGGGACGAACTGCGGCATCGAGGGGAAGGTCCCGGTGGGGCGGTCGTCCGCCGGCGCAGAACGTCGATCTCGCGCGCCGTCTCCGCGGCCGCCTCGACGTTCTGCGGCCATGCGGCGCACAACGTCGATCGCCGCGGCCGCTCCGCGCGCGATCTCGACGTTCTGCGCCGTATGCGTGCACAACGTCGACCGCGCGGCTCGGCGCCGGCCCCGATATCGACGTTCTGCACGCCCCGCGGACACTCCCGTCCCCTCTCCCCTCGATGCCAGAAGTTCGTCCCGGCGCAGCCGAGACCGTCCGCCACGCGCGCCACCCTGGAAGCCCGTGCCGCTGACGCTCATCACCGGACCCGCCAACGCCGCCAAGGTCGGCGCCGTCCTCGAGCGCCTGCGCGCCGCCCGCCCGCGCGACCCGCTGCTCGTCGTCCCGACCGCGGCCGACGTCTCCCACTACCAGCGCGAGCTCGCGAGCTCGAACATCGTCTTCGGCGCCGAGGTGCTGACCTTCTCGCGGCTGGTCCGCGAGATCGCGCGCCGCACGAGGCTGCGCGCGCGGCCGCTGGGCTGGACCGCGCGCGACCGCGTCGTCCGCGCCGCCGTCGCGGGCGTGCCGCTGCGCGAGCTGGCCGGGTCCGCCGGCACGCCCGGCTTCGCCGACGCCGCCGGGCGGCTGTTCGCCGAGCTCGAGCGCGCCCGGGTCGACGCCGGCGCGCTTCACCGCGGCGCTGCGCACCTGGGCCGGCGGCGGCTCGCGCGCGACGTACGCGGGCGAGCTCGGCGCGCTCTACTCCGCCTACCGCCGCACGCTCGAGGAGCTCGGCCGCCCGTCGCTCGAGGGCTACGCGTGGGCGGCGCTCGACGCCCTGCGCGCCGACCCGGCCGTGTGGGGCCGGCGGCCCGTGTTCCTCTACGGCTTCGACGACCTCACCCCGACCGAGCGCGACGCCGTCGAGACGCTGAGCGGGCACGCCGAGGCCGACGTCTGCCTCGCGCTGCCGTACGAGCCGGGCCGCGTCGCGTTCGCCGGCCGCGCGGCGACCGTGGAGGAGCTGCGGCCGCTCGCCGCCGAGGTCGTCCACCTGCCGGAGCGCTCCGAGCACTACGCGCCCGAGCGCCCGCCGCGCGCTGCACCACCTCGAGCGCTCGCTGTTCGAGCCGGCGCCCGACCGGCGGCCGCCGAACGGCGCCGTCCGGCTGCTCGAGGCCGGCGGCGAGCGCGCCGAGGCCGAGCTGGTCGGCGCCGAGGTGCTCGAGCTGATGCGCCAGGGCATCGCCGCCCCCGACATCGCCGTCCTGCTGCGCGGCGACGCGGGCGTGACCGCGCTGTTCGCCCAGGTGCTGGCCGGCTACGGGATCCCGGTCAGCCACGACCGGCGCGTCCCGCTCGGCCGCACGCGGCTCGGCGCGGGCGTCCTCGCCGGCGCGCGGGCGGCGCTCGACCGCGGCACCGCCGCCGACCTGCTGACCTGGCTGCGCACGCCCGGGCGGCTCGCCCGACCCCGAGCCCGCCGACCGGCTCGAGGCGCACGTCCGCCGCAACGCGATCAGCAGCGCGCGGGTCGCCCGCGAGGTGTGGGAGACGCGGCTCGGCCAGCCCGAGCTGACCGCGCTCGACCGGCTGCCGCCGCGGCCGCCGAGGGGACCGAGGCGCTGCTCGCCGCGATCGAGGAGGAGGCGCAGGCGATCTGGACGGCGCCGCACCGGCGCCGCGCGGAGGTGCTCGGCGCCGGAGGACCTCGCCGACGCCCGCGTGGCGCGCGACCTGCGCTCCGCGTGCTCCGAGCTGCGCGGGCTCGCCGCGGCCGACCCGGAGCTGCTTCGGCACCGCGAGCGACGTGATCGACGGCGCTCGCGCCGGTCCGGGTGCGCGAGCCGTCCGCGCTGTCCGGCGACCGAGCCCGGCGTCGCTGCTCGCCGACCCGCTGGCGATCCGCGCGCGCCGCTTCCGCGCCGTGTTCGTCTGCGGGCTGCAGGACGGCGAGGTCCCGCGCCGGCCCGAGCCCGAGCCGTTCCTGTCCGACGACGACCGCCGCGCGCTCGCGCGTCGCCACCGGCCTGCGGCTCCCGCTCGCACGAGGACGTGCTCGACCGCGAGCGCTCGCTGTTCTACGCCGCGGTCTCGCGCCCCGAGGACGTGCTGTTCCTCTCCTGGCGCTCGTCGGACGAGGAGGGCAACCCGGCCGCGCCGTCCGTGTTCGTCGACGACGTCCGCGCGCTGTTCGACGACACGCTGTGGGAGCAGCGCGGCACGCGGCTGCTCGCCGACGTCACCTGGACGCCGCGCGACGCGCCGACGCCGCACGAGCTGCGCCGCGCGTACGCCGCCGCGCGCAGCGAGCCCGATCCCGGCGCCGCTCGGCGCGCCCGAGACCGAGGCGCTGCTCGCGCTCCTCGCCGCGCGCGAGACCGAGCCGGCGCGCGGCCTGGAGGCGTTCGCGGCCTGCGGCGTCCGCTGGCTGATCGAGCAGTTCCTGCGCCCGGACCGGATCGAGCCCGACCCCGAGCCGATGCAGCGCGGCTCGCTCGCCCACGCCGTGCTGGAGCGGACGCTCGCGCTGCTGCGCGAGCGGACCGGCTCGGCCGCGATCGTGCCCGAGCGGCTGGACGCCGCGCTCGCGGCGCTCCGCGACGCGCTCGACGAGCGCATCGGCGGCCGCGGCCGGGCGCGGCGCGCGCGCGCTGCTGCGCGGGCTCGAGGCCGACCTGGAGCGCTACCTGCGCACGGAGGCCGAGCACGGCGCGGGCTACGAGCCGAGGCGCTGGAGTGGTCGTTCGGGCGCGCCGGACGACCCGCACGGCGCCGCTCCCGCTCGGCGCGGGCGCCGGCGCGGTCACCGGCCGCGTCGACCGGATCGACGGCGGGCCGGGCGGCGCGGCGATCGTGCGCGACTACAAGGGCCGGACCGCGGTCGGCGGCGCGAAGTGGGAGGCCGACCTGCAGCTGCAGGTGCCGCTCTACCTGCTCGCCGTGCGCGAGCTGCTCGGCCGCGAGCCGGTCGCCGGGCTCTACCAGCCGCTCGCGGGCCGCAAGCTCGCGCGCCCGCGGCCTCGTCCGCGACGACGTGCCCGGCGACTACGTCCGCACCGACACGGTCGACGCCGCCGGCTTCGACGACGCGCTCGAGGCCGTGCGCGCGCTCGCCGCGCGGACCGCCGCCGAGCTCCACGCCGGCCGGATCCGCCCGTGCCCCGAGCGCTGCTCGAACCGCGGCTGCCGCTACCCCGCGATCTGCCGCGCGGGCGAGCCGCGCAACGAGCCGCCGGCATGAGGGGCACGCCCGAGCAGCGCGCGGCGATCGCCGACCGCCAGGGCTCGTCGCTGCTGGCGGCCGGCGCCGGCTCCGGCAAGACCGCGGTGATGGTCGAGCGCTTCGCCGAGGCGGTGCTCGAGGACGGCGTCGCGGTCGGCGCGATCCTGACGCTGACCTTCACCGAGAAGGCGGCCGCCGAGCTGCGCGAGCGGATCCGCCGCCGCTTCGTCGAGCTGGGGGAGATGGAGCACGCGCGCGCGGTCGACGCGGCCTGGATCGGGACGATCCACGGCTTCTGCGCCCGCGTGCTGCGCAGCCGGCCGCTGGCGGCCGGGCTCGACCCGCGCTTCGGCGTGCTCGACGAGGCCGCCGCGCGGCGGCTCGCCGCGGAGGCGTTCGAGGCCGCGCTGGAGGCGTGGACCGCGGCGCCGCGGCGCGCCCGCGGTCGACCTCGCCGCGGCGTACGGCCGCGAGCTGGAGCCGATGATCCTCGGCGCCCACGCCACCCTGCGCAGCCGCGGCGCGGCGCACCCGCGGCTGCCGGTCCCGCCGCCGCAGCCGGCGCCCGACGCGGCGCCGCTCGCCGCGGCCGCCGCGGCGCGCCGCCGCCGCGCTGCGCGACCGCCGGCGCCGGCGTCCGGGTGGAGAGCGCGCCGCGCTGCGCTCGAGCGCCGCGGAGCGGATCGCGTCCGCCGCCGGCGCGCGTCCCGCTGCCCGGCGCGCTCGACGCGGCCAAGCTCGGCCGTCGGCGCCAAGGCGCTCGAGGACCCGGCCTGCGCCGCCTACCGCGAGGTCTGGGCCGCCTACCGCGAGGCCTGCGCGACCTACCACGCCCAGCCCGGCGCTCGGCCTGCTCGACGCCCTGCTCGACGCGTTCGGCGCCGCCTACGCGACCGCGAAGTCGGCCCGCGCGGCGGTCGACTTCGACGACCTCGAGCTGCGCGTCCGCGACCTGCTCGCCGACCCGGGCGCAGCGCGAGCGCTGGGCCGAGCGCTTCGCGCTGATCATGGTCGACGAGTTCCAGGACACGAACCGGCTGCAGCTCGACGTGCTCGAGGCGCTCGAGCGCGACGAACCTGTTCGCGGTCGGCGACGAGGCCCAGTCGATCTACGGCTTCCGCCACGCCGACGTGCGGATCTTCCGCGCCCGGCGTGCCGCGCTCGACGCCGCGCAGGTCCGCAGCCTCACCGTCAACTTCAGGTCGAGACGCGAGATCCTGGCGGTCGTCAACGCGCGCGATCGGCCCGTTGCTCGGCGCCGGGTTCACGCCGCTCGTCGCGGGCCGCGCGCCCGAGGAGCTGCGGCTGTTCGAGCCCGACCCGCCGGGCCCGCCGCGCCGTCGAGCTGCTCGCGGTCGAGACGGCCGGCTGGGACCAGCGCGCCGACGCGCTCGGGCTCGCCACGCTCGCCGGCGCAGCCGTGGCGCCGCGCGGAGGCGCGCGCGGTCGCCGCGCGCGCTGCGCGCCGAGGTCGACGCCGGGCGCGCCCGCAGCGCGACGTCGTCGTGCTCGTCCGCGCGACGAGCTCGCTGCGGCTCTACGAGCAGGCGCTCGAGGAGGAGGGCCTGAGCACCTACGTGGTCGGCGGCCGCGGCTACTGGGCGCAGGAGCAGGTCCGCGACGGCATCGCGTATCTCGCGCTGCTCGCGAACCCGCACGAGGAGTCCGCGCTCTACGCCGTGCTCGCGTCGCCGTTCTGCGGCGTCGGCACCGACGCGCTCGCGCTGCTGGCCGACGCGGCCCGGCGCGAGGGCGAGCGCGCGTGGGCGGCGCTGCGGCGCGCCGTCGCCGAGCGCCCGCCGTGGTTCGCGGCGCTGCCGGACGACGCGGCCGCCCGGCTGGCCGGCTTCGCCCGCTTCGCGGCCGGCGAGCGCCTGCGCGCGGAGCGGCTGCCCGTCGAGGTCCTGCTCGAGCGCGCGATCGCCCACACGGGCTACGACCTCGCGATCCTCGCCCGCGCCGGCGGCGACCGCCGGCTGGCGAACCTGCGCAAGCTGATGCGGCTCGCGCGCGAGTACGAGCGCGCCGAGGGCCGCGACCTGCGCGGGTTCCTCGCCTACGCCGTCGGCCAGGACCTCGCCGAGGCGCGCGAGGGCGAGGCGGCGCTCGAGTCCGAGGGCCTCGACGCCGTGCGGCTGATGACGATCCACCGCGCCAAGGGGCTCGAGTTCCCGGTCGTCTGCGTCGCCGACCTCGGGCGCACGGGCGCGCTCGGCGCGCGACGCGGCTGCTGATCGGCGAGGACGGCGACGTCGGCCTGCGGCTGCTGACGCTCGCCGGCGGCGAGCCGGTCCCGGCGCTCGGCTGGGAGCGGATCGCCGCGGCGATCGCCGCGGCCGAGGCGGCGGAGGAGCGACGGCTGCTCTACGTCGCCGCCACGCGCGCGGAGGAGCGGCTGATCCTCTCCGGCGGGATCGACACCGCGAAGTGGCCCGCGCCGCGCGGCGGCGCGCCGCCGATCGACTGGCTCGCGCCCGCGCTGCTCGGCGGCACCGGCGCCGATCCCGTCCGACGCGGTCGTGCGCGTGCGGCGACGGCGCGGTCGCGGTCCGGCTGCTCGCGCGCCGAGGAGGGCGTCCGCGCGCCGGCCGCCGCGCGAGCGCTCCACCTCCCCGGGCACCGCGCTGCCCGGCCGAGCCGAAGGTGATCCCGGTCCGCGCGCGCCCCGCGCCCGCGCAGCGCCGGCTGTCGTACTCGTCGCTGACCGACTACGCCCGCTGCGGCTACCGCTTCTACCTGACGCCGCGTGCTCGGCCTGCCGCGCGTCACGCCGCCGGCGAGATCGTCCCGGCCGCCGCCGCGCCGCCCGACGGCGAGCCCACGCCGGGGGCGCCGCTCGACAAGCTCGTCCGCGGCTCGCTCGTCCACCGCTGCTCGAGGACCTCGACTTCGCCCGTCCCGCGCCGCCCGACGACGCGACCGTCCTCGCGCTCGGCGAGCGGCGCCGGGCTCGAGCTCGACGCCCGCGCACGTCGCCGACGTCCAGGCCCAGGTCGCCGCCTTCGCGGCGTCGCCGCTGTGCGCGCGGCTGGCCGCCGCGACGCGACGTCCGCCGCGAGGCCGGCTTCGTCTTCGCGCTCGAGCCGGGCGGCGGCGGCCCGCTGCTCAGCGGCTACCTCGACGTCCTCGCGCGCGAGCCGGACGGCGGCGCCCTGATCGTCGACTACAAGACCGACCCGCTCGCCGAGGACGAGACGCCCGCCGCGCTGATCGACCGCTCCTACACGCACCCAGCGCCGCGTCTACGCGCTGGCCGCGCTGCAGGACGGCGCGCCGCGCGTCGAGGTCGCCTACGCGCTGCTCGAACGGCCGGGGGAGCCGGTGCTCGCCGCCTTCACGCCCGCCGACGTCCCCGCGCTCGCGGACGCGCTGCTCGGGCTCGCCGCGGGCGTCCTGGCCGAGCGCTGGCCGGTCGCCGCGACGCCGCACCGCGAGCTGTGCGGCGAGTGCCCGGGCCGCGCGTCGCTGTGCTCGTGGCCGGAGCGGATGACGCTCCGGACCGCCGAGGAGGCCTACGAGTCGGAGGGCACCTTGGCGGGCAGCGGCGGGCCGTCGTAGCCCTCGGGCAGGTGCGGCTCGCGCCGCAGGTCGATCACCGCGTTGAGCTCGGCGCCGAACAGCAGCACGACGTTGGTGAGCCAGAGCCAGATGAGGAGGATCACCGCGCCGGCGAACGCGCCGTAGGTCGCCGAGTAGGACGAGAAGTTCGAGACGTAGAAGAAGAACAGGCCCGAGGCGACGATCGTCACCACGACGCCGAAGATCGCCCCCGGCGTGATCCAGCGGAAGCGCGGGATCTCGACGTTGGGCGCGGCGTAGTAGAGGACCGCGTAGATCGTCATGACCCCGAGCAGCGCCAGCGGCCAGCGCACGATCCCCCACACGGTCACGAACTGGAGCCCAGGCCGATCGCGTCGAAGATGTCGTCGGCCAGGCCGCCGCCGAGGAACAGGAGCACGAACGTCAGCAGGGCCATGACCAGCACCACCAGCGTCCAGCCGACATCGTGCGCCTTGCGGCCCACGAACCCGCGGCCCTCCTCGACCCGCCAGATCTTGTTCAGCGCGCGGGAGACCGCGGAGAACGCGCCGGAGGCGCCGTTGAGCGAGATGACGAGGCCGATCACGAACGCGCCGACCGCGGTGCCCCGCTGCGACTGCGCCGACTCGAGCGCCCTGGTGACGGACTTCACGGTGTCCTCGGGCGCGCCGGCGTCGGTGAGCTGCCGCGCGGCCTCGTCGATCAGGCCCTGCTGGCCGAAGACGCCGAGCGCCGCCACCGCGAAGAGCAGCGCGGGGAACAGCGACAGCAGCGAGTAGTACGTCAGCGCCGCCGCGTTGTCGGTGATCTGGTCGCCCTGGAAGCGCTTGAAGGCGGCCTTGAGGTCACCGAACTCGAACGCGCTGCCCTGACGCCGCTCGGCCATGCGCTCAGGGGTACCCGGGGCGCCGGCGCCCAATCGCGGCCGGGCGCTCAGTCGCCCTTGGGCAACAGAGCATGGCCCTCGGTCACGGACAGGGCGACGTCGACCACCCGGCGGCTCTGACCGCGGGCGTGGTCACGCATCAGGTCGAACGCGTCGCGCTCGCCGATCCCGTGGCGCTCCATCAGGATGCCCTTGGCGCGCTCGATCACCGAGCGGCGCTCGAGCGCCGACTCGAGCTGGTCGACCTTCTCCTCCAGCCGCTCGGTCTCCTGGTAGCGGCGCAGCGCGACCTCGATCGCGCCCTGGACGGACTCTGGCGCGGTCGACTCGATCCACGCGGAGATCCCGCGCTCGGCCGCGCGGGCGACGAACTCGACGTCACCGTCGCGCGTCTGCGCGATCACCGGCCCGGACGCGTATTCGACGCTCTCGGCGATCAGCTCGAGCGCGTGGTCGTCGTCCTGGTGGACCACGACGATCGCCAGATCGGGGTCCTCGGTCGAGATCAGCTCGATCGCCTCGCCCACGGAGACCACGTAGGGGGCGACCTCGTGGCCGAGCCCCTCGAGTACGTCGGCGAGCGAGTGCAGCGCGTCTTTGTCCTCGTCCGCGATCAGGACGCGCAGATGCCGCGCGTCGGTCGGGGTCGTCATGGGAGTGACGCAGTAGAATGTGGCGCAGTCGAGCCCAACCCCCCGCTCGACTCCATCCAGCGCCCCAACTCCCCGGCGCGCACAAGCCGAACGAGCTGCGTGACCATGGGTGTGGAGAGCATCAACGATCGCTTAGAGACGGGTCGCCGGAACGGCGACGTTCCAGCATATCCCCCCACCGGGGAGCGAGCTGCGCGAGCGCAGGAGGACCGGCGCCTGCTCGTCCGCTACCACCGCGAGGGCGATGCCGCGGCACGTGAGCAGCTCGTCGCGCGCTTCCTTCCGCTTGCGCGCCAGCTGGCCCGCCGCTACCAGCGCGGGGGCGAGCAGCTCGACGACCTCGTCCAGGTCGCGTCGCTCGGGTTGCTCAAGGCGATCGACCGCTTCGACCCGGCCCGCGAGACGGCGTTCTCGTCGTTCGCGGTGCCGACGATCCTGGGCGAGATCAAGCGCCACTTCCGCGACAAGGGCTGGGCCGTGCGCGTCCCGCGCGACCTGCAGGAGCTGTCGGTCAAGGTCGACCGCGTGGCCGACGAGATGGCGCGCGAGCTCGGCCGCGCGCCCACGCCGACGGAGATCGCCCAGCGCACGGGGTCGACGCTCGAGCAGGTGCTCGAGGCGCGCGAGGCGTCCGGGGCCTACCGCGCCGTCTCGCTCGACCGCCCGCGCACGGACGACGAGGAGGACGGCGACTCCTACGCCGACGCCGTCGGCGCGGAGGACGACGGCTACCGGATCGCCGAGGCGGCGGCGACCGTCGACCGGCTCATGCGCGTCCTGAACGACCGCGAGCGCGAGGTCCTGCGGCTGCGGTTCGAGGAGGACCTGACCCAATCGGAGATCGGCACCCGCGTCGGCGTGTCCCAGATGCACGTCTCGCGGCTGATCCGCCAGTCGATCGCGCGCCTGCGCGACGAGGCCGAGCCGCTGGCCTAGCGCCAGCGCCGCCGCCCGCCCCAGCGGCGGCGGTGGCGGTGACGCGCACGGCGGCGGCGCTCGACGCCCTGGAGGCGGTCGATCACCTCGCCGCTCCACTCGTGCGTCCGCAGCAGCTCGTAGCGGGCGCCGACGAAGCGCATGTATGCGTCGCCCTCGCTCTCCGCGCTGCGGATGAACCCGCCCTCGCGGAGCGCTTCGACCACCGGCACGAACTCCTCCTCGAACCAGAGCCGGGAGACCTCTTCGCGGTCCATGTACTCGCGCCGCTCCTGGATGACCCGGAAGCCCCAGGCCTCCACGTTCTCCGCCAGGCGCCCCCAGTCCCACGGGTCGGTCGGCCGTACGCGGGCGTGCTGCGCTGCGTCGAGCGGGACGCGCTCGCCGAACAGCCGCTCGTGGTCCTTGAGCGGCAGGTCCGCCAGCCGGAGCGCCTCGCCCGTGCCGATCCGCGTGCGGACGTCGGTCACGTAGGCGTCGATGTCCTCGCGCCCGAGCGACTTGGCCACCGAGACGCGGTGGTGGCCGTCACGGACGAAGTGCAGGTCGCCGATCCGGTAGACCGAGATCGGCGGGAACGCCTCGCCGCGGCGCTGGGCGGCGGCGATCCGCTGCCAACGGCCACGCACCCGCGGGGTCGTGGGGCGGAAGCCGCGGTCGAAGTCGCGCGTGCGGTCGACGGTGCCGACGACGGAGTCGAGCGGGATCGTCTGCAGGCCGAGCTGCGTCTCGCCGGTCATGCCGAGCGCCTCGACCACCTCGTCGAACGGGAGGATCAGGCCGACGTCGTCCGGCTCGCGGCGCAGCCGCCGGCCCAGCTCGGCGAGGATCTGCGAGCGCCGCGCACGCGAGAAGTCGTCCTGCGCGTCCGCGCCGGGGAAGCCGGTGCCGCCGTCCACCGCCCGAAGGCTACGCGGCTTCGACGTCCGCGCCGAGCGCGGCGTCGGCCGAGTCGACGATCGTGAAGACCGCGTCGAGGCCGGTGATGCGGAACGTCTTGACGATCGGCTCGGTGTCGCAGGCGACGAACAGCCGCCCGCCGCGCGCCTTGAGCCGCCGGTGCGCGCCGATCAGCGCGCCGAGGCTGGAGGAGTCGATGAACGTGGTCGCGGTCAGGTCGACGACCACGCGGTCGGCGCCCGCCGCGATGGGGGCCATCACGCGCTGCTTGAACTCGGGCGCCGTGAACAGGTCGACCTCGCCGGACACCACGATGACGTGTGCCTTGCCGCCGTCGATCCGGCGGTCCTCGATCGAGAACTCGATCGCCATCGCTCAGCGGCGGCCCCGTCGTACGCGAGCCGCACGTGGAGGTACTCGTGCCCGTCCTCGGTCTGGATGTCGAGCGCGTCGGCGAGCTGCTCGATGACGTTGCCGACTCCGGGCACGGCTGCGTCGACCACGAGCGCGCGGCCGCCGCCGGCGCGCAGCGGCCCGACCTTGAGCTCGAGCGAGCGCGCGCTGGAGGTGAGCGCGACGTCGACGGTCGCGTCGGTCACGTGCGATGGCGCGCGCGCGGCGACGAGATCGGCGACGAGGACGGCGTCGTCGAGGCGGTCGAGCGGCAGGTCGGCACGCGCCGCGAACATGCCGACGACGCGGCGCAGCACGGGGCCGACGAGCGGCCCGGCGGCGATGGACACCTGCGTCGGGGGCTCGCTCACGTCATGTCCATGCTAGGGGCCCGGCGCGCGAAGCCCATGACGAGCCGGCTGCCGGAGCGCTCCGAGCGGTGGATCTCGAACGACTGGGTGAGGGCGGCGATCAGCGTCAGCCCCAGGCCGGGACCGGCGGTGTCGGGGCTCGGGCCCACGCCGCGGCCCTCGTCCGTGACGACCACCTCGAGCACCTCCCCGCACGGACGGACGATCACGTCGATCGTCCCGTCGCCGTCGCCGTACGCGTGCCGGACGACGTTGGTGCAGGCCTCGGTGACCGCGAGCCGCATGTCGTCGACGACCGCGTGGTCGAGGTCGAGCGCCTCGGCCAGGGCGCCGAGGACGTGGCGGACCACGGCCACGTTCTCCGGACGGGCGGGAAGCGTGAGGCGGATGTCGGTGTCGCGGTGCGCGGTGGGGGAGCTCGCAGAGGACATGTTTTGGTGCACTACCCGACGATTTGGAGGGGCTAACGCCATCGTGGCCCGAGTTCACACCGCTGCAAGCGAGGCGTCATCGGAACGACCGCCGGCTCCTTTGAACGGTCGGTCCGGCTGACTCGTATCCTTCTGCATCGCGATGGACGAGGCGAGGGAACAGCCACGGGTCGACGCGCAGGGCATCCGGCCCCCGGATGCCTATGCGATCGAACTGCGCGACGCCGGCGGCGGCGTGACCGTCGTCGTGCTCGAGGGCGAGCTCGACCTCGCCGCCGTGCCCGAGCTGCGCGAGCAGCTGACCGAGGCGGCGCGCGGCGCCGACCGCGGCGTCGTGCTGGACATGGCCGAGGTCACGTTCGTCGACTCCTCGGCGTTGCGGGAGCTCCTGCGGGCCCATTCGGGGCTCCGCGACGCGGGCCGGGAGCTCGTGCTCGCCGGGGTCGGCCCGGCGGTGGCGCGGCTGTTCGAGCTGACCCGGACCACCGGCATGCTGCACCTGGCGCCGACGGTCGACGCGGCGCTCACGCAGCTCGGCGCGACCGCCTGAGCTCTTCCAGCTCCTCGCCCGCGCGCGCCTCCTGGCCGTGCGCGGCGTTCGTCTTGGCGCACAGGAGCGAGAAGCCGGTCTGCAGCAGGTCGTTGCCCGCGGACGCCGCGAGCACCGCGGTCACGGCCCGGCCCGCGGCGGGCGAGTGCAGCCGCAGGGCGACCAGCGCCAGGCCGCTCCACGCGCCGGTGCAGCGCGTGCAGTCGAGCAGCTCGCCGACGGCGTAGCGCAGCCGCCGCCCGCGCGGCCGCTTGCGGCCGGCGCGCTCCTCCAGGAACGGCTCGCGCAGCCACGACTCGGCCTTCTCGTGCACGACCAGCTTGGAGAGCGCGAACGTGGCCGCGGCGAGCGGCACCAGCTCCGCCCGGTCGATGGGCGCGCGGCCGCGTGCGCTGGCCGCGACCCCGGCCAGCAGGCCGCCGTAAACCGCGGTGAGCGCGGCGTAGTCCACCGCCTCGGTCGGGGTGTCGGCGACCGGCTTCAACGGCTAGATCGGCAGCGGATTGGGGTCGGGCGGCAGCGGTTGCGGATCCGGCCCGGGCGTCGGCGGCGCGGGGTCGGGGCCTGGATCGGGCCCCGGGATCGGCGGCAGCGGATGAGGAGTCATGGCAAGCGAGGGCTACCCGGCCGTACGGCCCCGAAACGAGCCGAGGCGCCCGGTCGGGGGCGCCTCGGCCATGAGGAGGAGGGTGTGCGTCTTCCGGGTGGTGGAGGGCGCCCGGAACACTGCGACGCGACGTGGCACTGATCCCCCGCACCGTTGCACGTCAAACACGCGAACGCAAGCTGCGCTCAATCTCCGCTCAACAGGCGCGCCGCCGCTAGGCGCCGCGCGCGCGGTCCGGCGGCGTGCCGGTCTGGAGCCGCTGCTCGCCCTCGGCCTCGCCGGTGCGCGCCACGTCCGGATCGCCGGGCTCGTCGCGGCGGGTCCCGGTCCGCTCCGGATCGTCGGTCGTGTGGCCTTCCTCGCTCTGCTCGCCGGCGTGCTCGGTCGTGTCGCCGAGCGGGGTGTCGTCGGCGCCGATGCCGGGCGCGGCCTCGCGCTCGGTGTCCGCGGCGGGCCCGCTCTTCCGGGTCGCGTTCAGCACCATGAAGATCACGAAGCCGGCGATGAGGAGGACCACGAGGACCCCGACGATGACGAAGGCCATGCGGATTGCGCTACCCCTGGCCGTCAGCGGGCAAACGACTGCGCGCAAGGAGGTTTGCGGCCGCCCGGCGCACGCCGAGACCTAGGGGGAGAACCCGAACGGAAGGAGCCCCATGGCGGACACGATCGAGGGCAAGAAGGTCGCGTTCCTCGCGACCGACGGCGTCGAGCAGGTCGAGCTCACGGAGCCGTGGAAGGCGGTCCGGGAGGCCGGCGGCGAACCCGAGCTGATCGCGCTGGAGGCCGGGGTCGTCCAGGGCTTCAACCACCTGGACAAGGCCGACACCTTCGAGGTCGACCACACGGCGGCCGAGGCCGACGCGGCGGCGTACGACGCGCTGGTGCTGCCGGGCGGCGTCGCCAACCCCGACGCGCTGCGCGCGGATCCGGACGCCGTCGCCTTCGTGCGCGCGTTCTTCGACCGCGGCAAGCCCGTGGCGGCGATCTGCCACGCGCCGTGGACGCTGATCGACGCCGAGGTGGTCCGCGGCCGCACGCTGACGTCGTGGCCGTCGCTGCAGACCGACCTGCGCAACGCGGGCGCGACCTGGGTCGACGAGGAGGTCCACGTCGACGAGGGCCTCGTCACCTCCCGCCGCCCGGACGACCTGCCCGCGTTCTGCGCGAAGCTCGTCGAGGAGGTCGCGGAGGGCACGCACGAGGGGCAGCGCGCGAGCGCGCGCGCCTAGCCGGGACACGCCGGCGGCGGGGTCTCGCGCCCCGCCGCCGTGCCCGCCCCGCGGCGGCGGGGCCGCCGACTGCTAAACATCACTTGGGTGACCGCCCCGATCCGGCCGCCCAGGCACGGAGTGCAGCCCACCCCCCGGCAGAGCCCGAGCGACGTCGCATCCGAGGACGGACCCGTCCCGCGTGCCGCGGAGGACCGGCGGCTGCTGATCCGCTACCACCGCCACGGCGACGAGGCGGCCCGCGAGGCGCTCGTCGAGCGGCTGCTGCCGCTGGCCCGCCGGATGGCGCGCCGCTACCGGCGCTCGGACGAGCCGCTCGACGACCTCGTCCAGGTCGCGACCGTCGGGCTGATCAAGGCGATCGACCGCTTCGACCCCGCGCGCGAGACCGCGTTCTCGAGCTATGCCGTCCCGACGATGCTGGGCGAGCTCAAGCGCTACTTCCGCGACAACGGCTGGGCGGTCCACGTCCCGCGCGGGATGCAGGAGCGGGTGATGCAGGTCGACAACGCCGTCAAGGACCTGTCGCGCCGCAAGGGCCGCTCGCCCTCGGCCGCCGAGGTCGCCGCGACGCTCGAGCTGACCGTCGAGCAGGTGCTCGAGGCGATGGAGGCGGCCGGCGCCTACGACGCCGTCTCGCTCGAGTCCTACCGGTTCGGCGACGAGGGCGACGGCGAGACCTACGCCGAGTCGATCGGCGTCGAGGACGGCCGCTTCGAGCTCGTCGAGTACGGCGCGACGATCGCGCCGACGCTCGCGGCGCTCCCCGCCCGCGACCGCATCGTCCTGCACCTGCGCTTCGTCGAGGACCTGACGCAGGCCGAGATCGCCGAGCGCGTCGGCGTCTCCCAGATGCACGTGTCGCGGCTGATCCGGCGCGCGCTCGAGCGGCTGCGCACGGTCGCCGAGCACAGCGGCTGACGCGGTCGGCGCGGTGACCTGCGCGGTTTCCCGCGCGCCCCCACCCGGTAGACCAGTCCCATGGGAATCACCGACAAGATCAGCGGCAAGGTCAAGCAGGCCGTGGGCGACGTCACCGGCGACGCCGACACGCACCGCGAGGGCAAGCTCGAGGAGCGCAAGGGCGAGGCGAAGGACGAGCGCGCCCGCGCCGAGGAGCGGGTCGAGAACCTCGAGGGGCGCACGAGGACAAGTGAGCAGCGAGCCGTTCGACCAGCCCGACTCCGGCTACCCGGAGGAGGGCCCGCCCGGCGCGTCGCCCGACGACGCGTCCGAGGGCGGCGAGTCGGCGGTGCGCGAGAAGTCCCGCACCGGCGGGGACCCGCCCGGCAGCGAGGACGACAAGGCGACCGGCAACCCGAACACCTGAAGCGACGGACGGCCCGCCACCCGGCGGGCCGTTCCGCGTCCAGCCACGGACGGCCCGCCACCGGCGGGCCGTTCCGCGTCTCAGCCCCGCGCGCGCAGCGCGAGCACGGCGATGTCGTCGCGCGGCGCGCCCGGCTCCGGTCCGAGCGCCGCGGCCACCAGCCCGTCGGCGAGCGCCTGCGCCGACCCGTCCGGCAGTCCGGCCAGCACGGCGTGCAGCTCCTCCTGGTCGAGCATCCGCTGCGGGGCGCGCGCCTCCGTGACCCCATCCGTGTAGAGCAGCAGCGCGTCGCCCTGGCCCAGCTCGGCGTGCTCGTCCTCGAGCTCGAGCTCCGGCACCAGCCCGAGCAGCGTGCCGGCCGGGCCGAGCTCGGCGACCGCGCCGTCCGCGCGCCGGAGCAGGGCGGGCGGGTGGCCGCCGCAGGCGACCGACACGCGGATCCGCGGGCGCGAGGTGTCGATGTGCACGCAGGCGATGGTGCAGAAGCGCCCGTCGCGGTCCTGGCGCAGCATGGCGTCGTTGAGCCAGCGCAGGATCGCCGCGGGCGAGCGCCGCCGCACGGCCGCGGTGCGGATCGTGTAGCGGGCGAGCGCGGTCACGGCCGCCGCCTCGGCGCCCTTGCCGCAGACGTCGCCGATCACCGCGATCCACTCGTCGTCGGCGACGGTGAAGAGGTCGTAGAAGTCGCCGCCGACCCCGGTACCGTCGCCGGCCGGCCGGTAGACCGCCGCGGCCTCGAGCCCCTGGATCTCGGGCAGCACCGGCGGGAGCAGGGAGTTCTGCAGCGTGCGGGCGATCGCTGAGCGCTGGCGGTACTGCTGCGCGCTGTCGATCGCGGCCGCGGCGCGGCGGCCGAGCTCCTCCAGCACGGCGAGCTGCTCGGCGCCCAGGATCCGGCCGGACGTCGTGGTGGAGAGCGTCAGCACCCCGAGCTGGCGGCCGCGGACCGTGAGCGGGACGATCGCGGCGCTGCGCACCGCGAGCCGGGAGAGCAGCTCGTGGTGGCGCGGGTCGCGGGCCGCGCGGCGGACGTGCGCCGCGTCGACGTGCGGGTGCAGCTCGCTGCGGCCCGTCCGCACGACCGCCGCGGGCCCCTCGGTGCCGAGCGGGTCGATCACGAGCCCGCGGAGCTCCTCGGCGAGGCCGGTCATGGCGGGATCGGCGTGCGCGACCGCCATCCGCTCCAGCCCGCGCTCGCCGATGACGTCGACCATGCACCAGTCGGCGAGGACCGGGACCGCGAGCCACGCGACGCGGCGGAGCGTCTCCGCGTAGTCGAGCGAGCCGGCGAGCATGCGGCTCGCCTCGGCCAGCAGCCGCAGCGTGGACTCGACCTGCTTGAGGTCGGTGATGTCCTCGACGACGTTGATCGCGCGGGTGACGCGCCCGCTGCGGTCGCGCACGGGCTGGGCCTTGATCCGCATCCAGCGCGAGGCGCCGGTGGCGCGGACGCGGTAGCGCAGGGTGATGGGCTCCGGGTCCTCGCCGCGGAGCGCGCGGCGGCCGGGCATCCGCTCGGGCGCGAAGGGCTCGCCGTCCTCCCCGAACATCTCGAGCCGGGCGGCGACGTCGCGCGGGTCGGCGGCGAGCAGCGAGGCCCGGTCGGGGAACCCCGCCGGGACGCCGAGCAGCTCCACCGCGGCGTCGTTGACGTAGATCAGCGAGCCGTCGGGCGCCTGGGCGAGCACGGCGTCGGCGACGCCCGAGAGGATCGCCTCGAGCTCGCGCCCCAACCGCTCGCGCTCGTCGCGCGGCGAGCCCGGCTCCGCGCGCTCGTCGAGCGCGAGCACGGCGACGGGCGCCGCGACGCCCGGCGGGTCGAAGCGGCCACCCGAGGCGAGCAGCATGCGCGGCCCCTGTGGGGTGTCGAGGGCGAACGGCGTCGCCGCGACCGTCTCGCCGGCGGCCACGCGCGCGTACACCTCCCGGCCGTCGCCGGCCGGGAACGTGCCGCCCGCCAGCCGGTGGGCCGCGCGGTTCGCGAACGCCACCCGCGCGGTCGCGGGGTCGATCAGCAGCAGCGGCGCGGGCAGGAGGTCGAGCAGCGGCCCGTAGCGGCCGCCGCTCGCGCCGATGTCGGTGGCAGCTTCGATGGGCGCGATCCTAGGCGAGGCCCTCGGCCTCGTACTCGCGCAGGTAGCCCTCGAACAGGCGCCGGTGGCCCTCCTCGTCGCGGAGGATCGCGATCACCATGTCCTGCGTGACGAAGTCGATGCCGTCGGTGAACTCGATGACCCGGTTGTAGTGCTCGATCGCGCCGGTCTCGGCCTCGATCACGCCCTTGATGACGTGGACGATGTCGGTCTGGTGCTCGGGCGGCTGCAGGTAGCTCTGCTCGGCGGTGAACTCGAGCGAGCCCGGCACGACGCCGTAGAGCTCCTTGATCCGGTTGGCGAACTGCTGCGCGTGGCCGAGCTCCTCCTGGATGTCCGCCTGGAGCGACTCGATGATCTCCTGCGCGCGCACGCCGTCGGGGTTGATCGAGTTCGCGATGTAGCTCATCACCGTCTCGATCTCCATCCAGTAGGCCTGCTTGAGCATCTCGATGAGCTCACTCGCGCTTGTCGGCGCGGTCGTCGGAGAGGATGCCCTCGGAGGCGTTGCGAACTGCCATCGCGATCTCCTTGTATCGACGGGGTGCGCGCCCGGCGGACCGCCGGGCGCGGGGTGCTCAGCTCGCGCCGGCGGGGGCGCCGGTGCGCGTGAAGCGCCGTGCGGGCCGGAGCAGGTCGCCGACGCGCGCGCTGCGCACGCCGCCGCGCTCCAGCGTCGATGCGTCGGGCGGGTCGCCGCGGAGCAGCCACGAGCCGTCGGCTGCGGCGCACCAGCTCGTCGCGCTCGGCGAGCTCGGAGAGCGCCGTCGAGACGGTCGGCCGGCGGGCGCCGACGAGCTGGCCGAGGATCCGGTGGGTCAGCGCGAGCGGGATCACGACGCCCTCGCCGCCGACGCGGCCCCAGCGCTCGGCCAGGTGCCAGAACAGCGCCTTCAGGCGCCGGTCGACGCGCGTGAGCTGCGAGATCGCCTGCGTCGTCGCGAGCCGCAGCGAGCGCTCGCAGAGCCGGTCGAACAGCGCGGCCGTGACCTCCGGGTACTGCGAGACCTCGGCGGCGAAGCGGCGGTCGAGCACGGCGAGCGTCGACGGGCGAGAGCACGCTCCACTCGGCGTCGACCGGCAGCAGCTCGCTCTTCGACGCCGCCTGCCAGGGGCGGATCAGATCGCCGGGGCCGAGCAGCTCGGCGCTCACGTGGTCGGCGACGATCAGCTCGCGGGCGATGCACGCCGTCGAGGACGAGCAGGCCGATGTGGTCGGCGCTCGCGCCCGAGAGGCGCGACACGTCCCAGGGTCCGACGCGCGAGGCGGTGCGTGCTCACGAGCAGCCGGCGCTCGGCCTCCGAGCGGCGCGGCTCGGCGAGCAGCCCGCCGAGGTCGGGGTCGGCCTTGAGCAGGGAGATCTGTTCCGTTCTCATGCGCCAGGTCCGTGGGTGGGGGACAGTCCGCGGATCGCCGGATGCTTCGGCCCCGACTCCGCTGTTGGTCATGGACTACCCGGCCGGGCGCAACTGATGCGCGGACAGCGGTCAGTCGACGAAGCCGGCGCGGTCGACGCGCTTGTGGTAGCGCTCGCCCACCTTGCCGCCGGACATCGCGGCGAGCACGCGAGCCGACGACGATCGCCGCCAGCGCGATGCGCGCCGCCCGTCGCGAACGCTGCCCTCGCCGACCGGCAGCGAGGGCAGGTTGAGCTGCTCGAGCACGTTGTACTCGTCGCCGAGGATCACGCGCGCGACGCGAGCACGACCGTGACGAACAGGCCGATCGCCCAGGTGCCGAGGCCCTGGCGGGCGCCGTCGAAGCGCGACATGCGCCCGGCGACGTAGCCGCCCGCGTAGTAGGCGAGCATCAGCACGACGACCAGCGCGATGCCGCCGCCGAGGCCGATCTCCTCGGCGTTCGCCGTCGCCTCGGACTCGGTCGTCGGTCAGGCCGACCGCCGCGCCGGCCGCCGCGAGCAGCGCCGTGAGCAGCGCGCGCGACGCCGACGGCGACGAGCCAGCCGAAGAAGCTCGCGCCCCAGTTGATGCCGCCGAACTCGTCGCGCTGGCGCGCGCGCGCGACCTGCGAGCGCGGCCGCCGTCGCGGGCGCGCGATCCGCGCGCGTCGTCGGCGACGGTGCGCGTCGCTCGCCGCGCGGGCTCCGGCCGCTCGGCGGCGCCGCTCGTCGCGGCGGCTCCGCGGTGGCCGCGCGGCGGGCTCCGCGGTCGCGGCTCCGGTTCCCGCGCGGCGTCGTCGCCTGAAGCGCTCGAGCATTCGTTCCCCCTCCAGTTGGTCACCATTGGGGTTCCACGAGCGCGACGCGGCAAACGCGCGCGGACGTCGGCAGCGTTTACGCGCTTGCCGTATCCGGTGAGGACAATGTCGGTATGGCTCGGCCCGGCAGCGACGCGCTGGAGGGCCCGCTCGCCGCGCTTGATCGACCGTGGCGAGCAGCACGGCTGCATCACCCTCTCGAGGTCGACGAGCTCGCCCAGGCGCTCGATCTCGACGACGCCGACCTCGGCCGCGTCTACGAGCAGCTCGACACGCGCGGGATCGAGCTGCGCGACGACTGCGGCCGCGAGAACGAGCAGCCGCCGCTCGACGACGCCCAGCTCGCGAGCGCCACGACCGACGCGCTCCAGCTGTTCCTCAACGAGATCGGCCGCCACCGGCTGCTCACGCCGGCCGAGGAGATCGACCTCGCCAAGCGGATCGAGCGCGGCGACCTGGCCGCGAAGGACCGCATGATCAACGCGAACCTGCGCCTGGTGGTCTCGATCGCGAAGAAGTACCAGGGCTCCGAGCTGACGCTGCTCGACCTGATCCAGGAGGGCATCCTGGGCCTGATCCGCGCGGTCGAGAAGTTCGACTGGCGCAAGGGCTACCGCTTCTCCACCTACGCGACCTGGTGGATCCGCCAGGCCGTCGAGCGCGGCATGGACGCCAAGGCGCGCACGATCAAGCTCCCGATCAACCTCGTGCGCAACCAGCGCAAGCTCGCGCGCGCCCAGAACGCGCTGGCGCTCAAGCTCGACCGCGCGCCGACCGACGCCGAGCTCGCCGCGGCGGCCGACCTCTCGATCGACGAGCTGCATGCGCTGCGCGACGCCGCGCGCGCGGTCACCTCGCTCGACCGGCCGCTGGGCGAGGACGACGACGCCGCGTTCGGCGACCTGCTGCCCTCCGACGGGCCGGCGCCCGAGGACGAGGTCCACATCTCGCTGCGGACCGACGCGCTGCACTCCGCCCTGCACGAGCTGCCCGAGCGCGAGCGCCAGGTGGTCGAGCTGCGCTACGGGATCGCCGGCAGCGAGCCGACGCCGCTGCGCGAGATCGGCCGCCAGCTCGGCATCACGCCCGAGCGCGTGCGCCAGATCGAGTCGCGCGCGCTCGGCCGCCTCGGCCGGATGCGCGAGCTCGCGGCGCTGCGCGAAGCCGCCTAGCACCGCGCCGGAACACGGCCGCGGCCTGCTCCTGGCCGGCGCGCCTGCACACCTCGGCCAGCAGCGGCCGCGCCGCATCGGGCCGCTCGGGCAGCGCGTCGAGCGCGGCGGCCGCGCGGCTGAGGTCCGTCGAGGTCGACGCGCGTGCGCTCCAGGCACAGCCGGCCGAGCCAGCGGACCGCCGCGCGCTCGTACTGCTCCGGCTCGGCGCGCAGGATCACGAGCAGCATCGCCGCCGCCTCCGCGACCCCGATCCGCGGCAGCTCGGCCGCGGCGGTCCGCACCAGGTTCAGGTTGCCGGTGGCGAGGGCGCGCTGGAAGCGCGCGTAGGGGGTGCCGGATGAGGTCATATGCGAACATATGTTCGCAGACGGCGCAAGGCGGTTCCGCACCCGTGTGGACCACACTGAGCGAGCCATGACGACCCAGTCCCAGACGCGCGGCCCGTCCCCGGGCGCGATCGCCGACGATCACGGCGACGGCCGCCGCTGCGGGCGCCCTGGTCGTCTACGTGGCGCTCGCGAGCGACCATCGCGAGCCGCGCGTGGTCGTGGGCGGTCGTTCGGCCCGGTGGTCGGCTGGAGCTTCGTCGCCGCCGGGCTGTACGCGTGGCGGAGCCGGCCCCAGAACCGCACCGGCGTGCTGATGATCGCTGCTCGGCTTCGCCTGGTTCCTGTTCACGCTCGAGGCGGCGAACGTCGCCGCCGGTCTACACGCTCGCGCTGATCCTCGGCGGTCTCTGGGGCGGCGTGTTCCTGCACCTCGGGCTTAGCTTCCCCACCGGCCGGCTCGACGAGCGCGCCGGACCGCGCGCTCGTGATCGCGGGCTACCTGATCTTCCCGCTCGCCGCCGTCCCGGCGCTGCTGTTCGCCGGCCCGGACGACGCTCGGCTGCGACGACTGCCCGACCAACCTGCTGCTGATCCGACCGCGACGCGGACCTCGGCGACGCGCGGCCTGGCCTTCGGCGCCGCTGCTCTACCTCGGGCTGTTCGTGGTCGTGCTGCGCGCGCGCGGTGGGGCGCTGGCGCACGTACGGCGCCGTTCGAGCGGCTCCAGCTCACGCCGGTCTACGTCTGCGCGCTGCTGACCTTCCTGCTCGTCACCGTCGCGCGCGCCGGCGCGCGGCGACGCCGCCTGGTGGGCGGCCTTCATCGCCACGGCGCTGATGCCGTTCGCGTTCCTCGGCGGGCTGCTGCGCAGCCACGTCTCCAGCTCGACGCGGAGCTGCGGCGCGCTCGACGAGCTGCGGGCCTCGCGCGCGCGGCTCGTCGAGGCCGGCGACGCCGAGCGCCGCCGGCTCGAGCGCGACCTGCACGACGGCGCGCAGTCGCGGCTCGTCGGCGCTGGCGCTGCTGCTGCGCGCGGCACGCACGCGCGCCGACGGCGACGGCGCGCTCGCGGAGCTGCTCGACCAGGCGCAGGACGAGCTGCAGACGAGCCTGGCCGAGCTGCGCGAGCTGGCGCGCGGGATCCACCCGGCCGTGCTCGACCGACCGCGGGCTCGAGCCGGCGCTCGCACGGCGCTCGCGGCGCGCGCGCCGGTGCCGGTCACGCGTCGAGGCCGACGGCGACGAGCGGCTGCCCGCCGCCGGTCGAGAGCGCCGCCTACTTCGTCGTCTCCGAGGCGCTCGTGAACGTCGCGAAGTACGCCTGCGCGACGCCAGCGCCACCGTGCGCGGTCCGGCGCGCGAACGGCGAGCGTCACCGTCGATGTCAGCCGACGACGGCGTCGGCGGCGCCGACGCCGACGCGCGGCTCCGGCCTGCGCGGGCTCGCCGACCGCGTCGCGGCGCTGGACGGGACGCTCGCGGTCGAGAGCCCGCGCGGCGGTGGGACCCGGCTGCGGGCGGAGCTGCCGCTCTGACGCGTCAGCCCCCGCGCCCACGCTCGCGGTGGACGCGCCGCTGCTCGCGATGGATCTGCTTCGTCGCCCGCTGCCGCTCGGCGCGCGCGCGGCGTCGCGGCGGCTCTGCAGCCAGGCCTCCTCGCGCTCGAGCTTCTCCATCCCCGCCAGCCGGTCGGCGGGCAGCCGGCCGTCGGCGATCGCCGCCGCGACCGCGCAGCCCGGCTCGCCGCGGTGCGAGCAGTCGCGGAAGCGGCAGCGCGCCGCCAGCTCCTCGACGTCGGCGAACACGCTGCGCAGTCCCGCGGCCTGCTCCCACACGCGCGGCAGCCGCAGGCCGGGCGTGTCGATCACCAGCGCCCCGCCCGCGCAGCTGCACGAGCTCGCGGTGGCTCGTGCTGTGGCGGCCGCGGTCGTCGCTCTCGCGCACCGGCAGCGTCGGCCGCTCCTCGCCGGTGAGATGGTTGAGCAGCGTCGTCTTGCCGACGCCCGACGACCCGAGCAGGACCGCCGTGCGCCCCGGCGCCAGCCAGGCGCCGAGCGCCTCCATGCCGGTGCCGTCGACGACGCTGATCGCGAGCACCGGCACCGGTTCCCCGAGCGCCAGCCGCACGTCGAGCGCCTGCGCGGCGGCGTCGGGGCTCAGGTCGGCCTTGGAGAGCACGACCAGCGCCTCCGCCTCGGCGTCGGCCGCCAGCGCGAGGAAGCGCTCCAGCCGGCGGATGCTGAGGTCGCGGTTGAGCGAGCCGACGACGAGCGCGAGGTCGACGTTCGCCGCGAGCATCTGCGCCTCCGCCCGGCCGTCGCCCGCCGCGCGCGCGATCCCGCCGCGGCGCGGCAGCAGCGCGTGGACGAGCCGGACTCGGGATCCGCGGCGACCCAGTCGCCGACCCCGGGGAGGTCGGCGGCGGTCACGGCCGCGTGCGACAGCCGCCCCGAGGGGATGCCGGACGAGCGCGCCGGCGGCGCCGAGCAGCTCGAGCCGGCCGCGGTGCACGGCGGCGACGCGCGCGGGGATCAGCTCTCCCTGCCCGAGCGCTGCGAACGCGGCCTCGAGGCGGGGGTCCAGCCTAGGGAGGGCCGGACGAGCAAGGGTCTCGCGCGCGTGCGGCGGAGATGTCGGCGTGGGAGGGCACGGCGGCCTGGTCCCAGCGGAGGCTAGCAGGCGCCCGGCGGGATGGGGCGGCGGTCAGGACGAGGAGCGGCGTGGGCCTCAAGCGCGGCCGGCGGGCGCAGCCGGCGCGGTGCCGCTCGTCGGGTCCCAGCGCCCGTCGTCGCCGATCGTGCCCGGTCACCGGGTTGGCGTCGGCGGGATCGGACTCGCGCAGGTACGTGAACATCATCCGCACCTCGGTTCCCTGCCCGGCGCTGCCCGTGCAGCTCGTAGGAGTCCGAGAGCGCCGCGATCAGCGGCAGCCCGAGCCCGAGCGCGGGCACCTCGCCGCGTGCGGTTGACGCTGCGGCTGGATGCCGCTGCCGTGGTCGCGCACGCGGATCGTCAGGCCGGTCTCGTCGGCGGACATCTCGACCTCGAGCGTGCCCTCGCCGTCCTCGTAGGCGTGCACGACGACGTTCGTGCAGGCCTCCGAGACCGCCATCTTCATGTCGGCCAGCACCGCCTCGTCGAAGTCCAGCGCGTCGGCCATCCCCGCGAGCGCCTGGCGCACGACCGCCACGCCCTCCGGGCGGGCCGGCATCGTCAGGCGCACGTCCGGCGGCGGGCTCATGCGCCGGCGCCGTTCCCGTTCGTGCGCGCGGTGTCGATCGCCGCCTCGCGGCCGCTGATGACCGGGAGCACCGGCACCAGGCCGGTGATGTCGAGGATCCGCTGCACGCCCGGCTCGACCGCCTCGCCGACGCATACGACGAAGCCCTGGCCGCGCCTCCAGCGCCCGGCGGCGCGCGTCGAGCAGCGCGCCGAGCACCGACGAGTCCACGAACGTCGCCCCGGTGAGGTCGACGACGACGCCTCCGCCGCGGCCGATCGCCTCGTCGAGGCGCTCGCGCAGCGTGGGCGCCGTGTAGATGTCGTGCTCGCCCTCGACGACGACGACGACGACGTCCCCGGCGTCATCGTCGAGCACGATCGGATTGGCGTCCATCTGGGCGCGCACGATACCCGTCCGCACGGCCGCGGTAACCCGGTAGCCGTCCGCGGCGGCGCGATCGGGTATGACTCGTCGATGGCCGATCGGCTGGAGCGCTACCGGGGCAAGCGCGACCCCGGGGCGACGCCCGAGCCGGCAGGGGACGCGACCCGGCGAGCCGTCGCCGAGGACGCCCGCCGGTTCGTCGTCCAGGAGCACCACGCGCGCGCGCCTGCACTGGGACCTGCGCCTCGAGCACGAGGGGACGCTCGCCTCGTGGGCGGTCCCGCGCGGGATCCCGCCCGGGCCGGAGCGCAACCACCTCGCCGTCCGCACCGAGGACCATCCGCTCGAGTACCTCGAGTTCCACGGCGAGATCCCGGCCGGGCAGTACGGCGCCGGGACGATGAAGATCTGGGACCGCGGGACCTACGAGGAGCACAAGTTCCGCGAGGACGAGGTGATGGTCACGTTCCACGGCGAGCGCGTGCGCGGGCGCTACGTCCTGTTCCGCACCCGGGGCGACGACTGGATGATCCATCGCATGGACCCGCCCGACGACCCGGAGCGCGAGCCGATGCCCGACAAGCTCGAGCCGATGCTCGCGCGCACCGGATCGCTCCCGCCCGACGACGGGCGCTGGGCGTTCGAGATCAAGTGGGACGGGGTGCGCGCGATCGCGTTCGTGCAGGGCGGTCGCCTCGTGCTGCACGCCCGCAGCGGCCGCGACGTGACGCGCGCGCTACCCGGAGCTGCGCCCGCTCGCCGAGGCGCTCGCCGGGCACGAGGTCGTGCTCGACGGCGAGGTGGTCGCGTTCGACGGCGCGCGGCCGAGCTTCCAGAAGCTGCAGGGCCGCATGCACCTGACCTCGGAGCACGCGGTCCGGCGGCTCGCGCGCGAGGACCCGGTGCAGTACATCGCGTTCGACCTGCTCTACCTCGACGGCCGCTCGCTGATGGACCTGCCGCTACGACGAGCGCCGCGCGGCGCTCGCCGAGCTGGAGCTGGGCGGCCCGACCTGGCAGGCGCCGGCGCACCACGTCGGCGACGGCGCCGCGCTGCTCGAGCTGACGCGCGCGCAGCAGCTCGAGGGCGTGATCGCCAAGCGCCTCGACTGCCCGTACCTGCCCGGCCGCCGCTCGTCGGGCTGGGTCAAGGTGAAGAACGTCAACTCGACCGACGCCGTCGATCGGCGGCTGGCTGGCGGGGGAGGGCGGCCGGTCCGGCCGGCTCGGCGCGCTGGTGATCGGGATCCCCGACGAGGACGGCGTGCTGCGCTACGCCGGGCGCGTCGGGACCGGGTTCACCGCAGGCCGAGCTGGTCCGGCTCGGCGCGGCTGCTGGAGCCGCTCGCGCGCCGGACAGCCCGCTTCGACGGGCCGCCAGCCGCCGAAGCACACGCGGTTCGTCGAGCCGCGGCTGGTGGCGCGCGTCGACTTCAACGAGCGCACCCAGGCCGGGACGCTGCGCCAGCCGTCCTACAAGGGGCTGCGCGACGACATCGCGCCCGAAGACGTGCGCTTCGGGTAGGCCGGGAGCATGACCACGACCAAGACCACACGCACGCTCGGCGACGCCGAGGTCTTCCCGATCGGCCTCGGCGGGATGCCGCTCTCGCTCGAGGGCCGGCCCGACGAGGACCGCGCGATCCGCACGATCCACGCCGCGCTCGACGCCGGGCGTGAACCTGATCGACACCGCGGACGCGTACGCGCTCGACGAGCGACGACATCGGCCACAACGAGCGGCTGATCGCCAAGGCGCTGCGAGGCCGCCGCGACGGCGTGCTCGTCGCCACCAAGGGCGGCCACACCGCGCGGGGCAGGCGTGGGAGCTCGACGGCCGGCCCGAGCACATCCGCGCCGCGTGCGAGGCGTCGCTGCGCGCGCTCGAGACCGACGTGATCGACCTCTACCAGTTCCACCGCCCCGATCCGGACGTGCCCTACGCCGAGTCGATCGGCGCGTTCAAGGAGCTCCAGGACGAGGGCAAGGTGCGCTGGGTCGGCGTCTCGAACGCGAACGTGGAGCAGATCGAGGAGGCGCTCGGCGATCGTCGACGTCGTCAGCGTGCAGAACCAGCTCGCGCTCGACTTCACCTCGCCGCTCGCGCAAGGGCGAGGTGGCGGCGGCGACGGAGCGCGGGATCGCGTTCCTGCCCTGGTCGCCGCTCGGCGGCATCGGCAACGCCGACGGCGCCGGCAGCGTCGCGCCCGGTCACGGAGGCGGCGGAGGCGCACGGGGTCTCGCCGCAGCAGGTCGTGCTGGCCTGGCTGCTCGCGCTGGGCCCGACCGTGATCCCGATCCCGGGCTCGTCGCGCCCGGAGACGATCGCCGACTCGGCCCGCGCGGCCGAGCTCGAGCTGAGCGACGACGAGCTGGCGGCGATCTCGGCGGCGGCCGGCGTGCTGACGGCTTCGCGGTCCGCGTTCCCGCCGCAGCCGGAGGCGACGCCGGCGGGGAGCTGGATCGAGGTCGCGTGAGGACGACGGCCGCACGCGAGGCGCTGCGCATCCAGGACTACGAGCGCTCTACGCCGTGCCCGGCCTCTACGAGGAGGTCGTGCAGCGGCGGCTCGGCTGCCGGACGCCCGGACCGCATGGCGGCGCTGCTCGCGGCGCGCGCGCGGCCGGCGGGGCCCGCGACGTGCGGATCCTCGACGTCGGCGCCGGCAACGGCGTCTCGGGCGAGGCGCTCGCGGCGCACGGGCTGCGACCCGTCGTCGGCGCTCGACCTCGCTGCCCGCCGCGCGGGCCGCCGCGCTGCGCGACCGGCCCGGGCCGTCTACGGCGACTACCTGGCCGCCGACCTGTCCGCGCTGACGCCGGCCGAGGAGGCGGCTGATCCGCGCCGCCGCGCCCGCAGGCGCTGGCCTGCGTCGGCTCGGTCGGCGGCGGCCACCTGCCGCCCGCGGCCGTCGCGGCGGCGCTGGCGCTGCTCGAGCCGCCGCGCGCTGGTCGCGTACGCGTACGACGTCGAGCTGCGGCCGCGGATCCGCTGCGCGACCTGCTCGCGGGCGCCGCGGAGCTCGCCCGCGAGCGCGCGCTGCACCGCCGCACGGTCACCGGCGGCGAGCGGCATCTGGGAGGCCGTCGTGCGTCGGCTGAGCGCGATCGCGCAAGCTGCGCGCGTTGGCGAAATTCGGGCTCGGTGGTACCACAATGTGCCCATGCCAAGGTCGATGTGGAGCGGAGCGATCTCGTTCGGGCTCGTCAACGTGCCCGTGAAGCTGTACTCCGTCGGTGAGTCGCAAGACCGTGCGGTTCCATCAGCTCAACAAGCAAGACGGGGCACGCGGATCGCGCAGAAGCGCGTCGACTCGCAGCACGGGCGAGGAAGTCGCCTACGAGGACATCGTCAAGGGCTACGAGCTGACCAAGGAGCGCTACGTCGTGATCACGCCCGACGAGCTCGAGGCGCTCGACCCGGAGAAGAGCCGGACGATCGACATCGAGGACTTCGTCGACCTCGCCGACATCGACCCGGTCTACTACGACCATCCCGTACTACCTCGTCCCCGACAAGGGCGCGGCGAAGGCCTACGGGCTGCTGCTGCATCGCGATGGAGGAGTCCGACAAGGTCGCCGATCGCGCGCGTCGTGCTGCGCTCGAAGGAGCAGCTCGTGGCGATCCGCCCGGCGCCGGGCGGCGTGCTGATGATGGAGACGATGATCTTCGCCGACGAGGTCGTCCCGCCCGACCAGATCGACGACCTGCCCGAGGCCGAACGACCTCAAGGTCTCCGACCGCGAGCTGAAGATGGCCCAGCAGCTGATCGACTCGCTGTCGTCGGACTTCGAGCCGGAGAAGTACCGCGACGAGTACCGCGAGAAGGTGCTCGAGCTGATCGAGCGCAAGGCGGCGGGCGAGGAGATCGCCGTCCAGCCCGAGGCGCCGCAGCCCGAACAAGGTCCCCGACCTCATGGCCGCGCTCGAGGCGAGCCTCGCGGCGGTCAAGGGCGACGAGCGGCGGCAACGGCAAGACGGAGCCGAAGCCAAGCCGGTCGCGCAAGAAGGCCGCGGCGAAGCAGTCGCTAGCAGGCCGCTTCGCGGTCGAGCTCGAACCAGACGCGCGTCTCGGCGTTGCGCTCGACGCCCCAGCGGTCGGAGAGCTCGCGCACGAGGTAGAGGCCCCAGCCCGACGGCGCGGCCGGGCTCCGGGTCGCGGCTCGCTGGGCTCGAAGCCCGGGCCGGAGTCGCAGACCTCGATCCGCAGCGCGCCGTCGCTCGGCCTCGACCGACGAGCGTGATGACATCGTCGCGCTCGAGCCCCGCGTGCCGGATCGCGTTCGTGACGAGCTCGGAGACGAGCAGCTGCGCGTCCTCGCAGCCGCCGCGGCGAGAGCTGGTCGGACACCTCGCCGAGCGCGCGCCGCGCCTCGGCGGGCGAGTCGGGATCGAGGGCGAGGGCCAGCCGTATCTCATCGCCTCGTCACCTCCGGCGGTCGTCGACGAAGTCGAGCCGCTCGCGCATGCGGGTGATATCGAACACGCGCATCACCTGTTCGCTGCCGGGCACGAGCGCCGAGCCGGCGGCCGCGCTCTCTGGCGTCGCTGCGCGGAGACCACGATCTCGCGCAGCCCGCTCGAGTCCATGAAGTCCACGCCGCGCAGGTCGAGTACGACGGGCCGCGTCCTCGACGCGCCGCGAGCTCGCTGCTCCAGCGCGGCCGCGCCGGCGAGGTCGAGCTCGCCGCTGAGCGCGATGACGGTCGCGTGCCCGCGCGTGACGTATCGAGGGACAGCTTCGCCACGCCGTGAAGCCTAAAGCCCGCGCGACCGGGAAGAATCGCAGCGCATGGCCCTCGCCTGCGACGCGCCGACTGCTCCGGCCCCGGAATCCGCCGCCGGCGGCGCGGTCGCGGCTTCAGCTACGTCGACGACGACGGCGTGCGCGTCGACGAGCCCGAGGTGCTCGCGCGGATCGCCGAGCTCGCGATCCCGCCCGCCTGGGAGGAGGTCTGGATCTGCCCGTACCCGCACGGCCACCTCCAGGCGACGGGCACCGACGCCGCCGGGCGCAAGCAGTACCGCTACCACGATGCCTGGCGTACGCGGCGCGACCGCGAGAAGTTCGCCGACATGGTCGCGTTCGCCCAGGCGCTGCCGAAGCTGCGCCGCGCGGATCGAGCGCGACCTCGGCGACTGCGCCGCGCTCGACCGCCGCTGCGTGCTGGCCGCGGCGGTGCGGCTGCTCGAGCGCGGCTTCTTCCGGATCGGCTCGGAGGAGTACGCGGTGGAGAACGCGTCCTACGGCCTGGCCACGATGCGCAAGGAGCACGTGACGATCGAGGACGACGGCCTGATGGTGTTCGACTTTCCCGCCAAGAGCGGGCAGCGGCGCCACCAGGGCGATGCTCGACGAGCGCTCGCGCGAGATCGTCGGCGCGCTCAAGCGGCGCCGCGGCGGCGGCGCCGAGCTGCTCGCCTACAAGGCAGGGCGGCCGCTGGCACGACGTGCGCTCGGACGACATCAACCCGTACCTCAAGGACGCCACCGGCGGCGACTTCTCGGCGCAAGGACTTCCGCACCTGGAACGCGACCGCGCTGGCGGCGGTCGCGCTGGCGGTGTCGGGCGCGTCGCCGGCGACGAAGACGGCGCGCAAGCGCGCCGTCAACCGGGCGATCGAGGAGGTCGCGCACTACCTCGGCAACACGCCCGCGGTCTGCCGCGCCTCCTACATCGACCCGCGCGTGTTCGACGCGTTCGACGCGCGGCCTGACGATCCGCCCGGCGCTCGAGCGGGTCGCGCGAGGCTCGAGCCGGGCGAGCTGGCGATCCACCAGCCCGAGCTGGAGGCGGCGGTGCTCGACCTGCTCGAGGAGCGCGCGTCCTCGAGCGCGTCGAGCGGTCGCGGCCTAGCCGGGCCGGCCGGCGCGAACATCCGCCGCATCGACGGCCCGGCGGTGATGCCGTGGACGACGATCGAGAGCAGCACGCACGCGATCACCGTCCAGACCACGAGATCGCGCTCGCCGGCCGCGAGCACGCCGGCCTCGACCGCGGTCGCGACGTAGAACAGCGAGCCGACGCCGCGGACGCCGAACCAGGCGACGAACGTCTTCTCCGCAGGCGCTCGAGCTGCGAGCCGGCCAGCGCGACGCAGGCAGGCGAGCGGGCGCACGGCGACGATCACCAGCACGGCGAGCAGCCAGCCCTCCCAGCCCGGCGCGCCCAGCCCGCCGAGCGTCAGCATCGAGCCGAGCAGCAGGACGACGGCCAGCTCGAGCAGCTTCTCGCGTCAGCTCGGCGCCCTCGTGCACGCTCGCGTTGACCTCGTGGTCGTGCTCGTAGCGGCGGAACGCGATCCCGCCCGCGAACGCGGCGAGGAACCCGTACGCGCCGGCGACCTCGGCCAGCCCGTAGATCACGAGCACCGTGGCGATCGCGTGGTAGCCGTCGAGCGCCGGCGCGAGCAGCTCGCGCGTCGCGCAGGCGCTTGACGCTCCACGCGGCGGCGAGCCCGACGCCGACGCCGATCGCGACGCCGACGGCGATCGCGTAGACGACGTCGGCGGCGAACCACTCGCCGATCCAGTCCGCTCCCGCCCTCGCCGAGCATGAAGAGCGCGGCGAGCACGAACGGGAACGCGAGCCCGTCATTGAGCCCGGCCTCGGAGGTCAGCGCGAAGTTCGGCTCGTGCTCGTCCTCGTCGCCCGGCGGCCCGACGCCGATGTCGCCCGCGAGCACCGGGTCGGTCGGGGCGAGGCAGGCGCCGAGCAGCAGCGCCGCGCCCGCCGACAGCCCGAGCAGGAGCGAGCCGAGCAGCGCGATCGGCGCCGATCGTGATCGGCATGGCGATCAGCAGGAGCCGGGCCGTCGAGCTCCATGCGCGGCGGGTCAGCTCGCGGTCGAGCTTCAGCCCGGCGCTGAACAGCGCCATGATCACCGCGATCTCGGTCAGGTGGTCGATCAGCGTGGCGTCGCCGACCGGGTCGACCCAGTCGATCCCCGCGGCGTGGATGACCGCTGCGGCCGCGGCGCCGAGCCCGAGGTAGATCAGGCTGGCCGAGAACGCGCGCTCGCGCTGGTGCGAGAGCGCGCCGACGGCGGCGAACACCGCGACGCCGAGGAACAGCAGGCCGATCGCGTAGGCATCGGCGAAGTGGAAGCCGGTGTCTGCGGCCGGCAACTAGTCGGTCTCGGGACCGCCCGGGTCCGGCGAGGGGATCTCCGGCCCGTCCGGGTCGGCCGGCAGCGGGTCGTCGGGCGCCGGCGCGTCCGGCCCCTCCGGGATCTCCGGCGTGTCCGGGGTGTCGGGCACGGGGTCGGCGGGCACGGTCGGCGTCTCGGGCACGACGGGTCCGACCGGATCGGACGGCTGTGGGATCTCGAGCGTGGGGAGCATGCGCCAGCCCTACCCGCGGGAGCGCGGGGCGCAACCACCGACCGGTAGCGTGGAGGCCGTGCCGGCCGCCAAGCGCATGGAGGTCGAGGTCCAGGGGCGGACGCTGTCGCTCTCCAACCTCGACAAGGTCTTCTACCCGCGCAGCGGCTTCACGAAGGGCCAGGTGATCGACTACTACACGCGGATCGCGCCGGTCCTGCTGCCGCACCTGCGCGACCGCCACCTGACGCTCAAGCGCTATCCGGACGGCGTCGAGGGCCAGTTCTTCTACGAGAAGCAGTGCCCGGGCCACCGGCCGGACTGGGTGCGGACGATCGGGGTCTGGTCGCGCCACAACGGGCGCGAGATCGACTACTGCGTCGCCGACGACCTCGCCACCGTCGTCTGGCTCGCCAACCTCGCCGACCTGGAGCTGCACACGCCGCTCGCGTACGGGCGCACGCCGAAGGAGCCGACGACGCTGGCCTTCGACCTCGACCCCGGGCCGCCGGCGACGATCGTCGAGTGCGCGGAGGTGGCGCTCGCGCTGCGCGAGGCGTTCGACCACTTCGGGCTGGTCGCGTTCCCGAAGACGTCGGGCTCGAAGGGGATGCAGCTCTACGTGCCGCTGAACGTGCCGGGGATGACCTACCAGCGCACGAAGACGTTCGCGCAGGGCGTCGCGCAGGTGCTCGAGCGGCGGATGCCGTCGCTCGTCGTCTCCGAGATGCGGCGCGACCGGCGCGCAGGCAAGGTGTTCATCGACTGGAGCCAGAACGACGAGCACAAGACCACGGTCTGCGTCTACTCGCTGCGCGCCCGCGAGCGGCCGACGGTGTCGGCGCCGGTCACGTGGGACGAGGTCGAGGGGCTGCTGCGCACGCGCGACCCGGAGGACCTGTCGTTCACCTCCGCCGAGGTGCTCGAGCGCGTCGAGGCCACGGCGACGGCTTCGCGCCGGTGCTCGCGCTGCGCCAGACGCTCCCCGGCTGACCGGTCAGGCGGCGACCGGCAGCCCGCGCTCGTCGCACGGCAGCGGCGCGGTCGACCCGATCGCGGTCCGTGCGCGGTCGAGGATCGTGAGCGTGCGCTCCATCCCCGTCGGGGCGATCTGCCCGGCCCGCTCCGGTAGGGGTTGTCGAGCGCGTTGATCGCGAGCAGCGTCACCACGATCACCGTCGTCGCCGAGCCCATCAGCATCGCCTGGGCGGCGCGGCCCTCCGCGGGGTCGGCGAAGAAGAGCATGAAGCCGAAGACGACCGCCGCGATGATGAACAGCGCGAGCCAGACCGTGCCGGGGATGATCCCCTCGGCGCCGTGCAGCCGGTCGCGCCGGCCCTCCTCGCGGTCCGAGGTCTGATCGAGCCACTTCCCGTACGCCGCCTGCTCGGTCGCCGACCGCGGGTCGGTGCGCTCGAGGCTGCGGAACAGCGCGAGCGCCCACGGGTTGATCGTGTCGCCGCCCCGCCCGTCCTCCATCGCCGGCCACTCCTGGTGGACGACGGAGCGCGCGTAGCAGACGATCTCGCCACCGAGCCGGGGGGCGACCGCCGGCGGGAGGAGCTGGGCGGTCTCGTACTGCTGGATCACGGTGAGCGCCTCGGCCTCGCCGCCGGCGCGCGACGCGTCGTAGGTCGAGAAGGCGAGGAAGATGATGAACCCGGCGAAGATCGCGAAGCCGCCGGCGAGCACCCCGAACACGCCCGACGCGCGGTCGCCGTCGCTGAAGCGGCTGCCCGCGGGCGCCCGGCGCCGGAGGAGCAGCATCGCCGCGATCGCCGCGGTGTTCGCGACGACGATGACGACGATGCCGAGGAGCAGGCGCACGCGCCCGGTGATCCTCGGCGAGCGGCGCCGCCGCGGCATCGTCCGATCCGGATGACCGGCGTTAGCCGGCGCTAACGGGGCCGTGCCACCGTCGTGCGGGTGACGACGCAGTTCGTGATCGCCAACTCGGTCCTGGTGGCGACCCAGGCGGCGCTGGTCGCGCTCCCGGGCCGCGGGATCCCGCGCCGGCTGGAGCGCTTCGCCGGCGCCGGTTGGTCGCTGGTGCTGCCGCTCTCGATCGCGGTCGTGGTGGCGGCGATCGCCGCGTTCCCGCAGACCGCCGACGGGCTGACGTGGCTCGCGCTGCTCGCGATCCCGCCGCTCGCGGCGCTCGCGCTCGGATGGGCGATGCGGGGCGCGCGGCCGGTGCTGGCCCTGGCGGTCCTGCCGCTGCTGGCGCTGGCGCTGCTCGACGCCGGCACGCTCGCCGGCGACGCCTGCGCGGCGGCGCTGACCGCGCTGAGCTGCGCCACGCTCGGGCGGCTGCTGGCGGGCGCGGTGCCCGCGCTCGCCCTGAAGGCGGGCATCGTGGCGATGGCCGCGATCGACGCGGTGCTCGTGTTCGGCGACCAGCTGCAGGCGCCGAACGCGGTGCTCAACGCGGCCGCGCCGGCGGTCGGCCTGCCGCAGCTCCAGTTCCTCGACCTCCAGTACGCGAGCATGGGCTACGGCGACGTCTTCGTCGCGGCGGTTCTTGGCGCGACGCTGGCCGCGCAGGGACGCCCGGCGTGGCGCGTCGCCCTGCTCGTGCTCGCGTTCTCCGTCGCCTGGGACACGCTGTTCTTCACGGTCAGCACGGTGCCGGCGACGGTGCCGGTCGCGCTCGCGCTGCTCGCCTCGGAGGGCTACCGGCGCTGGGTTCCGCGCGGTGTCGAGCGGCCGGCGCTGCGCCGGCGCGAGCGCCGTCTCGCCGCCTGACTCAGGCGGGGTCCGCGGCGAACCGCCGCTCGAGGTTGACCAGCGTGGCGCGCAGCGAGCGCGCGATCGCGCGCCGGAGGAGGAAGCGGTCGAACGGCCCGCGCCAGCCGGACCGCGGCCGGTACTCGACGGCGAGCCGGTAGAACAGCTCGCCGTCGCGGTCCTCGAAGTGGCGCCAGTGGCGGACCGGCGGCGGCCCGTCCTGCTCGCTGGTGTACTCGACGACGCGGCCGGGCTCGATCCGCCGGAGCGTCATCCGCAGCTCGACCTCGCGGCCGAGCAGCCGCATCAGCAGCGCAGCGCGGTCGCCCGGCTCGCGCCAGCGCTCCGCGGAGACGACCCGGACGAGGCCGGGCCAGTAGGCGGGCCAGTTGGCCGGGTCGGTGATGTACGCGTACCCCGCCGCGCGGCCGACCGGCAGCCGCTGCGCGGCCTCGATGCGGACCGGCGTCGCCGTCATGTCCTCGGGACCGCGCCGGGGCGGCGCGTATTCCCGCGCCGTCAGAAGTCGATCCGCATGACGACCCGGCGGAGCGTCGGGTGGCTGACCTCGGTGAAGCCGGCGGCGGCGAACGTGCCCACCGTCCCGACGAGGAGCTCCTCGAGGATCACGTTCTTGGTGATGATCGGGTAGCCCTCGATCGCACGGGCGCCGCGCGCGCGGGCGAAGTCGACCGCGGCGCGGGCCAGCGCCCGGCTGACGCCGCGCTTGCGGTAGCCCGCGCGGGTGAGCAGCAGGTCACCGCCCAGACGCTGTCGTCGGACTTGTCCTCCGCGCGGCCGGCCCACGGGACGCGGTTGTTGCGCGATCAGGCCTTCGTACGCGCTGCGCGGCTCGACCGCGCACCAGCCGACCGGCTCGCCGTCGAGGTACGCGACGAGCCCGCTGGTCGTGCCCGACCCCGGGTGCCCGCAGTCGGTCTGCTCGCGCAGCCGGTCGGCGCGTTCCTCGGCCGGGAACGTTGCCGAACGACTCCCGCCGGCGCAGCTTGAACCGCTGGCATTGGCACCGGGCGGCGGTCCCGCGCGTGCCGAAGATCGTCTGCGAGGTCCTCCCAGCTCGCCTCGTTGGCGGGCACGACGGAGAGCGCCATGGGCACGATTGTGCCCGCCGCACATGGAAGGGGCGGTGCGGGGTACCCCTTCGTGCGTGGGCGTACGAGCCAAGGCGCGGCGCGGTCCCGCCGGGGTGCTGCGGCGGACGCTCGTCGCGTTCTACGACGACCAGATGACGCACCATGCGGCGGCGCTCACCTACTACGGGCTGATGTCGCTGTTCCCGGCGGTGCTGCTCGGGCTCTCGCTGCTCGGGCTATCGGCCAGTACCCGGAGACCTACGACGCGATCATCGGCTACCTCCATGACGTCGCGCCCGACTCGGTCGTGACCGCGCTCGACCGGTCGCTCCAGCAGGCGTTCCAGCACAAGGGCACGGCCGCCACCACGCTCGTGATCAGCGTCCTGCTCGCGTTCTACGGCACGACCGGCGTGCTCGAGGCGTGCCGGCGCGCGCTCAACGTCGTCTTCGAGGTCGACGGCGGGCGCAGCTTCGTGCGCCGCAAGCTGGTCGACGTCGGGTCGACGATCGTCCTCCTGAGCCTCGCGCTGGTGACCGGGACGCTCGTCTTCGTCGGCGGCGGCTTCGCCGCGGACCTGCTCGGGTTCATCGGGCTCGGCCCGCAGGCCGCGGACGTCTGGGGCATCGCCCGCTGGCCGGCGGCGCTGCTGATGGCGATGCTCGCGTTCTCGTTCATCTACTACCTCACGCCCGACGTCAAGCCGCGGGCGTGGCACTGGATCACGCCCGGCGCGGTGGTCGGGGTGCTGCTGTGGCTCCTTGCGTCGTGGGGCTTCTCGACCTACATCTCGAAGATCGCCGACGTCGGCGCGGTCTACGGCGCGTTCGCGGGCGCGATCGTGCTCGTCGGCTGGATCTGGCTGACCAACGTCGCCCTGCTGTTCGGCGCCGAGCTCAACGCGGAGATCGAGCGCGAGAAGGAGCTGGCCGAGGGCATCCTGCCGCGCGACACGCTCAACCGCCCGGCGCGCCAGGCGTGACCCGGGCCGCGCGGCGGCGCGCCACGTAGCGGCGCTTCTTCGCCTCGGTGCCGCAGTCGGCCAGCGAGCACCAGCGGCGGGTGGCACCGCGCGAATGGTCGAGGAAGAGCGACGGCGCTCGGGGTCGCGCTCCGTCATCCCGCTCACCGCCGCGCGGACGGCCGCGCTCGGCGGCGTCCGCGTGCGCGGACGCGTCGCTAGTCCTCCAGGACGTTGATGTAGGTCGTCTTGAGCTGCGTGTAGTTCTCGAGCGCGTGCAGCGACTTGTCGCGCCCGATGCCCGACTGCTTGTAGCCGCCGAACGGCAGCGAGTTGTCGCCCCAGTCGTAGCAGTTGATGCACACGGTGCCCGGCGCGGATCGAGCGCGCGAACCGGTGGGCCTTGTTGATGTCGCGCGTCCAGACGCGCGGAGGAGAGGCCGTAGACCGTGTCGTTGGCGATCCGCACGCCGTCGGCCTCGGAGCCGAACGGGATCGCGGTCACGACCGGGCCGAAGATCTCCTCCTGCGCGATCCGCATGTCGTTGCGCGCGCCCGCGAAGATCGTCGGCTCGACGTAGAAGCCGCCGGTCTCCGCGCGCGCGCGGCCGCCGCCGGCCGCAGCTCGGCGCCCTCCGCGCGCCGGCGCCGATGTAGCCGAGCACGCGGTCCATCTGCGTCTCGTCGACCATCGAGCCCATCCGGGTGGCCGGGTCGAGCGGGTCGCCGGGCGCCCACTTGCCCGCCTCGGCGGCGAGCTTCTCGAGCACCTCGTCGGCGATCGACTCCTGCAGGAGCAGCCGCGAGCCGGCGCTGCAGACCTGGCCCGAGTTGCCGAAGATCCCCTCCGCGGCCTGGGCGACGGCGAGGTCGATGTCGGGGACGTCGTCGAACACGACGTTCGGCGACTTGCCGCCGCACTCGAGCTGGACGCTCTTCATGTTCGACTCGCCCGCGTAGATCAGGAACAGCTTCCCGACCTCGCTCGAGCCGGTGAAGGCGAGCTTGTCGACGTCCATGTGGCGGCCGAGCGCCTGGCCGGCGGTCTCGCCGAACCCGGGGAGGACGTTGAGCACGCCGTCGGGCACGCCCGCCTCGGCGGCGAGCTCGGCCAGCGCGAGCGGGACGATCGGCGACTGCTCGGCGGGCTTGAGGACGATCGAGTTGCCGGTCGCGAGCGCCGGCGCCGAGCTTCCAGGTCGGCATCAGGATCGGGTAGTTCCACGGCACCACGAGCCCGACGACGCCGATCGCCTCGCGCGTGACGAGCGTGACCGCCGACGGCCCGGTCGGGCCGACCTCGCCGTAGACCTTGTCGACCGCCTCGGCGAAGTAGCGGAAGTACGCCGCCGCGCCGCCGACCTCGCCCTGCGCGTCGCTGATCGGCTTGCCCATGTCGAGCGTGATCATCAGCGCGAGCCGGTCGCGGTCGCGCTCGATCAGGTCGGCGAGGCGGAGCAGCACCACGCGCGCGCTCGCGCGGCGCCAGCCGCGACCAGGCGCCCGCCTCGAACGTGCGCCGCGCGACCGCGACGGCGCGGTCGACGTCCTCGCCGTCGCACGCGGCGACGTCGAACAGCGTCTCGCCCGAGACGGGGCTGACGCAGGCGAAGGTGGCGCCGGCGGCGGCGTCGACGAACGCGCCGTCGATGAACGCCTGGCGGCGGAAGTCGCTGGTGTCGGGGAGCGTGCGGTTGCCGGGTGCGGTGGTGGCCATGACGCCCATCATGACGCGCCGGATCCGCGCTCGACGCGCGCGGCGCGGCCGCGGGTACCGTGCGCCGGCCGCTCTTGTCCTCCCCGGAGACAATCCCCATCACGAGAAGCGCTGGCTGATCCTCGGCGTCATCGGCGATCGCCCAGCTCATGGTCGTGCTCGACTCGACGATCGTGAACATCGCGCTGCCGAGCGCGCAGGAGGACCTCGGCTTCTCCGACGACTCGCGCCAGTGGATCATCACCGCCTACGCGCTGGCGTTCGGCTCGCTGCTGCTGCTCGGCGGCCGGCTCGGCGACCTGTTCGGGCGCAAGTGGGCGTTCATCGGCGGCCTGATCGGGTTCGCCGTCGCCTCGGCCGTCGGCGGCGCCGCCGGCTCGTTCGCGCGTGCTCGTCGCCGCGCGCGCGGCGCAGGGCGCGTTCGGCGCGCTGCTCGCGCCCGTCCGCGCTCGCGCTGCTCTCGACGATCTTCACCGACCCGGCCGAGCGCGGCAAGGCGTTCGGCATCTTCGGCGCGATCGCCGGCGGCGGCGCGGCGGTCGGGCTGCTGCTCGGCGGGATCCTCACCGAGTGGCTGACGTGGCGCTGGTGCCTCTACGTCAACCTGCTGTTCGCGCTCCCGACCGCGGTCGCGGCGCTGCGGCTGCTCGTCAACCAGGCGCTGGCGGACCGCCCGCCGATCGACTGGCTCGGCACGGTGGCCGCGACCACCGGGCCTGTTCGCGCTCGTCTTCGGCTTCTCGAACTCCGAGACCCACTCCTGGGGCCACCCGCTGACGATCATCTCGCTCGCCGCCGCCGTCGTGCTGCTGACCGCGTTCGCGGTCGATCGAGACGCGCGTGGCGCACCCGCTGCTCCCGCTGCGGGTGGTCACCGACCGCACGCGCGGCGGGTCGTTCCTGGCGATCGGGATCTCGGGCATCGCGCTGTTCGCGGTCTTCCTGTTCCTGACCTACTTCCTGCAGCAGACCAAGGGCTTCTCGCCGATCGAGACCGGCCTCGCGTTCCTGCCGATGACCGCCGCGATCATGATCACCGCGACGTCGGTGAACATCCGCTTCCTCAACCGGGTCGGCCCGCGCCCGCTGCTCGATCCTCGGCATGGTGCTCGGCGCGATCGCGATGGTCTGGCTCGCGCAGCTCGACGCCGACGTCGAGCTACGCCGGCCACGTCCTGCCCGGCGCTGATCATGCATGGGCATCGGGCTGGGCAACATCTTCGCGCCGGCGTTCGCCACCGCGACCTACGGCGTCGACCGCGCGCGACACGCGGCGTCGCCTCGGCGATGGTCAACACGATGCAGCAGGTCGGCGGCTCGATCGGCACCGCGCTGCTGAGCTCGATCTTCGCGAGCGCGGTCGCGTCGTACGCCGAGGGCAAGCCGCGCGACGCCGGCCGTCGCCGGCCGAGGCCGCGGTGCACGGCTACACGGTCGCGTTCTGGGTCGCGGCCGGCGTGTTCGCCTTCGGCGCGGTGGTCGTCGCCGTGACCATGCCCTCGATCAAGATCGAGCAGCCGGCGGGCGCGCCCGCCGTCGCCCACTAGGGCCCGGGCGGACGACCCGCCCGGACCCGGGCTAGCCGACGCGCTCGCGTACGGCCGTGCGCGTGGCGTCGGCGATGCCGTCGGCGTCGATCCCGGCCCCGTGCAGCAGCTCGTCCGGCGTGCCGGAGCCGGGCATCGCCCGGACCGCGAGCTTGTGCACCGGCGGGCGGTCGTCGGCCTCGGCCAGCGCCTCGAGCACCGCGTCGCCGAGGCCGCCCTCGGGCCAGTGGTCCTCGACGGTGACGATCGCGCCGCACTCGCGCGCCGCGGCGCGGAGCGTCTCCGCGTCGATCGGCTTGACCGAGTAGGCGTCGATGACGCGCGCGGCGATGCCGTCGCCGGCGAGCGCCTCGGCCGCCGCGACCGCCTGGTCGACCGTGATCCCGCAGGCGACGATCGCGACGTCGTCGCCCTCGCGCACGACGCGCGAGCCGCCGATCGTGAACGTCCTCGCCGGCCGGCGTAGCGGACCGGCGTCTTGCCGCGCATCGTGCGCAGGAACGAGATCCCCTCGCGGTCGGCCATCGCCGCCACGAGCTGCGCGGTCTGGTTGGCGTCGGACGGGTACAGCACGGTCGAGCCGTGGATCGCGCGCAACGACGGCGATGTCCTCGAGCGCCATCTGCGACGGGCCGTCCTCGCCGATCGAGACGCCGGCGTGCGAGCCGGAGAGGCGGATGTCCGCCTGCGAGATCGCCGCCATGCGGACGAAGTCGTACGCGCGCGAGAGGAACGCCGCGAACGTCGACGCGAACGGCACCCAGCCGCGCACCTGCAGGCCGACCGCGGCGGCGACCATCTGCTGCTCGGCGATGTACATCTCGAAGAAGCGGTCCGCGTGCGCCTCGCGGAACATGTCCGAGTGGGTCGAGTTGCAGACCTCGCCGTCGAGCGCGACGACGTCGCCGCGGATCGCCGCCGAGCGCGGCCAGCGCCTCGCCGTACGCCTTGCGCGTCGCGACCTCCTCGCCCTGCGTCCCAGGTCGGCAGCTCGCCGCCCGGCGCGTCGAACGCGTGCGGGGTGCCCGGCTCGGGCGCGGCGACCGTCGACGGTCAGGTCGCGCTCGCCGCCGAGCTCCGCGATCGCCGCCTCCGGGTCGTCGAGCGGCTTGCCGTGCTTGCCGGGCTGGTCCTCGACCGCCTTGACGCCCTTGCCCTTCTTCGTCTTCGCGATGATCACCGTCGGCTGCCCGGTGGTGGCCACGGCCTCGTCGTACGCGGCCTGCGATCGCCTCGACGTCGTGGCCGTCGACCTCGATCGCGTGCCAGCCGAACGCCTCGGCGCGGCGTCGTAGCCGTCGAGGTCCCAGCCGAGCATCGTCTCGCGCGTCTGGCCGAGCCGGTTCACGTCGAGGATCGCCGTGAGGTTGTCGAGCCCGTTGAAGCCCGCGTGCTCGAAGCGCCTCCCAGATCGAGCCCTCGGCCATCTCGGAGTCGCCGCACAGGAACCAGACGCGGTAGGGCAGGCGGTCGAGCCGCTGGCCCGCCAGCGCGACGCCGACCGCGATCGGCAGGCCCTGCCCGAGCGAGCCGGTGGCGACGTCGGTCGGCGGGATCCGCGGCGTCGGGTGGCCCTCGAGCCGGCTGCCGAGCTTGCGGAAGGTCAGCAGCTCGGCGTCGTCGATGATCCCCGCCGCCTTGAGCATCGCGTAGTAGAGCGGCGACGCGTGGCCCTTGGAGAAGATCAGGTGGTCGTTGGCCGGGTTCGACAGGTCGGACGTGTCCCAGCGCAGGTAGCCGCCCTCGAGCAGCACCGCCATCAGGTCGGCGGCCGACATCGACGAGGTCGGGTGGCCCGAGCCGGCCGCCGCGGACGACCGGACCGAGTCGACGCGCAGCTGCTGGCCGAGCTCGCGCAGGTCGTTCGCCGTCACGCGGTCACCTCCAGCTGCTCCCGCTTGGCGCCCACGTCGTCGAAGAGCTGCTTGAACGAGTCCGCGAACTTCTGCACGCCCTCGTCCTCAAGGGTCTTGACGACGTCGTCGTAGTCGATCCCCGCCTCCGCGAACGCCGCGAGCGTGCGGCGGGCGCCGTCGACGTCCTCGGTCAGCGAGTCGCGCAGCTCGCCGTGGTCGATGAACGCGTCGATCGTCTCGCGCGGCATCGTGTTGACGGTCTCGCGCCCGATCAGCTCCTCGACGTAGATCACGTCGCGGTAGTCCGGGTTCTTCGTCGACGTGGACGCCCATAGGCAGCGCTGTGCCGTGGCGCCCTTGGCGGCCAGCGCCTCCCAGGCGTCGCCCGCGAAGGTCTCCTGGTAGGTGACGTAGGCGAGCTTGGCGTTGGCGATCGCGAGCGTGCCCTTGAGCTCGTCGTGGCCGCCGACCGCGTCGAGGCGCTTGTCGGCCTCGGTATCGACGCGCGAGACGAAGAACGACGCCACCGAGGCCATCGTCGTCAGGTCGCCGCCGGCGTCGGCCAGCCGCTGCACGCCGCGGATATACGCCTCGGCCACCTCGCGATGGCGCTCGAGCGAGAAGATCAGCGTCACGTTGACCGGGATGCCGGCCGCGATCGTCTCCTCGATCGCCGGGAGGCCCTCCTTGGTGGCGGGGATCTTGATGAACAGGTTCGGCTTGTCGACCCACGCGTGGAGGCGCTTGGCCTCGGCGATCGTGGCCTCCGTGTCGCGCGCGAGGTTCGGGTCGACCTCGAGCGAGACCCAGCCGTCACGGGCGTTGTCGTGGCCGCCCTCGTCCCACTTGGGCCGCAGCACGTCGCAGGCGTCGCGGATGTCCTGGACGGCGAGCTGGAGGAAGATCTCCTTCGGATCGCTCTCGGTCTTGAGCACCTCGCGCAGCTGGTCGTCGTAGGCGTCGCCCTTGGCGATCGCGGCCTGGAAGATCGTCGGGTTGGACGTCACGCCGTCGACGCCCTGGCGCGACGAGGTCGGCGAGCCCGCCGTCATGGATGAACGAGCGCGAGAGGAAGTCCAGCCACACGCTCTGTCCGCGGTCGGAGAGCTGGGTCAGCGGGGTCTCGGGCATGGCGCCTCCAAGGGGACGGGCGAAGTCAGGTCAAGAGAGAGGATGCCAGAGGCACCTCAAGGTCGCCTACCCGCGCGGGGCGCGGGTTAACGACCCGTGGTCAGCGAGTGCGCCCGGCGAGCTCGCGCAGCCATGCGGCGACCGCCTGCTCGTCGCGGCGCGCCTCGCGACGGCGCGCGGCGCGCGCCTGGCTCGCGGTCACGGAGTTGGTCCGCGGGAGCGTGGGGGTCATCGGCTGGGCCGGTCGGCCGGGGGTCAGCGGGGAGCGCTTTCCGTAGCTCACGGGGTCCATCGCGGGTCGACCATACAACCCCCTGCCGGAGTGGACAAGCACTTCCGAAATGATTGTGCGGGCGGTCGAAATACCCCGGCCCGGCGGTCCTGGAATCGGCCGCTCAGCGGCCGATCACGGCGTGCGTGAGCGGGATCCCGAGCCGCTCGCCGGCCTCCGCGAGGCCCTTGTCCTCGCGGTAGTCGCGGTCGTTCTCGGGGTGCGACAGCACGAGCACCCGGTCGGCGCGGAAGGTGGCGAGCGCGTCCTCGAGCGCGACCGCGGGCTCGCTCTCGCCCGTGTCCCCCGCGGCGTCCACGCCCGCCTCCTCCAGCCGCTCCACGGACTCCTCCTGGGCGGCGTCGGCCTCGGCGATCGCCGCGTCGGAGTCCGAGACCCAGAACGCGAGCGGCGACTGGTTCGTCGCGGGCGAGACGACGAGCACCTCCGCCCCCTCCACCTCCTCGCCGAGCGTGCGGCGGAGGAGATCGGCGTCGACGGGCTCGGGGGTGAGGACGAGGAGCTTCATCGGTCGGGGCTACCCCTGCCCCCGGCCGGCGAATCAGCAGAGGTCGTCGTAGGTGACGGCGGTGCGGCGCCGCGCGCCGCGCAGCACCGCCTCGAGCGCGAGCACGCGGCGCGGCCGCTCGAGGTCGGCGGGGTGCAGGTCGAGCCGCAGCACCCGGCCGGAGGCGAGCGCGGCGGCGCGGACCGCGAGCGGCGAGCGGCGGAGGGTGACGGCGGGCGCGAGCGCGGCGCGGTCGCGGCCGACGAAGCGCAGCATCGTCGCCCACCAGTCGAACCCGGCGGCGAGCTCGCGCCGCAGCGCGGGCGTGTAGGCGTAGGCGGGCGCGACGAAGCCGCGCGGCTCCACCCCCGCGAGGCCGAGCACGCGCCGGCCGGCGGCGATGCTCGCCTGGGTCTGGGCCGGGTCGAGGCCGGCGAACTCGGCCTCGGGCCGCCGCCCCGCGCCGCGGTGGCGGAAGCCGTGCTGGGCGATCGCGTCGCCGCGGTCGCGGCAGTCGAGCAGCCAGGCCGCGAGGTCGGGCCGGCGCTGGAAGAACGGGTGCAGGTCGGGCGCCGGGATGACGAGCAGCGTCGCGCGGTCCACGCCGTGGTCGCCGAGCCAGTCGCGGATCAGCGCGCAGCGCTCGAACGTCGCGGGCTCGACGTCGTGGATCGCGACCGCGATCTCGCCCGCGCGGCTCATGCCGGATCGCCGTTGGTCACACCCGGCAGCTTCCCCCCGATCTGCAGGGGTTCTGTGACGATCTCGTGATCGTCAGGGATCGTTCGGCGCGAACGCCGCCGCCGTGGCGACGCGGCTGTACCCGGCGCCGAGGCAGGCCATCAGCGTGATCCGCGCCGCGGCGGGGGAGAGCGACGGCGCGAGGATCAGCCCCGCGGCGCGGACGTCGCCCTCGGCGCCCTCGAAGCCGTAGGTCGAGCGGAGGATCCGGCCCGACTCGGGCCGCACGCACGCGACCACCGGGACGCGCTCGGCGGCCGTCGAGCAGGCGCGCACGAACGCGGGCGGCGCATGGCCGGCGCCGAGCAGCACGGCGACGATCCCGTCGGCGCCGGTGGCGAGCGCGGCGTCGAGCAGCGCGCCGTCGCTCCCGAGCGCGGCGGGCACGATCTCGACGCGGGCGTCCAGCTGGGCGACGGGCAGCGGCGGGCGGCGCACCGGACGGCCCCAGACGTCGACGCGCGCCTCGAAGATCCGCCCCATCGGGCCCGAGCGCGGGGAGGCGAACGCGCGCGGGGAGGTCGAGTCGACCTTGCGGACCGCGCGTGCGGCGTGCAGCTCCCCGGCGAAGGCGACGATCGCCCCGGCGCCGGCGGTCGCCTCCGCGCCCGCGGCGCGGACCGCGTCGAGCAGGTTCGCCGGCCCGTCGGCGCCGCTCGCGCTCGCGGGGCGGATCGCGCCGGTGAAGACGACCGGCGGGTCGGCGGCGTGGATCAGGTCGCACAGGACGGCGGTCTCCTCGAGCGTGTCGGTGCCGTGGGTGACCACGACGCCGCGGCCCGCGGCGGCCTCGGCGACGGCGGCGCGCGCGATCGCGAGCGCGTCGGCCGCGCCGACGTGGACGCCCGGCCAGGACCCCAGCGTGCGCGCCCGCAGCCCGGGCACGGCGGCGAGCGCCGGGACGGCGGCGACGAGCGCCTCGGCATCGAGCTGCGGAACCGCGCCGTCGTCGCCCGCCATGGCGATCGTCCCACCCGCCGCGAGCACCGTCACCTCACGTGCCTCCGCCATCGCGGGGCACCCTACCGCCAGGGGCGTGCAACGCCTCGCCGCGGGACGGCCCGCGCATTGCTACCTTTGCGGGCTCAAGTGCCCACCGCGCGCCCATCGGGAGCACCCTCTTGCCGCCTCGCCAACGGCCGACCCAGCCGGTCGGTCTGTACGACCCCGCATACGAGCATGACGCCTGCGGCGTCGCGTTCGTCGCGCGGCTGAGCGGCGAGCCCACCCACGAGACGGTCCGGCGGGCGATCACCGCCCTCGAGAACCTCGAGCACCGCGGCGCGGCGGGCGCCGATCCGAACACGGGCGACGGCGCCGGGATCCTCCTGCAGCTGCCAGACGAGCTGCTGCGCGGCATCGTCGGCGCGGAGCTGCCGCCCGCCGGGCAGTACGGCGTCGCCGTCTGCTTCCTCCCGCAGGAGGAGGAGCGCCGCCACGAGCTCGAGCGGCTGCTCGCCGATACGGTCGAGGCCGAGGGCCAGCGGGTCGTCTGCTGGCGCGACATCCCGGTCGAGAAGGACTACGTCGGCATCACCGCCAACTGGTTCGCGCCCTACATCAAGCAGCTCGTGGTCGCCGCGTCCGACGAGCTCGCCGGCGACCAGGACGCGTTCGAGCGCAAGCTCTACGTGATCCGCCGCGTGGCCGAGCTGGCGGCCGGCCCGGACCTCGTGATCCCCTCGTTCTCGAGCCGCACGGTCGTCTACAAGGGCATGCTCACCGCGCCGCAGCTGCTGGGCTACTACCCCGACCTCCAGGACGAGCGGACGAAGACCGCGCTCGCGCTCGTCCACTCGCGCTTCTCCACCAACACGTTCCCGAGCTGGGAGCTCGCGCACCCGTACCGGATGATCGCCCACAACGGCGAGATCAACACGCTGCGCGGCAACGTCAACTGGATGCGCGCGCGCGAGTCGCAGCTGCGCTCCGAGCTGTTCGGCGACGACCTCGAGAAGGTGCTGCCGGTCGTCCGGCCCGGCGGCTCGGACTCGGCGACGTTCGACAACGTGCTCGAGCTGCTCGTGCTCGCCGGCCGCAGCCTGCCGCACGCGCTGATGATGATGGTGCCCGAGGCGTGGGAGGAGCGCGACGACCTGCCCGACCACCTGCGGGCCTTCTACGCGTTCCACTCGTGCCTGATGGAGCCGTGGGACGGCCCGGCGGCGATCTGCTTCACCGACGGCCGCGTGATCGGCGCGACGCTCGACCGCAACGGGCTGCGCCCGGGCCGCTGGATGGAGACGAAGGACGGCTGGGTCGTGCTCGCCTCGGAGTCCGGCGTGCTCGACGAGCCGGCGCGAGAACGTGCTGCGGCGCGGGCGCCTGCAGCCGGGCAAGCTGTTCCTGGTCGACCTCGCCGAGGGCCGGATCGTCGCCGACGAGGAGGTCAAGGAGCGCGTCGCCACGCGGCAGCCGTACGGCGAGTGGTACGAGAAGGGCGTCGTCCGGCTCGAGGACCTGCCCGATCGCCAGGGCCGCGTCCCGCGCGAGCCGCTGCGCACCCGCCAGCTCGCCTTCGGCTACACGCAGGAGGACCTGCGGATCCTGCTCGCGCCGATGGCGGCCAAGGGCGAGGAGCCGATCGGCTCGATGGGCAACGACGTGTCGCTCGCCGTGCTCTCCGACCAGGCGCCGCCGCTCTTCTCCTACTTCAAGCAGCTCTTCGCGCAGGTCACGAACCCGCCGATCGACCCGATCCGCGAGTAGGTCGTGATGTCGATCCGGACCGGCGTCGGCTCCGAGTCGAACCTGCTCACCGAGGGGCCCGAGCACGCGCACCAGCTCAACATCCCGCACCCGATCCTGCGCAACCACGAGCTCGAGGCGCTGCGCGGGGTCGACTCGTCGGTCTTCCGCTCGCACACGATCCCGATCACGTGGCGCGTCGACGACGGGCCCGAGGGCATGTCGTGGGCGGTGCGGCGGATCTGCGAGCAGGCGGCCGAGGCGATCGCCTACGGCGCGAACATCATCGTGCTGTCGGACCGCGGCATCGGCCCGTCGCGCGTCGCGATCCCCTCGCTGCTCGCCGTCGCAGCCGTCCACCACCACCTCGTGCGCGAGGGGACGCGGCTGCAGGCCGGGCTCGTGCTCGAGTCGGGCGAGCCGCGCGAGATCCACCACTTCGCGACGCTGATCGGCTACGGCGTCTCCGCGATCAACCCGTACCTGATGCTCGAGTCGCTCGCCGACGTCGCCGCGCCGGGCGAGCTCGAGCAGGCGGAGCGCAACGTCGTCAAGGCGATCGGCAAGGGCCTGCTCAAGACGCTCTCGAAGATGGGCATCTCGACGATCCAGTCCTACAACGGCGCGCAGATCTTCGAGGCCGTCGGGCTCGCGCGCGACGTGATCGACCGCCACTTCACCGGCACCGCGTCGCGGATCGGCGGCGTCGGCATCGACGTGCTCGCGCGCGAGACGCTCGCGCGCCACGTGCGCGCCTACCCGGAGGCCGAGACGCTGCTCCCGGTCGGCGGCGTCTACGCCTGGCGCCGCGGCGGCGAGCACCACCAGTGGAACCCGGAGTCGATCGCCAAGCTCCAGCACGCCGTCCGCCACGGCGGCCGCCAGACCTACGACGAGTGGGCGGCGGAGATGAACGAGTCGTCGGCGCGGCGCGCGTCGCTGCGCGGGCTGCTCGGGTTCCGGTTCCCGGAGGGCGGCGAGATCCCGCTCGACCAGGTCGAGCCGGCGACCGAGATCGTCAAGCGCTTCGCGACCGGCGCGATGTCGCTGGGCTCGCTGTCGCGCGAGGCGCACGAGACGCTCGCGATCGCGATGAACCGGCTCGGCGGCCAGTCGAACACGGGCGAGGGCGGGGAGGACGCGGCGCGCTACACGCCCGACCCGAACGGCGACTCGCGCCGCTCGGCGATCAAGCAGGTCGCCTCGGGCCGCTTCGGCGTCACCATCCACTACCTCACGAACGCCGACGAGATCCAGATCAAGATGGCGCAGGGCGCGAAGCCCGGCGAGGGCGGCCAGCTGCCGGGCCACAAGGTCGACGGCTACATCGGGAAGATCCGCTCCTCGACGCCCGGCGTCGGCCTGATCTCGCCGCCGCCGCACCACGACATCTACTCGATCGAGGACCTCAAGCAGCTCATCTACGACCTGCGCTGCGCGAACCCGAACGCGCGCGTCTCGGTCAAGCTCGTGGCCGAGGTCGGGGTCGGCACGGTCGCCGCCGGCGTCGCGAAGGCGAACGCCGACCACATCCTCATCTCCGGCCACGACGGCGGCACCGGCGCCTCGCCGCTCTCGTCGCTCCAGTCGGCGGGCGTCCCGTGGGAGATCGGGCTCGCCGAGACGCAGCAGACGCTGGTCCTCAACGACCTGCGCTCGCGCGTCTGGGTCCAGGCCGACGGGCAGATGAAGACCGGCCGCGACGTGGTCGTCGCTGCGCTGCTCGGCGCCGACGAGGTCGGCTTCTCGACCGCGCCGCTGATCGCGGCGGGCTGCATCATGATGCGCGCCTGCCACCTGAACACGTGCCCGGTCGGCATCGCCACGCAGGACCCGGAGCTGCGGCGCCGCTTCGAGGGCACGCCGGAGCACGTCGTCAACTACCTGTTCTTCGTCGCCGAGGAGGCGCGCGCGCTGATGGCGCGGCTCGGCGTCCGCCGCTACGAGGACCTCGTCGGCCGGACCGAGCTGCTCCAGGCGGCGCCGGCGGTCGACCACTGGAAGGCGCGCGGCGTCGACCTGTCGCTGCTGCTCGCCGCCCCCGACGCGCCGCCCGACGCGCCGCGCCGGCGCGTGCGGCCGCAGATCTCGCCGCTGCCCGGCGCGCTCGACTGGGACCTGATCGAGGCCGCGCGCGAGGCGATCGACCATCGCAAGCCGGTGACCGGCCGCTTCGCGGTCCGCAACGTCAACCGCACCGTCGGCGGCCTGCTCTCGCACTGGATCGCCAAGGTCCACGGCGCGGCCGGGCTGCCGCCGGAGACGATCCGCTTCGACCTGGAGGGCTCGGCCGGCCAGTCGTTCGGGGCGTGGCTGGCCCCGGGCGTCGAGCTGTCGCTGATCGGCGACGCGAACGACTACGTGGCCAAGGGCCTGTCGGGCGGCGTGCTCTCCGTCCGGCCGCCGGACGCGGCGGCGTTCGCCGCCGAGGACAACGTGATCGTCGGCAACACGGTGCTCTACGGCGCGACCGCCGGGCCGCGCGTTCTTCCGCGGCCTCGCGGGCGAGCGCTTCGGCGTGCGCAACTCGGGCGCGAGCGCGGTCGTCGAGGGCGTCGGCGACCACGGCTGCGAGTACATGACGGGCGGCCGGGTCGTCATCCTCGGCCGCACCGGGCGCAACTTCGGCGCGGGCATGAGCGGCGGGATCGCCTACGTGCTCGACGCCGACGAGACGTTCGCGGACCGCTGCAACATGGAGCTGGTCGGCTTCGACGAGATCGGCGAGGCGGACGCGATCGAGCTGCACGAGCTGATCGAGGAGCACCATCTGCGGACGTTCTCGCCGTCGCCGGCCGGATGCTCGAGGACTGGGACGCGTGGCTGCCGCGCTTCGTCAAGGTGATGCCGCACGACTACAAGCGCGCGCTCTCCGCGATGGCGCACGCCGAGCGCGCGATGCGCGCCGATGCCGAGCAGGACAGCGTCGCCGACGTCGTCGGCGCGCCCCAGACCGGCACCAGCCGCCAGAGCTAGGCGCGCGCCGCGGCGTCGCGCAGGGCGGCGGCCACGGCGGCGACCGCGGGCGTGCGGCTCGCGCGCGTGAGCAGGAAGACGTCGCGCCCGACCGATCCCTCCGCCAGCGGGCGGACCGCGACGCCGGGCGCGCCGAGCCCGAGCACCAGGTCGGGCAACAGCGCGAGCGCGCCGGCCGACCGCACCAGCTCGAGCAGGATCAGGAAGTCGTCGGACGCGTGGCGCAGGTCCGGCTCGAAGCCGCCGAGCTCGCGGCAGGCGCGGACCTGCATCGCGCGGTGGCCGGTGCCCGGCTGGCAGGCGCCCCAGCCCGCAGCCGGCGAGCCGCCGCATCGCCACGCGCTCGTGCGCGGCCTCCGGGTGGCCCGCGGGGAGGACGAGCCGGACCTGCTCACGCAGCAGCCGCTCGCGCTCGAGGTCGGCGTGGACCGCGCGCGGCTGTCCCTCGTACTCGTCGCCGACGACCACGTCGAGCTGCCGCAGCCGCAGCGCCGGGACCGCGTCCTCGACCTCGCGCTCGGCCGCCTCGACGCGGACGTCCGGGTGCGAGCGGGCGAGGGCGGCGAGGGCGGGCGCGACGATCCGCAGGAACGCCGACTGGAACGCGGCGACGCGGACGACGCCGGCGACGCGGCCCGCGGCGACGTCGGCCAGCTCGGCCTCGGCGGCCTCGACGCCGTCGAGCAGCGTCGCCGCGTGGCGCACGAGCACCTGGCCGGCCTCGGTCAGGCGCACGTTGCGCCCGGCGCGCTCGAGCAGCGCCGTGCCCGCCTCGCGCTCGAGCACGGCGAGCTGCTGGGAGATCGCGCTCGGCGTGTAGTCGAGCGCGCGGGCGGCGCCGTGGATCGTCCCGCGGGCGTCGAGCTCGCGGAGCAGCCGGAGGCGGCGGAGGTCGAGCATCTGTGTAGCGATGCTACACATTCTTGTGCAGGAACGATCGCTGGATATGAACGGTGCCCGCTGCCAGCATCGTGGTCATGGGGCCGCTCCTCTGCCTGCTCTCCGCCGCCGGGTTCGGCGCCATGGCGATCTTCGGCAAGCTCGCCTACGACGAGGACATCGGCATCGGCGACCTGCTCTTCGTCCGCTTCGCGCTCGCCGCGCTGCTGCTGCTCGCGCTGGCGGGCGCGCGCGGCGCGCTGCGCGGCCTGCCGCGCCGCGGGGTGCTGGTGGGCCTCGGCATGGGCGCGATCGGCTATGCGGCGCAGTCCGGCCTGTTCTTCGGCGCGCTGGAGCGGATGGACGCCTCGCTGCTGGCGCTGATCCTCTACATCTACCCGGCGACCGTCCTGCTCGCCGCCGTCGCGCTCGGGCGCGAGCGGGCGACGCCGCGCCGGATCGCGGCGCTCGCGTCGCGCTGGCCGGCGTGGCGCTCGTGCTGCTCGGCGCCGCCTCGGGCGGGATCGACGCGCTCGGCGCGGCGATGGGCTTCGGCGCCGCGCTGACCTACACCGCCTACATCCTCGTCGGCGACCGGATCGGTGCGGGCGTGCCGCCGCTCGCGCTGGCGGCGCTCGTCTGCACCGGCGCGACGGTGACGTTCGCGCTCGCGTCGGTCCCGCGCGGCGGCCCCGACCTGGCGATCTCCGCCGACGGCTGGCTCGTGCTCGCCGGGATCGTGCTGGTCAGCACCGTCGGCGCGATCCTCACCTTCTTCGCCGGCCTGGCCCGCGTCGGCCCGAGCGCGGCGTCGATCCTCTCGACCTTCGAGCCGGTGGTCACCGTCAGCCTCGCCGCCGCCGTGTTCGGCGAGTCGCTCTCGCCGGTGCAGCTGCTCGGCGGCGCGCTCGTGCTCAGCGCGGTCGTGGTGATGCAGTGGCCGGCGCGCGGCCGGCTACGGGTCGCGCTCGCCTGACGCCGCGGCGGCCAGCTGGTGCAGCATCGAGTCCTCCGCCGCCCCACCGCCCCAGAACGCGACCTGCGCCGCGCGCCCGGCCATTCGGAACGGCACGGCCAGGTGCGCGGGCAGCGGGTCCCACTCGCCGACGTCGCGGATGAACGCGCCGCGCTCGTCCTCCCACACGACCAGCCGCGACACCGCCGGGCCGAGGAAGTGCCCCGCGTGCGTGGTCAGCTCGAGCAGCAGCCGCGGCTCGGCGCCGGGCGGGAGCGCGGGCTCGCCGAGCCCGGCGGCGGCGCGGAGAGGACGGCGTCGATCGCGCCCCGGTCCGTGTGCAGGCCCGTGGCGGTGACGTAGCCGCGGGTGAACACCGGCGTCCGCGGGGCGGGATGGGCGACGACCTCGATCTCGAACGTCTGGCCGTCGAGGCTGCCGGCCCTGAGCGGGGTGAAGCGGCCGCCCGAGCAGCCGAAATCGGGCCATCGGGACGGGTCCGAGAGCACCGGCAGGGTGGCCGCGACCGACGGCAGCGGGACCGGCGGGTAGGTCGACCAGTGGCGCTGCTCCTCCGCCGCGGTGGGCGGCGTCAGCGGGCCGAGCGCGGCGTCGCGCAGCCGGCGCTCGGGCACGTACGCGGCGCGCTCCTCGGGGCGGTGGAAGGCGACGCCCCAGCCGCGCCGCAGCGGGTCGGCCCAGGCCGCCGCGAAGTCGTGGCCCGACGAGCCGCTCCGCGCCGTCGAGCAGCTGCTCGCGGGTGAGCCGCAGGCGCGGGGCGCGCAGGAACCGGTCGACGCCGTAGGCGCGGTGGAGCGCGATGGCGTCGGGCAGCCGCAGCCGGCGCCCGAGCTGGTGCCAGCGCGTGGTGACCACGCCGTAGGCGAGCCGCAGGTCGTCCACGTCGCGCTCCGCCGCGGGCCGCGCGTAGTACGCGGCGTTGAGGAAGTCGGTGACCCAGCCGGCGGCGTCGGGCTGCGCGATCGACGAGCCCGCCATGCGGGCGAACCGCACGGCCTGTGGGAGCGGCAGCCGCATGCTCAGGCGGGCGGCTCGGCGGCGCTCTCCGCGACGCCGACCGCCGCGCCGGCCACGACGTCCGCCACGGCCTCGACCAGGCGCCGCGCGTCGTCCTCGTCGTTGTAGTGGACGAAGCCGGCCCGGACCGCCCCGTCGGGGTCCAGGCCGAGGAAGCGCTCGAGCTCGTGGGCGTAGTAGTTGCCGTCCCAGACCGCGATCTCGCGCGCTGCGAGCGCGGTCGCGACCTCCGCCGACGTGCGCCCGGCGACGTTGAACATCAGCGTCGGCACGCGGTCCGGCGGGTCGCCGTAGAGCGTCACGCCGTCGATCGCCGCGAGCCCGTCGCGCGCGATCGCGAACAGCCCCTCCTCGTGGGCGCGGATCGCGTCGAAGCCGACCTCGAGCAGGTAGTCGGCCGCCGCCGTGACGCCGGCGAGCGACTCGAACGGGAGCGTCCCGAGCTCGAACCGGTCGGGCGCCTCGTCGGGCGACGGGCGCCAGCTTGTCCGGAACCAGCTCCTCGAGCAGCGCGGGCGCGGCGCAGAGGATGCCGATGTGCGGGCCGTACCACTTGTACGACGAGCAGGCGAGCGTGTCCGCCCCGAGCGCGGCGAGCGACAGCGCCCGGTGCGGCGCGGCCGCGACGGCGTCGATCGAGATCCGCGCGCCGGCCGCGTGCGCGGCGGCGACGATCGCGTCGAGCTCGGGCACCGTCCCGGTCGCGTTCGACGCGGCGGTCACCGCGACCCAGCGCGTGCGCTCGGACAGCACCGCCTCGATCGCGCGGCGCGGGCAGCGCGAGCGTGTCGCGGTCCGGCTCGGCCCAGCGCACGGTCGCGCCCGCGCGCTCGGCCGCGATCACCCACGGCCGGACGTTGGCGTCGTGGTCGAGCCGGGTGACGACGACCTCGTCGCCCGGGCCGAGCGTGCGCCCGAGCGCGGCCGAGAGCCGCATCGTCATCGCCGTCATCGACGGCCCGAAGGCGACGCCGCGCGGCTCGGCGCCGAGCAGCCGGGCGACCGCGTCGCGCGCGGCCTCGACGCAGGCGTCGGTCGCGTGCGCGGCGGCGAACACGCCGCCGTGGTTCGCGTTGTCGCCCGAGCGCATGAACGCGGCCATGGCGTCGATCGCGCTGTCGACCATCTGGGTGCCCGCGGGGCCGTCGAGCCGCGCCCAGCCGCCGGCGAGGCCGGGGAAGCGGTCGCGGTTCACAGCCGCGCCCCCGCGGCCCGGACCAGCTCGGCATCGTGCGGGTAGGTCAGCAGCGCGGCCGCCGCCTCCACGTCCATCCAGCGCATCTCGTCCACCTCGTCGTTCGGCGCGAAGGTCCCGTCCTCGGGCTCCATCATCCAGTAGCGGACCGCCTTCGAGCGCCCCTTGTGGTCGCGGTAGGCGACGGGCGGCAGCTCGTCGCCCGGGGTGCAGCGCAGGCCGATCTCCTCCCACACCTCGCGCAGCGCGGCCTCGAGCCAGTCCTCGCCGGGGTCGAGCTTGCCCTTGGGCAGCGACCAGTCGTCGTAGCGCGGGCGGTGCACGACCGCGAGCTCGGGCGCACCGCCGTCGTCGCGGCGCCACACCACGCCGCCCGCCGCCCTGACCTCGACCGCATCCGGATCCATGGCCGCATACTCGCAGCCAGAAAAGGTGACGCACCCGTCATCTTTGCGCTACCGTCGGGCGATGTCGCCGCCCCCCTCGGTCTGCGTGATCGGCGCGGGGTCCTCCGGGATCGCCGCCGTCAAGGAGCTGCAGGACCGCGGCCTCCCGTTCGACTGCTTCGAGGCCTCGGACCGCGTCGGCGGGAACTGGGTGTTCGGCAACCGCAACGGGATGTCGGCCGCCTACCGCTCGCTGCACATCAACACGTCGCGCGAGCGGATGGACTACGCGGCGCTGCCGATGCCCGCCGCCTATCCGGACTTCCCGCACCACACGCACATCGCGGAGTACTTCGACGCTTACGTCGACCACTTCGGGCTGCGCGACCGCATCACCTTCGGGACGCGCGTCACCCACGCCGCGCCCCGCGCCGGCGGCGGCTGGGACGTGACCACGGACCCCGGCGGCACGCGCGCCTACGACGCGCTGATCGTCGCCAACGGCCACCACTGGGACCCGCGCTGGCCCGAGCCGGCGTTCCCCGGGCACGACCGCTTCGCCGGCGTCCAGCTGCACTCCCACGACGTACACGGGCGACGACCCGGCGCTGTTCCGCGACCGCCACGTCGTCGTGCTCGGGATGGGCAACTCGGCGATGGACATCGCGGTCGAGTCGTCGTTCCTCGCCCGCCGCACCTACCTGGCCGCGCGGCGCGGCGCGTGGGTCATCCCCAAGTACCTGTTCGGCCGCCCGCTCGACACGCTGACCGGCGCGGCGCGGGTCCCCTACGCGCTGCGCCGCCGCTTCCAGGCCGGCGCGCTGCGGCTGATGGTCGGGCGGATGGAGCGCTACGGCCTGCCCGCGCCCGACCACCCGTTCGGCTCCGCGCACCCGACGGTGTCCGACGACGTCCTGAGCCGGATCGCGCACGGCGAGATCACGCCGAAGCCGAACCTCGCGGCGCTCGGCGAGCGCAGCGTCCGCTTCGCCGACGGCAGCGAGGCGGAGGCCGACGTCGTCGTCTACTGCACGGGCTACAAGGTCACGTTCCCGTTCTTCGACCCCGAGCTGATCAGCGCGCCCGACAACGACCTGCCGCTGTTCCGGCGCGTGTTCCACCCGGACGTCCCCGGCGTCTACTTCCTCGGCCTGCTGCAGCCGCTCGGGGCGATCATGCCGCTGGCGGAGCTGCAGTCGGGCTGGATCTGCGACCACCTCCAGGGCCGCTACGCGCTGCCCGACCGCACCGCGATGCTGGCCGACATGGAGGCCGAGCGGTCCGCGATGTTCGCCCGCTACGTGCCGTCCAAGCGGCACACGATGCAGGTCGACTTCGAGGACTACGTGCTCGCCGCGAAGCAGGAGCGGCGGCGCGGGGAGCGGCGCGCGGCGTGACCGCCGGGCGGCGCGAGCGGACGAAGGCGGCGAACCGGGCGGCACTCGTCGCGGCGGCGCGCGACGCGTTCGGCGAGCTCGGCTTCGAGGCGGTCGGCGTGCGCGACATCGTCCGCCGCACCGACCTCGCCTCGGGCACGTTCTACAACTACTTCCCCGACAAGGAGTCCGTGTTCCGCGCCGTCGTCGAGGCGGCGGGGGAGGAGGCGCGGCGCCGGGTCCGCGCCGCGCGCACCGGGCGCGGACGACGCGGCGGCGTTCGTCGCGGCGGGCTACCGCGCGTACTTCGAGTTCATCGTCGAGGACCCCGCCACGTTCGCCTTCCTGCGGCGCAACCTCGGCGCGCTCGGGGCGGCCGGGCTCGAGCACGAGCTGCCGCTCGGCGCGGCCGAGCTGGCCGAGGACCTCGGGACGCTCGTGCGCCGCGGCGCGCTGCCGCCCCTCGACCTCGACTACTGCGCGCACGCGATGGTCGCCGTCGGCTTCGAGCTGGGCGCGCGGCTGGCCGAGCGCGACCCGCCCGACGTCGAGGGCGCGACGCGCTTCGCCACCGGCGCTGTTCCTCCGCGGCATCGGCGTGCCACCCTGAGCGGGGATGACGCGCAGCCTCGCCGCCGCGCAGTCCGCAGTTCGACCCCGACTTCGCCTACCTCAACACCGCCACCTACGGGCTCCCGCCGCGAGCGCGTTCCACGCGTTCGAGGCCGCCGCGCGCGAGTGGCGCCACGGCCGCACCGGCTTCGACGGCTGGGACCGCTCGGTCGGCGCCGCGCGCGCGACGTTCGCGCGGCTGACCGGGGTCGGAGCGGGCGACGTGGCCGTCGGGCCGGCCGTCTCGCCGTTCGCCGGCCTCGTCGCGGCGGCGCTGCCCGCCGGCGCCCGCGTGCTCGCCGTCGAGAACGACTTCACCAGCGTGCTGTTCCCGTTCCTCGCCCAGGAGCCCCGCGGCGTGCAGGTCGACCTCGTCCCGCTCGACCGGCTGGCCGAGGCGATCGCGCCGGCGCACGACCTCGTCGCGTTCAGCGCCGTGCAGAGCGCCGACGGCCGGCTCGCCGACCTCGCCGCGATCACCGACGCCGCCGCGCATCACGGCGCGCGCACGTTCGTCGACGCGACCCACGCCGTCGGCTGGCTGCCGATCGACTGCGCGCCTTCGACTTCACCGCCCGCGCGGCGTACAAGTGGCTGCTCAGCCCGCGCGGGACCGCCTTCTTCACGCTCCGGCCGGAGCACCGCGACGCGCTGATCCCGCACGCCGCCGGCTGGTACGCGGGCGAGGACGTGCCGGCCTCCTACTACGGCGCGCCGCTGCGGCTCGCGGCGACGCGCGCCGCTTCGACACTCTCGCCCGCGTGGCTGAACTGGGTCGGCGCGGCGGCGGCGCTCGCGCTGCTCGAGGACGTCGGGATCGCGGCGATCCACGCGCACGACCTGGCGCTGGCCGGTCGCCTGCGCGCGGGGCTCGGGCTGCCGCCCGACGACTCCGCGATCGTCTCGGTCGGCGGGCTGCCGGAGGACGCGGCCGCGCGGCTCGAGGCGGCGGGCGTGATGGCGGCGGGCCGCGGCGGCGCGCTCCGGCTCTCGTGCCACCTCTACACGACGGACGCCGACGTCGACCGCGCGCTCGCGGCGCTCAGCCGGTAGAGCACGCGCGCATACGACTCGTGTCCATCGCCGTACCGAGAACCATACTTTCGGGGAGGTCGAGCGCGGGCGCTCCGACATAGCGTCGTCGGATGCGTCCCCTCCGCTCGTTCCTACTCGCCGTCGCGCTGCTCGCGACGCTGCCCGCCGCCGCCTCCGCGATCGTCCCGGCGGGGTTCCAGGAGAGCACCGTCTGGAACGGGCTGGTCAACCCGACCGCGATCGAGTTCGCCGCCGACGGGCGCGTGTTCGTGGCGGAGAAGCGCGGGCGGATCGTCAGCTACGACTCGCTGGCCGACACCACGCCGACCGTGGTCGCCGACCTCTCGAACGCCGTCCACGACTTCTGGGACCGCGGCCTGCTGGGGCATGGCGCTCGACCCCGACTTCACCAACGGCCGGCCGTACATCTACGTTCTCTACACGTACAACAAGGACCCGGCGGACGCGACGGTCCCGCGCTGGGCGGACAGCTGCCCGACGCCGCCGGGCGCCACCGGCGACGGCTGCGTCGTCTCCGGCCGGCTCTCCCGTCTCGACGCGCGCGGGCGCCGAGACGCCGCTGATCACGGACTGGTGCCAGCAGTACCCGAGCCACTCCGTCGGCGACCTCGTGTTCGGCCCCGGCCGCGCGCTCTACGTCTCCGCGGGCGACGGCGCGTCGTTCAACTTCGCCGACTACGGCCAGGACGGCGAGCCGGTCAACCCGTGCGGCGACCCGCCGGCGGCGCCGCGCCCGACCCCGCCGACCGCCGAGGGCGGCGCGCTGCGCGCCAGGACGTCCGCACCGCCGGCGACCCGACCGGCGGCGACGGCGCGATCCTGCGCGTCGACCCCGACACCGGCGCGGCGCTGCCCGACAACCCGGCCGCGGGCAGCGCCGACCCGATGACGCGGCGGATCGTCGCCCACGGCTTCCGCAACCCGTTCCGGCTCACGCTCCGGCCCGGCACCGGCGAGGTCTGGGCCGGCGACGTCGGCTGGAACGAGTGGGAGGAGGTCGACCGGGTCGCCGCGCCGACCGCGGGCGTCGGCAACTACGGCTGGCCCTGCTACGAGGGCGCGGGCCGGATGCGGCTCGTACGACAACCTGAACCTGAACCTCTGCGAGACGCTCTACGCGCAGGGCGCGGGCGCGCGCGTGACGCCGCACTACACCTACCGTCACGCCGACAAGGTCGTCGCCGGCGACGCCTGCCCGGCGGGCGGCTCGGCGATCGCCGGGCTCCAGTTCTACACCGGCACGCCGTTCCCGGCGCGCTATCGCGACGGCGCTGTTCTTCGCCGACTACACGCGCAGCTGCATCTGGTTCATGCCCGGGGCGCGAACGGGCTGCCCGACCCGGCGCAGCGCGAGAGCGTTCGCCTCGGGCGCGGCGGGATCGTGAACCTGATCCAGGGGCCGGACGGCGACCTCTACTACCCCGACCTCAACGGCGGCACGTCCAGCGGATCAGCTACGGCGCGCCCAACGACGCGCCGGTCGCGCACGCGACGGCGACCCCGGCGAGCGGCGCGGTCCCGCTCGCGGTGCAGTTCGACGGCACGACGTCGAGCGACCCGAACGGCGACGCGCTCACGCTACGCGTGGGACCTCGACGGCGACGGCGACTACGACGACGCCACCGGCGCGCGGCCGACCCGCACCTACACGGCGCCCGGCGCCGTCACCGTGCGGCTGCGCGTGACCGACGCCGGCGGGCTGCAGGGGACCGACAGGTCACGGTCACGGCCGGGGCGCCGCCGGCCGCGCGGATCGACACGCCGGCCGCCGGCGCGACCTGGACGGTCGGCGAGACGATCGCCTTCAGCGGCGGCGGCGACCGACTGGCAGGGTGCGGCGCTGCCCGCCTCCGGCGCTGAGCTGGAAGCTGATCATCCAGCACTGCTTCGAGGGCGATCCCGAGAACTGCCACACGCACCCGGTCCAGACCTGGAGCGGGGTCGCGACGCGGCTCGTTCCCGGCGCCCGACCACGAGTACCCGTCGCACCTCGAGCTCGAGCTCACCGCCACCGACGCGGCCGGGCTCACGAGCACGGTCACGCGCCGGCTCGACCCGCGGACCGTCGCGCTGACGTTCGAGACGAGCCCGCCCGGCCTGCAGCTGTCGGTCGGCTCGTACACGGGCGCGGCGCCGTTCACGCGGACCGTGCATCGGGGCTCCGCACAGAGCGTCAGCGCGCCGTCGCCGCAGACGCTCGGCGGCGCGACCTACGCGTTCACCGGCTGGTCGGACGGCGGCGCCGCAGAGCCACACGATCATCGCGCCGGCGACCGCGACGACCTACCGCGCGACGTTCGCGGCGCAGGGCGGCGGTCCGGCGGGGCTGGTCGGCGCGTGGAGCTTCGACGAGGCGAGCGGCGCGCAGGTCGCCGACGCGTCCGGCCGCGGCAATGCCGGCACGATCGCCGGCGCGACGCGCACGGCGAGCGGGCGCTTCGGCGGCGCGCTGTCGTTCGACGGCATCAACGACTGGGTCACCGTCGCCGACGCCGCGTCGCTCGACCTGACGACCGGGATGACGCTCGAGGCGTGGGTCAACCCCACGGCGCTCGGCGCCGGCTGGCGGACCGCGCTGCTCAAGGAGCGCAGCGGCGGCGCTCGCCTACGCGCTCTACGCCCACGACGGCACCGGCCCCGCGGCGGGCTACGTGCAACGCGGGCGCGACCGCGGCGTGCGCGAGCCCGGCGCGCGCTGCCGCTGAACGCCTGGACGCACCTCGCGGCGACCTACGACGGCACGACGCTGCGTCTCTACGTCAGCGGCACGCAGGTCGCGAGCCGCGCGGTCGAGCGGCGCGATCGCGGCGTCCACCGGCGCGCTGCGGTTCGGCGGCAACGGCGTCTGGGGCGAGTTCTTCTCCGGCCGGCTCGACGAGCTGCGCGTCTACAACCGGGCGCTGACCGCCGCCGAGATCGGCGGCCGACATGACCCGGCCGGTCGGGCCGGGCCAGCCGCCGCGGCTGGCCGTCGCGCCCGCCGCGCTGGCGTTCTCGGGCGCGCAGGGCGGCGCACAGCCGGCGGCCAGGACGCTCGCGCGTGGCCAACGACGGCGGCGGCACGCTGCCGTTCACGGTCATCCGACGACGCGGCGTGGCTCAGCGTCTCGCCGGCGTCGCGGCGCGCGCGCCGCAGTCGCTCACGTGACCGCGGACACCGCCGGCCTCGCCGCCGGTCCCTACACGGCGACCGTCACCGTCGCGGCGCCCGGCGTGGCCGGGCGCGCCGGCGGCGATCCCGGTCACGCTGACGGTGACGCGCGCCGGCGCCGCCGGCGCTGGCGGTCGCGCCCGCGTCGCTCGCGTTCGCCGGCACGGTCGGCGGGAGCCGCGCCGGCCGCGAAGACGCTCGCCGTGACCAACACGGGCAGCGGCCCGCTGACGTTCACGGCGGCCGGCGACGCGCCGTGGCTGAGCGTCACGCCCGCGTGCGGCGGCGCGCCGCAGACGCTGACCGTCACCGCCTCCCCGGCCGGGCTCGCCGCCGGGACCTACACCGGCGCCGTGACCGTGACCGCACCCGGCGCGTCCGGCTCGCCGCGCGCGATCCCGGTGACGTTCACGTGACCGCCGCGCCCACCGGCCTCGTCGCCGCCTACGGCTTCGACGAGCCGGGCGGCGCGACGCGTCGCCGACGCGTCCGGGAGCGGCAACGCCGGCACGGTGACCGGCGCCACGCGGACGGCGAGCGGGCGCTTCGGCGGCGCGCTCGCCTTCGACGGCGTCGACGACCGCGTAACGTGCCGCACGCGCCGTCGCTCGCGCTCACGAACGCGATGACGCTCGAGGCCTGGGTCGCGCCGGACGCGCTCGGCGGCTGGCGAACGGTGCTGCTCAAGGAGCGCGCGGGCGGGCTGAGCTACGCGCTCTACGGGTCCGACGCGCAGGGCCGCCCGACGGTCTACGCGCGGGCGGCCTCCGAGCTCGGGACGACCGGGGCGGCGGCGCTGGGCTCGGCGACCTGGACCCACATCGCGGGGACGTACGACGGCAGACGCTCCGCTTCTACGTCAACGGCACGCAGGTCGCCACCCGCGCGCTGACGGGCGCGCTGGCGGCGGGCACGCAGCCGCTGTCGATCGGTGGCAACACGGTCTGGGGCGAGTGGTTCCAGGGCCGGATCGACGAGGTCCGCGTGTACAACCGCGCGCTCTCCGCCGCCGACCTCCAGGGCGACATGGCCCGGGCGGTGTCGCGGCGGCGCCTGACGCGGACGGCGGCACTCCGCGGCGCCCCGCGGAGTGCCGTCCGACCCGCGTCGTACCTTTGCCGCCCATGAGCCTGTGCTTCATCGAGCCGCAGGACGCCATCCGCGTCATCGCAGAGTCGGTCGGGCGGGAGGCCCGCCGGCAGCTGCTGGGCGAGCTGGTCCGCGCGTGGGTCGACGAGATCCCCGAGGAGGAGCTCGCGTCGCACTACGCCAAGGCCGTCGACGACCTGGACGAGCACGACCTGTCGATGCTCGCGGCCTGGCACGCCTCGCTGGAGGTCGGCACGCCGATCGCCAACAAGGACTTCCTGGTCAACGCGTTCGCGTCGCTGGGGGAGAACCGCCGCGAGGCGCTGAAGATCGCCGCCGGGCTGCGCGGGGAGGACGCGTTCAACGCGGGCGTGGCGGAGGAGCAGGCGCTGGAGACGGTCCTGCCCGTGGCTCTCGCGAGCCGCTGCGAGGAGCTCGTGGCGGAGTGCCTCGAGCTCTACTGCTGGGACCGGCTCGGCTCCGACAACTAGCCGGCGGCGGCGGCGAAGGCCGGCGCGTAGCGGAACGCGCCGCGCACCCGCGGCTCGTACGCGGGCAGGCGGTACGCCATCCAGTGCAGCGCGTGGAGGGCGTCCGCGTCGCCGGGCCGCTCGGCGCGGATCGCGTGCGTCACGCCGGCAGCAGCTCGTCGAGCGCGGCGACCGTCGTGGCGGTGTCGAGGTGGTGCACGACGGCGAAGCCGAGCCCGCGCGCCGCGTCGACGTTGGGCTCCAGGTCGTCGACGAACACGCAGGCCTCCGCCGGCAGCCCGAGCCGCTCGAGCACGATCGCGTAGATCGCCGGGTCGGGCTTGCGGATGCCGACGAAGGCGGAGTCGACCACGGTCTCGAAGATCTCGTCGATCGGCAGCTTGGCCCGCCAGCGCGGCTCCCACTCGCGCACGTTGTTGGTCAGCATGGCGAGCCGGATCCCGCGCGCGTGCAGCTCGCGGTAGTAGGCGAACAGCGCCGTCGTTGGGGTCGAGCGCCGCCCATGTAGCGCTCGCCGAACCCGTGCAGCGTGACCGTCGCGCCCGAGGACCGGCGCGAGCTCGCGCTCGAGGACGCCGAGGAACTCGGACTCGGTGATCGCGCCGACCTCGACCGCGTGCAGCGGGTTGCGGCCGCCGCCGGCCTGCGCGCGGGCGAGCGCGGCGCCGAACGCCGCGCGGCGGCACCCCGAGGTCGTCCTGGATCGCGGGCGAACCCGTCCAGCAGCGGCGCGGTGAGGACCCCGCCGAAGTCCGAGACGACGGCGCGGATCACGCGGCGCGGCGGAGGATGTCGTAGCGGCCGACGCCGGCGCGGCCCTCGAGGTGCCAGCGGAAGAACGCGCAGTCGAGCCGCAGCGCGCCGAGCTCGAGCGACGAGCCGCAGAGCACCTCGCCCGCCCCGCGGCGCGCCCAGCCCTCCTCGCCGGCGGGCCACAGCTCGAGCCCGGCGCGGCGCGTGTGGCCGTCGGCGTCGTAGGTCGTCGAGAGCCGCGGCCGTCCTCGATCTCGAGCAGCGCCTCGGGCTCCCACAGCGCCGCCCACGTCGCCTCGTCGGCATGGTGGCGCGCGCCGGCGGGCCGGATCGCGGTCAGCGCCGCGCACGCGCCGTCGGTCCAGGCGGTCACGGTGCGCGCGAGCTCGATCCGCTCCCAGTCGGGATCGCCCCAGGCCTGCCCGCGCTGCCCGAGCGCGTCGATCGTGAGCTCGCGGCCGCCGGCGCGGACCGTGCCCGCCACGCGGCACGGCTGGTCGTAGCCCGCCATGCCGCCGAGCCGCGCGGCGTCGCCGGCGAGCGCGGCGGGCCCGCCGAGCGCCGCGAACGCGAGCGCGAAGCCCTGGCCGTCGGCGGCGTCGAAGCGCGACCGTCCAGCGGTCGAGCGGCGCCTCGATCGTCGCCGCCACCCCGGCGAGGGCGAGCGCGTCCCAGCCCGCGCCGTCGCCGCGAGCTCGAGCGCCCCGCGGCGAGCGCGGCGACCGGCTCGCGGCCGGAGAAGAGCAGCGCGAGCGCGCTGCCGCGGCGCGCCCTCCGGCGCGCGGCGAGCCCAGCCGCGCGAGGCCGTAGACCTCCGCGCCGGCGTCGCCGAACGCGAACGTGACGCTGTCCGACGGCGGCGTCGCGCAGCGCCTCTCGCCGGCGGCCGTCACGCCTCGAGGCCCGGGCGCGCGGCCGCGGCGCGGGTCGACGTCGACCGCGGTGCCCTCGACGTCGTCGGCGCGGCGCGGCGCCGCGCGGCGCGCATTGCCGCGGCCGGCCATCGAGACGGTGATGCGCTCATCGCGTGGCGCAGGAACAGCCGCCGGATGAGCGCGCGGGTGGGCGGCAGCAGGAACAGCAGCGCCGAGGATGTCGGAGATGAACCCGGGGGTCAGCAGCAGCGCGCCGCCGAAGATGACCAGCACGCCGTCGGCGACCTCGCGCGCGGGCACCCGGCCGCCGCGGACCGCCTCGTTGAAGCGGCGCCACGCGACGCGGCCCTGCGAGCGCATGAGCAGCGCGCCGAGGATCGAGTCGACGATGAGCAGCCCGATCGTCCACCAGACGCCGATCGCCTAGCCCACCTGGATGATCACCGCGAGCTCGGCGATCGGCACGACGATGAAGAGGGCGACGAGCAGGAGGGGCATGGCCCTGAAGGCTACGCGCCGGAGGTCAAGCCCGGCTAACCGGTCCGCCCGGCGACGGCGCGGCGACGGCCGGCTGGGGGCCGATCATGAGGACCGACGGGAGCCGGTTGAGCCCGACCAGCTCGATCAGCCTGCGGATGTGCGGCTGCGGGTGGCGGAGCGAGAGCGACATCCCGTGGGCCCGCAGGCGCTGCGCGAGGCAGGCGAGGTCGATCATCAGCGAGGGGTCGGCGAAGTGCAGCTCGGAGAGGTCGACGATGACGTCGCGGGTCGCCTTGAAGGCGGCCGAGAACGGGCGCCGGCGACGACCACTCGTCGTCCGGTCCTCATCCCCGCGTGACGCGCAGGACCCCCAGCTGTTCGTCGAACGAGACGATGGGCGGGAACCTAGACAAATAAGCGGCTAGACTCAAGCGAATGGTCGACCAGGACGACGTCTTCGACGCGCTCTGCAACGTCATCGACCCCGAGCTGGGGCTCGACTTCGTCGAGCTGGGGCTGATCTACGGGGTCGAGATCGACGGCGGCACCGTCGACGTCACCTTCACGCTCACGACGCCGGCGTGCCCGATCGGCCCCCAGGTGTCCGAGCAGATGGTCGAGTTCGTGGGCGAGCTCGCCCGGCGTCGAGCGAGGTCATACCCGACGATGGTCTTCACGCCTCCGTGGTCGCCGGAGAAGATGTCCGAGGACGCGAAGTTCGCGCTCGGCTACTAGCGCCGCCCGACCCGTTCGCTCGCCGCCGGCCGCGTCGGCCGCCGCCAGCAGCTCCGCCAGGCTCTCGCTCGAGCAGCTCGCCGATCCGGTCGAGGTCCGGCATCGCGTCGTAGTCGCCGAGCAGGCCGAAGTCCATCCCGCCGTCGTAGGACATGATCGCGACGGCGAGCGCGTGGTTCTTGGGCAGGAACGCGACCGGGAACAGGTCCTGCAGCTCGCGCCCGAGCAGGTAGAGCGGGAACTGCGGGCCGGGCACGTTCGTGACGAGCAGGTTGAACAGGCGCGTGGAGAAGTTCAGCCGCGAGGCCTGGGCGAAGACCGTCGGCGGCGCGAGCGCCTGCATGCCGGCGAGCACCTCGGCGCCGAGCGCCTGCTTGGAGTCCTTCAGCCCGTCCATCGCGTGGCGCACGACCTGCAGCCGCGCGACCGGGTCCTCGACGTAGACCGGCAGCGGCCCGCGCATCGCCGCGATCCGGTTGCCGAGCTGGTGGTGCTCGTCGCGGCCGCGGATCGAGACCGGGACGAGCGCGCGCAGCTCGAGCCCCTCGGTGCGCACGCCGCGCGAGCGCAGCCACTTCTGCAACGCGCCGGCGACGACGGCGAGCACGACGTCGTTGACGGTGCCGCCGAGCGCGTCCTTGACGCGCTTGAAGTCCCTCAGCTCGCGCGCACCCAGACGAGCCGGCGGTGCGGGCCGATCTCGACGTTGAGCGGCGTCGACGGCGCCGGGTTGAGCGCCGCCCACACGAGCTCGCCGAGGCCCTCCGAGGCCTCGCGCGTACCG
>CAWBSJ010000002.1:0-68426 GCA_963791405.1 uncultured Solirubrobacteraceae bacterium | reverse complement strand
GCCGGCGAGCGCGGTAGGTTGGGCGCCTTCCCCGCTCCCGAAGACGCCCCCGGAGTTCGATGTCATCTCTCCTCGCGCGCCTTGCGCGCTACCTGACCCACCACTGGAAGCGCGGCCTGCTGGCCGCCGTCATCGTGCTCGTCCTGCTCGGCGCCGCCGCCGGCGCCGGCGGTGAGGCGGCCGACGACTTCGAGATCCCCGGAACCGAGTCCCAGCAGGCGCTGGACCTGTTCCGCGCCCACAGCCCCGCGTTCGCGGGCGCCGACTCGACGATCGTGTTCACCGTCCAGGACGGCACGATCAACGATCCGCAGGCGAAGCAGGCGATCGAGGGCGCGCTCGACAAGGTCAAGGCGCTGCCCGACGTCGCCTCGGTCGCCGACCCGTACGGCAAGGACGCGACCGTCTCGCAGGACGACAAGCTCGCCCAGGTCGACGTCCGCTACACGAAGGAGCCGCAGGACTTCGAGAAGAGCGACGGCCAGGCGCTGATCGACGCGGCCGAGACCGCGGAGGACGGCGGCAGCGGCGTCCAGGTCGAGGAGCGCGGCGTGCTGATCGACCTCGCGTCCGAGCAGACGTTCCCGGTCGGCGAGCTGGTCGGCATCGCGATCGCCTTCATCCTGCTGACGATCCTCTTCCGCTCGTTCGCGGCGATGGCCGTGACGCTCGTCGGCGCCCTGATCGGTGTCATGGCCGGCCAGATCCTGCTCACCGCGCTCGCAGCGCCGCTCGACCTGCCGTCGTTCGCCAGCGTGATCGCGATGATGCTCGGGCTCGGCGCCGGCATCGACTACTCGCTGCTGATCATCTCGCGCTACCGAGAACAGGCGGCTGCCGGCGACTCCAAACGCGACGCGTCGGCGAAGTCCGCCGCCACGTCGGGCGCCTCCGTCGTGGCCGCGGGCGTGATCGTGATGGTCGCGATCGCCGGCCTGCTGGTCATCGGCATCCCGTTCATCGGCAAGCTCGGCCTCGCCGCCGCGATCGCGGTCGGCGCGGTGGTCGTGTCCGCGATCACGATCCTCCCGATCATGATCGGGGCGCTCGGGCGCTGGCTCAAGCCGAAGAAGGCCGCGCACGTGCGCCCGTCGCGCGGATTCGAGCGCTGGGGCGAGCGGGTCACCGCGCGCCCGTGGGTCGCGATCGCCGTCGGCGTCGTGCTGCTGCTGATCTTCGCCTTCCCGGTGCTCGACATGCGGCTCGGGCTGCCCGACGACGGCAACCAGCCGACCTCGCGGACGCAGCGCGTCGCCTACGACGAGCTGAGCAGCGCGTTCGGCGCCGGCTCGAACGGGCCGTTCCTGATCGCCGTCGACGTCCCGAAGGGCGGGTCCGGCAACGAGGCCGGCCTGCAAGCAGCTGCAGGACGCCGTCGCCGACACGCCCGGCATGAAGTCGGTCGCCCCGGCGCAGCTCAGCGAGGACGGCGAGATGGCGACGATCTTCGCCGTCCCGACGACCGCGCCGCAGGACGCCAGGACCAGCGACCTGCTCGATCAGCTCCGCAACACGGTGATCCCCGACGCGACCGCCGGCACCCAGCTGAAGGCCTACGTGGGCGGCAACACCGCCGGGTTCGAGGACTTCTCGGACAAGGTCTCCGCCCGGCTGCCGCTGTTCATCGGCGTCGTCATCGGGCTCTCGGTGCTGCTGCTGATCGCCGCGTTCCGGTCGCTCTGGATCCCGCTGGCATCCGCCGTCTTCAACCTGCTGTCGATCGTCGCCGCGTACGGCGTGGTCGTGGCGGTGTTCCAGGACGGCGTCGGCGCGAGCCTGATCGGCGCCGACTCCGGGGTGCCGGTCGTCTCGTTCCTGCCGGTGATGATGTTCGCGATCCTGTTCGGGTTGAGCATGGACTACAACGTGTTCCTGCTCTCGCGGATGCACGAGGCCTACAACGAGGGCGACGCGCCACGGGCCAGCGTGATCCACGGCATGGCGCGGATCGGCAAGGTCGTGCTGTTCGCCGGCCTGATCATGGCCTCGGTGTTCCTGGCCTTCACGACCCAGCCCGACATCATCGGGAAGATGTTCGGGATCGGGCTCGGCCTGGCGATCCTGATCGACGTCCTGATCGTGCGCATGCTGATCGCGCCGGCCGTCGTCTCGCTGCTGGGCGACCGCGCCTGGTGGCTGCCCGGCTGGCTCGACAAGCTCCTCCCCAACGTCTCGCTCGAGGGGCACCTCGTCGAGAACGTGGACGAGCGCGAGCCGGCGCTCGAGGAGCGCGTCAAGACCCCCGCCTGATGCCGTGTGGATGGCCTGCCCGCTCCGGCGGGTAGGCCATCCGCATGAGCTATCGACTCCATCTGCAGGAGCCGCTCGGCGCCGAGCTGCGCCGGGTGGCGAGCGACCAGCTCGGCTCCGCGGTCGCGGGCCTCGAGGCGGCCGGCGCGCGCGATCGGGCGAAGGCCGTGCACGGCGCGCGCAAGAGCGTGAAGAAGACGCGGGCGCTGCTGCGGCTCGCGCGGCCCGGCATGCCGGGCGACGTCTACCGCGACGAGCAGGACGCGCTGCGCGCCGCCGGCCGGCTGCTGTCCGGCGCCCGCGACGCGGACGTCCTCGGCGAGACGGTCGACGGGCTCGCGGAGCGGTTCGCCGGCCGGCTGCCGGCGGCGCAGTTCAACGGGCTGCGGCGCGCGGTCGTCGCCCAGGCCCGCGCCGAGGGCGCGGAGGACCGCAGCACGGAGGCGATCGCGGCGCTGCGGGCGATCGCCGAGCGGCTCGCCGTGCTGCCGCTCGACGAGCTCGACGCGGCGGCGCTGCGCGACGGCGCCGTGCGCGTGCAGCGTGCCGGGCGCAAGCGCTTCAAGGCGGCGCGCAAGGCCGGCGGCGGCGAGCCGCTGCACGAGCTGCGCAAGCGCGTCAAGGACCGCTGGTACCACGAGCGGCTGCTGCGCGAGGGCTGGCCGGAGGTCGCCAAGGCGTACGGCGCCGAGGCCGACCGGCTCGGCGAGCTGCTCGGCGACGAGCACGACCTCGCGGTGCTCGACGAGCGGCTCGCGCGCCGCGGCGGCGAGCTGCGCACGCGCGCCGACCTGGACGCGGTGCGCGCGCTGATCGCGGAGCGCCGCGCCGAGCTCGCGGCCGAGGCGCTCGCGCTCGGGCGCCGGCTCTACGGCGAGAAGCCGAAGGCCTACGGGCGCCGGCTGGCGGCCGGCCTGCGCGCGGCGGACGCGGTCGCCGCCTGACCGCGCGGCCCCGCGCCCCTGACCGCGCCGACTCAGCGCGCGGCGGACGCGGTCGCGGCCTGACGCGCGGCTCAGCGCGCGGCCGGCGTGCCGCGGCCGGCGGCGACGAGCTGGTGCTCGCGCACGAGCTTCACGCGCGGGCGGCCCTGCGACTCGCCGAGCGCGCGCTCGTGCTCGTCGATCGCCTGCCAGCCGTCCCACTCGACGACGCCGGCGGCGCTGCCGCGCAGCCACTCCCCCGTCGCCTCGGCGTCGGCCGCGGACGGCTCGCCCAGCCGGCCCGCCTCGGCGTCCTCGACGATCCGCGCCACCGTGTCGGCGGCGTCCTTCTTGTTCGTCCCGATCACGCCGCTCGGGCCGCGCTTGATCCAGCCGACGACGTACTCGCCGCGCAGCGGCGTGCCGTCCTCCTCGCACACCCGGCCGCCCGCGTTGCGGATCAGCCCGCGGCGCACGTCGAACGGCACGTCCTCCAGCGGCGTCCCGCGATAGCCGATCGAGCGGATCACCAGGCCGCACGGGATCACCTCCTCGACCTCGGTCGCGACCGCGCGCAGCGCCCCGTCCGCGCCCGGCTCGATCCGGTTGCGCACGATCCGCATCGCCTCGACCTTGCCGTCCTCGCCCTCGCCGATCAGCTCGACCGGCGAGCGCAGGAAGCGCAGCGTGATCCGGTGGCTCTTGTCGCCCGAGCGGCCGCCCGCTGTAGTCCTTGAGCAGCTCGAAGTTGCGCTTGGCGGTCGGCTCGGCCTCGGTCTCCAGCCAGCGCCGGCTGTGCTCGTCGAGCTCCAGCTCGTCCGGCTCGACGACCGGCGCGGCGCGCGAGAGCTCGCCCAGCTCGCGCAGCTCCGGGTTGGTGAAGGCGGCCTGCGCCGGCCCGCGCCGCCCCAGGATCACGACCTCCTCGACCTGCGCCGCCGCCAGCGCGGCGAGCGCGTGGTCGGCGGTGTCGGTCGGCGTCAGCTCGTCGGGGTCGAGGACGAGCATCCGCGCGATGTCGATCGCCACGTTGCCGTTGCCGACCACGACCGCGCGCGTCGCCGTCAGGTCGTACTCGTCGTCGGACGGCGTGCGGGTGGCCGTTGTACCAGGCCACGAACCGCGTCGCCGGGTAGGAGCCCGGCCGGTCCTCGCCCGGGATCCCGAGCCGGTTGTCCGATCCCGTCCCGACCGCGTAGAGCACCGCGTGGTAGCGCTCGAGCAGCTCCGCGCGCTTGACGTCCTCGCCGACCTGGACGCCGCCGAAGAAGCGGAAGCCGTCCTTGCGCGCGGTCTTCTCGTACATGCGCGTGACCGACTTGATCTTCGGATGGTCCGGGGCCACGCCCGCGCGGACCAGCCCGAACGGCGTCGGGAGCAGGTCGAGCAGGTCGACCTCGAACCCCTGGCCGAGCAGCTGCTCGGCCGCGTAGAAGCCCGAGGGACCCGCGCCGATGATCGCGACCCGCCGCCCTTCGCCCGCGTTCGCCATGCCGATCAGCTTAGGAAACCCTCACCGCGCGACGCGCAAGTCCGCGCTGCGGGAGCATGTCCGTATGAACGACCAGAGCCAGATCGGTCTCACCGGCCTCGCCGTGATGGGCGCCAACCTCGCACGCAACATCGCCCGCCACGGCTACTCGATCGCCGTGCACAACCGCACGGCGTCCAAGACGGAGGAGTTCGTCGCGGAGTTCGGCGACGAGGGCGCGATCACGGGCACCGGGTCGGTCGAGGAGTTCGTCGCCGCGCTCGCACGGCCGCGCAAGATCATCATCATGGTCAAGGCCGGCGGCCCCGTGGACGCCGTGATCGAGGAGCTCGCCCCGCTGCTCGACGAGGGCGACATCGTCATCGACGCCGGCAACTCGCACTTCGACGACACGAAGCGCCGCACGGCCGAGTGCGCGGACCGCGGCCTGCGCTTCATGGGCATCGGCGTCTCCGGCGGCGAGGAGGGCGCGCTCAACGGGCCGAGCATCATGCCGGGCGGCGACGCGGAGGCCTGGGCCGAGGTCGGCGAGATCCTGACCGCGATCGCGGCGGTCGTCGACGGCACGCCGTGCTGCGTGCACGTCGGGCCGGACGGCGCGGGCCACTACGTGAAGATGGTCCACAACGGCATCGAGTACGCCGACATGCAGCTGATCGCCGAGTCCTACGACCTGCTGCGCAACGGCGCCGGGCTGTCGGTCGACGCGATCGCCGCGACGTTCGACGAGTGGAACCGCGGCGACCTCGAGTCGTTCCTGATCGAGATCACCGCGACGGTGCTCGGGCGCACGGACGAGGCGACCGGCGAGCCGCTCGTCGACGTGATCCTCGACCAGGCGGAGCAGAAGGGCACCGGCCGCTGGACGAGCCAGGACGCGCTCGAGCTCGGCGTCCCGCTCACCGCGATCACCGAGGCGGTCTTCGCCCGCGCGCTCTCGTCGCTGAAGGACGAGCGGACCGCCGCCGCCGGGATCCTCTCCGGCCCGCAGGCGGCGAGCGACGACCACGACACCGGCCTCGTCGACGACATCCGCAGCGCGCTCTACGCGAGCAAGGTCGTCGCCTACGCGCAGGGCTTCCAGCAGATGCGCGCCGCGTCGGAGACCCACGGCTGGGATCTCGACCTCGGCGCGATGGCCACGATCTGGCGCGGCGGCTGCATCATCCGCGCGCGCTTCCTCAACCGCATCAGCGACGCGTACGCGGGCGGCGACGAGGTCGTCAACCTGCTCACCGTCCCCTACTTCGCCGACGCGATGGCCGAGGCGCAGGACGCGTGGCGGCGGGTGATCGCGCGCGCGGTCGAGCTCGGCATCCCGGTGCCGGCGTTCTCGTCGTGCCTCGCGTACTACGACGGCTACCGGCGCGAGCGCGGCCCGGCGTCCCTGATCCAGGGCCAGCGCGACTTCTTCGGCGCGCACACCTACAAGCGGATCGACCGCGAGGGGACGTTCCACCTGCGCTGGTCACAGGACGGACGCGAGGTTCCCGCGTAGCGATTCGGGGGTAGGCAATCGGCCGTCCGGCCGACTAATCGGGCCGGGCGTGTTCCCGAGGGGAGGTCCCCATGAGCAGGTTCCGAGCAGTGCTCGTCGCGGCGCTGGTCGCCGTGGCGATCGTGCCGATCGCCGGCGCGCAGGCCGACAAGGGCGGCGATCAGGTCGGCCGGCCACGGCAAGAAGCACTTCAACGCGCTGATCTTCTCCAAGACGGCCGCGTTCCGGCACGTCGAGTGCATCCCGTCCGGCACCGTGGCGATCGCGCAGATGGCCCAGAAGGAGGGCTTCTCGGTCGACGCGACCGAGGACGCCGGCGCGTTCACCGACGAGAACCTCGCCAAGTACGACGTCGTGATCTTCCTCTGCACGACCGGCGACGTCCTGAACGACACGCAGCAGGCGGCGTTCGAGCGCTACATCCAGGGCGGCGGCGGCTACGCCGGCATCCACTCGGCGTCCGACACCGAGTACGACTGGTCCTGGTACGGCGGCCTCGTGGGCGCCTACTTCCGCGACCACCCCGGCTCGGTGAGCCCGCAGTTCCAGACAGCGACGCTCAACGTCGAGGACCGCAAGAGCGAGGCGACGAAGCGCCTGCCGCGCCGCTGGACGCGCGAGGAGGAGTGGTACAACTTCCGCACCAACCCGCGGGAGGACGTCCACGTGCTGCTGTCGGTGGACGAGTCCACGTACGACCCGCGCGGCTACTCCGTGCCCGGCGGCTCGCCGCCGATGGGCGACCACCCGATCAGCTGGTGCCACGAGTACGACGGCGGCCGCGCGTTCTACACCGCGCTCGGCCACAAGGGCGTCTACTGGAAGGAGCCGCTGCTCCTCGCGCACGTGCTCGGCGGGATCAAGATGGCCGCCGGCGCGGCGAAGTTCAACTGCCCGGCGGGCGCCTGAGCCCCAGGGCGGCCGCGTAGAGCGGCGCGTTCGCGTCCGCGGGTTCGCCGTCCGGCAGCGCCTCGACGTCCTCGAGGCCGATCCGGACGGCGAGCCCGCGCGCCCGCGCGCGGGCGATGACCGCCCAGGTCTGCGGGCCCTCGCCGTGATGCAGCCGCGGGGCGGCGACGCCGAGCGCGTCGAGCCGCTCCGCGATCGCGGCGTCGACGGCGAGCTGGTCGTCGCCGAGCTCCGGCGGCGCGTCGCCCGACTCGACCAGCACGCGGCGGACCGGCACGCCGGCGCGCGCCAGCGCCTCCGCGTCGGCGGGCGAGAAGATCCCGGCCTCGATCGCCACGCCGCGCGCCCGCAGCGCGCCCATCACGGCCGCGCACGCGGGCTCGGCGAGGTTGGCGGACGCCATGTCGGGCAGCGGATCCGTCCAGGCGGCGATCGCGCCCGCGACGTCGGGCGCGATCCAGTCGCCGGTCGAGACGCCGATCTCCGCGCCGGGCGCGGCCGCGCGGACCGCGGCGACCGCCGCCGCGACGTCGGGCGCGGCGAGCGACTCGCGGCCGCCGGCGTCGTAGACGTGCAGGTGGATCGAGCGGCAGCCGAGCGCGGCCACCGCGGCCGCCTCGGCGGCGAGCCGCTCAGGCCCCATGGGCACGCGCGCGCCGTTGAGCGCGGCCTGGATCACGCCGCGCGGCCCGACGAGCGGCGGCTTGGCGAGCGCGTCGCGGAGGTCGAGCCGCTCGAACGGCGTGGAGCAGGGATTGCCCGGCGCGAGCCACAGCGTCTTCTCCGCCGGGTCCAGCACGAGCGCGAGGATCGTCGCGTAGCGCTCGGGGTCGACCGTCGCGCGCGGGTCCGGATGGCAGCAGACGCCGAGCGGGAACATCGCGTGGTCGCCCAGCGCCGCCGTCCAGAAGCCCAGGTCGAGCGGGCCGTCGTGCGCCGCGGTCAGCCCGCGCAGGCGCGCCATCCGGAACGGGCTGTCGGGCATCGCGACGAGCGACACGTCGCGCCCGCCGAAGCCCGGGTTCTGGAAGTGGTTCGCGTGCAGGATCAGGTCGTCCTCGGGGTAGCCGAGGAACAGCTCCGCGTGGTCGCCGGGCGCGGCCTCGACGTCGAGCGCGACGCCGTCGGCGTCCGCGAGCAGGTAGTTCGCCGACGACGCGCGGACGCCGCGGCTCAGCGCGCCGAGCCCGTCCGACACCGTCTCGGCGTCGAGGATCGAGCGCAGCAGCACGTGGTACGGGACGCCGGGCGCGCCGCGGTCGGCCGCGCTGACGAGCGCGTTGGTGGCGAGCGCGACGCCGGCCGAGTTCATCCCCGCCTTCGCGAGCAGCCCGGCCTCGACGACCGTGACGTAGTCCGGCCCGTCGTCCTGGCGCGCCTCGAGCACGACCGTCGTCTCGGCGGCGTGGACGAGCCAGTCCCAGGTCTGGCCGATCAGCGTGCGGCCGCCGGTCCGGCCGGGCAGCGCCGCGAACGCGGTGCACTCCAGCGGCAGCGCCGGCCGCGCGGCGTCGCGCGCGCTCGCCGCCCAGATGATCTCCGTGCGCAGGTTGATCGCGAGCACGTCGAGCTCGCCGACCCCCGCGCCCTCGGCGATCCCGCGCAGCTCCTCGAGGTACTTCGCGCCGTGCGCGGCGATCGGCGCCCGGAAGCCCTCGGCCTCGGCGCGCACGCGCGCGGGGTCCCAGCCGGCGGCGTGGGCGAACACCTCGTCGTAGGCGGCGACCGAGCGGCGGACGCGCTCGCGCGCCGCCTCGCCGTACTGGCGCCCGCGCTCGCGCGGGCCGCCCGCGACCTGGATCCTCGGGAACACCGGCCCATCATGCCCGAACCCGCGACAATGCCGGCATGGCGAAGTACACGGTCAACCCGGCAGGCGTCGAGCACTGCCGCAAGCTCATCGACGCGCGCCAGTACGTGCTGCGCAGCGAGTGGGGCTCGGTCCAGCCGAACGCGGAGGCCGAGAACCGCTATCGGGAGTCGCACTCCTGGGACGACTACGCGGGCTGGTTCCTCGGCCTGACCGAGGGCGCGCAGGACGAGACGAAGGCGCGCTACGCGTTCGTCTACGGCGACTTCCGGCGCGTGCACCGGATGGGGCTCATCGCCTCGCTCTACCGCGCGGCCGAGTGGCGCCACCAGCGAGGTGATGGACGCCGCCTACGACCTGCTGAAGCGCCTCGACACGACTGCGGGCATCCGATAGTCGGTCGTCCTAGTATCTCGGGACATGAGCATCACGAGCGACGGCGTCTACGAGATCCCGGCCGAGCTGCGCGACTTCCGGGCGACCGTGCGCCAGATCGCCCAGGAGAAGGTCGCACCCCGCGCGGCGGAGATCGACGCGAAGGACGAGTACCCGTGGGACCTGCGCAAGCTGCTGGGCGAGCAGGACATCCTCGCGCTCCCGTTCGCCGAGGAGCACGGCGGGCTCGGCACCGGCACGCTGATGCTGCAGATGGCGGTCGAGGAGCTCGCGTCGGCGTCCGCCGCCGTCGCGCTGATGCTGATGATCCAGGAGCTCGGCACGCTGCCGATCCAGCGCTTCGGCTCCGACGAGCTCAAGCAGCGCTTCCTCCCCCGCTGCGCGACCGGCGAGTGGACGCCCGCCTTCGCGCTGTCCGAGCCCGAGGCCGGCAGCGAGCCGGGCGCGATGCGGACCACCGCCGTCCAGGACGGCGACGAGTGGGTCATCAACGGCACGAAGAACTGGATCACGAACGCCGGCGTCGCCGACTTCTACGTCGTCTTCGCCCTCACCGACCGCGAGTCGCGCCGCTTCACCGCGTTCGTGGTCGAGGCCGACCGCCCCGGCTTCTCGATCGGGCGGCTCGAGCACAAGATGGGCATCAAGGGCTCCCCCACCGGCTCGCCGGTGCTGGAGGACGTCCGCGTGCCGGCCGCCAACGTCGTCGGCGAGGTCGGGCGCGGGATGCGCGTCGCGCTCGGCACGCTCGAGCGCACCCGGCTCGGCGCCGCCGCCCAGGCCGTCGGGATCGCCCAGGGCGCGACCGACTACGCCGCCCGCTACGCGAAGGAGCGGGTCGCGTTCGGGCAGCCGATCGCGGAGCTCCAGGCGATCCAGTTCAAGCTCGCCGACATGGAGACGCGGACCGCCGCCGCGCGCGAGCTGCTCTACAAGGCCTGCGCGCTGGCCGACCGCGACGACCCGCAGCTCGGCAAGTTCTCCTCGATGGCGAAGCTGTTCGCCTCCGACACGGCGATGGCGGTCACGGTCGAGGCGGTCCAGGTCCTCGGCGGCTACGGCTACGTGAGCGAGTACCCGGTCGAGCGGATGATGCGCGACGCGAAGATCACGCAGATCTACGAGGGGACGAACGAGATCCAGCGCCTGATCGTCGCGCGGACCCTGTAGGGCTCCGGGCGGTCGGGGACGCGCCGGCCGGGGCCGAGATCGGTCTGGCGGGAGGCGGCGAGGGCCGCGTCGATGTGGTGGTTGGAGTGCATGGACGCAGCCTCCCGCGCCGTCGCGCCCGGCGACAATGATTTAGCGTGTACTGAATCGTCCGCTACGAGTTCACGCTCGCCGACCTCGCCCGGCTGCGCTTCGCGATCTCCCCGATGTGGGAGCTCGTCATCTCCACGCGCGCGCTCCGGGACCCCGCGTCGGCGCCGCTCCACCTGCCGTGGGCGCGCGCGACCCGCGAGCGCGTCCGCGGCCTGGACCTGCTCCCGCTGTTCGCGCTCGTGCCGGGCCGCGGCTACCTGCCCGACTTCATCACCCCGCCGCCGGGATCGCCGCTCGCGAGCTTCGAGGAGGAGCTCGCGGCGGTCCGCGCCGCACCCGGCGACCGCGTGCGCTTCGAGGTCGGCCTGCGCGTCGAGGAGGGCATGGACGCGGAGCTCGCCGCGCCGTTCCTGCGCACGCCGCGGCGTGCGGTCGAGCGGCTCGCCGACGCGCTCGCCGCCTACTGGGAGGTCGCGCTCGCGCCGCACTGGGAGCGCGTCCGCGCGCTGCTCGAGGAGGACGTGCTCCACCGCGCCCGCCGGCTCACCGCGGGCGGGCCGTCGGAGGTGCTCGCCGACCTGCACCCCGACGTGCGCTGGCGCGACGAGGGCCTCGAGGTCGCCGTCGCCTACGACACCACCGTCGCGCTCGAGGGCCGCGGGATGCTGCTCGTGCCGACCGCGTTCCCGGCGCGGGCGTCCGCGATCACCTCGTCCTTCTGGCAGCCGACCGTGATGTACCCGGCGCGCGGGGTCGGCCTGCTGTGGGAGCCGGGCGCGCCGGCGCCCTCGGAGGCGCTCAGCGGCGTCCTGGGCCGCGGGCGCGCGGCGGTCCTGCTGGCGCTCGACGCGCCGCGCACGACCGGCGAGGTCGCGCGCCGCGTCGAGCTCACGCCGGGCGGCGCCTCGCAGCACCTCACCGCGCTCCGCGACGCCGGCCTCGTCACCTCGGCGCGCCACGGGCGCAGCGTCCTCTACGCGCGCAGCCCGCTCGCCGACCGGCTCGTCGGCTAGAAGTCGCCGGCCTCGACCCGCATCGGCAGCAGCAGGTCGAACAGCTTCTGCGCCTCCGCGTCGCCGAGCGGCGCGGTCCCGAAGCGCTCGGCGTTGAGCGTCTTCGTCGCCTCCTCGGCGACCGTGCGGCCGCGCGGGGTGATCTCCGCGAGCACCGCCCGCCGGTCGCGCTCGTGCTGCAGGCGCCGCACCAGCCCCTGCGCCTCGAGCCGGTCGATGACGTTGGTCACGCTCGCGCGGTGGACCTGGAGCCGGTCGCCCATCTTCCCCAGCGGCAGCGAGCCGCGGCGCGAGTAGTACAGGAGCATCAGCGCCTCGTAGCGGGAGAACGTCAGCTCCCACGGCTTGAGCAGCGCGTTCAGGCGCGCGAGCAGGAGCTGCTCGACGCGCATGATCGAGGTGACGGCCACCATCGGCGGCACGGCCTCGTCGCCCCAGTGGTCCTCCCACTGGCGACGGGCCTCGGAGATCGGGTCGAAGGCGAGCCGGGGCGGCATGAAGCCCCGTAGTGTCGCGGACTCAGTAGACGGGTGTCTCGCGGTAGTCGCCCCAGACGGCCTGGAGCGTCTCCACGATCTCGCCCTCGCTGGCGTGCACCTCGGCGCACTCGACCAGCAGCGGCATCAGGTTCTGGTCCTCGACGGCGGCCGCCGCGCGCAGCCGCGCGAGGTTCTCCTCCACCGCCGCGCCGTCGCGGCGCGCCCGGACGGCCTGCAGGCGCCCGATCTGCTTGCGCTCGAGCGCGGGGTCGATGCGGAGGAGCTCCGGCTCGCCCGAGTCGCCCTCCGTGTAGCGGTTGACGCCGACGACGACGCGGTCGCCGGACTCGATCTCGTTCTGCAGCTCGAAGCTCGCGTCGGCGATCTCGCGCTGCGGGAAGCCGCGCTTGACCGACTCGACCATGCCGCCGAGCTCGTCGATCCGGCGGAAGTAGTCGTACGCGAGCGCCTCCATCCGGTCGGTCAGCGCCTCGACGAAGTACGAGCCGCCGAGCGGGTCGGCGGTGTTGGTCACGCCGGTCTCGTGCGCGATCACCTGCTGCGTGCGCAGGGCGGTGCGGACCGCGTCCTCGGTCGGGAGCGCGAGCGCCTCGTCGTGCGAGTTCGTGTGCAGCGACTGGGTGCCGCCGAGCACGCCGGCGAGCGCCTCGATCGCCGTCCGCGCGATGTTGTTGTGCGGCTGCTGCGCGGTCAGCGAGACCCCGGCGGTCTGGGTGTGGAACCGCATCAGCCACGACTTCTCGCGCTTCGCGCCGTAGGTGTCGCGCAGCTCGCGCGCCCAGATCCGGCGCGCCGCGCGGTACTTCGCGATCTCCTCGAAGAAGTCGATCTGCGCGTTGAAGAAGAAGCTCAGGCGCGGCGCGAAGTCGTCGACGTCGATCCCGCGCTCGATCTGCTGCTCGACGTAGGTCAGCCCGTTCTTGAGCGTGAACGCGAGCTCCTGCGCGGCGGTCGAGCCCGCCTCGCGGATGTGGTAGCCGGAGATCGAGACCGGGTGCCAGCGCGGCAGGTTGCGCGTCGACCACTCCATCATGTCGCCGAGCAGCCGCATCGCCGGGTCGACCGGGAAGCACCACTCCTTCTGGGCGATGTACTCCTTGAGGATGTCGGCCTGGATCGTGCCGCCGAGCTTGTCGCGCGGCACGCCGGAGCGCTCGGCGGCCACGACGTAGAAGGCCATCATGATCGCCGCGGGCGCGTTGATCGTCATCGACACGGTGACGTCGCCGAGGTCGATCCCGCCGAACAGCGTCTCCATGTCGTCGAGCGTGTCGATCGCCACGCCCTCGCGGCCGACCTCGCCGAGCGAGAGCGCGGCGTCAGAGTCGTGACCCATCAGGCTCGGCATGTCGAACGCGGTCGAGAGCCCCGTCTGGCCGTGGTCGAGCAGGTAGTGGAAGCGCTCGTTGGTCTCCTCCGCCGTGCCGAAGCCGGCGAACTGGCGCATCGTCCAGAGCCGCCCGCGGTACATGCTCGGGTAGATCCCGCGCGTGTACGGGAACGCGCCGGGCGCCCCGATCTGCTGCTCGAACGCGCCGACGTCCTCGGGTCCGTAGAGCGGCGCGATCTCCTCGCCGCTCAGCGTCGTGAACGTGCGCTCGGTGGTGCCGCTCGGCGGCCGGGTGGCGGGGGTGCTCATGCGTTCGGGTCCCAGGTTCGTTGGACGTCCGACAATCTGATGGTCGCAGAGTAGCGCCGGCGAGGCAAGCTCCGACGAAGGTCGGAGGAGGAATCCGCCGCGCGGGTCGATTACCTGTTGGATGAGGACCGATGCGCCCGCCCGCGACAGGCACCGCATGACCGCGCCGGAGCCGCCGCGTCGCTCGAGCGGCTGCAGGCCCACGCGCTCGACGCGGTCGCCGCCGTCGTGCCCGTGTCGCTGGCCTGGTGCTTCGAGGTCGACCGCCGGCACCGGCCCGGCCGGACCGTCGTCCTGCACCCCGGCGGTCCCGACCTGGATGCCTGGCGCCGCGCTCACGGCGACCACGACCCCTTCGCGGCCGCCCGTGTCGAGGCGCGCGGCGCCACGGTCCTCGCGCTGAAGGACTTCGACGACGACGAGACCGGGCCCTACCGCCGCCAGCTCGCGGACGCGCGGCTCGCCGACCGCGCGGACGTCTACCTGCGCAACGCGGGCCGGATCGTGGCCCAGCTCGCGCTCGTGCGGTCATCCGAGCTCGGGAGCTTCTCGCGCGACGACCTCAACGCCCTGCGCCGGCTCCAGCCGCTGCTCGAGCACGCGTTCGCGTGCGCGCTCGAGCCGGGGACGGCGGACGCGCACGAGGCGCTGGTCGGGAGCGGCCTGAGCGTCCGCGAGGCGGACGTCGCGGAGATGGCGGGCCGCGGCGCCACGAACGCCGCGATCGCCCGCTCGCTGCACATCGGCGAGGCGACGGTCAAGACGCACCTGACCCAGGTGTACACGAAGCTCGGCGTCCGGACGCGCACGCAGCTCGCGCTGCTGCTCGGGCGTACGACCTCCGGTTGAGCGGCGCCGTCCGCGCTCGCGCGGCGCGGTCCGCCCGACCACGCTCCGCCGATGACGACGCGCACGCAGGTCCTCACGCTGCTGGAGGCGACGAGCGCGCTCTGGGCCGCCGATCGCGCGCCCGAGCTGCTCGAGCCGGCCCTCGCCACGGTCGCCGCCGCCGCCGGCGCGGACGCCGGCCGTGCGCACCGCTCCGGCACCCACGACCCGGCCCTGGTCCAGACGCCCGCCGCGCCGATCGGGCGCCGCAGCGCTGCTCGCGGCGGAGCGCACGGCGCTGGCCCGCGGCGAGCACGCGAGCGTGACCGCCGGCGACTGGCACGCGCTCGGCGCGCCGGTGCGGCGGACCGGCGCGCTGGCCGTCGCCCGCCGCGGCCGGCCGTTCGGCGACGCCGAGCGGCGCCGCTTCGGCTTCCTCGTGACCCAGGCGGGCGCCGCGCTCGAGCAGCGCGAGCTGCTGGAGCGCCTGCGCGCCCACGCGCGGGAGCCGCCCTGCGACCTTCGGCTGACCCGCGCCCACGCGCCCTGGCCGCGGGCGCGCCGGCGCGGTTGGCTTCTCACCGGAGGCGCACCGGGCAGCTCCCTGTCTCCCCCCGATGCGGCCATCCGGCCCGATCGACGCCCACCGCCTGGGGCGGCCGATCGGGACGGGCCACGTCCGCGCGGCCGTCCGCCTTGTGCCTGGGGCGGGCGGCCGCGACGGACCCGTGCTCAGCCGCCGACGCGGATGAGCTTCTTGTTGACGAACTCGTCGATGCCGTAGCGGCCGAGCTCGCGGCCGAAGCCGGAGCGCTTGACGCCGCCGAACGGCAGCTCGGCGCCGTCGGCGCCGACGAGGTTGACGAACACCATCCCGGCCTCGATCCGGTCGGCGACGCGCAGCGCCTGGTCCGGATCCGTCGTCATCACGTACGAGCCGAGCCCGAACGGCGTGTCGTTGGCGAGCGTGACGGCCTCCTCCTCGGAGCCGACGCGGTAGACCGACGCCACCGGGCCGAAGAACTCCTCGTGGCGGGCGTCGTTGTCGGGGCCGATGTCGGTCAGCACCGTCGTCGAGAAGAAGTTCCCGTCGCGGTCGCCGCCGGCCACGAGCTTCGCGCCCGCTCGCGACGGCGCGCTGCACCTGGTCGTCGAGCCGCTCGGTCGCCGTCGAGGACGACAGCGGGCCGATCTCGGTGTCCGGCGAGCTCGGGTCGCCCGGCTTGACCGCGGTGATCGCCGCGGTGAACTTCTCCAGGAACGGCTCGTAGAGCTCGTCGACGACGATGAACCGCTTCGCCGCGTTGCACGACTGGCCGGTGTTGTCCACGCGCGCCGCGACCGCGTTCTCGACGGCCCCGTCGAGGTCGTCGGTGCTGAGCAGGATGAACGGGTCGGAGCCGCCGAGCTCGAGCACGACCTTCTTGAGGTTGCGGCCGGCGATCTCGGCGACGGCCGCGCCGGCGCGCTCGGAGCCGGTCAGCGAGACGCCGCGCACGCGCGGGTCGGCGATCACGGACTCGATCTGCTCGTTCGTCGCGTAGATGTTGATGTACGCGTCCGCCGGGAAGCCCGCCTCCTGGTAGAGCTGCTCGATCGCCTCCGCGGACTCCGGGCACTGCGGCGCGTGCTTGAGCAGGATCGGGTTGCCGATCGCCAGGTTCGGGCCCGCGAAGCGCGCCACCTGGTAGTAGGGGAAGTTCCACGGCATGATCCCGAGCAGGACGCCGTACGGGCTGCGGCGGATGAACGCCGACCCGTCGCCGTCGAGCAGGTCGATCGGCTCGTCGGCCAGCAGCTTGGCCGCGTTGTCGGCGTAGAAGCCGTAGATGTCGCCGCAGAAGTCGACCTCGCCCAGGGCCTGCTCGATCGGCTTGCCCATCTCGCGGACGATGATCTCGCCGAGCCGCTCGCGCTGCTCGACGTGCAGCTCGCCGACGCGGCGGATCAGCGCGGCGCGCTCCTCCACCGTCGTCGACGCGACCCACTCGCGGCCGGCGGCGTCGGCGCGGCCGATCGCGTCCGCCAGGGCGTCGTCGCTGATCGTCGGGTAGGTCTTGACGGTCTCGCCGGTCGCCGGGTTGACCACCGCGTAGTCGCTCATTCGCTCTCCTCGCTCGGTGCGCATCGGGGCGCGCGCTGCGCCCGCGGCGAGGCTATCGCAGAGCGCGGGGCGCGTAGAATCGGCGTTTCCGGCCGATGGAACCGATCCCGCTGCAGCCTGTCGACGGGGTCAGGGTCACGACGCTCGTCGACAACGTCACGGACGCACTCCTGCCCGACGGCGGGCCCGTCGTCCGCGCCCCGTTCGCGCTCGCCGCGGCCGGCGAGGTCCTGCGCGCCGAGCACGGCTTCTCGTGCCTCGTCGAGGTCACGCGGGACGACCGCACGACGCGGGTGCTGTTCGACACCGGGATCACCCCGGACGGCCTGATCGAGAACATGCGCCGGCTCGAGCTGTCACCGGGCGACATCGACGTGATCGTGCTCAGCCACGGCCACTGGGACCACACGACCGGGATGCACGGGCTCGCCGCCGCGCTCGGCCGGACGCAGCTGCCCGTCCTGATCCATCCCGCGTTCTGGAGCCGCCGCCGGGTGGCGATCCCGGGGCGCGAGCCGATCGAGCTGCCGAGCACGAGCCGGAGCGCGCTCGAGGGCGCCGGGTTCGACGTCGTCGAGCAGCGGCAGCCGTCGTTCCTGCTCGACGGCGCGCTGCTCGTGACCGGCGAGGTCGACCGCACGACGGCGTTCGAGCGCGGCTTCGCCGCCCACCAGGCCGAGCGCCACGGCCACTGGGAGCCGGACCCGCTGATCCTCGACGACCAGGCGCTCGTCGCGCACGTGCGCGGGCGCGGGCTCGTGGTCATCACCGGCTGCGGCCACTCCGGGATCGTGAACATCCTCCGCTACGTGCGACGGCTGACGGGCGAGGACCACCTGCACGCGGTGATCGGCGGCTTCCACCTCAGCGGGACGCAGTTCGAGCCGATCATCGGGCCGACCTGCGACGCGCTGGCCGAGCTCGCGCCCGACCACCTCGTGCCGTGCCACTGCACCGGCTGGCGCGCGATCCACGCGCTCGCCGCGCGGATGCCGGACGCGTTCATCCAGAACAGCGTCGGCAGCCGCTTCACGTTCGCCGCCTAGCCGGGGTTCGTCGCCGTGACGATCCAGACGGACGCGCGCCCGACCACCGAGCCGTCGGGCTGCTGCCAGCGCGGCGTAGTGCTCCGCGAGCGCGGCGGCGATCTCGGGGCGCCGGCGCTCGCCGTGCTCCCCGTTGAGGCGGATCAGCTCGGCGCCGGGCCCGATCGCGAGCATCGCCTCGAGCGCCTCGTCCATGTCCGCGCCGAGGAAGTAGTCGAAGTCGCTCGGGCGCAGCTCGATCTCCGCGAACCCGGCGGCCTGCAGGATGCCGCGCGTGGTCTCGGGGTTGCCGAGCGAGAACGGCCCGGGACCGCACGTGTCGGCCTCGTAGACCTCGGGGCGCGAGAGGAAGCGCTGGACGACCTGCTCGGTCTCCGCCCAGATCGGGCTCTCGTCCTTGCGCCGCCAGCAGACCTTGCGCAGCGCGCCGCCCGGGACGAGCGCCCCGCGGATCGCGCGCATCGCCGCGACGGGCAGCGCGAAGAACTGCGTCCCCATGCGCGAGAACGCGTAGTCGTACGTCGGCTCCCACGCCGCGGTCTGCGCGTCGGCGACCTCGAAGGCGACGTTCGCGCAACCGGCCTCGGCCGCCTCGCGGCGCGCGTCGTCGATGAAGTGGGGCGACGAGTCGGTGCCGAGCGCGAATCCGTCCGGCCCGGCGAGCGTGGCGAGTCGCTGCGTCGTGTCGCCGAAGCCGCAGCCGATGTCGAGGCAGCGACCGCCGTCCGGTGGCAGGGAACCGCTCGAACAGCCCCTCGGTCATCCCGTCGAGCGCGCCGACGAACACCTTGCGGTTGCGCTTCCAGCGCTCGTACAGGACCGTGTCCCAGGCCCGTGCGGCCTCCTCGTTGGCGGGAGCGACGGCGGGTTGCGCGGAGCGTCACGGTCCGAGTCTCCCGGACCCCGATCGGGCGGTCAACCGGCGGCCTCCTGGCCGGCTGCCGCGAGCGTCTCCTTGCAGTCGGCGGTGACGCTCTGGAGATCCCCGCGCACGGTCTCCGCCTGGGCGCGCGCATCGTCGCCCTCGAACAGCCCGCCGAGCGCCCCGATGTAGGCCCTGGCGCAGCCCGCCGCGGCCTCGGCCTTGGACTGCGCGGCTGCCGATTCGGCCTTCGCCTGCTTCACCTCCGCCTTGGCCTTGTCCGTCTCGTCGTCGGCGTCGGCGGCGTCCTGCTCGGCCGCCATGGCGTCCTGCTCGGCCTGGGTCGCCGCCTGGTTGGCGTCCGCCACGTCCTGCTGGGTCTGCGCGAGCTCGTCGCGCGTCGCTCCCAGCTCCGTGGCGAACCGGTCGTAGAGCACCTTCCCGGTCGCCAGGGCGAGCCCGGTGCGCCTGCGCTGGGAGGTCTGGAGGTCTTCGAGGTCCTGCTGCGCGGTCGCGAGCTCCTGCTCGGTCGTGTCGAGCTGCTCCTTCGTGCTCGTCAGCTCCTGCGCCGTCCGGTCCACGTCCTGCTGCAGGCCGTCGCGGTCCGACTTCAGCGCGAAGGCCCAGATCGTCATGCCGGCGGCGACGATCACGAGCGCCGTGCACGCGGCGATCCAGCCCCACGGCCGGTGTCGACCTGGTGGCGGCGCGCGCCGAGCGCCTCACTCGAGTCTCCGGCCGCTGGTCGGGGGAATCGGCCACGGAACGGACATTGCTACGTCGCCGCGGCGTCCCCATCACCCGATCAGGATGATCGGGCGATCACCACCTCTCGCGTCGATCGGGGAGACAGGATTTGAACCTGCGACCGCCCGGCCCCCAGCCGGGTGCGCTACCAGACTGCGCCACTCCCCGTGGCTGTCCTAAGCGGGCGACGGGAATCGAACCCGCCCTAGAAGCTTGGAAGGCTTCTGTGCAACCACAACACTTCGCCCGCAACGGACGAACCGATCATAGCCCGCGCGGGCGCCGTCATCCGCCGGGGCGGCGCTCCTCGGCCGGGATCCCGCCGCCCTCGGTGACGAGCGCGGCGGGCGGCCAAGGCCCGAACCAGTTGTCGCGCGCGCCGTCGAGCGTCACGACGGAGCCCGAGAGCGCGGCGCCGAGCGGCGAGCAGCAGAGCGCGACGAGCCACGCGTGCTCCTCCTCGCGCCCGAGCCGCTGGAGCGGGATCGTGGCCGCGCTGCTGCGCCAGACGATCTCGGGGTACTTGCGCAGCGACTCCGTGTCGTAGTGGCCGGCGGCGATCGCCACGACGGCGATCCCGCGCTCCGCCCACTCGTCCGCGAGCGCGCGCGTGTACCCCTCGACGGCCGCGCGGGCGGCGGCGGAGTGCGCCATCCCGGCGAACCCGTGATGGGGCGAGAGCGTCACGTTGACCACCGTGCCGCCGTCGGGGAACGCGTGCTCGGCGGCGAGCCGCGCCATCCGCTCGGTCGCGCCGACGTTGAGCCGCGTCACCGCCCGCCAGCCCTTCGGCTCGATCGCCTCGGCCGGCGTGAAGTACTGCCCGCCGGCGTTGTTGACGAGCACGTCGAGCCGCCCGTAGCGCTCGAGCGCGAAGGCGAGGATCCGCTCCGCGTCGGCGTCCGCGCGGACGTCGCCGGCCACCCAGGCGGCGCCGAGCTCCGCGGCCGTCGCCTCCAGCACCGCGGCGCGCCGCCCGCAGATGACGACCTCCGCGCCGCAGCGCCGCAGCTCGGCGACCGCGGCGCGGCCGAGCCCGGTCCCGCCGCCGGTGACGAGCACCACGCGGCCGGCGAGCGCGCCGTCGGCGAACACCTCGGAGCCGGCCATGGCGCGCCAGTCTACGGCGGAGGGTGGTAGATCCGGGCCGATTCCGGGCATCACTCCGGTATGCAGATCACGGGCGTCCACATCGAGACGTTGCACAACCCGACGCGGTACTCGTACCAGCAGATCGAGCGCGCCTGCTCGCTCGCCGCGCTGCTGAACCGCGGCAAGTTCGTGCTCGTCGAGCCGCCGCGCAGCTAGCCGGGCTCGATCGCCCCGGGCGTCAGCTCGTCGAGCGACCCGAGCACGACGTCGGCGGCGGCGAGCGCGTCCGCGCCCGGCGGGAACTCGTGGTTCGGGATCGCGATGACGCGCAGCCCGGCCGCGCGCGCCGCGAGGATCCCGTTCTCGGAGTCCTCCACGCCGGCGCCGTCCGCCGGCTCGACGCCGATCCGCCGCGCGGCCTCGAGGAAGACGTCGGGCGCCGGCTTGCCGCGCTCGACCTCCTCCGACGACACCCAGGCCCCGAACACGTCGTCCCAGCCGGACGTCGCCATCACCGTCTCGATCACCTCGCGGTTCGAGGACGAGGCGAGCGCGAGCGGCCAGCGCGCCGCGATCCGCTCGACCGCCGCCTCCGCGCCGGGCAGCAGCGGCAGCCGCTCCGCGTAGGTCGCGAGCACGTGCGCGACGACGCGGTCCGAGATCTCGCCGGGGTCGAGCGGGACCGAGAGCTCGTCGCGGAGGTGGCGCGACCACTCGCGCGAGCTCATGCCCATCATCGCCCGGGTCGCGCCGTCGGGCCAGTCCAGCCCGTGCTCGGCGACGAGTGCCCTGCGCCCGCCGTCCCAGGCGGACTCCGAGTCGAGCAGGAGGCCGTCGAGGTCGAAGATGACCGCGCGGATCAAGCGGGGGACCAGGGAATCGAACCCCAATCTGCGGTTTTGGAGACCGCCATCGTAGCCATTAGACCAGTCCCCCAAGACCGGCTGGAGGCGCGATTGTAGCCGTTCCGTCCGTGCTGTGCGCGAACGTGTGTTCGTGTCATGGCAGCCACCGGACGCGCCCTCCTACGCGTACCTCCTCGGCGTCTATCTCGGCGACGGGTGCGTCGCTCCGCACGGTCGCACTGCGCGTCTCGTGCTCGCGGACATCCGCGGCCTGGTCCGCGAGTGCTGCGACCGACTCGGCGTCCGCTGGACGCAGTCGAACGCGCGGAACCTCAGCGTCTCGCACCGCCGCAGCGCGGCGCACCTCGACGCGTTCATCGGGCCGAAGCGGTGAGCTCGGCGCCGCGCACGCGCCCGGCTGCGGGCGTGCGCGTGATCAGCCAGACGCTGAGCAGGATCACCGCGCCGCCCGCGATCGTCGAGGCGTGGATCGCCTCGCCGAGGAACAGCGCGCCCCACAGCACGCCGAACACGGGCACGACGAAGATCACCGTCATCCCGCCCGTCGGCCCGAGCTCGGCGATCAGCCGGAAGTACAGGAGGTACGCGAGCGAGGTCGAGGCGAGCGCGAGGCCGAGCAGGCACGCCAGGTCGACCGCGTCCGGCGCCGAGCGGACCGGCGACAGCGGGATCAGCGGCAGCAGCACGACGGTGGCGGCGAGCTGCTGGCCGATCGCCAGCGCGAGCGGCGGCTCGCCGGCGAAGCGGACGCGGATCATGTTCGCGCCGACGCCGTAGAGGAAGGCGGCCGCGAGGCAGGCCAGCACCGCCGCGAGGAACGCCACCGTGAAGTCGACCGGCGAGAGGCCGACGACCAGCGCGACCCCGGCGACGCCCAGCACGAGGCCGGCCCGCGCCCCGCGCGAGAAGCGCTCCCCCAGCCAGACCGCGCCGACGACCGCGCCGAACAGCGGCGCCATCGCGTTGAGCACCGCGGCGAGCGACGCCTCGATCTCGAGCTCGGCGGCCGCCAGCAGCGCGAACGGCAGCGCCGCGCTGACCGCGCCGAAGATCAGCCAGTCGCGCACCCGGCCGCGCACGCGCGGCAGCGACCCCGCGCCCGCGAGCGCGACGAGGACGAGCGCGGCACCGGCGATCGCGACCCGCCCGGACGGCGAGCACGACCGGGCCGAGCGCCGGCACCGCGACGCGCATGAACAGGAACGACGCGCCCCAGACGGCCGCGAGGACGAGCATCATCAGGAACACGCGCGGCGTCATCGGCGACCACGATGGCGCATCCGGCGCTGGACAGATCAGATTTAGGCGTGCCATAATCTGATTCATGCCGCAACTCAGTCGCCGCGGGCTGCTCGCCGCATCCGTGCCCGCCCTCGGCGGGGCCGCCGCGGCGCTGCACGGCGTCGTCCCGCACCCGCATCCGTGGGAGGACGCCGAGGCGGCCACCCACGCCCACGGCGGCGGCGCAAGCGGCAACGGGCACGCCGGGCACGCGGCCTTCCGCGACGGCGCGACCGTCGACCACGCCGCCAACGGGTTCGACCCGCACGCGATCCTGCGCGACTTCGACTGGGGCACGACGCGCCGCACCGCGTCCGGCACCGTGATCCGCGAGTGGGAGCTGACCGCGGTCGACAAGGAGATCGAGGTCGCGCCCGGCGTCCGCTTCGCCGCGTGGACCTACAACGGCCGCATCCCCGGCCCGACGCTGCGCTGCCGCGAGGGCGAGCGGCTCCGGATCGCGTTCGGCAACGGCTCGTCGCATCCCCACACGATCCACTTCCACGGCATCCACCCGGCGGAGATGGACGGCGTGCCCGGTCTCGGCGCCGGCGAGATCCCGCCCGGCGGCCGCACGGTCTACGAGTTCGACGCGCTGCCGGCGGGCCTGCACCTCTACCACTGCCACGTCCGGCCGCTGGCCGAGCACATCGCCAAGGGCCTCTACGGCGCGTTCATCGTCGATCCCGCGGACGGCCGCGAGGAGGCCGACGAGCTGGTCATGGTGATGAACGGGTTCGACACGAACTTCGACCGCGCGAACGAGGTCTACGCCGCCAACACGATCGGCTTCGCCTACATGGACCGGCCGGTCGCGGCGCGCCGCGACGAGCTCGTCCGGGTCTACCTCGTCAACGTGCTCGAGTACGACCTGATCAACTCGTTCCACCTGCACGGGAACCTGTTCCACTACTTCCCGACCGGCACCGGGAAGGCGCCGTCGGAGCTGACCGACACCGTGATGCTCTGCCAGGGCCAGCGCGGGATCCTCGAGTGGCGCTTCCCCCACCCCGGGCGCTACATGTTCCACGCGCACCAGTCCGAGTTCACGGAGCTCGGGTGGCAGGGCTTCTTCGAGGTGACATGACCACGCGCGCGCTCCCGGCCTGGGTGCTGGGGATCGTCCCGCTGGCCCTGATCGCCGCCGCGCTGGCGGCGTTCGCCCTGCTCGGCGGCCCGGGCCTGGGCGAGCGCCGCGGCGTGCCGGCCGAGGAGCTGGCGGTCGAGCGCACGGCGCTCGAGCCGGGCGTGATCGCGCTCACGCTGCGCAACGACGGGCCGGACGCGGTGACCGTCGCGCAGGCGCAGGTCAACGACGCGTTCGTCCAGTTCACCGGCGCCGACGGCCCGATCGGGCGGCTGGAGAGCGCGGTCGTCCGGATCGCCCAGCCCTGGGTCGAGGGCGAGGCCTACGAGGTCGCGCTGCTCACCTCGACCGGCGGGACGGTCGCGCACGAGATCCCGGTCGCGGTGGCGACGCCGGACGCCGACCTCTCCTTCTACGGCCTGATGGCGCTGCTCGGGATCTACGTCGGGGTGATCCCGGTCGCGCTCGGGATGCTCTGGCTGCCGTGGGTGCGGCGGATCCCGGCGTCGTGGCTGCGCGCCGTCATGGCGCTCACGATCGGGCTGCTCGCGTTCCTGGCCATCGACGCCACGCTCGAGGGCCTCGAGCTGGCCGGCGCGGGCGCCCAGGCGTTCGGCGGCGCGGCGCTCGTGTTCGTCGGCGCGGCGGTCGCCTTCCTCGCCCTGAGCGGGATCTCGGCGTGGCTCGAGCAGCGCCGCCGCGCGGCGGCCGCCGCCGGGGCGTCCGGCGGGCAGCTCGCGCTGCTCGTGGCCACCGGGATCGGGCTGCACAACCTCGGCGAGGGCGTCGCGATCGGCAGCGCCTACTCGGCCGGCGCGCTCGCGCTGGGGGCGTTCCTGGTCGTCGGCTTCGCGCTGCACAACACGACCGAGGGGCTCGCGATCGTCGCGCCGCTGGCGCACGAGCGCCCGTCGCCGGGCCGGCTCGCGCAGCTCGGGCTGCTCGCCGGCGCGCCGGCCGTGCTGGGCGCGTGGATCGGCGCCGCCGCCTTCAACGCCAGCCTCGCCGCGTTCCTGTTCGGCTTCGGCGCCGGCGCGATCGTGCAGGTCATCGTCCAGCTCGCCCCCACGCTCCGCGACGGGACGGGCCGCACGCTCAACCCGGGCGCCGTCGGCGGGCTGCTCGCCGGGATGGCGCTGATGTTCCTCACCGGTCTGCTGGTGAGCGTCTGACGAGCGCCATCCCGACGAGCGGGAACAGCAGCAGCGACAGCATCGCGGCGCCGACGAGCGCGGCGGCGTCGTCCTCCGCGAGCGTGCCGTCGGCCGTCGCGATCTCCGTGATGGCCACGACCAGCGGCAGCGCCGAGGCGGCCATGAAGGCGAGCGCGGTCCGCTCGCGGCGCGGCAGCTCGTCGCGCGCGAGCAGGTACGCGGGCAGCCCGCGGGCGAGCAGGAACAGCAGCGGCGAAGAACGGCACCAGCAGCATCGAGCCGGGATCGTCGACCAGCGAGTCGAGGTCGAAGCCGAGCCCGGTCGTGATGAAGAAGATCGGGATCAGGAACCCGTAGCCGACCGCGTCGAGCTTGACGCGGAAGTCGCGCGCCGACGGCGTCCGCGTGATCAGCCCGATGATGAAGCCCGCCGCGAACGCGCCGAGCACGATGTCGAGCCCGAGCGAGCCGGCGATCGCGACCAGCCCGCCGAGCAGCAGCAGCGCGAGCCGCAGCGCGAGCTGCCCGCTCGAGTGCATCGTCGCGTCGATCAGCCGGACCACGCGGGCCGGCCGGGCGCGCGTCGTGAGCAGCCCCGCCGCGACCACGATGACCGCGAAGACGAGCAGCAGCACGGTGCGCCACAGCTCGCCGGACGCCACCGCGAGCACGATCGAGAGGGCCACGATCGGCAGGAACTCGCCCGCCGCGCCGACGGCGAGCACCATCCGGCCCACGCGGTGCTCGCTCAGGTCGGCGTCGCGCAGGATCGGCACCAGCGCGCCGAGCGCGGTGGTGGTCAGCGCGAGCCCGACCAGCACCGGCGCGCCGATCACGTCGCCCGCGTAGAGCGCCGCGGCGAACGTCATCCCCAGGATCAGCGACAGCAGCCAGCCGGCGCCCGCGAGCTTCGCCGTGCGCCCGCGCACCGTCTCGGGCTCGATCTCCATCCCGGCCATGAAGAACAGGAACGCCAGGCCGAAGTCCGAGAGCGTGTCGAGCACCGCGTCGGGGTGCGCGAGGTCGAGCACCTGCGGGCCGACGATGATCCCGGCGAGGATCTCGGTCACGACGACCGGGACGCGGACCTTCGACGGGAGGTCGGCCAGCAGCGGGGCCAGCGCCGCCACCGCGAGCACCACCACCACCGTCTCGCGCGAGATGTCCACATGCGGGCGGAGGGACTCGAACCCCCAAGCCTTGCGGCACCAGGACCTAAACCTGGCGTGTCTGCCAGTTCCACCACGCCCGCTGGCGCGCCCGTCGCGCGGGCGGCCCCGAGATTGTAAGGTCGCGCCGATGGCGGAGGCCGGGATCGAGATCGAGCACCCGAACCGCGCGAAGACCGCGTCGAAGGCGACGCGCGCCACCGTCGTCGTGCTGCTGCTCGCCTCGGCGCTGATCATGATCGTGATCACGATCGGCGCCTGGGACGTGCTCGTCGGCGCCAAGGGCGTCCAGGTCCTCTACATCCTGCTGTACCTCGGGATCGCCTACCTCGTCGCGCGCTGGAGCCGCGGCGTGCTGCCGGTCGCCGCCGCGCTCGCGATCGTGCTGCTGATCTTCGCCGCCGTGTCCGTCCCCGGCTGGTTCGCGCGCGACAAGCCGGGCTTCGACGACCCGGCGCTCGCCTCGGACGTCGTCGGCATCCTCACCGCGCTGCTGATCCCGCTCCAGCTGCTGCTGATCGGCTTCGCGATGCGCGGCTTCCAGCAGGCCTGGAACGTCGAGGTCGAGCGCCCGCTCGAGCCGGCGCCCGCCTAGCCCGCACCTATCATGTGACCGCCCGCGCCCGGGTGGTGGAACTGGTCAGACACGATGGCCTCAAAAGCCATTGGCCCTTCGTGGCCGTGCGGGTTCGAGTCCCGCCCCGGGTACTACAAGATGGCGCCGGTCCGTTGTCCTACAGCGGCCGACACGAGAGCCATGCGCCTTGCTACCGTCCATCCGGCAAGCGTTTTCCCAAGGGAGGGACGCATGACGGAAGGCTTGCAGCGAGGCACGGGAGAAGCTGCAGCCGCATCAGCGGTCGACGGGGGTCGGGTGCGCGTGGAGGTCCGCGACCTCACGCAGCGCTTCCGCACGGCCGACGGCGCCATGACGGTGCTCGAGGACATCGACCTCGAGGTCCACGCGAGCGAGTTCGTCTCGCTGCTGGGGCCGTCCGGATGCGGCAAGACCACCCTGCTGCGGATCATCGGCGGGCTCGTGCCGCCGACGCGCGGGCAGGTGACCGTGGACGGCGACTCCGTGCAGTCGGCGCTCCGCGCGCGGCGCTTCGGCTTCGTCTTCCAGGACGCCACGCTGCTCCCCTGGCGCACCGTCGCCGACAACGCCGCGCTGCTGCTCGACGTCAGCGGCCAGGGCGACCGCCGCGACGAGGTCGCCCCGCTGCTCGACATGGTCGGGCTCACCGGCTTCGAGAAGCACTACCCCGCCCAGCTCTCCGGCGGCATGCGGCAACGCGTGGCGCTGGCACGGGCGCTCGCGCTGAGCCCGGACATCCTGCTGATGGACGAGCCGTTCGCCGCGCTGGACGCGATCACCCGCGACCGCATGGGCGAGGAGCTGCTGCGGCTGTGGGACGGCTCGCGCGCCGTCGTCTTCGTGACGCACGCGATCGGCGAGGCGGTGCTGCTCTCGGACCGGGTCGTCGTGATGTCCGCCCGGCCCGGGCGCGTCGCCGCCGACGTGCCGATCGACCTGCCGCGCCCGCGTGACGCCGGCGTCCGCCAGAGCGACGCGTTCCGCGCCTACGAGGCGGAGCTCCGCTCGCACATCGAGGGAGCGCACGCCGCATGAGCGTCAAGACCGTCGACCCGACCGAGCGCCCCGCCGACCAGGAGCCCGAGCTGCAGGGCCCGTCGTGGCTGCGCCGCCACGCCACGACGATCCTGCCGATCGCGTTCCTGCTGGCGATCCTCGTGATCTGGGAGCTGATCAGCCGCTACACCGACGCCTTCCCCGACTACATCCTGCCGGCGCCCACGGCGATCCTCGAGCGGATGTGGGACGACCCCGAGCTGCTGTGGAGCGCGACGAAGGTGACGCTGGTCGAGGTCGTCGTCGGCTTCGCCATCGGCGTGGTCATCGGGCTGGCGCTCGCGCTGCCGATCGCGTACTCGCCGATGATCCGCGCGACGCTCTACCCGCTGATCGTCGCGTCGCAGGCGGTCCCGAAGATCGCGATCGGGCCGCTGCTCGTGCTGTGGCTCGGCCTCGGCATCCTGCCCAAGCTCGCGATCGTCGCGCTGATGGTGTTCTTCCCCGTCGTCATCACGGCCGCCGAGGGGTTCTCGTCGGTCGACCGCAACCTGCTCGACCTGGTGCGGTCGGTGAACGCCAGCCAGTGGCAGATCTTCCGCCGGGTGCGCTTCCCCCACGCCCTGCCGCAGATCTTCTCGGGCCTGAAGATCGGCATCACGCTCGCCGTCGTCGGCGCCGTGGTCGGCGAGTGGATCGCGGCCGACAACGGCCTGGGCTACCTGCTCCTCCAGGCCAACACCCAACTGGACTCCACCCTGCTGTTCTCGGCGCTGGCGCTGCTCGTGGTGCTCGGCGTCGTGCTGTTCGTCCTGGTCGAGGTCGCCGAGCGGCTGCTGCTGCCCTGGCGCGACTCGTCCGCCGCCGTCCCGCTGTCCGTGTAAAGGAAGGCCGATCTCCGCATGCGCATCCTCGTTGTCCTGCTCACCTGTGCCGGGCTCGCCGCCGGGGTCGCGGCGTGCGGCGACGACGGCGGATCGGAGTCCTCGTCGAGCGGCGACGGCGGGGCCAAGACCGAGAAGGTGACGCCTGCGGCTGAACTGGGTCATCGCCGGCAACCACGCGCCGCTGTACCTCGCCAAGCAGGAGGGCTTCTGGGAGGACTGCGGGCTGGACGTCGAGATGGCGGCCGGCAAGGGCTCCGGCGACACCGCGCAGCTCGTCGCCACCGGCTCGCAGGACTTCGGCCTCACCGACGCGGTCTCGATCGTCGCGGGCCGGTCGCAGGGCCTGCCGATCAAGTCGCTCGGCGTCCTCTACCAGACCAACCCGTCCTCGTTCGTCTCGCAGAAGGACAAGGGCATCACCGAGCGTCCAGGACGTCGCCGGCAAGACGTTCGGCGCCGTGCCCGGCGGATCGCCGTACCTGCTCGCGCAGGCGCTGTTCCAGAAGAACGGCGTCAAGCCCGGCAAGGAGGTCAGCGTCCCCGCCCCGGGCATCGCCCAGCTCAAGACCGGGCAGGTCGACTTCATCACGTTCTTCGGCAACGAGGCCGCGAACATCGATCCCGACTGGCAGGACAACCTGAACGTCGCCTACTTCAAGGACGCGGGCCAGGACATCTACGGGCTCGCGCTCGCCTCGAGCGACGACTACGCGGCCGCGCACCCCGATCAGGTCAAGTGCCTCCGCGAGGGCGTCACCAAGGGCTTCGAGGCGGCCAAGAAGGACCCGGGCGCGGCGCTCGACGCGCTCAAGGAGGCGGTGCCGGCGACCGCCGCCAACGAGGACGTGCAGAAGCAGCTGCTCGACGGCGCGTTCGAGTACACCGGCGACGACCTGCTCGCCGAGGACCCGGCGCGCTGGGAGCAGACCGAGAAGGTGCTGCTCGACGCGGGCATCGCCAAGAAGCAGGTGCCGGTGGAGGACATCATGCTGTCCTCCGGCTCGCAGTGACGCGAACGGGGCGCTAGCCCCGCGGCGGCCCCGTCGACTCGCGCACCTGCAGGCCGACGGGGAGCCGCCGCACGGCGGGCTGCTCGCCGGCGAGCATCCGCAGCGCGAGGAAGAAGCCCTCGCGGCCGAGCTCGTACATCGGCACGCGGACGGTGGTGAGCGACGGGTGCAGGTAGGACGCGGTGCGGATGTCGTCGAAGCCGCCGAGCGAGACGTCGCCGGGGACGTCGAGGTCGTGGCGCTTGAGCTCGCGCAGCGCGCCGAGCGCCATCTGGTCGTTGGCGGCGAACAGCGCGGTCAGGTCGGGCCGGCGCCGCAGCAGGGCCGCCGCGGCCCGCGCGCCGCCGTTCTCGGTGAAGCTCCCGGTGGTGACGAGCATGTCGTCGGGCCGGACGCCCGCGGCACGCAGCGCGCTGCGGTAGCCCTCGAGCCGCTCGAGGCTCGGCGGGAACGCCGGCGGGCCCTCGATGAAGCCGATCGTCCGGTGCCCGAGCTCGAGCAGGTGGCGCGTCATCGCCTCCGCGCCGCCGTGGTTGTCCGGCGCCAGGAACGGCTCGCCGTCCTCGTAGGGCGACAGGCGCACGATCGCGTGGTGGTCGCGGAACGGCGTCGAGCAGCGCGTCGAGCTCGCGCCGGTAGCCGGCGTCGGCGAAGCCGCCGCCCGCGAAGACGATCGCGTCGACGCGGTGCGCGAGGAACGAGCGCACGTAGGAGAGCTCCCGCTCCGGGTCGCGGTCGGAGCTCGAGATGAAGAGCTGGTAGCGGTGCAGGTGCGCGCTGTCCTCGAGCCCGCGGACGATCTCCGAGAAGTACGGGTCGGAGATGTCGTGCACGATCACCGCCATCGTGTGCGAGCGGTTGGTGATCAGCGCCCGCGCCAGCATGTTCGGGTGGAAGCCGGTCAGGTCCGCGGCGCGGCGCACGCGCTCGCGCGTCTGCTCGCTCACCGGGTGGTTGGAGCCCGAGAGCACGCGCGACGCGGTCGCGACCGACACGCCCGCGATGTCGGCGATCTCCCTGAGCGATGTCACTCCCGCTCCCAGCTGCTCACGTCGGACCACCCTTCCGGCAAGCGCTTTCTGGCCAACGTACCACCTGGCGCTCAGCCCGGTGCGCCGTCCGGCGCGAACACGGCCGGCTGCCCGCCGGTGTGCCAGAAGACGACGGTGTCGCCGGGGCCGTGGCGGCCCTCCTCGGCGCGGCCGAGCAGGCCGGCGAGCCCCTTGCCGGCGTACGTGCGGTCGAGCACCCAGCCGCCGTGGCGGGCGGCCCACCTGATCGCGGCGTCGCCCGCCTCGCTCGGCACGGCGTAGGCGGGGCCGATCCAGCGCTCGTCGAGCTCGGCCGGCCCGACGGCGCCCGGGCAGCCCGGCGGCGGCGAGGCACTCCTCCGCCAGCCGCGTGGCGTCCGCGGCGAGGTCGCGCCCCGGCTCCTTGGCCACGCCGATCGCGACGACGTCCGGGACCGGCGCGCCGGTCGCCGCGTGCGCCGCCCGGCCGGCGAGCAGGCCGCCGTGGGTCCCGCCGGTGGAGCTCGCGTGCACGATCGCGCTCGGGCGCACGCCGAGCGCGTCGCACTGCGCCATCAGCTCGTCCCAGGCGACGAGGAAGCCGAGCGCACCCGTCGCGGTGCTGCCGCCGAGCGGGAACGCGTACGGCCGCCGGCCCGCGTCGCGCAGCTCCGCGGTCACGCGCTCCAGCTCCGCCGAGAGGACCGCCCAGTCGTCGCTGCCCGGCTGGTGGACGGTCGCGCCGAACAGCTCCGCCAGCAGCCGGTTGCCGGTCGCCGGCGCGGCCGGGTCGCCGCCGAGCACGAGCTGCGTCTCGAGCCCGAGCACGGCGCCCGCGGCGGCGGTCATGCGCGCGTGGTTGGACTGCTCGGCGCCGACCGTGACCAGCACGTCGGCGTCCTGCTCGCGCGCCGCACCGCAGAGGAACTCGAGCTTGCGCGCCTTGTTGCCGCCCATGCCCAGGCCGGTCAGGTCGTCGCGCTTGACGAGCAGCCGGGCGCCGCCGGGCAGGCGCGGGCCCTCCTCGAGCGGCGTCGGCAGCGTCGCCAGCCGGATCCGCGGGAGCCCCCCGCGAGGCGCGCTCATGCGAAGCGCACCGAGACCGAGCCGAGGCGGTCGACCTCGGCGGTGAAGACGTCGCCGGCGGCGGCGAGGTGCGCGCCGCCCAGCGCGCCGGTGAGGATCACGTCGCCCGCGGACAGCTCGTCGCCGCGCGCGCCCGCCGCGTTCGCGAGCCAGGCGACCTGCGCGGCGGGGTCGCCGACCTCGCCGCCCGCGCCGGTGCCGGCGATCGCGTCGCCGCGCGAGAAGACCAGGCCGCAGAGCCGGAGCGGGATCTCGCCGAGCGGCGTGACCGGGCCGCCGAGCGCGACGTGCGCGGAGCTCGAGTTGTCGGCCACCATGTCCGGCGATCCCGGGCGCGGCCGCGTCGAGCCGGGTCGCGAAGACCTCGATCGCCGGGCGCGCGCCCGCGGCCGCGGCGAGCACGTCGGCGACCGTCACCCCGGGGCCGCGCAGCGGCTGCGCCAGCACGATCGCGATCTCGCCCTCCGCGTGCGGCCCGTGCAGCGCGCGCGCGCTCCAGCACGCCGCCGTCCTCGACGAGCATCCCCGACAGCAGCCGGCCGTAGATCGGGCCGGGGCTCTCCGCGGTGCGCCCGACCGCGGAGGCCATGCCGACCTTCCAGCCGATCGGCGTCTCGCCGGCGGCGACCCGGCGCTCGACCAGCGCCCGCTGGATCGCGTAGCCGGCCTCGACGTCGAGGTCCGGCAGCGTCGCGGAGGGCGCCGGGACGCGGCCGCCGTCGCGCTGGGCCGCCAGCAGCGCGTCCGCGACGGCCCCGAGCGCGCTCACGCCGGCCCGCCGGCCTCGATCAGCGGCTGCACGGCCGCGCGCATGACGTCCGCGGTGCCCTCGACGCCGGTCCAGCGCGCGAAGGCGATCTCGGCCTGGGCGACGAGCATCTCCGCGCCGTTGGCGGCGTCGAGGCCGCGCGCGCGGACGCGGCGGACGAGCTCGGTCTCCGGCGGGACGTAGACGAGGTCGAACACGGCGCTGCCCGCGCCGAGCGCCTCGGGGTCGAACGCGGTCCCCGGGTCGAGCATGCCGACGGTCGTCGCGTTGACGACCAGGTCGGCGCCGCCGAGCGCGCCCGCGAGCGCCGGATCCCCGAGCGCCACGGCGCGGGCGCCGCCGTCCAGCCCGGCGGCCAGCGCCTCGGCGCGCTCGACGTGGCGCGCGGCGACGACCAGGTCGGACGCCCCGCCCGCGACGGCGGCGTGCGCGGCGGCGCGCGCCGCCCCGCCCGCGCCCGCGATCACGACTGCGGCCCCGTCGAACCCGCGGCCGAGATCGCGCTCGACCGCGAGCGCGAAGCCGGGTGCGTCGGTGTTGAAGCCGACGAGCGCGCCGTCGTCGCGGCGCTCGACGCTGTTGACCGCGCCGATCGCCGTGGCCTCGGGCTCGATCTCGTCGAGCAGCTCCATGATCGCCTGCTTGTACGGCGCGGTGACCTGGAAGCCGAACCACGCCGGATCGCGGACCTCGGCGACGAACGCCGCCAGATCGCCGGGGTCGAGCTCGCGCAGCTCGTAGCGGGCGTCGATCCCGTTCGCCGCGAACGCGGCGTCGTGCATGACCTGCGAGTGGCGCCGGCGCAGCGGCCGTCCGATGAGGGCGACGCGGCGCGTCACGCCTCGAACGTCGCCGGGACCACGTCGGGTGCGAGCCGCTCGTCGGCGCACGGCACGTACGTCTCGGGCAGCCCGTGCTCGCGCCGGATGATGTTCGCCCCCTGCGCGAGCGCCGCCGCCTTGTAGAACGCGACGGTCCGGCCGGCGCCCTGGCGCCCGAACCCGCAGTCCGACGACAGGATCAGGTTCTCGAGGTCGATGTACTGCAGCGCGTTGCGCACGCTGTCGGCGACCTCCTCCGGCCGCTCGGCGTGCAGCGTGCGGTGCGACACCGCGCCGATCGCGACCTTCTTCTTCAGCTTGCCCTTCCACGACTTGAAGAGGTCGATCTCCGCGTCGCCGCGGTCGTGCATCTCGACCGTCCAGACGTCGCAGTTGACGCGGTCGAGGTAGATCTCGATCGCGTTGGCGTAGGAGGTGTTGTCGTAGACCCGCTGCATCATCGGGTTGCCCCAGCAGGTGTGGACCCAGACCTCGACGTCCTCGAGCCCGGAGAGCTCGTGGTTGACGGCCTCGACGAGGAAGTCGAGCGTGTCCGTGTCGTCGGGATAGAAGCCGGCCATGAAGTGGATCGTCGGCTCCTCGACCTGGATGACCTGGCAGCCCGCGGCCGCGAGCTCGCGCAGCTCGCAGGTTGATGGCGGTCGCCATGTCCCAGATCATCTGGCGCTTGTTGTCGTCGAGCGGGTACTCGTCGGTGTGCGAGTCCAGGAACAGCGCCATGACCTGCGCCGACACGGTCCCGAACTTGACGGGCTTGCCGGCCCGCGCCTGCGTCAGCCGCCAGATCTTCGCGTACTCGAGCGGGTTGCGCGGGTTGTGCTCGATCTTGCCGGTGACGATCGGCCAGCGCCACGACGTGTGGATCTCGTGCAGCAGCGTGCCCGCCTCGTACGAGCGCCAGTCCGACGGCGTGCTCGCCGGCTGGAGCTCGTCGAACTCCAGGCCCTTCCAGCGCTGCAGCGGGTAGTGGTGCCACGAGCGCCCGGCGAAGTCCGCGTCGAGGAAGTAGTCGCCGTTGGTGACGAGGTCGAGCCCCGCCCGCTCCTGGTCGGAGACGACCGTGGCGAGCGCGTCGGTGAACTGCTCGCGATAGACGAGGTCGAGCATCGCGGTGTCCAGCGGCTTGCCCAGCAGGCTCTCGGTGAACCAGGTCGGCCGCGGCCACGACCCCGTCACGGTGGCGGGCAGCATCAGGTCCTTCGTGGCGGTGAATGCCATCGGTGTCTCCTCGTCAGTCGAGCGGGCGCGCGTCGCAGAGCGCATAGCTGTCGCGCCACGGACGGCGCCTCTCCAGTGCGGCGCTGACCGCCAGCACGTCGGTGTCGGCCCGGTGGCGGCCGACGATCTGCAGGCCGACCGGGTGGCGCCCGCCGGCGAGGCCGGCCGGCGCCGAGGCGGCCGGATGGCCCGTGAAGTTGAACGGGTAGGTCAGCGTCCAGCCGATCGACGGGTCGACCTCGATGCCGTCGATCTCCGTCGGCCCGAAGGTGTCCCCCGCGACCGCGGCGTTGGGCACCGGCAGGCAGCCCAGGGTGGGCGTGACGAGCACGTCGTGGCCGGCGAACACCGCCCCGATCGCGTCGAGGACCTCCGTGCGCAGCACCTGGTCGCGGTTCAGGTCGGCGACCGTCGCCTGCATGCCCCAGTCCATCCAGCGCAGGTAGGCGTCGGGCAGCTGGTCGCGGTCGGCGCCGAGGAAGTCGTGCCCCTCCGCGCGCAGCCCCTCGAGCACGCCGAGGTTGAGCGGCGTGATCAGCCGGCACCAGAGGTCGCTCAGCTCGCGCTGGTCGGCGGGCAGCGCGATGTCGACCTGCTCGACCTCGGCGCCGGCGTCGGCGAGCGCCTGCACGGCCTCGGCGACGACGGCCGCCACCGCGGGGTCGACGGCGAAGCCGCCGAGGTCGGGGCTGTAGGCGATCCGCATCCCCTCGATCGGCCGGTCGACCGCCGCGACCGGGTCGTCGTCGAAGGGGAAGCTGAGCGGATCGCGCGGATCGGGCCCGGAGATCGCGGTGAGCAGGAGCGCGGCGTCCGCCACGGTGCGCGTGAGCAGTCCCTCGAAGACGAACGGGCGCGTGCCCCCGAACGCGTTCGGCCGCCCGATGAACGGCACCCGCCCGAACGACTGCTTGAACCCGTAGACGCCGCACCACGAGGCGGGGATGCGGATCGAGCCGCCGCCGTCCGTGCCCTCGGCGAACGAGAGCAGCCCGTCGGCCACCGCCGCGGCGCCGCCGCCCGACGAGCCGCCGCTGTTGCGGGTCGTGTCGAACGGGTTGCGGGTCGGCCCGAAGAGCACGTTGTCGCACGTCGCCCGGAAGCCCATGACCGGGCTGTTGGTCTTGCCGATCACGATCGCGCCCGCGCGCTCCATCCGCTCGGCCCAGATGCAGCTCACGGGAAGCGTGTAGTCGCGCAGCGCCGGGATGCCGCCGAACGTGGCCGGCCAGCCGGGCTTGAAGTCGAACAGGTCCTTGATCGCGGTCGGCACGCCGTGCAGCGGCCCGAGCGGCGCCCCGGACGCGACCGCCGCGTCGGCCTCGCGCGCACGCGCGCGCGACTCCTCGAACGCGAGGTGCACGAACGCGTTGAGGCTCGGGTCGCGCTCCTCGATCCGGGCGAGCGTCGCCTCGAGCAGCTCGGCGCAGGAGAGCCGGCGCTCGCGGATCGCGCGCGCCAGCCCCGCGGCCGGCATCCAGGCGAGCTCCTCCTCGATCACGAGCGGCGCTGGACCTGGGCGTACAGCGTCACGAGCGCGAGGATGATCAGCCCGTAGATGATCTGCCGGTAGGCGTCGTCGGCGTTGAGCAGCGTCAGGAACGAGTCCAGGACGGTCAGGATCAGCGCGCCCATGATCGTGCCGGAGTAGGTGCCGATGCCGCCGAAGATCGAGGTGCCGCCGATCACGGTGGCGGCGATCGAGGGCAGCAGCAGCGAGTCGGCCAGGCCGAGGTCGGCCGCGTTGATCAGCCCGGCGAGGAGGATGCCGGAGACCGCGGCCAGCAGACCGCACAGCACGTAGGTCGAGAGCAGCAGCTGCCAGGCGCGCATGCCGGCCATCCGCATCGCCGTCGGGTTGTTCCCGTACGCGTAGAGCATGCGCCCGAAGCCCGACCCGCGCAGCGCGAGGATCACCACCACGGAGACCGCGGTCCAGAGGATCAGGCTGTTGGGCACGAACCCGACGAGCGACTCGCCGCCGACGTCGCGCACGATGTCCGGCACGTTGGTGCCCCCGAGCCGGTTCCCGGACGCCCGCACGGTGAGCAGCCCGGTGACGATGCCGGCCATGCCCAGGGTCATGATCAGCGGCTGCACCAGGAAGATCCCGACGCCGATCCCGTTGGCGAACCCGACGGCGAGGCCGACCGCGAGCCCGAGCGCGATCGCCCGGACCGTGCCGTCGGACGCGTTCGAGGCCATCACGTAGGCCGCCGCGGTCGCGGTCGCCCCCATCGAGAGGTCGATGCCGCGCGTGAGCAGCGCGATCGTCTGCCCGGCGGCCATGATCGCCAGCGGCGCCGCGTAGCGGAGCACCGCGCCGGCCTGGTCGCCGGAGAAGTAGCTGGGCTTCTTGATCGTGCAGGCGACGACGAGCAGCACGAGGATCGCGCCGAGCAGGACCAGCGGCTGGTCGACGATGAACGCCTTGACGCGGTCGGACGTGCGCGGAGGCGCGTCGTCGTCGGTGTGCGCGGCGACGCTCATGCGCGCCGCCTCAGCAGCAGTCCGCCGAGCATGACCATCAGCACGATGAGCGCCCCCTGGATGACCTGGCCGTAGTTCGCGTCCACGCCGCCGAAGACCAGCACGGTGACCGCGGCGGAGAGGATGAACGCCGCGATGATCGGCCCGAGCAGCCCGCCCTTGCCGCCGGCGAGGCTGACGCCGCCGATGACCACCGCCGCGACCGAGGTCAGCGTGTAGAACTCGCCCGACAGCGGGCTGCCGATGCCGGTGGTGGACGTGAGCGCGAGCCCGCCGAAGGCCGCGAAGAGCCCGCCGAACGTGTAGGCCAGGACCCGCGTGCGATCGACCTGCACGCCGCTGAGCCCGGCGGCCGTCGCGTCGCTGCCGACCGCGTACATCGCCAGCCCGAGGCGGCGCGAGCGCAGCGGGACCCAGATGACCAGGTAGACGGCCGCGAGGACGAGCAGGCCGTTCGGGACCCACTCCGACAGATCGGACCCCGTCGACAGCTCCTGGAAGCCGATCGGCGACCCGCCGCCGGGCGTCTCGCGGATGATCAGCGCGACGCCGGCCCAGACGAAGCTCAGCGCCAGCGTGACGACGATGTCGGGCACGCGGCTGTAGACGACGGCGAGGCCGTTGATCGTGCCGATCGCGAGGCCGACGCCGAGCACCAGGACGGAGATCGCCAGCGCGGAGCCGGTCGACGTCTGGTCGACCATCAGCTGCGCGGCGGTCACGTTCGTGAGCGCCATCACCGAGCCGACCGAGAGATCGATGCCGCGCGAGATCACGACGACGCTCTGCGCCATCGCCGCGAACGCGAGCGGCATGGCCGCGATGACCAGCGACTGGACGTCGAACGAGGTGAACAGCGGCGCGACGTTCGCCTCGATGATCAGCAGGATGACGAGGATCCCCGCCACGCCGACCGTCCAGGCCTGGCGCGACAGCGACCGCCGGACCCGCACGCCGCGGGGCGGATCCTGGATGGGCGCGGCGGTGCTCACTGGGCCGCCGCCTTGACGAGTCCGTGGGCCGAGCGCAGCAGGCGCCCCTCGGTGGCCTCCGACGCGGGCAGCCGGTCGCTGATGCCGCCGTCGTGCAGCACCAGCACGCGGTCGCACACGAGCTGGATCTCGGTGAGCTCGCTGGTGAACAGGAGCACGGCGGCGCCGGAGCCGGCGAGCTCGCGCAGCAGGGTGTAGATCTGGCGCTTGGTGCCGACGTCGATGCCGCGCGTGGGGTCGAAGCAGAGCAGCACGTCGAAGCCGGCGGCCAGCCAGCGCGCGATCGTCAGCTTCTGCTGGTTGCCGCCGCTGAGCCGGCGCGCCTGGCGGCGCGCGCGGGTGTCGATCTGCAGCCGCTCGATGGCGTCGTCGACCTTGGCGGCCTCGCGGCGGGAGTTGAACGGCCCCCACTTCTTGATCGGGGCGTACAGCGGCGCGGCGATGTTCTCGCGGATCGGGCGGTCCGGCAGCAGGGCGAGGAGCCGGTCCGACGGCACGAGGACCATGCCCTCCTTGATGGCGTCGTAGGGATCGCGCGGCCGGATCGTCTTGCCCAGCCGCTCGACCTGGCCGTCGCGGATGCGCTGCTGGCCGGCGAGCAGGTTGAACAGCTCCTCCTGGCCCTGCGCGTCGAGCGCGGCCACGCCGACGATCTCGCCCGAGCGCACCTCGAAGTCGACGCCCTCGGGGCTGGCGTCGCTCAGCTTCAGCCCGGTCACCTTCAGCGCGGGCGGCCCGTCGTCCCCGCCGGCGTCCGCCGACGGAGCGGCCGCCGCGTCCTCCTCGGCCGGTGCGGCCTCCTCGTCGGCCTGCGCGATCTCCTCGACGATCGTGCCGCGCGACTCGCCGAGCATCAGCTCGACGATCCGCTCCTCGCCGCCGGTCGACGGGTTCAGCGTGCCGACCGCGCGCCCGTCGCGCAGCACGGTGGCGCGATCGCAGAGCAGCGCCACCTCGGCGAGGCGGTGGGAGACGAACAGGACCGAGCCGCCGTCGTCGCGCAGCTTGGACGAGACCGCCAGCACGCGCTCGGCGAGGTCGGACGGGAGCGCCGCGGTGATCTCGTCGAGCAGCAGCAGCTGCGGATCGTGCGAGAGCGCGCGCGCGAGATCGATCATGCGCAGCATCGCGAGCGGCAGGTCGCCGACGAGCTCGTCGACGTCGACGGAGAGCTCCATCGACTGCAGCGAGGCCCGGAGGCGGTCGACGCTCGTCCCGGTCAGGCGCATGTTCTCGCGCACGGTGAGGTCGGGGACGAGTGCCGGATCCTGGAAGACGGAGGCGAGCCCGGCGGCGCGCGCGGCCGCGGGCGAGCCGACCCTGAGCGGCTTGTCCGCCAGGGTGATCGTGCCGGTGTCGGCCGCGATGACCCCGGTGAGGATCTTCACCAGGGTGCTCTTGCCGGCGCCGTTGGCGCCGAGCAGCGCGTGGATCTCGCCCGGCTCGACCACGAGGTCGGCGGAGCGGAGCGCGATCACCGAGCCGTAGCGCTTGGCGACGTTCTGGACGTTGAGCAGGCTCATGGAGACAGTCCGGGCCGGGGCGCCCTCGCGGGCGCCCCGGCCGGAGACCGGTCGGCTGGTGCTACTCGCCGGGCCCCTTGCACGCGGTGAGCTGCTCGGGCGTGAAGGTCGTGTACGGCGGGACCTTCATCACGACCGAGTACGTGGGCGGCAGGTCGGGATTGACGTTGCCCTCCCACTCGGGCTGGTTCTCCCGGTCCCACACCTCGGGCTTGAGCGTCGTGACCTTCTCCGGGTTCTTGCCGGTGAGCGCGTCGATCGCGATCGCCGCACCCACGCCGCCGATGATCGCCGGGTTGGTGACGGCCGCGCCGTCGAGCTCCTTGTCGTCCATCATCTGCTGGAGGAAGCCGTTGTTGTCGGCGCCGACGATCGGCACCAGCGGCTTCTTCGCGGTCTTGTAGGCGTCGACGATGATCGAGTCGATCCCGGAGGTCCACACGCCGTCGACCTGCTCGCCCGACTGCAGGATGTTCAGCATCTCCTTGGAGCCGGTCGGCCAGTCCCAGTTGCTGTAGACGGACTTCACGACCTTCATGTCGGGGTAGTTCTTCATCTCCTCGACGAAGCCCTTGTGGCGGTCGGTGTCGGCCGGGACGCCCTTGGCGCCGCGCATCTCGACGATGTTGCCCTTGCCGCCGAGCTGATCGGCCAGCCACTGCACGCCGAGCTTCGCGTACTCGACCTGGTCGTTGGTCGCGATGTACGCCTCGGGGGCCGTCACGGCCTGGTCGATGGCGACGAACTTGACGCCGCGCTTGTCGGCGTCGGCGATCACCGGGTTCAGCGCCGCCGCGTCGGCCGGGTTGGCGATGATCGCGTTGGCGCCGGCCGAGATCAGGTTGCGGATCGCCGCGATCTGCTCGGGCGCGCCGCCGTTCTGGTTCTGGACGATCACCTTGCTGATCTTGCCGCTGGCCAGCGCCTGCGCCTTGGCCGCACAGATCATCTCCTCGCGGAAGCCGTTGCCGACCAGCGTGTTGCTGACGCCGAGCACGTACTGCTTGTTCGCGTCGTCGCCGCCACCGCCGCTGGAGGCCGTGTCACCGCTGTCGTCACCGCTGCCGCATCCGGCGCCCACCAACGCCATCATCGCCACGGTTCCGAGCACGATCGACGTCGCGCCCCATTTCCTCACGTCTCGCATCCTGCTTCTCCTCCTCCTGGATTTGCACCTTCACGCCCCGTCGCACCCGGGGCGGTCTCCACTGCGGTCCTTCAGAAGGCGAACACGGGCCCCTCGTCCCGAGCCGTGCACCATTGCCACTGGGTGAACTCCTCCCAATTGGCCAGCGAGCCGAACCTTCCTCCATTGCCCGAGGCGCCCATACCCCCGAACGGTGCGACTGCCTGGTCGTTGATCGTGGTGTCGTTGATGTGAACCATCCCCGCGCGCATCGAGCGTGCGATCTCCATCCCCCGCGCGAGGCTCGAGGTGTAGATGGAGGCGGCCAGACCGTACTCGGACTGGTTGGCGAGCGCCACCGCCTCCTCCACGGACGAGAACGTGGTGACCGCGGCGACCGGCCCGAAGATCTCCTCGGCGAACGCCGGCATCGCGGGCGTGACGCCCTCGAGCACGGTCGGCCGGTAGAAGCGCCCCTCGTGCGTCCCGCCGGTGCGCAGCCCCGCCCCGGCGTCGACCGTGTCGCGCACGATCGCGTCGAAGCGGTCGAGCTGGCGCTGGTTGATGATCGGCCCCAGCGCGACGTCCTCGCGGAACGGGTCGCCGACCTTCAGCGCCGTCGCGCGGGCCTCGATCGCGTCCAGGTAGTCGCCCGCCACCGCGTCGGCCACCAGGTGGCGCCCGGTCGAGAAGCAGAGCTGGCCCTGGTGCAGGAACGAGCCCCACGCGCCGGACGAGGACGCGCGCTCGATGTCCGCGTCGTCGAGCACGATCAGCGCGTTGTTGCCGCCCAGCTCGAGCGACACCTTCTTCAGGCTGCGGCCCGCGAGCTCGCCGACCCGGCGCCCCACGGCCGTCGAGCCGGTGAAGGAGATGAGCCCGACGTGCGGGTCGAGCACGAGCGCCTCGCCCGCCTCGGCGGCGCCGGGCAGCGCGTGCAGCACACCGTCGGGTAGGCCGGCCTCCTCGAAGATCGACGCCAGCAGCAGGCCGCCGGTGATCGGGGTCTGCGCGTCGGGCTTGATGATGACGGCGTTGCCGAGCGCCAGCGCGGGGGCGATCACGCGGATGCCGAGGATCACCGGCGCGTTCCACGGGGTGATCGCGCCGACGACGCCGATCGGGACGCGCTGGGCGAAGCTCATCCGCCCGCGCTCGGTGGTCGGCAGCAGCTCGCCGAACGGCTGCCCGGCGAGCGCGGACGCCTCGCGGATCTCGCCGACGCTGATCCGCGTCTCGTGCGTCGCGCGGGCGCGGATCTCGCCGGTCTCGCGCACGAGCCAGTCGATCACCGTCGGGGCGCGCTCCTCCAGCAGCGCCGCGGCGCGGCGCAGGATCGCCGCGCGCTCCTCGAACGACGTGGCCGCCCAGTCGGGCTGGGCCGCGGCGGCGCGCTCGGCCGCCTCGGCGACGTCGGTCGCGTCGGCGAGCCCGACGGTCGCGAGCCGCTCGCCGGTCGCCTTCTCCTCGACGTCGACGGTCCCGCCGTGGGCGGCGCGCCAGCCGCCGCTGTGCAGCTGGCCCGTCCCACTGGTTCATGTCCACGGTCGTCATGCCGCGCTCCTGTCCGGGACCGGGCGGTAGATCGCGCCGCGCGCGAGCAGCGGCTCCATCAGCCCCTCGTCGACGTAGTTGGGGATGATCTCGGGCCGCACCTCGACGGGGACCTGGCCGGTGTAGCCCAGCCGGCGGCGCACGTCGCGGTCGATGTAGTAGCCGCCCACGATCGCGAGCAGGAGCGCGTCGTGGGCCGCGCGGTCGTCGGCGCGGAGCCGCGCGAGGCTGCCCTCGTGGTCGGCCGGATCGGCCTGCGCGACCGCGCGGGCCAGCGGCTCGGCGAGGTCCGGGCGGGCGCCGAGCACGACGTCGAGCTGGCGGTCGGCGACCCCGACCTCGCCGGCGGACGGCATGTCGTGCGCGGCCGGGATCAGCACGTCGGCGAACGCCCGCAGCCGGTCGCGCAGCGCGTCGTCGACGGTCACGCGGCCACCTTGACCCGGTCGCGGGCGTGGATGAGATGGTCGGCGGTGCGCGCGGCGAACGCGGCGATCGTGCTCGTCGGGTTCACGCCGCCCGAGGTCGGGAACACGCTGCCGTCGACGACGTAGAGGTTCTCGACCTCGTGCGTGCGGCCGTAGCCGTCCACCACCGAGCGGTCGGGATCGGTGCCCATCAGCGCCGTGCCGATCAGGTGCCAGCCGGAGTAGCGCATCAGCCGGTCCTCCTCGATCCGGTAGGCGCCGGCCTCGGTCAGCGACTCCCTCGCCCGCTCGATCTGGAAGTCCAGGCAGCGGCGCGAGTTGTCCCCGACCCGGTAGGTGACCTTCGGCGCCGCGAGGCCGGAGGAGTCGGTCAGCTCCGCGTCGAGCGTGACCCGGTTCTCGGGGTCGGGCAGGTCCTCGCCGAAGATCCCCCAGCTGACGCCGTGGCCGAGCACCTCGCGCATGTGCAGGTGGTGGTCGGCGCCCCAGGTCGCGACGCCGGCCCGCGTCGGCAGCGCGGCGTCGATCGGGCCGCCGGTCGGCGCGAGGCTCCACTTGGCGCCGCGGACGAAGTCGCGCCGCTCGTCGGTCTCGTAGAACTCGTAGCAGACGATCTTCGAGCCGATGTGCCCGTTCCACGAGCGCAGCTGCTCGTCGAACAGCCCGAGCACGTTCGCGAACGGGTGGACCATCAGGCGCCGGCCGACCATGCCGCTGCCGTTGCAGAGCCCGTCGGGGTGCCCGGGCCCGCCCGAGAGGAGCAGCAGCCGCGCGGTGCCGATCGCGTTCGCCGCGAGCACGACGACGTCGGCCTCCTGGACGTGCTCGCGCCCGTCCTCGGTCAGGTACTCGACGCCGGTGGCGCGCCCGTTGCGGACCAGCACGCGGCTGACGCGCGCGTGGGTGATCAGCTCGGCGCCGTCGGCGATCGCCCGGCCCCAGTGGGTGTGGTCGGTGCTCGCCTTCGCGCCCTCCGGGCAGCCCCAGAGGCAGGTCCCCCACTGCGCGCACGCCCGCCGGTCCTGGGCGTTGACGGAGAGGACCGAGTTGGTGCCCGGCCACCAGTGCCAGCCCAGCCGCGTGTGCGCCCGGGCCACCTTCAGCGCGCCGGGGCCGATCGGGAGCGGCGGGTACGGCGGCTCGAACGGCGGCGGGTAGGCGGGGTCGCCGCCCAGCCCGGAGGCCCCGAACTCGACGTCGGTCTGCTCGTAGTACGGCCGCAGGTCCTCGTAGCTGATCGGCCAGTCGTCGGCCACGCCGTCCTGCGTGCGCACGCAGAAGTCCGACGGGTGCAGCCGCGACCAGTCGCCGGCGTAGAGGATCAGGCTGCCGCCGACCCCGTTGAACATCAGCGTCGCGATGTCGGAGTCGTCCTCGTTGACCGGGTAGTCCTCGGGCAGCGCGCGGTCGTTCGGGCTGTGGGCCCACTGCTTGCGCGCGAGCAGCTCGAACTCGGGCTGCGGCGCGGGGAACTCGTCGAGCGCGTGCCAGCCGCCCTGCTCGAGGCACACGACGTCGAAGCCCGCGGCCGCGAGGCGGCGCGCGACGACGCCTCCGGAGGCGCCGGCGCCGACGATCAGCACGTCGGCTCGGCGCCCGCTCATGCCGGCGGCGCCCTTCAGCAGCCCGACTTCCTCGAGCGTCACCTCGAGCCGCTGGCGCTCGGCGCCGTCGAGCGCGAGCAGCGGGGGCCGCACGCTCGCGTCCTCGAGCACGCCGAGGATCCGCAGCGACTCCTTCAGCCGCGCGCGGTAGTTGGCCACCGGCGCGTCGAAGACGACGTCGGCGAGCCGCTGCACGCGCTTGCCGAGCGCCCGCGCCTCGTCGATCTGCCCGTCGCGCCAGGCCTCGATCATCGCCACCTGCTCGGCGACCATGATCGCCCCGAAGCCGATCAGCGCGCCGGTGCAGCCGAGCATGAACGACTCGAGGATGAAGTTGTCGTTGCCGGTCAGGTAGGTGAACTCGCCCGCCTGGTACTTCGGGGTCTCCTGGACCATCTGGAACGTGTCGACGTAGCGGCGGGCGTCGAACGACGCCTCCTTCATCGCGACCACGCCGTCGAGCTCGATCAGCTGCCGCAGCGTGTCGCCCTCGAAGTTCACGCCGCCGAGCATCGGCTGGAGCTGGAAGGCGATCAGCGGCAGCCCGACGTCCGCGATCGCGCGGTGGTACTCGACCGGGATCCTGGGATCCAGCGGCGCGGACAGGTACGCCGGGATCGGGAAGACGAGCAGCGCCGAGGCGCCGGCCTCGCGGTAGTCGCGGGCCTGGGCGACGGCCTGCGCCTGGAACGGCCCGGCGACGCCCGCGACGATCGGCACGTCGGTCTCGTCGGCCACGATCTGCAGCACGCGGACCTTCTCGGCGTGGGTCAGGTGCGGCCCCTCGCCCGTGTCGACGTTGATCGCGAGCGCGACCGGGCCCTGCCGCGCCACCCAGCGGATGTAGCGGCGGAGCGCGGCCTCGTCGATCACGCCGCCGTCGGTCATCGGCAGCACCGTCGCGGGGATCAGACCGTCAAGATCGATTGTCATCGCGCTCCCTTGCTCCCTTCGCCCTGCCCGTCACCGCCACCGGCGGCGGTAATGGTTTTCCCCTCGCACTTGATACTGGACGCGGCCAGGCAGGTCAACGCATCAGCCCCCCGCCACCGGACCGGCGGGAGCGTGCACCGGGAACTTCAGGTTCGGCACGATGTCGCGCACCCACAGGTCGAGCTGCGCGATGTCCGGCGTCATCGTGTGGAGCATGAAGTAGCCGATGCCGGCCTCGACCCGGGCCTGCAGCTGGGCCACGATCTCCTCGGGCGTCCCGAACAGGTAGACCGACTCGAGGTAGTCCGGGCCGCGCGTCGAGCTCATCACCTTCAGGAACGCCTCGTGCTGCTCGCGCCGCGCCCTTTCCCCGTCGTTCGTGTCGACGAAGTGCATGAAGTTCTCGTGCGCGACGGTGAGCTCCGCGGGGTCGCGGCCGCGGTCGCGCATCCCCTCCTGGATCTCCTCCCAGTCGCGCGCCTGGTCCTCGGGCGGGCAGGTCGGGCGCGGGATCCAGCCCTCGGCCTTGAGGATCCGCTCCTTGACCGCCGGGACGAGCATCGGCTTGTCGGGCGACTTCTCGTTGGCGAGCTGCGAGCCGCCGCCGATCCAGATCTCGGGCCGTCGCGCTCGGGCGCGGCTCGATCGACACCTCGTCGATCTGGAAGTGCCGGCCGTGGTAGGTGACCGTCTCGCCCTCCAGCAGCGGCACGATGATGTCGAGGATCTCGTCGGTCCGGCGGCCGCGCTGCTTCTTGTCCCCGCCGGTGGCGCGGAACTCGGCCTGGTTCCAGCCGACGCCGGCGCCGAGGATGAAGCGGTTGTCGGAGAGGTACTGCAGCGTCGCGAGCTCCTTGGCGAGCACGACGGGCTGACGCGTCGGGAGCACCAGCACCGACGTGCCCAGCCGGACGCGCTCGGTCGCGCCGGCGGCGACCGCGAGCGTCGACAGCGGCTCCAGGAACGAGGCGGAGTAGAAGTGCTGCGCCGACAGCAGGTGGTCGGTCACGAAGAGCGAGTCGAAGCCCAGCTCCTCGACGCGCCTGGCGAACGCCCGGATGTTGCGCGCGCGCTCCGGCCCGTCGTCGTCCCAGATGTAGGTGGGGAGGAAGACCCCGAAGCGCGAGATGTTGTCCATGTGGGTGCGTTCTCCTTGACCGGGGGATCAGCTGCCGTGGAAGTCGGGCGGTCGCTTGGCGAAGAAGGACCGGGCGCCCTCGAGCATGTCGTCGCTGCGGAACACGCGCTCCGACGCGTCGAGCTCCGCCGCCATCCCGGCGTCGAGGTCGAGGTCGCGGGCGCGCTCGATCAGGCGCTTGGCCTCGCGCACCGCGACGGGACCGCGCTGGGCGATCCGCGCGCCGACGTCGAGCGCGGCCGCGCGGGCGCCGCCGGCCGGCACGACCTGGTTCACGAGCCCGATCTGCTCGGCGCGCTGCGCGTCGATCAGCTCGCCGACCAGGATCAGCTCCTTCGCGCGCGCCGGGCCGACGACCGCGGGCAGCCGCTGCGTGCCGCCGCTGCCGGGCAGCACGCCGAGCCGGACCTCGGGCATGCCGAGGCGCGCGCCCTCGGCGGCCACGCGCAGGTCGCAGCACAGCGCGAGCTCGAGCCCGCCGCCGAGCGCGTCCCCGTCGATCGCCGCGATCGTGGGCACCGGCAGCTCGGCGAGCTTGCGGTAGACGAACTTCTCGTAGAGCAGCTTGCCCTGCGCGACGCGGCCGGCGAGGCCCTCGAACTCCTTCACGTCCGAGCCGGCGCAGAACGCCCGCTCGCCGGCGCCGGCGACGACCACCGCGCGGACCTCGGCGTCGTCCGCGAGCGCGGTGAGCGCGGCGTCGAGCTGCTCCATCATCGCCCCGGTCACGAGGTTGAGCGGCTGGTTGTCGAGCTCGATCAGGGCGACCTGCCCGCGGGTCAGCGTGATCATCGCCCGTAGTCCTCCGCGAGGCCCATCGGGGCCGCAGCGTAGACGCGCGGGTCGATCCGCCCGAGCGGCTCGGCGACGTGCGGCACGAAGCCCATCTGGTCGAGCACGTCGCGCTGCGGGTCGATCCCGTCGGCGACCTCGATCAGGGTGACGCCCGCGTCGGTCAGGGCGAAGACCGCGCGCTCGGTGATGAAGCGGACCTGCTGGCCGCGCTCGAGCGCCATCCGGCCGCTGAACGAGACCTCGCGCACCGCGTCGACGAACTTCGGCAGCGAGCCCTCGGCGCGGATCTCCAGCCGCTCGCCGGAGAAGTCCAGCTCGAGCCCGCGCGCGGTGAGCGTGCCGACGAAGTTGATCTTCTTCGTCCGCGCGCTGATGTTCGGGAAGCCGCCGGGGCCGCGGACGCGGCCCGCGAAGGCATGGACGTTGACGTTGCCGTGGCGGTCGATCTCGGCGAACGAGAGGCTGGCCACGTCGAGCCCGCCGCCGTCGTAGAAGTCGAACATCGACGGCTGCTCGATCATCGCCTGGTAGTTGAAGCCGGCGCCGCCCTCGTTGCCGGCCACCGGCACGCCGCCGAAGATGCCCTGCTCGACGGTGAGGACGATCTGGTCGGCGATCCCCTCCTCGAACGCGATCGCGCCGATCCCCTGGCTGATGCCGAAGCCGAGGTTGCAGACGTCGCCGGGCGCGAACTCGAGCAGCGAGCGGCGCCCGATCACCTTGCGGACGTCGAGCGGGAGCGGCTCGCCGCCGCCCACCGGCGGCCGCCGCAGCGCGCCCGCGTAGTACGGCGAGTACGGGGTGACGTAGGTCTGCGTCTGGTCCGGGTCGACGAGGACGTAGTCGACCAGCGCGCCGGGCACGTCGACCGAGCGCGCGGGCAGCGAGCCGGCCCGCGCGAGCTGCTTGACCTGCGCGATGACGATGCCGCCGCTGTTGCGGGCGGCCATCGCCATGGCGAGCATCTCGCCGCGGACGGCCTCGTCGTGCAGCGTCAGGCTGCCGTCGGTGTCCGCCGTGCTGCCGCGGATCACCGCCACGTCGATCGGAAAGGCGTGGTAGAGCAGCCATTCCCTGCCGCGCAGCGTGACGACCTCGACGAGGTCCTCGGTCGTGCGCGCGTTCTGCTTGCCGCCGGTGTGGCGGGGATCGACGTACGTGTCGAGCCCGATGTGGGTGACCAGGCCGGGCCGGCCGCCGGCGATCTCGCGGCACAGCAGCGAGAGCACGCCCTGCGGGAACGAGTAGGCCTCGAGCTCGCCGGCCTCGACCAGCGCGCCGAGCGCCGGCTCGTTGCCGATGTTGCTGCCGATCGTCCGCCGCATCAGCCCGGGGAGCGCGAGCTGGGAGAAGCCGCGGTCGGCGAAGTCCCCGATCCCGACGACGCGGACGGTCGTGAGGTCGCGCGGGTGACCGTCGCGCTGGAAGACGTCGGCGAGCGCGTCGATGAACCGCTGCGGCACGGCGTGGCCGGCGCCCGAGCCCGCGACGATCACCGTCGCCCCGTCCGGGACGAGCCGGACCGCCGCCTCGGCGTCCACGACCTTCATGGCATGAACCCGCCCGAGTTCGGGTTGAGCGTCTGGCCGAGGAAGAGGCCGGAGTCGTCGGAGAGCAGGAACACGACGGCGGCGGCGATCTCCGGCGGGGTGCCGAACCGGCCGAGCGGCAGCTCGGCCATCCGCCGGCGGCCGACCTCGCCCTCCATCACGGTGGCGCCCATGTCGGTGATCACGACGCCGGGCGCGACGGCGTTCGCGCGGATCCCCTGCCCGCCGAACTCGCGCGAGATCGACTTGGCGAGCGCGATCAGCCCCGCCTTGGCCGCGGCGTAGTGCGCGACGCCGGCGAAGCCGATCTGACCGAGCCGGGAGCTGATCATCACGATCGCGCCCGCGCCCTTGTCGAGCATCCCCGGGAGCACGGCCTGGCTGCAGGTGAACGCCGCGGTCAGGTCGGTGGCGAGCACGGCGCCCCACTCGGCGTCGGAGATCTCCAGGAACGGCGTCTGGGGGAAGATCCCGGCGTTGTTGACGAGCCCGTCGACCGGGCCCAGCTCCGCCTCGACGGCCGCGACCATGGCGCGGGCGTCGCGCCGGATCGGCGAGATCGGCCGCGAACGTGCCGGCGCGGCGGCCGAGCGCGCGCACCTGCCCGGCGACGCGATCGGCGCCCTCGCGCTCGCTCAGGTAGGCGATCGCGACGTCGGCGCCCGCCTCGGCGGCGGCGACCGCGATCGCGGCGCCGATGCCCTGGCCGGCGCCGGTCACGAGCACCAGCCGGCCGGCGAGCGGAGCAGCGCCGGCGTCAGTCATCCATCCCCCGGAAAAGGTTTACCATGGCCGCGGCGGCAACGTATCAGATGTCGCGACGCGCGCCTATGCCGGTTGGTAGCGTCCTGCCATGCAGTCATCTAGACAGGCGCAGGTGTCGTTCCCGCTCGTGGGCCACCGGGCCGTCGTCACCGGCTGCTCGTCGGGGATCGGCGCCGAGATCGCGGTGGCGCTCGCGGCGGCCGGGGCGTCCGTCGCGGGGCTGCACCTGGGCTCGGACGACGAGCAGGCGGCGACCGCGGCGCGGATCGACGCCGCCGGCGGCGGAGTCGCTGATCGTCCGCGGCGACACGGGCGACCCGGAGGTCGTCGAGGCGCTCGCCGGGCAGGTCGTCGAGCGCTGGGGCGGCGTCGACATCTGGGTCAACAACGCGGCCCGGCTGATGGTCAAGCCGTTCGTGACGCTCACCGACGCCGACTGGCACGGGCTGCTCTCCGGCAACCTCCACGGCTACTTCCACGGCTGCCGCGCGGCGGCCCGGCGGATGATCGAGCAGGGCACCGGCGGCCGGATCATCAACATCAGCTCGGCGGCCGACGTGCTCGTCGTCGCCGACCTCGGCGCCTACATCGCGGCCAAGGGCGCGATCGTCGGCCTCACCAAGGTGCTCGCGCTCGAGCTGGCCGAGCACGGGATCACGGTCAACGCGCTCGCCCCCGGCGCGATCGACACGGCGCTCAACCAGCACGCGTACACGCCCGAGGTCCGGCGCGCCTATGCGGAGCGGATCGCGCTCGGCCGGCTCGGCGAGGCCGACGAGGTCGCCGACGTCGCGCTGTTCCTCGCCTCGCGCGGCTCGCGCTACATCACCGGCCAGGAGCTGATCGTCGACGGCGGCCTGACGATCAACGGCAACGTCGGGCACACGCGCGACGCCACCTGAGCCTCAGTGGATGTACGGGCGCAGGGCGTCGCGGGCGATCAGGAAGCCGCGCCGCACCAGCTCGGGCGTCCCCTCGAAGCGCCGGTCCTCGTGCTCGATCGAGACCACGCCGTCGTACCCGACCGCGTACAGCGCCGCGAAGAAGCGCGACCAGTCGACCTGGCCGAGCCCGCACAGGCGCGGCGTCTGCCAGCCGACCCCGGCGCTCATCGTGCCCCACTCGTAGAGCCCGTCGGGGCGGACCTCCACGTCCTTGCCGTGCGCGTGGAAGATGCGGTCGCCGAACTCGTAGATCGCCCGCTCGCAGTCGATGAACTGCCACACGAGGTGCGACGGATCGAGGTTGAGGCCGAAGGCGGGGTCGGGGATGCGCCGGAACATCTCGCGCCAGATCGCCGGCGCGAACGCGAGGTTGTTGCCGCCCGGCCACTCGTCGGCGCTGAAGATCATCGGGCAGTTCTCGATCGCGATCTTCACGCCGCGCTCCGCCGCGTGGGCGACGAGCGGCGGCCAGACCTCGTCGAAGACCGGCCAGTTGTCGTCGATCGAGCGGGTCCGGTCGCGGCCGGCGAACGTCCCGACGGTCGGCACGCCGAGCCGCTGGGCCGCGTCGATCACCTTGGTGAGGTGGCGCGCGGCGCGCTCGCGCTCCGCGGGGTCGGGGTCGAGCGGGTTGGGGTAGTACGCGAGCCCGGAGATCGAGAGCCCGCGGCGCTCGAGCCCCGCGACGAGCTCGCGGGCGCCGGCGTCGTCGAGCCGCTCGACGTCGATGTGGCAGACCCCGGCGTAGCGGCGGACGGCCCCCTCGGACGCCGGCCAGCACGCGACCTCGAGCGCCTCGAAGTCGTTCGCGGCGGCCCAGTCGGCGACCTCGTCGAGGGTCGCGTCCGGGAACGCGGCGGTGAGCAGTCCGAGCTTCATGGCAGTGGGTTCTCCGTTCTGATCTCGTCGACCGTCACCCAGCGGGCCTCCTGCGCGCTGCGCGCGATGGCCGCGCCGATGACGGCCGCCTCGTGGCCGTCGGCGAAGGTCGGGTACCGCGGGTCCGGCGGCGGGGCGCCGCCGGCCGCGGCGGCGTAGACGACGCGGTAGAGCTCGCGGAACGTGTCGGCGAAGCCCTCGGCGTGCCCCGCCGGGAGGTGGGTGGTCGCGGCCGCGGCGCCGTCCATCAGCGTCGCGTCGCGCAGCAGCAGCTCGTTCGGCCGCCCGCGGTGCCCGAGCCAGAGCTCCTCCGGGCGCTCGGACTCCCACGCGACCGATCCCTCGGCGCCGTCGATCTCGAACGAGAGCCGGTTGCGGCGCCCGGCGCTGACCTGCGAGATCGTCGCCGTGGCGCGCGCGCCGCCCTCGAAGCGCAGCAGCAGCCCGGCGGCGTCCTCCGTCTCCATCGCGTGCTCGACGGTCGCGCCGCCGGCGGCGGAGCCGAACGTCTCGACCGGGCCGACGGGCTCGCGGCGCACGGGCACGAACGTGCTCAGGTCGGCGCACACGTCGGTCACGCGCCGCCCGCAGACGAACCCCATCAGGTCGATCCAGTGCGAGCCGATGTCGCCGACGGCGCGCAGGCTGCCGCCGGTCGCGGGGTCCAGCCGCCAGTTCCAGTCGGTGTCGAGCAGCAGCCAGTCCTGGAGGTAGCCGCCGCTGACCAGGTAGACGTCGCCCAGCGCGCCCGAGCGGACGCGCGCCGCGGCCTCCTGGACCTGCGGATAGAAGCGGACGTTGAAGTTGACCGCGTGCACCAGCCCGCTGCGCTCGGCGAGCGCCACGAGCTCGGCGGTCTCGTGCGGGCCGAGCGCGAGCGGCTTCTCGCAGACCACGTGCTTGCCCGCCTCCAGCACCGCCTTGACCTGCGCGTGGTGGACGTTGTTCGGCGACGTGAGGTGGACGACGTCGACGCGCGGGTCCGCGAGCATCGCCTCGAACGACTCGTACGGCTCGGGGAGCCCGGCCGCGGCCGCCTTCTCGCGCGCGCGCTCCGGCGTCGAGCCGACGACGCCGGTCACCTCGACGCCGAGCCGGCGCAGCGCGTCGACGTGGACGACGCCGATGAATCCGGTGCCCACCACGGCGGCACGCAGCCTGCTCATACGCTGGTCTCCTCTGGCCGGGGCACCCGTCTAGACAGGTAGCATACGGCTGTGGAGAGCCGCTTCACACCGCGCTACTTCGTCATCGAGCAGGCGCTGCGCGAGCGGATCGTCGCGCTGTCGCCGGGCGATCCGCTGCCCTCCGACGCGATGCTCTGCCGCGAGTTCTCGGTGAGCCGCATGACCGCGCGCAACGCGGTCCAGCGCCTGACCCAGGAGGGCCTCGTCGACCGCGTCCCCGGCCGCGGGACGTTCGTGGCCGAGCCGCCCGCCCACCGCCGGGTCGACAACCTGCTCAGCTTCTCCGAGCAGATGCGCCGCCGCGGCCAGACCGCGTCGGCGGAGCACGTCGACGTGCGGGAGCGCCCCGCGAGCGACGAGGAGGCACGGGCGCTCGAGCTCGACGGCGGGCGCCGGCGTCGTCGTCCTGCGGCGGCTGCGGCTCGCCGACGGCGTGCCCGTCGCGGCGGAGACCGCGGTGCTGCCCGGACGGCTCGCGACCGCGATCCGCGGCGCCGACTGGCGCACCGCCTCGCTGCACGAGCTGCTCGCCGGGGAGGGCGTCGTCCCCCGCTCCGGCCGCGCGACGATCACCGCGCAGAGCGCGACGGCGCCCGAGGCGCGCCGGCTCGACGTCGCGCGCGGGGCGGCGCTGCTCGTCGAGCGGCGGGTGATCTCCGACGCGGACGGGCATCCCGTCGAGCTCACCGAGTCGCGCTACGTCGCCGGCCGCTACGGGCTCGACGTCCACTTCGACGTCGAGCCGCACCGCGGCGCCTAGCGCGGATCGAGGACGTACTTCACGCCCGCGCCGGCGCGCGTCTCGTCGAACGCGCGGCGGAAGTCGCGCAGCGCGACGACCTCGGTCACGAGCGGCGGCAGGTCGACCGCGCCGCGGTCGAGCAGCGCCATCGCCCGGCGCCAGGAGGTCGGCGTGCTGGCGAACCCCGCGGTGACGGTCGAGCTCCTTGAAGCAGACGAGGTCGTAGGGCAGCGTGACGTCCATCCCGGCCAGGCCGATCTGCACGTGCCGGCCGCCGGGCCGGGCCGCCCGCAGCGCGTCCGCGATCCCCGGGCCCGCGCCGGAGCAGTCGACGGTCACGTCGTAGGCGCCGTCGTCGAGCGCGTCGACCCCGGCCAGCGAGGTCGCGCAGCCGAGCTCGCGGGCGAGCGCGAGCCGCGGCCCGTCCTGCGCGACGCCGCGCACCTCGACCTCCGCGCCGCCCGCCGCCGCCACCTGCGCGGCCAGCAGCCCGATCGCGCCGGGCCCGACGATCAGCACGCGGTCGCCGGGCATGATCGCCGGCGGGTCGAGCAGCGACTGGCAGACGCAGGCCAGCGGCTCGCACAGCGGCGCCGCCGCGTCCGGGAGCGTGTCGGGCACGCGGTGGAGCCCGTGCGCCGGCACGACGACCGACTCGGCGAAGGCGCCGTCGACGTGGGTCCCGATCGACCGCCGCTCGGGGCACACGTTCGGGCGCCCCGCGCGGCACTGGCGGCAGTGCCCGCAGGTGGAGTAGTACGTCTCGCTGACGACGCGGGCCCCGTCCCAGCCCGGGTCGACGTCGGACCCGATCTCGACGACCGTGCCGCAGACCTCGTGGCCCATCGTCACCGGCGGGACGCTCGGGTACTCGCCGGCCTCGATGTGCAGATCCGTCCCGCAGATCCCGGCGGCGCGGACCGCGAGCCGCACGGCGTGGGCGGGCAGCTCCGCGGGGGTCCGCTCCAGCAGGCCGATGTGGCCGCGACCGGGAGCCAGCTTGGCGACACCGAGCATCTGTCTAGACAGGCTATATCAGTCGGTCACGAGCGCGGCCAGCTCGTCCGCCAGCGCCGGCGGCGCGACCAGCAGCCCGGCGGCGGCGGGCGGCGCCGGCGGCAGCTCGCGGACCGCGAGCCCGGCGCGCGCGCAGATCAGCGCGCCCGCGGCGACGTCCCAGTGGTGGACGCCGCGCTCGTAGTAGCAGTCGACCCGCCCCGCCGCGGCCCAGGCGAGGTCCAGCGCGGCGGCCCCGAGCCGGCGCACGTCGCGGACCCGCGGCAGCAGCCGGGCGAGCACCCGGGCCTGCGCCTCGCGGACGTCGGCGGCGTAGCCGAAGCCGGTCGCCACGAGCGCGGTCGCGAGCTCGTCCCGCGCGGGCGGGCCGAGCGGCGCGCCGTTCAGCGTGGCGGCGCCGTCGCGGGTCGCGGCGAACGTCTCGTCGCGCATCGGGTCGTGGACGACGCCCGCGAGCGTCCCGGACTGCGTCCTCGACCGCGACGCTGACGCACCACTGCGGCAGCCCGAAGAGGAAGTTCACCGTGCCGTCGAGCGGGTCGACGACCCAGCGCAGCCCGCTCGTCCCGGGGCGGTCGTCGCCCTCCTCGCCCATGATCGCGTCGTCGGGCCGGGCGGCCTCGAGCCGCTCCCGGATCAGTCGCTCGGTCGCGACGTCGGCCTCGGAGACCAGGTCGGTCGGCGTGCTCTTGGCGTGGATCGCCAGACCGCCCTCGCCGAGCCGGGAGAACGCCTCCCGCAGCCCGGCGCCGGCCTCGTGCGCGACGTCCGTGGCGAGCGCGAGCAGCTCGCGTCACGCCGGCTCCGGCGGGCGCCGCGCCGTCCAGCCGGTCGCCTCCTCGAGCTGCGCGGCGAGCGCCAGCAGCCGCGGCTCCCCGTCGGGCGGGGCGACGAGCTGCACGCCGACCGGGAACCCGTCGGCCGCCGGGTCGGCGGGCACGCTGATCGCCGGCTGGCCCGTGTGGTTCCAGAGCGCGAGGTGGGCGGTGAGGTTCGCCATGTTGTTGAGCATCAGCGGCGCGGGCAGCCCGAGCCACTCCCCCACCCGCGGCGGCCGCCGGGTCAGCGCCGGGAGCAGCACCGCGTCGGCGTCGCCGAAGATCGCGTTCACGCGGTCGCGGTCCGCCGCCTCCTGCGCGTGCGCCCGGCGCACGAGCGGGCCGGGGATCTTCGCGCCGAGGCCGGCGATGCCGCGCGTCCAGCGCGCGAGCAGCTCCGGGTGCGGCATCCCGTCCGCGTCCGCGGCGATCCCCTCCAGGTAGCGCGTGACGACGTTGGCCGCGGTGTTGCCGTAGTCGGGATCGCGCTCCTCGACGTGGTGGCCGAGGCCGCGCAGCCGCTCGGCGGTCGCGACGACGGCGTCGCGCTGCTCGGTCTCCAGCCGGCCGGTCACGCCGCGCGGCATCGCCACCGAGTAGGCGATCCGCAGCGGGCCGGCCGGCTCGGTGTCCGCGTAGGCCGGGCCGCCGTCCTTGACCGCGTCGAGGAACAGGGCGGTGTCGCGGACGCCGCGGGTGATCGCGCCGGTCACGGACATCCCGAACCAGTTGCTCGCCATCGGGACCCGGTCGCGCTGCGGCTTGAGCCCGACGAGCCCGCAGGCCGCCGCGGGGATCCGGATCGAGCCCGCGCCGTCGGTCCCGAGCGCGGCGGCGCAGAGCCCGGCGGCGACCGCCGTGCCCGAGCCGCCGCTGGAGCCGCCGCTGGTCCGGGTCGGGTCCCACGGGTTGCACGTCGCGCCGAACGCGAGCGACTCGGTCATGCAGAGCGCCTCGAGCTCGGGCACGTTCGTCTTGCCGAGGATCACGGTGCCGGCGGCGCGCAGCCGGCGCACGACCTCGGCGTCCGCGGTGGGGACGAAGTCGTGGGCGAGCGAGCCGTGGGCGGTCACCTGGCCCTCGACGTCGGTGTCGTCCTTGATCGCGATCGGGACGCCGTTGAGCGGCGGCGCGTCGTCGCCGCGCCGCCGGTCGGCCGCGTCGGCGTTCGCGAGCGCCTCCTCGGCGAGCACGACGCGGTAGGCGTTGAGGCGCGGGTCGAGCCGCGCGATCCGGTCGAGGTAGAGCTCGGTCAGCTCGCGCGACGAGACCTCGCCGGCGCGGACGAGCTCGGCCTGGCGGGCGAGCCCGGCGAAGGCGAGGTCGGCGGCATCCACGCGGCGGCACCCTATCGTTCGCCGCGATGGCGCCCCGGCCCGTCTGCAGCGATGCCGAGCGGCGGTTCGCGGTCGCCTGCCACGACGCGCTGCGCGCCGACGGCCACGAGGCGTGGGTGGAGACGCACTGGATCCGGCCGCAGCACGCGGCGGGGATCGCGCTGGCGGCCGCGCTCACCGCGATCGGCGGCCTCGTCGCGCTGAGCGTGCCGGTCGCGGGCCTCGTCGCGGCGGCCGCCGGCGCGGCGTGCCTCGCGCTCGAGGCGGCGCACCGCGCCTCCCCGCTGCGGCTGCTGCTGCCGCGGCGCGCGACGCAGGTCGTGCTCGCCGGGCCGGCGCCGGGCGGGCAGGTCGACGTGCTGCTCGCCGCGCGCACCGACGTCCCGCGGCGCGGCTGGGCGCGGCGGCTCGGGCGGGTCCGCGGCGGCCTCTGGTGGCTGGTCGCCGCCGCGCTGCTCGTCGCCGCCGCGTGCGCGGGGCGCGTGGCCGGAGCCGACGGGACGCTGCTCGGCGCCGCCCAGCTCGTCCCCACCGTCGTGCTGCTCGCGGCGGTCGCCGCCGCGTGGGACGAGGGCGTCGCGCGGCGCGGCGACGGCGCCGCGGAGGAGGCGGCGGTCGACGCCGCGCGCGCCGCGTACGCCGCGCTGGTGGGCGATCCGCCGCCCGGCGTCGCCGCCGGGCTCGTGCTGGGCGCGCCCGACGCGCGCCGCGCCCACCTGCGGCGCGAGCGGCCGGCGGCCCGCCGGACCGCGCTGCTGATCGTCCGCGACGGCCCGGTCCGGAGCCGGCACCGCCAGTGGCGCGCGGCGGCGGACGCCGCCGGGCTGCCGGCGCGGCGCGGCGGGCCGGGCGGCCTGCCGGCGGCCGAGGCGCCGCCGGCCGCGGCCGAGCCGCTCGCCCGGGCGCTCGCGACGACGCTCTAGCCGCGCTCGCGCGCGAGCTCGACGAACGTGTCGAGCGCCTTCGGGTTGGCGAGCGACTCGCGGCTCGCGGCTCGCTCCGGCGCCTCCCCCATGAGGATCCGCTTGACCGGGACCTCGAGCACCTTGCCCGACAGCGTCCGCGGCACCTCGGCGATCGCGCGCACCTCGCTCGGGACGTGGCGCGGCGAGCAGTCCTCGCGGATCCGCTTGCGCACCGCGGCGACGAGGTCGTCGTCGAGCTCGGCGCCGTCGCGCAGCACGACGAACAGCGGCATCCAGTTCTCCTCGCCGTCCTGCGGGACGTCGACCACGAGCGCGTCGACGATCTCGTCGAGCGCGAGCACGGCGCGGTAGATCTCGCTCGTCCCCATGCGGATCCCGCCGCGGTTGATCGTCGAGTCCGAGCGGCCGTAGATCACGGCCGTGCCGCGCGGCGTGATCCGGATCCAGTCGCCGTGGCGCCAGACGCCCGGGAACATGTCGAAGTAGGCCTCGTGCAGCTTCGCGCCGTCCTCGTCGCCCCAGAAGCGCAGCGGCATCGAGGGCATCGGCGAGGTCAGCACGAGCTCGCCGACCTCGTCGATCACCTCCTCCCCGTCCTCGTCGAACGCGTGCAGGTCGGCGCCGAGCGCGCGCGCCTGCAGCTCGCCCTCGTGCACGGGCAGCACCGGGCAGCCGCCGACGAACGCGGTGCAGACGTCGGTCCCGCCCGAGGTCGAGAACAGCCACGTGTCCTCCCCCACGTGCTCGTACACCCACGCGAAGCCCTCCGGCGCGAGCGGGGAGCCGGTCGACCCCACGGCGCGCAGGGCGGAGAGATCGCGGCCGCGGGCCGGCTCGACCTCCGCCTTCATGCACGAGGCGAGGTAGCTCGCGCTCGTCCCGAACGTGGTGATCCCGGCCTGCTCGGCGAGGTCCCACAGCCGGTCGAGGCTCGGCGTGCCGGGGTTGCCGTCGTAGAGCACGATCGCCGCGTCGGTCAGCAGCACGCCGACGAGGAAGTTCCACATCATCCAGCCGGTGGTGGTGAACCAGAACACCCGGTCGCCCGCGCGGCAGTCGAGCTGCAGGTGGCCGAGCTTGAGCTGCTCGAGCAGGATCCCGCCCTGCCCCTGCACGATCGCCTTCGGCAGCCCGGTCGTCCCCGACGAGTAGAGCACCCACAGCGGGTGGTCGAACGGGACCGGCTCGAACGCGAGCGGGTCGTCGCCGAGGAAGCCGTCCTCCCAGCCGCTGCCGTCGAGGTAGCCGAGCCGCACGACCGGCGCGCCGATCTCCTCGCCGATCGCCGCGACCGCCTCGCCGCGGTCGAAGTCCTTGCCGCCGTAGCGGTAGCCGTCGATCGCCAGCAGCACCTTCGGCTCGATCTGGGAGAAGCGGTCGACGACGCTGCGCGCGCCGAACTCCGGCGCGGCCGACGACCACACCGCGCCGAGCGACGCCGTGGCCAGGAACGCCGCCAGCGTCTCCGGGATGTTCGGCAGGTACGCCGCGACGCGGTCGCCGCGCCCGACCCCGCGGGCGGCGAGGCCCGCGCGGATCGCCGCCGTCTCCGCCCGCAGGCGCCCCCAGGTCCACTCGTCCAGCTCGCGCAGCTCGGACGCGTGGAGGACCGCGACGCGGTCGTCCGGCTTGCCGCGGAACAGCCGCTCGGCGTAGTTGAGCGTCGTGCCCGGGAACCAGCACGGCGCCGGGCATCGACGCGTCCGCCAGCACCGCGCCGTGCTCGCCGAGCTCGCCGTAGCGCTCCCAGACCAGCCCCCAGAACCCGTCGAGGTCCTCGACCGACCAGCGCCACAGTGCGGCGTAGTCCTCCGCGCCGCGGTCCGCCATCAGCCGCGCCATCGCGGAGCCCTCGGCCCGCTCGGCCGGCGGCTCCCACAGCAGCTTGCCGTCCGCCATCGCGCGGATCCTAGGCGGGCGCGATGCCGTGGCGCTTCGGCGCCGGCGGGCGCTGCCGCCCGGCGGCGTGCGCGTAGCGGCGGATCAGCTCGCCGCGCAGGTCCTCCGGCTGGACGACGGCGTCGATCACGAGCTCGGACGCGAGGTGCAGCAGGTCGACGCCCTCGGCGTACTCCTCCATCAGCTCGGCGCGCTTCGCCGCCCGCGCCTCCTCGTCCTCGATCGCCGCGAGCTGGTTGTAGAAGACCGCGTTGACCGCGGCGCTCGGGCCCATCACCGCGATCTTCGCGGTCGGCAGCGCGATGCAGGCGTCGGGCTCGAAGGCCGGACCCGCCATCGCGTAGAGGCCGGCGCCGTAGGCCTTGCGGACGATGACCGAGAGCTTCGGCACGGTCGCCTCCGAGACGGCCGAGATCAGCTTCGCGCCGTGGCGGATGATCCCCTGGCGCTCGACCGCGGTGCCGATCATGAAGCCGGGCACGTCGGCGAGGAACAGCAGCGGGATGCCGAACGCGTCGCAGGTCCAGATGAACCGGGCGGCCTTGTCGGCGGAGTCGACGAACAGCACGCCGCCCTTGAACTTCGGCTGGTTGGCGACGATCCCGACGACCCGGCCGTCGAGCCGCGCGTAGCCGACGATGACCTCCTTGGCCCAGCGGGCGTGGACCTCGAGGAACGAGCCCTCGTCGACGAGCGCCTCGAGCAGCCCGCGCATGTCCCACGGCTTGTTCTCGTCCGCGGGGATCAGCTCGCGGATCGGCGTCGCGCCGGGCGGCGGCGGCGCCGGCGGCCCGGGCGGCGGCGCCTCGTCGCAGCGCGACGGGAAGTAGCCGAGGTAGCGCCGCGCGAGCGCGATCCCCTCCTCGTCCGTCTTGACGAGGAAGTGCCCGCAGCCGGAGACGCCGGTGTGCATCCGCGCGCCGCCCATCTCCTCGAGCGACACGTGCTCGCCGATCACCATCTCGGCCATCCGCGGGGAGCCGAGGTACATCGACGCGTTGCCCTCGCGCATGATCACGACGTCGCAGAACGCGGGGATGTAGGCGCCGCCCGCCGCGCTCGGCCCGAACAGGACGCAGACCTGCGGGACCGCGCCCGAGAGCTGGACCTCGTTGAAGAAGATCCGGCCGGCGTGGCGGCGGCCCGGGAACATCTGCACCTGCTCGGTGATCCGCGCGCCGGCCGAGTCGACCAGGTAGACCATCGGCACGCGGTGGGCGAGCGCGGCCTCCTGGATGCGGAGGATCTTCTCGACCGTCTTCGGCCCCCACGAGCCCGCCTTCACCGTCGGGTCGTTCGCCATCAGCGCGACGGTGCGCCCGTCGATCGCGCCCATCCCGGTCACGACCCCGTCGGCGCCGAGCCCGTCCGCCTCCCAGTTCGCGAGCAGCGCGTCCTCGCTGAAGCTGCCGGGGTCGAGCAGCTGCGCGACCCGTTCGCGGACCGGCAGCTTGCCCTGGCCCGCGGCCTTCTCGCGGTGGCGCTCCGGCCCGCCGGCGAGGGCGCGGTCGGCGGCGTCCTGGAGGTCGGTCATCACCCGCAACCTAGCGGGAGGGCGGCTCGTCGTTGCGGACGCGCACGGTGATCTCGTCGTCGTCGCCGGTGCGCGAGGCGAGCGGCCGCTCGACCGAGTAGCCCGCCGGCTCGGGCGGGAGCGGCAGCCGCGGCCGCAGCCCCGCGGCCAGGGCGCCGCCGCCGAGCAGGAGGAGCAGGAGCGGCCACCAGAGCAGGGTGTCGTCGGACCCGGCGCTCGCCGCGACGACGAAGCCCGCGAGCTGCGCGACGCCGAGCCACGCGGCGCCGGGCACGCGGTCGACCGCGCCGTAGGCGACCAGCCCGCAGCCCGCCACGAGCAGGACGAGCTCCCAGAAGCCGGGCAGGAGGCCCGCCTCGGGCGGGTCGCCGAACGGCAGCAGCGCGCCGAACAGTGCGCCCACCGCGGCGACGAGGAAGATCGCCAGGATCGCGAGGCCGCCGGTGACGACCATCAGCTCCGCGTGCCGCGGGCGCCCGCCGCGCAGCACGAGCGAGGCCAGCGCGAACACGACCGCGAGCGCCAGCAGCAGCCAGCGGTAGGCCGTCTCCGAGCTCGCGCCGAAGATCCAGTTCGCCGCCGCGAGCACGGCGATCCCGGCCGCGATCCCGGCCAGCATCGTGCAGATCGCCGCGTCGCAGCGGAGCGCGGCGTAGCCGGCCGCGGCGGCGACGATCAGCGACGTCCACACGAGCGTGGCGGCCGGGAGCTCCCCGAGGTCCGCCCCGAGCAGGTCGGCGAGCCGCAGCAGCCCGGCCCAGAGCAGCAGCAGCCCGCAGACGAGCAGGACCGACTGCGGCGGCGCGGGCGCGCCGCCGTCGCGGTCGGCCTGCAGCCCGAGGCCGAGGAAGAGCGCGGCGGCGAGCCCCAGGATGAGGACGTGGACGAGCCCCGGCAGCTCGTCGTCGAGCCGCAGCTCGACGAGCGCGATCCCGACCGTGAGGACGACGGCGCCCGCGGCGATCAGCGGCCCGCGGTGCGCCGGGGGGCGCAGCAGCTCGAGCAGCTCGTCGCGTCCGGCCATGGGCGGCCGGGAGCCTAACGCTCCGGCGGCGCCACCTCGATCGTCCCGCCCTGCACGCGCACGCGCCAGCTCGGCTGCGGGTAGGCCGCCGGGCCGCGCTCGACGCCGCCGTCGGCGAGCCGGAACACCGACCCGTGCCACGGGCAGGTGACGCAGCCGCCGTCGAGCTCGCCCTCGTCGAGCGGCGCGCCGCGGTGCGTGCAGCGGTTCGCGATCGCGTGGACCTCGCCGTCGACGCGCGCCACGAGGACGGCGACGCCGCCGGCGTCGACGCGGTGCAGCGCGCCCTCCCCCAGCTCGGCGTCGGGCAGCGCGGGCGTCCAGTCCTCCGGCCCCTCCTCGAACGCGGTCTGGTCGACGCCGAGGCCCTGGGCGTAGGAGAGGTGCCCGCCGAGCCAGCCGCCGGCGCCGAGCGCGCCCGCGCCCGGCGAGCGCGAGCAGCTTCCCGGTCCCGCGCGCGCCGCCGCGGCGTGCGGCCAGCGAGGCGCCGAACAGCGCCGTCGCGGTCAGGTTCGTCGCCGCGTGCAGCAGCCCGACGCGGCGCGCGGGCGGGCTGCCGGTCTCCGAGTCCGCCCACTCGGTCAGCCCGGTCGCCATCGCGGGCAGCGTGCTCGCGATCCCGACCCCGATCAGCAGGTCGGCCGCGCCCTGCGCGTCCGAGCCGCCGAGCCAGTCCAGCAGCAGCGCGCTCGTCCAGGTCCCGATCGGCACGTCGGTCAGCAGCGGGTGCAGCGCGTGCCCGATCGGCGTGCCGCTCAGCAGGTCCTTGGCGGGCCCGGGCGGGACGGCGTTCCGCACGGCCTTGGCGATCGGCTGCGCGATGCCGTCCACCGCCTCGAGCTGCTCGAGGCGGTCGGCGAGGCCCTGGGCGGCGGAGCTGGCGGCGGCGGTCGTGGTCATGGGCGGGCATTACCCTTCGCCGCCCATGAGCGACCTCGTCCTGTCAGAAGATCACGGCCCCGTCCGCCACGTCGTCCTCAACCGGCCGGAGAAGCGCAACGCGTTCCACGACGAGCTCGTGCTGGCCACGGGCGCCGCGCTGCGCGCCGCCGCCGACGACCCCGCCGTGCGGGTGGTCGTCGTACGCGGCGCCGGGCCGCTCTTCTCGTCCGGGATGGACCTCGGGTCGCTCGGCGCGCTGAGCCGCGCGCCGGAGCGGCTGCGCGCGTTCCGCCGCGACTGCCTCGACGCGTGGAACCTCGCGGAGGAGATGCCCAAGCCGGTGATCTGCGCGATCCACGGCGCCTGCATCGGCGGCGCGCTCGAGCTGGCGCTGGCGTGCGACTTCCGGGTGCTCGCCGCCGACGCGATCGTCGGCATGCCCGAGACGCGGATCGGGCTGATCCCCGACGTCGGCGGCTCCTCGCGGCTGCCGCAGGTCGTCGGGCTCGGGCGGGCGAAGGAGCTCGTGATGACCGGCAAGCTGATCGGCGCCGAGGAGGCCGAGCGGATCGGCCTCGCCACGCGCGTCGCGCCGGCGGACGAGCTCGACGACGCGGTGACGCAGCTCGCGGACGAGCTGCTCGCGTGCGCGCCGCTGGCGGTGGCGCTGGCCAAGCGGGTGATGGACGCGTCGGCCCGGCCGGCGCTCTCGACCACGCTCGAGCTCGAGGTCGTCGCGCAGGAGCGCTGCGCGGCGTCGGCCGACTTCGCCGAGGGCGCCCGCGCGTTCGCCGAGAAGCGCGTGCCGGAGTTCAGCGGCTCCTAGTCCGCCCAGTCGACGGGGCCGGCCGTGAGGACGTGCGAGCCGAGCGGGCGGCCGAGCACGTCCTGCGCGGCGCGCGCGGCCTCGAGCAGCCGCGCCAGGTCGACGCCGGTCTCCGCGCCCATCTCGTGCAGCATCGAGACGACGTCCTCGGTGGCCACGTTGCCGGTCGCGCCGGCGGGGACCGGGCAGCCGCCGAGCTCGCCGAAGCTGGACTCGAACGAGCGGATCCCGGCCTCGTAGGCCGCGTAGACGTTCGCCAGGCCCTGCCCGCGCGTGTTGTGGAAGTGCGCGGTCAGCTCGACCTCGTCGCCGAGCGCGGCGCGCGCCTGCGGGAAGAAGCCGCGCACCTGCGCGGGATTGGCCATGCCGGTCGTGTCGCCGAAGCCGATCTCCTGCGCGCCGGCGGCGATCAGCCGCTGCGCGATCTCCCACACCCGCGCGGGCGGCACGTGGCCCTCGTACGGGCAGCCGAAGGCGACCGAGATCACGCCCTCGCAGCGCAGCCCCGCCTCCCGCGCCCGCGCGATCACCCGCTCCAGGCCGTCCAGCGACTCCGCGACCGAGCGGTTCACGTTGGCGCGGTTGTGCGACTCCGAGGCCGACAGGAAGACGTTGATCTCCTCGAACCGGTCGCGCTGCTCGAGCGCCAGGTCCAGCCCGCGCTCGTTCGGGACCAGCACCGACCGCGACACGCCGTCCGGGACGTCGATCCCGGCCAGCACGTCGGCCGCGTCGGCGAGCTGCGGGATCACGTCCGCGCGGACGAAGCTCGTGACCTCCAGGCGCTTGAGGCCGGTGCGCGCGAGCAGGTCGATCAGGCGGATCTTCTCCGCGGTCGGGATCACCTCGGGCTCGTTCTGGAACCCGTCGCGCGGCCCCACCTCGCGGATCAGCACCATGCCCGGAATGTAGCCTGCGCGGGATGAGCGGCCCTGTGGTCCTGCTCGCCGGCGGGACCGGCGGCGCCAAGCTCGCCCGCGGGCTGCTGGACGTCGTCGGCGCCGAGCTCACGGTGATCGCCAACACCGGCGACGACGTCGAGATCCACGGCGGCCACGTCTCGCCCGATCCCGGACCTCGTCACGTTCTGGCTGGCCGACCGGATCGACGACCGCGGCTGGGGCCTGCGCGACGACACCTTCACGGTGATGGAGGCGATGCGGGCGCTCGGCGAGAACGTCTGGTTCAACCTCGGCGACCGCGACCTCGGGCTCTGCCTCGCCCGCGCGCGGCGGCTGGCGGCGGGCGAGTCGCTGACCGAGATCGCCGACGACCTGCGCGTCGCGCTCGGCGTCCCGGCGACGGTCCTGCCGATGAGCGACGACCCGGTCCGCACCTGGGTCAAGGTCCGCGGCCGCTGGGGCGCCTTCCAGGAGTTCATGATCCGCGACCGCGCGGCCGGCCCGATCGCCGACGTCGAGTTCCGCGGCGCGGGGGCGGCGGCGCCGACGCAGGAGGCGCTCGCGGCGATCGCGGGCGCGGAGGCCGTGATCCTCGGGCCGTCGAACCCGGTCATCTCGATCGGGCCGATCCTCGCGCTGCCGGGGATGCGCGACGCGCTGCGCGACTGCCCCGGCCCGGTGGTGGCGGTCTCGCCGCTCGTCGGCGGGCGCTCGATCAAGGGCCCGACCGAGGCGTTCCTCGCCTGGGCGGGCAAGCCGCTGACGAGCGACGGGATCGCCGACTGCTACGACGGGCTGCTCGACGGGCTCGTCGCGGACGAGCGCGCCTCGGACCTGCCGACGCTCGAGACCGACGTGGAGATGCCCGACGCGGACGGCCGCCGGCGGCTCGCGGACGCGACACTGCGGTTCGCGCTCGCGCTCGCCGGATAGCCTCTGGCGCCGATGCGCACCGCCGCCGTCCTGCCGGTCAAGTCGTTCGGGCGCGCCAAGCAGCGCCTCGACGCCGCGGTGCAGCAGCCGGCGCGCGCCGGCCTCGCCGCGGCGATGGTCGGCGACGTCCTCGCCGCCCTGGGGAGCGTGCGCGAGCTCGAGGACCTGATCGTGGTCACCGCCGAGCCGCGCGCCGCGGCCGCCGCCCGCGACGCCGGCGCGCACGTCGTCCACGACCCGGCCGAGACCGGCCAGTCGGACGCCGCGGCGCTCGGCGTCGCCGCCGCCGTCGCCCGCGGCGCCGGCCGGACGCTGCTCGTCCCCGGCGACTGCCCGTCGCTCGACCCCGGCGAGGTCGCCGCGCTGCTGGCCGGCGCGCGCGACGCCGGCGTGGTGATCGTCCCCGACCGCCACGGCACGGGGACCAACGCCCTGCTCCTCACGCCCCCGGACGTGCTCGCGCCCGCCTTCGGCCCGGACTCGTTCGCGCGCCACGTGTCGCGCGCCGCGGTCGCCGGCGCGACGGTGCGCGTCGCGCACGCCGCCTCGCTCGAGCTCGACGTCGACACCCCCGGCGACCTGGCCGCGCTGCGCACGGCGCTCGCGCGGCTGCCGGACGCCGCGCCGCGCACCCGCGCGCTGCTGGAGCGGATGGCGACCGCGGCATGACGCTCGCGGCGGAGGCGCTGCCCGGCGTGCCGGAGATCCGGCGCGGGGACGACCTCGGCGCGCTGCTGCGCGACGCCGCGGCGCGGCTCCCCGACCCCGGCCTGCGCCCGGGCGACGTGCTCGCCGTGGCGCACAAGGCGGTGGCCAAGGCCGAGGGGCGGGTCGTCCCGCTCGGCGGCGTCCTGCCGGGCGCGGAGGCGCGCAAGCTGGCGGCCGAGCACGGCAAGGACCCGCGGCTCGTCGAGCTGATCCTGGCCGAGAGCGTGGAGCTGGTGCGCGCGGACGCCGGGCGGCTGATCGCCCGCACCCACCACGGCTTCGTGTGCGCGAACGCCGGCGTCGACCAGTCCAACGCGGGCGGCGAGGAGCACGCCGTCCTGCTCCCGGTCGACCCGGACGCCTCGGCCCGGGCCCTGCGCGCCGCGCTCGGCTGCGCCGTGGTGGTGACCGACTCGTTCGGCCGCGCCTGGCGGATCGGCCAGGCGGAGGTCGCGATCGGCTGCGCCGGCCTCGGCCCGCTCGACGACTGGCGCGGGCGCGTCGACACCGCCGGCCGGCTCCTGCACGCGACGGTGATCGCGATCGCCGACGAGGCCGCCTCCGCGGCCGACCTCGTCCGCGACAAGGACAGCGGCGAGCCCGCCGTCCGGCTGCGCGGGCTCGAGCGCCACGTGCTGCCGGACGACGGTCCCGGCGTCGCGGCCCTGCTCCGCGCGCCGGAGCAGGACCTGTTCGGCTGACTACGCGGCCACGTGCCGCTGCGCCTGCTGCTGCTGGATCGCGCGGCGCATGTCGAACCGCTCGCGCGCGGCCTCGACGTGCGCGCCGCGCGCCAGCGACCAGCTCCCCAGGGCGCGCATCGGCGCGGCGAGCGTCGCGCCGAGCGGCGTGAGCGCGTAGTCGACCCGCGGCGGCACCTCCGCGTGGACGCGGCGGTGGATCAGGCCGTCGCGCTCCATCGCGCGCAGCGTCTGGGTCAGGACCTTCTCCGAGATCGGCTCCAGGTCGCCCAGCAGCTCGTGGTACCGGCGCGAGCCGTCGCCGAGGGCGAGCAGCACGTCCACGCTCCACTTGGACTGCATGAGGGACAGGGCATCGCGGATGAGGCGGGCGTTCCGGGTGCGTTCCGTGAAACGGAGGGAAGTGGGTGCGACAGACATGGGGAGGAATCCTTCCCGACGGGATTTGTCCTGTCAGTGGACCGAATGGCGAAGCCCAGGCCGCTCGGGTTGGCCCTGCTGCCAAGCTGTGGCCCCTTGACCGAGCGCGTCACCAGCATCGATGTGGCACGCAAGTGCGGCGTCTCGCAGTCGACCGTCTCACTTGTCTTCTCCGGAAAGGCCAAGGGCCGGATCTCCGCGCGCACGGAGGCGGCGGTCCGCTCCGCCGCGCAGGAGCTCGGCTACCGCCCGAACGTCGCCGCGCGCGCGCTCAAGACCGGGGCGGCGCGGGCGATCGTCCTCGTCGTGCCGGACATCACGAACCCGTTCTTCGGCGGGCTGCTGCGCGGCGCCCAGACCGCCGCGCGCGCCGCCGGCTACGCGGTCGCGCTGATCGACACCGACAACGACCGCGAGTGGGGCAGCGCCTCGGCCGAGGCGCTGCGCGCCGGCCTCGCCGACGGGCTGCTGCTGTTCGAGGTCGACCCGCCGCCGTTCGCCGCGGGCGGGGAGCCGATCGTCGTGATCGAGTCCGAGAGCCGCGGGCATCCGTCGGCACGGCTCGACGTCGAGGGCGGCGCCGACGCCGCGGTCCGGCACCTGCTCGACCTCGGCCACCGGCGGATCGGCCACCTGGGCGCGGTGTTCGACCTGCCCACGTTCGCGGCGCGCGCCGCGGCGGTCGACCGGCTCGTCGAGGGACCGGTCGCGCGGGCGACCACCGACCTGGGGATCGACCCGGCGCGCGCGGCGGCGCTCGAGCTGCTCCGCGCCCACCCCGAGCTGACGGCGCTGTTCTGCGACGACGACGTGGTCGCGTCCGGCGCCTACCTCGCGGCGCGCGAGCTCGGCCTGCGGATCCCCGAGGACCTGTCGATCGTCGGCTTCGACGGGCTCGACATCTCGCGCGTGCTCGACCCGCCGCTCACGACGGTGATCGCCGACGGCGAGGAGCTCGGCCGGGTGGCGTTCGAGCTGCTCGCGGCGCTGCTCGCCGGCGAGCGGCCGCGGAGCCGGGTCGTCGAGGTCGCGCTCGACGTGCGCGGGTCGACGGCGCCTCCGCGCGGCTAGTCCGCGAGCGCCGGCGGCCCCCGCCGGCCCGCCGCGGCCGCCGACGGCCCCCGCGGCGGTCGGCGACCGTGGCGTCGAGCGTTCTCGGCACCCGCCGTCATACGTAGTAGCATCAAACGTATGACCAAACTCATCGTCGCCATGATCGCCGGCCTCGTGGCCGGCCTGTCGGCCGCCCCGGAGGCGCCGACGCAGCGGGCGACGGACCGGATCGCCGTCGTCGCCGACGCCGGCTCCCCCGGTGCCCCGTCCCGCCTCGCCGCCGCCCGGGCCGACGCCCGCGCCCGCGGCGCCACCTTCCGCGCCCCGCGGACCCTGCCCGAGCAGCTCGCCGTCACCGCCCGGCTCGCCGCCGAGGGCTACACGACGGTCGTCGGCTACGGCGTCAACGAGCACGCCGCGATCGCGCCGCTCGACGGCGCGGTCCGCTTCG
>CAWBSJ010000001.1:0-231125 GCA_963791405.1 uncultured Solirubrobacteraceae bacterium | reverse complement strand
CAGCGACTCGCCCGCGTGCAGCGCGGCGTCGAGCGACGCGGCCCGCGGCCTCGAACGGGAGCGAGGCGACGCCGCGGACGCCGCGCGCCGCGAGCTCGAGCCCGCTCGGCGTCGGGTGCGGGGTCCAGACCGCCGCCGGGTGCTCCGGCCGCACCGGTACCGGCCCGAGGTCGAACAGGACGGTGGCGAGGTCGACGCCGGAGGTGCCGTCGACCAGCGCGTGGTGCGTCTTCGTGATCAGCGCGAAGCGGTCGCCGTCGAGCCCCTGGACCAGCCACATCTCCCACAGCGGCTTGGAGCGGTCGAGCGCCTGCGAGTGGATCCGCGCGGCGAGCGCGCGCAGCTGCGTCTCGGACCCGGGCGCCGGCAGCGCGGTGTCGCGGACGTGGTACTCGAGGTTGAAGCTCGGGTCGTCGATCCACAGCGGGCGGCCCGTCTCGACCGGCGGGAAGGCCAGCTTCTGGCGGAAGCGCGGGACGAGGTGCAGCCGCGCGCGGATGTGGTCCGCGAGGTCGTCGTACGCCGGCGCCGGGCCGTCGAAGATCATCACCGCACCGATGTGCATGTGCGACACCGGCCCCTCCTGGGCGACGAACGACGCGTCGACGGCGGTCAGGCGATCTCCGTGCTCCTGCGCCACGTGCGCCAGCCTACAGCGCGACGGTCAGCAGCCCGGCGACGACCGTGACGAGCAGGACGACGGTCAGCACCCGCTCGTACGCGGCGCCGGCGGCGAGCCGGGCGAACAGCGGCCGCCCGAGCACCTGGCCGATCGCCGTCAGCGGGACCAGCGCGCCGATCCACGCCGCGTCGGGCATCGCCTCGGTCGTCCCGGTGATCAGCAGCGCGGTGGTCGACGACCGCCGCGAAGCCGATGAACGCCGCGGTCAGCGTGTCGCGCACGACGTGCGGCGACAGGCCGCGCCCCATCAGCAGCAGGACGACCGGCGGGCCGCCCGTGCCGGTCGTCGTGTTGAGCGCGCCCGACGTCGACGCCGGCGGCCGGCCGCGCCCACCAGGCGCGCGCCTCGGCGGACACGTGCGGCCGGGCGCGCAGGTTGACCGCCAGGGCGGCCAGCACGCCCGGCCGTCACCAGCAGCTGGAGCGCCAGCGCGTCGAGCGCGCGGAGCACCGCCACGCCCGCGATCGCCCCGGGCAGCGACCACGCCACGACGCCCGCCGCGTCGGCCCACGACGGGTGCGGGCGGCGGCGCTCGGCGACCAGCGTCAGCAGGTTGACCTCGAGCCCGAGCAGGATCATCAGCCCGACCGCCTGCTCCGGGGACGGGGCGGCGACGTAGAGCAGCGGGGCGGCGACGAGCGCGAAGCCGAAGCCGATCGAGGACTGGAGCGCCGCGCCGGCCATCACGGCGCCGGCCGCGGCCACCGCGAGGGCGGACATCCCTGTCACCCTACGAGCCCGTGGGGCGCAGGCTCATGCTCATCGCCGGGGTCGCGGCGGCGCTCGTCGCGGGCGCGGTCGTGGCCGTGATCGCGCTCGGCGCCGACGGCGAGGACACGTCCGCGCCGCGGCCGGCCGCGACGATCGCGCCGTCCCCGCCCGCCGGCGGCTTCGACGGCGCGCGGGCGTTCGCCGAGCTGCGGCGCCAGGTCGAGCTCGGGCCGCGGCCCGCGGGCTCGAAGGCGCTGCGCGGGCTGGCCGAGCGGCTGCGCCGCGAGCTCCCGCACGGGCGCTTCGAGGCCGTGCCGGGGCATCCCGGGCTGCGCAACGTCGTCGGCCGCCTGCCGGGATCGAAGCCGGCCGTCGCGATCGCCGCGCACTACGACACGAAGGACCTGCCCGGCTTCGTCGGCGCCAACGACGGCGCGGGCGGGACGGCGGCCGTGCTCGAGCTTGCCCGGACGCTGCGCGCGCGCCGACCGCCCGGCGGGCGCGCCCGCCCTCCGGTTCGTGCTGTTCGACGGCGAGGAGGCGACCGACGACACGCGCGCGTTCGAGCGCGACCGGCATCCGCGGCTCGAAGGCCTACGCGCGCGCCCACGCGGACGAGCTGCGCGCGCTCGATCCTGCTCGACTTCGTGGCGGCGACCGACATGCGGATGCTGCGCGAGTCCTCGTCCGACCCGCGGCTGTGGCGCAAGCTGCGCCGCTCCGCGGCGGCGGCCGGCGTCGAGCGGTTCTTCCCGCCCGGGACGGGCCCCGCGATCACCGACGACCACACGCCGTTCCTGATGCGCGGCGTGCCGTCGATCGACCTGATCGCCTGGCCCTACGACTGCTGGCACGAGCCGTGCGACGACATGAGCGCGGTGTCGGAGGAGTCGCTGGACGCCGGCGGCGAGGCCGTGCTCGGGCTCGTTCGTAGACTGGGAGGGACGTGACCGCTCCCGAGAAGCTGCTGCTCGCCGCGCCGCGCGGCTACTGCGCCGGGGTCGACCGCGCGGTCCAGACGGTCGAGCGCGCGCTCGACCTGCACGGCCCGCCCGTCTACGTGCGCAAGGAGATCGTCCACAACAAGCACGTGGTCGAGGACCTCGCCGCGCGCGGGGCGATCTTCGTCGACGAGCTCAGCGACGCGATCCCCGCGGGCGCGGTGACCGTCTTCTCCGCCCACGGCGTCTCGCCGGCGGTCCACGCCGACGCCGAGGCGCGCGGTCTGCAGACGATCGACGCCACCTGCCCGCTCGTGACCAAGGTCCACCGCGAGGCGGTCATGTTCGCCGCCGACGGCTACACGATCGTGCTCGTCGGCCACGCCGGCCACGAGGAGGTCGAGGGGACGATGGGCGAGGCGCCGGCGGCGATCGTCCTCGTCGAGAGCGAGGCGGACGTCGACGCGCTCGAGGTCGAGGACCCGAGCCGGATCGCCTACCTCACCCAGACGACGCTCTCGGTCGACGAGACCGCGGCGATCATCGGCCGGCTGCGCGAGAAGTTCCCCGCGATCACCGGGCCGCGCACCGACGACATCTGCTACGCGACCACGAACCGCCAGCTCGCCGTCAAGCAGATGGCCGAGCAGTGCGACCTCGTGCTCGTGATCGGGTCGAAGAACTCGTCGAACTCGAACCGGCTCGTCGACGTCGCGCGCGACCGCGGCGCCGCCTCGCACCTGATCGACAACGAGACCGAGGTCCGCGAGGAGTGGCTCGAGGGCGCCCGCGTCGTCGGGATCTCCTCGGGCGCGAGCGCGCCGGAGGGGCTCGTCTCGCGGCTCGTCGACTTCTTCCGCGCGCGCGGGACCGAGGACGTCTCCGAGTTCGAGGTCCTCCGCGAGGACGTCCGGTTCATGCTGCCGAAGACGATCCGGCAGCAGCTGGCGGAAAGGGCGTAGCCCGGTCAAGTCCGGACACGGACGTCCGGCTTCGCGGTCAGGACGCGGTCCGGACGACTCGCGGAGCTATTCGCTGAGCCACGCGCGCAGCTCGTCGCCGTGCTCGTCGAGCTTCGGCGGCGGCCTGCGGATCCGCGGCCGCTCGCCGTCCAGGCGCAGCGGCGGCGCCGGCAGCGGATAGCCGCCGGCCTCCTGCACCGGCTCCATCCCCAGCTCCGCCGCGAGCGCGAACGCCTCGTCGACGGCGTTGATCGGGCCGGCGGGCACCGCCGCGGCGCGCAGCGTCGCGACCCACTCCGCGGCGGGCCGGGTCGCGAGCACCGGCTCGAGCTGCGCGGCCAGCGCGTCGGCGTGCGCGACGCGCGCGCTGTTGCCGGCGAACCGCTCGTCGCCCGGCAGGTCGGGCAGCCCGAGCGCCTCGCAGAGGCGGCGCGAAGAGCCGGTCGTTGCCGACCGCGATCGCGATCGGGCGGTCCGCGCAGGCGTAGGTCTCGTACGGCGTGATGCTCGGGTGGCGGTTCCCGCGGCGGTGCGGGACGACGCCGCCGAGCACCCAGGCCGACCCCTGGTTGAGCAGCGCCATCAGCGAGGCGTCCATCAGCGAGACCTCGACGTGGCGGCCGCGGCCCGTGCGCTCCCGCTCGGCGAGCGCGCCCTGGATCCCGATCACCGCGTTGAGGCCGCAGACGAGGTCGACGACGGCGGCGCCGACCTTCAGCGGCGGGCCGTCCTCCTCGCCGGTGACGCTCATCAGGCCGCCCATCGCCTGGAGCAGGAAGTCGTAGCCGGGCAGGCTCCGCGCCTCCTCGGAGGCGGTCCCGAACGCGGTGATCGAGCACGTGACGAGGCGCGGGTTGGCGCGCGCGGAGCGTCTCGCCGTCGAGGCCCCAGCGCGCCATCAGCCCGGGGCGGAAGGACTCGATCAGCACGTCGGCCCGGAGCGCGAGCCGGCGCGCGAGCTCGACGTCGCCGGCGTCGCCGAGGTCGAGCGCGAGGCTGCGCTTGTTGCGGTTCAGCCCGAGGTAGTAGGTCGCCTCGGCGTCGCGGTACGGCGGGCCCCATGCGCGCGTGTCGTCGCCGCCGTCCGGGCGCTCGACCTTGATCACGTCCGCGCCGAGATCGCCGAGCAGCATCGAGGCGAGCGGGCCGGCGAGCACGCGCGAGAAGTCCGCCACGAGGATGCCGTCGAGCGGGGCCACGGTCCCGGCACACTAGAGGGGTGCGCACGCTCGTCGTCTCCGACCTGCACCTCGGCGCCGCGAGCGGGAAGGACCTCGCGCGGCGCGCCGAGCTGCGCGCTCCGCTGATCGCGGCGCTGCGCGACGCCGACCGGCTCGTCGTGCTCGGCGACGGGCTCGAGCTGCGCGAGGCGCCGCACCGCGACGCCGCGGCGCTCGCCGGGCCGTTCTTCGCCGAGGCGGGGGAGGCGCTCGGGCCGGACGGGGAGCTGCTCGTGCTCGCCGGCAACCACGACCACGGGCTCGTGGCCGGGTGGATCGACGCGCGCCTGCAGTCCGAGCCGTCCGGCTTCCTGGGGCTGAGCGAGCCGGTCGAGCCGTCCGCGGCCGGGCCGCTCGCCGAGCGGATCGCGGACCTCGCCCGGCCGGCGCGCATGACGCTCGCCTACCCGGGCGCGTGGCTGCGCGACGACGTGTTCGCGCTCCACGGCCACTACGTCGACCTGCACTCGACGGTCCCGACGTTCGAGCGGCTCGCGGCGGGCGCGATGGCGCGCTGGGTCGTCCGGCTGCCGGAGACCGGCGCGCGGCCGGACGACTACGAGGCCGCGCTCGCGCCGCTGTACGCGTTCATGCACCAGCTCACGCAGCGCTCCGACCACGGGGCGGTGTCGGCGGGCGCGGGCGCGTCCGCGCGCGCGTGGGTGGCGATGGCCGGCCGCGGCCGCGCGCGCCACCCGGTCCGCGCCGCCGCGCTCGGGACCGCGTACGTCAGCGCGGTCGCCGCGATCAACGCGCTCGGGCTCGGGCCCGTCGACCGCGACCTGTCGGGCGCCGCGCTGCGGCGCGGCGGGCTGCGCGGGATCCGCGAGGTGCTGCGGCGGCTGGAGATCTCCGCGCCGCACGTGCTGTTCGGGCACACGCACCGCTCGGGGCCGTGGCCGGGCGACGACGAGACCGAGTGGCGCAGCGGGCCGACCGCGGATCTGGAACACCGGCTCATGGGTCTACCAGCCGCACTTCCTCAGCGACGCGCCGGGCGCGTCGCCCTACTGGCCGGGGACCGCGATCGCGATCGAGGACAGCGGGCCGCCGGAGCTCATCCGGCTGCTGGGGGACCGGACCCACGCGGAGCTGCAGGACCCGGCGTGAAGCACGTGGCGTGGCAGACGACGCCGGCGCCGAGCCGGAGGTCGAGGACGCCCTGCGTGTGGTGCGCGTGCTCGACGAGCGTGACGCAGCCGGGCCCGTCGACGGCCAGCTCGCGCCCGTTCGACGGTCACCGTCCCGCTCCCCTCGAGCACCGCGTGGACGCCGCCGGCCTCGTACGGGCCGGAGTAGGCGCCGGGCTGGTCCTCGGTCTGCGCGGGGAGCAGGACCCCCTCGGCGTCCTCGGGGCGCAGCGGCTCGAGCAGCGGCCGCTCGACGCCGAGCAGCGCCTGGATCTCGCGCTCGGTCTCCTGGTAGGCGCCCTCGCCGTAGTGGAGCGAGTACAGCGCGCCGTTCCGGTCCCACAGGTAGCGCGCGGGCCAGCCCTCGTTGCCGTAGAAGTCCCACAGCTCGAGCCGCTCGTCGATCACCACGGGGTACTCGATCCCGAGCCGCTCGACCGCCGGCGATCACGTTCGCCGGCTCGCGCGCGGGCAGGAACCCGCCCGTGTGGATGCCGATCACGCGCAGCCCGTCGTCCGCGTAGCGCTGGTGCCACGCCTTCAGATAGGGGAGCGTCCGCAGCGAGTTGACGCGGCAGAAGTCCCAGAACTCCACGAGCACGGGGCGCCCGCGCTGCTTGTCCATCCGCAGCGGCGCGACGTTGACCCAGGTCAGGTTCCCGGGGAACGGGGGCGCGGGGATGGCGTGCTCCGGCGCGCGCACGGGGCCGAAGCTAGCAGCGGCTTCGCGGACTCCCCGCAAGTCCCGCGCAACTTTGGCGTTCTACGGTGTTCTATTAGGCAGTCGCGGGTGGCCGCAGCGGTCGCCCCATGTCCAATCTTTCCGAGGAGGAGAGTCCAACTTGCGCAAGCTGATCATGGTCGCGGTCGTCGCGACCGCCTCGCTCGCCCTTGCGGGTAGCGCGATCGCCGATCCGAACGACGACCAGGCGTCGCTGCAGGTCACCGCGTCGCCGAAGAAGGCGGGCACGTCGAAGAAGCCGAAGAACGTCAAGCTCACGCTTCGGCACGAAGGTCAACCTGCCGGGCACCACCGTGAACACGATCCAGGTGCTGCTCCCCTCGGGCCTCAAGTTCTCGGGCAAGGGCTTCAAGAAGTGCAACCTCGACGACCTCGCGGCCGGCGGCCCGACCGTCTGCCCGTCCGGGTCGAAGGCCGGCTCGAAGGGCACCGCGAACGCGCTCGTCGGCCCGGCGAACGCCCCGCTGAACTTCGACGTCTACCCGTTCGTCGGCAACTCGTCGACGCTGTACTTCTACCTCGACCAGGATCCGGTCGGCGTGCAGAGCGTGGTCCAGGGCAAGATCACGAACAGCGGTCGCACGATGACGATCACGATCCCGCAGGAGCTGCGCCAGCCGGGCGGCCTCGACGCCACCCTGACCGGCATCTCGCAGACCTTCTCCGGCAAGGCGAAGAAGAACTACATCGTCTCCAGCACGAAGTGCCCGAAGGGCGGCTGGAAGGTCGGCAGCAAGTTCACCTTCGCGACGCGCGTCGACGGCACCCCGCCGCCGGCCCCCGAGTCGCGCGAGGTCAAGGTGAAGTGCTCGAAGTAGCACTTCCCTCCCGCTAGGACGCAGTCTCTCGACGGCCCCGCCTCGGCGGGGCCGTCGTCGTTCATAGACTCGTGCGCCGTGATCGTCTTCGCCCACGGCATCGTCGGTCGCGCCGACCTGCCGATCCCGGAGGCGATGTTCGGCGCCGCCGCGGCGGCGGTGCTGGTGCTGTCGTTCCTCGCGCTCGCGGGGCTGTGGTCGCGGCCGCGGCTGCAGACGTGGCGCGAGCGGCGGTTCCTGCCGTTCCCGCTCGCCGCCGACGTCGTGCTCGGCGCGCTCGGGGTGTTCGTGTTCGTCGTCACCGCCTACGCGGGGCTCGCGGGCACCGACGTCGACCGCGACAACCTCGCGCCGTGGATGGTCTACGTCGCGCTGTGGGTCGGCGTGCCGTTCGCCAGCCTGCTCCTCGGCGACGTCTGGCGGCTGATCAGCCCGTGGCGCGCGATCGGCCGCGCCGCCGGCTCGCTCATGGGCCGCGTGACCGATCCGCCCGAGCCGCTCGCGTACCCGGCGCGGCTGGGACGCTGGCCGGCGGCGGTGGGGATCGCCGGCTTCGGCATCTGCGAGCTGTGCTGGGGCACCGCGCGGGAGCCCGGCGCCGGTCGCGGTCATCATGCTCGCCTACGTCGTCGTGATGCTCGTCGGGATGAGCCTGTACGGCGTCGAGGCGTGGACCCGCAACGCCGACCCGCTCGGCGTCTACTTCAGCCTCTTCGCGTCGCTCGCGCCCGTCACCCGCCGCGACGGCGCGCTCTACGCGCGGCCGCCCGTCGTCGGCGCCGGGCGGATCGACGGCGCGCACGGCACCGCCGCGGTGATCATCACCGGCCTCGGCGTCACCGCCTTCGACGGCGCGAGCGAGGGGCCGCTGTTCAACGACGTCCTCCCGAACCTGCAGGACTTCTTCGGCGGCTTCGGCCTGAACGCGGAGAAGGCGCTCGAGCTCGGGTTCGTCACCGGCATGCTCGTCGCGATCGGGGTGATCGCGCTGATCTGGACGCTCGCGGTCCGGGGGATGCCGCCGATCGACGGCAGGCGGCCGGGCGCCGCGCTCGTGCACTCGCTCGTCCCGATCCTCGCGGCGTACGTCGTCGCCCACTACTTCAGCCTGCTCGTCTACAGCGGCCAGGACCTCTGGCGGCTGGCGAGCGATCCGCTCGGCGACGGCTCCGACCTGTTCGGCGGCGCCGGGAGCACGATCGACTACGGCGTCATCGACGCGACCGGGATCTGGTGGGTGCAGATCTGCGTCCTCGTCGCCGGCCACGTCGTCGGCCTGGTGCTGGCCCACGACCGCGCGCTCGTCCTCTACGGCAGCCATCGCGACGCCACCCGCTCCCAGCTCGTCATGCTGGTCCTGATGGTGATCTTCACCTGCCTCGGGCTCTGGCTGCTCTCGGCGGCGAACGGATGATCGTCTTCGCCCACGCGGGCCACTGGCTCGCGCAGCTCGCGTACCTCGCCCCGCTGATCCTGCTCGTCGGCCTGCTCGTGGCGGGCCGGCTGCGCGATCGGCGCGAGCGCCGCGAGCACCCCGATCGTTAGCGCTGTGTGAAGACGCGCAGCGACAGGCGTCGTTTCGCGTCATCAGGGGCATCCGATCCGGACCGCCGTGCGTAGTAGGAGCCAGGCATGAGCACCACCGAGCTGAAAGCCCTCCTCGACCAGGTCGCCGACACCCGCGAGCTGGTCCTCCGGCGCGCCGCCTCGCTCGGCCCGGACTTCAACGCCGTCTACGACGCCTGGAGCGACGCGCACGAGGAGGCCGAGGAGGCCTACGTCGCGTGGCGCGTCGGCGGCGGCCCCGACGAGTACGTCGTGTACCGCGCGGCGCAGGACCGCGAGGACGCGGCCCAGGACGCGCTCGCGCTCACGCGCTGATCGTCTCGAGCCGCCGGAGGTCGTGGGCGAGCGACTCCGGGGTGAGCTGGTCGTACGGGAAGCCGACGCGCTGGCGCCCGGACGCGTCGACGAGCACGACCGTCGCGGAGTGCTCGAGGCTCCCGCTCTGCGGCTGCACGCCGTAGCCCTTCCAGACCGGCGCGAGCTGCGCGCGCGAGCCGAGCAGGAACCGCGCCCGCCCGGTCATCCGCCGCTCGTTGAGGAACTTCTTCGCGCGCGCCTCGGTGTCGTTGGCCGGATCGACGGACACGGCGAGCATCGGGATCGACAGGCCCGTGTCGTCCAGCGCCCCGCGGACCTGGTCGACGAGCGCCGGGCAGGTGTCCTCGCAGGTCGAGTACACGAACGTGACCACGAACGGCCGGCCGCGGTACGCGTCGAGCGAGACCGCCTCGCCGTCCTGGTCGTGCAGCGCGAACGGCGGCGCCATCGCGCCCGGCGGCCGCACGAACCCCGCCCAGCCGGTGGAGCCGACGGCGACGCCCGCCGACCCGTCGTCACCGCGCGAGGCGATGAAGACGCCGGCGACCGCGGCGGCGGCGCACAGCGTCAGCGTCACTAGGGCGTAGGCGACCCGCGCGGGCACGCAGCCCAGCGTAGTGGCGCCGCGCGCCGCTCACGCCTCTGTGAGCCCGCGCCGGATCGCGTAGCGGACGAGCTCGACGCGGTCGCGCATCCCGAGCTTGCGCAGCAGGTTCGCCCGGTGCGACTCGACCGTCTTCTCCGCGAGGTGGAGGATCTCGGCGATCTGCTTGTTCGTGTGCGCCTCCGCGATCAGCTTCAGCACCTCCTGCTCGCGCGGGGAGAGCGGCTCGTCCGGGCCGGTGGCGGAGTCCGACATCCAGTCGCGCACGAGCGAGCGCTCGACGGCGTTGGTCAGGAACGCGTCGCCGCGGTGCACCGAGCGGATCGCGCTCAGCAGCGCCTGGTCGACCTCGCGCTTGAGCACGTAGCCCGACGCGCCGGCCTTGAGCGCGTCGAAGACGTAGCGCTCGTCGTCGTGCATCGACAGCGCGAGCACCTGCGTCCCGGGCAGGTGGGCGCGGATCTGGCGGGCGGCCTGCAGCCCGGTCATCCGCGGCATCGACACGTCCATGACGCAGAGGTCGGGATGCGTCTGGAGCGCCTGCTCGAACGCGTCGACGCCGTCCTCGGCCTCGGCCACCACCTCCATGTCGGGTTGGCGGTCGATCAGCAGCTTCAGGCCGCCCCGCACGATGCCGTGGTCGTCGGCGATCAGGATCCTCATGGCACTCCCATGGTCAGCTCGATGGTGGTCCCCGCGCCCGGGGCGGTGAAGACGTCCAGGCTCCCGCCGACCAGCAGCGCGCGCTCGCGCATGCCGCTCAGCCCGAGCCCGCCCGGCCGGCCGCGCAGCCGGCCGTTGCGGCGCCGCGAGGCGTCCGCGGCGAAGCCGCCGCCGTCATCGCGGACGCGCAGCAGCGTGCGGCCGACGAACGTCAGCTCGACGTCGACGCCGTCCGCCTCCGCGTGCTTGGCGATGTTCGACAGCGACTCCTGCGTGACCCGGAAGATCACGAGCTGCTCCTCGTCGGAGAGCACCGGGATCTCGCCGGTGTGGTGGAAGCTCGCCCGCATCCCGGTCCGGGCGCCGAAGTCGGCGACCTGCGACGCGAGCGCCGGGATCAGCCCGTGGTCGTCGAGCGCGGTCGGCCGCAGCTGGCGGGCGAGCATCAGCAGCTCCTCCATCGCCTGCGCGACCAGCTCCTGCGTCTCCTGCAGCTCGGAGCGCAGCGACCACGGGGCGTCGCCGACCGTCGCCGACAGCCGCAGCAGGATCGCGGTCAGCGCCTGGTTGACCTCGTCGTGCAGGTCCTGCGCGATCCGCGAGCGCTCCTGCTCCTGCGCGCGCAGCACCGCGCGGCCGGACTCGCGCCGCTCGGCCTCGAGCCGCTCGAGCATCCGGTTGAAGGTGTCGGTGAGCTCGTGGATCTCCTTCGCGGCGCGCTTCGGCGCCTCGGCGCGCACGCCCGGCCGGGCGAGGTCGACGGCGGCCATCGCGCGGAACAGCCGCTCCATCGGCTCGAGCCGCGCGCGCAGCAGCAGCGAGTTGAGCAGGATCGCGCTCGTCACGGTCAGCCCGAGCACGAGCAGCCCGTCGCCGGTCGCGACGTCGGCGAGCCGGTCGCGCGCGACGATCGCGGCGACGAGGGCCGTGACGCCGACCAGAAGGGCGTTGACGGCCAGGACCTGCGTGAGGAGGGTGCTTCGGCGCATCGGAACGGTGCGCTCCTCATCGGCAGAATGGGGCAGGATGCTTATGCGGGGAACACCCCACCCGGAGCTATACTTCCTGAAGTATTGAATCCCGACCGACTTCAAGAGGAATTGCCATGAGCCCGTCCGGAGCCGAGGTCATCCGGCAGATCAAGCAGCAGGTCCGCGAGGTCGACCCGGCCGAGGTGTCCGAGCACCTCGGGAACGGCGTCACGCTGATCGACGTCCGCGAGACCGAGGAATGGGACCGCGGCCACATCCCCGGCGCCGTCCACGTGCCGCGCGGGTACCTGGAGTCCCGGATCGACGCCGCGGTCGCCGACCGCGACAAGCCGGTCGTCCTCTACTGCGCCTCCGGGCAGCGCTCCGCGCTCGCCGCCAACACGCTGACCGAGCTGCTCGGCTACGCCGACGTGCGCTCGATGACCGGCGGGATCACGCTGTGGAAGGACCGCGGCTACAAGGTCGAGGTCCCGACCGTGCTCAGCCGCGAGCAGAAGGAGCGCTACGGCCGCCACCTGCTCCTCCCCGAGATCGGGGCGGAGGGCCAGGCCAAGCTGCTCAACAGCAAGGTGCTGCTGCTCGGCGCCGGCGGGCTCGGCTCGCCGACCGCGCTCTACCTCGCCGCCGCGGGCGTCGGCACGCTCGGCATCGTCGACGACGACGAGGTCGACCTCTCCAACCTCCAGCGCCAGGTCATCCACACGACCGACGGCGTCGGCAAGCCGAAGGTCGACTCGGCCGCCGAGGCGATCGCGCGGCTCAACCCGGACGTGACCGTCGTGAAGTACCCGGTCCGGCTGGACGCGGGCAACATCATGGAGATCATCGACGGCTACGACGTGATCGTCGACGGCGTCGACAACTTCCCGACGCGCTACCTGCTCAACGACGCCACGGTGCGGCTGGACATCCCGGTGGTCAGCGCGAGCATCCTCGGCTTCGACGGCCAGCTCTCGGTCTTCAAGCCGCACGACGGCCCGTGCTACCGCTGCCTGTACCCGGTCCCGCCGCCGGCCGAGCTGGCGCCCTCCTGCGGCGCCAACGGCGTCCTCGGCGTGCTGCCGGGGACGATGGGCCTGCTGCAGGCGACCGAGGTCGTGAAGCTCGTCACCGGCATCGGCGAGCCGCTCGTCGGCCGGCTGCTGCTCTACGAGGCGCTCGGCGCGAGCTTCACCGAGCTCAAGGTCCGGCGCGACCCGGAGTGCCCGATCTGCTCGAAGGACCCGGCCGAGATCTCCGACGACGAGCTGGGCGTCTTCCCGGACTACGAGGCGTTCTGCGCCGCCGCCGGCTAGCGGCTAGCCTGCCCGCCCCATGGCCCTGATCAAGATCCCACCCGTGCTGCGCCCCTCCGTGGGCGGCGAGAAGGAGGTCACCGCGGACGGCGCCGACGTCGGCGCCGTCCTGCGCTCGCTCGCCGAGCAGCACCCCGACACCCGGTCGCAGCTGTTCGGCGCCGACGGGTCGCTCAACCGCTACGTGAACGTCTACCTCAACGACGAGGACGTGCGCGTGCTCGGCGGCCTCGAGACGGCCGTCGGCGAGCGCGACACGCTCGTCATCCTGCCCGCGATGGCGGGCGGCGCGGCCTGAGGCGCAGCGCAGCAGCACGGCGGTTCGTGCGGAGTTCGCACGTTCCGCATGTAGTTCGCGTGAAGGTTCGTACGGGAACTTGACAAAAGCCGCCGGGCCCGGTCAGGATCCCGACCGTGAGGGAGCGGTCTGAGGGGTCGCTGGCGTCGTTGCGCCGGCTCAATCGCCGGCGCGTCATCGGCGCGCTGCGCCAGAACGGCACGATCAGCCGCGCCGAGATCGCGCGCCGTACCGGCCTCTCCCGCAGCACCGTCTCGAGCCTCGTGTCCGAGCTGCAGTCCGACGGGCTGATCGTCGAGCGCGAGGAGACCGGGGCGGCCCACGGCGAGCAGGGCGGCCGCCCGCCGATCCTGCTCGCGTTCGACGCGTCCGCCGGCGCCGCGCTCGGGATCGACTTCGGCCACACCCACCTCCGCGTCGCCGTCGCCGACCTCTCCTCGAACATCCTCGCCGAGCGCGCGGTCCCGCTCGACACCGACCACGCCGCGCAGGAGGGCCTCGACGTCGCGCTCGCGCTCGTCGAGGAGATCCTCGAGGAGGCGCGGATCGCGGGCACGCGCGTGATCGGCGCCGGGGTCGGCCTGCCGGGCCCCGTCGACCAGGCGGACGGCGTGATCGGCTCGAGCGCGATCCTGCCCGGCTGGGTCGGCGTCGCCGCCGCCGAGGAGCTCCGTCGCCGGCTCGACGTCCCGGTCGTCGTCGACAACGACGCCAACCTGGGCGCGCTGGCCGAGTTCCGCCACGGCGCCGGCCGCGGCGCGAGCGACCTCGTCTACGTCAAGGTCGCGTCGGGCATCGGCGCCGGCCTGATCCTCGGCGGCCGGCTGTACCGCGGCTGGGGCGGGATGGCCGGGGAGCTCGGCCACGTCCTGGTCGAACCCGAGGGCGCCGTCTGCCGCTGCGGCAACCGCGGCTGCCTCGAGACCACCGCGTCGACGCCGGCGCTGCTCGAGGTCCTGCGCCGCAGCCACGGGGACCTCACGGTCGCCGAGATGCTCGCGCTCGCCCACGACGGCGACCTCGGCTGCCGCCGCGTGATCGGCGACGCCGGCCGCAGCGTCGGCCAGGCGGCGGCCTTCCTCTTCAACGTGCTGAACCCCCAGCGTCTCGTGGTCGGCGGCGATCTCGCCGCGGCCGGGGACCTGCTGCTCGACGGCGTGCGCAGTTCCGTGCGCCTCGCGGCGCTGCCCGCGGCGGCGGAGTCCGCCCGCGTGGTGGCGGGGGTGCTCGGCGAGCGCGCCCAGGTGATGGGGGCGCTCGCGCTGGCAGTCGGCGAGGCGGGCGCCGCACTCGATCTTCCCGCAACGATCAACCAACCCATTCCCGGAGGGGGACTGACATGAAGAAGGGAGCCGTCTGGCTCATCGCGCTGGTGTTCGCGATGGGCTTCGTGGTGGCCGCATGCGGCGACGACGACGACAGCAGTGGTGGCGGAAGTGGCGCGAGCAGCGAGTCGAGCGACAGCGGCGGCGGCGACGTCGGCAAGGTCGCCGTCCTGCTGCCGGACTCGAAGTCGTCGGTGCGCTGGGAGACGGTCGACCGGCCGTCGCTCCAGGCCGCGTTCGACAAGGCCGGCGTCGAGGTCGAGATCCAGAACGCCGAGGGTGACAAGGCGACCCAGCAGCAGCAGGCCGAGCAGGCGATCACGAACGGCGCGAAGGTGCTGCTGCTCGTGAACCTCGACTCGGGCTCGGGCGCCGCGATCGCGGCGAACGCCAAGTCGCAGGGCGTCAAGGTCATCGACTACGACCGCCTGACGCTCGACACCGACGCGCAGGACTACTACGTCTCGTTCAACAACGAGCAGGTCGGCAAGCTGCAGGGCGAGGGTCTCGTCAACTGCCTCGGCGACAAGCAGGGCGCGGAGGTCGCGGTCCTCAACGGGTCGCCGACCGACAACAACGCCACGCTGTTCAAGAAGGGCTACGACGGCGTCATCGACGCGAAGTTCGACAGCGGCGACTGGAAGAAGATCGACGATCAGTCCGTGCCGGACTGGGACAACCAGAAGGCGCTGACGATCTTCGAGCAGATGCTGCAGAAGAACAACAACAAGGTCGACGGCGTGCTGGCGGCCAACGACGGCCTCGCCAACGCGGCGATCTCGGCCATCAAGCAGCGCAAGCTCCCGCAGGTCCCCGTGACCGGGCAGGACGCGACGCTGCAGGGTGTCCAGAACATCGTCAACGGCGATCAGTGCATGACCGTCTACAAGGCGGTCAAGAAGGAGGCCGACGCGGCCGCCGAGCTGGCCATCGCGCTCGCCAAGGGCGAGGAGCCGACGGCGCAGACGACGCCCGTGAACAACGGCACCCATGACGTCCCCTCGGTCCTCCTGGACCCGGTGAGCGTCACGAAGGACAACATCAAGGAGTACACCGGCGAGCCGGACTTCCCCAAGGTGGAGGAGATCTGCGCCGGGAAACTGGCCGCGAAGTGCACGGAACTGGGCCTGCAGTAGAGAATGGACCGGAGGGGCGCCCCGTCACGGGGCGCCCCGGTCCGCTCGGCCCGAGAGGAGACCATTCGACGTGACCGACACACCGGTCCTGGAACTGCAGGGCGTCTCGAAGAGCTTCGGCGCGGTCCAGGCGTTGTTCGAGGTCGACTTCCACGTCTCCCCCGGGGAGGTGATGGCCCTCGTCGGCGACAACGGCGCGGGCAAGTCGACGCTCATCAAGTGCATCGCGGGCATCCACCCGATCGACGGCGGGCAGATCCGCTTCAACGGCGAGCCGGTGAGCATCCACGGCCCGAAGGACGCCGCGAACCTCGGGATCGAGGTCGTCTACCAGGACCTCGCCCTGTGCGACAACCTGGACGTCGTCCAGAACATGTACCTCGGCCGCGAGCTGACCGACGGGGTGCGCAAGCTCGACGAGACGACGATGGAGGCCAAGGCGCGCGAGACGCTGAAGGGCCTCTCGGTCACCACGCTGAGCTCCGTGCGCCAGACCGTCGCCGGGCTCTCGGGCGGCCAGCGCCAGTCCGTGGCGGTCGCCAAGGCCGTGATGTGGAACTCCAAGCTCGTGATCCTCGACGAGCCGACGGCCGCGCTGGGCGTCGCCCAGACCGCCCAGGTGCTCGCGCTGGTGAAGCGGCTCGGCGAGCAGGGCCTGGCCGTGATCCTGATCTCGCACAACCTGCACGACATCTTCGAGGTCGCGGACTCCATCACCGTCCTCCGGCTCGGGCAGAACGTGGCCGAGTACAAGCGGACGGAGACCAATCAGCAGCAGGTCGTCGAGGCGATCACCGCCGGCAAGCTCTCGAAGGTCCCCGGCCAGCACCAGGAGGCGGTCGCGTGAGCATGGTGACCGAACCGCCCCTCGAGGCCGAGGGGCCTGCGCGCGACACCGTCGCCGCGTACGCCCGCCGCTGGTGGACCGACGTCAAGGGCGGCGAGCTGGGCTCGCTGCCGATCATCGTCGGCCTGATCATCATCGCGATCGTCTTCCAGACGCAGAACGATCGCTTCCTCACCGCGTCGAACTTCGTCAACCTGATCGTGCAGACCGCGCCGTACGCGGTCATCGCCATGGGCGTGACGTTCGCCCTGCTGCTCGGCGAGATCGACCTCTCGATCGGCTTCGTCTCCGGCGTCGGCGGCGTGCTCATCGCGCTGCTCGTCGCGCCCGACGGCAACGAGATGGCGACGCTGCCCGCGTTCATCCTGTGCCTCGCGGCGGGCCTCGGGATCGGTCTGCTCCACGGGCTGATCATCACCAAGGTCGGGGTGCCGTCGTTCGTGGTCACGCTCGCCGGCCTGCTCGCCTGGAACGGCGTCGTGCTGCTGCTGATCGGCAGTCGCGGCACGGTGATCCTGCAGAACGACTTCGTCGTCGGCCTGGCCAACGACTTCATGGATCCCGGTCTGTCCTGGGTCCTCTTCGCAGTCTGCGTCGGGCTCTACGCCGTGATCCACTTCCTGACGATGCGCAGCCGCGCGAAGGCGGGGCTCGCCAACGACCCGCTGGTGATCGTGCTGCTGCGGATCGGCGGCCTGGCGGTCGTGCTGGGGATCGTCATCGCGGTCGCCAACCAGGATCGCGGCGTCCCGTACAGCGGCATCCTCGTCGGCGGGCTGTTCGTGTTCTGGACCTACATCCTCAACCGCACGCGCTTCGGGCGCCACGTGTACGCGGTCGGCGGCAACGCCGAGGCCTCACGCCGCGCCGGCATCAACGTCGACCGGGTCAAGATCCTCTGCTTCATGTTCTGCTCGCTCATGGCGGTGCTGGGCGGCATCATCCTCGCCTCGCGCCTGCGCTCGGTCGACACGAACACGGGCGGCGGCCAGGCGCTGCTGTACCCGATCGCGGCGGCCGTCATCGGCGGCACCTCGCTGTTCGGCGGGCGCGGCACGATGAAGGCGGCGCTGCTCGGCGCGCTGGTCATGATCTCGATCGACAACGGGCTGGGCCTGCTCGGGCTCTCCTCCGGGACGAAGTTCGTCGTCACCGGCGGCGTCCTGCTGCTCGCCGTGTCGCTCGACTCGATCTCGCGCCGCGGGCGGGCGCAATCCGGACGAGCATGACGCTGCGCCTCGGCCTGCTCTCGACCGCGGCGATCAACGCGAAGCTCCTCGGCGGCGTCCGCGCCGCCGAGGGGGTCGAGGTCGTCGCGGTGGCCAGCCGCGACCGGGAGCGGGCCGAGGCGTACGCGGCCGAGCACGAGATCGGCCGCGCGCACGGCAGCTACGAGGCGCTGCTGGCGGACGACGAGGTCGACGCGGTCTACGTGCCGCTGCCGAACTCGCTGCACGTCCCGTGGTCGATCCGCGCGCTGCAGGCGGGCAAGCACGTGCTGGCGGAGAAGCCGCTGACGCGGCGGCCGGAGGAGGCGCAGGCCGCGTTCGACGCGGCCGACCGCGCCGGGCGGGTGCTCGCGGAGGCGTTCATGTGGCGCCACCATCCGCAGGCGCTGCGGCTGCAGGAGCTCGTGCGCGAGCGGGCCGTCGGCAACCTGCGGCTGATCCGGGCCACGTTCTGCTTCGACCTGCTGAGCGCGGACGACCCGGGCAACGTGCGGCTCGACGCGACGCTCGACGGCGGCGGGCTGATGGACGTCGGCAGCTACTGCGTCAGCGCCATGCGGCTGCTGGCCGGCGAGCCCGAGCGGGTCGTCCGGGCGGCAGGTCCTCAGCGGGCCCGGACGGGGTCGACGTGCGCTTCGCGGGGACGCTCGGCTTCCCCGGCGGGGTGCTGGGCGCGTTCGACTGCGGGCTCGACATGACGCCGCGGGCGCGAGCTCGAGGTGATCGGCGACGCCGGCATGCTCGTGCTGCCCGACCCGTGGCACTCGCGCGAGCCGCGGATCGAGGTCCGGCGGCCGGACGGGACCGAGGTGATCGAGATCGAGGCGCGCAACCCGTACGCGTGCGAGCTCGAGGACCTGGCCGCCGCCGTGCGCGGCGAGCGCCCGCTCCGCTTCGGGCGCGACGACGCCGTCGGCCAGGCGCGGACGATCGCGGCGCTCTACCGCGCGGCCGAGTTCGGGGCCGACGCGGTCCCGTGACCCGCTAGCTTCCAGGGGGCATGGACGGCGAACTGCGGCCACTCGGGGTGTGGGAGATCGTCGAGGGCGGGGTCCGGCTGTTCTTCCGCCACTGGCTCGCGTTCATGGGCGCGATCCTGCTCGTGATCGTCCCGCTGCAGGTGATCGCCGCCGGGGTCACCTGGGCGGTCGCCCCCGACCAGCTCCAGTGGAACTCGAGCGCGAGCAACGGCGAGGACCCGGACCTGCTCCTGTGGCAGGGCATCGTCGCGCTGATCGGCTTCCTCACGCTCCTGCTGGTGACCGCGATGTCGCTCAAGGCGGTCGCCGACGCGCGGCTGGGCGTCACGCCGTCGGGCGGCCGGTCGCTGCGCTTCGCGCTGCCGCGCCTGCCCGGCACGCTCGCGATCGCGGTGCTCGGCGGGCTCGCCGTCGCGCTCGGGTTCCTCGCGCTGATCGTGCCCGGGATCTGGCTCGCCGTCGGGTTCTCGGTCGCCGTGCCGGTGCTCCTGCTCGAGCGCGCGGGGCCGGTCGCCGCGCTGCGCCGCTCGCTCGGCCTCGTCTCCGGCCGCTGGTGGGCGACGCTGGGCGTGCTGCTCCTCGGGCAACTGCTCGTCGGGCTCGTCGGCGCGCTGCTCCAGGGGATCGTGATGTCGATCCCGGCGAGCCTCGCGGAGGGCGAGCACGCGGCCGGCGCGCTGGGGATGGCGCTCGGCGGCACGATCGCCACCGCGTTCACGGCGCCGTGCTCGGCGGCGATCGTGACGCTCCTCTACATGGACCTGCGGGCGCGCAAGGAGCACTACACGCTCGCCATGCTCGCCGACGCGGTGGGGGAGCCCGGTGGGCAGCACGCAGCGCCGCCGCCGGAGCCGTGGCCGCCGGCCCGCGGCACGCAGCCGGGGCCGCCCGAGCCGGCTCCCGCGCCCGCCCCGCCGGGCTGGCTCCCGCCGTCGGCCGACCGCTGAGCGGCTAGCGGCAGGGCCGGGCCGCGCGCTCGCGGCCGTACAGCCGCGCCGCGGCCGCGACGTCGCCGGTCGCCGGTCCGCAGGGCAGCGTCCCCGCGTCCTCGCCGGGGAACGCGCAGTCGTCGTCGTAGGCCTGCGCGTTCATCAGCGAGCAGGTGCCCTCGCGGTGCCGGAGCCCGAGGACGTGGCCGAACTCGTGCATCGCGACCCACACGTTCAGCGCGGTCGCCCGGCCGGTGAGCGCGCCGGCGAGCCAGACCGTGACCCGCCCGCCGGCGGGGCGCCCGATGCTCGAGGAGAGCGCGAGGCAGCGCTCGCCGCAGCGGTCGCGCAGGTCGCCGCGGTCGCGCACGAAGACGACGTCGGCGTCGCGGCGCCGGAACGCCGGCACGAGGCTGACGCGCGCGCCGGAGTCGTTCCAGCGCCGCGCCGCGGCGTCGACGGCGACGCGCGAGCCGGAGGCGTCGAAGTAGGTCACCCGGCCGTCCGGCCACGGATGCGTGTCGCTCTTGCCGCCGGCCGCCGGACCCGCGACCGAGAGGGCGAGCAGCACCATGAACGGCACCGCGAGCAGTGGTCGGGCGCGGCGCAGCAACGGCGTGATGGCGCGGATCCGGTGCATGGATGGTTCGTGGCCTGACCTGCTCTGTCCTAGGCATCCCACGACGGTGGCTCCATGAAACCGGACTCGCGGGCGCGTGAACGGCCCGTTAAGGTGCCGCCGTGGCCCACCACGACCCGCTCCGCGCTCCGGCGAACCAGCGCAGCGTGCGCCGGCACAACCTCGGCGTCGTGCTGCGGCACGTCGCGCGCCAGGGGCCGCGCTCGCGCGCGGCGATCGCGCAGGAGACCGGGCTCAACAAGACGACGGTGTCCAGCCTCGTGGGGGAGCTGATCGACTTCGGGCTCGTGCGCGAGACCGAGGTCGAGCTGCGCGGGACGGTCGGGCGGCCCGCGCTCCCCGTCGAGCTCAGCGGCGAGCGGGTCGCCGGGCTGGGGCTCGAGGTCGGCGTCGACTTCCTCGCCGTGCGCGCCTCCGACATGGGCGGCGCGGAGCGCCACCGCGCCCACGTCGCGACCGACAACCGCGGCCGGCCGGTCGACGCGGTGATCGACGACCTGGCCGGGCTGACGGAGGCGGCGCTGGCGGACGCCGGCGAGCAGGGGCTCGTCACCGCGGGCGCGGTGATCGCGCTCCCCGGGCTCGTCGACAGCGGCGGGCGCCTGCTCGTCGCCCCGAACCTCGGCTGGACCGACGTGGACGTGGCCGGCGGCCTCGCCGCGCGGCTCGACCGCCCGGCGTTCCCGCTGCGGGTCGAGAACGAGGCGAACCTCGGCGCGCTCGCCGAGCTGTGGGAGGGCGCCGGACGCGAGTTCACGGACTTCATCTACGTCTCGGGCGAGCTGGGCGTCGGCGCCGGGATCATCGTCGGCGGCGAGCTGTTCCGCGGCGCGCACGGCTTCGGCGGCGAGCTCGGCCACACGACCGTGGATCCCGCCGGCGAGCGCTGCGCCTGCGGCAACCAGGGCTGCCTGGAGACGCGCGTCGCGCTCGGTGCGCTGCTGCACGCCGCGGGGCTGGAGCCGGGCGCACGCGTCGGCGAGCTGGCGGAGCGGGCGCGCGCGGGGGACGCGCGGGTGCTGGCGGCGCTCGCCGAGGCCGGCCGCTGGCTCGGCATCGGCGTCGCGTCGGCGGCGAACCTGCTGAACCCGCGCGGCGTCGTCGTCGGCGGCTACTTCGCGACGCTCGCGCCGTGGCTCGTCCCCGGGCTCCAGGACGAGCTCGACGCCCACGTCCTGTCCTCGCAGTGGGACGCGCCGCGCGTCGTCGTCTCCGAGCTGGGGGCCGACGCGGCCGTCCGCGGCGCGGCGGCGTCGGCGCTGCGCCGGGTCTTCGCCGACCCGGCGCTCGTCCCCGATCTCGTCGCCGGCTAGCGGACGCCGAGCAGGACCTCGACCAGGATCTGGTCGAGCGCCTCGTTCTTGAAGCCGCGGACGCCCAGCGCGTCCAGGTCGTCGGCCTCGGCCTTGAGCGCGTCGGCCTCGCCCGCGCCGCTCGTGGTCGCCTCGGCCAGCTCGGGGGTGGAGGCCGCCGCGAGCGCCTCCTGCACCTCGGGCAGCGCGTCGAAGTGGCGCGCGCGCTCGGCGAGCGCGAGGTAGGTCCGCATGCAGCCGCGCGCGAAGTCCCACACGCCGTCGGCGTCCTCGTTGCGGTACGGGTGGGCGTCGAAGTGCCGCGCGCCCGTGTAGCCGGCGTTCTCGAGCAGCCGCACGAGCAGGAACTGCTCCTTGAGGTCCTCGGCGCCGAAGCGGAAGTCCTGGTCGTAGCGGCCGATCCGCTGCGCGTTGAGGTCGATGTGGAAGAGCTTGCCCGCCCACAGCGCCTGGCCGACGGCGTGGTAGAAGCTCAGCCCGGCCATCGTCTCGTGGGCGACCTCGGGGTTCAGGCCGACCATGTCGGGCCGGTCGAGCGTGGAGATGAAGTGCAGCGCGTGCCCGACGGTGGGCAGGAACGCGTCCCCGCGCGGCTCGTTCGGCTTCGGCTCCATCGCGAAGCGCAGGTCGTAGCCCTGGCCGACGCTGTAGTCGGCGAGCACGTTGATCGCCTCGCGGTAGCGCTCGAGCGCGTCGCGCGGATCCTTGGCGACGCCGCTCTCGGTGCCCTCGCGGCCGCCCCAGAAGACGTAGACCTCCGCGCCGAGCTCGGCGCCGAGGTCGATCGAGCGCATCGCCTTGCCGATCGCCGCGCGGCGGATCCGGCGGTCGTTCGACGTGAACGCGCCGTCCTTGAACAGCGGCTGGCCGAACAGGTTGGTGGTCGCCATCCCGACGCCGAGCCCGGTCTCCTCGAGCGCGGCCTTGAAGCGCCGCGACGATCCGGTCGCGCTCGGCGGCGGACGAGCCGTGCGGGACCAGGTCCTCGTCGTGCAGCGAGATGCCCCAGGCGCCGAGCTCGGCGAGCTTGCGGACGGAGTCGACGGGGTCGACCGGGGCGCGCGTGGGCAGGCCGAAGGGGTCGCGGCCGGGGTTGCCCACGGTCCAGAGGCCGAACGTGAATCGATGCTCGGGCCTGGGGGTCAGGGCGTCGTCAGCGGCAGTCATCCTGGCAGCCTATAGGCGAATTGGGCCGGAAGGCGGAATATTCCGCTCTGAACGCTCAGATCCGTCGAGCGGTAGCGCGCGGGCTACTGCAGCGCGCGCGGCGCCGGTGAGGCGTGCGAGCCGCGCGGAGAGCCGCCGCTCGTGGCGCCCGATCCGCCCGCCCGCCCGGCGTGCGGCGGCCGCCCGGCGCGTGCGGCTCGCGGCCGCCAGCCGGCGGTGGTCGCGACCGAGCCGCGCGAGCGCGGCGGCGACCGCGCGCGCGTCGCCCCCGGCGACCGGCGCGCAGCGCCTGCGCGGCGGCCGCGTACGCGCCCGCGATCCGCAGGGCGGCGGCGGAGCGGGCGCCCGGCGACCGCGTCGCGGCCAGGCGGCCGCGGGCGCTCCGGCGCACCGCGTTGAGCCGCGCGGCGACCTCCGGCAGCAGGATCGCCGCGGCGGTCTCCGGCGCGGGCGGCAGGGCCGCCGCGCGCCTCAGCCGGACCGTCGCGACGGCGCGCTCGCACGTCTCCGCGGCGCGCTCCAGCTGGGCCTCCGGCGCCGCGCAGGCGATCGTGACGACCCCGCCGGTCGTCGGCAGCGCGAACGCGGCGATCCGGCTTCCCGGGCGCGCGCCGGGCAGGTCGTAGCGCCAGGCCGTGCGGCCGTCCGGCCCGCGCCGCTGCGGCGCGGGCAGCCGGCCCGGGACCGCGGCCACGACGCCGGCGGGCAGCAGCGACGGGTCGTCGGGCAGCCGCAGGTCGAGCGCCGCCTCGGTGCCGCCGGCGCGCACGGCGGTCGCGCGCCCGAACCCGGGCAGCGTGGAGCGGCGGCGCAGCGGGCGCCAGTCGGCCGGCAGGGGCAGCCGCGCGACGCCGCTCGCGAGCCCGATCCGCGGCGCCGGCGGGGCCGCCGCCGCGGGCGGCGGCGGCGCGCCGGGGGCGACGGCGAGCCCGAGCGCCACGCCCGCCGCCGCGGCGAGCGCGGTCGCCGCGGCGATCGCCCGGCGCGCGGTGGGACGACGCGGCGCGCGCGTGGTCACGGCGACGCTCCCGCGTCGTCGAACGTCGGCCCCGAGCCGGCGTCGTCGAACTCCGGGGGCGGGGGTCGGCGCCGGCGCGCGGCGGCGGCGCCGCGGCGGGGGCGGGCGGCGGGGCCGGCGCGACGGTCGGCGCCGGGGTCGGGGCCGGCTGCGACCGGGACCGGCGCGGGGGCCGCGGGCGCGGCGATCGGGGCGGCCGCGACCGGGCGCGCGGGGCCGCTTGCGCGGCCGCTCGAGCGGCGCCGGCAGCGCGCGCACCGGCGCGAGCGAGACCCGGGCCGGCGCGCCCGGCGGCTCGTGCACCGCCGCGGGCGCCGGCGCCGCGGCACGCTGCGCGGCCCGCGGCTCCGCGCCGTCGGCCGCCACGGCCACCGTGAGCGCGAGCGCGGCGAGGAAGCCCGCCACCGGCGCGGCGGCCGCGGGGAGGCGGCGGGTGCTCAGACGGCCGGGCACGGCTCCGGCCTCGTGCTGCCCGGGAGCAGGCAGGCGTCACGGCGCTTCGGCGGGCTGCCCGTCGCGGATGACGAGTCGCACGAACTTGCCGATCCGGCCGGGACGCATGACGCGGACGGTGATCCGCGCCCCCGCGCGCAGGACGCGCTCGAGCGCGCCGACGCGGGTGGTGCCGGAGTAGCGCGCGTCGAGCCGGCAGCCGGGCCCGGCGCAGCGCACCGCGACGGTCGCCGACGCGGGCGCCCGGACGCGCAGCAGCGCGATGTCGGCCCCGCCCGCGACCAGGCGTCCCTTCACGCGCACGACGGGGAACGGCCGCAGGAAGCGCAGCGTCGCCGGCACCGCCGGCGAGGGGGCGCGCAGCGCCGGCGGCGGCGACCCGCCCGACTGGGTGAACACCGCGGTGGGCGCCGCCGGCGCGGGGTCCGGGCGCGGGGTCGGCGCGGGCGTGGGCGAGGGCGTCGGGGACGCCGTGGGGGTCGGCGTGGGCGTCGGCGTCGGCGTGGGCGTGGGCGTCGGCGTCGGGGGCGGCAGCGGATCGGTGACCACCGCGGTCAGCGCCGACCATGCGGCGTCGCTCTCGGCCTCGAACGCCGCGAGCACGCGCACCGCCAGCCGGGCGTCCTTGTCGGCGGCCGCGACCGTGTAGATCGGCAGGTCGGGCGCGCCCATGATGCGCGCGCAGTCGCGCTGCAGCTCCGACGTGCACCGCTGCCAGCGGTACTCGAGCACCGCCGCCGGCTGGTTGAGCACGGGCACCGCGGTGAGCGTGCCGCCGACCACCGGAGCGCCCGCGAGCGTCACCGACTGGACGTTCTGGGCGCGCGGCCGCCGCCGGCAGCGCGGCGGCCGCGACGCCCATCAGCGCCAGTGCTGCCCCGTATCGAAATGTCGAACGGCTCATCCGCCCCCTCCCGGAAGTGAACGGGATTCGTCACAGGGGGAACGGACGAGCGCGCCGCCAGCTTCCGCGGGCGCGGCGAGCCGCTAGTGCTGGATCTCCTGCACGGCCCAGCCGTTGCCGTCCGGATCGGTGAAGAACACGAAGCGGCCCCACGGGAAGTCCTGGATCTCCGACACCTCGACGCCGCCGCCCGCGAGCGCGTCGCGCGCCTCCGCGATGTCCTCGACGACGAGCTGGAGACCCTGGAGCTCGCCCGGCTCGAGCGGCGTCAGGCCGCGGCCGATGCTGATCGAGCAGGCGGAGCCGGGCGGGGTCAGCTGGACGAAGCGGATCTCCTCGCTCACCTCGTGGTCGTGATCGGCGGTGAAGCCGGCCTGGTCGACGTAGAACGCCTTGGCGCGGTCGACGTCGGTCACCGGCACCGGGATCAGCTCCAGCTTCATCTCGACCTTGCTCATCACGTCCGTCCTTTCGGTAGACTCCTTGGCTACAAAGAATCTTAGCAACTAAGAGACCTGGAATGCAAGCCAAGGCGAAGGAAGATCTGATCGGCGAGCTCATCACGCGCTACCGCGTGGCGAGCAACCACGACGTGGCGTTCGACAAGCTCGCGGCCGCCCGGCTCGGCGTCAGCGTGACCGACCTGCACTGCCTGAACATCGTCGAGAGCCGGGGCGGCGTGACCGCCGGCGAGCTGGCGACGGAGTCCGGGCTCACGACCGGGGCGGTGACGGCGGTGATCGACCGGCTGGACCGCGCCGGCTACGCCCGGCGCGTCCGCGACGAGCGCGACCGGCGCAAGGTGATCGTCGAGGTGACGCCCGCGTTCTACGCGCGCGCGGACGCGATCTGGGGCCCGGCCGCGGCCGACTGGCGGCGCACGCTCGGCGAGCGCTTCAGCGACGCCGAGCTGGCCACGATCGTCGCCTTCCTGGCGCAGGTCGAAGAGCTCGGGGAGCGGCACGCCGAGCGCCTCGCCGCCACCTAGCGGATGGCACTACACTTCCTGAAGCAATGGCGCAAGAGCTGCGAAACCGGCCCTGTGGCGGCCGCTACGGCGACATCATCCAGGCGATCGGCAACACGCCGCTCGTCGAGCTCAAGCGGCTGTCGCCCAAGCCCGGCGTGCGGATCTGGGCGAAGCTCGAGTCGCACAACCCGACCGGCTCCGTCAAGGACCGCGTCGCCCGCGCGCTGATCGAGGACGCCGAGGAGAAGGGCGCGATCCGCCCCGGCCAGACGATCCTCGAGCCGACCTCGGGCAACACCGGCATCTCGCTGGCGATGATCTGCTCGCACAAGGGCTATCCGCTCAAGGTCGTGATGCCCGACAACGTCACGCCCGAGCGCACCCAGCTGCTGCAGATGTACGGCGCGGAGATCGTCTACTCGCCCGGCGACCAGGGCTCGAACGGCGCCGTCGCGCTGGCGCTGGAGATGGCCGCCGCGGACGCCTCGTACTACATGCCCTACCAGTACGGGAACCAGGCGAACCCGAACGCGCACTACTTCGGCACGGCGCCCGAGATCATCGAGGAGCTCGACGACGTCGCCGCGTTCGTCGCCGGGCTCGGCACCGGCGGCACGCTGATGGGCAACGGCCGGCGGCTGCGCGAGGAGTACGGCGACGCGATCAAGATCGTCGCGGCCGAGCCGATGCAGGGCGAGCCGGTCCAGGGCCTGCGCTCGCTCGACGACGGCTTCATCCCGCCGATCATCGACCTCTCGCTGCTGGACCGGAAGATCTTCGTCACCAACCACGACGCGATCGTCTGGACGCGGAAGCTGCTCGACGAGGAGGGCATCTTCGCGGGCGTCTCGTCCGGCGCGATCGCCTCGATCGCCGTGCGGATCGCGAACGAGCTCGACGAGGGCAACGTCGTCTTCATCGTCTGCGACGACGGCTGGAAGTACCTGTCCTCCGGCATCTACACGCGCCCGGTGGACGAGATCGAGAACCTGGACTCCACCGTCTGGTGGTGAACGATGGCCGGTGCTCAGCGATCCGGCTGACGGTCGCGGAGCTCGGCGCCCGGCTGGGAGCAGCCTCCCGCCTCCGCGCCGGCGGTTACTCGCGCCGGGGCTTCCTCGGCGCGGCGCTGCTCGGAGGTGCGTGGATCGCGGGCTGCGGCTCGCGCGGCGAGCCGGTCGGCGCGCGGCGGCCCGCGGACGCGGTGCGCGAGCGGATCGTCCGCGCCGAGCTGGCCGCGGGCGCGCCCGTCGTCGGCTCCCCGCTCGCCGAGCTGATCGCGCGCCAGGACGCGCGCCACGCCGCCCGGCTCGGCGCGGGGGCGCGCCGCGCACAGGGCACCGCTGATCTGGCGACGGCGCTGGCGCGCAAGCAGGAGGCGGTGTTCACGTTCGTCGAGGCCCTCCCGCAGCTGCCCGACCCGGCCGACCGGGTCGCGCTCATGCAGGTCCTCGCCTCCGAGGCGGAGCAGATCGCCGCGCTGCGGCTCGCCGCCGGGCAGGAGCCGGTCCCGGACGCGTTCGCGGGGTTCGTGACGTGAGCGTCGCGACCGCCGTCGCCGAGCGCTACGCCGCCGCGCGCACCGACGCGGGCCTGGTCGAGACCGCGCTCTGGGTCGAGCAGCTCGGCGCGCTCGCCTACGCCGCCGCCGCGGACGGGCCGCTGACCGGCGGGCAGCGCGACCGCGCGGAGCGCTTCGCCGGCCAGGAGCAGGAGCACGCCGCGGCCTTCGCGACGATGCTGCTCGCCCTGACCGTCCCGGTCCGCATCCACGCCTCGGACGCCGACGTCGACGAGCTGCTGCCGGCGGTCCGCGGCGACCGCCCGCGGGCGGCCCTCGAGCAGCTCGCCGAGCTCGAGGGCGCGGCGATCGCCGGGCACCAGATCCTGGCGCGCCGACTACACGCCGTCGACATCCTGCGCACGGCGGGGATGGTCATGGGCGGCGCGGCGCAGCACCTCGTGGTGCTGCGCTCGGAGCTCGGCCGCCCGCCCACCCGAGCTTTCGAAAACGGCCTGTGAGCCGATACCCTGACTGAGAACCCATCGAAGGGACGCGGAGAGCCATGCCATTCAACGTCGGTCCGCTCGAGCTTGTGATCGTGCTCGTCATCGCCCTCGTCATCCTGGGTCCGAAGCGGCTGCCCGAGGTCGGGAAGTCGATCGGCAACGGGATGCGCGAGTTCAAGGACGCCATCAGCGGCCATGACAAGGACGACGACGACGACGAGGTCACGACGCTCAAGAGCTCGACCTCCGAGCGCGCCTAGCAGCACCACGCGGGACCCCTGGTAGCGTCCGCGGCCGCATGCGGATCGCTCGCTCGATGCTCGACCGGATCGTCGCCCAGGCCCGGGACGAGGCGCCGAACGAGTGCTGCGGCATCGTCGGCGCGCGCGACGGGGCGGCGGTCGAGGTGTTCCCCGTCCGGAACGCCGCCGCGAGCCCGCTCCGCTACGAGATGGACCCGAAGGACCAGCTCGCCGTCTTCGAGGCGCTCGACGACGCCGAGCTCGACGTGGGGGCGATCTACCACTCGCACACGCGGTCCGATCCGCTCCCCTCGCAGACCGACATCAACCTCGCCTTCTATCCCGACGCGCTGTACGTGATCGTCGGGGTCAAGGACCCGGGTCACGACGACGTGCGCACGTGGCGGATCGTCGACGGCAAGGTCTCCGAGGCGCCGCTCGAGGTCGAGGAGGGCTGACGTGCCCGCGCCGCTCGTGTGCCCGGCGTGCGGCACCGGCGGCGCGCTGACCGAGCGGTTCTGCCCGCGCTGCGGCTCGCCGTTCGTGCACGCGCCAGGGCGAGGGGCTCGCGCCGCGCGAGGACGCCGCGCTCGGTCCGGGCGCGCAAGATCCACCCGCCCTACGCGGAGGGCGAGCTCGTGCGCGTCGCGACCGCGCAGAACCAGCCCGAGGCCGAGCTGCTCCAGGGCCTGCTGCTCGAGGCCGGCGTGCCGTCGCTGGTCCGCCGCTCCGGCGGCTTCGACGTGCCCGACTTCCTCGCCATGGGGCCGCGCGACATCCTCGCGCCCGCCGGCGGCGAGGCCGTGGCGCGCGAGGTCCTCGGCACGCGCCCGCCGGTGGCGCGCGTGCGCCGGCCCGCGCCGCTCTGGGTCCGCGCGCTCGCGTTCGGCCTCGCGGCCCTGGTCGTGCTCTTCGTCGCCGCGGGCGTGATCTCGGCGATCGTCGGCTAGGCGACCACGCGGCGCCCGGCGACGCAGGCCGGCGATCGTCGTCGCCGCGCCGGCGGCGAAGACGAGCCCCAGCGCGATCGCCGCGTCCCAGCCGCGGTCGATGCCGAGCGCGATCAGCGCGCCGCCGATGCCGGTGAAGAGCGCGACGGCGATCGTCTCGGACAGCTGGAGCGCGGCCGACACGATGCCCTCCTCGCCGCCGCCCGCCTGCGAGAGGACGAGCGCGCCGACCGACGAGTAGCCGATCCCGATCCCCAGCCCCGCGATCATCCAGCCGCCGATCGCCACGGCGATCGGCACCGCCTCGTCGAGCACGCCCGCGCCGGCGATGGCGATCCCGGCGAGCAGCACCGCCAGCCCGACGCGCGCCCGCTGCGGCCGGCCGGCGCCGTCGTCGGCGCGGTCGCGGCGCGCCTGCAGGTAGGCGCCGAGGCTCCAGCTGAGCGAGGCCGCGCTGATCACCAGCCCGGCCTGCGAGACGCTGAAGCCGCGCAGCTCGGTCAGCGCGAGCGGCATGAACGCGTCGCAGCCGAGGAAGCCGACGGCGAGCAGCCCGCGGACCGCGACGCCGGACGGGAGCCCGCGCGCGGCGCGCAGCGTCCCGGCGGGCAGCAGCGACCGCAGCGCCGGCAGCGCGACGGCCAGGCCGGCGGCCGCGAGCAGGACGAGCAGCGCACGCCGCCTCGAGCTCGAGCGCGGCGAGGAAGACGCCGGTCCCGGCGGCGAGCGCGAGCGCCGCGCCGAGCCGGCGCGGGGCGCGGCGCCGCCCCCGGGGCGGGCAGGGCCCGCAGCCCCGGCAGCGTGAGCGCGATCGCGATCGGCAGGAACGGCAGCAGGAAGACGAACACCCAGCGCCACGACGCGTGGTCGGCGACGAACCCGGCGACCGCGGGCCCGGCGAGCGACGGCAGCACCCACGCCGAGGACATCAGCGCGAGCATCCGCCCGTACATCTCCGGCGGGTACGCGCGGCTCGACGACGCGTAGGTCACCACGATCAGCGCGCCCGCCCCGGCGCCCTCCAGCGCGCGGCCCGCGAGCAGGACCGCCCAGTGGTCCGCGACCGCGGCCAGCACGCAGCCGGCGGCGAACGCCGCGAGCGCGGCGACGTAGCCGCCGACCGGGCCGGAGCGATCGGTCGCCTGGCCGGCGGCCACGGTCCCGAGCAGGCTCGCGAGCATGAACGCGCTGAACGCCCAGCCGTAGTGCTCGAGCCCGCCCAGCTCGCGCGCCGCGGCCGGCATGATCGTCCCGACCCCGAGCGCCTGGAACGCGACGATCGTCACGCTCATGAGCACGCCGATGCTCATCGCCCGGTAGCGCGGGGCGAAGACCGACTCGGTCACGGCCGCTCGCGCCGCACGCGGCGCGTCCGCGGCCCGCCCTCGGCCATCCGGGCCAGGTGCGACCGCCAGGCCGCCTCCGTGTGGCGGACGGCGCGGCCGCCGAACGCGGTCCGCAGCGCGCTCTTCGGGCCGTCGCGGTGCGGGCCGCAGGCGAGCGCCACGCACGCACGGTCGCCCTCCTCGGCCGCGAGCAGGTCGAACACCGTCCCGCCGAGGAGCGTCGCGTCGCGCGTGCCGGGCGGGAACGACGGCGTCCCGGCCTCGCGCAGCCGCCGGCCGACGGCCGGCCGCAGGTGCGCGGTCTGGCCGGAGAAGTACGCCCCGGCGCCCTCCAGCAGCCACGCCCAGCGGATCCAGCGCGCGAAGCTGCGCGGGCCGAACGGCGGCGGCATGCCGCGGTGGTTGGCGGCCACGTAGCGGCGCGCGAGCAGCGCCGCCGGCGCCAGCATCAGCAGCTCGAGCGAGCCCTCGACGTTCGAGGCGCGCTGCGCGAGGAGCCGCGGCGCGAGCACGTGCAGCTCGCCCTCGCCCGGCCAGCCGACGAGGTAGCGGCGGCCCGCCGCCGCGGTCATCCGCCGCTGCACGGGCAGCCAGGGCTGCGCGGCGTCGAGCTGCGCGGCGCTGCCGTGGATGACGACGATCAGCTCGCCGAGCGTGCGCGGGAACCGGGCGTCGAGCCGCCCGCGGGTGTACTCCAGCTGCGCCAGGACGCGCCCGACGTCGGGCGCGTCACGCTCGTCGTGGCGGGCGAGGAAGGTCTCGGAGGCGGTCTCGAGCCAGGCCAAGCCGCGACGAGCGGCTTAGGCGTAGGCCGGCACGCCGCCGGTCTCGATCAGGCTCGTGATCTCCTCGGAGGCCCGGTCGAACTCCTCGTCGGACAGCACCGGGGTGCCCTCGAACGGGAGGTCGCGGGTGATCTCGAGCCACGAGCGGCAGCCGCCGTGGTCGTCGCGCACCTTGACGGTCACGGGGCGCGGGATCCGGTAGGTGCGGAGCAGCAGCACGTGGAGCGGGTGGCGCCGCTTCCAGGCCAGCCGCTTCTCGGCGTAGTCCGGCGTCCAGACGTAGAACGGGGACAGGGCGTCGACCGAGCGGCGGTCGGTCACCGTCCAGGCGTTCGCGACCTCGGCCCAGGCGCGGATCCGCACGCGGTCGGGCTGGGAGATCCCGCCGTCGATCCCGAGCGCGTGGGCCGGCGGCTCGCCGTCGGCCCAGACCCCTTCCTCGAGCGCCCGGCGCAGCTCCGGCTGGTGCGACTCGCGCACCAGGTCGCGCCGCTGATGGTCGAACGTCGGGTAGAGGAAGAAGCGCTCGTGGTCGAGCGAGAAGTGCTTGCCGGGCTCACGGATGCCCCCCTTGCGGAGGGTGACGAGCTGCTCGCCCTCTGCGAGTGCGCGCACCGTGACGGCCCATTCCTTGAAAGCGATCGGCATAGGGGTGAAAGTCGGGAAGAGAGAGTCCTACCTACCTGCGATCCGCGGCCCGCAAACATGCGGCGCATCCAGGCGGCCTGACGGACCGTCACATAGTAAGCACAAACGGCCGCAATCCCATAATTCCCCTGCAAATCAACGGGTTCTGCTGACATACAAGGGCGCTCTGCTGACGCTGCGTCAGAGGCGTACGCCGGCGAGGCCCTCGACCGCCTCGAGCACGGCCGCGAAGTCCTCGTCGCCGAGGCCGCGGTTCTGCGCGGCGAGGTAGAGCTCGCGGGCGAGCGCGGCGGACGGGAACGGCGCGCCGGCGGCGGCGCTCGTCTCGAGCGCGATGCCCATGTCCTTGAGCATGTGGTCGAGCCGGAACAGCGGCGTGTAGTCGTGGGCGACCATCGGCTCCGCCTTCAGCGTCACCATCGTCGACGCGGCCGCGCTCGCGCCGAGCACGTCGACGAGCGCGCCGAGGTCGACGCCGCTGGCCTTGCCGACCACGAGCGCCTGGGCGAGCGTCGCCGCGTTCGTCGCGCCGACCGCGTTCGAGATCACCTTGACGGTCTGCCCGTGCCCGAGCGGGCCGACGTGCAGGATCTTCTCGCCCATCGCCTCGAAGTACGGCCGCGCGCGGTCGAAGTCCGCCTGCGCGCCGCCGGCCATGATCGTCAGCGTGCCGTCCTCCGCCTTCGGCGAGGAGCCGGAGACGGGCGCGTCGAGGAAGCCCATGCCGCGCTCGGCGAGCGCGGCGCCGATCCGCTCGGCGTCGGCCGGCGCGGTCGTCGTGCAGTCGATGAACAGCGTGCCCTCGGCGGCGCCCTCCGCGGCGCCGTCCTCGCCGAGCAGGATCGCCTCGACCTGGGGGCCGTCGACGACCATCGTGATCACCGCGGCCGCGCCCTCGGCGGCCTCGCGCGGCGACGCGGCGACGCGGCCGCCGTGCTCGTCGGCGAACGCCTGCGCCTTCTCCGCGGTGCGGTTGTAGACCGCGACCTCGTGCCCGGCGCGCGCCAGGTTGGCCGCCATCCGCGAGCCCATGATCCCCAGTCCGACGAACCCCACGGGCTCAGCCAAATCCGCCACCTCCCGGCGTCTCGATCCTCAGTCGCTGTCCGGGCCGCAGGCTACCGCTCGCCTTCGGCTCGAGCGCCTCCCCGTCGAGCAGGTTGCGCCCGCGCGCGCCGGGCTCGCCGCCCGCCGCGCCGGGCGGCGCGTGGCGGCGGCGCTCGGACAGGATCGAGAACGTCATCTCCGCCTGCGCCTCCAGCTCGCGCACCACGCCGTCGCCGCCGCGGTGCTCGCCGTCGCCGCCCGAGCCGCGCCGGATCGCGTACTCCGTCACCCGCAGCGGGAACTCCAGCTCGAGCGCCTCGACCGGGGTGTTCAGCGTGTTCGACATCGCCACGTGGACGCCGCTCGGCCCGTCCGCGTCCGCGCACGCGCCCTGGCCGCCGCCCAGCGTCTCGTAGTAGGTGAACGCGTCCGAGCCGAGCGTGAGGTTGTTCATCGTGCCCTGCCCGAGCGCGCGCCCGAAGGCGGCGAGGACGAGGTCGGCGACGCGGCTCGACGTCTCGACGTTGCCGGCCACGACCGCGGCGGGCGGGCGGGCGTTGAGCAGCGAGCCCTCGGGCGCGATCACCTTCACCGGCCGGTAGGCGCCCGCGGTGGGCGGGATGTCGGGGTCGGTGAGCACGCGGACGGCGAACCAGCACGCGCTGCGGGTGACCGACAGCGGGCAGTTCAGGTTGCCCTCGTGCTGCTCGGCCGAGCCGGTGAAGTCGAGCGTCAGCTCGTCGCCCGCGATCGTCGCCGTCAGCTTCAGCGCGAGGTCGCCCTCGCGCGCCTCCAGCACGTCCTCCGCGCTGCGCTCGCCGTCGTCGAGCTCCTCCAGGCAGGCGCGCATCCGCCGCTCGGCGTAGTCGATCGTCTCCGCCATCGCGTCCTGCAGGCCGCCGCGGTCGTGCAGCTCGCGCAGCCGCTCGACGCCGGTGCGGTTGGCGGCGAGCTGCGCGCGCAGGTCGGCGCGGCGCTGCGACGGCTGGCGCATCTGCTCGACGAGCTCCTCGATCGCGTCGGCGTCGAGCCGGCGCGGCTCGATCACCACGCCCTCGTCCTCCAGCGTGGTCGAGTCGGCGGGCATGCTGCCGGGCGTCGGGCCGCCGACGTCGGCGTGGTGCGCGCGGTTGGACGCGAAGCCGAGCAGCGTGCCGTCGTCGGCGAAGGCGGGCGTGATGACGGTGATGTCGGGCAGGTGGGTGCCGCCGCGGTACGGGTCGTTGAGGACCCAGGACACGCCCGGCTCGTGGTCCTCGTCCACCACCGCCTCGACGGCGGCGGGCATCGCGCCGAGGTGGACGGGGATGTGCTCCGCCTGCATGACCATCGCGCCGGCGGCGTCGAACAGCGCGCAGGACGCGTCGCGGCGCTCCTTGATGTTGGCGCTGTGCGCGGCGCGGATCAGCACCGCGCCCATCTCCTCGCAGGCGGCGCGCAGGGCGCCGGAGACCACGCGGAGCGTGACCGCGCGCCTCTCGCGACCGCTTCCATGCTCGTCACCGCTTCGCTCGGCTCCAGCCGGATCGTGCCCGAGTCCTCGACGCGGCCGGCCCAGCCGGGCGGGACGGCCAGCGTGGCCTCGGGCAGCTCGCAGATCGCCGGCCCGCTCGACCTCGGTGCCGGGCTCGGGCTCGCCGGTCAGCACGTCCGCCTCGTGCTCCTCGCCGTCGAACCACGCGCTGCGCGTGCCGGTCTCCGCACCCGCCCCGGCCGCGCCCGCGGCGGCGGCGTCGACGTCCGGGCCGGGCTCGGTCGCGGTCACCCGCAGCGTCACCAGCTCGATGTCGCCCTCGTCGTCGCGGTAGCCGTACGCCTGCTCGTGCGCGGCGGCGAACCGCTCGCGCAGGTCGTCCGGGTCCGGCTCCTCGTCGGCGTCGACCGAGAGCTCGAACGCCTGGCCGCGGTAGCGCAGGTCGGCGCGGACGCGCAGCTCGCCCTCGCCCGCGCGCTCGGCCAGCGCGGCGATCGCCTCCCGCAGCGCCTCCGCCGTCAGGTCGTCGCCGCCGAGCAGGACGCTGCGCTGGGCGTCGCGGCGGCGCTCGGAGACGACGAGGCCGAGCGCCGCGAGCACGCCGGACGCGCGCGGGCAGAGGATCCGGGTCATCCCGAGCTCCTCCGCGATCGCGACCGCGTGGAGCGGGCCGGCGCCGCCGAAGGCGAGCAGCGCAAGGTCGCGCGGGTCGACGCCGCGCTCGACGGACATCACGCGCAGCGCGCGGACCATCTCCGCGTTCGCGACGCGGCGGATCCCCTCGGCGCACTCGAGCAGCTCGAGCCCGAGCGCGCTCGGCGAGGCCGCCGACCGCGGCGCGCGCCGCGTCGGCGTCGAGCTCGATCGACCCGGCGAGCGCCGAGCCGGTGCCGAGCAGGCCGAGGACGACGTTGGCGTCGGTGACGGTCGGCTCCTCGCCGCCGTGGCCGTAGGCGGCCGGCCCGGGACGGGCGCCGGCGCTCCGCGGGCCGACGCGCAGCGCGCCGCCCGCGTCGCGCCAGGCGATCGAGCCGCCGCCGGCGCCGACCGTGTGGAGGTCGAGCATCGGCAGCGCGATCGGGCGGCCGCCGACGGGCCGGCTGCCGGTCTCGCGGGCGCTCCCGTCCTCGATCACGCAGACGTCGCACGACGTCCCGCCCATGTCGAAGCAGAGGGCGTCCGGCTCGTCGGAGGCGAGCGCGGCCCAGGCCGCGCCGGCGGCGCCGCCGGCCGGGCCCGAGAGCACGGTCAGCGCGGCGTGCGCGCGGGCCTGGTCGAGCGTGGCCAGGCCGCCGGAGGACTGCATGACGTCGGGCGTCGGCAGGCCCGCGTCGGCCGTGCGCTCGGCCAGCGACCGCAGGTAGGCGGAGAGCAGGGGGGAGAGCGCGGCGTCGATCTCGGTCGTCGCCGCGCGCTCGTACTCGCGGAACGTGCCGACGACCTCGTGGCTGAGCGAGACGTGGACGTCCGGGAGCTCCTCCGCCAGCGCCGCGCCGAGCGCCTGCTCGTGCTCGGGGTGGCGGTAGGCGTGCAGCAGGCAGACCGCCACCGCCTCGGGATCCAGCTCCGCGATCTCCCGCGCGAGCGCCGCGGGGTCCGCGAGCGGCGTCTCCGGGCCGTCGGGCGTCATCCGCTCGCGCGCGCCGACGCGCCGGTCGGGCGGGACGAGCGGCGCCGGGTGCGCCGCGCACAGCCGGTAGAGGTCGGCGCGCGCCTGGCGGCCCAGCTCGACGACGTCCTCGAAGCCCTGCGTGGCGACGAGCACGGTGCGCGCGCCGTCGCCCTCCAGCAGCGCGTTGGTCGCCACGGTCGTGCCGTGCGCGAACGCCTCGACCTCCTCGGCGTCCGCGCCGGCCTTCTCCAGCGCCGCCTCGACGGCGGCGAGCACGCCCTCCGACTGGTCCTCCGGCGTCGTCGGCGCCTTGGCCGTGACCAGCCGGCCCCCGGCGGCGACGACGGCGTCCGTGAAGGTGCCGCCGACGTCGACGCCCAGGAGCATGGGCGCGAAATCTACGCGGCGGCGAGGATCTCCTCGGTCTCGACGAGGTGCTGGTGCGACGGGCAGTAGCCGTTGCGCGGGAGCGGCATCCGCTGGCACGGCGTGCCCTTGCGGGTCGTCGCGCGGCAGTCGAGCTTCTGGCCGGTCAGCTCCAGGACCGCGGTCGGGCGCGTCGCCAGGTACTCGGCCGGCGAAGCCGAGGTAGCGGTCGACGACGCGATAGACGTGGAGCTGCGCGGACATCGGGAAGAACGCGCGGATGTCGTTGAACAGCGTCCGCGACGGGCGGGCGAAGTAGTGCCGGTCGGTCGTCAGCCGGTGCACCGCCGCCTCGCAGGCGTGCAGGACGCGCTCGTGGTTGGTCGGACCGTCCGCGTGGGCGCGGTCCTCGATGATGTCCGCCTCGAGTTCTCGGTAGATCGAGCGGCTGATCTGGTACATGGTCGGTCCCCCTGGGTCTGGCTCCCTCGGAGGCGCTTCCCGGCCCCCGCGGAGCGGAGCATCCCGCCGCCGCATGAAGACGCCGAAACGACCTATGTTGAGTTCAGATTAAGCTGGGTACGCTCATGTCCACGAGACGTGCGCCGGGGTGGCGGCGCCCGCCGGCAGCACGCTGTGGTGGAGGTCCAGCGCGGGGTCCGCGACGGGGAACTCGGCGCGCGCGTGGGCGCCGCGGCTCTCCTCGCGGGCGAGGGCCGACGCGGCCACGAGCCGCGCCAGCGGATGCGGGTCCCCGAGCAGGCGGCGGAGGCCCTCGGCGGTCCGCTCCAGCCCGGCCTCGCGCCACATCGCGTGGCGGGTCTCGCGGCTCGGGGCGGGCGCCAGGTCCTCGTCGGGCGGGGGCGCGAGCGCGCCGGCCGGGGCGGGGTCGCCGAGCCCCGCGAGCGCCGCGCGGCGGCCGAACACGAAGCACTCGCTGAGCGAGTTCGAGGCCAGCCGGTTCGCGCCGTGCAGGCCGGTGCAGGCGGCCTCGCCGACCGCGTAGAGCCCGGCGACGGTGCTCCGCCCGTCGAGGTCGGTGGTGATCCCGCCCATCACGTAGTGGCTCGCGGGGGAGACGGGGATCCGCTCCGTGGCGGGATCGAGGCCGGCCTCGCGCAGGGCGTCCACGACGTTGGGGAAGCGGCCGGGATCGATCGCGGTCATGTCGAGGTAGACGGCGGGCGCGCCGGTCTCGACGAGCAGCTTGTGGATCGCCTTCGCGACCGCGTCGCGCGGCTCCAGCTCGTCGACGAAGCGCTCGCCGGCCGCGTCGTGGAGGGTCGCGCCCTCGCCGCGGATCGCCTCGGTCACGAGGAAGCCCTCGCGGCCCTCGATCCCCACCACCGCGGTCGGGTGGAACTGCACGAACTCGAGGTCGGCGAGCTCGGCGCCGGCGGCGCGGGCGAGCATCAGCCCCGAGCCGTAGGAGCCGGGCGGGTTCGTGGTGCGGCGCCACAGCGCGGCGGCGCCGCCGCTGGCGAGGATCACGGCACGCGCGGCGATCGTCCGGCCGTCGTCGGTCGCGACCCCGCCGATCCGCCCGTCGGCGCCGGGCAGGAGCGCGCGCACGCGGCGCCCCGCGAGCACGTCGATCGCGTCCTCGGCGACGACCGCGTCCGCCAGCTGGCGCAGGATCCGGCGGCCGGTCGCGCTGCCGCCCGCGTGGACGACGCGGCGCTTGCGGTGCCCGCCCTCCAGCCCGAGCGCGAGCTCGCCGTTGCGGTCGACGTCGAAGCGGACGCCGTAGCCCTCGAGCTCGGCGAAGCGGGCGGGCGCCTCGTCGCACAGCACCTCGGCGGCGGAGCGGCGGACGAGGTCGCGGCCCGCGATCAGCGTGTCCTCCAGGTGCAGCTCCGGGCTGTCGTCCGCCGCGAGCGCGGCGGCCAGGCCGCCCTGCGCCCAGTAGGACGCGGTCTCGGCGAGCGGGCGGGCGGAGACCAGCGTGACGCGGGCGCCCTCGCGCGCCGCCGTCAGCGAGGCGAAGAGGCCCGCGGCGCCGGCGCCGACCACCACGAGGTCGGTGGGTGGGGCCTCGGGCACGGCGGGTACGGTACCGGCGTGCCGCCACCCTGGTTCCGCCACGACGCCGGGCTCGCCCACGAGATCCCCGGCCATCCGGAGCGGCCGGCGCGGATCGCCGGGCTCGAGGAGGAGCTGGAGCGCCACGGCTGGTTCGGGTGGGAGCGGGTCGAGGCGCCGCGGGCGACCCGCGACCAGCTGGCGCGCGTGCACGCGCTCTGCGCACGTCGACCACATCGCCGAGCTGTCGGCGCGCGGCGGCGGCGCGATCGACATGGACACGAGCGTCGTGGCCGGGACGTACGAGGCGGCGCTCCGCGCCGCGGGCGGCGCGGTCGGGCTGGTCGACGCGCTGCTGGGCGACGGCGCGCCCTGCGGCGTCTCGGCGCTGCGGCCGCCCGGGCACCACGCCGAGCGCGACCGGGCGATGGGGTTCTGCTTCTTCGACAGCGTGGCGGTGGCCGCGGCGCACGCGCGCGCCGAGCACGGCGTGTCGCGGGTGCTGATCCTCGACTGGGACGTCCACCACGGCAACGGGACGAACGACATCTTCCACGCCGATCCGTCCGTCCTGTTCGTGTCGATCCACGAGTCGCCGCTGTATCCGGGGACCGGGCCGGCGTCCGACGTCGGATCGGGGCCGGGGGAGGGCTTCACCGTGAACCTGCCGGTGCCGGGCGGGTCGGGCGACGCGGTCCACGGGTCGCTCGTGGAGCACGTCGTGGCGCCGCTCGTGCTCGGGTGGGAGCCGGAGCTGGTCCTGCTCTCGGCGGGCTTCGACGCGCACGCCGCGGACCCGCTCGCGTCGTGCACGCTGACCGAGGCGGGCTTCGCCGGGATGACGGCGTCGATGCGGCGGGCGTGCGCGGCGGTCGGCGCGCCGATCGGGCTGGTGCTCGAGGGCGGGTACTCCGTGTCGGCGCTGGCCTCGTCGATGGCCGCGGTCGTGCCGGTGCTGGGCGCGCCGGACGTGCCGGCGCCGGTCGAGCTCGCCGTCGATCCGCTCGCACGCGCGGCCGCCGAGCGGCTCGCCGCGTACTGGCCCGGTCAGTTCGGGTCGATGCGGCGGATGTAGGCGTCCTTGGCGTCGACGCCGTCGAGCGCGGCGCTCGCCTCGGACTGCGAGTCGTACTCGCCGGAGAAGACGACCCAGTAGCCGGGGTTCAGGCTGGCGTAGTCGTCGGAGTTGAGCAGCCCGACGTCCGGGATCCCGTCGGCCTGGTAGCCCTCCGCGCTGTCGCGGGCGGCCGACTCGGACGACTTCGACGCGAGCACGACCGTCCAGCCGGACTGGCCGGCGGGCCACTCGCCGATCGCGCCGGTGTTCGCGTCGGGCGTCGACGTCGGCTCCGGCGTGCTGGACGGCGTGGCGCTCGGCGTCGGCTCCGGGGTCGACTGGCCGCTCGCCTCGGGGATCGTCGGCGCGGGGGTGACCTCCGCGCCGGGCGTCGGGGTCGGCGCGACCGCCGAGGGCGTCGGGCTGACCTGGGCGGTGCCGGGCTCGGTGACCTGGCCCGTGTCGTCGGCGAGCTGGATGATCGCGATCGCGATCGCGATCGCGCCGACGATCCCGAGCAGCGCGGTGACGATGATCGGGACGCGCCAGCCGGGGGCGGCGACGATCCGCGTGCCGACGGCGGCGCCGCAGTTCAGGCACCACTCCTGCGCGTCGGTCATCGTCGCGCCGCAGCGCGGGCAGTGGCGCTGCTGGGGCTGCGGCGGCGGCTGCTGCGCCTCAGGCGGCGGCTGGACGGTCGCCGCGGGCGGCTCGGCGACGCCGGTCTGCGGGCCCTCGGTGCTCACGAGCGCCTCCGCGTGACGAGCGGGTCGGTGTCGGAGAGGTCGGAGGGCGCGCGGTCGGTGCGGCCGTTGCTGTGCTCGGGGTCGACCTCGGTCCGCTCGCCGGCGGGCGCTTCGGGCGTCGCTCCGCGGCCGGCGTCTCCGGCTCCGCGTCGGTCCGCTCGGGCTCCGCGTCGGCCGCTCGGCTCCGCGCCGCCTGCGGCTCCGCGCGGCTCGGGCTGCGCCTCCGCGCTCGGCTCGGCCGGCGCCTCGGCGGCGGGCGCCTCGGCGCCGGCGCGTCCGCCGCGCCGGCGGGCGCCTCGCCTCGCCGGCTCGCGGCCGGCGCGTCCGCGCGCGGCGTGGTGACGGGCAGCGCGGGCGTCGTCGCGGGCGCCTCGGCGGACGGCTCGCCCTCCGGGGCGATGACCCGGGTCGCGTCGTCCGCGGGAGCCGGCTCGCCGGGCGTGCCCCCGCCCTTGGGGATGACCTTGTGCCAGAACCGCCGGCGCTCGGGCGCGGTGAGCGGGTGGATCGTCGGCGCCGGCGTCGGCATCGCGGCCTCGACGTCCATCGCGAGCTGCCCGGCCGGCGCGGCCGGCGCGGGGAGATCCGTCACGGAGGCGCCGCAGTTCGCGCAGAAGCGGGCGGCGCTGCTGAACAGCTCGCCGCAGTTCGGGCACGTCCCGCCGATCCCCGGCTCGAACACGAGCGCCTCGGGGCGCGGCGAGGCGAGCGCGGTCTCGAGCGCGTGGGCCTCGGCGTCGAGGCCGGAGATCCGCTGGACCTTCGTCGTCAGGACCGTGGCGTGCGCCGCGACGTCGCCGCCGCCGCTCCGGTGCACCTCGTAGAGCAGTCCGCCGAGGTCGCGCAGCATCAGCTCGCGGGCGCGGCGCAGGTAGCGCAGCCGGCGCCGCAGGCGGCCGCGCCGGCCGGCCGGCGGGCGCGGCCTGGTCTGGTCCTCCAGCGCCAGCCCGGCCGGCGTGTCGGGGTTGGCGACGAGCACCGGCTTGGGCGCCTCGGGCTGCTTCGGCTCCGGCGTGGCCGCCTCGGCCGCCGGCGCCGGCGCCAGGCTGCTCGGGCTCGCTCGGCGTCAGCCAGGCGCGCGGGGCGTCGCCCTCGGCGGGCGTCGCGGCGCCGGGCGTCGCGGCGGCTTCGCCCTGGGGTGCCGCGCCACCCTCCGGCGCGGCGGCCGTGCCCTCCACAGGGGGCTCGCCGGCGTCGGCGGGGCGCGAGCGCTTCATGCGTCGCAGGAGTCCGCTCATGGTCGGTGCCGAGCGCGGTCGCCGATGCGCTCGAACCGCCGAGTATAGGCCGCTCTCCAGCGGTTCTCGCGCGGCGCTCCCCGTTCCCGGACGATCGGCGCGCCAGGCCTCGACCACGCGGTCGGCCATCCGGTCGGCGGAGAACAGCTCGGCCCGCGCGCGCCCGTCGACCCGCGGGTCGGGCGCCGCGACCAGCGGCGCGAGCGCCGCGCGCCAGCGCTCGCGGTCCCACTCCTCGCAGAACGCGCCCTCGACGCCGTGCAGCGCGACCGCGTGGATCCCCACCGGCGTCGCCGAGCGCCGGCACGTCGCACGCGAGCGCCTCGATCGCGGACAGCCCGAAGCCCTCGTCCTCGGACGGGACGAGGACGGCGTTCGCGGCGTTGATCCAGTACGGGACCTCCGCGGGCGGGACGCGGCCCGAGCTGCAGCAGCGGGACGTCGCCGGCCGCCTCGCAGCGCGCGGTCGAACCGCTTCAGCGGGCGCGACGGGTCGTGCGGGAAGAGCAGGTACGGGCCGGCCGGGTCCAGCCCGAGCCGCTCGCGCGCCTCCGCGCGCGGGATCGGGCGGAAGCGGTCGAGCGCGATGCCCATCGGCAGCACGGCGACGCGGCGGCGGGTCCCGGCGCCGCGGAGGTTGCGGCTGAACGCGCGCGAGACGGCGGCGGGGAGCGCCGTGAACGGGAGCAGCGCGCGCGTGGCGAGGCGCGAGCGGCGGACGAACAGGTCGTTGCCGTGGAGCGTCACGACGACGGGGCCGCGGCGGGCGGCGAGCGCGGGCAGCGCCGAGAGGCCGAAGTGGGCGTGGACGACGTCGTAGGGCGCCCCGGCGCGGGTGCGGCGCCGGATCGTCGCCGCCGCGCGGAGCAGCGCGCGGGGGCCCGAGGGGAACGCGAAGACGTCGACCTCGACGTCGCCGCGGCGGCGCAGCGCGTCGACCTGGTCGCGCACGAAGCTGCCGCGCTGGGGTGCGTCGCCCGACGGCCACATGTTCGTCACGACGAGCGCGCGCACCGTCCCGAGCGTACTTTCGTCACACACCTGGCGCACTCTCGTCACCAACACGTCTGGAGCCGTTCCGTCGCGCCCCCGAGGATCGGCGCAGGCTCCGCCCACAGGACGGCGGAGGTCGGCGACGACCGGGAGGTCAGCGGTGCACAGGCTCTACGGATGGCAGGGAAGGGCGCACGCGGCGCTCATGCGGGCGGCGGGCGACGCGGCACGCGGCGCTCGCCCGGGCGGGCCGCGACGCCCGCGGGCAGGGCACGGTCGAGTACGTCGGCCTGATCCTGCTGGTCGCGGTGATCCTCGCGGGCGTGGTCAAGGCGAGCGGCGGCCTCAAGGACTCGACGATCGCCGAGGCCGTGATCAAGAAGCTGAAGGGCGCGATCGACACGGTCGGCGAGGGGAAGTAGCGGCGTGCGCGCTCCGGACGCCCGCAGCGGGCGCGGCGGCGGCGGGCGCGCGCGGGCGGCCGCGTGGCCGGGTGCCGCCCGCGCCGCGTGCCAGACTCAGCGACCATGATCGTCGCCCCGGACGAGGTGCGCCGGCGGCCGGTCGGGGTGTTCGACTCCGGCGTCGGCGGGCTGACCGTGCTGCACGAGCTGCTCGTGCGGCTGCCGCACGAGGACTACGTGTACCTCGCGGACTCCGCGCGGCTGCCGTACGGCTCGCGCGCGCCGGAGCAGCTGCAGGCGTTCGCGCTCGAGATCGCCGAGGAGCTGATCGCGCGCGGGATCAAGCTGCTCGTGGTGGCCTGCAACTCGGCCACCGCGGCGGCGCTCCCGGCGCTGCGCGAGCGGCTGATGCAGACGACGCTCGGGGTCGAGGTGCTCGGGCGTGGTCCAGCCCGCCGCGGTCCAGGCCGTCGCCGCGACGCGGCGCGGCAAGGTCGGCGTGCTCGGCACCCCGGCGACCGTCGCGACCGGCGCGTACGCCGGGGCGATCGCCGCGATCGACCCGTTCGTCGAGGTCGTCTCGGTGTCGTGCGGCGATCTCGCGATGCGGATCGAGTCGGGGACGATCGACGACGCGCTCGTCGACGAGGTGCGGACGTACTGCGCGCCGCTGCGCGACGCCGGCGTCGACACCGTGATCCTCGGCTGCACGCACTATCCGCTCGTGCGCCCCATCATCCAGCGGATGCTCGGGCCGGAGACCACGATCGTCACGTCGGGCGCGCCGCTCGCGCGCCAGGTCGAGCACGTGCTCGGGACGCGCGGCCTCGACAGCCCCGGCCGCGCCGAGGGCCGCTACGGCTTCCTCTGCACCGGCGACCCGGTCGGCTTCCAGGCGCAGGGCACGCGCTTCCTCCAGCTGCCGCTCGGCGAGGTCGGCCGCGTGGCGATCGGGGCGCCGCTGGGCGGGACGGTGGCCGCATGACGACGACGGCGGGCACGACCCGCGAGCGCTCCTACGGCCGCGGCGCGGGCGATCTCCGGCCGGTGACGATCGAGCCCGGCTTCGTCGCCACGGCGACCGGCTCGGCGCTGATCTCCTGCGGCGAGACCCGCGTGATCTGCACCGCGTCGATCCAGGAGTCGGTCCCGCGCTGGATGGCCGGCCGCGGCTCCGGCTGGGTGACCGCGGAGTACGGGATGCTGCCCGCGTCGACCGGCGACCGCAAGGCGCGCGACATCACCAAGGGCCGCGCCGATGGCCGCACGGTCGAGATCCAGCGGCTGATCGGCCGCTCGCTCCGCGGCGTCGTCGACTTCGCCGCGCTCGGCGAGCGCACCGTCTACATCGACTGCGACGTGCTGACCGCCGACGGCGGGACGCGCTGCGCGTCGATCACCGGCGGCTACGTGGCGCTCGAGCTCGCGTTCCAGCGGCTCGTCGCCGAGGGGAAGCTCGAGCGCGCGCCGCTCACCGGCAGCCTGGCGGCGGTCTCGTGCGGGATCGTCGACGGCACGCCGCTGCTCGACCTCGACTACTCCGAGGACTCGACCGCCGAGGTCGACGCGAACGTCGTCATGACCGGCGACGGCGGGCTCGTCGAGGTCCAGGCCACGGCCGAGCGGACGCCGCTCTCGCGCGCGCACCTCGACGAGCTCCTCGCGCTCGCGCAGCACGGCATCGACGGCCTGCGCGCCGCGCAGGCGGCCGCCGTCGGGTAGGAGGACGCCATGCGGCTGGTGCTCGCCACCCGCAACGACCACAAGGTCCTTGAGCTGGAGCGGATGATGGGCGGCGTCGGGATCGACGCCCTGCCGCCCGCGGTCGTGCTGCCGCCGGAGGACGGCGCCACGTTCGCCGAGAACGCGCTCGGCAAGGCGCGCGCCGCGGCGTCCGCGCTCGGCCGCCCCGCGATCGCCGACGACTCGGGCGTCGAGTCCGCGGCGCTCGGCGGCGCGCCCGGCATCTTCTCCGCCCGCTTCGCGGGCCCGGACGCGACCGACGGCGAGAACCTCGCCAAGCTCCGCGCCGAGGCGCCCGGCGGGGTCGCGCGCTGCGCTACGTGTGCGTGATGGCCTACGCGACGCCGGACGGCGACGAGCGCACGTTCACCGGCACCTGCGAGGGGACGCTGTCCGCCGAGGCGCGCGGGAGCGGCGGCTTCGGCTACGACCCCGCGTTCCTGCCCGCCGACGTCGCCGACGGCCGCACGATGGCCGAGCTCTCGGCCGCCGAGAAGGACGCGATCTCGCACCGCGGCCGGGCCGCGCGCGCGCTGCTCGCCTGGCTGCGCGAGACCGGGGCGGTCGCGTGAGCGCCGCCGTCGTGACCCCGCCCGACGACCTCGTCGCCGCCCGCGCGCGCCGCCGCTCCGCGCTGTTCAGCGTCGTCGCCGCGTGCTTCCTCGTCGCGCTCAAGCTCGGCACCGGCCTCGTCACCGGCTCGATCGCCTTCCTCGCCGAGGCCGCCCACTCGGCCACCGACCTCGTCGCCGCGCTGCTGACGCTGTTCGCGGTCCGCGTCGCGCTGCGCCCGCCCGACCGCGAGCACAACTACGGCCACGGCAAGGCCGAGCATCTCGCCGCGCTCGCCGAGAGCGCGTTCCTCCTGCTCGTCGCGCTCGCGATCGGCTACGAGTCCGTCCACCGCCTGCTCACGCGGCGCCGGCGACGGCGTCGAGGCGACGTGGTGGGCGTTCCTCGTGCTCGCGATCGTGATCGCGATCGACGTCAGCCGCGCGGTCGCCAGCGGCCGCACCGCCCGCCGCCACGGCTCGCCCGCGCTGGCCGCCAACGCGATCCACTTCACCTCCGACCTGGCCGGCTCGCTCGCCGTCCTGGCCGGCACGATCCTCGTCGCCACCGGCCATCCCAAGGGCGACGCGATCGCGGGCCTCGCGGTCGCCGTGCTCGTCATCGGCCTGGCCGTGCGGCTCATGTGGCAGTCCGTCGAGGTGCTGATGGACCGCACCTCGGCCGACGCCGAGGCGAAGATCCGCGCGGCGCTCGCCGGGCTGCGCGAGCCGCTCGAGCTGCGGCGCGTGCGCGCCCGCTACGCCGCCGGCCGCCACTTCGCCGACCTCGTCGTCGGCGTCCCGCCCGACAAGGGCGTCGTCCAGGCGCACGCCACCGCCGACCAGGTCGAGGACGCGGTCCAGGCCGCGCTCGGGAACGCCGACGTCGTCGTCCACGTCGAGCCGGTCGCGCCCGAGGGCGGGCTGCGGGAGCGCGCCACCGCGGCGGCCGCGACCGTGCCGGAGGTCCGCGAGGTCCACAACGTGCGCGTGATGCGCGTCGGCGACGCCTACGAGCTCAGCCTCCACGTCAAGCTCCCGCGCGAGCTCAACCTGGCCGAGGCGCACGACGTGATCGAGCGGCTCGAGGCCGAGGTGCACGCGGAGGTGCCCGAGCTGCGGCGCGTCCACACCCACATCGAGCCGCTGTCGCGCACGGACTGGGCGATGGCGCCGCCCGCGCGAGACGACCGCGATGGAGCGCGCCGCGGTCGAGGACACCGTGCGCGGGATCACCGGCGCGCTGCCCGCCGACGTCCAGTTCCGCGACGCCGAGCGCGGGCGCGTCGCGCTGGTGACGATCACGCTGCCCGGCGAGCAGCCGCTGCCCTCGGCGCACCAGCACGCGGGCCGGATCGAGGAGGCCGTCCGCGAGCGCTGCCCCGGGCTCGCGGACGTGATCGTCCACACCGAGCCCGCGCCGGCGCCCAGCGCGGGTTGCACCGAGCCGGCGCCTAGCGCAGGTTGATCGCGGCCGACAGCCCGATCGCCAGCAGCACGCCGGCGTAGCCGAAGTAGCCCGAGACGAGCGAGGATCAGCGCGGTGACGACGCAGATCCCCACGGTGACGAGCCAGGCGATGCGGTTGAGCGGCACGGCTCCCTATTCTGCGCCACGCCGATGCCGCCTGCCCTGACGCCCGCGCTGGCGCTCGACCTCGTCCGCGAGCTGTCCGCCGACGTCCGCGCCGCGCTGGTCCTGTCGGCCGCGGGCGAGCGGCTCGCCGGGCCGCCCGAGCTCGCCGCCGCCGCGCGGGCGCTCGCCGCCGCCGCGGGCGACGCGCCGGAGGCGGAGGCGCGGACGCGCGGACGGCGTCGTCTGCCTCGCGCGCGACCGGGCGCGCGTCGCGATCGCCGTCTGCGGGCCCTTCGCGATCCCGGGCGTCGTGCGCGCGGACCTGCGCGCGGCGCTGGCCGGGATCGAGGGCGGATCGGTCCCGCCGGCGCCCGAGCGGCCGCGCGACGGGAGCGCCGGCGACCCCCTCCAGACCGCCGCCGAGGCCCTGATCTCGGCCGTCCAGCGCGGTTTCCGGGCGTAACGGGCCCTACGTGCAAGCGCCGTAACGTCCGCAAATTGCGGGCTTTTTCACAGGATTCCGCGCGCTAGAGCCAAACGGCGTCCGGGGGCCTTGTTAGCGTCGCGCCACCACGACCCAACCAGGGACGAAGGAGGATGCACGTATGACGAAGTCGGAATTCGTCGACAAGGTCGCCGACGAGAGTGGCCTGTCCAAGAAGGACGCCGGTTCGGCCGTCGACGCCGTGATCAAGTCGATCGAGGACACCCTGTCTTCCGGCGGTGAAGTCTCGTTCACGGGCTTCGGCAAGTTCCACGTCGCTTCGCGCGGCGCACGCGAGGGCCGCAACCCACGCACCGGCGAGACGATGCAGATCGCCGCGAGCAAGGTCCCGCGCTTCACGGCCGGCTCCGGCCTCAAGAAGGCCGTCAAGTAGACGTGCCCTCGGGCGGCGCCTTGCCGGGATCCGGCGAAGCGTCGCCCGCGGCCCCGTTCGGCGACCGGCTCACCAGCGCGGTCGCCGAGCGCGATTCCCAGGTCGTCCTGGGGATCGACCCCGACCCGGCCCGCCTCTGGCCCGAGGCGGTCGAATCGCTCTCGGAGTCGCGCGCCAGGCTCGTCCCGGCGCTCGCGGACGTGGAGCGCTCGGCCGCGCTCGATCGCGGCCAGGGCGGCCGCGACGCGCGGCTCGAGGCCGCCGCCGCCGTGCTCGGCCACTGCCTCGCCCTCGTCGACGCCGCCGGCCCCGCCTGCGTCGCGGTCAAGCCGCAGCTCGCCTGCTTCGAGCGGCTGGGCTTCCCCGGCTGGCTCGCGCTCGAGGCGGTCGTCGCGCACGCGCGCGCCGCGGGACTGCTCGTGATCGCCGACGGCAAGCGCGGCGACATCGCCACCTCCGCCACCGCCTACGGGCAGGCGCTGCTCGGCGCGACCGCGACCCCGTTCGGCCCGGTCCCGGGCCTCGGCGCCGACGCCGCGACCGTCAACCCGCTGCTCGGCGAGGACGCGCTCGCGCCCCTGATCGACGTCGCGCGCGAGCGCGGCGGCACCGTCTTCGTCCTCGTCCGCACGTCGAACCCCGGCGCCGCCGACCTGTTCGACGCCGAGCTCGCCGACGGCCGCCCGCTGTGGGAGCGGATCGCGCGCCTGGTCGACGCCGCCGGCGCCCCCGGGCCGGCAGTCGGGGCTGTCCGACGTCGGCGCCGTGACCGGCGCGACGGTGCCCGCGCATCTCACGCGGCTGCGCGAGCTGATGCCCCGCACGCCGTTCCTGCTCCCCGGGATCGGCGCCCAGGGCGGCGACGTCGCCGCGCTCGCGCCGGCCTTCGCGCCGGGCCGCGCCGGCGGGCTGGTCAGCGCCTCGCGCTCGATCGCCGACGCGCACGCGCAGACCGGGGGAGACCCCCGCGACGCGGCCCGCGCCGAGGCCGAGCGCCTGCGCGAGCAGGCGTGGGCGCTGGTCTGAATCATCCGTCTGGCGCCGGGCTATCATCGTGCCGATGGCACGCAGCCCTGCGCGCTTCCTCGCGCCGCTCGCGCTGGTGGCCTTCGGCGTCGCCCTCTTCCTCCTCCTCTCGACCGCGCTGAAGGACGATCCCGGCACCTCGAACAGCGGCTCGCCGACGTCCTCGTCGCAGCCGGCCGGCAAGGACGGCAAGAAGAAGAAGGGCAAGAAGAAGAAGGCGCCGAAGACGTACACGGTCAAGGCCGGCGACACGCCCTCCGGCATCGCCGAGAAGGTCGACGTGCCGCTCAACACCATCCTCCAGCTCAACCCGGATCTCGACCCCCAGGTCCTGACGCCGGGCCAAGAGCTCAAGTTGCGGTGACGGCGTGACGCGTCGTCTCGCCGCCGCCCTGGCGGCCGTCGCGCTCGTGCTCGCCGCGCTGCCGGCGCTCGCCGCCGCGAAGCCGCCCGAGATCAGCGCCTCGTCGGCGATCCTGATCGAGGCCAGCACCGGCAAGGTGCTCTACGCGCGCGACGCCGACGAGCGGCGCCCGATCGCCTCGACCACGAAGCTGATGACCGCGCTGCTGACGATGGAGAAGGCGAAGCTCGCCGACAAGATCGCGGCGTCGGACTACATCGCCGCGCCGATCGAGTCGAAGCTGAGCCTGCGGCCCGGCGAGAAGCTGTCGGTCGCCGACCTCCTGCGCGGCCTCATGCTCGAGTCCGCGAACGACGCCGCCATGGCGCTCGCCGACGGCGTCGGCGGCTCGGAGCCGAAGTTCGTCCGGATGATGAACCGCCACGCCCGCAAGCTCGGCCTCGAGAACACGCACTACGAGAACCCGATCGGGCTCGACGCGCCCGGCAACTACTCCTCGGCGCACGACCTCGCCAAGCTCGCGGTCGACCTGCGCGAGCAGAGCTTCATCCGCAAGATCGCGAACCGCACCTCGGCGACGCTGACCACTGGCGACCGGCCGCGCAGCATCCGCAACCGCAACACGCTGCTGGCGAAGGATCCGAAGATCAACGGGCTGAAGACCGGGCACACCAGCAGCGCCGGCTACGTCCTCGTGGGGACGCGCACCGCGCGCGGCGTCACGCTCGTGTCCGTCGTCCTCGGGACGCCGTCGCTCGCGGCGCGCGACGCGGACTCGCTCGCGCTGCTCAAGTGGGGCGCGGGGAAGATGGAGAAGATCGAGCCCGTGACCGAGGGCGAGGTCGTCGGCCAGCCCGAGATCGCCTACCGGCGCGGGGCGACGACGAACCTGATCACCAGCGGCTCGGTGGAGCGGATCGTCCGCACCGGGGCGAAGATCACGATGGACGACGTCGGCGTCCCCGACACCGTCACCGGCCCGGTCGCGCGCGGGCAGAGGTTCGGCTACCGCGAGGTGTTCGCCGACGGGAAGCGGATCGCGGCGGTCCCGATCGTCGCCGAGCACTTCGTGCCCGAGGCCGACGTCGCGCAGCGCACCAAGGACTGGTTCACGCGTCCGCTGGCGCTGATCCTCGCGGTCGCCGTCCTCGGCGGTACGGTGCTGATGGCGCGCCGACTCCGTCGCGGCCCACCGCGTGGACGGAGGCGCTCCGAGCCGGAGGCCGCATGATCCTGACCGTCACGCTCAACACGGCGATCGACAAGACCCTCGCGGTGCCGAACTTCCGGCTCGGCCGGCGCCACCGGACGGTCGAGCAGACGACGATGCCGGGCGGCAAGGGCGTGAACGTCGCGCGGGTGCTCAAGGCGCTCGGCGCCCCGGTCATCGCGACCGGGCTGGCGGGCGGGGCCACCGGCACGCGGATCGTCGAGCAGCTCACGGACTTCGCGGTCCTGTCCGACTTCGTCCGGATCCGCGAGGAGTCGCGCACGAACACCGCGGTGATCGACCCCACGACGGGGGAGCAGACCGAGATCAACGAGCGCGGGCCGTCGGTCTCGCCGCAGGAGATCGAGCTGTTCGTCGACAAGCTCCTCTACCTCGCCAAGGGCGCCTCGATGTGCGTGTTCGCGGGCTCGCTCCCGCGCGACGTCGACGCGGACGTCTACGCCAGCCTGATCCGCGAGCTCAAGAAGATGGGCGTCGTCTGCATCGTCGACACCGACGGCGACCCGCTGCGGCGCGCGGTCCGCGCCGAGCCGGACGTGATCTCCCCCAACGTGCTCGAGGCCGAGGAGCTCGTCGGCCACGAGTTCAACGAGGAGGAGGACCACTGCATCGCCGTGCGCGAGATGTGCGAGCTGGGCGCGCGCGAGGCGATCATGACCGCGCCGGACGGCTGCTTCGCGCAGATGTGCTCGCCCGGCGCCGGGCCTGCCGCCGGCGCTCTTCCGGGTGCGCGTGCGCTCGGGCGCGATCGAGCCGCGGGCGACCGTCGGCTCCGGCGACGCGTTCCTCGCCGGCTTCGTCGCGGCGCGCTACAACGGCCTCGGGACGGAGGAGTGCCTGGTCCACGGCGTCGCCTGCGGCGCGCAGTCGACGCTCCACCTCGGGGCGGGCCTGATCGACCCCGCGCAGGTCGAGCGGCTGCGGGGCGAGGTCGAGGTCACGCGGCCCGCGCTGCCCGCCGAAGTGCCCTGAGTCATAACTTCGCCCGCTGGTAGCGTGGTCGGCACCTTCACCGTCCGCCACGACACCTAGGATCCCGCCATGGAAGTTGAGATCGGCCGAGGCAAGAAGGCGCGCCGCGCCTATGGATTCGACGACGTTGCGATCGTGCCCTCGCGGCGCACGCGCGACCCTGATGACGTGGACATCTCCTGGACGCTCGGGCCCTACCGGTTCGAGCTGCCGCTGCTGGCCTCGGCGATGGACGGCGTGGTCTCGCCGGACACGGCCGGCGCGATCGGCAAGCTCGGCGGCCTGGCGGTCCTGAACCTCGAGGGCATCTGGACGCGGTACGAGGACGCCGAGCAGCAGCTCGAGCGGATCTCCGGGCTCGACCGCGAGGAGGCCACGCGGGAGATGCAGGAGATCTACCAGGAGCCGGTCAAGGAAGAGCTGATCGCCCAGCGGATCCAGGAGATCAAGGCGCACGGCGTGGTCGCCGCCGCCTCCCTGACGCCGCAGAAGGTGGAGCGCTACTACGAGCTCGCGCTCGACGCCGGGCTCGACATCCTCGTCATCCAGGGCACGGTCATCTCGGCCGAGCACGTCTCGACGCAGGGCCACGTGCTCAACCTCAAGGAGTTCGTCGGCGAGCTGCCGATCCCCGTCGTCCTCGGCGGCTGTGCCAGCTACCACACGGGCCTGCACCTGATGCGCACGGGCGCCGCCGCGGTGCTCGTCGGCGTCGGCCCCGGCGCCGCGTGCACGACGCGCGGCGTGCTCGGCATCGGCGTCCCGCAGGCGACCGCGATCGCCGACGTGGCGGCCGCGCGCTCCCAGCACATGCTGGAGACCGGCGAGTACTGCAAGGTGATCGCCGACGGCGGGATGCGCAACGGCGGCGACGTCGCCAAGGCGATCGCCTGCGGCGCCGACGCGGTGATGATCGGCTCGCCGCTCGCGCGCGCCTACGAGGCGCCCGGCCACGGGTTCCACTGGGGCATGGCGACGTTCCATCCGACGCTCCCGCGCGGCGCGCGGGTGCGCACGAACCAGAACGGCTCGCTGGAGGAGATCATCACCGGCCCCGCGCGCGAGAACGACGGCACGTTCAACCTGATGGGCGCGCTGCGGACCTCGATGGCGACCTGCGGCTACCGCGACATCGCCGAGTTCAACCGGGCCGAGCTGATGATCGCCCCGGCGCTCCAGAGCGAGGGCAAGCAGCTGCAGCGCGACCAGGCCGTCGGCATGGGCTCCCGCGGGGGCGCGATGGCCCTGGCGGCCACCGAATAGCGATGGAGGTCCGCGACACGACCGTCGCCGAGCAGCCGGTCGAGGAGCTCGCGCTCGAGCGCGAGCTCGCCGCGGACGAGGTCGTCGTCCTCGACTACGGCGGCCAGTACTCGCAGCTGATCGCGCGGCGGGTGCGCGAGCTCGGGGTGTTCTCCGAGCTGCTGCCGCACCACGTCGGCGTCGACGAGGTGCGCAAGCGCCGCCCGAAGGGGCTGATCCTCTCGGGCGGCCCGGCCTCGGTCTACGCGCCGGGGGCGCCGGCGCTCGATCCGGCGCTGCTCGAGCTCGGGATCCCCGTGCTGGGCATCTGCTACGGCATGCAGGCGCTCGTGCTCGTCGCCGGCGGCCGCGTCGAGGGCGCCGAGGTGGGGGAGTTCGGCCGCTCGCGGCTGACCGTCAGCGAGCCGGGGCGGCTGCTGGCGGGCACCCCGGCCGACCAGTCGTGCTGGATGTCGCACCGCGACACGGTGTTCGAGGCGCCGCCGGGCTTCACGGCGCTGGCGTCGTCGAGCGAGTCGCCGGTCGCGGCGGTGGAGGACGTCGAGCGCGGGCTCTACGGGATCCAGTACCACCCGGAGGTCGTCCACACGCCCTACGGGCAGCAGGTGCTGACGACGTTCCTCGAGGAGATCTGCGGCTGCGAGCGCAGCTGGAGCGCCGCGTCGATCATCGAGGAGCAGATCGCGGCGATCCGCGCCCAGGTCGGCGACGGGAAGGTCATCTGCGGCCTCTCCGGCGGGGTCGACTCGTCGGTCGCGGCGCTGCTCGTCCACCGCGCGGTCGGCGATCAGCTCACGTGCGTGTTCGTCGACCACGGGCTGATGCGCAAGAACGAGGGCGAGCAGGTCATCTCCGCCTTCCGCGACCACTTCAAGGTGCCGCTCGTGGCGGTCGACGCCGAGGATCGCTTCCTCGCGCGGCTCAAGGGGCTCAGCGACCCGGAGGCCAAGCGCAAGGCGATCGGGGCCGAGTTCATCCGCGTCTTCGAGGAGGAGGCGGGCCGGCTCGGCGACGCGGCGTTCCTCGTGCAGGGGACGCTCTACTCCGACGTGATCGAGTCCGGCGGCGGGACCGGCGCGGCGACGATCAAGTCGCACCACAACGTCGGCGGCCTGCCCGACGACCTGCGCTTCGACCTCGTCGAGCCGCTGCGCGCGCTGTTCAAGGACGAGGTCCGCGCCGTCGGCGCCGAGCTCGGGCTGCCCGAGCGGCTGGTCTGGCGCCAGCCGTTCCCGGGGCCGGGGCTGGCGATCCGCGTCGTCGGCGGGGAGGCGACCAAGGAGCGCCTCGACGTCCTCCGCAACGCCGACTCGATCCTCCAGGACGAGATCCGCAAGGCGGGCCTGTACCGCGAGCTGTGGCAGTCGTTCTGCGTGCTGCCGGACGTGCGGACGGTCGGCGTCCAGGGCGACGAGCGGACCTACGGCTACCTGGTCGCGATCCGCGCGGTGACGTCGGACGACGCCATGACCGCCGACTGGGCGCGCCTGCCCTACGACCTGCTGGAGCAGATCGCCTCGCGCATGATCGGCGAGATCCGCGAGGTCAACCGGGTCGTGCTGGACATCACGTCCAAGCCGCCCGGCACGATCGAGTGGGAGTAGCCCGCTAGTCGCGGCGCTGGGCGACGCGGACCCCGCGCTGGAAGCGCAGGTCCCACGGCGCCGACCCGACGCCGGTCTGCTGCCAGCCGAGCGCGTTCAGCTGCTCGACGAGCGCGCGCAGCGCCTCGGGCGCCGTCGGGCCGCTCTCGCCCGCGCCGCGCTCGAGCTTGAAGTAGGGCGAGCGCGCGAGCACCGGGCCGCCCTCGTAGGGGACGGCGTAGAAGTGCGTCCGGATCGGCCGGTTGTGGAGCTTGATCCGGCACGCGGGGTAGATGCCGTCGTCGGCCTCGGCGACGGGCTCGACCGGGACGGGACGCGGCCGCGGGCGTGGCCGCGTGATCCGCTCGGCGGCGATCTCGTCCTTGGGCTTGCGCCGCGGGGCCGCGTCGTCGGCGGTGCGCTTCCACGCGCCGCGGCGGCGCTTCGCGGGCGGCGCCTCGGGCTCCGGGGCGGCCTCGGGCTCGGGCGACGGCGCGGCGGGCTGCTCGCGCACGCGCCGTGCCTGCGCGCGGGACGCGCGCCGAGCCTCGCGCGGGTCGGTGGCGTCGTCCGCCGCGGCGTCGGCGACGGGCGCGGCCTCGGGCGCCGGCGACTCGTCGCGTGCGGCGCGGCTGCGCCGGCGCGTCCTCGGCGGGCGCCTCGGCTCGGCGGCGCGGCTTCGGCGGCGCGTCGTCGGCGGCCGCTTCGGCCTTGCGGCGCGGCTTGGGCGGGGCGGCCGACTCGGTCGCGGGGCGCTTCGCCGGCGTGTCCTCGCCGGCGGGTTGGTCGTGTCGTGCGGCTTCGCCGACGCGTCGTCGCGGGCCGGTTCGGTCGCGGGGCGCTTCGCCGGCGCGTCCTCGCCGGCCGCTCGCGTCCTCGCGGCGCGGTCTCGCCGGCGGCGGCACCGCCGGCAGCTCCGTCGTGCGGCACGGCGCCGTTGGCCGGCGGCGCGTCGCGTCGCGGCGTGCTTGGCCCGGCGCGCGGCCTTCTCGCGGCTCACCGGGTGCGGCTTCGGCTTCCCCTCCGCGGCGACCGCCGCGTCGAGCGGGTGGCCGTTGACGCGGGCGGCCGGGACGGCCTCCGCCTCGTCGCGGCGCGCGAACCGGCCGGTGCGCGCGACCGGCTCCGCGGCGGGCTCCTCGTCGTCGGCGGTCATCCGGCGCGAGGCCATGAACACGGCGGCGCCCCCGAGCCCGGCCGCGCCGATGAGCAGCGCCAGCAGGGCGGGCGTCGCCAGGCCGCCGCCGCCGTCGTCCTCGCCGCCGGCGGGCGCCTGCGGCTGCGGCTGCGCGGACGGCGCCGGCGTGGGCGCGGGCGCCTCGGCGCTCGGGGTCGGCTCCGGCGTCGCGTCGAGCGGGAACTCGTCCCACAGCTCCTTGGGCGGCTTGTCCGCGCCGGTCGTGACCGGCGCCGACACCAGCAGCGCGAGCAGGAAGCACAGGACGATGGGGACGAGGGATCGCTTCATCGGATCTCCACCGGCGTGCCGACCGGCATCAGCCGGGCAAGACGCAGGATTGCAGGGTTTCGCAGCCGGATGCAACCGTGGGACACCCGGCCGGGCAGCAGACCGGGCTGATCGGTGCCGTGGATGCCGATGAACCCGCCGGCCGGCCAGTCCGTCAGCGTGGCCGACCGGGCGCTCGTCCCGAACGCGACCGGGCCGTACTCCGGCGAGGCGAACCGCTCGAGCCGGTTGCGCACGATGAAGCGCCCGCGCGGGGTGGGCCACTGCGCCTGCCCGACGCCGATCGGGGCCCGCATGGCGACCTTCCCGCGCTGCAGCAGCGTGAGCCGCTCGGCGTCGAGGTCGATCACCAGCTTGTCGCGGCTGATCTCGTAGCCGCCGAGCGCGCGCCGCGGCACCCAGCCGCTCGTCCCGTTCGGGAGCTTGGGCAGGGTGACGCGCAGCCACAGCCGGCCGCCGGCGTCCTCGGTGCGGCCGGTGACCGGCACCACCGTCGTGGTGCCCTCGGGCGTCCGCTCCGCCACCCGCCCGGCGACCGCCGCGCCGAGCCGGGGAGCCGTGCGCGCGACGGTCGCCGTGCGCACATGCGCCCAGCGGGTGACGTCTGGTCCGTCGTCCAGGCCCCGCGGCGCCGGGATGGCGAGCGCGGGCCGGGCGGGCGGCGGGGCGAGCTCGACGCGCGGCCGCGCGGCGCCGCCGCCGGCTGGTCCGTCGCGTCGTTGACGGCGATCACCGCACCCCCCGCGGCGATCCCTGCGGCGAGTCCGAGCGCGATCGCCGCCCGGCCCCTCACCCGGTGTAGCGCGGCTTGCGCCGGCTGCTGGTCTTGGGCTTCTTCTGGACGATGAAGTTCGTCGAGGCGACGATCTTGTTGATCTCGGGCCGCGACTGCGGCAGGTCGAACGCGGCGGTCGCCGGCACGTTGCCGTTCAGGTACCGCATCCAGGCGGCGTGGCGCGCCTCGACGGTGTGGATGCCGAGGGCGGACGTCAGCACCGCCTTGGACTTCAGCCGCCGCGCCTGGCCCTTGTAGGCCGCCACGGCGAGATCCTCGAACGCGACCGCGGTCTTGAGGAACTTCTTCTGGTCCTCGGTGACGCCCTGGAAGTCGAACTGCGGCTTGCCGACCGCCTTCTTGCCCAGCAGGTCGCGGAACGCCTTGACGTGCGCGCGCTCCACCGCGCCGACCGTCGTCGCCGCCTTCTTCGCCTTGCCCTTGAGCGCGCCGGCGCGCTCGGCCTCGGTGTAGAACGCGGCCTGGAGGTACTCGAGCACGAGCGCGTAGTTGAGGACCTCCTGGTCGGAGGCCGGGATCTGCGCCGCGCCCGCGGACGCCGGCAGCCAGAGCGCCAGGCCGCCGATCGCGCCGCCGACGATGAAGCCGGCGCGGGTCAGCCCGGCGTGGGCCTCCTCGAGCGCCCCGTCCGTGTCGAGCGCCGCCAGGTCGGGCAGGTCGGACAGGCTCATGCCGGCACCCCCAGCTCGTTCAGCTCGCGGCGCACGCGCGCCTCGTCGTAGGCGGTGTCGACGGCGTCGGGCGCCGGGTCGCCGTTCCGGATCGAGCGGATCCAGGCCGCGTGGCGCGCCTCGACCGACACGATCCGCGCCGCGGCGAGGAACGCACCCGGCGAGACGTTCGTCGCCTGGCCGTTGTACGCGCCGACGGCGATGTCCTCGAGCTTCGCGGCGGAGCGCGCGAACGCGTCGACGTCCGCCGTCGAGTCGCCGAAGTCGTACTCCGGCTCGTCCTCGGCGGCGTTGCCCAGCGCGCCCTCGAGGTAGGAGACGTGCTCGCGCTCGTGGCCGAGCGCGGTCTTGGCGAACTCCTCGAGCTCGCCGCTCAGGCCGGCGTTCTCGAGCGCGGCGGTGTAGAAGGCGACCTCGGCGCGGTCGATCAGCAGCAGCAGGTTCAGCGCCTTCGCGTCCTTCTCGTTCGACGGCTGGGCGCGCAGCCGGTCGGCGGCGCCGACCGCCGACGCGGCCGCGAGCGCGCCGCCCGCGGCGACCGCCGCCCGGCGGAACACGCGGCGGCGCGAAACGGCCTGATCATCTACGAATTCGTGGCTCAAGAACGGCTCCCCAAGTGCGGTATGCGCAGGACCCATGACTCTGGATCACAGTGGAACGAAATGCGATCACCCAACTGGCGAGAACTGGTGCGTGACCACCCGAATGGCCAGGGCGGCCGGTCGTCCTGCTGACCGTTCCGCCCACATGGCATCCTGCGCGCGGTGACCCGGACCCAGATGCTGATCGCCGGCCTCGTCTTCGGGGCGGCGTTCGCGATCGCGAGCATCGTCCGCGGCGACACCCTGCCCGGGCTGGTCGGCGGCGCGCTCGGCGGGCTCCTCCTCTACCTGGTCCTGCTGCGCGTCCAGCAGCACAACGAGGCGGTCAAGCGCCGGAGGGAGCGGGACGGTCGTTGACCGCGCAAGTCGGCGCGTAGGCGCGCCGTTGCTCGGGTGGTAGTCAACGCAGGTGTACGGCAAGGAGCCGAGATGCAGCACGGGGTCAGGGGCCCGTCGCGTCTTGTGACGCGGACGGCTGGACGGAGATGGCGGATCGCCGGCGCGGCCGGTGCGGTCGCGCTCGCTCTCGCGATCGGCGCGCAGGTCGCGCACGCGGACCCCGGCACCGTCGGCGAATGGCGCTTCGACGAGGCCGGCGGCCAGACCGCGCTCGACGGCGGCCCGTTCGGGCTCGACGGCCGTCTCGGCACCTCCGCCGGACCGGATGCCGCGGACCCGCAGCGGATCCCCGGCGTCGCGAGCGGCGCCCTGCGCTTCGGCGGCGGCTCCTACGTCCAGCTCCCCGACGCGGACGAGCTCGAGCAGCCGACGCTCTCCGTCGAGGCCGTCGTGCGCGCGTCCGGCAGCCCGGGCGCGTACCGCTACATCGTCTCCCGCGGCGGCCAGGGCTGCTTCGCGGGGTCCTACGGCCTCTACACCGGCAAGGACGGCGGGCGTCGCCTTCTACGCCTTCGACGGCTCGGGCTACGTCGTCTCGGCGTCCGCGCGCGCGTCCGACGTCTGGAACGGCGGCTGGCACCACATCGCCGGCACGTTCGACGGCGGTCGCCTGCGGCTCTACGTCGACGGCCGCCCGGTCGGCACCGCGTCCGCCGGGCCGACGCGGATCGACTGGTCGAGCACGAGCCCGACGGCGGCGATCGGCCGCTACGTCGGCAGCTGCGACCTCTCCTTCGCCGGCGACATGGACATGGTCCGCCTCTGGCAGGGCGCGCTGTCCGCGACCGCCGTGGCGGCGAACGCGACCGCGGAGCTGCACCTCACCACGCCCGTCGACCCGTCCGGCCCGCCGATGACCCCGGCGGCGCCGCCGACGCGGATCGCCGCGTCGCCGCCGGCGACCCCGCACACCACGACGCCGGGCGCACCCGTCCGCGCCTGCTCGATGGGGCTCTCGCGGAGGACGGTGGTCGTGCGGCGCAGGACCACCGTGCGCGTGAAGGTGACCGTCCGCGGGCGGCCGCAGCGGTCGGTCAAGGTCGTCGCCCGCGCCGCCGGGCGCAGGCTGACCTCGGCGCGGACCGGCCGCGCCGGGAAGGCGAGGCTCGTCCTGCGCGCGCGCAAGGTCGGCCGCGTGCGGATCAAGGCCACCGTCTCGCCGAGCTGCTCGCCCGGCGTGATCAAGGTCGTCCGCCGCTAGGAGGCGGCGTCCCAGCGCTTCAGGTCGGGCAGCGGGTCGAACGCGCTGCCGCCGTCGTACCAGCCCGGCGCGGTCCACTCCTCGAAGTGGAGGTGGCAGCCGTCGGCGCGGCCGGTGTCGCCCACGTAGCCGATGAGCTGCCCGGTCCGGATGCGCTCGCCCTCGGCGGGCAGCGCCGGGTCGCGCAGGTGCATGTACGCGTAGTCCACGCTCGTCCGCGCGCCGTCGACGACGAGGTAGTTGCCCGCGGCGGACTGGATGTCGTTGAACTTCACGACGCCGCCGCGCGCGGCCACGAGCGGCGTCCCGCACGCCGCGAACGTGTCCTGCCCCTGGTGCCCGCGCCCGCCGCCGAACGCGGCGGCGCCGGTGCCGTAGCGGTGCGCGCCGGCGATCGGGAAGCGGAAGCGGCGGAACTCGAAGGCGCCCGGCGCGTCGGCCTCGACCGGCGCGGCCTGCGCCGACGTCGCGCGCGTGCCCGCGGCGTCGACCGCGCTGACGCGGAACTGGTACACGCCGTCGGGCGCCACCCGGCTCCGCGCGATCCCGTCCCAGCGGACGCTCTGGGGCACGCCGGCGGGCACGACGCCCGGGGTCCACTGCGACACGACGGCGCCGTCGGCGGCGCGGACGACCTGGACGACGACGTCGGCCGGCTGCGCGCCGCCGAGCACGTAGGACAGCTCGGCCGGCCGCTGCTCGTCGAAGAAGACCTTGTGCTCCTGGGCCTCGGCGTCGATCTCGCCGGACGGGACCGTGGCCGCGAACGGCTCGATCGCCAGCGGGAGCCGGCGTCGCCGCGGCGCGGGTGCCGTCGCTGCGGGCCACCGTGACCCGGCCCGCGACCGCCGTGCGCGGGACGCGCGCGAGGACGGAGCGCCGCCGGGCCTGGACGGGCGCGACCGACGCGTCGTCGACGCCGTCGGCGTCCGCGCCGAGGAAGACGACCTCGTCGGTCCGCCGCAGCCCCTTGCCGACGATCCGCACGAGCGCACCCGGCCTGGCGGCGGCCGCGGCGCCGCAGCCGGACTCGCAGGACGCCGAGACGATCCGCGGCGCGGGCTTCCCGTAGGTGTTCTTCACCGGCGAGGGCGTGAGCGCGCGCGGGGCCGCGGGCGCGTCGGGCGACGTCCCTCCGGTCTGCGCGGCGGCGGGCGCCGCGGCGGCGGCGAGGCACGCGGCTGCGAGCCCGAGCGCGTGTCGAGTTGTCCGGCTGCGCGTCGGCATGAACGATGCCGGTCCGCCCTCCCGTGGACGGATCGGAACGCGCGCCAGTATATGGGCCGGGCCCCCGCTATCATGCTCCGCCGCTGACCGCGCTGCCTGCGCGGCACCCGCATGCCCATGAAGACCTACGTCGCCACCCCACTCGACCGCGAGCGCAACTGGCTCCTCGTCGACGCCGAAGGCCAGACCCTCGGCCGGCTCGCCACCCAGATCGCGGACGCGCTCCGCGGCAAGCGCAAGCCCACCTACACGCCCCACGTCGACACGGGCGACTTCGTCGTCGTGATCAACGCGGAGAAGATCGCCGTGACCGGCGACAAGCTGCACGACAAGCTCTACTACCGCCACTCCGGGTACCCCGGCGGGCTGAAGAAGCGGACCCTGGGCGAGATGCTCGAGCGCCGGCCGGAAGAGGTCATCCGCCTCGCCGTGCGCGGCATGCTCCCCAAGAACCGCCTCGCCCGCAAGCAGCTCACGAAGCTCAAGGTCTACGCCGGCCCGGAGCACCCGCACGAGGCGCAGAAGCCCCAGACGCTGGAGATCGCCACCCGATGACGGACGAGAAGCAGGGCGCCGAGCCCGAGGAGACCCCGGTCGAGCCGGCCGCGGAGGAGACCCCGGCCGTCGAGGAGACCCCGGCGCCGGAGGAGACCCCGTGCCGAGGAGGCTCCCGCCGAGGAGACCCCGGCCGAGACGCCGGAGCCGGTCGCCGAGGAGGCCCCGGCCGAGCCCGTCGCCGAGGAGGCCCCCGCCGAGCCCGTCGCCGAGGAGGCCCCGGCCGAGCCCGTCGCCGAGGAGGCCCCGCGCCGAGGAGGCCCCGGCCGAGCCCGTCGCCGAGGAGGCCCCCGCCGCCGAGGAGGCCCCGGCCGAGGCCGCGTCCGACGAGGACGAGGACGAGGAGTCGTCGAGGAGACCCCGCGCGTCAAGCCCGAGATCCCGGGCATGGACCTCGAGGTCGACATCGTCCGCGAGGGCGAGGAGGCCCTGCGCGAGGACGACGAGTACGGCGAGGGCGAGGGCGAGGACTCCTCCGAGGAGGACTTCGTCCAGCCGATCGCCGACGCCGCGATCGACCTCGCCGCCGGCGCGCGCTACACCGCGACCGGCAAGCGCAAGACCGCCGTCGCGCGCGTGATCCTGAAGCCGGGCACCGGCGCCTACGAGATCAACGGCCGCACGCTCGACGTGTTCTTCCCGCGCCCCGCGCTCCAGCGCACGATCCGCACCGCGCTCGAGACGGTCGGGCTCGAGGAGAAGATCGACGTCATCGCGTCGATGCACGGCGGCGGCGTCTCGGCCCAGGCCGGCGCGCTGCGCCACGGCATCTCGCGCGCGCTCGTCGACGCCGACCCGAACCTCCGCTCCGAGCTCAAGCGGCGCGGGTTCCTCACGCGCGACTCGCGCGTGAAGGAGCGCAAGAAGGCCGGCCTCAAGAAGGCCCGCAAGCGCCCGCAGTTCTCGAAGCGCTAGCGGCTTGACGCGCACGCTCTTCGGCACCGACGGTGTCCGTGGGGTCGCCGGCGAGTTCCTGACCGCGGAGCTGTCGCTCGCGCTGGCCCGTGCCGCGACGGCGCGGGCGGGCGCCGACGCGCCGCGCGTGCTGGTGATCCGCGACACCCGCGAGTCCGGGCCGATGCTGGAGGCCGCGGTGGCCGCCGGCGTGGCCGCCGCGGGCGGCGAGGCGCTGCTCGGCGGCGTGCTCCCGACCCCGGGCGCCCCGCTGCTGATCGAGCGCTACGGCTTCGACCTCGGCGTGGTCATCAGCGCGTCGCACAACCCGTACCGCGACAACGGGATCAAGTTCTTCGGCGGCGACGGGTTCAAGCTCTCCGACGCGGCCGAGACCGAGATCGAGCGCGCGCTCGACCACCCGGTGCCCGGCGCGATCGGCCGCGTGACCACGCTCCACGGCGCGCTCGAGGACTACCTGCGCGCGCTGCACGAGCGCTTCGCGGACCTCGACCTGAGCGGCCGCCGGATCGCGCTCGACTGCGCCAACGGCGCGACCTACCAGGCCGCGCCGGAGATCTTCCGCCGGCTCGGCGCCGACGTCGACGCGATCGCCGTCGCGCCCGACGGGCGCAACATCAACGCGGGCTGCGGCTCCACGCACGTCGACGCGCTCGCCGCGCACGTGCGCGCGGGCGGCCACGACGCCGGCTTCGCGTTCGACGGGGACGGCGACCGCGTGCTCGCCGTCGACCGCGACGGCGGGATCGTCGACGGCGACGAGATGATCGCGCTCGCCGCGCTGCACCTGCGCGACGCCGGCCGCCTCCCGGGCGACGGGGTCGCGGTGACCGTGATGACGAACTTCGGCTTCCACAGCGCGATGCGCGCGGCCGGCGTCGAGGTCGCGACGACCGCGGTCGGCGACCGCTACGTGCTCGAGGCGCTGCGCGAGCGCGGCTGGGCGCTCGGCGGCGAGCAGTCCGGCCACATCATCGACATGGGCTTCGTCCCCTCGGGGGACGGGATCGCCGCGGCGCTGCTCGCGCTCGAGGGCCTGGAGGGCGGCGACCTCGCCGACCGGCACGCGATGGAGAAGCTGCCGCAGACGCTGGTCAACGTCCGCCTCGCCGACCGCGCCGCGCTCGACGCCGCGGTGGCGGCGACGGCGGACGCCGTGGCGAGCGAGCACGAGGCGCTGTCCGGCCGCGGGCGCGTCCTCGTCCGCGCGAGCGGCACCGAGCCGCTCGTCCGCGTGATGGTCGAGGCGCCGACCGCCGAGGAGGCCGACGCCGTCTGCGCCCGGCTCGCCGGCGCGGTCGAGGCCGCCGGCTGATCGCGCGCGCAAGATCGCGCGCATCAGCGCGTTGATACCGGAAACCCCGGCGGGGCGGAGGAGCCCTGCGCGAACTCTAGAATCGGGTCGTCATGTGCGGAATCGTCGGATACGTGGGCCAGCGCCCGGTGCAGGAGATCCTCCTCGAGGGGCTCGAGAAGCTCGAGTACCGCGGCTACGACTCCGCCGGCATCACCGTGCAGGGCGAGGACGGCCTCGACGCGATCCGCGCGGTCGGGAACCTCGCGCAGCTGCGCGACGCCGTCGAGGCGCGCGACGACGCGGCCGAGGGCTCGGTCGCGGTGCTCGCGCCGCCCGCCACGACCGGCATCGGCCACACCCGCTGGGCCACCCACGGCCGCGTCTCCGAGGAGAACGCGCACCCGCACTTCGACACCGCCGACCGCGTCCACGTGGTCGTCAACGGGATCGTCGAGAACTACATGGAGCTCAAGCAGGGGCTCGTCGAGGCCGGCGCGGTGTTCACGTCGGAGACCGACGCCGAGGTCATCGCCCACCTCGTCTCGAGCCATCTCGGCGCCGACGGGCTCGAGGACGCCGTGCGGCGCGCCTACGCCCAGCTGCGCGGCCACTACGCCTTCGTCGCCATCGCGGCCGACGAGCCCGGCATCATCGTCGCCGCCCGCAAGGAGTGCCCGCTGGTCGTGGGCCGCGGCGACGGCGAGCAGTTCCTCGGCTCCGCCATCCCCGCCTTCCTCGCCCACACGCGCCACGTCCAGCTGATCGAGAACGAGGAGATCGTCATCGTCACCGCCGACGACGTCCGCTTCACGCGCGCCGACGGCACGCCCGTCGAGCGCGCGATCGAGGAGGTCGACTGGAGCGAGGAGGTCGCGGAGAAGGGCGGCTACGAGACGTTCATGCTCAAGGAGATCCACGAGCAGGCCGACGCGGTCGCCGAGACGATCGCCGACCGTACCGCCCGCGGCGACGGCGTGGACCTCGACGACCTCGGGATGATCGACGACGAGGTGCTCCGGACCGCGAAGCGCGTGATCGTCGTCGCCTGCGGCACCTCGTACCACGCCGGCCTGATCGGCCGCTACGCGATCGAGCAGTGGGCGCGCGTCGGCGTCGAGATGGACGTCGCGAGCGAGTACCGCTACCGCGACCCGGTGATCGGCCCCGGCGACCTCGTGATCGGCATCTCCCAGTCGGGCGAGACGGCCGACACGCTCGCCGCGATGCGGCTCGCCCGCGACCGCGGCGCCACCGTCCTCGCGCTCACCAACGGCATGGGCTCGCAGGCCACCCGCGACGCCGACGGCGTGCTGTTCACGCGCTCGGGCCTCGAGGTCTCCGTCGCCGCGACCAAGACCTTCGTCGCCCAGGTCTCGGCGATGTACCTGCTGGGCCTGCGCATGGCCGAGCTGCGCGGCACGCTCACGCCCGAGCGGCTCGAGGAGCTCGTCCTCGCCCTCAAGCGGATCCCGCACTGCATCGAGGAGCTGCTCGCGTCGGTCGAGGAGTCCGTCGACCGCGTGGCGCGGGCGCACTACCAGGCGGACTTCTTCCTCTACCTCGGCCGGCACGTCGGCCTCCCGGTCGCGCTCGAGGGCGCCCTGAAGCTCAAGGAGATCTCCTACATCGCGACCGACGCGTACGCGGCGGGGGAGATGAAGCACGGCCCGATCGCCCTGCTCGACGACCGCACGCCGGTCGTCTGCGTGGCGACCGACTCGCCGGTGCTCGAGAAGGTCATCTCGAACATGCAGGAGGTGCGCGCCCGCGGCGCGCACGTGATCGCCGTGGCGACCGAGGGCAACGAGGAGATCGCCGCCCACGCCGAGGAGGTCCTGCGCGTCCCGCGGACCGACTGGATGCTCCAGCCGCTGCTGGCGGTCATCCCGCTCCAGCTGCTCGCCTACCGGATCGCGCGCCTGCGCGGGCTGAACGTGGATCAGCCGCGCAACCTGGCGAAGACCGTCACCGTCGAGTAGCGCGCGTCAGGCGACGAAGCGCAGCGACCGCCGCTCGGCGCGCGAGCGCGTGCCCGCGACGCGATCACCGCGTGCCGCGTTGCGGCACAGGGCGACGACGGCGATGAGCACGAGCATCCAGGCGGCGAGGACGATCGGCAGGACGATCAGCGGCATGGGGTGTCGACGATCGGGGTCACGGTGTCATTCCTCGTACCCCGTTTCGGCGCGGATCGCCGTCGGCCTCAACCGACCGATACGAATTTCATCCATCCGCCGACGTGGCGGAAGGGGAGGAGCGGCTCAGACGTTGCCGCTGCGCAGCACGTGCCGCGCGGTGCGGACGAGCAGCTTGATGTCCGCCCAGAGCGACCAGCCGGACACGTAGAGGTAGTCGATCCCGAGCATCTCCTGCATCGGGACGCGGGCGCCGAGCACCTGCCACGGCCCGGTCATCCCGGGCGTGAGGTGCAGCCGGCTGCGATCGAGCCCGAGCACGAGCGCGTCCTCGTCGCAGACCAGCGGGCGCGGGCCGACGAGGCTCATCTCGCCGTGCAGCACGTTGAAGAGCTGGGGCAGCTCGTCGAGCGAGGTCCGGCGCAGCAGGCGTCCCACGCGGGTGACGCGCGGGTCGTCGCTGATCTTGAACATCCCCTCGCCGACCTCGTTGAGGCCGCGGAGCTCGTCCTTGCGCGCATCGGCGTCGACGACCATCGAGCGGAACTTGAAGATCCGGAACGTGCGCCCGTCGCGGCCCACGCGGACCTGGCGGTAGAAGATCGGGCCGCGGCTGTCGATCCGCACGGCGAGGGCGAGCACGGCGATGAGCGGCGCGACGGCGATCATCCCGATCGTCGTCGCCACGAGGTCGAAGCCGCGCTTGAGCGCACGCGACGAGCGCGGCAGCCCGAACGGGCGGACGCCCATCATCGTCATGCCGTCGACGTCCTCGAACTCGACGGCGGAGCCGACGACCTCGAGCATCCGCGGCAGCACGCTGACCTGCGCGCCGGCGGACTTGGCGACGCGGATCAGGTCGACGATCTCGTGCGAGTCGGTCGTCGTCGGGGCGATCACGATCCGGTGGACGCCGAGCTCGCCGACGATCCGGCGCATGCTGTGCTCGTCCAGGTAGTCGCTGTCGTCCGCGCCCTCGAGCGGGAACGTCGCCACGACGGTGGTGCGGGCGCCGCTGCTGGCGAGCTTCTCGCGGATCCGCTCGGCGCGGGCGCGGGCGCCGATGACGAGGCAGCGCTCGACCGGCATCACGCGGCCGCCGGCGTAGCGGGCGAGCGTGCGGCCGCCGGCGACGGCGAGCAGGGTGACCGCCCACAGCGCGGCGATCTGGGCGCCGCCGAGCGTCCCCTGCACCGCGACCGACTGCAGGATCGTGACGCCCAGCACGTAGAGCCCGGTGAGCTGCAGCAGGAGCGGCAGCTCGTCGAGCGTGGAGTGGACGATGCGGAGCTGGTCGCGGTCGTAGAGGCCGGCCATCTTGAAGATCAGCACCAGGAGCGGGAGCCCGGCCAGCATCGCGAGCCCGGGGGCGTCGCCGCTGCCGGGGACCGTGAGCACGAGCCACAGCGCGAGCGTCGCGGACACGACGTCGGCGAAGGCGAGCAGCCGGCGCTGGACGGAGTCGCGCCGCAGCGGGAACGAGCGGTCGCCGCCCTCGACCAGGCGCAGCCCGCGCGGGCCGCGCGCGGGACGGGACGGGAGTGTTGATACGCCGGCGCCCACGGCATCCTGCTCGTGGATCGTCAGCCTCGCGACGACATGTGGAGTCATTCCGCCCGATCAACGCGAGGTCGCGAGGCCCGCTTTCTCGGCTGGACGGACGTTCATCCGAATATCAGCCCCAGGACTAAGGTCCAGGGGGAGCGGCGTCAGGAGGCGGCGACGTCGGCCAGCTCGACGACGCCGAGGACGATGCCGGCGTCGGGATCCTGGATCCGCGCGACCGCCTCGGAGCGCGAGCGCGCGTCGATCTTCCGGAACGCGGAGGAGAGGTGCGTCTTCACGGTGCTCTCCGCCAGGTAGAGCTTGTGGGCGATCTCGCGGTTCGTCGCCCCGTCGACGACGAGCCGGAGGATCTCCTTCTCGCGATGCGACAGCGGCCGCGGCGCGATGACGCGGCCGAGGTCGCCGGGCACGGTCAGCTGACCCGCGAGCATCGCCCGCGCCGTCGGCACGAGCGCGCGGTCGAGCGACCGGCTCGAGCACGATGCCCGCGGCGCCGGCGAGCAGCGCCCGCCGGAGCGACGCGCGCGGCGTGTCGCCGGGCAGGACCGCCAGCAGGGCGGCGCCGGGCGTGAGGTCGGCGCCGGTGCGGATGGCGCGCCCGCGCGCGGCGTCGTTGCCGAGCGCGACGACGACCAGGAGGTCCGGTGCGAGCGCGCCGTCGGGCGTGCTGAACCCGGCGGCGGCGAGCAGTCGCGCCGCGTCGGCGCAGATCGCGGGCGGTGCGCCGGTCACGATCGCGATGTCGCTCATGCCGCACCAACGCGCGGCGGGCGGGCGGCCTTGCGGGCGGTCACGACGACCTGCCCGCCGGGACCGCGACGCGGCGGAACACCGCGTGGATCCGGCCGGTGGGCACCACCCGCCGGATCAGCGAGCGGAGGTCGCGCGCGTCGGCCGGGAACCAGATCGCCAGCGTGCCGAGGTAGGCGATCGCGGCGACCGCGGTCACGGCGGCGAGCACGATGACGGTCGGCGCGCCCGCGTTCGTGAGCAGCGCGTACGCCGGCCACGCGACCGCGGCGAGCACGGCGCTGCCGGTCACGGCGGCCGACATGTCGTCCCAGATGAACCGGAGCACCCGGTCCGCGCGGCTCCGGAGCAGCACCTGGTAGGCGACGGCGGTGAAGACGAGATGGACGCCGACCGCCGCGCAGCAGACGGCGGTGAGCCCGTACGACGCGGCGATCAGCACGGCGACGACGTAGACGAGGAAGTGCGCCACGCCGTAGCCGAGCATCGCGCGTGAGCGCCCGGACGCCATCAGGACGGTGCCGACCGCGTCGATCACCACCGTCGCGGCGCCCGGCGCCGGCGAGGATCTGCGTCGGCAGCACGGCCGGCTCCCAGTCGGGGCCGAACAGCCACGGGATGAGCACCGGCGCCAGGATCACCAGGCAGACCAGCGGCGGGAAGACGACGACCGTGAGCAGCCGCACCATGCGGCGCCGGAGCGCGAACATCTCGTCGGGGCCGACGGTCCGGGCGAGCACCGGGAACGCCATCTGGCTCATCATCGAGCTGATCTTCGCCTGGTACTCGACCGCGAGCTGGAAGCCGCGCCAGTAGTAGCCGGCCTGCACGGTGCCGAGCTTGGCGCCGATGATCGCGTAGTCGCCGTTGCGGAACCCGACCCAGGCGATCGAGGCGATCGACGCGGGGCCGCCGTAGGAGAGCAGGTCGCGGAGCGCCGAGGTGCGCCAGCGCGGCAGCGGGATCGGCGCGAACACGAGCGCCATGACGAGCATCGCGAGCATGCCGGCGAGGCCGCCGAGCACGAGCGCGCCGCCGTCGAAGCCGAACGCGACGGCGAACACGACCGAGGCGATCGAGCGCACGCCGCTCTGGACGAGGCCCAGCATCGAGGTGCGGCGGAAGTCGAGGTTGCGGCGCAGCTGCGCGAGCGGGACGGCGACGATCGCGCCCATCAGGAACCACGGCGTCGTCAGCGCGACGAGCTGCGCGGTGCCCGTGCCGAAGATCGGCTGCACCACGAGAGGCTGAGCAGCAGCGTCAGCACCGCGAGGCCCAGCCCGAGCAGCAGGTTGAAGGCCAGCCCGGCCTGGAGGTGGACGCGCTCGACGGTCCGGCGCTGGACGAGCGCGCTGCCCACGCCCTCGCTGGGCACGTTGACTGCGAGCTCCTGCACGATGACCGCGACCGCGAACATGCCGAAGGCGCCCGGCGGGATCATCCGCGCGAGCACGATCATCGAGGCGACCAGCAGCAGCTCGGTCGCGATCCGGGCGAGCGTCACCCACCGCAGGCCGGAGGCGGTCTTCTCGGTCAGCTCCTCGTTCGTCCTTGCGTCGCTCACCGGGGCAGCAACGCGGATCCGGCGCCCGCGCTTCCGCCGGCCGAGCAAGTCCTGCGGGACGGCGCGCGTTGGTGCGGTGGAGCATGACCATCGCGACGTACCTACTCGAGCGCAAGCGCCTCCTGCTGGCGATCGTCTGCGGCTGCCTGCTCGTGGGGCTCGCCGCGGCCCGGCTCAACGTCGGTGGCGCCGGCCTGTCGATCTCCGCCGCGGTCACCAACGTGCGCGTCGACACCCCGGCGCCGTCGATCGAGGACCGCAAGGCGCTCCCGCAGGATCTGAGCACGCTCGTGAAGCACACCGAGCTGCTCGCCCGCACCGCCGTGACCCCGCCCGTGCTCGATCGCGCCGCCGCGATCGCCGGGATCCCGAAGGACCGCATCGCGGGCGTCGGGCGCATGACCGCGTTCGTCCCGCTCTCGCTCACCGAGCCCAACAGCGAGCAGCGGGCGAGCGAGATCGACTGGTCGAACCACGAGTACCGGGTCGAGGCGCAGGCGAGCCCGACGACCCCGACGATGGAGATCTACGCGCAGGCGCCGACCACGGAGGAGGCGCAGCGGATCGCCGACGGCGTCGTCACCGCGCTCCGCGGCTACGTCGACGACCTCGCCGGCAAGCAGGGGCTGCCCGAGAAGCACACGGTCGCAGCTCGAGCAGCTCGCACCCGCGCGCGGGGGCGTGGTCAACGGCGGCGCCACCCCGACGATCTTCGGCCTGACGTTCCTCGTCGCCTTCTGCCTGAGCCTGACGGCGGCGCTGGGCGTCGTCGCGCTGCGCCGGCGCCGCGCCGGGGACGCCCCGGCGGAGCGCGAGGACCGCCGGATCCCCACGCCGGTCGAGGACGCCTGGCCCCACACGACCCGCTTGCTGCCGTGGACGATCGCCGGCTTCATCTGCCTGCTCTGGCTCGTCCCGTTCAACTCGATCCAGCTCGCGGCCTCGCTGCCGATCGACCTCAAGGGCGATCGCCTCGTGCTGCCGATCGTCTTCGCGGTCTGGGTCCTGGCGATCGCGGCCGGCGGGCGCTACCGGCCGCGGATCAGGCTGACCTGGATCCACGTCACGGTCGGGATCTTCCTCGCCGTCGCGTTCCTCGGGGTGGTGCTCGACGCGCGCTCCCTCAACCACTCGCTCGAGCTCGACCTGTCGCTGAAGAAGCTGCCGCTCGTCGTCTCCTACGTGTCGCTGTTCGTGATCGTCGCGAGCGGGGTGCGGCTCGCGGAGGTGCCCGCGTTCCTCAAGCTGACGCTCTGGCTGGGCGTGATCCTCGCGCTGGGGATGATCTGGGAGTACCGCTTCAAGCAGAACCTGTTCTACGAGTGGTCGGACAAGCTGCTGCCCGGCGCGTTCACGGTGGTCCAGGACTCCGCGGACGAGGTCGACGGGCTCGGCCGCCGGCTGGTCCGCGGCTCCGCCGGCGTGCCGCTGGAGGCCGTGACGATGCTCTCGTTCGCGCTGCCGGTCGCGATCGTCGGCCTGCTCGGCGCCGAGCGCCGCGCGCGCATCCTCTACGGCCTCGCGGCCTGCCTGCTCGTCGCCGCGATGTTCGCGACGTACCGCAAGAGCGCGCTGATCGCCCCGGTCGCGGTGGTGCTGACGATCGCCTACTTCCGCCGCCGCGAGCTGCTGAAGCTGGCGCCGCTCGGGATGGTCGCGCTCCTGCTGATCAGCGTCATATCACCGGGTGCGATCAGCACGACGATCGGGTTGTTCACGCGATCCGACGCCGCCGAGGTGCCGACGGTGAGCGACCGCACCTCGGACTACGACGCGGTCCGGCCCGACGTCTGGAGCCACCTCGCGTTCGGCCGCGGCTGGGGCAGCTACAACCACGTCGACTACCGGATCCTCGACTCCGAGATCCTGCACCGCACGATCGAGATGGGCGTGCTGGGGCTCGTGACCTTCATCCTGATGATCCTCTCCGTGGTCGTGGTCGCACGCCGCCCGATCGCGGCGCGCGACCCGCGCGCCGCGCCGGTCGCGCTCGTCGGCGCCTCCGCGGCGATCGCCTTCCTGATGGCCGCGACGCTCTACGACGTCATGTCCTTCCCGCACGGGCCGTACATCTTCCTCTACCTCTCCGGGCTCGTGGCCGTCGCGGTGACGCAGCGCGTGCGGACCGCGTCCGAGCCGATCCACCCGCGGCCGGCGCGACGGTGGGACCGCCGTCCCGGCGCGCATCCGGGGCGGATGGCGCGCGACGTCGAGCGCCAGCGCTGAGCTTCCGCAAGTCCCGGCCGCCCCGCCGCGTTGGTCGGCTGGAGACATGGGCCTCGGCAAGCGCATCCACACCCTCTGGCGCCTGCGCATCGGCGTCGTCCTGAGCCTGGTGCTCGCGCTGATCGCCGCCGTCTGGAGCGTCGAGCAGATCAGCCTGTCGCCGTTCAAGCTCACGCCCCGCTCGCTCGAGATGGCGACGGCCTCGACGCACGTCATCGTCGACACGCCGACGTCGGCCCTCTCCGATCTGCGCCAGGACACCTACAGCCTCGAGGCGCTGACCAACCGCGCGGTCCTGCTCGGCAACGTGATGGCGAGCGCGCCGGTCCGGCAGGCGATCGCGAAGCGCGCCGGCGTGCCGTTCGAGACGCTGCAGATCTCCGCGCCGCTCACCCGCGCGCAGCCGCAGGCGCGCGCTGAGAACGGCAACCAGAAGTCGATGTCGGACATCCTCAAGTCGACCGACCAGTACCGGATCAGCATCTCCGCCAACCCGACCGTCCCGATGCTCGACATCTACGCGCAGACCCCGTCCGCGCGGACGTCGCAGGCCCTCGCGAACGCCGCGGTCGACGAGCTGCGCGGGTACCTCGGCGGGCTCGCCAGCACCGAGCAGACGCCGGCCAAGGACCAGATCCAGATCGTCCAGCTCGGCCGCGCCGAGGGCGCGATCATCAACGGCGGCGTGCACTGGCAGGCGGCGCTGCTCGCCTTCTTCCTGACCTTCGCGGCGGCGAGCGCCACCGTGATCTTCATCGCCCGGGTGCGCACCGGCTGGCGCGAGGCCGCGCGCGAGGAGCAGCTGGCCGACGCGGACGCCGCGATGGCGCCGCGCTGAGCCGATGGAGCTCGTCCTCGTCCTCCGGGTGCTGTGGCGCCGGCGGATCGCCGTCCTGGTCGCCGCGATCCTCGCGACGCTGCTCGCGTTCGGCGCCGGGGGCAGCCCGACGCCGCCCGTCGGCATCGCCTGGGCGCGGATGATCGTGGACACCGGGAAGTCCCAGCTGGCGGACGCCGACCCCTACGGGGCGGACAGCCTGGTCTGGCGGACGCAGATGCTCGCCGAGGACCTGACGGGCGACGCGGCCGGCACGGCGATCGCCCGCTCCGCGGGGCTGGACCCGGCGCAGCTGCGGATCATCGAGCCGCGGCTGCTCGCGCCCGAGGCGGAGACCGCGCTGCCGCTGCGCGCGACCGAGGCGGCGGCGATCGTCACGACGCCGTACCTGATCACCGTCGAGTACGACGACACGCTCCCGGTGCTCACGCTCGAGGCCCGCGGGCCGAACCCGGCGGTCGCCCGGAAGCTCGCCGAGGGGGCGTCCGCGCGGCTCGCCTCCGAGGGCGTGCCGGTGGGCTCCAAGGTGCTGCAGCCGTTCGACGTCCAGCGCGTCACGCCGATCGTGATGCGCAACAAGCCCGGCAAGAGCCCGGCGCTGAAGGTGGCGGCGGTCGGGCTCTTCGCCTTCCTCTTCTTCGCCTTCGTGATCGCCATCGTGCCGGACCCGCGGCGCGTCGTGCGCGCGGTGGCGCGCCCCCGCGCCGCCTGAGCCCGGAAGATCGCCCCGGCGCGGCGCGTTCCTCCTGCACATGGAGCGCCCCGACCTCAGCGTGATCGTCGTCACCTTCAACGGGCGCGAGCTCGCGCTCGCCACCCTGCGCTCGGCGCGCGCGGCGCTCGGCCCGATCACCGCCGAGTGGCTCGTCGTCGACAACGGATCGAGCGACGGCACCGCCGACGCCGTCGAGGCCGCGTTCCCGGACGTGACGGTCTTCCGCTCGACCAACCGCGGCTTCGCCGCCGGCAACAACGTCGCGCTGCCCCACGCGCGCGGCCGCTACGTGCTGCTGCTCAACCCCGACGTCGAGATCGAGGACGGCTCGTTCGCCGAGCTCGTCGCCGCGCTCGACGCGCGCCCCGGGGTCGGGGCGGCGAGCGTGCTGCAGCGGGCCACCGACGGCACGCTGCTCGCCTCCATCCGCCGCTTCCCGACGCCCGCGCGCGGCTTCGGGGAGGCGCTCGGCGCCGGCAGCGTGCCGTGGCTCGCGCGGTTCCAGGAGCTCGACACGGACTTCGACCGCTACGGCGAGGAGCGGTCCGCCGACTGGCTGGTGGGGGCGTTCCTGCTGGTCCGGCGCGAGGCCGTCGAGGAGACCGGCCCGCTCGACGAGGGCTTCTTCCTCTACGCGGAGGAGACCGACTGGTGCCGCCGCTTCCGGCTCCACGGCTGGGACGTCCGCCACCTGCCGCAGATGACGATCACCCACCACGAGGGCGACAACAAGCGCCCGGAGATGGTCGGGCAGCTCGGGCACTCCCGCCGGCGCTACGCCTACAAGCACTTCGCCTGGCCGCGCGCCGTGGCGCTGCACGCCTCGCTGGCGCTCGGGCATCTCCTGCGGGTCGCGGTCTTCGCGCCGCTCGCGGCGCTCCGGCCCCGGCACCGGCGCCGCGCGCGCGCCGAGGCGTTCGGGCTCGCCGTGGTCTGCGGCGCGCCGCCGCCGTACGGCGCGGAAGATCGCCGCGCCGCCGCCCGTTGACTTACCCGACCATGGAGATCAAGGAGCGACTGTGAGCGGTATCGGCAAGGTCCTCGTGACCGGGGGCGGCGGGGCGATCGGATCCAACGTGGTCGACGAGCTGGTGCTCGCCGGCGCGGACGAGATCGTCGTGCTGGACAACTTCGTCCGCGGGCGGCGGGAGAACCTCGACTGGGCGCGCGCCAACGGCGCCGTGGAGCTCGTCGAGGGCGACATCCGCGACCGCGCGCTCGTCCACGAGCTGATGGCCGGCGTCGACGTGCTGTTCCATCACGCCGCGATCCGCATCACGCAGTGCGCGGAGGAGCCGCGGCTCGCGCTCGAGGTGCTCGTCGACGGCACGTACAACGTGTTCGAGGCGGCGGTCGAGGCCGAGGTGCGCAAGGTCGTCGCGTCGTCGTCGGCGTCGGTCTACGGCCTCGCCGAGGAGTTCCCGACCGGCGAGGACCACCACCCGTACGCCAACGACACGCTCTACGGCGCGGCGAAGGTCTTCAACGAGGGGCTGCTGCGCAGCTTCCACGCGATGTACGGGCTCGACTACGTCGCCCTGCGCTACTTCAACGTCTACGGCCCGCGGATGGACGTCCACGGCCTCTACACCGAGGTGCTCGTCCGCTGGATGGAGCGGATCTCCGAGGGCAAGCCGCCGCTGATCTTCGGCGACGGCCTCCAGACGATGGACTTCATCTACATGGGCGACATCGCGCGGGCGAACATGCTCGCCGCCGCGACCGAGCGGACCGACGTGGTCTACAACGTCGCCAGCGGCGTCGAGACCAGCCTGCTCGGCCTCGCCGAGATGCTGCTCAAGGTCATGGACTCCGACCTCGCGGTCGAGCACGGCCCGGAGCGCGCCGTGAACGGCGTGACCCGGCGCCTGGCCGGCACCGACGTCGCCCGCGACGAGCTCGGCTTCGAGGCCGAGGTCGACCTCGAGGAGGGGCTGACCCGGCTCGTCGAGTGGTGGCGCGGCGAGCGCGCCGGCGTGCCCACGCAGCCGACCCGCATGCTGGCGGAGGCGTCGTGAGCGAGATCCCCTTCAGCCGCCCGACCCTGCGCGGCGACGAGGGCGACGCGGTCGCCCAGGTGATCGCCACGGGCTGGGTCTCCCAGGGCCCGCGCGTGCGCGAGTTCGAGACGCGCTTCGCGGAGCGGGTCGGCGCGGCCGAGGCCGTCGCCGTCTCGAACTGCACGACCGCGCTCCAGCTCGCGCTGCACGTCGCCGGCGTCGGACCCGGCGACGAGGTGATCGTGCCGTCGATGTCGTTCATCGCCACGGCCAACTCGGTCTGGCAGTGCGGCGCGACGCCGGTCTTCGCCGACGTCGACCCGCGGACGTTCAACCTCGACCCGGACGCCGCCGAGCGCGCGATCACGCCGCGCACGAAGGCGATCATGCCGGTCCACCAGCTCGGCCTCCCGGCCGACCTGGACGCCTTCTTCGGCATCGCCGACCGGCACGGCGTCCAGCTCGTGGAGGACGCCGCGTGCGCGATCGGCGCGCGCTACAAGGGCCGCACGATCGGCTCGATGGGTCCGCTCGCCTGCTTCTCCCTGCACCCGCGCAAGGTGATCACCACCGGCGAGGGCGGGATGATCACGCTGAACGACCCCGCGGTCGCGGCGCGCCTGCGCCAGCTCCGCCAGCACGCGATGGACGTCTCCGACCTCGCCCGCCACAACGCGCGCGACGTGGTCATCGAGACCTATCCCGAGCGCGGCTGGAACTTCCGCATGACCGACATGCAGGCGATGCTCGGCCTGTGCCAGCTGGACCTGCTCGACGAGATCCTCGCCGAGCGGGCGCGGCTCGCCGCGCGCTACACGGCGGCGATCGAGGAGATCCCGTTCCTGGAGGCGCCGTTCGAGCCGGAGTACGCCGAGCGCACCTGGCAGTCGTACGCGGTGACGCTCGCCCCGGACGTCCCGGTCGACCGCAACGAGCTGATGCGGCTCATGCTGCTCGACGGCGTCCCGACGCGGCGCGGCGTGATGGCGATCCACCGCGAGGCGTCCTACGCCGGCGCGGCCGCCGCGCTGCCGCACACCGACGCGGCGTCCGACGGCTCGATGATGCTGCCGCTGTTCGCCGGCCTGACCGACGAGCAGCAGGACCGCGTCATCGCCTCGCTCCAGCGCCACCTGGCGGCCGTCGCCGTATGAGCTCGCCGGGCGCGGTCGACCGTCTGCGCCAGACCGGGCGCCTGCTGCGCAGCGAGGGTGCCGCGGGGATCGCGGCGCGCCTGGCCCGGCGCGCCTCCGACCGCGTGGCGCCGCCCGGCCAGGGCACGCTGCCGGTCTCGATCGGCGACCTGCGCCGCGCGGGCGAGATCGCGGCCGCGGGCTGGGCGCTGCCCGAGCCGCTGCCGGCCGCGCCGGGCGAGCCGCTCACCGTCGCCTGGCTCGTCGAGCCCGGCGGGGCGGGCTCCGGCGGCCACACGACGCTGTACCGCATGGTCGCCGCGCTGGAGCGTGCCGGCCACACGCTGCATCCTCTACCTCCAGGACCGCCACGGCTGGGACATCGAGCAGCACCGCGCGACGATCCGCGAGTGGTGGCCCTGGATGCACGCGGAGGTCCGCGACGCGGCCGCCGGCATCGAGGACGCCCACGCGATCTTCGCGACGTCGTGGGAGACCGCCTATCCCGTCCTCGCGAGCCGCGCGCGCGGCCGCCGCTTCTACCTGGTGCAGGACTTCGAGCCGGCGTTCCATCCGGCCGGCAGCGCGGCGATGATGGCGGAGTCGACGTACCGGTTCGGGTTCCACGGCGTCACCGCGGGCCGCTGGCTGGCCGAGCGCCTGCGGGCGGACTACGGCATGCCCGCCGACCACTTCGACTTCGGCCGCGACCTCGACTACGTCCTCGACACGGGGCCGGAGGCCGAGAACGCGCGGACCGGGATCTGCCTGTACTGCCGGCCCGAGACGCCGCGGCGCGCGTTCGAGCTCGCGGTGCTCACGCTCGAGCTCTTCGCCCAGTCTCACCCTGAAGTCGAGCTTCATCTCTTCGGCCGGTCGGTCAAGGGCCTCCCGTTCGCCGCGACCGATCACGGCCTGCTGCGACCGGACGGGCTGAACGCCCTCTACAACCGCTGCGTGGCGGGCCTCGTGCTGTCGGCCACCAACGTCTCGCTCGTGCCGCACGAGATGCTCGCGGCGGGATGCATCCCGGTCGTCAACGACGCCGACCACAACCGGATCGTGCTCGACAACGATCACGTGGCCTACGCGCCGGGCACGCCGTTCGAGCTCGCGGCGGAGCTGTCGCGGCTCGTCGAGCGCCCGCTCGGCGCGCGTGCCGCCGCGGCCGCGGCCGCGTCGTCCAGCGTCGCGGGCCAGTCGTGGGACGCGGCCGGGGACACCGTCGAGCGGATCGTCCGCCGGGTCGTCCTCGGGTCGCCGGCGGAGCCCGTCCTGCTGCGCGCCGCGGGGTAGTCGCGATGCCCCTGAGCGTCAGCGTCGTCATCCCCTGCTACCGCTACGGCCGGTACCTGCCCGCCTGCGTGCAGAGCGTGCTCGACCAGCCCGGCGTCGACGTGCGGGTCCTGATCATCGACGACTGCTCGCCCGACGACAGCGCCGACGTGGCACGGAGCCTGGCCGCGGCGGACCCGCGCGTCGAGGCCCGGGTGCACGAGGTCAACCGGGGCCACATCGCCACGTACAACGAGGGCCTCCTCGAGTGGGCGGACGGCGACCTCTCGGTCCTGCTCTCGGCCGACGACCTGCTCGCCCCCGGGGCGCTCGCGCGCGCGGCGGCGGTGTTCGCCGAGCATCCGCAGGTCGGCTTCGTCTACGGCCACGCCGCGACGTTCACCGGCGACCACGACCTGCCCGCCGCGCGGACGGAGCTGGAGGGCACGACGGTCTGGAGCGGCCGCGACTGGCTCCGGACGGTCTGCGGGCTCGGCCACTCGGTCATCTCCTCGCCCGAGGTCGTCGTCCGCACCTCGGTCCAGCAGGCGATCGGCGGGTACCTGCCGTCGCTGCCCCACACGGGCGACCTGGAGATGTGGATGCGCTTCGCGACGTGCAGCGACGTCGCCTACCTCCGCGGCGTCGACCAGGCCTACTACCGCTCCCACGGCACGCAGATGACCACCGAGCGCGTGCCGGTCGTCGACCTCGAGCAGCGCAAGGCCGCGTTCGACGCCCTCTTCGACGCCCGCGGCGGCGAGATCGCGGATGCCGGCCGGCTGCGCCGGCGCGCCGACCGCAAGCTCGCGAAGGAGGCGCTCTGGCGCGCGTGCCGCGCGTACGACCGGCGGCGCATGGACGAGACGCCGATCGCCGAGCTCGTCGCGTTCGCGCAGGCCGCCTATCCGGTCCGGCGCCTCTCCGAGTACTGGGGCCTGCAGTGGCGCACCAAGGCCGGCCCCGCCGTCTGTCCCTACCTGCAGCCGCTCATGCTGTCCGCCGTGCACCGGAGGATTCGCAGCATGCTGTGGTGGCGGCGGTGGGCACGGCAGGGCGTCTGATCGCCCCCGAGCCCCTCATCCTCGTCGGGTCCGGCGGCTTCGGCCGCGAGACGGCCGAGGCCGTGCGCGCGATCAACGCGGCGCACGACGCGCCGCCGTGGGAGCTGCTCGGCTTCCTCGACGACGATCCGGCGCGCTGGGGGACCGAGGTCTCGGGCACGCCGGTGCTCGGCGCGATCGAGACGCTCGCCGACCGCCCGGACGCGCGGGTCGTCGTCTGCACCGGGCACCCCGGCAACTTCTCCTCCAAGCGGGCGATCGTCGAGCGCACCGGGCTCGCGCCCGAGCGCTGCGCGACGCTGGTCCACCCGGCGGCGGTGATCCCGCCGTCGTGCGCGCTCGGCGCCGGCACGGTCGTCCTGGCCGGGGTGGTGGCGACGGTCGACGTGCAGGTCGGGCGCCCACGGCGCGCTGATGCCGCAGACGGTGCTCACGCACGACGACGTGCTCGGCGACTACGTGACCACGGGGGCCGGGGTCCGGGTCGCGGGCGGGGTCACGGTCGCCGCGCGGCGCCTACCTCGGCTCCGGCTGCCTGATCCGCGAGGGCCGCGCGATCGGCGCGGGCGCGCTGGTCGGGATGGGGGCGGTCGTCACCCGTGACGTGCCGCCGGGCGAGGTCTGGGCGGGGGTTCCCGCCCGGTTCGTCCGCCGCCTCGATTGACCGAATTCAGGGGCGTCGCGGTGCCCGATTTCCAGGTACGTACACGTTCCTGGGTTCGTTTCCTGACGCGTTGGGTAAGGTGTGCCGCGTCGGCCACGGTTGGCCACATGCCGGATGAGCAAGCACGGACCGCGCGAGCCGTGGTGGCAGGGGCCACCAGTCCCACGGCGAACGTCCCATGCCCTGACGACATGCTGGCCACGCCCGAGGAGGCGCCGATGTCGAAGTTCCTGACGTTGATCTTGACGTGCTCGTTCCTGCTGATGCCCGCCGCGGTCGCGTCGGCACGGGACCGCGACCACGACGGCCTGCGCGACCGCTGGGAGCGCAAGCACAACCTGTCGGTCCACAAGAAGTCCGGCAAGCGCGACCCCGATCGCGACCGGCTGAACAACCGCCGCGAGTTCAAGCACCGCACGAACCCGCACCGCCGCGACACGGACCGCGACGGGCTGCGCGACGGCGCCGAGGTCCGCCGCTACAAGACCAATCCGCGCCGCCGCGACACCGACCGCGACGGCCTGCGCGACCGCGCGGAGATCAAGCGCTACAAGACCAACCCGCGCCGGCGCGACACCGACCGCGACGGCTACAGCGACCGCGCCGAGATCCGCGCCGGCACGAACCCGCGCGACCCGCGCTCGCATCCGGGCGCCGCGTCGGCGCCGACGTCCGTGGCGCCGGCCGCGCCCAGCGGGCGTCCCGGCCCGCCGCCCGACCCGGGCCCGCGGCCCGTCGTGCTCAGCTGCTCGCGCACGGCCACGACCGCGACGTTCAACGCGCAGGTGGCGGCCGCGGGGGCCGGCGAGACGGTCTGCCTCGCGAGCGGCGACTACGGGAGCTGGGGCGGCACGAACAAGCCGATCGTCGTCGGGCCCGCGCCGGGCGCCGCCGTGTCGATGGGCATCTCGTTCGGCAGCGGCGACACCGGCTTCACGCTGATCGGCGTGACCTCGCGCGGCGGGACGGTCACCGCCGGCGCGCACGACTTCGTCGTGCGCGACACGGTCTTCACCGGCGTCGTCCGCTTCGACGGCCTGGCCGGCGCGAACGTCCTGTTCGACCACAACAGCCACAACAACATCAACGGCGACCAGAGCTCGTCGCCGGCCCGGATCCACCTCTCGTACTCGAGCGGCACGCCGTCGGGCGTGACGATCGCGAACTCGCTGCTCGCCGGCGGCGACACCGACGGGGTCCAGAGCGGTGTCGGGGTGAACGTCGTCAACAACGAGTTCCGCGACATCAAGGAGGCCGGCGGGACCAATCACACCGACAACGTCCAGCTGCTCGGCGCCGCCGGCTCGATCATCCGCGGGAACTGGGTCCACACCAGCGGCGGGACGACGCAGGGCATCGCCGCGTACGACGGCCTGCGCTCGTCGCTGATCGAGCAGAACGTGGTCGACATCCCGCGCGCCTGGGGCATCGAGGTCTACGCCGACCAGGGCTCGACGATCCGCCACAACACGCTGCCCTACCGCGGGTCCCGGCTGCTACGGCGGGTCGCCGTGCGGCATGATCGACCTGAACCGGAAGGCGCAGGACCCGGCCGGCAGCGGCACCGTCGTGGTGGACAACGTGGCGACCGGCGTCACCGTGATGAACGGCTCGAGCGCCGGCGCGCGCCACCACAACCTGCTGCGCCAGAACGCCGTCGCCGGTGACCTGCTCGGCACACCGGCCTTCGTGGGCGGCGCGAGCCCGACCAGCTTCGCGGGCTACGCCCTCGCCGCCGGCTCACCGGGCAAGCACGCCGCGTCCGACGGCGCCGACGTCGGGATCAACCCGTGAGCCCGGAGCCTGCACGACGAACGGGGGATCCTCCGCCAGCGTCCTGACGCGGCGACCGGCGGCCTCGAGCAGGTGCTCGGGGGTGAGTGCGTCGGCCTCGACCGAGAGGGCGAGCTCGCGGCGTGCGAGCTCGCCGGCGATCTGGGTCTGGTGATCGTCGACGTGCTCGCCGTGCGCCAGCCGGCGCGGGACCAGCACGGGGCAGATGCCGAGCTCCAGCGCCGCGAGCGCCGTGCCGACGCCGGCGTGGGCGACGACGACGTCGGCCTCGGCCATGGCGTCCGACAGCGTGCGGGCCGGGATCTCGTGGTGGCCGTCGATCCCGAGCCCGCTGACGTCGGTGTCCCCGGTCTGCCAGAGGACGTCGGCGTCGGGCGGGAGGATCGCGATCAGCCGCTCGAGCAGCCGGGTGAACCCGATGTCCTTGAAGGTCCCGAGGGTCACGACCGCCGAGCGGATCCGCGTGGGCGGCGTCGCCGCCTCCGCGGTCTCGAACGAGTCGAAGACCGACCCGCGGTACTGCCAGCGGCCGGTCGCCCAGCCCGGGTACTGCGCGTAGAGCAGCACGCCGGGCACGCGCGTCATCAGGCGGCCGGTGGTCGACGGCCCGTCGCTGCGCGCGGCGCTCTCGACGTAGTGGCAGCGCAGGCCGCGCGCCCGCGCCACGGCGAAGTACGGGAGGGCCACCGCCGACCCCGTGCTGACCACCGTGTCGACGCCGCGCAGGACGCGGCGCGCGTAGGGGAGGTTGCGGGCGATGTTGCGCGGGTCGCGCCCGCCGACGAACGGGACGAACTCGACGTCCTCGCCCTCCAGCAGCGAGCGGCTCTGCGGGGTGTCGAAGGTGACCCAGCGATACGGGCCGTCGATGCCGTCCAGGCGGCGGTGCAGCCGGTGGAGCTGTTTCAGGTGGCCGCCGGTGGAGGCGACGAGCAGCGTGGTCAATTCGGGCTTCCCCAGTACTCCGACACGAGGTCGCGCGTGCCGCGGATGTTGCCGGCGCTCGAGGCGCCGAACACGATCGCCTCGAGGTTGGGCTGCTCGCAGACCCACTCGATCGCCTCGCGCGGCTCGATCGCGCCCGACGCGTAGACGGACATCGCGATCGAGCGGAACTCGCGCTCGCGCAGCGCCCGCTCGTAGGCCTCGAGGCCGCCGCTCATGCGGAAGCCGAGCTTGTTGATGTTCGAGCAGACGATCGGGTTCTCGACGCCGACCTCCTCGAGCACCGGCAGCAGCGCCGGCAGGTTCATCGTGATGAAGCCCGGCTCGGCCGCGTAGCGCTTCTTGATGTGCTCGGCGAAGACGCGGAAGGCGTCCTTGAAGCCGAGGCCCAGCAGCAGGTCGACGACGACGTTCTGGAGGAAGACGACGGGCGTCCTGAGCCCCTCGAACATCTTCATCTCGGCGTCGATCAGCAGCGTCGTGATGCCCTCGATGTCCTTCTTCGCCATCGACGCGCCGCCGCGGCGGGCCGCGTCGAACAGCCCCTCGTCGGGCAGGAAGCGCTTGACGGCGCCGAGCATCCCGTCCTCGGTGACGGCGTTCGCGTACTTGTGGGCGTACGGCATGCCGGGGTAGAACGTGAAGTCGGCGTAGCGCTCCGGGTTCGCGCGCACGTGGTCGCAGACCAGCCCGATGCGCTCGTGCGTCGTGCACATGAACGTGCGGATGCCGCTGTCGTAGGCGCAGTCGAGGACGTCGATGACCGCGTCGATCGACTGGAAGCGCATCGCCTGGGCGCGCGCCTTCTCCTCCGACATGTGGTTGACGCCGAAGAACTGGTTGTCGCCGAAGAGCAGGCGCTCCATCATCGGCTCCCTTCCGCCCGGACGCGGGCTGGGCGCGGCGCGAGGAACGGCAGCCGGAAGCGGCGCCGCCGGCGGGGCGCCGGCGCGGCCTCGGCCGTCTCCGCCGTGGTCGCCGCGCCCTTGTGGGCGTCGGCCTTCATCATCGCGATCACGCGGTCGGTCACGGCGGCGCTGGCGAAGTCGTTCTCGCCCTCCACGCGGCCGTGCTTGACGCGGTCGACGAAGTGCTCGATCTGCGCGCTGTACTCCTCGCCGCGCAGGTAGAAGCCGACCGGCTCGGTCAGCTCCGTCGTGTAGCGGACGTTCCAGCCGTGCTCGTAGCCGGCCGGCGGGGTGGCCGTGTCGCGGAGGAAGACCTGGATCTCCTGGCGGTCGGCGTAGATCTTGCCCTCGGTGCCCCAGAGCGTGACGCGCGTGGTCATCTTGCGCTGCGACTCGTCCGACCAGTTGCACGAGATCCGCGCGCTCTTGCCGCCGGGGTAGTAGAGCGTCCCGTAGGCCTCGTCGTCGATCTCGCGCGAGAAGATGCTGTTGAGCACCGTCCCGCCGACGCCCGTGGGCTCGCCGAGGTACCAGTTCAACAGGTTCAGCGGATGCGCGGCGTAGTCGTAGAGGCTGCCGCCGCCCTCGGCGGCGCGGCTGCGCCAGGTGCCGCCCTTGGGCTTGAGGACGACCGGGCCGTAGGCCTCGCCGAGGACGTGCGTGACGTCGCCGATGGCGCCGGCGTCGAGCAGGGACTTGACCTCGCGGAAGGCGCCGACGAAGCGGTTGTGGTACCCGACCTGGGTGACCACCCCGCGCTCGCTCGCGAGCGCGGTCAGCGCGGCGGCGTCCTCGGTGTCGAGCGTGAACGGCTTCTCGCAGAAGACGGCGACGTCGCGCTCCAGCGCGGAGCGGACCATGCCGGCGTGGAAGCGCGACGGCGTCGCGACGATGACGGCGTCGAGCTCGACCTCGCGCAGCATGCGCTCGAAGTCGGTGTAGGCCTTGACGCCCGTGTACTTCTCGAGCACGCCGAGCACGTAGCCCGACGAGTCGCACATCGCGACGAGGTCGACGTCCGGGTTGGCGTTGACGATCGCGTGGTGCGACAGCCCCATCTTCCCGAGGCCGACGACGGCAACTCTGACCATGTCCGGCCTCAGCTCGCGACGTGGACGCGGGTGAAGTCGCGGCCGCCGCCGAGCGCGACCGGGCGGCCGGAGGCCGTGAGCGACTGGTGGGCCGCCTCGAGGATCCGGACGATCTCGACGCCGAGGTCGCCGTGCGAGCGCGGCGCCTCGCCGGTCGTGATCGCGTTCGCGAAGTCGGCCAGCTCGAGCCCGAGCGGCTCGGCCGCGTCCAGCCGCGGCACGAGCATGTCGCCCGAGCGGTACGTCAGCTGGTACTCGCCGAACGTCGCCGGCTCGGTGAAGTCGAAGCCGCGGTCGTAGATCTTGATCGCGCCGTCGAAGGCGGCGTCGTCGTAGACCACCATCTTCTTGCTGCCGACGATGATCGTCTGGCGGACCTTGTGCGGCGCGAGCCAGGAGAGCTGCACGTTCGCGGTCGGCCCGTCCTCGAAGCAGAGCGTCAGGAACGCGGTCTCCGGGTTGCCGTCCTGGAACACGGTCGACCCGGAGGCGGCGACCATCGAGGCCGGCCGGCCGAGCCAGTAGAGGAGGATCGACAGGTCGTGCGGCGCGAGGTCGTTGATCACGCCGCCGGGCTGGTAGATGCCCAGGTTCATGCGCGAGGACGTGATGAAGTAGATCTCGCCGAGCTCGCCCGAGTCGATCAGGTCCTTGACCTTGTTCACGGGCGGGCTGTAGAGGAAGGTGTGGCCGGGCATCAGCACGAGGCCCTTGCGCTCGGCGAGCTCGATGAGGAACTCCGCGTCGACGCTGCTCGTGGCGAGCGGCTTCTCGACGAGCACGTGCTTGCCGGCCTCGAGCGCGGCCTTGACGAGCTTGAAATGGGTGCGCGGGGGCGTGGCGATCGACACGGCGTCGACCGACGGATCGGCCAGCACCTCGTCGAAGTCCGCCGTCGTGCGCACGCCCGGGTAGCGGGCGGTGAACTTCTCGACCCGCTCGTCGCTCATCTCGCACAGCCCCCAGAGCGAGAGCTCCGGGCGATCCATGACGTTGCGGACGATGTTCGGGCCCCAGTAGCCGTAGCCGACGACCGCGACGTTGATCACCGGTTCTTCTCCTTGCTCGAGGGACTGCATGGCGATTCAACGACGCGACCGGCCGTCTGCTTCCGCGCGGCGAACATCAGCCGTATTTCCGTCTCGACGTCTCGCTCGCCGCGGATGGAACGGGGTCTTCCGTCCGTTGGTCGGCATATGAAGATCGCGAAGGCCCTCATCCTCGCCGGGCGGGGAACCGGAGACCGGGCATGGCCCGGGGCGCCCGCGGGGCCCAAGCAGCTCTTCCCCGTCGGCAACCGCCCGCTGCTGTTCCACAACCTCGAGGCGCTGCGCGCCGCGGGCGTGCGCGAGGCGGCGATCCTCGCCGACGGCGACGCGGCCGCCGCGTTCGAGCACGCCGTCGGCGACGGGCGCGACTGGGCGATGCACGTCCGCTACGCCGAGTGGGACGCCTCGCTCGCCGACGCGCTCGCCGTCGGCGACGACTTCATGGCCGGCGAGCCGGTCCTCGTCCAGCAGGGCGGCGCGCTGCTGCGCGGCCGGATGGGCACGCACTTCACGACCTTCGCGCGGGAGCAGCTCGACGCGCTCGCGCTCCGGCTGGTCCGCAACGACCCGTCGTCCGAGCTCGCCGAGACGCCCGGGCTACGTGCTCAGCTCGCGCGCGGTGGAGATCATCCGCGGCGACCGCTCGGGCGCCGCCGACCCGGTGGCCGGCGTCCGCGAGCAGGGCGGCCGCGTCCGCGTCCAGCGCGTCGACGGCTGCCTGCCCTGCCACGGCGACCTCGCCACGGTGCTCGAGAGCAACCGGCGGGTGCTCGAGAAGCTCGACGCCTCGATCGATCCCACGACGCTCGACCAGGTCAACATCCAGGGCGCGGTCCGGATCGACCCGACCGCGCGCGTGACGCGCTCGCTCCTGCGCGGGCCCGTGATCATCGGCCCGGGCGCGCGGATCACCGACTCCTACGTCGGCCCGTACACCTCGATCGGCGACGACGTCACCGTCGAGGGCACGGAGATCGAGCACTCGATCGTGCTGCCGAAGGCCGAGCTCCGCTACCTCGGGACGCGGCTCGAGTCGAGCGTGATCGGGCGCGGCGCGCGGATCACCCGCGGCTTCGAGATGCCCGCGGCGCTCCGGATGGCGATCGGCGACGGCGCCGAGGTCGTGCTGCGCTAGCCGTTCGGCCAGCGCGCACCTCATCCCTTTTCCATCCGCGAGTTCAGATCACGGGCGCACGTTGCTCCCGTGTATGCGAACCAGGCTCGCCCTTGTCGTCGTCGCCGCCGCTGCGGCGCTGGCCCTCCTCCCCGGAACGTCCCATGCGGCTGTGTGCACGCCGCCCGTCGCCAACCCCGTCGCGTGCGAGAACTCCTTGCCGGGGGCGGATCCGAGCACCTGGCAGATCGACAAGGCCGGCGACGACTCGATCCAGGGCTACGCCACGCAGATGAGCGTGAACAAGGGCCAGACGGTCCAGTTCAAGATCAAGTCCGCGACGCCGAACTTCCACATCGACATCCTGCGCCTCGGCTACTACGGCGGTGACGGCGCGCGCGTCTGGAAGAGCGGCATCACGCCGACGGGCCCGTCGTCGCAGCCGCCGTGCGACAAGTTCGACGACACCGGCCTGATCGACTGCGGCAACTGGTCCGTGACCGCGTCGTGGGCCGTGCCGAGCGACGCGGTGTCCGGCGTCTACATCGCCCACCTCGTCCGCAACGACACCGGCGCCGACAGCCACATCACGTTCGTCGTGCGCGACGACAGCAGCACGTCCGACGTCGTGCTGCAGACGTCCGACTCGACGTGGCAGGCCTACAACACCTACGGCGGCAACAGCCTCTACACGTGCGACGACCCGTGCCCGCCCGGCAACCCGAGCACGTACAAGGCGGCCTTCGCGGTCTCCTACAACCGCCCGTTCAACACGGCGGCGGACGACGGCGGCCGCTCGGCGCTGTTCAGCGGCGGCGAGTACCCGATGATCCGCTGGCTGGAGCGCAACGGCTTCAACGTCAGCTACATCTCGAGCATCGACACGAACAGCAACCCGGCGCTGCTGCGCCAGCACCGGCTGTTCGTCTCCAGCGGGCACGACGAGTACTGGTCGGCCGCGCAGCGGGCGAGCATGGAGGCGGCGCGCGACGCCGGCACCACCAACCTGGCCTTCTTCTCCGGCAACACGGGCTTCTGGAAGACCCGCTTCGGCCCGAGCCAGTCGGGGCCGGTGACGCAGAACCGGACGCTCACGTCCTACAAGGACACGCACTTCACCGAGCAGACGGACCCGCAGACGTTCACGGGCACCTGGCGCGACCCGCGGTTCACGACCGCGGCGAACGGGCCCAAGCCCGAGAACGCGCTGAGCGGCCTGTCGTTCCTCGTCAACGCCGGCACGACGGCGATCACCGTGCCGTTCGCCTACAAGAACCTGCGCCTGTGGCGCAACACCGCGGCCACGTCGCTCACGTCCGGCCAGACGCTGCAGCTCGCGCCCAGCACGCTCGGCTACGAGTGGGACGTCGACGCCGACAACGGCTTCCGGCCCGCCGGCCAGGTCAAGCTCTCCTCGACGACCGCCAACGGCCTCGAGGTGTTCACCGACTACGGCAGCACGGTCAAGCAGAACGGCACCGCGACGCACAACATGACGATGTACAAGGCCGCCGAGCGGCGCGCGCGTGTTCAACTCGGGCACCGTCCAGTGGGCCTGGGGGCTCGACGCCGACAACGGCGGCAACGTGCCCGAGGACCGCAACATGCAGCAGGCGACGGTCAACCTGCTCGCGGACCTCGGCGCGCAGCCCGCGACGCGGCAGTCGAACCTGTCCGCCGCGGCGGCGTCCACCGACACGACGAAGCCGACCTCGACGATCACCTCGTTCCCGTCCTCGGTCACCGACGGCCAGTCGGCCACGGTCAGCGGCACCGCGACCGACGCGGGCGGCGGCGTGGTCGCCGGCATCGAGGTGTCGACGGACGACGGCGCCACCTGGCATCCGGCCACCTCGGGCACGACCAGCTGGTCGTACACCTGGGTCGCGAAGGGCTACCCGTCGACGAAGGTCCGGGTCCGCGCGACCGACGACAGCGGCAACACCGAGACCGCCGGGGCCGGCGTGACCGTGAACGTCAACTGCCCCTGCTCGATCATGAGCACCGGCGTGACGCCGCTGCCCGAGCAGGCCGACGGGCAGGACGGCAGCCCGGCCGAGCTGGGCGTGAAGTTCCGCTCGGACAAGTACGGCACGATCACCGCCCTGCGCTTCTACAAGGCGGCCGCCAACACCGGCACGCACACCGGCAGCATCTGGAGCGCGGACGGCCAGCTGCTGGCGCAGGCCACGTTCCAGAGCGAGACGGCCACCGGATGGCAGACCGTCACCTTCTCGAACCCGGTCACGGTCGAGCCCAACACCACGTACGTCGCGTCGTACTTCGCGCCGCGCGGCCACTTCTCGACCACGCCCGACTACTTCCAGCGCAATCCCGCCCCGGGCCCGAACGGCGGCGCGCTCCAGGGCAGCTCGACGCTCGGCGCGGTCCAGAACACGGGCCTGAGCGTCGACACGACCACGAACGGCGTGTTCGCCTACGCCGGCGCGAGCACGTTCCCGACCGGCTCGTACGGCGCCACCAACTACTGGGTCGACGTCGTCTTCGCGCCCGCCTCGGCGCCCGGCGCCGTCTCCGGCGTGAGCGCGGTCGCGGGCGGCACCACGTCGGCCAACGTCAGCTGGACCGCACCGTCCTCGGGCGGCGCCGTGACCTCGTACAAGATCACGCCGTACGTCGGCACGACCGCGCAGACGCCGAAGACGATCACCGGCACGCCGCCGGTGACCAACACCACGATCACCGGCCTCACGACCGGCACGACGTACCGCTTCACCGTCCAGGCGATCAACCCGAACGGCGGCGGGCCGGTGTCCGCGCAGTCGAACGCGGTGACGCCGCAGGGCGCGGTCGCGCCGGCGGCGCCCACGAGCGTGTCCGCCGAGGCGGCCTCGCGCTCGGCGCGGGTCAGCTGGACCGCGCCCGGCGCGGACGGCGACAGCCCGATCACGGGCTACACGGTCACGCCGTACATCGGCGCGACCGCGCAGACGCCGACCCAGGTCAGCGGCACGGGCGACGAGCACGACGATCTCCGGGCTCACGAACGGGACGAGCTACACGTTCCGGGTGATCGCGAAGAACGCGGTCGGCTCGAGCCCCGCCTCCAGCCCGTCGTCCGCCGTGACGCCGAACGCGACGATCTTCGATCTCGCCACGCCCGGCGACGCCCGACTCGGGCGACCCGAGCGCGGTCGAGGTCGGCGTGAAGTTCAAGGCCGACTTCAACGGCCAGATCACCGGCATCCGCTTCTACAAGTCCGGGGCGAACCTCGGGACGCACACCGGCAAGCTGTGGCCCGCGACGGGCGGCACGCCGCTCGCGACGGCCACGTTCACGAACGAGACCGCGTCCGGGTGGCAGACGGCCACGTTCGCCTCGCCGGTGAACGTGACCGCGGGGACCACGTACGTGGCGTCGTACTTCGCGCCGCTCGGCCACTACTCGGTGACCGGCGGCGGCCTGGAGACCGGCGCCGACAACGGCCCGCTCCACGCGATCGCGAACTCGGCGTCGGCCAACGGCGTCTACGCCTACAGCGCGACGAGCACGTTCCCGACCGGCACCTACCGGGGCGCGAACTACTGGGTCGACGTGCTCTACGCGATGCCGTCCCCCGGCGCGGTGGCGACGCCGACGGCCGAGGCGGCCGGCCCGACCGCGGCGAAGGTCACGTGGACCGCGCCCGCGAGCGGCGGCCCGGTCGAGTCGTACAAGATCACGCCCGTACGCCGGGACGCACCGCGCTGGCGCCCGTGACCGCCGACGGCACCGCGACGAGCAAGGTCGTGACCGGCCTGACGTCCGGCACGGCGTACCGGTTCACGGTCCAGGCGGTCAACGCGAACGGCTCCGGCGCCGCCTCGGCGCAGTCCAACGCGGTCACGCCGTCCGCGGCGGTCGCCCCGGATCCGCCCACGGGCGTCGCGGCGAAGCCCGCCTCGTCGTCGGCGCAGGTGAGCTGGACGGCGCCGGCGCGCGACGGTGACAGCCCGATCACGGGCCAGACGGTCACGCCGTACCTCGGGAGCACGGCCCAGACCCCGGTCCAGGTCGGCGCGGGCGCGACGAGCGCCACGGTGACCGGGCTCGCGAACGGGTCGAGCTACACGTTCAAGGTCTCGGCGACGAACGCCGTCGGGACCGGCGCCCAGTCGGCGGCCTCGGCCGCGATCGTGCCGCGCCTGACGATCTTCGACTTCGCGACGCCGGCCACGGCCGACAGCGGCGAGTCGGACCCCGTCAACGTCGGCCTCAAGTTCACCGCCGACGTCTCGGGCCAGATCACCGGCGTGCGCTTCTACAAGGCCGCGGCGAACACCGGCACGCACATCGGCAGCCTGTACGCGGCCGGCGGCGGCGCCCCGCTCGCACAGGCCACGTTCGCCAACGAGACCGCGTCCGGCTGGCAGTCCGTGCTGTTCTCGAGCCCGGTCAACGTCACCGCCGGCACCACGTACGTGGCGGCGTACTTCGCCCCCAACGGCCACTACTCGGTCACGGCGAACGGCCTCGCGTCCGCGGTCGACAACGGCCTGCTGCACGCGATCGGCAACGGCACGAGCAGCAACGGCGTGTTCGCCTACGGCTCGGCGCCGGCGTTCCCGAGCGCGAGCTTCCAGGCCGGCAACTACTGGGTCGACGTGCTCTACGCCGGCGGCTCCGCGCCCGGGCAGGTCACCGGCGTCAGCGCCACCGCCGGCCAGGGCTCGGCGACGGTCAGCTGGACCGCGGCCGGGAGCGGCGGCTCGGCCACCTCGTACAAGATCACGCCGTACATCGGCGCGGACGCCCAGACGGCGACGACCGTGACGGGGACGCCGCCGGCCACGACGAAGACGATCACCGGCCTGACCGCGGGCACGGCCTACACGTTCACCGTGCAGGCGATCAACCCCGGCGGTTCCGGGCCCGTCTCGTCGCCGTCGAACGCCGTCACGCCCTCGGGCGCCGGCGTCCCGGCCGCGCCGACCGGCGTCACCGCGCAGGCCGACACGAAGTCCGCCAACGTCGACTGGACCGCTCCGGCGGACGACGGCGGCAGCGCGATCACCGGCTACCGGATCACGCCCTACGCGGGCAGCACCGCCGGCACGCCGGTCGACGCGGCCGCGAGCGCGACCCGCGCGCGGGTGACCGGGCCTGACGAACGGGACCGCGTACACGTTCCGGGTCCAGGCCCTGAACGCGGGCGGGCCGGGCACGGCCTCGGCCGCGACGTCGGCGGTCACCCCGAAGGCCTCGATCCTCGAGCTCGCCACGCCGGGCGTCGTCGACGCGGGCGACAACAGCGCCGTCAACCTCGGCGTGAAGTTCCGCTCCTCGGTCGCCGGCCAGATCACCGGCCTGCGCTTCTACAAGTCGGCGAGCAACACCGGGACCCACGTCGGCAGCCTGTACGCCGCCGGCGGCGGCGCGCCGCTCGCCCAGGCGACGTTCTCCTCCGAGTCGGCCTCGGGCTGGCAGACGGTCACGTTCGCGAACCCGGTGTCGATCACCGCGAACACCACCTACGTCGCGGCGTACCTCGCGCCGCGGGGCGGCTACTCGGCGACCGGCGGGGCGTTCTCGGCCGGCGCGATCGCCAACCCGCCGCTGACCGCGATCTCGAACGACGACGGGCTCAACGGCGTCTACGCGTACAGCGCGAGCCCGACGTTCCCGACCGGCAGCTGGAACGCGACGAACTACTGGGTGGACGTCCTGTTCGCCCCGGGAGCCTGATCATGCGGGCACGGATCCTCATCCTCCTGGCCCTCGTGGCGGCCGCCGCGGCGTTCACCGCGTGCGGCGGCGACGACGGCGCCAACGGCGCGCCGGGGAGCGCCTCGAACCCGCTCAAGGGCGAGCTGCAGGGCGACTCCGCCGTCCCGGGCGCGCGCACGAACGAGGGCACGAGCACGGGCGCCAAGGCCGAGCAGCCCGGCTACCAGGCGCTCGTCGAGAACCAGGACAAGGACCCGCGCAGCCGCTTCACGCCGTGCAACCTGGTCTCGAAGGCGCAGGCCCGCGCGATCCTCGGCACGCCGATCCTCGAGCCGTCCGAGGGCGCGCAGGGGCCGACGTGCATCTACCGCAGCGAGGACGGCAAGGCGTTCGTGACGCTCTCCGTCCAGCCGGTGAAGGTCACCCAGATCCGGCGCAAGCTGCAGCAGGCGCGGACCGTCGCCGTCGGGGACCGCACCGCCTACTGCGGCCAGTACGGCCAGGCGATGCTCTACGTGCCGCTCGCGCGGAGCCGCGCCCTGGCGGTCGGCGCGCCGTGTGACGTGGCCCAGCGATTCGCCGCGCAGGCGGTGCGGGAGTTGTAGCCCTCCGCGTGCGTTAGTCCGGCATGTACCAGGTGTCGGACTCCGCCGCGCTCGGTCGCGCCTTCGCCCGCGACCGCGCCCAGCCGGCCGTCCGCAGGACGGTCATCCTGCTCGGGCTCACCAGCCTGCTGACGGACATCTCGTCGGAGATGGTCGTCACCATCCTGCCGCTCTACCTGGTCGCGGTGGGCGGGTTCTCGCCGCTGGCGTTCGGCGTCATCGACGGCATCTACAACGGCGCCACGGCGATCGTCCGGCTGGCCAGCGGCTACATCGGCGACCGCTTCAAGCGCCACAAGGAGGTCGCCGCGACGGGCTACGGCCTCTCCGCGATCTGCAAGCTCGCGCTGGTGCTCGTCGGCACCGCGGTGTCGTCGATCGCCGCCGTCGTGCTGATCGACCGCTTCGGCAAGGGCATCCGGACGGCGCCGCGCGACGCGATGATCTCGCTCGCGACGCCGAAGGAGCAGCTCGGCACCGCGTTCGGCGTGCACCGGGCGATGGACACCGTCGGGGCGATGATCGGCCCGCTGCTGGCGTTCGTGCTGCTGGCGATCGCGCCGCTCGCCTTCGACTCGGTGTTCCTCGTCTCCTTCTGCATCGCGATCGTCGGCTTCGCGGTCCTGGTCCTGTTCGTGAACGGGCGCGACCGCGCGCCGGGCGCGAAGGCGCCGGAGCGCCAGCCGTCGCTGCGCGGCGCCGGCGCGCTGCTCAAGCTGCCGCGCTTCCGCGCCGTCCTCGTCGCCGGGACGATCCTGAGCCTCGCGACGGCCAGCGACGCCTTCATCTTCCTCGCGCTCCAGGAGGAGCTCGACCTCGGCACGTCGCTCTTCCCGCTCCTGTTCGTCGGGAGCGCGGGCACGTTCATCGTGCTGGCGATCCCGCTCGGGCGGCTCGCGGACCGGATCGGCCGCGGCCCCGTGTTCCTGGGCGGCTACGTGCTGCTGCTCGCGACGTACGTCGTCGTCCTGCTGCCGGTCGGCGGCTGGATCGTGCTGGCCGGCACGCTCGGCCTGCTCGGCGCGTACTACGCCGCGACCGACGGCGTCCTGATGGCGCTCGGCAGCGCCGTCGTGCCCGACGAGGTGCGCGGCAGCGGCCTCGCCCTGCTGGGCAGCGCGACGAGCGTCGCCCGGCTGTTCGCCTCGGTCGCCTTCGGCGGCCTCTGGACCGCGTTCGGGCTGACCGACGCGTTCGTGTGGTTCGGCGTCGGGCTCGTCGTCGCCGGCGCGATCGCCGCCGTCGTCCTGCTGCGGGCCCCGGAGCCGGCCGGTGCGTAGCCGCGGGATCGTCTTCGGCGCCCTGCTGGCGCTCTGCGCGATCGGCGCCACGGTCGCGATCGTGCTCGGCGCGCGCGAGGGCGACGCCGCCGCGAGCGGCACGTCCGACGCGCTCGCCAAGGCCGCGGCGGCCGAGCGGCCGACCGTCCTGTTCCGCAACACGAAGGCCGATCGCGGCACGCTGGGGCTCGCGACGGAGGGCGACCCGGTCACCGGCCGGACGTTGCTGCCGCTCCGCTGCGAGCGCGTCGCCTTCGAGGTGAAGAGCGGGATCTGCCTGACGCGCGGCGGCGGCTTCGCCGACGGCTACCAGGCGCGGATCTTCGGGACCGACCTGAAGTTCCACGGGTCGGTCGACGTCCAGGGCGTCCCGAGCCGCGCGCGCGTCTCGCCCGACGGCCGCTACGGGACCGTGACGCTGTTCGTGACGGGCGACTCCTACGCGGCCGCGGGGACGTTCTCGACCCGGACGACGCTGATCGATCTCGCCGCCGGGTCCAAGATCGCCGACCTCGAGCAGTTCACCATCACGAAGGACGGCCGCAGCGTCACGACCGTCGACCGGAACTTCTGGGGCGTGACGTTCGCGCCCGGGGACAGCGACCGCTTCTACGCCACGATGGCGACGGGCGGCAAGACCTACCTGATCCAGGGCTCGGTGAGCGGGCGCGACGGCCACGTGATCCACGAGAACGTCGAGTGCCCGTCGCTCTCCCCGGACGGCACCCGGATCGCCTACAAGAAGCGCACCGGCTCGGACACCACGCCGTGGCACCTCACCGTGCTCGACCTCGCGACGATGCGCGAGACGCCGCTGGCGGAGTCGCGCAGCGTCGACGACCAGGCCGAGTGGCTCGACGACGACCACGTCCTCTACGGCGTCGACGGCGACACCTACGAGGTGGCCGCCGACGGGACGGGCGAGCCGGTCCGCTACCTCGCGGGCGCCGACTCGCCCCAGGCCGTCGGCTGGTAGGCGGCTAGCCCGGCCCCTGCGTGTTGCAGGGCTGCCGGCGGACGGTGCGCGTCACCTGGTAGTCGGGCGTGATCCGGACGATCGCGGCGTCCCATCCGCTGACGCGGGAGCAGCCGACGTTGATCGGCCCGTACTCCCACGAGCCGTCGACGATCCTCAGCCCGCGGACGCTCCCCGGCACGCCCATCCGGAACGGATAGCCGCCGCCGGCGACCAGGAGGCCGTCGATCGTCGCGCTGGTGTTGCCCTGCTCGTCGGGCACGAAGAACGGCGCCGTGCCGCAGGACGCCTCGGTGAAGTCGATCGTGACGTTGCGGATCGCCACCGGGCCGCCGTCGTAGCCCTGGACGCCGTCGGAGTGCAGGTCGCAGCGCCCGTCCGGGATCACGATCTTGGCGAACGAGTCCTCGATCCGGACCGGGCCGCAATCGGGCGAGCCGCCGACCCGGAAGCCCTCCGCCCGGCGCCAGATCTCGACGCGCCGTGCCGTGTAGCCGCCCGTGCTGATGACGCCCTCGGTCTCCGTCGACGAGCTCTCGCCGGGCCGGGGCTCGATCGAGGTGTCCTCGATCGTGAGCCCGTTGTGGCACGTGCGGCCCTGGAAGTTCTGGATCGAGCCGCCCTGGAGCTTGACGCGCCGGACCGTGACGTTCGGGCGCGTCGACGACGAGGTCGCCGCCCTGGAGCAGCACGTCCTTCACGACGGCGCCGGCGCTGCGCACGTGCAGGTCGCCGGACTGCGTCCGCTTCGGCTGCCAGCCGGCCGGGACGCCGGTCGAGCCCGGGTTCGGGAACCCGCCCTGGCGGGCGCGCGGCGCCTTGCGCGGGTTGGTGCCGCGGCGGACCTCGCGCCCGTCCTTGACGCCGTCGCCGTCGGTGTCCGCCTTGCGCGGGTCGGTCCGGTGCCGGAGCTCGCCGCGATTGCGCAGCCCGTCGTGATCCGGGTCGCCGCGGCCCGACCGGTGCTTGGTCGAGAGGCCGTGACGGCGCTCCCAGCGGTCCGGCAGGTGGTCGCCGTCGCGGTCGCGCGCCGATGCGGCCGCGGCGGCGGACGCCACGGCGGGGACAGCCCCTGTGCACAGCACGGCCGCCAGCGCGACCGCGAGCAGGGGAAGGGTTCGTCGGGGGGAGGTCAGCACGGCGCTCCGATCGTCGTTGGCCGATTCCCGCGGCACCCCTCCGGGCACCGGCGGGCCGCAGGATAGCCGATGCACCGGGAACCGATGCACCGGGAACCGGCCCGGAAGGGCGGGGCCGGCCGCCGCGTTGTTCCGCCAGACCATGGATCTCACCACCGCCATCATCATCCTCGCCGTCGTCGATCGGCCTGCCCGGCCTCGCGACCGCGCTCCATCTCGGGCTGCTCGCGCTCGCCTCGCTGTTCTACCGCGAGCCGCGCGCCGCGGACGCGCCGTCCGTCCGCTTCCTCGTGCTCATCCCCGCGCACGACGAGGAGCAGGTGATCGGCGGCTGCCTCGCCGCGATCGCCGCGGACCGGCGTCCGGGCGACCGCGTGGTCGTCGTCGCGGACCGCTGCGAGGACGCGACCGCGCAGATCGCCCGCGCGGCGGGCGCCGACGTGCTCGAGCGCGGCCCCGACGAGGTGCCCGGCAGGGCCGCCGCCCGCCAGGCCGGGCTGGAGCTCGCCCGCGGCATGGACTGGGACGCGGTCGTGATGCTCGACGCCGACTCGGTGATCGAGCCGGGCTTCTTCGCCGCGTGCGAGCAGGCGCTCGGCACCGGCGCGTCGGCCGTCCAGGGCCGGAGCGAGAGCAGCAGGGGCCGGACGCTCGCCGCGGAGGCCGGCGTCGCCGCGTTCACGCTCCAGGGCGTGACGCTGCCGCGCGGCCGCGACCGGCTGGGCCTCTCGGTGCGGCTGCGCGGGACCGGCATGGCGATCCGGCGCGAGGTGGCGCTCGGCCACCGGTTCACGGCGCCGGCGTCCGAGGATCTCTTCTTCACCCTGGACCTGCTGCTGGACGGGCATCGCTGCCGGCACGTCGAGCGCGCGCGCCTGCGCTCGCTCGGCGCGAGCAACTGGGGCACGTTCGGCGGTCAGAAGGTGCGCTACGAGGCCGGCCGGATGGCCGCGGCGCGCGAGTACGTCCCGCGGCTGCTGCGCCGCGCGTTCGCGCAGCGCGACGCGGCATGCCTCGAGACGGCCTGGTTCCTCGCCTCGCCGCCGTTCGCGCTCGCGGCGCTGTCGCTGATCGCGGCCACCGCGATCGCGGCGCTCGCCGGCGGCTGGGTGGTCGCGGCGGTGTTCGGCGCGGCCCTCGTGAGCCTCGCGCTGGTCATCGCCACCGGGCTTGATCCAGGCGCGGGCGGGGATGCGGACGTGGCTCGCGCTGCTCGCGGCGCCCTGGTACATCGCGTGGAAGGCCGTCGTCCAGGTGCGGGCGCTCGCCCGGGTGCTGCGCCGCGACGAGGTCTACGGGCCGACGGCGCGGGCCTGACGGCGCGGCCGGCGCGCAGGTTCGCGCCCCGGCCACGCCATCCGGCGCTCAGCGGATCCCGGCGTCCAGCCCGTCGGACGCCACCTGCAGCCCGGGCGACCCGGCCGCGAGGCGGAAGCCCGCGTAGCTCGACGGCGCGAGGCCGCCGGCGAACACCGGCACGCCGAGGATGTCGCCCGGCGCGGCGCCCTGGCGGACCAGGTTGCCCGTGCGCCGTGCCACGGTCGAGCCGTTGTTCACGCTGATCCCGGTCGCGACGTTGTCGGTCACGACGGTGCCGCTGCCGGCCGGGTCCTGGCTCTTGCGGTTGATGTCGATCTGCCCGCACGGCGAGCCGCCGTAGCACCCGGGAGCGCGGTACGGCAGCGTGTTGTGGCGGATCGTGGACCCCTGGTCGGAGTAGATCTCGATCCCCCAGGCGCGCCGGATGTCGACGACGTTGTCCTCGATCGTCACGTCGGCGAGCCGGTCGTACGCCGTGATGCCCTGCGTCTCGCCGCCCACGGTCTGGTGGACCCAGTTCCCGCGGATCACCGAACCGGCGCTGCTGCCCTCGAACTGGATGTTGTCCGTGTGGTTCGGCCCGTCGGCCAGGATGTCCCGGAACTCGTTGCCGATGACCTTCACGCCGACGCCCGTGTGGACGCCGTCGGAGTCGCCGCCGGCCATCAGCGAGTTGGCGATCGTCACGCCCGACGGGGTGCTGCTGCTCCAGTAGAAGCCCAGCCGCGCGTTCGGCGCCCCGTTGGGGGAGTCGATGTCGTTGTGCGTGTTGTGGTCGAGCAGGATGTTGCTGTTCGCCAGCCCGTCGAACCGCAGGTGGCCGGTGAACGCCGAGTTGCGGATCGTGATGTCGCGGGCACCGTTCGTGATCGAGCCGCCGGGGCTGGTCACGCCGTCGAGGGTGAAGCCCTCGTCGCCGGTGCTGAACTCGATCCGCATCCGGGGGGTCTGGCCGCTCGCGGCGCGGACGGTGATGTCCTTGCCGGTGCCCGACCAGGTGCCGTAGTCGCCCGACTGCAGGCAGACGACGTCGCCGCCGCCCGCGGCCGAGAGCTGCGACGCGAACGTCGAGGGCGTCGCGGTGCGGTCGCAGCCGGCGGGAGCCGGGGTCGGGGCCGGGCTCGGCGCCGGGGTCGGGCTCGGCGTCGGCGTCGGGCTCGGACTCGGAGCGGGGGTCGGGCTGGGCGACGGCTCAGGATCGGGCGCGTCGGGCCGGGGTCCGGCGGCGACGGCGAGCGACCGGACGGAGCTGCTGGTCTCCCCGTCGGCGTTGCGGACGGTGAGGCGGACGCGCTTGGTGCCCGGGTACCGGAACGTGAAGCTCAGCCGCGAGCCGGAACCGAGGGTCCAGCTCGTCCCGCCCGCCCCGTCGGGGCCGTCGTCCGTCCAGGCGTAGGTGCAGGGCGCCTCGTCGCAGCTCGACGCGGTCGCGTCGAAGCGCACGGCTTCGCCGGTGTAGGGATCGTCCGGCGTGACGCTGAAGCGCGCGGTCGGGGCCGCGAGCGATGTCGCGGTCAGCGCCGTCGCGAGCAGCACGACGGGCGCGAGGAACAGCAGAATACGGCGCGGCATGGGCCGGCCTCCTTTTTGGTGCATGCAGAACGTGCCGGCTCCGGCCGGACGCCTGATGAGATTCGTGGTCGGCGCGGGACTCAATCCCCGCGGGGTCCTACGCGCTCCCGGTCCGTGCCGGGGAGGGGGGACCTTCGGGTTCCTCGGCTCGGGAGCGGGCCGGTGTTATAGCGGTTCGGCGCCCCCGGCGAGGGCGGGACGGCGCTCAGCGGATGCCGGCGTCCGTCCCATCCGACGCCACAGCGCGGCCTGGCGAGGTTGTGGCCAGCTTGTGACCGGTCCAGGAAGTTGGCGCTGCCCCGCCCTGGAACACGGGCGTACCGATGCTGTCACCGGTCGCGGCGCCCTGGCGGAGGAGGTTGTGATGGCGTTCGCCGACCGTCGAGCCGTTCTGGACCGACACGCCGGTGGCCACGTTGTCGACCACGACCGTGCCCGAGCCGGCGGGGTCCTGGCTCTTGCGGTTGATGTCGATCAGGCCGCAGGGCGCGCCGCCGTAGCAGCCGGGCGCGTAGTACCGCAGCGTGTTGTGGCGGACGATCGAGTTGCGGTCGGAGTAGAGCTCGATGCCCCACGCCCGGCGCAGGTCGATCACGTTGTCCTCGATCGTGACCCCGACGGTCCCGCCGTCGAAGCTCGTGATCCCCTGCGTGTCGCAGGTCGCGTGGATGTAGTTGCCGCGCACCACGCCGCCCTGCGAGCCCTCGTACTGGATGTTGTCGGTGTGGTTGCCGCCCTTGTCGCAGATGTCGGCGAACTCGTTGCCGATGATGTTGACCGCGACGCCGGTGTGGACGCCGTCCGCGTCGCCGCCCTGCAGCAGCGAGTTGGAGATCGTCACGCCGGAGGGCGTGCTGCTGCCCCAGTACAGGCCGATCCGCGAGTTGGGCGAGCCGGCGGGCGAGTTGATCCCGATGTGGGTGTTGTGGTCGAGCAGGATGTTCGCGTTCGCGAGCCCGTCCATGGTGAGGTGGCTGGTGAACGTCGAGTTGCGCACGGTGATGTTCTTCGCGCCGTTGCGGATCGAGCCGCCGCGCACCGTCACGCCGTCGAGCGTGAACCCGCTGTCGCCGGTGTCGAACGCGAACGCCATCGTGACCGCCGCGCCGGCCTGCGGGCGCAGCGTGATCGCCTTGCTCGTGCCGCTCCAGGTGCCGTAGTCGCCCGCGGCGAGGCAGACCGTCTGGCCCGCGGTCGCGCCCGTGATCTGCGCCGCGAGCGTCGACGTGGTCGCCGTGCGGTCGCAGGTGGGGGAGGACGGCGGCGCGGGCGTCGGCGTCGGGCTGGGCGACGGCGTCGGCGTGGGTGACGGGCTCGGCGTCGGCGTCGGGCTGGGCGACGGCGTCGGGCTGGGCGTCGGCGTCGGGCGTCGGCGTGGGGCTCGGCGACGGCGACGGCGTCGGCGTGGGGCTCGGCGACGGCGTCGGGGTCGGCGACGGCGCCGCGGGCGCCTCGACGACGACGTCCCGGCGCGCGGCGTCGGAGCGGCCGCGGGCGTCGCGGACCGTCAGCTGGACGTACTTCGTGCCGGCGACCTGGAACGTGAAGCGGACCGTCTCGCCGCTCCCGATCGACCAGTCGCCGTCGCCGTCGGCTCCGACGTCGCTCCACGTGAACGTGCACGGCGCCTCCGGACACGACGTCGCGCTGGCGTCGAGCATGACCTGCTGACCGGCCGTCGGCCGCAGCGGGGCCACCGCGAGCGCGGCCTTCGGCGCCGGCGCCGGCTCGCTCTCCGGCGGATCGGGGTCGGTCGCGGGCGGATCCGGGTCGGCGACCGGCGGAGCCGGCACGGGCCGCACCGCCGGGTTCCGCGACGGCGTCGACGGCGCGGGCACGGCGGGCGGGGCCGGCGCGGCCGTGGCCGGCGGGGCGGGCCGGCTCGCGCGCCGGCGGGGGTTCGTCCCCGCCTTCACCTCGGCGCCGTCCGAGAAGCCGTCGCGGTCCGTGTCCCACCGGCGCGGGTTCGTGCGGCGGTTCTCCTCGCGCCGGTTCACGAGCCCGTCGTGGTCCGGGTCGGCCTTCGCGGCATGCGCGAGCGAGGCGAGGCCGTGCCGCCGCTCCCAGCGGTCCGGCAGCCCGTCGTGGTCCTGATCGCGCGCAAGCGCCGGTGCTGCCGCAGGTCCCGCGAGGGTCGCGAGGACGAGGACCGGCAAGGCGATGCGCTTGAACACGGCGGCCTCCTGGGACGCGGCCGGTCGACACCCCGCGGGGGGCGTTCGGACGACCTGCTCTGGACGGGGGGCCAGCGGACTGGCCTACCGCCGCATCGGGCCGTCGTCCGCTCCGCTTGAGCCGGCCCGGCCGGGGGTCGTCAGTGCGTCCAGTGCGTCCAGAGCGGCCTGGACGCGCGCCGCGTCAGCGCGCGCGGATGCCGACGTCCGCGCCGCCGGACGCCGTCCCGGCGCCGGGGGACGAGCCGGCGAGCCGGAACCCGCCCCAGCGGTCCGGCTGCGCGCCGCCCACGAAGACGGGCGTCCCGGCCGCGTCGCCGTCGAGCGCCGCGGAGGCGCCGAGCAGGTTCCCGCTCCGGTCGCGCGAGCGTGGAGCCGTTCTGGATCGAGATGTCGGCCGCGATGTTCGCGGTGACCTCGGTGCCGCGGCCGCGCGGGTCGCCCGGCTTGCGGTTGACCTCGAGGATCCCGCACGGGAGGTCGTAGTCGCACGCGCCGGGCGCGAGCGTGTTGTGGCGCACGACCGAGCCGGCGTCGGAGTACAGCTCGACCGCCCACGGACGGCCGGCGAGCGCGACGACGTTGTCCTCGATCGTGACGTGGGAGACCCCGTCGTACGCGACGATCCCCGACGACGAGTCGTGGATGTAGTTGCCGCGGATCACGCTGCCCCGCGCGCCGATCAGCTGGATCGCGTCCGTGTGGTTCGGGCCCTTCTCGAGGATGTCGCGGAACTCGTTGTCGACGATGTCGACCCCGACGCCGGTCTGGATCCCGTCGGCGTCGCCGCCGGCGAACAGCGAGTCGCGGATCGTCACGCCCGAGGGCGCCCTGGCCGAGTAGTTGAGGTGGATCCGGGCCGGGCTCGCGCCGGGCGGCGCGTCGATGTCGAGGTGCGTGTTGTGCTCGAGCAGGACGTTCGCGTCGGCGAGCCCCTCGATCGTGAGCGGGCCGGTGAAGGCCGAGTCGCGGATCGTGATGTCGCGGGTGGCGCCGGCGAGCCGCCCGAGCGGGATCGTCAGCCCCTCGAGCACCAGGTTGGCGGCGCCGTCGAAGTCGAACGGCAGCCGCGGGCGCGCGCCCTTCTCGGCGCGGATCGTCACCTTGTCCGCCTCCTCCGCGCCCACGAACGGCTGGTAGCGCCCGCTCGCGAGGCAGAGCACGTCGCCCGGCTCCGCCGCGGAGAACTCGCCGACGAAGCTCGCCGGGTCGACGTGCGACGGTGCAGGCCGAGCCCGAGGGGCGCGGCGTCGCGTCCGCCTTCACGGCGGGCTTCGCGTCGCCGCCGCACTGCGCCAGCCCGCAGGCCGGGAGCGCGACGGCGAGCAGCACCGCCGCGGTGCGGAGCGGCGACGGCATGTCGCTGCTAGCGCTTCTCGTCGACGAACGCGGTCAGGCTCGTCAGCGTCTCGAACGCCTCGGCCGTGACGTCCTCGCCCTCGACGGTGATGCCGAAGCGCTCCTCGAGCGCCAGCACGAGCTCCATCACGGCGAGCGAGTCGAGCTCGGGCAGCGACCCGAGCAGCGGGGTCGACGCGTCGATCGTGGCCGCGCGGTCCTCGAGGCCGAGCGTCTCGACGAGGACGGCCTTGACGGCCTCGACGTCGGTGGCGGTGGTGGTGGGTTCCATTCTCGGTTCCTTTCGGGGGGTCAGACGAGCACTTCGGCGGGCGCCGGGTGGCCCGAGGAAGGCGGTCGGGCTGGCGGTCAGCCCGTAGGCGCCGGCGCAGAACATGACGACGAGGTCGCCGATGCCGGCCGGCGGCAGCGCCATGTCGGAGGCGAGCAGGTCGAGCGGCGTGCAGAGGCAGCCGACGACGTTGACGGTCTCGGTCTCGCCCGCGCGCGGTCGCGCCCGGCGATCGCGACCGGGTAGTTGCGGCGGATGACCTGGCCGAAGTTGCCGGAGGCGGCGAGCTGGTGGTGCAGGCCGCCGTCGACGACGAGGAACGTCTTGCCGCGCGACTCCTTCTTGTCGAGCACGCGCGTCACGTAGAAGCCGGCCTCGCCGACGAGGTAGCGGCCGAGCTCGATCACGACGCGCGCCTCGGGCAGGTTCGGGCCGATCGCGTCGGCGAGCAGGCCGTGGAGGTTCTCGCCGATCGCCGCGAGGTCGAGCGGCTCGTCCTTCTCGAAGTACGGGATCCCGAAGCCGCCGCCGAGGTTGAGGTAGCGGACCGGCCCGCGTCATCGCGTCGGACAGGCGCAGCGCGAGCTCCGCCGTCTTGCGCTGCGCCTCGCACAGCAGCTCGGCGTTGAGGTTCTGCGACCCGGCGAAGATGTGGAAGCCGAGCAGGTCGAGATCGGTCGTCGGCCAGGTCGGCGAGCAGCGCGGGGACGCGCTCGGCGTCGACGCCGAACTGCTGCGGGCCGCCGCCCATCCGCATCCCCGAGCCCTTGAGCGCGAAGTCCGGGTTGACCCGGATCGCCACCCGCGGCCGGATGCCGAGCCGCGCGCCGAGGTCGGCGATCCGCGCGGCCTCCGTCGGGGACTCCATCTCGATCGTGACGCCCGCGGCGATCGCCTGGCGCAGCTCGTCCGGCGTCTTGCCCGGGCCGGCGAAGCTGATCCGCGACGCCGGCGTCGGCGTGTCGAGGGCGACGTGCATCTCGCCCGCCGACGCGACGTCGAGCGAGTCGACGAGCCCGCTGAGGTGCTGCACCACCGCGGGCATCGGGTTCGCCTTGACGGCGTAGCTGAGGTCGAGCCCGGCGGGCAGGACGGAGCGCAGCAGCGCGACGCGCTCGTCGATCAGCGCGCGGTCGTAGGCGAAGAACGGCGTGCTCCCGACGCGGGCGGCGAGCCGCTCGACCGGGACGCCGCCGATCGTCTCGAGGACGCGCGGGGGGCGCGTGGTGACGGTCGCGTCGCTCATGCCGTCGGCCAGCTCCTGGCGCAGGAGGTTGCGGTCGAACTTGTCGTTCGGGGAGCGCGGCAGCTCCGCGCGGACGACGACGTGCTTCGGGACCATGTAGAGCGGGAGCTGCTGGCGCAGCTCGCCGAGCAGCGTCTCCGGCAGCAGCTCGTGGCCGTTCGCCGGGCTGACCGCGAGCACGATGTGCTGGCCGAGCCGGTCGTCGTCGACGCCCAGCGCGACGGCGTCGCGCACGAGCCCGGTGCTGTAGACGACCTCCTCGATCTCGGTCGGGCTGACCCGGTAGCCGGAGGTCTTGATCATGTCGTCCTTGCGCCCGACGAAGTAGAGGAAGCCCTCCTCGTCCGCCACGACGGCGTCGCCGGACCAGACCGCGATCTCGGTCGTCGTGATGCCGTCCTCGCGCCCCGGCGCCGGCTTGAAGCGCTCGGCGGTCCGCTCGGGATCGCCCCAGTAGCCGAGCGCGACGAGCGCGCCGCGGTGGACGAGCTCGCCCTCCTCGCCCGGCGCGCACGGGGTGCCGTCCTCGCGCACGACCATGATCTCGGCGTTCGGGATCGCCTTGCCGATCGAGTCGGGCCGGCGGTCGACCTCGGCGGGGTCGAGGTAGGTCGAGCGGAACGCCTCGGTGAGCCCGTACATCAGGTACGGCTTGGCCGCGGGGAAGATCGCGCGCAGCCGGTCGAGCGTCGCGCGCGGCATCCGCCCGCCGGTGTTGGCGAAGTAGCGCAGGCTGCGGGTCGCCGCCTCCGGCCACTGCTGGTCCGCGAGCTGGATCCACAGCGGCGGCACGCAGGTGAGCCCCGTCACCTGGTAGCGCGCGCAGAGCTTGATGACGTCGCCCGGCAGCAGGTAGTTGACCAGCACGACGTGCGCGCCGGTCGTGAACGCGGTGGTGAGCTGGCTGAACCCGGCGTCGAAGCTGAGCGGCAGCGCGGCCAGGATGACGTCGCCGGCGTGGTTCTCGAGGTACTGGCTGACGCTCGCGCCGCCGACGAGCAGGTTGCGGTGCGAGACGACGACGCCCTTCGGCTTGCCCGTGCTCCCGGACGTGTAGAGGATCGCCGCCATGTCGAGGTCGATGACGCCCGGCTCGGCGATCTCGCCGTCGCCGAGGATCGCGTCCCAGGCGTGCGCGCCCTCGGGGGCCTCGGCGCCCAGCACGATCACGTGCTCGACCGACGCCGGCAGCTCGGGGCGCAGCAGCGCGTAGCGCTCCGCGGTCGTGACGACGACGCGCACGCTGCAGTCGGCGAGGATGTAGGCGACCTGCTTGGGCCGCAGCACCGGGTTGACCGGGACGAAGACCCCGCCGGCGGCGGAGGTGCCGAGGATCGCCGTCGACCGTCTCCAGCCGCTTGTCGAGGAAGATGCCGACGCGCTCGCCGCGCTCCAGCCCGAGACCCTCGAGCCCGGAGGCGAACGCGCGCGCGGACGCCCACAGATCGCCGTAGCTCAGCGTCTCGCCCTTGTACGTGAGCGCGGGCGCCTCGCCGCGGCGGTCGGCCATCGCGGCCACGATCTGGTGCAGTTGCGTGTGCATCTGGAGGGGTTCCCTTCGGTCCGCGCTCACCAGGAGACGCAGACCAGCTCGCTGTAGAGGTAGTCGATCTGAGCCGGCTCGAGGTCGCGGCTCCGGAACATCTTCTGGCGCGGTGAGCGCAGCGCGACGGAGAGCCGCGGCGGGCGGCCCACCACGCGCTCCTCCGCCAGCGTGGCCAGCGCGCCGTGGCGCAGCAGCAGGTGCCGCGCGAACGGCCGCGCCATCCGCCGCAGCAGCTCCGGGTCGCTCGCGTGCAGCACGCTCGCGAACACCGGCACGCCCTTGCGGCGGTCCTTGCGGACGATCACGTAGCACCACTCGCCGCCCCGGATGAGCACGATGTGGCGGCCCGCGGCGGCGTCCTTGTGGTCGCGGTAGAGCGCGAGCTGCTCGCCGGTCAGCGTGCGCTCGATCACGGCCGGGTCGGACGTGATCACGTCGCGCCGCGGGCGCGACGGCCAGGGGAGGTTCGGCACGAGCGCGACGGCGGTCTCGAGCGGCTGGAACTTGAGCCGCCGGTTGAGCTCGATCGACGTTGCCGCTGGGGGAGAGGTCGGTGAACGTGTAGCCGTCCTGGGCCAGCAGCGCCTTGAGCAGTCGCAGGCTGTGGAACCGGTGCTCCTCGCGGACGCAGAACGCGCCGAGGTTGCAGAAGCGCTCGGGGCGCCCGTCGATCTCCCGCTCCGAGTAGAAGGCGAGGTGCGCGCCGACGATCTCGCCGTCGCCGTCGAGCAGCATGAAGCCGGCGTTCGGCGCGTCCACGCTCCACGGGACGTCGATCGAGCGCGCCCAGTGCTCCGCGGTGACCTTCGGGTTGAGGTTCGCGGTCAGGAACGCGCCGACGCGCGGCGCGTCGGCGACGGTGATCGGCTGCAGCGTCACGCCCATGTCAGCGCCACCGCTTCGCGGTCAGCTTCGCGCGCCGGCCGAGCGAGTCGCGCCGCGCGAGCACGCCGCGCACCGTCTCGCCGTCGTCGCCGGCGTGGATCGTGTTGCGCGCCTGCAGCCACTCGCCGCGGCGCGCGGCGCCGCGGTCGCTCGTGAAGACGTGCCGGTACCCGGCGCGCCGCAGGGCGGCGAGCACCCGCCGGTCGTAGCTGCCGAACGGGCACGCCGCCTCGGTCACCGGTGCGCCGAGGACGCGCTCGAGCTCCTGCTTGGCGGCGACGAGCTCCTCGCCGAGCGCGGCGTCGTCGAGCCCGCGCCAGGCGCGGTGGCGCATGCCGTGCGAGCCGATCCGCATGCCCGCGTCCGCGAGCGTGCGCACGTCCGCGGGCGGAGAGGTAGCCCGGCTCGCCGACGCGGCCCGGCGACGACGAAGAAGGTCCCCGTCAGGCCGCGCTCGAGCAGCGCGGGCAGGCCGTGCTCGAGGTCGGAGGCGTTGCCGTCGTCGAACGTGATCCGCACGTCGTCGCGGCCGCGGACGGCGTCGAGCACCGCGTGGTAGCGGTCGGCGCCGACCCAGACGGCGGCCTCGCCCGTGTCGAGCGGGCGGTCGGCGGCACCGATGCCGTGGAAGGTGAGGTTGATCATTCGCTCGGGCACGTCGGCTGATAAACGGCGGAGGCGGCGGCGCACTTGCGCGCCGGGAGACGCACCGGGGTAGATCAGCGCGAGCGGCGGCGCGAGCCGCCGGCGCGCGCGGCGCGGCGCGGCTCGTCACGCGGGCGATCGTCGCCGCCGGGCGGCGTCATCGCGGGCTCGCGCTCGTCCTGCTCCGGCTCCGGGGGCGCCTCGTCCAGCTCGAACTCGGAGTGGTCGAAGATCGACTCGAAGTCGGTGAGGTCCTCGCCGCCAGCTCGAGGTTCTCGAGCTCCGCGGCGGTGCGCCAGCCGCGGGCGAGGCCCTTGAAGAGCAGGATCGCGCCGCAGCCGGCGAGGAAGACGAAGATCGTGGCGGCCAGCGCGTACAGGTTCTTGGGCCCGCGCGCGACCTCGCGCGCCTGGGGCGAACCGAGCCCGCTGACGCGGAGCCGCTCGGCGTCGGGCACCTGCTCGTCCGCGGCGCGCGAGTCGAGGAAGTCGCGCAGGCCGGAGACCGCGGACTCGGCGAGCTTGGCGGCGCGCGGCGCGTCGGGCGCCTGCGCCTCGAGCTCGATGATCGGCAGCTGGTCGCCGCCCGGCGTCAGCACGACGCGGGTGGTGAGGATGTACGCGTCCTGCGGCTTCGGGCCCTTCTCCGGCGCCACGGTGCCCGCGGACTCCGAGATGCCCTGCAGCCGGTCGGTCGGGATCCCGGCGCGCTCGGCGATGGCGTCCTTGACGACGCCCTCCGCCATCAGGTTCGCGAGCAGGTTCGCGCGCACGCCGAGCGTGTCGGAGCCCTTCGGCGCGACCTCGATGACCTGGGAGCTCGGGGTGTCGACGAGCAGGCTGGCCGTCGCCACGCCGACGTCGTACTTGCGGCTGTCGAGGCTCGGCAGCTTGAAGGCGACGGCGGCGCCGACGAGCACTGCGAACACGGCGACGCCGGCGACGAGCACACGGACGCGCCAGAGCTCGCGGAGGAGAGGTACGAGTTCCATCTGGATCGCCCTAGCAACGCGGTCCCCCGGACGCTTCTTCCGAGCGCGCACCATTTGTTCCCGGAACGCAAGAGGCCGGCCCTCGCGGGCCGGCCTCGGGTCCTCCTCGGGAGCGGGCGGGCTAGCGCCAGTCGTGCACCGCGGCCGCGATCGCCTCGATCTCGGTCTCGGTCATGCCCGGGAACATCGGCAGCGAGAGCACGCGCCCGGCCGCGGACTCCGCGACGGGCAGGCTGCCCTCCTCGACGTCGAGGTCGGCGTACGCCCCCGTGCTGTGGATCGGGACGGGGTAGTGGACCGCGGCGCCGATGCCCTGGGCGGCGAGGTGCTCGCGCAGCCCGTCGCGGTCGTCGCAGCGGATCACGAACAGGTGGTAGACGTGGTCGCCGGCGTCGACGGGCTGCAGCGGCAGCTCCACCGGCGCGCCCTCCAGCGCACGGTGCAGCGCCGCGGCAGCCTGCCTGCGCCCCTCGTTCGCGTCGTCCAGCCGGCGCAGCTTGACCCGCAGCACCGCGGCCTGGAGGCCGTCGAGCCGGCTCGTGGTGCCCACGATCCGGTGGTGGTAGCGGGGCCGCTCGCCGTGCGAGCGCAGGAGCCGGACGTGGTCCGCGAGCGCGGCGTCGTTCGTGACGACGGCTCCGCCGTCGCCCCAGGCGCCGAGGTTCTTGGCCGGGTAGAAGCTGAAGCAGCCGGCCGTGCCGAGCGACCCGACGCGGCGGCCCTTGTAGCGGGCGCCGTGCGCCTGGCACGCGTCCTCGATCACCGGCACGCCCGCCGCGCGGGCGAGGTCCATGATCGGGTCCATGTCGACGGTCGCGCCGTACAGGTGCACCGGCATGATGCAGCGCACCGACGGCGACATCGCCGCGGCGATCCGGTCGGCGGTCAGCAGCCCGGTGAACGGGTCGGGGTCGACCAGCTTCGGCTTCGCGCCGGCGAGGCTGACCGCCTCGGCCGTGGCGATGAACGTGTTGGCCGGGACGATGACCTCGTCGCCCGCGCCGACGCCGACGGCCTGGAGCGCGAACGCGAGCGCGTCCGTGCCCGAGCCGACGCCGATCGCGTGCTGGGTCTCGCAGTAGGCGGCGAAGTCGCGCTCGAAGCCCTCGACGTGGTCGCCGAGGATGAACGCGCTCGCCTCCGCCACGCGGCGGACCTCGGCGAGCAGCTCCTCCATCAGCTCCGGATCGTCGCGGTCGAGGCGCACGAACGGGACCGCCTGCGTGCCGGCGGCCGGGATCGTATGTGTCGCGTTCATGCCGCTGCCTTCAGGGCGGTCGACGGCGCCGACTCGCGGCTCGACAGCTCGGCCTGCAGCGCGCGGCGGCCACGGTGGTGCAGACCGTGGACCGAGCTCTCGGAGCGGCCCATCTTGTCGGCGATCTCGCCGGGGGTGAGCCCGACGACGTGGCGCAGCACGACGACCTTGCGCTGCTCGTCCGGCAGCGCGGCGAGCGCCTCCTGGACGAGGTAGGACCGGTCGACGGCGTCGTCGTCGATCCGCTCGTCCGGGCCGTAGATCTCCTCGGCCGGCGTCGCGCGCAGCGTGCGCAGGTGGTCGATCGCGGCGTTGTGCGACAGGCGGATCAGCCACGCGAAGAACGGCACGCCGCGCTGGTCGTACTTGACGATGACCGTCATCAGCTTGGCGAAGATCTGCTGGGTGACGTCCTCGGCCTCGTAGTCGTCGCGGACGATGCTCCGGACGTAGCCGTAGACGTTGTCGGCGTACTGCAGGTAGAGGAAGCGGACGGCCTCCCGGTCGCCTTCCTTCGCGCGGGCCACGGCCTGCGCGACGATGCGGCTCCGGTCGGGGGTGTCGCAGTTGGTACGGGGGCGGAATCGCCCGGCGGCGCGGGTGGTCCCGAGCTCGTCGGCCCTTGCGCGAAACGCGTCGATCATGGTGTGGGAGCTGCCTTCCTTGTTCATTGCAGTGGGCATCCGTGCTGCTAGGCCGCGAGACCCGTCACCGGGGGAGTGGTCTCGAGGAGGCCGTGGACGTATGCGTGGTGGCTCGCCGCGGTCCGGTTGGACACGCCGAGCTTCCGGTAGACCTTCGAAAGGTGGAACTTGACCGTCTGCTCCGTGATCCAGAGCTGGGCGGCGATGCGGGAGTTGGGGGCGCCGGCGGCGACGAGGCTGAGCACCTCGAGCTCGCGCTGCGTGAGCACCGGCGCGTCGCCGGCGGCGCCGTTCATGCGGCGCAGCGGCGCGGGCGCCGCCGTGAAGGCGTGGAACACCGTGCCGGCCGCGACCTCGCGGATCAGCGCGCAGACGCGCTCCAGCCGCGCGGTCTTGGCGATCGCGCCGTCGGCGCCGGCGGCGGCGGCCTCGGCCAGCAGGCCGGGCTGCATCGACGCGGCGAGCGTGATCAGCTTGACGGTCGGCAGCGCCGCGCGGACCTCGCGGATGCGGGCCAGCAGGGCGTCGTGGTCGCGCAGGTCGTCGACCAGCACGACGTCGGGGCGGAGCGCCGCGACGATGTCGCCGCAGGGCGCGCGGCCCTCGGTGTAGCCGTCGAAGACCGTGAACGCCGCGGTCGCGCGGAGCGCGCGGCGCAGCGCGCTCGCCGACAGGGCGTCGTCGGTGACGATGAGCAGGCGCGGGGTCATGCCGCCGCCCCCGCGGGGGTCTCGGAGCGCACGAGCCGCGGGCGCAGCTCGCGGACCTCGGCCCCGTCGCGCTCGGCGAGCACCTCGCGCAGGACGAGCCCGAGCGTCCCGGGATCCATCCGGCCCGGGAGCACGGCGGAGGCCTTGGCGCGGAGCGCGTCGGCGAGCCAGCCGGCCTCGGGCGAGGAGCTGAGGACGACGACCTGGGCGTCCGGGGCGGCGCTGCGCACCTCGGCGAGGCGCGCGAGCGCGTCCTCGGGGGCCAGCAGGTCGCCGATGACGACGAGGTCGGGGGTGAGCCCGCCCACGAGGCGGTCGAGCCGGCCGGCGGACGAGCCGTGGCGCACGATGTACGCGCCCGGCACGGTTCCGACGGCGGCCGTCAGGCTCGCGAGGACAGGACCGCTGTCTGCGACGACGACGACGCGGGTCATGGGGTGCCTCCTTGCGTGCCGGCGCGGAGCTCGAGGTGCTCGCGCAGGCGATCGAGGACCGACGCGCACAGGTTCCGCTCGGCGTCCGCAAGGCTGCGGAAGGCGGCGGCCGCCTCCTCGAAGCCCTCGGACCGCGCCTCCCACTCGTAGACGGGGAGGGTGGCGCAGAGGTCGAGCTTCGAGTCGAGGACGCGCAGCAGATTGCGGAGCGTCGCGTCGGCGGGCTGTGCACGACGAAGGTCGGTCAGACGTCGTGTGGTCTCGGTCGGTTCCGTCCGGCTGATCACGTTGACCAGCTTGGCTTCAGATGGCCCTTGCTGAAAGGTGAAATCCGTCGCGCAGCAGGGGTATTTGCCTCCCTCCGAGCAGGGGATCGGCGGGTGAGGGAGCGGGGGGAGGACTGGACGAACGTCCGGGGTGAGAAACGTGCCCGCTCGCGGGGGAGTGGGGACTCACCCCGTCCGATCGGCTAGTTTCATCGGGACCGTGACGGGGCCGGAATCAGAGGGCGGCCTGGGCGCGGATCCGATCCGGGCGATCATCGCCGACGACGATCCGTTCGCCCGCAAGATGATCAAGGAGGCGCTGCAGCGCGCCGGCATGATCGTGATCGCCGAGGCACACAACGGACGCCAGGCCGTCGATCTCGCGCGCCACTACCAGCCGGACGTCGTCCTGATGGACGTCGTCATGCCCGAGCTCGACGGGATCGCCGCGACGCGCCGGATCGTCAAGGACAACCCGCGCCAGCTCGTGGTGATCCTCACGACGACCGACGAGGACGAGATCGGCATGCTCGGGCTGCGCGCCGGCGCGGCCGGCTTCCTCGCCAAGGACGTCGACATCGACGTGCTCCCGCAGGCGCTGCGCGGCGTGCTCAACGGCGAGGCCGCGATCAGCCGCCGGATGAGCATGAAGATCATCGAGCAGCTGCGCCGGTCGCCGGACGGCGCGACCGGGCTGCGCCCGGTCAAGTCGCCGCTCACCGCGCGCGAGTGGGAGGTCATCGACCTCGTGGCCGAGGGCCGCACGAACGACCAGATCGCCAGCGTGCTCGTGCTCTCGAGCGAGACGGTCCGCTCGCACATGAAGAACATCCTGCGCAAGCTCGACGCGCGGACGCGCGAGGAGGCGGTCGCGATCGCGCGCCGGATGCGGTCCGAGCCGCCCGCCTGAAGCCATCCGCTAGCTCGGCAGCGTGAAGAAGAAGCGGTTGGCCGTCGGGTCCTGCGACGTGACGCCGACGCGGCCGCCGTGGCGCTCGACGACCTGGCGCACGAGCGCCAGCCCGAGGCCGACCCCGCGCGCGCGGCGCTCGCCGGCCCCGCGCTCCCACGGCTCGAAGATCCGCTCGCGGTCGCGCTCGGGGATCACCGGGCCGGGGCTCTCGACCGAGAACGTCCAGCCGGCGTCGGTGCGGTCGGCCGAGACGTGGATCTCGGCGCCGATCCGCGGGCCGTACTGCAGCGCGTTGGAGAGCAGGTTGCCGAACACGCCGGCGAGCATCGCCGGGTTGCCCTCGACGACCGGCATCGCGTCGATGTCGACGTGCGCGTCGCGTGCGCGGATGTCGGCGCCGAGCATCTCGACGCAGTCGTTGAGGATCTCGCCGAGGTCGACGTCCTGGCGCTCCATCGGCTCGGCGCCGGGCCGCGCCTCCATCAGCAGCGTCTCGACGAGCAGCCGCATGCGCGAGGAGACGCGCACGAGCGTGTCGATGTCCTGGCGGGTGTCGAGGTCGAGCCCGTGGCCGCCGCGCTCGGCGATCATCGTGGCGTAGGCCTCGGTCATGATCAGCGGCTTGAGCAGCTCGTGGGCGGCCATCGCCGCGAAGCGCTCGAGCTGCTCGCTCTTGTCGTGCAGCTCCGCGAGCTCGTCCTCGAGCTTCGCGTTGCGGTCACGCGCGCGCTCGAGCTCTCGTTCGAGCTCCTCGGCCCGTGACGCCAGTCGTTCCACCTCGTCCTCCACTACGCGCGAGGGCCGCTTGGCGGATCTGTCGAGACGGCGTGCACGTGTGAGTTCGGGCCTGGATCCATCCTCGACGCGTCCTCGTTCCGCCTGATGCATAGCGCTGTTGTCCTGTTCCTTGCCTGCATCGCCGACATCGTGTCGGCGACTGGGGAGCTGGCTGTCCACGTCAACGGCAATCCACGCCGCCTCCTACAAGTACCGATTCACCGTAAGGTGGTCAACCCGGAATGGACGAACGGACACCCCTCGTTCACGAACGGGCAAGGGTAGCCTGTCGCCGGGAATGACCGGCGTCGGGATCGATCTGATGGAGATCGGCAGGTTCGCGGAGGCGCTGGAGCGCCGGCCGCGACTGGCCGCGCGCCTGTTCACGGACGCCGAGCGCGCGTTCGCCGCCGAGCGCGGCGAGCCGGCGCGCCATCTCGCCGCGCGCTTCTGCGTCAAGGAGGCCGTCGCCAAGGCGCTGGCGCTCACCGACGGCGACTGGCACGAGGTCGAGGTGGTCGGCGGCGGCAGCTCGGCGCCGTCGGTCCGGCTCAGCGGGCGCGCCGCGGAGCGGGCGGGCGAGCTCGGCGTCGAGGTCGAGATCTCGCTGACCCACTCGAAGGGCATGGCCGGCGCCGTGGCGGTCCTGCGGTGAGCCGCCCGCGCTGGCTGGAGCCGCTGCCGGACGCCGCGCAGATGCGCGCGACCGACAAGTGGGCGATCGAGACGCGCGGGATCCCGTCGCTCGACCTGATGGAGCGCGCGGGGGAGGGCCTCGCGCGCGTGATCGCGGAGACCGTGCCGTCCGGCCGGATCGCGTCGTGTGCGGGAAGGGCAACAACGGCGGCGACGGGCTCGTCGCCGCGCGGCTGCTGCGGCGCGCCGGGCGCGACGCCGACGTGCTGCTGACCTCGGAGCCGGACGCGCTGAGCCCGGACGCCGGCGCCCAGCTGGGGCGGCTGCCGGGCGCGGCGCCCGCGCGCTACACCGCCGCGCGCCTCGCCGGCGCCGCCGGGCTCGTCGACGCGCTGCTCGGCACCGGCACGACCGGCGCGCCGCGCGGCGCGGCCGCGGGCGTCGTCGAGGACCTCAACGGCGCGAGCGCCCCGGTGATCGCCGCGGACGTCCCGAGCGGCGTCGACGCCGGGACCGGCGAGGTGGCGGGCGCCGCGATCCGCGCCGTGGCCACCGCCACCTTCCACGCCGCCAAGCCCGGGCTCTGGATCGCGCCCGGGAAGGGCCACGCCGGCGTGGTCCACGTGATCGACATCGGGATCCCCGGCGGGCGCGCCCGGCGACGCGGACGCCGGGCTGATCACGCCCGTCGTGCTGCGCGACGTGCCGCGCCGCGGCGCGGACTCGACCAAGTTCAGCTCCGGCAACGTCGTGATCATCGGCGGCTCGCGCGGCCTGACCGGCGCGCCGACGATGGCCGCGCTCGCCGCTGCGCGCGCCGGCGCCGGCTACGTGACGGTCGCCGCGGCCGCGAGCGCGGAGCTCTCGTTCACGACGCGCCTGCTCGAGGTGATGTTCAAGGGCCTGCCCGACGAGGACGGCGCGCTGACCCCGGAGGCGATCGACGCGGCCGTCGCGGCGGTCGCGCGCGCCGACGCGGTCGTGCTCGGGCCGGGCCTCGGCCGCAGCGAGGGCGCCCAGGCGCTCGCGCGCGAGCTCGTCCAGCGGATCGACGTCCCGCTCGTGATCGACGCCGACGGGCTCAACGCGATGGCCGGGCGGCTCGAGGAGCTGCGCCGCCGCCGCTGGCCGACGATCCTCACCCCGCACGCGGGGGAGCTCGGCCGCCTGCTCGAGGTCGACGCGGAGGAGATCGGGCGCGCCCGCCTGCACCACGCCCGCGCGGCCGCGGAGCTGGCGAAGGCGATGATCGTGCTCAAGGGCGACGACACGCTGGTCGCCGCGCCGTCGGGCCGCGTGGCGATCTCCCCGGGCGGCGCGCCCGGGCTCGCCACGGCCGGCACGGGCGACGTCCTCTCCGGCGTCACCGGCGCGATGCTCGCCAAGCGCATGTCGCACGCCCGCGCGGCCTGCGCGGCGGTCTTCGCGCACGTCCGCGCCGGGCAGATCGCGGCGGAGCCGCACGGGCCCGACGGCGTGATCGCCTCGGACGTGATCGCGGCGCTGCCCGCGGCGCTCGCCGCGTAGGATCCGCGGCCGATGCCCCTGACCGTCGCGGAGATCATGGACACGGCCGTGCCGACGGTCCGGCCGGAGGACAGCGTCGAGTCCGTGCTGCGGACGCTGCACGAGAACGAGCTGACCGGCATCCCGGTGGTCAACGAGGGCGGCCGCTGCGTCGGCATCATCACCGAGCAGGACCTGGTCATGACCGGCGAGGACAGCGACCTGCACCTGCCGCACTACTTCGAGCTGTTCGGCGGGCTCGTCTTCCTCGAGCCGATGAGCCACTTCGAGGACCGCCTGCGCAAGGCGACGGCCGCGCTGGCCGTGGACCTCATGACCGAGGACCCGGTCACGATCGGGCCGGACGCGAGCGTCGAGGAGGCGGCGCGCCTGATCTCGAAGTCGAAGCACAACCGGATCCCCGTCGTCGAGCACGGGACGCTCCAGGGCATGGTGACGCGCGTCGACGTGCTCGAGGCGCTCGTCAACGCGTAGCGATGCTGCGGGCGCTCGCCCGGGTCGACGTCGCCGCGATCGAGCGCAACGCGGCCGCTGCTCGCGCGCGCCGCCGCGCCCGCGGCGCTCTGCGCGGTGGTCAAGACCGACGGCTACGGGCACGGGGCGGTGCCCGCCGCGCGCGCCGCGCAGGCCGGCGGGGCGCGCTGGCTCGCGGTCGCCACCGCGGCCGAGGCGGCCGCGCTGCGCGCGGCGGGGATCGACGGGCCGCTGCTGGTCATGGGCGCGCTCGCGCCGGAGGAGCTCACCGTCGCCCTGCGGGCGCGCGCCGACGTGGTCGTCTGGCGCCAGGCCACCGTCGCGGCGCTCGCGGAGCACCCCGACGCGGACGGGACCGGGGTCCACGTCAAGCTCGACAGCGGGATGGGCCGGCTCGGGACGCGCGACGCCGCCGAGGCCGAGCGGGTCGCCGCCGCGGTGGCGGCGGCGCCGCGGCTGCGGCTCGCCGGCGCGATGACGCACTTCGCGACCGCCGACGACGACCCCGGCTTCGCGCGCGAGCAGCTCGCCCGCTATCTCGCCTGGGCCGAGCCGCTGCGCGCGCGCCACGACGGCCTGCTGCTCCACGCCGCCAACTCCGCGGCCACGCTCGGCATCGCCGAGGCGCGGCTCGACCTCGTGCGCTGCGGGATCGCGCTCTACGGGATGGACCCGTTCGGCGCCGACCCGGCCGGCCACGGGCTCGACGCCGGCGCTCGAGCTCGTCTCCTACCTCGCCGAGGTCAAGCCGATCGCGCCGGGCGAGAGCGCGGGCTACGGCCGCCGCTACGTCGCCGCGGAGCCGACCTGGATCGGCACGGTCCCGATCGGCTACGGGGACGGCGTCCGGCGCGCGCTGACGAACAACTGCGACGTGCTCGTCGGCGGGCGCCGCGTGCCGGTCGTCGGCACGGTGTCGATGGACAACATCACCGTCGACCTCGGGCCGGACCCGCCGTCGCCGGGCGCCGAGGTCGTGCTCCTCGGCGCGCGCGGCGGCGAGCGCGTCCTGGCCGAGGAGTGGGCGCGGCGGCTGGCGACGATCAACTACGAGATCACGTGCGGGATCGGCCCGCGCGTGCCGCGCGAGCACCACCGCGGCGGGGCGCCGGCGTGAGCCTGCTCGACGACGCGCGCGCGGTGCTCGCCGGGGCGGAGGCCTGGATCGTCGGCGGCGCCGTCCGCGACCGGCTGCTGGAGCGCCCCACGACCGACCTGGACCTCGCCGTGACCGCCGACCCGAAGGACGCCGCGCGGGCGCTCGCGCGCGCCACCGGCGCCGCCGCCTTCCGCCTCTCGGGGGCGTTCGGCGCCTGGCGGGTGGTCGGCGACGGCGGCGCCTGGCACGTCGATCTCGTCGTCCTGCGCGACGGCGACATCGCGCGCCGACCTCGCCGCGCGCGACTTCACCGTCAACGCGATGGCCGAGCCGCTCGCGGGCGGGGAGCTGCTCGACCCGCACGGCGGCCGCGCGGACCTCGCCGCGCGGCGGCTGCGGACGGTCGGCGCCGTCCGCGCTCGACGACGACCCGCTGCGGGCGCTGCGCGCCGTCCGGCTGGCGATCGACCTCGACCTGACGATCGCGCCGGAGACGGCGGCGGCGATGACCCGCGCGGCGCCGGGCCTCGAGCGCGTCGCGGCCGAGCGGATCTTCGGCGAGCTCAAGCAGGTGATCGCCTCGCCCGCGGTCCGCACCGGGCTGACGCTGATGGACGCCCACGGGCTGACCGCGCAGGTGCTGCCCGAGCTGGCCGCGCTGCGCGGGGTGGAGCAGAACGAGTTCCATCACCTCGACGTCCACGACCACACGCTCGCGGTGCTCGACGAGGTGGTGGCGATCGAGCACGATCCGCTCGCCGCCGGGTTCGGCGACCACGCCGAGGCGGTCGGCGAGCTGCTGCGCGAGCCGCTCGCCGACGAGCTCACCCGCGGCCAGGCGATGCGCTTCGCCGCGCTCCTGCACGACGCGGCGAAGCCGTGGACGCGGAGGATGCGCGCCGACGGGCGCGTCGCCGGGTTCCCCGGACACGACCGCGAGGGGGCCGAGCTCGCCCGGGCGGTGCTGCGCCGGCTGCGCGCCTCGGCCAGGCTCGCCGACCACGTCGCCGCGCTGTGCCTGCACCACCTGCGCGCTCGGCTTCCTCGTCCACGAGCGGCCGCTGGATCGCCGCGCCGTCTGGCGCTACCTCCAGGCGACCGACCCGTGGTCGCCCGAGGTGACGGTGTTCACGGTCGCCGACCGGCTCGCGACCCGCGGCCGCAACGCCGACGCCGCGATCGCGGCCCACGTCGAGCTCGCCCGCGAGCTGCTCGGCCCCGCGCTGGAGCGGCGCGCGGCGGGGCGCCCCGAGCCGCTGGTCCGCGGCGACGAGCTGGCGCGCGAGCTCGGCCTGCGCGCCCGGCCCGCGGCTCGGCGGCTGCTCGCCCAGCTCGAGGAGGACCGCTACGCCGGCGCGATCGCCACCCGCGCCGACGCGATCAGGCGCGCACGGGAGCTGGCCGGCGGCTGAGCGAGCGGACCGCCTCGAGGCAGACCGCGGCGGTCGCCGCGACGGTCCCGAGGTCGAGGTTGGCCGCGACGTCGCGCTGCGAGTGGTAGTTCGGGGCCATCTTGTAGCGGTCGATCGCGGCCAGCACCCCGGTCGGGTAGCCGGCCTTGAGCGCGATCAGCGCGTCGGTGGCGAAGCCGGAGCGCAGGTTGCGGCGCAGCCGCAGCCCCGCCCGCTCGCCGCAATCGGCGAGCCAGTCGCGCATCGCGGGCGTGTAGTCGCGCATCCGCAGCATCCCCTCGCCCTCGAGCACGATCAGCTCCGGGCCGCCGACGCACTCGAGCACGACGAACCGCGTCCGGTCGCGCGGCAGGTCCGCGGCGTGGCGGGCGACGAAGCCGCGCATCCCCTCCATGAACGACTCCTCGCTCCCCGTCGAGAGCAGCAGCACGCGGACGCCCGGGCACCGGCTCGTCGCGCAGCAGCCGCGCCAGCTCGCAGAGCACGGCGACCGCCGCGAGGTTGTCGTTCGCGCCCGGGACGACGCGCCGCAGGGCGATGTCGCCGACGGCGAGCGCGGCCAGCAGCGCCATCACGCCGCCCGTCCGCCGCAGCGGGCGCAGGCCGAGCAGCGCGCCGAGCCCGGCGAGCGCCGGGCCCGCGACGACGAGCTGCATCAGCGGCGGCGAGGTCTCCTGCCGCGCGTACCAGCCCGGGAAGCGTGTCGGCGACCCAGTGGCTCGGTCCCGGGTGGAAGACGAGCCCGCCGTTCGCCGCGTCGTGGTGGGCGACGAAGACGACGGTCTCGGCGCCGCCCGGATCGCCGGCCTCGGCGACGACGTTCGCCGTGGTCCGGCGCGGCAGCAGCCGGCGGAACAGGTGCGGGCCGCCCGAGACGTCGTCGGCGATCGCCGCGGCCGCGCCGAGCCCGGCGGCGGCGGCGGGCCCGCGCGCGCCGCGGGAGAGACCGGCGAGCGCCCCGAGCGCCGCCAGCAGCGCGACGGGGACGGCGAACGAGCCGGTCGCGCGCTCCTCCTCGATCCGCGCCGGGGCGCCGAGCCGCTCGAGCTCGCCGCGCAGCCACTCCGCCGCCTCGCGCTCGCCTGCGCTCGCCGGCGGGCGGTCGATCGTCTCCAGCCGCTCGACGACGGCGCGCAGGCGGTCGGTGTCCGGCGGCATCCGCGAGGAGGCTAGTGGGACGGCCCACGTGTACGGTCCGCGCATGCGAGACCCCGACTGCCTGTTCTGCAAGATCGTCGCCGGCGAGATCCCCTCGACCCGGGTCCGCGAGGACGAGCGCACGGTCGCGTTCATGGACATCAACCCGGCCACGCGCGGCCATCTGCTCGTCGTCCCGCGCGAGCACTCCGCCGACCTGCTCGAGATCGGCGAGGACGACCTGGCGGCCTGCGCGGCGGCGGCCCAGGCGCTCGCGCGCGACGTCAAGGAGCAAGCTCGGGGCCGACGGCGTGAACCTGCTCAACTCGTGCGGCCGCGACGCCTGGCAGACCGTCTTCCACTTCCACGTCCACGTCATCCCGCGCTACGCGGGCGACCCGCTGCGGCTCCCGTGGGTGCCCGGCCCGGGCGATCGCGACGAGATCGCCGCCGCGGCCGCCGCTCTCACGGACTGAAAACCTGTTCCTCTGGACCCTTGCGCAAAAGCGCACGTTCTGAATAGGTTTGTCAGTGTTAGGACCGGCAACTACGACCGGTCGCCATTTCCGGGGTTCGATGAGCTCCAAAGCAGTGGGGAAGGCATGGCTTCAGGGACGGTCAAGTGGTTCTCGGACGACAAGGGCTTCGGCTTCATCACCCCCGATGAGGGTGGCCGCGATCTGTTCGTCCACTTCTCGGGCATCATCGGCGACGGCTACCGCTCGCTCGCCGAAGGCGCGAAGGTCAGCTACGAAGAAGAGAACGGGGAGAAGGGCCCCAAGGCCGTCAACGTCCAGAAGATCTAGCGGCGGTGCAGGGGCGTTTCGCGCGCTCCACCACAACCTCTGCCGCCTGCTCGTGTTGAATGCGGGCATGACCAGGACTCTTCTCGCGGCCCTGCTGGTGGCGCTCGTGCTGCCCGCCGCCGCTTCGGCCAAGGTCGTCGAGGTCGGCGCCGTCGCGCCGGCGGCCACGCCGAGCTGCCCGGCGAGCCCGTGCGAGGTGATCTCGCGCACCACGGCGTACCAGACGCGCATCGGCGCGGCCAAGAACATGTTCGTCGTGCCGCGCGACGGGCGGATCGTCGCGTGGACGATCAGCCTCGGCAAGCCCGGCAAGAAGCAGCAGGCGTTCTTCGAGGAGAACCTCGGCGGCGTCTCGCAGGGGGGCATCACGGTGCTCAAGCCCGGCGAGCGCTACTTCGGCCGCGTGCTCGGCCAGAGCCCGCTGGTGCCGCTCACGCCGTGGTTCGGGACGACGACCCAGTTCCCGCTCGCGGCGACGATCCCCGTCGTCAAGGGCTCCGTGGTGGCGCTGACGGTGCCGACCTGGGCGCCGGCGCTCGCGCTCGGCCTGCCGCGCGACAGCGTCTGGCGCGCGAGCCGCGAGGTCGACGCCTGCGACGACACCCAGACCCAGAGCGCGCAGACCACGCTGCGCTCGCTCGCCCGCTACAAGTGCTTCTACCGCACGGCGCGGCTCGCCTACAGCGTCACGATGATCACGACGCCGGTCGCCGCCCGCGGCGCCGAAGCCGGCGAAGAAGAAGCCCGCCTAGCCGCGGGCGCCGAGCACGTCGAGCAGCGCGCCGACGACGTCGGGGTCGAACTGCGACCCCGCGCGGGCGCGCAGCTCGGCGATCGCGGCGTCCTGTGACAGCTCCTGGCGGTAGGGGCGGCGCGTGATCATCGCCACGTAGGCGTCGCAGGCGAGGATGATCCGCGACCCGACCGGGATCCGCGGGCCCTCGAGCCCGTCGGGGTAGCCGCTGCCGTCCCAGTGCTCGTGCTCGTGGCGGACGATCGGGGCGAGCGGGGCCAGCCCGGGGAGGTCGCGCACGATCTCCTCGCCGATCACGGGGTGCTCGGAGACGATCGACCACTCCGCGTCGTCCAGCGTGCCGTGCTTGCGCAGGATCTCGTCGGGGATCGCGAGCTTGCCGACGTCGTGGAGGAGCGCGCCGTTGGCGATCCGCTCGACCGCGTCGGCGGTCAGCCCGAGCAGCATCGCGACGCGGGTCGCCAGGCCGGACGACCTGCTCCGCGCTGCCCTGGGCGGCGTCGTCGCGCGCGTCGATCGCCGCCGCGAGGGCGTGGACCGCCGCGGGCGAGAGGTCGGCGCCGCGCAGCCGCGCCAGCTCCTCCTCGGCGTTCGGGTCGGCCATCGCGACGCGGCCCTTCCCGGTCCGCTTGGCCAGCAGCAGCGCGCGGTCGGCGGCCGCGAGCAGCGCGTCGGCGTCCATCGTCGGCTCCCATGCGGAGACGCCGATCGAGCAGTCCGCGCCGGGCTCGGCGGCCACGCCGGCGCGCACGCGCGTCCGGACCCGCTCGGCCACGGCCCGCGCCGCCGCCTCCGCGGTGCCGGGGAGGATCAGCACGAACTCGTCGCCGCCGTAGCGCGCGAGGTGGTCGTACTGGCGGACCTCCGCGCGCAGCGCGTCCGCGACGCGCCGCAGCAGCGCGTCGCCGGCGGGATGGCCGTGCTCGTCGTTGACGCGCTTGAAGTCGTCGAGGTCGATCAGCACGCAGCACAGCGGCTGGCCGTCGCGGGCCGCGCGGGCGACCTCCTCGCGGATGCGGACCTGCATCGCGCCGTGGTTGAGCAGCCCGGTGAGGGCGTCCGTGCTCGCCGCGGTGCGGATGTCGTCGTAGGCGGCGGCGTTGTGGCAGGCGACGACGGCGAGGTCCGCGATCGCCTCGAGCACCTGCAGGTCCTCGGCGCCGACCTCGCGGTCGTCCGCGAAGCCGACGGTCAGGACGCCGCACAGCTCGCCGCCCTCGCGCAGGGGGACGGCGGCGACCGTCCTGAGGCCGGGCAGGGGCGGCAGCGCGGGCTCGTGCCCGGTCGCGGGCTCGACCGCGGAGATCGCGGTGGCCAGGACGCGGCCGGCGACGCCCGCGCCCGCCGCGAGGCGGTTGCCGAACCACTCGGCCGGCATCCGGTGCCCGGCCGTGGCGAGGCCGCTCCCGTCCTCGTCGACGAGGTGGAAGCCGGCCGCGCTCCCGGCGACGGCGGCGTCGGCCTCCCGCGCGAGGGTGTCGAGGACCTCCTGCAGCGCGTGCGAGACGTTGAGCGCGTGGGCGGCGCGCGCGAGCGCCTTGTCGCGCCCGTCCTGGGCGGCGCGCCGGCGCTCGGAGTCGAGCCGGGCCAGCCCGAGCGCGGCCTGGTTGGCGAGGGTCTCGGCGAGCATGACGGCCTCGGGGCTCCACGCTCCGGCCCACGACAACGCCGCGACGTGGTGGACGTCCCCGGCGAAGGCGACCGGGACCAGCAGCCGGCCGCCGTCCTCGCGCGTCCGCGCGGTCGCCACGACGTCGGCCGCGTCCGGCGCGGACGGCTCGAGCAGCACGGCGGCGGCGGGCGGCAGCGCGCGCTGCCAGCTCGCTCAGGAGCGCGTCGAGGACGTCGGCGGGCGCGCGCGCGACCAGGGCCGCCTCGGAGAGGCGGCGCAGCGGCGCATGTGCGACATGCGCTCGGGTACCGGGGGTGACGGACAGGGGAGGAGGACCTTCGGCCGGACGGCTGAGGTCCTGTATCGGCCCGTGCGGCCCCGGGCTTGACGCGCGGATCCCCGCTCCGCGCGGGAATCGGGGCTCAGCAGGCGCCGGCGTTCTGCTCGCAGAAGCTCTCGAACTGCTCCGGCGCCGAGCCGGCCGCCGGCGGGGTGTCGGTCGTGCCGCCGTCGCCCGTCGAGGGCGTCGTCGTCCCGGTCCCGGTGCCCGTGCCGCCGGTGGTGCCGCTCGTCGACGGCGTGGTCGTCCCGCCGGTCGTGCCGGTGCCCGTGGTGCCGGTGCCGGTCGTGCCGGTGCCGGAGGTCCCGGTGTCCGTGCTGTCGTCCGTCGAGTCGTCCGTGCTGGAGTCGTCGGTGGTCGCGCTGTCGTCGGCGCTCGCGCTGTCGGCGCTCCCGATGTCGCTGTCGCTCGGCACGGTCAGCGCGGGCGCGGCGCCCGGCACCTCGTCGGCGCTGACCTCGCCGCCGCCGCAGCCGGCGACCGCGAGCGCGGCGAAGGCGACCAGGACGGCGAGGAGGGCTGTGCGCGGGGTGCGCATGGAAGGCAGGCGGGTCAGCGCGGCAGCGCGGCCATCCGGCGGCCGCACGTCGGGCAGTCGTTCAGGTCCTTCTGGGCCAGCTGGTCGCACCAGTTGCAGAAGCGCAGGTTCTCGACCGCCCACGGGAGCGACGACTCCGAGGGCTCGGCCGGCAGGACCTTGCCGACGACCTCCATCGGCTCGCCGGTGTCGCGGTCGAGATAGGTCTCGCCCTCCTCGGCGGGGAGCAGGACCTCGCGGCCGGTCGACGGCGTGCGCAAGCGGTACAGCTGGCGCGAACTCACGCCGGGGAGCGTAGCAACGGCCCCGGCGAAGTAGGGTCGCTGCATGCGCGTTCTCATCTTCCACGGCTACCTCCTGCGCGGAACCGGCTCGAACGAGTACAACGCCGCGCTCGGCGAGGCGTTCGCGCGCAACGGCCACGAGGTGGCCATGGTCAGCCAGGACCGGGAGCCGCTCGCGCTGCCGTGGGTCGACGCCGCCGGCGACTGGGACGGCGGCGCGCTGGAGCTGACCGCGCGGCGCGATCCGGCGCGCGCGATCGCCTACCGCCCCGACCTCGGCGGGATCCTCCCCGTCTACGTCGCGGACCGCTACGACGGCGTGACGGCGCTGCCGTTCGACGAGCTGAGCGACGAGCAGGTCGAGGACTACGTCGCGCGCAACGTCGCCGCCGTCCAGGAGGTCGTCGCCCGCGCGCGGCCGGACGTGGCGCTCGCGAACCACCTCGTGATGGGCCCGGCGATCCTCGCGCGCGCGCTCGACGGGGACCGGCGTGCCGTACGCGGTCAAGGTCCACGGCAGCGCGCTCGAGTACACGGTCAAGCCGTACCCGCGCTTCATGCCCGCCGCGCGCGCCGGGCTCGCGCCCGCGCGCGGGATCCTCGTCGGCTCGCGCCACACCGCCGAGAGCCTGTGGGCCGCGCTCGACGACCCGGAGGTGCAGGCCAAGACGCGGCTCGGGCCGCCCGGGCGTCGACGTCGGCCACTTCACGCCGCGCGAGCCGGAGGCCGCGGCCGCCGGGCTCGAGCGGCTCCGCGCCGAGCTCGCCGCGGCGCCGCCGGAGGCCGACGACGGAGTCCTCGTTCGCCCGCTCGACGGCGGAGGCCGCGGCCGCGCTCGGCGCGCTCGACCCCGCCCACGACCGGATCGTCGTCTACATCGGCAAGCTGATCGCCTCCAAGGGCGTCGAGCTGCTGCTGGCGGCGTGGCCGCTCGTGCGCGCCCGGGTGCCGGACGCGCGGCTGCTGGTCGTCGGCTTCGGCGCCTTCCGGGGCGCGCTCGAGGGGCTCGCGACCGAGCTGGCGCGCGGCGACCTCGACGCCGCCCGCGCGCTGCGCGCGGAGGACGGCCGCACGCTGCCCGAGCTCGACGCGTTCCTCGACGCCCTCGGCCCGGAGGCGGCCGCCTACCGCGCCGCCGCCGCCGGGATGACCGACCGGATCCACTTCGCCGGCCGGCTCGACCACGGCGAGCTGACCGACGTGCTCCCGGTCGCCGACGCCGTCGTCATGCCGAGCACGTTCCCCGAGGCGTTCGGGATGGTCGCCGCCGAGGCCGCCGCGTGCGGCGCGTTCCCGGTCGTGGCGGGCCACTCCGGCATGGCCGAGGTCGCCGCCTCGCTGGCCGAGGCGGTCGACCCGCAGGTGCGCCCGTGGCTCACCTTCGAGGTCGGCCCGCACTCCGTCACGCAGCTGGCCGAGGACCTCGCGGGCTGGCTCGAGGCGCCGGAGGCGCTGCGGGCCGCGACGCGCGAGCGGATCGTCGGCGTGGCGCGCGAGCGCTACTCGTGGGACGGCGTCGCCAGGAAGGTCGTCGCGGCCGCCGAGGGCCGCCTCGACGACCTCCCGCTGCCCTGATCCGCGAGGGTCCCGCGCACGGCTCGCGCCGCCCCGCGGAAAGGTAGGATGCCGCGCCATGGGTGGAGGACGGATCCGCATAGCGCTCCTCTTGGGCGTCGCCGCGACGGCGCTGACGGGCTGCGAGCTCAAGGACGACGGCGACAACCTGGTCAACGGCAAGACGCTCTTCGTCGAGAAGTGCGCGGCGTGCCACACGCTCGCCCGCGCCGGCGCCAAGGGCGTCAGCGGCCCGAACCTCGACCAGGCCTTCCAGCAGGCGCTGAAGGACGGCTACGGCCGCACCGCGATCAAGGGCATCGTGAATCGCCAGATCCTGCATCCGAACCGGATGACGCAGTACGACCCGCAGACCGGCAAGCAGCTGCCGAGCATGCCGGCCGAGCTCGTCAAGGGCGAGGACGCGGAGGACGTCGCCGCCTACGTGGCGATGGCCGCCGACGCGGGCGGCGAGGACAGCGGGCGCCTGGCCAAGACCGGCCAGACGAAGAACACCAAGGTCGCGGAGGAGCAGGGCGGGACGCTCGACATCCCGACCGTCGCCTCCGGCGCGCTCGCCTACCAGTTCGGCAGCGCCGAGGCCAAGCCCGGCGCGATCACCGTCAACTCCAAGAACGACGCCTCGATCCCGCACGACATCGCGATCGAGGGCAACGGCGTGGAGGAGAAGGGCGAGGTCGTCCAGGGCGGCGGCACGTCGACCTTCAAGGCCGACCTCAAGCCCGGCGAGTACACGTTCTACTGCTCCGTGCCGGGCCACCGCGAGGGCGGCATGGAGGGCAAGCTCACCGTCAAGTAGGGGCGCGCGGCAGGGTCGCCGCCGCCTGCTCCGCCTCGGCCGCCTCGTCGCGGTCGTGCTGGCGCGCGGCCTGCCAGAAGAAGAAGGAGAGCGCGAAGACCATGATCAGGATGTCGACCCCGACCATGATCGCCCCGGCGGTCTGCTGGTCGGCCATCGCGCTGATCCCGTCGCGGTCGCCGCTGCCGTAGACGCCGGTGTAGACCGGGTAGCGGATCAGCACGAACGCCATCCCCAGGAACATGCCGATCATCCGCGCGCCGAGGATGTGGCCGATCTTCCACAGGTCGCCGTGGAGCTGGCGGCGCTTGGGCTCCAGCACCGACCACCAGACGAGCATCCCGATCACGACGAAGCTCACGTGCTGGAGCACGTGCACCAGGTCGTGGCGGACGGCGGCCTCGAAGAAGAACGAGAAGTGCCAGGTGTAGAGCACGACCGTGTAGACCGGCAGCGCGACGAGCGGGTGGCGCAGCCAGCGGAACGCGCCGCGCAGCCGCGGCGCCCGCGCGAGCGGCACGAGGACGTCGCGCGGCAGGAAGAAGACCAGCACGGGGTTGCGGAGCCCGGCCAGCAGCAGCGGCGCGCCGAGGTCGGCCAGCAGGATGTGCTCGCCCATGTGCGCGGTGAGCAGCGTGTCGGCGTGGGTCCCGATCGGCGACAGCAGGGCGATCGCCTGCAGCGAGAGCCCCAGATGCCAGAGGACGACCTGCAGGCGCGGCACGGCGACGCCGCGGCGCGCGAGGATCCGCAGCGCCCGGACGTAGAGCCCCTCCGCGACTATGAGCCAGACGACGATCGCCATCGACCGTGACAGTCTGGCGCGCCGCGCTCAGAGCGCGCGCACGATCAGCACGATGGCGCCGATCGCCACGGCCACCGCGATCACGTAGAGCAGGACGCGGAACGCCCCGGCCTCGGTCCGCAGCGGGTTCTCCACGGCCCCGCCTAGAGGATGTAGACGGTGAGGTACACGACGATCCACATCACGTCGACGAAGTGCCAGTAGATCCCCGGGACCTCGATCCCGCGATGGTCCTCCTGCGTGAAGTGCCCGCGGAACGCCCGGATCGTGACGAACAGCAGCAGCGTCAGGCCGATGAAGACGTGCGCGCCGTGGAGGCCCGTGAGGCCGTAGAAGATCGTCCCCTGCGCGTTGTCCTGCGGCGAGAACCCGATGTGGATGTACTCGTTGATCTGGATGAAGAGGAACGTGCAGCCGAGCAGGAAGGTCGTGAGGATGCCCGCCTTGAGGCCGCGGCGGTTGCCCTGCTTGTGCGAGTGCTCGGCCCAGTGCAGCGTGAACGACGACGAGATCAGGATCGCCGTGTTGACGCCCGCGATGACCTTCGGCAGGTGCTCGCCCTCGGCCGGCCACTCGGCGCCCTGCACGACCCGGATGAAGAAGTAGGCCGTGAAGAAGGCCCCGAAGACCATCACCTCGGAGATGATGAAAAGGCCCATCCCGAGCAGCGACGGGTCGACGCGCGACGACCGGTTGGCCGGCGGCGGGCCGTGGTGCTCGTGGGCGACGTGCCCGGCGGTGGCGGCGCCGGCCTCCATCAGGCCTCCACCGGCTCCGGGGACGACTCGACGTGCTCGACCGGCTTCTCGGTCGCCTTGGCGACGCGCTCCGTGAGCTTGTCCGCCATCCACTTCGACGAGCCCTCGGGCAGCGTCGAGATGACGATCTCGGAGATGTGGAAGAACTGGACGGCGTTCATGGTCGCCGTGTAGGGGTCGGGGTCGCCGATCATGCCCGCGGCGACGATCCCCTCCGACTCGAGCGACGCCAGCAGCGCGGAGAGGCGCTCGCGCGCGGAGCGCACCGCGCGGCCGTCGCCGCTGTCCTGCGGCACGACGATGATGAACCGGTGCGGGCCGGTCTCGGCGAGCGCCTTGAGCCGCTCGACGAGCTCGCCGCCCGCGACGGTCTGGTTCGCCACCACGAGCGTGACGTCGAACGGCAGCCCCTCCTCGTCGAGGTCGACGACGACGTGCTTGACCGGCAGCCCGGTGTCGTTCTCGAGCGCCTCGATCAGGTCGCGCCGCATCCAGCCGGAGGTCGACTCGGGCAGCGTCGAGACGATGATCTCGCTGATCCCGCGGTCGGCGATCACGTCGTGGGCGGCGTTCAGCGGATCGCCGTCGCCGACCTCGCCGCGGCCGGCGATCCCCTCCTCGCGCATGAACGCGAGCGCGAGGTCGACGCGCACCTGCGCGGACTCGCGCACGGCCTCGTCGTAGATCACGTTGCCGTGCTTCGGGCGCGTCAGGGGGACGACGACATGGAACCGGGCGTCGCCTTCCGCCGCGCGCTCGCGCACGGCATCCAGCAGGTTCTTGCCGCCGATCGTCTCGTTCGCGAGGACCAGGACCTCAGCCATCGTGCTCTCTCCCCCTACTCCCGGCTGCTCTCACCGGCCGCGACCGGTGTCGGTGTTCGTGCCTCTTCGCCCGCGGGCTGGAAGATCCCGTGGACGGCGCCCGGGACGCCGTACTCGTAGGGACCGCCGACCACCGTCGGCACCCGGTCGAAGTTGAAGATCGGCGGCGGCGACGACACCTGCCACTCGAGCGTGAGCGCGCGCCACGGGTTGGCCTCGGCCCGGCGGCCGGTCCGCCACGAGCGGACGATGTTGTAGACGAACACGAGCGTCGAGAGCCCGAGCACGAACGAGGCCAGCGAGATGAACAGGTTCCAGGTCGCGAACTGCTCCGGGTAGTCGGCGACGCGCCGCGGCATGCCCTCGATCCCGATCACGTGCATCGGCCCGAAGGTCGCGTTGAACGCGACGAACGTCAGCCAGAAGTGCAGCTTGCCGAGCCGCTCGTCGATCATCCGGCCCGTCATCTTCGGGAACCAGTAGTAGACGCCGGCGTAGATCGTGAACAGCGAGCCGCCGTAGAGCACGTAGTGGATGTGGGCGACGATGAAGTAGGTGTCGCTGACCGTGATCGACACGGGCAGCATCGCCAGCATCACGCCGGAGATCCCGCCGAGCGTGAACATGGTCAGGAAGCCGAGGGCGAACAGCATCGCCGTGTCGAGGTGCAGCACGCCGCGCCACAGCGTCGCCAGCCACGAGAAGATCTTGATCCCGGTCGGCACCGCGATGATCGCGGTCGTGACCATCATCGGTATCCGTATCCAGCTCTGCATGCCGGACACGAACATGTGGTGCGCCCAGACGGTGAACCCGAGCAGCACGATCGCCAGCAGCGAGAAGGCCATCATGCGGTAGCCGAAGATCGGCTTTCGCGCCTTGACCGAGAGGATCTCGGAGATGATCCCGAAGCCCGGCAGCATCATGATGTAGACCGCCGGGTGCGAGTAGAACCAGAAGACGTGCTGGTACATCAGCACGTCGCCGGCCTTCTCCGGGACGAAGAAGTTCCACCCGAGCGCGTAGTCGAGCAGGACGAAGAACTGCGAGGCGGCCACGAACGGGGTGGCGATGACGACCAGCAGCGAGGTCGAGAAGTTCGCCCACACGAGCAGCGGCATGCGCCAGAAGCTCATCCCGGGCGCACGCATGGTGATGATCGTGACCAGGAAGTTCAGCGCGGTCGCGATCGACGACGCGCCCGCGAACTGGACCCCGATGGTGAAGAACAGCTGCCCGATCGGGACCGAGGTCGAGAGCGGCGCGTAGGCCGTCCAGCCGGTGGCGAACGAGCCGCCCGGCGCGAAGAACGACGCCGTCATCATCAGGCCGGCGATCGGCAGCAGCCAGAACGACAGCGCGTTCAGGCGCGGGAAGGCCATGTCCGGCGCGCCGATCATCAGCGGCAGGACGTAGTTCGCCAGCCCGGCGAAGACCGGGATGATGAAGAGGAAGATCATCAGCGCCGCGTGGACGCTGAACAGGCCGTTGTAGGCGTTCGCGTTGACGAACTGCGCGCCCGGCGCCGCGAGCTCGGCGCGCACGAGCATCGCCAGCAGCCCGCCGATCAGCATGAACGTGAACGACGTCACGACGTACTGGATGCCGATCACCTTGTGATCGGTGTTGACGCGGAAGTAGTCGCGCCAGCTCGTCGCGCCGTGGCTCGAGTGGTCCTCGGGGCGCGTCGGGCGCCCGGCCGCCCAGTAGAACCAGTAGTCGAACACGCCGAGGCCGACGAGGAAGAACAGCGGCGCCGCCAGCAGCGACACGATCAGCACCGCGTCCTGCCAGTTGACGTCCCAGCCGCGCGAGCCGTCGAACGGCGTCGAGAAGCCGTAGGCCTCGCGGACCGCCGTGACGAGCACGGCGGCGAACAGGACCCCGAGGACGAGGAACAACCCCGCCCGGTAGAAGCCCGGTGCGCGCAGCTTGGCGGTCATCCGCGTCCCCTCACTTGCCGCTCACGTCGTCAAGGTACTTGACCAGCGCGTCCAGCTCGGCCGGCTGGAGCGTCTGGCCGTAGTTCGCGGGCATGATCCCGTCCGAGAAGCCCGGCGCGATCTCGGCGCTCGGGTCGGTGATGCTCTCCGAGATGAAGGCGGCGTCCTTGTCGGCGAGGACGTCGTCGAGGTCGGGCCCGGTGCCGCCGGTCGTCCCGGCGTCGGCGAGCGCGTGGCAGGCGCCGCAGTTGTTCTCGGTGAAGATCGCCTTGCCGTCCGGCGCGCCGCCGCCGGCGCCGGTGTCGGCGTCCTGCTCGGCCTGGGCCTGCTCGTCGGTCTTGCCGCCGTTGGACAGCCAGCGCTGGAAGTCGCGCGCGGGCATCACGTGGGCGGTCTGGCGCATGACGGAGTGGCCGAGGCCGCAGAGCTCGGCGCAGATGACCGGGTAGTCGCCGATCCGCTCGGGCGTGACCCGCAGGTGCGTGTTGATGCCGGGCACCGCGTCGATCTTCACGCGGAAGGCCGGCACCCAGAAGTCGTGGATCACGTCCTGCGACTGGACCGTGAAGTTGACCTGCTGGCCCTGCGGCACGTACAGCTGCGGCGAGGCGATCTCCTTCCCCGCGCCGTCGCGGTAGTAGAAGGTCCACGTGAACTGCTCGCCGACGACGCGCACGTTGAGCGCCCGCGCGTCGGCGTCCTCGATGTCGGTCAGGACCGCGAACGAGTAGGAGCAGAGCGCGACGAGGATGATCGCCGGGATCGCGGTCCAGATGATCTCCAGCCGCGTGTTGCCGTGGATCGGCGGGCCGTCGAGCTCCTCCTCGCCCGGCTTCATCCGGTAGCGCCAGGCGCAGTACAGGACGACCGTGACGACGAGCACGAACATCGGCACGGAGCAGATGATCAGGACGTCGTAGAGCGTGTCGACCTTCTGCGCCTCGGCGCTGCCCTGCGCGGGCCACCAGTCGATCAGCAGGCCGAGGGCGATCCCGATCGCCGAGGCGATCAGCCCGATGACCAGCAGCTGCAGGAAATGCGACCGCTCCTCACGCGGCGACTCCTCGCGGCCCGTCTCCTCGCCCTCCGTCGCCATCAGCTCTCCCGACCCATGGACGCGGCAAATTACCGGAGTCGCACGACGGAGGGAACCGATAGCGCCCCACCCGGGCGCGGCCGCGCCCTGCCGGGGTCAGGCGGCGAGCGTCGCGGTGCCCGCGCGCTGCGCGCGCCGGGCGCGGAACTCGGACGGCGCGACGCCATGGTGGCGGCGGAACGCCTTGGCGAACTGCGCGGGCTGGCGGTATCCCACGCGGTGCGCCACCTCGCGGATCGTGAGCCCGCGATGCGCGAGCAGCTCGCCGGCGCGCTCCATCCGCACCCGGGTCAGCTGATCGCGGAAGGTCGTGTTCCCCACCTCGGAGAACGCCCGCTGCAGCTGGCGGCGGGAGGAGGCGACGCGGCGGGCGATGTCGTCGAGCGAGAGCTCGTCCTGGTATTCGTGGTCCACGATCGCGGTGGCGTCCTCGTAGAGGCTCGAGCGCAGCGCGACGGTGGCGGGGCGTTGGATCGGCACGTGAGTGGATACGCGCCACCACCCGGGCACGGATTACCCGGGCGAGACCGACCTGTCTCATCTGGCGCGCAGCCACTCCCGGCGGCCTTGCGCGTTCAGCGCCGGACCTGCGCGTCCGCCCGCGCGGGCAGGTACCCTTTGTGCCGATCGTCGCAAGCGAACCGGAAGGGGTTCTCACGATGCAGGTCAGGGAGGGCATGAGCACGGTGGTCCTGACCGTCGGGCCGGGGCACACGCTCCGCGAGGCCGCCGCCGCGATGGCGGAGCGGCGCGTGGGGGCGGCGGTCGTGCTCGACCCCGACGGGATGGGCCCGGGGATCATCACCGAGCGCGACGTCCTGCAGTCGGTCGCCGGCGGCCAGGACCCGGACGCCGAGAAGGTCGCCGACCACCTCACGGCCGACCTCGTCTTCGCGAGCCCGTCGTGGTCGCTCGAGCAGGCCGCCGCCGCGATGGTCAAGGGCGGCTTCCGCCACCTCGTCGTGGTCGACGCGGGGGAGACCGCGGGGATCCTCTCCGTCCGCGACATCGTCCGCTGCTGGACCGACGACGGCGCGACCTGCGACGTCCCGCAGTCGCGCGTCGCTCGCGTAGGAGGGCGAAGCCCGGTCAAGTCCCGGCACGGATGCCGGGCTCGGGGTCAGACGCGGTCAGGATGACCCGCGGAGCACTAATGCCCGGCCGAGTGGTCGAGCGGGAGCTCGTCCATCTCGCGCCGCGTCTTGGCGATCCAGACCGCGGCGGTGCTGAGGAACAGCACGAGCCCCGGGATCACGAGGATCAGCGAGATCGGGACGCCGATGATCGCGATCGAGAGCCCGACCGCGTTCAGGATCGGCAGCAGGCTCGGCTCGGGCAGGTGGATCTGCTCGCCGGCCGGCGGGGCCAGGGTGGTGTCGTCGGGCTCGGTGCTCACTGGGTGTAGATCAGTGCCGCCACCCACGTCATGGCGAACATGAAGAGCATGATCGCGCAGACGACGAAGGCGGTCCGGAGGTTCTTGCGGGCGAGCCGGCGGTCCATCAGCGGCGCAGTCTACAGCCGGGCGTCCACGACCATCGCGCAGAACAGCAGCGCGAGGTAGGCCAGGGAGAACAGGTACGCGCGCAGCGCGCTGGACCGCTGCGCCTCGCGCCAGAGCCGCAGCGTGAGCGAGATGAACACGCCGCCCAGGACGGCGGCGGCGGCGCCGTAGATCAGCCCGAACCAGCCGAAGAGGACGGGCATCAGCGTGAGCGCGACGAGCAGCACGGTGTAGAGGACGATCAGCTGCCGCGTCTCGGCCTCGCCGCGGACGACGGGCATCATCGGCACGCCGACCCGCGCGTACTCGTCCTTCATCAGCAGCGAGAGCGCCCAGAAGTGCGGCGGCGTCCAGTAGAAGACGATCGCGAACAGGTACAGCGCCTCGATCGAGACGCCGCCCGTGACCGCCGCCCACGCGACGAGCGGCGGCACCGCGCCGGCCGCGCCGCCGATGACGATGTTCTGCGGCGTCGTGCGCTTGAGCCAGACGGTGTAGACGAACACGTAGCCGAGGAAGCCGCTGAGCGCGAGCGCCGCGCTGAGCACGTTCACGGTCAGCGAGAGCTGCGCGAACGACAGCGCGGCGAGCACGATCCCGAACGTCAGCGCCGCGCGCGGCGAGATCCGCCCGGCGGGCACCGGCCGCGTGGCCGTGCGCGCCATCTGCGCGTCGATGTCGCGGTCGTACCAGTGGTTGACGGCCCCGGCGCCGCCCGAGGCGAGCGACCCGCCCAGGACGGTCCAGAACACGAGCTGCAGCGACGGATCCCCGGCGACGTACATCGTCGTGATCGTCGTCAGCAGCAGCAGCGACTGGACCTTCGGCTTCGTCAGGCAGACGTAGTCGCCGACGAGCTGGCGCAGCCCTCCGGCCGCGAACGCGGCGGGAGCGGCCGTGTGGATGCGGGACGCCTCCACCGATCAGCCCCTCAGACGTGCACCATCGGGCGGCCGGCCTCGAAGCGCTGCTTCGCGCCCGTCTCCTCCTCGACCTGGCGCCGGATGTCCTTCATCGGCTCGACCGAGCGGACGCGCGGGACGACGTCGAAGTTGTGCTCCGGCGGCGGCGAGGTGACGAACCACTCGAGCGTGTTCGCCTTCCACGGGTCCGGGCCGGCGATCGCGCCGTGCTTGAGCGAGCGGACGACGTTGATGATCGTCACCAGGACGCCGAGCGCGATGATGAACGCGCCGATCGTCGAGATCAGGTTGTAGACCTGCCAGCCGGAGTCGGACTGGTACTCGAAGATCCGCCGCGGCATGCCGCTCAGGCCCGCCGAGTGCTGGACGAGGAACGTCACGTTGAACCCGATCAGCGTGAGCCAGAACGCGACCGTGCCCATCCGCTCGGACAGCATCCGCCCCGTGATCTTGGGGAACCAGAAGTAGAGCGCGGAGAACATCGCGAACGCGCTGCCGCCGAACGCCACGTAGTGCATGTGCGCGACGACGAAGTACGTGTCGGTCAGCTGCCAGTCGACCGGGAACACGGCGAGGAAGATGCCGGTGATGCCGCCGATCACGAACGTGCCTATCCCGCCGACGGCGTACAGCAGCGCCACGCGGTACTCGATCGTCCCGCGCCACAGCGTCGCGAGCCAGTTGAAGATCTTCACCCCGGTCGGGACCGCGATGACGAAGCTCGACAGCATGAAGAAGGCGAGCACGACGGTCGCGCTCGGCGTGGCGAACATGTGGTGCGCCCAGACGAGCATGCCGAGGAAGGCGATGCCCGCGGTCGCCGCCGCGATCGCCTTGTAGCCGAAGATCGGCTTGCGGGCGAAGACCGGCAGGACCTCGGAGAAGACCCCGAACGCGGGTAACACGAAGATGTAGACCTCGGGGTGCCCGAAGAACCAGAACAGGTGCTGCCACAGCAGCGCCGACCCTCCCTGCGTCGGGTCGAAGAAGTGGGTCCCGAAGTGGCGGTCGGTCAGCAGCATCGTGACCGTCGCGGTCAGCGACGAGAGCGCCAGGACGATCAGGTACGAGTAGATGAGGATCGTCCACACGAACAGCGGCAGGCGGCCCCAGCCCATGCCGGGCGCGCGCATGTTGTGGATCGTGGCGATGAAGTTGACCGCGCCGAGCATCGACGACAGGCCGGTGAGGTGGGCCATGAAGATCCACGCGTCCTGGCCGCCCGACGGGGAGTACTCCTTCGTCGAGAGCGGGACGTAGGAGAACCAGCCGGCCTCCGGCGGCGTGAAGAGGAACGACGCGTAGAGCGCCAGGCCGCCGAACAGGAACATCCAGTACGACCAGGCGTTCAGGCGCGGGAAGGCCACGTCGCGCGCGCCGATCATCAGCGGCAGCAGGTAGTTCGCGAGGCCCGCCCACACCGGGACGACGACGAGGAAGACCATCGTCGTGCCGTGCATGGTGAAGAGCTGGTTGTAGCGCTCGGGCGAGAGGAGCGTGTTCTCCGGCGCGCCGAGCTGGAGCCGGATCAGCAGCGCCTCGACGCCGCCGAGCACGAAGAACGCCGCGACCGTCCAGAGGTAGAGGATCCCGATCCGCTTGTGGTCGGTCGTCGTGATCCACGACGTCCAGCCCTTCGGCTCGGGCCGCACCCCGTGGACGATGATCTGCGGTCGGGGCGCCCTGACGGCGCTGCGGTCGGCGATGGCCATTCGTTCTCTTCTACTCGGATCCGTCGGAGGAGGTGCCGCCGCTGTCGTCGGGGACCGAGGCTTCGCCCTCCTGCTGCTCGAGCTCCTTGCGGCCCTCCGCTGCGGCCTGCTCGGCCGCCTTGATGTCGTCGGCCTGCTTGTCGTACCAGGCCTTCCACTCGTCGTACGGCTGCGCGATCACCCGCGCGTACATGTTGGCGTGGTTGCGCCCGCACAGCTCGGCGCACTGGCCGACGAAGACGCCCGGCTCGGTCGCCTTGAACCAGCTCTTGTTCGTGTAGCCCGGGAGCGCGTCCATCTTGCCGCCGAGCTTCGGGATCCACCACGAGTGCTGGACGTCGTTCGACCCGATGTCGAGCGTCACGGTCATCCCGACCGGCACGTGCATGTCGGTGTAGGAGAAGACCTTCTTGCCGTCGATCGACGGGTACGTGTACTGCCACACGTACTGCATGCCGTCGACCTTGATGTTCATCGCGACGCCCTTTGGCGGCGCCTGCTGGTCGGTCGACGCGAAGGCGGCGTTGGACGCGACCGGGTTGCCGTTGGCGTCGATGCTCGACTCGGCCGGGTTCTTGATCCCGGGGAGCATCACGAAGGTCGCCACGGTCAGGAAGACGAGGATCACCGCGGCGCCGACCGTCCAGCCGATCTCGAGCCGCGTGTTGCCGTGGATCTGCGCCGCGACCCGCCCGCGCTTGGCGCGGTACTTGACGAGGCAGTAGATGAGGACGCCCTCGACGCCGAGGAAGACGATGACGGCGATCACCAGGATGATCGCGTAGAGCGTGCGCGTGTCCTGGGCGTTCGACGACGGCCCGGCCTCCGGCAGGATCAGCCCCGCGGACGCCGGCACCGCGGTCAGCAGCAGCGCCGCGAGGGCCGGCGCGAGGGCGCTGAGGATGACTCTCATCGGGCGGCGGCGGTCCATCGGCGAGCGCAGTGTATTGACTGGTCGGGGCGGATTGCTCACTCCCCGGCGAACCGGGGCGTGCGCTTCTCGAGGAACGCCGCGACGCCCTCCGCGAAGTCCCCCGAGCCGGCCATCTCCTCCTGCAGCGAGGCCTCGAGCTCGAGCTGCTCGTCCAAGTTGGCGTACACGCGCGCGTTGAGCTGGACCTTCGACGCGGCGTACGAGCGGGTCGGCCCGGTGGCGAGCCGCTCCTCGAGCGCGTCGACCGCGTCCGCGAAGCCCTCGTCGGGCGCCACGGCGTCGACCAGGCCCCAGCCGTGCGCGCGGCTCGGCGGGGATCCGCTCGCCCAGCATCGCCATCGTCGCGGCGCGCCCGGCGCCCACCCGCGCGGGGACGAAGACCGACGAGCCGCCGTCCGGGACCAGCCCGATGTTCACGAACGCGAGCAGCAGGTAGGCGGACTCGCGCGCGAGCACGAGGTCGCACGCGAGCGCGAGCGAGCAGCCGATCCCGACCGCCGGGCCGTTGACCGCCGCCAGCACCGGCTTCGGCATCCGGCGGATCCCGGTGATGATCGGGTGGTAGCGCTCGCGCAGGGCGGTGCCGACGTCCGGGCGCCCGTCGGGGCGGAGGTCGAAGCCGGCCCGCAGGTCGGCGCCGGAGGAGAACGCGCGGCCGGCGCCGGTGATCGTCACGGCGCGGATCGCGGGGTCGCCCGCGGCCAGCTCGACCGCGGCGAGCAGGTCCACGCCCGAGCTGCTTGTCCCAGGCGTTCATGCGGTCGGGGCGGTTCAGCTCGATCCGCAGCGCGGCGCCGTTGGAGGCGGCGCGGGACAGCGCGACGGTCTCGAGGTCGGGCAGGGTGGCGGCCATGCGCGGCATCCTAAGGGCGCGGCAGGGGTAGGCGATCCACATGGCGCGCCCGGTCATCGGCATCTGCACGGCGCTCGAGCACGCGCGCTGGACGGTCTGGGAGCGCGAGGCGTTCCTGCTCTCGCGCGCGTACGTCGACGCGATCCAGGAGGGCGGCGGGGTCGCGCTTCATGGTCCCGCCCGACGCCCGCACCGGCGAGGAGCCCGACGCGGTGCTCGACCACCTCGACGCGCTGATCCTCGCCGGCGGCGCCGACCTCGACCCGGCCTCCTACGGCGCCGAGCCGCACCGCTGCACCACGGGGACGCGGCCCGAGCGCGACGCGGCGGAGATCCCGCTCGCCCGCCGGGCGGTCGAGCGCGACCTGCCGCTGCTCGGCATCTGCCGCGGGATGCAGCTGCATCGACGTCGCGTTCGGCGGGACGCTGGTCCAGCACCTGCCCGACGACGTCGGCCACGGCGACCACCGGCGCCGGCTCGGGTCGTTCGACGACGCCGACCACGACGTCCGGCTCGCCGCGGGGTCGCTCGCCGCGCGGGCGTGCGGCGAGCTCGTCCACAGCACGAAGTCGCACCACCACCAGGCCGTGGACCGGCTCGGCGAGGGGCTCGTGGCGACCGGCTGGAGCGTGCTCGACGAGCTCGTCGAGGCGATCGAGATGCCGGACGCGCGCTGGGTGCTCGGCGTCCAGTGGCACCCCGAGGTCGACCCGCGCTCGGGCGTGGTCGCGGCGCTGATCGACGAGGTCGTCCCGGCAAAGACATAGCTTTCGCCTGCCAGGCGGAGCGCTCGTGCCTCGCGTCCGCCTTCGGCGACGTTAGACTGCCGCCCGCCGTGCGCCTGTCGACCGCCATCAAGGCGGGAGCGGCCGCGGCGCTCGCCGCCGGCGTGGCGGCGCCGCTGGTCCGCCGCCGTCTGAACCTCCCCGCCCCCGCCGTCATCGCGGCGGCGGCGAGTGCACCCGTTCGCGCTCTGCGTGCTCCTCCCGCGCACCCGCGCGCGCGACGTCGGCATGTGCGGGCTCCAGATGTGGGCGTACCTCGCGACGTACAAGATGCCCAACGACGATCCGGAGGCGCTCGAGCGCCGGGTCAAGGTCGCCTACCCGGTCAAGATCGACCGCTTCATCGGCGGCGGCACGACGCCGACGCTCCGGCTCCAGCGGCTGCTCGGCCGGCCGGGCCGCTTCCACGCCTGGGAGAAGGTGCTCGTCGTCTCGCACTGGATCTGGTTCGCGTTCCCGCACGGGACGGTCGCGTACCTGATCCTGCGCCACCCCGAGCGCTTCGCCAAGGGCGCGACGCAGATGTACGCGACGTTCGACCTCGGACTCGTCGGCTACTGGGCGATCCCGACCGCGCCGCCCTGGTACGCCGCCCAGAAGGGCCTGATGGACGACGGCATCACGCCCGAGCTGCGGCGGATGATGGTCGAGTACGGCGAGCACTTCTGGGGTTCCGGGTGGGGACCCCTGTACGGTCTGCTGGGAGGCAATCCCCTGGCAGCCATGCCCTCGTTGCATTTCGCCACCTCCGTCATGGCCGCCCACCTGCTGGCAGAGACGGGACCCGTCGCCGGCGCGATCGGGTGGGCATACGCGTCGACGCTCGGACTCGCGCTCGTCTACCTGGGCGAGCACTACGTGACCGATCTCGCGGCCGGCCTCGCGCTGACCGAGGGCATCCGCCGCGCGACGCCCACCGCGCGGCCGCTGCTGCTGCGCGTGTCGGCCGCCGTCCAGGCCCTGGAGGCGCGAGCCCGGGCATGACGACGGCGGCCTCGGACCCGCAGGTCAACCCGGAGCCGCCGGAGGACGACGACGACCACGAGGAACGCCCGGCGCTCAAGATCACGGCGCGCGGGCTGATCGGGATCGTCGTCTTCCTGCTGCTCGCGCTCGCCGCGCTCTACTTCCTGCTGCCCAAGCTCGCCGGGCTCGACGAGACCTGGAGCCGGATCGAGGACGGCCGCCCGGCGTGGACGATCGCGGCGCTGTTCCTCACCTGCGGGATGTTCCTCGGCTACGTGGTGATGTTCCGCGGCGTCTACGGGCGCGCGGCCGAGCGGATCGGCTGGGCGGCGAGCTACCAGATCACCTTCGCCGGGCTGGCCGCCTCGCGGCTGTTCGCGGCCGGCGGCGCCGGCGGCCTCGTCGTCACGGCGTGGGCGCTGCGCCGCTCGGGCATGCGCAAGCGCACGGTCGCGGACAAGACGATCTCGTTCCTCGTGCTGACCTACGTCCCGTACGCGGTCGCGGTGATCGTCTGCGGCTTCGGCCTGCACTTCGGCCTCTTCAGCGGTCCCGATCCGATCTCGCTCACGCTCGTCCCGGCGATCGTCGGCTGCGTGATGATCGTGATCGCGACCGCGCTCGCGTTCGTCCCGCCCGACCTCCAGCGCCGCCTGAGCGGATACGCGCGCGAGGGCCGCTTCGCGCGGCTCGTCCAGAAGCTGGCCAACGTGCCCGCGGCCTCCTCGGCGGGTCTGCGCGACGCGATCGAGCACATCCGCTCGCGCAACCCGGCGCTGATCGGGGCGATCCTCTTCTGGGCGTTCCAGATCGCGGTCCTGTGGGCGGCGTTCCACGCGTTCGGCGACTCGCCGCCGATCGCGGTCCTGATCCAGGCGTTCTTCATCGGCATGCTCGGCAACCTGCTGCCGATCCCCGGCGGGGTGGGCGGCGTGGAGGGCGGGATGGTCGGCGCCTACACGGCGTTCGGGGTCGACTTCGACCTCGCGCTCGTCGCCGTGCTGGTGTTCCGGGCGTTCACGTTCTGGCTCCCGCTCGTCCCCGGCGTCATCGCGTACTTCCGGCTCCGGCGTACCGTTGACGGGTGGAAGCAGGAGCGAGCCGCCTCCGCCGCCGCGTGACGGCTACACTATACAAAGTGAAGTAAGGAAACGGGGTACGGAGAAACCACATGGCTGACGTCGAGCAGGTCATCATCATCGGGAGCGGTCCAGCGGGCTACACGGCCGCGCTGTACACCGCGCGCGCGGATCTGAACCCGCTGGTCGTCGAGGGCTTCCTGTGGGGCGGCCTGCTCCAGCAGACGACCGAGGTCGAGAACTACCCCGGCTTCACCGAGGGGATCATGGGCCCGGCGCTCATGCAGACGATGCGCGACCAGGCCGAGCGCTTCGGCGCCCGCTTCCTGACCGACAACGTCACCCGCGTCGAGCCCGCGGCCGAGGAGGGCGGCCTCCACACCGTCTGGGTCCACGACGAGGAGTTCAAGGCCCGCAGCGTGATCCTCGCGATGGGCGCCGAGCACCGCAAGCTCGGCGTGGCCGGCGAGGAGGAGCTCGCCAACGGCCGCGGCGTCTCGTACTGCGCGACCTGCGACGCCGCCTTCTACAAGGACCGCGAGACGATCATCGTCGGCGGCGGCGACTCCGCGATGGAGGAGGCGATCTTCCTCGCGAAGTTCGCGTCGAAGGTGACGATCGTGCACCGCCGCGACGAGTTCCGCGCCTCGCAGATCATGCTCGACCGCGCCAAGGCGATCGACAACATCGAGCTGCTCACCCCGTACGTGGTCGAGGAGTTCCTGCCCGCCGAGGGCGGCCTGCTCGGGTCGGCCCGGGTGCGCAACAGCGAGACCGGCGAGGAGCGCGACCTGCCGATGGCCGGCGCGTTCGTGGCCGTCGGGCACGAGCCGCAGTCCGAGATCGTCGACGGCATCGTCGACACGGACGAGGACGGCTACGTCGCCGTCGACGGCCGCTCGACCCGCACGCGCGTGCCCGGCATGTTCGCGGCCGGCGACCTGGTCGACCACACCTACCGGCAGGCGGTCACCGCGGCCGGCAGCGGCTGCCAGGCGGCGCTCGACGCCGAGTGGTACCTGCGCGACAACCCGCACGTCCCCACGCCCGAGGCGCTCGCCGGCACCGGCGACCTCGCCGAGGAGCAGTGGGTGTCGCACGCGCCCGCGCGGCAGTAGCGATCAGCCGACGCGCAGCGTGTAGCGCGCGTCGAGCCGCTTGAGGTCCTTGCGCTTGTCGAAGCCGACGGCGACGTAGAACGTCGTCGTCCGGCCGCCGCGGTTGCGGACGGTCGCGCGATCGCGGCCGCGCCGGTGCGTCGACTGCGCGACCGGGCCCGGCCGCTTGCCGAACACGCTGCGCGCGTGGCTGTCGAACACGTACAGGTCGGGGTCGCCGGACGCCGGCGTGAGCGTGGCGCGCAGCCGATGGCCCGCGCGGACCTTGACCCGGTAGACGTCGACCGGGTCCTCCGCCAGGTCCGCCTCGGCGGCGATCGTCTTCGGCTTGCCGCCGTTGAACAGCGGCGCCGCGAGCGCGCCGAAGGCGCGGCCGTCCACGTGGCGGACGTCGTCGTTGGGCTCCAGCGGATCGTCCGCCGGCGGCTGCTGCGCCAGCGCGCCGGGCAGGCTGAGCGCCCCGAAGCCGGTCGCGTTCTCGTAGCCCGCGCCTGCCGATGTCGCGCGCGCCGCGGCGGACGACCTGGGCGGCCTGGTAGGGCGTCAGGTCCGGCCGCGCGGCGCGGATCCACGCGGCGGCGGCCGACACCATCGGCGCCGAGAACGACGTGCCCGAGACGGCCGCGAACCCGTCGGCGGTGCCGTCGGGGTCGAAGCCGGCCGGGACGGCGGTGAGGATCCCGATGCCGGGGGCCGAGAGGTCGATCGCGGCGCTGGTGTTCGAGAACGACGGTCGGCTTGTCGTCGGGCCCGATCGCCGCGACGGTCAGCACGTGCGGCAGGCTGGCGGGGAACTCGAGCGGGTTGCCCTTCTCGCCCTCGTTCCCGGACGCGGCGACCGGGATCGCGCCGGCCCTGACGGCCTTCGCGATCTGCTGCGCCTCGGTGCCGCAGCGCGTCGGCGAGCCGTAGCTCATGTTGATCACCGCGGCGCCTCGGCGCACGGCGCGGGCGATCGCGCGCGAGGAGTCCGAGCAGAGGATCTGCTGGCCGTTCGGCAGCGGCACGTTGAGCGCCCGCGCGCCGGGCCAGACGCCGAGCATCCCGACGCCGTTGGCGGGGGCGGCGGCGACCGTCGCCGTCGCCGTGCCGTGGAAGTCCGCGAGCTGCGTGCCGCCGAGCGTGGCGATGTTCGAGCCGGCGATCTCCGGATGGCTCGTGTCGACGATCGTGTCGACGAGCGCGATCAGCGGGCTGGCCGGCGTCACCGCCGGCGCGACGGCGGGGCCGACGACGAAGTCGCGCCAGGCCGCCTGCGCCGCGAGCGGGTCCGGCGCCTGGGCCGGGCGGGCGATCCGGTTCGGCTCCGCGTAGTCGAGCAGCCCGTGCGCGCGCAGGGCGGCCGCGAGCGGGCGGGCCCGGCCGCGGCGCACCTCCCACGCGCCGCCGGCGATCCGGCGGGCGCCGTGGGCGCGGGCGATGCGGTCGCCCGCCGCGCGGTCGCCGCGCGCCGCGACGATCCACGTCGCGGGGTCGGCGCCGGCGGCGGCCGCGGAGGCCGCGCCCGGCAGCGTCACGCGCGGGGCGGGCGCGGTGCCCTCAGGCCCGGCGGCCGCGGCCGTCGGGGCCAGGGCCAGCGCCGCGAGCGCCGCGAGCGCCGCGGGCAGGGTCCGTCGGGTCACCCGTCCCAGGGTAGAGCGCCGTCGCCGAGCGCGGTCTCGGCGCGTACGGCGCGGACGAGCGCCGGCGCGGGCCGGTAGCGCTCCTCGCGGTACTCCTCCCCGAGCGCGAGCAGCGTCTCCAGCACGGCGCCCGGCCCGGCCAGGTCGCCCCAGGCGAGCGGCCCGCGCGGGTGGTTGAGCCCGAGCTCCATGCCGGCGTCGATGTCGGCGGCGCTGCCCACGCCCTCGCCGAGCGCGAAGCAGGCCTCGTTCACGAGCATGGCCAGGATCCGGCCGCTGACCAGTCCCGGCGCGTCCCCGACCCACTCGGCGCCGCGGCCCAGCGTGGCGAAGAAGCGCTCGGCCGCGGCCGCCGCGGCGGGCGACGTCGAGGGCCCGCGGGTCAGCTCCGCCGGCGCGCCGTCGAGCAGCGGGAGCGCGAGCACGAACCCTGCGGCGGTCCCGCCCGGGTCCTGCGCGGCGAGCGGCGCCGCGTCGCACAGCAGCAGCTGCGGGCCGCCCTGCAGCGGCGGGTCCTCGTCGGTCGCGCCGCAGTCGACGATCAGGGACGGCAGCTCGCCCTGCGCCTCCTCCGGCGTCGCCGCGTCCCAGCCGGCCGCGGCGGCCTCCTCGAGCAGGATCGCGGCGAGCGGCTCCTCGCCCGCGACCACGACGAGCCCGTCGCCGCCGCCCGGCGCGGGCGGGTCCGGGTCCGGCGGCCGGCCGGGCGGGTACGCGTACCAGCCGCGCCCGGTCTTGCGGCCGTGGCGGCCGCTCGCCGCCATCCGCGCCGCGAGCGGCGACGGGCGCCAGCGCGGCTCGGCGGTCTGGTCGTGGAACGACCGGGCGATCGCGTACCCGACGTCGACGCCCGACGAGGTCCATCAGCTCGAACGGCCCCATCCGGAAGCCGAGCGCGCGGCGGCAGATCCGGTCGACCTGCTCGGGCGTGGCGAGCCGCTCCTGGACGATCCGGAGCGCCTCGAGCGAGAACGGGCGGTTGCAGCGGTTGACCAGGAAGCCCGGCCCGTCGGCGGCCTCGATGACGTGCTTGCCGAGCGCCTCGCCCAGCGCGCGGGCGCGGGCGAGCGCCGCCGCCCCGCTCTCCGCGCCCGCCACCAGCTCGACGAGCCGCATCCGCGGCACCGGGTTGAAGAAGTGCAGGCCGACCACGCGCTCGGGCCCGGGCACGCCGGCCGCGACCGCCGAGACCAGCAGCGACGAGGTGTTCGTGGCCAGGACCGCGTCGGGCGCGACCACGTCCGCGAGCGCGGCGAACAGCGCCCGCTTGACCTCGAGCGCCTCCGGCGCGGCCTCGACCACGACGTCGCACGGCGCGAGCCCGCCCAGGTCCGCCGCCCACTCGACCCCCTCGACGCGGTCGCGCGCGGCGGGGTCGGGATCGTGCAGGAGCACGCGCAGGCCGGCGTCGCGCGCGGTCGCCGCGATCCCCGCGCCCATCGTGCCCGCTCCGGCGACCCCGACGATCATCGGGCGCGTACCCTACGCGCGTGACCGCCTTCGCCCTGGTCATGGCCGCGCTGTTCGCCGGCTTCCTCGCCTGGATCGTGCTGCTCGGGCTGCGCTCGCCGCGCTCCGGCGCCGACGTGCTCGGCTGGCGCCCGACCCGGTCGCCCGAGACGGAGGCCGAGAACGACGCGGACGACCTGGAGCAGATGCTCGAGGCGGCGAACCGGCTGCGCCGCCGCCGCGGCGCGCCCGAGCGCACGCACGAGGACGTCGCGGACGCGGTGCGCGAGGACCGGTGGCCCGGGTCCTGATCGTCGGCTGCGGCTGCCGCGGGCGCGTGCTCGCGGCGGACCTGCGCGCCGCCGGCCACGCCGTCCGCGGCACGACCCGCGATCCCGCCCGCGCCGCGGCGATCGCGGCCGCCGGCGCCGAGCCGTACGTCGGCGATCCCGACCGGATCGGGACGCTGATGGACGCGCTCGCGGGCGTGACGGTGCTGTGCTGGCTGATGGGCACCGCCACCGGGCCGCCCGAGCAGGTCGCGGCGCTGCACGACGGGCGGCTGCGGATGCTGTGGGAGAAGCTCGTCGACACGCCGGTCCGCGGCGTCGTCCACGAGGCCGCCGGCCCGCTCCCGGCCGCCGTCCTCGCCCGCGGCCGCGCGGTCGCCGAGGTGTCGAGCGACACCTGGCGGATCCCGCTCGCGGTGCTCGAGGCGGACCCGCTCGAGCACGCCGCGTGGCGGCCCGCCGCAAGCGCCGCCGTCGCGGGGCTCCTGAGCTAGTCTCCGCGCCGACCGACTCCGAAGGAGGACCATGAGCCACGCCGCCGTCGCCCAGCCACGGGTGCTCGCCGACGTCATCCCGCAGGGCCGTCTCCGCGACGTCGCGCTCGTCGTCGGCGGCGCGCTGCTGACCGCGGCCTGCGCCCAGATCTCGTTCCCGATCCCGGGCAGCCCGGTCCCGATCACCGGCCAGACGTTCGCCGTGATGCTGTGCGGCGCCGGGCTCGGCGCGGTCCGCGGCGGCTCCGCGATGTCGCTCTACTGGGTGCTCGGCCTGATCGGGCTGCCGTTCTACGCCGACGGCGAGAGCGGCGCCCAGGTCGCGTTCGGCGCCACCGGCGGCTACCTGATCGGCTTCATCGTCGCCGGCTACGTGGTCGGCCGGCTCGCGGAGCGCAAGCTCGACCGCGACCCGTGGAAGGCGCTGCCGCTGTTCACGGTCGGCCAGCTGATCATCTTCGGGATCGGCGTGCCGTGGCTCGCGATCGACCTCGGCGTCGGCCTCCGCGAGGCGATCTCGCTCGGCTTCACGCCGTTCATCCTCGGCGGGATCGTCAAGGCGATCGCCGCGGCCGGGCTGCTGCCCGCGGCCTGGTGGCTCGTCGGGAAGCGCTAGACCCGCTCGAGCAGGTCCGCGACGATCCGGGCGGTCGCCCCCCAGACGAGGTGGCCGTCCGTCTCGTACGCGTCGGTGCGGAACGGCATCCCGCGCCGCACCAGCCGGCGCCGGCGGTGGCCGGCGCGGACCGCCTCGAGCGGCAGCTCGAGCACGCGGGCGACCTCGCGCTCCTGCGGGACCCAGCGGAAGCCGGGCTCGATCAGCCCGACGAACGGGTGGATCGCGTAGCCGGTCACGAACGTCGGCGTCGGCTGCAGCGCCCCGAGCAGCTCGACGGCGTCGGGCGGCAGGCCCAGCTCCTCCTGCGTCTCGCGCAGCGCGGTCGCGCGCAGGTCGGCGTCGCCGGGCTCGCGGCCGCCGCCAGGGAACGAGATCTCGCCCGCGTGGCGGCGCAGGTCGGCGCGGCGCTCGGTGAAGACGAGCTGCGCGGTGCCGGCGGCGTCGACGTAGAGCGGGACGAGCACGGCCGCCTTGCGCGGGCCGGGGACGGTCAGCCGCATCGCGGCGGCCGGGTCGAGCAGCGTGCCGCGCAGCGCCGCCGCGAGGTCCGCGCGCGCGGTCAGGCGACCTCGACCTGCTCGTCGAAGCTGACCTCGCCCTCGAGCGTCCGGTGCACGGGGCACTTGGCGCCGATCACCGCGAGCCGGTCGATCTGCTCGTCGGTGAGGCGAGTCCGGCATCCGCGTCACCAGCCGGAACTGGGTCGGGTGACCGCGCTCGGCCGGCGTGTACTCGCAGTCGACGCGCAGCCCGGCGACGTTCCAGCCCTTGCGGCGCGCGTACATCTCCATCGTGATCGCCACGCACGAGGCGAGCGACGCGGCCAGCAGCTCCTGCGGGCTCGGCCCCGAGTCGTCGCCGCCGTGCGAGGCCGGCTCGTCCGCGGTGATCGTGTGCGAGCGCACCTTCACGTCGTGGCGCAGCTTCTCCAGCTGCCGCGCCGAGGCGCGGATCGTGCCCATCCTCGACTCAGTCCTCCAGCGGGTTGAACAGCAGTCCGGTCAGGACTTTAGGGAAGAAGTACGTCGACTTCGGCGGCATGACCTCGCCGGCGGCGGCGACCTCGCGCACCAGCTCGACGGGCGCGGGGCCCATGAACAGGCCGGCCTGGACGTCGCCGGAGCGCACGCGCTCGCGCGCCTCGTCGGTCGAGCGCGCGTAGTCGAGCCCGCGCAGGTGCGAGATGTCGTCCTCGCTCATGCCGAGCGCGCCCTGGAGCAGCAGCGCCTCGGTCACCGCGGTGTCGAGCCGGCGGTAGGCGTCCGGCTTGCCGGGCAGCGCGGCGTCGGCGATCGCGGGGTCCTTGAGCGTCAGCCGCAGCGGCCGCCCGTGGTGCGCGTCGAGGTAGCCGATCCGCACGCGGCCGTCGGCGGCCGGCGCGGGCTCGAGCTCGTCCTCGGCGATCTCCTCGACGTCCCAGTCGCGCCGGATCGCCTCGCGCAGCGCGACGCGCCGCTCGTCGTCGAGGCCGGTGAGGAGGCGGTGCGTGGGGAAGATCGTCAGCCCCGGGTCGCCGAGCGAGACGAGGCACATCAGGACGTACCGGTGCGGCCCCTCGCCGCCGATCTCGTCCGCGTACACGCGCGCGGTCTCGTAGCGGTGGTGCCCGTCGGCGATCAGCAGCTCGGCCGGGCGCAGCGCGTCCTGGACGGCCGCGATCGCGGCCGGGTCGCCGACGCGCCAGAGCCGGTGGGTCGTCCCGTCCTCGTCGGTCACCTCGCCGAACGGCGGCGCGTCGAGGTGCGGCGCGACCGGCGACCAGCCGTCGCCGTCGTAGAGCGAGAAGATCGGCGACAGGTTCGCGCGCGTCGCGCGCGTGAGCCGCAGGCGGTCCTCCTTCGGACCCGGGTGGGTGCGCTCGTGCGGGCGGATCCGGCCCGGGCCGTAGTCCTCGACGCGCACGCGCGCGAACAGGCCGTGGCGGGTCCGGCGGCGGCCGTCGGGGCCGGTGTAGTCCTGCTCGAGCGCCCACAGCGCCGGGGCGGGGTCGGCGACGACGATGCCGTCGGCGCGCCAGCGCGCGAGCGTGTCCGCCGCGTGGGCGTACGGGTCGTCGCCCTGCGGGAGGTCGATCTCGACCACGTTGTACGGCGAGCGGGCGAGGAGCGCGGCGCGCTGGTCGGGGTCGATCACGTCGTACGGCGGGGCGGCCACGGGCTCGAGCCCGCCGGTGCGGGCGAGGTCGTAGTGGAGCGCGCGCAGGGGGGTGATGTCGGCCACGGCGGCGGCGGACGATAGAACGTCCGCCGCCGCCGCGATCCCTGCCCGAAGCCCTAGCGGCGCGACCCGAAGTCGGCCGCGTACGTGGCGCCGTCGCCGGGGCCGTCGACGGGCACGCCGAGCGCGATCCCGAAGCCGACCTCGCGGAACTGGCGCCGCAGGATGTTGGCCCGGTGGCCGGCGGAAGCCATCCAGGCGCGGTGGATCTCGTCCGCCGTCGCGAGCGTGCCGCTGCCCCAGGCGATGTTCTCGCCCAGCGACCACACGCGGCGGCTCGCGTAGCCCGTGTCGAGGATCCGGGTCGCCATGTCGGCGCCGCCGGGCCGCTCGTGCGCGAAGTAGCGGTCCCGCACCATGTCGCGCGCATGCGCGACGGCGGCCGCGCGCAGGCGCCCGTTCTCGCGCAGCGGCGGCAGCCCGCGCGCGGCGCGATCGCGGTTGTGCAGGCAGAGCAGCGCGGCGCGGACCGCCGGGAGGTTGGCCGCGGAGGGGAGCAGCGTCGCGTCCGCGCACGCCGCGGCGCGCGGCTTGCCGCCCGCCGGCGAGCCCGCGGGGGAGAGCAGCAGCACGCACAATGCGACCGCGAACGCCAGGTGGAGACGGCGTGCCATCTCCACCTGGGGTCGGCCGCGGCTCGAACCCGCCTGAGCGGGGCGCCGCGATCTGGACGCCCGTACGGCGTGCCATGATTCCCGGCGCGTCCGGGACGTGGCGCAGCCTGGTAGCGCGCCTGCTTTGGGAGCAGGAGGTCGCTGGTTCGAATCCAGTCGTCCCGATCACAGCTCTTCCCCGCTAGGTCGCGGAATCCGCTCCGTGGCGGCGATCGCGATCCGCTCTCCGATACTGCCCATTCGTGACCGTCCACGAGCGGTCGCAGTCGCGCCCGCTCGTCGTCGGAAACCGCATCCCGTGGGCGTAGACCCTCATCGTGAACGCCGGGTCCACGTGTCCGGGCTGGTCCATCACGTAGCCGACTAACCGGCGGCCGCGTGGTTCCGGGATCTCTAAAGAGAAACCTCTCGTGCCGCGGAGCAGAGCCGACCTCTGCAGGCGGCGCCGCGTTGTCGTCAGCTCATCGTCTGCACGGGCACCTCGTAGAACTCGACCGACGTGCGCCGCTCACTCCCGCCCGGGTTCATGGCGTTGAGCGCCTCGTCGCCGCGGCGCATCGCCGCCTCGCTCTCGAACAGCGTCACGCCGAAGCCCTTGCCGGTCTCGCGGTTGACGAGCATCAGCATCTTCGCGCCCTCGAGCCCCGGCGGTGTCGCGTCGGATTCGACGTCGGAGCGAACGCGCTCGATCGCATCATCGACGGTGGAGGGATCACTCTCGAACACGGCTACGCGTGCGTACATGCCGCCTCCTTTAGGGGCCAGGCCGGACGAACGCCCAGCCTACGCCGATTCGAGGGCGGAGATCACGCGATGCACGCGGCCGAAGTGCCCTGCCCCGCGCACGAGGTGACGCTGCCCGCAGGCCGGCGCGGAAGTTCTCCATGCTCTTTCGGTCGTTGCCGTCGAAAACGGTCAGCCGACCCTACGCCGGAAGCCGCGTGGTGCTCAAGCGCATCGCTGGGAATGGGCAGCGAGCGGCTGTCCAGTGCCCAACGCCGCGGAATCCGCCCGCCCGCGCTTATCCCGCTGCCCCAATCGAGACGCCCGAGGGCCAGAACTCCGCTCTGGACGGTGCATCCGGGCCGTTGGGGTCGTCAGTGTCATTGGCTTTGGGAGCAGGAGGTCGCTGGTTCGAATCCAGTCGTCCCGATCGCGGCGGCCGCGCCGCCGGTCAGGGCGTGCGCTGCGCCTCGGTCGCGGCGAGCCAGGTCGTCAGGTGGGCGACGCCCTCGTCCAGGAACGGGAGCGCGTCCTCGTCGTCGTTGCGCGCCGCCTCCGCGATCCGCTCGCGCGCCTCGTCGAAGCGGCCGAACCAGGCCAGGACGACCGTGCCCGACAACCGGATCGACGCGGCCGCGGGCTCGCCGATCCGCGCGGCGTTGCGCTCCAGCAGCTCGAGCATCTCGTCGCACGTGAACCGCTCGAGCATCGGGACCGGGACCTCGCGCACCGGTCGCCGGCAGCGGTAGACCGCGGACGAGTACCAGACCCAGCCCACGTACTCGAAGTCGTCGGCGAGCGCCTCCATCGCGATCGCGCACCAGGGATGGCCCCAGTGCACCTGGTCCTGCTGGATGACCAGCGCCCCCGCGACGAGGCGGGTGAGGAACGTGCTCCAGATCGCGTCCGCCGTCGTCCACGTCTTCGCCACGTCGACGAACAGCACGCCGATCGGGTCGTCCCAGGTCGCGTCGCGGATGTCCCCCTCGTGCACCACCACCCGCTCGCCGACGCGCCGGATGTTGTGGGCGAGGACGTCGCGCGTGCTGTCGCCGGGCTCCAGCGCGAACCCGTCCGGGATCCACGTCCGCTCCCAGTCGGCCTCGAGCCGGAACCGGTCGTAGGCGTGCACGGTCTCACCGCGCTGCTCGGACCCGGAGGCCAGGGCGAGGGTGCTGCCGCCGAGGAACGAGCCGAGGTCCATGACCGCGCCGGGCGGACCCGTGCGCGCCGCCCAGTGCAGCAGCAGCCGCTCGTCGTAGCTGAGCATCGAGCCGACCGCGTACACGTCGTGCGGCATCAGCTCGCGCTCGGCGTCGAGGATGCTTCGCAGGGGCTCGGGGACGGGCGGGTCGGGCACGGGCGCGGACAATACGTCAGCGGGCGCGCTGCGCGTCCGAGGTGCGCGTGAGCGCGTCGGCCAGCGCGAGCGCGAGCGCGGCGGCCACGAAGCAGGCGATCATCACCAGCCCGTGGCGGAACGCGGTCGCGAAGTCGGCGTGCGTGCTGGCCAGCGTCCCGTAGAAGATGCTGCCGGTGACCGCGATGCCGGCCGCGGACCCGATCCGCTGGCCGGTCTGGAGCACGCCGCCCGCGCTGCCCGCGCGCTCGACCGGCACCTGCGAGAGCGAGAGCGTCTGGTTCGGCGAGATCACCAGCCCGCCGCCGAGCCCGGCGATCAGCAGCGGGAGCGCGGTCCACAGCGCCACGTCAGGCCCCGGCTCGTGCCCGACCGCGAGCCAGACGCCGGCGAAGCCGACCAGGACCGTGGCGAGCCCGAACGCGACCAGCTTGCGCCCGCGCCGCAGCACCTGGCGCGCGCCGAGCGAGGCCATGAGCGCGCCGCCGAGCGCGAACGGCGTCGCGGCCAGCCCCGCCTTCCACGCCGGGTAGTCCAGGCCGAGCTGGAGGTACTGCGTGAGGATGAAGAACGTCCCGGTGAAGCCGGCGAAGTAGAGGAACCCGACGCCCGCGCCGAGCACGTAGCTGCGGATCGAGAACAGCGTCAGGCTGACCACCGGCTCGCGCGTGCGGCCGTAGCGGCGCTCGTGCAGCACCCAGGCCACGAGCAGCAGCGGCGGCGACGCCGAACAGCGCCGGCCGCAGCGGGCTGTGCCAGCTGCGCTGCTCGATGAACGGCACCAGCAGGCAGACCACGGCGAGCCCGAGCAGCACGACGCCGACCGGGTCGAGCTCGGTGCGCGCGCCGGGCCGCGGGCGGCCCGCCGGCAGGTAGCGGCGGGCGAGCGCGATCGTGAGCAGCGCCACCGGCACGTTGACGAAGAACACCGCCCGCCAGCCGTTCTCGGTGCCGAACAGCGCGATCAGCGCGCCGCCGAGCAGCGGGCCGATCGCGGTCGAGATCCCGACCGTCGTGCCGAAGAACCCGAACGCCTTGGCCCGCTCCTGGCCCTGGAACAGCGTCTGGATGAAGCCGCTCACCTGCGGCGTGATGAGCCCGCCGGCGAAGCCCTGCAGGAGCCGCGCGAGCACGAGCAGCAGGCCGGACGGCGCGAGGCCGCAGACCGCGCTGGCGAGGCCGAAGAGCCCGACGCCGATCATGAACACGGTCCGGCGGCCGCGCGCGTCGCCGACGCGGCCCGCCGGGACCAGCAGCAGGCCGAGCGTGAGCGCGTAGCCCGACACGATCCACTGCAGCGTGTTCTCGCCCGCGCCGAGGCCCTGCTCGATGCTCGGCAGCGCGACGTTGACGATCGAGACGTCGAGCAGCGTCATGAACCCCGCGGCGAGGCAGACGATCAGCGCCTTCCAGCGCCGCGGGTCGGGTTCCGCGCCGGCCACCACGCCCGTGGTTGCCCCGCCGCGGCGGCCCGCAACCCAAGTGGGCGCTGCGCCGGTGCGCGCGCGGGTACACCGACCACCGTGATCGTCGTCACCGGAGCCGGCGGCAACGTCGGCGGCGCGCTCGTCGCGCAGCTCGCCGCCGCGGGCGAGCCCGTGCGCGCCGTCGTCCGCGACCCGGCGCGCGCGGCGCTCCCGGACGGGGTGGAGGTCGTCGCCGGCGACCTCGAGCGGCCTGAGTCGCTCCCGTCCGCGCTCGCCGGCGCCCGGGCGGTCTTCCTGCTCGGCGGCTGGAGCGACATGCCCGGGATCGTGCGCCGGATCGGCGACGCCGGGGCGGAGCGGATCGTCCTGCTCACGTCGCGCTGCGTGATCGGCGGGCGGCCGGACAACGCGATCACCGCGATGTGGCTGGACGCCGAGGCGGCGGTGCGCGACGGCGCGGTGCCGTGGACGATCCTGCGGCCGAGCGGCTTCCAGTCCAACGCCCTGCGCTGGCGGCCCCAGCTCGAGGAAGGCGACGTCGTGCGGGCACCGTGGCCGGACGTGCCGATCGCCGCGATCGATCCCGCCGACATCGCGGCGGTCGCCGCCGTGGCGCTGGCGGGCGGCCACGACGGCGCGGCGCTCGAGCTGAGCGGGCCCGAGCCGCTCACGCCGGGGGAGCAGGTCGCCCAGCTCGGCGCGGCGCTCGGGCGCCCGCTCCGCTACGCGCCGCAGAGCGACGCCGAGGCGCGGGCGGAGCTGGGCGACTCGCCGGCGGTCGACGCCCAGTTCCGCTTCTTCAGCGACGGCGAGTACGACGACGCCCGCCTGGTCGACACGGTCCGCGCCGTCACCGGGCGCGCGCCCGGCCGGTTCGCGGACTGGGCCCGGGCGCACGCCGCGGCGTTCTGAGCGCGGCTCACGCCCGCACGGGGTCGGGCAGCGCCGCCGGCTCCGGCGCCCGGTCGATGTCGCGCTCGCGCACCAGCCACAGCGCGAGCGCGGCGCCGGCGAAGCAGACCAGCCCGCCGAGCGTCAGGACGTCGTTGAACCCGGCCAGGAACCCCTGGCTCGCGGCCTCCGCGACCGCGGCGCGCGATCCGGGCGGGACCGCCTGGATCGCCTGGTCGAGGCTGCCCGAGGAGGCCGCCTCGACCAGCTGCCGCGGCCGGTCGCCCGTGCCCGCCGCCGTTCCCGCGGTGAGCTCGGCGACCTTGTCGGCGCCGCGACCGACGAAGATCGCGCCCCAGACGGCGATCCCGACGGCGATGCCGACCTGGCGGAACGTGTCGTTGATCCCGGCCGCCATCCCGCTCTGCTCCTTCGGGACGACGCTGACCGCCACGTCGGCGATCACCGGGTTGATGCAGGCCGACGCCGAGGCCCGCGACGATGAAGCCGGCGAGCAGCGTCGTCCAGTCGTCGCCCGCGTCCACGCCGCGCCATCAGCAGCACGCCGGCCCCGGCGCCGGCGAGGCCGCCGGCCAGCAGCAGCCGGGCGGGGACGCGCGGGAGCAGCATCGCGGCGACCGGCGAGGCGACGAACGCCGCCAGCGTGAGCGGGAGGTAGCGCAGCCCGGCCTCGAACGGCGTCAGGCCGAGCTGGTTCTGCATGTACAGCGTCAGGTAGAGGAACAGCGCGAAGACCGAGCCCGAGATCGCGAACGCCGCGAGCTGGACGCCGGTGAAGGCCGGCCGCCGGAACAGCCCGAGCGGCAGCATCGGCTCGCGGCTGCGCGTCTCGACCGCGACGAACGCGGCGAGCAGCGCGGCGGCGCCGCCGAGCAGGCCGAGGATGAGCGCGCTGCCCCAGCCCTCGTCGTTCCCGCGCACGAGCGCGAGCACGAGCAGGAAGAGCGCGCCGCTGAACGTCGTGACGCCCGCGACGTCGACGCGCGTGGCGTGCGGGTCGCGGCTCTCCGACACGCGCAGGAAGGTCAGCGCGAGCGCGGCGATCCCGATCGGCAGGTTCAGCAGGAAGATCGACTCCCAGCCGAGCGAGTCGGTCAGCGCGCCGCCGACGAGCGGGCCGACGGCGACGGCGACGCCGATCGTCCCGCCGTAGATGCCCATCGCGTTGGCGCGCTCGCGGCCGGGTGCGAACTCCTGGGCGATCAGCGCGAGCGAGACCGCGAACATCGCGGCGCCGCCGATCCCCTGGATCGGCGCGGGCCAGGTTCAGGAACAGCGGGTCCGGCGCGATCGCGCACAGCAGCGACGCGACGGTGAAGATGCCCAGGCCGGCGGCGAACACGCGCCGGCGGCCGAGCCGGTCCGCGAGCGAGCCGGCCGCGAGCACGAGCGCGGCCAGCGACAGCGCGTAGGCGTCGATCACCCACTGCAGGTCGCTGAAGCTCGCGCCGAGATCCTCGCGGATCGCGGGCAGCGCCACGTTGACGACCGTGATGTCGAGCAGCAGCATGAACGTCGCCGCCGACACCGCGATCAGGGTCCACCATCTGCGGGTCATCGTCGCTCCTTCGAAGATCGGGTTCCGTCCTGGTGACGTGGCCCGGCGGCGCGATGTGACAGGCCGTGTCACATCCGCGGCGCGGCGCGCGTCAGACGGATGTGAGGACCGAAGCGGACCTGCTCGCCGACCGAGTTCGAGGCCAACCGCGCGCACCTGCGCGCGGTCGCCTACCGGATGCTCGGCTCCGTGACCGAGGCCGACGACGCCGTCCAGGAGGCGTGGCTGCGGCTGAGCCGCGCCGACGCCGCCGGGATCGACAACCTCGGCGGCTGGCTCACGACCGTGGTCGGGCGCGTCTGCCTCGACATGCTGCGCACGCGCCGGACGCGCCGCGAGCAGCCGCTGGGCGACCGGATGCCGGAGCCGATCGTGGACGCCGGCGCCGGGGTCGACCCGGAGCACGAGGCGCTGCTCGCCGACTCCGTCGGCCTCGCGCTGCTCGTCGTGCTGGAGACGCTGTCGCCGCCCGAGCGGCTCGCGTTCGTGCTGCACGACATGTTCGCGGTGCCGTTCGACGAGATCGCGCCGATCGTCGGGCGCTCGCCCGACGCGGCGCGCCAGCTCGCGAGCCGCGGGCGCCGCCGCGTGCGCGGCACGCCGTCGATGCCCGACACCGACCTCGAGCGCCAGCGGGAGGTCGTCCGCGCCTTCCTCGCCGCCGCGCGCGGCGGCGACTTCGACGGCCTCGTCGCGCTGCTCGACCCGGACGTCGTGCTCCGGGTCGACCGCGGCGGGCGCCGGCACACCGAGGTCACGGGCGCCCGGACCGTCGCGGGCCGTGCGCTCGGCTTCTCCCGGATGGCGCCGTTCGCCCGTCCCGGCGCTCGTCAACGGCGCGGCGGGCTTCGTCGTCGCCGTCCGCGGGCGGCCGCTCGCCGTCGCCGGCTTCACGGTGATCGGCGGCCGGGTCGCGCGGATCGACCTGCTGGCCGACCGCGCGCGGCTGCGGCGGATCGACCTCGGCTAGAGCCCGCGCAGCGCGGGCAGCAGCTCGGCCTCGCGCCCAGGCGATGAACGCGTCCTGGTGGTCGCCGCCGATCTGGACGAGGGCGACCTCGGTGAAGCCGGCCTCGACGAACGGGCGGATCTTCTCGACGTGCTCCTCGACGTCCGGCCCGCACGGCAGCTGCTCGGCCACCTGCTCCGGCGTGACCAGCTGCGGTCGCGGCCTCGAACGACGACGGGGCCGGGCAGGTCGGTGTTCACCTTCCAGCCGAGGCCGAACCAGCGGAACTGGTCGTGCGCGCGCTCGACGGCGCGTCTCGCGGTCCGGGTCGTAGGCGACGGCGATCTGGCCGACGCGCGGCTTGCCCTCGCCGCCCGCCGCCTCGAACATGCGCGACGAGCTCGGCCTTCGGCTCGGTGGCGACCATCACGTCGGCGTGCTGGCCGGCGAGCGTGCAGGACTGCGCGCCCGGAGACGGCGATCCCGACCGGCGGCCGGACGTCGTGGCGGTCGTAGAGGTGCGCCGACTCGACGTCGAAGTGCTCGCCCGCGGAAGTTGACGTGCTCGCCGTCGAGCAGCCGCGGTGATGATCTCGACCGCCTCGGTGAGCATCTCGTGGCGCTCGCCGACCGCCGGCCAGCGCTGCCCGACCACGTGCTCGTTGAGGTTCTCGCCCGCGCCGAGCCCGAGCCGGAAGCGGCCGCCGGAGAGGATCTGCACCGTCGCCGCCTTCTGCGCCACGACGGCCGGGTGGTAGCGCAGCGTCGGGCAGGTGACGTAGGTCATCAGCGGGATCCGCTCGGTCGCCTGCGCGGCGGCGCCGAGGATCGACCAGGCGTAGCCGCGGTGGCCCTGGGACTCGAGCCACGGGAAGTAGTGGTCGCTGATGACGGAGAAGTCGAAGCCGGCGGCCTCGGCGCGCCTGCACGTCGCGCACGAGCTGGTCGGGCGCGCGACTGCTCGCACATCATCGTGTAGCCGAAGTCGGTCATCCCCCACGGCTTTCCCGCGGGGCCTGCGCTCAACCGAGCTCGGGCACGAGGTCGGCGACCGAGTCGAGGATCCGCGACGCGCGGTAGGGGAAGCGCTCGGCCTCCTCGCAGCGTCGTCGCGCCGGTGAGGACGAGGATCGTGTGCAGCCCCGCCTCCAGCCCCGAGATCACGTCGGTGTCCATCCGGTCGCCGATCATCGCCGTGTGCTCGGAGTGCGCGTCGATCGCGTTGAGCGCCGAGCGCATCATCAGCGGGTTCGGCTTGCCGACGTAGTACGGCTCGACGCCGGTCGCGCGGCTCATCAGCGCCGCGACCGAGCCGGTGGCGGGCAGCGGCCCGTCGGGCGTCGGGCCGGTCGGGTCCGGGTTCGTGGCGATGAAGCGGGCGCCGTCGCGGATCAGCCGGATCGCGCGCGGTGAGCCGCTCGAACGAGTAGGTGCGCGTCTCGCCGAGCACGACGTAGTCCGGGTCGCGCTCGGTCAGCGTGTAGCCGGCCTCGTGCAGCGCGGTCGTCAGCCCGGCCTCGCCGATCACGAACGCGGACCCGTTCGGCCGCTGGTCCTCGAGGAACCGCGAGGTCGCCAGCGCCGACGTCCAGATCGCCTCCTCCGGCACCTCGAGCCCGCTCATCCGCAGGCGCGCGGCGAGATCGCGGCGCGTGTAGATCGAGTTGTTCGTGAGGACGAGGAACGGGATGCCGCGCTCGCGCAGGCCGCCGACGAACTCCGGCGCGCCGGGGATCGCCTGCTCCTCGTGCACGAGCACGCCGTCCATGTCCATCAGCCAGGAGCGGATCTCGCGATGGGTCATCCGGGGCTGCAGCGTACGCGTGATCGGCCGCGCGCGTAGGGTGGTCCCGGATGGCGGAGATCGGCGAGCTGGAGCGGACGGTGCACGGGCACCGCGTCCGGTTCCTGCAGGCGGGCGCCGGCCCGCCGGTGGTGCTGATCCACGGCATCACGTCGAGCGCCGACACCTGGGCGCCCGCGATGACCGCCGCCGCGCGGCGACCGGACGCTGATCGCGCCCGACCTGCTCGGCCACGGCGGCTCGGCCAAGCCGCGCGGCGACTACTCGCTCGGCGCGTTCGCGAGCGGCGTGCGCGATCTGCTCGCGGCGCTCGGCCACGACCGCGTGACCGTCGTCGGCCACTCGCTCGGGGGCGGGATCGCGATGCAGTTCGCCTACCAGTTCCCCGAGCGCACCGAGCGGCTGGTGCTCGTGTCCTCGGGCGGGCTCGGGCGCGAGGTCAACCTGCTGCTGCGCGCCGCGGCGCTGCCGGGCAGCGAGTACGCGCTGCGCTTCCTCTCCCCGCGCTGGCTCGGCCGCGCCGCGGGCGGCGTGGGCTGGGCGGGCTCGCGGCTCGGCCTGCAGCGCGGGCCGCGACCTCGGCGAGATGTTCCAGGGCTTCCTGTCGCTCTCGGACGGCGAGTCGCGGGCGGCGTTCGTCCACAGCCTGCGCGCGGTGGTCGATCCGGGCGGCCAGCGGGTGAGCGGGCACGACCGGCTCTACCTCGCGGCGGACCTGCCGACGCTGCTCGTCTGGGGCGGGCGCGACCCGGTCATCCCGGTCGAGCACGCGCACGCGGCCCACGCCGCGATGCCCGGCAGCCGGCTGGAGCTGTTCCCGGACGCCGGGCCACTTCCCGCACATGGACGACAGCGCGCGCTTCGCCGCCGTCCTCAGCGCCTTCCTCGCCGAGACCGAGCCGGGGCGGCTCGACGCCGCGACCCTGCGCGACCAGCTCCGCGCGGGCGCGCCGCCGGGCGCCTGAACGGCCATCATGGGCGGCGTGGACCGCATGACCGCCCGCAACAGCGCCGGCTACGACGCCCCGATCGGCCTGACCGCCGACCCGGTCGTCTTCACGCTCGTCGGCGAGCGGCTCTCGGTCCTGCTCGCGCGGCGGCTCGAGCAGCCCCAGCGCGGCCAGTTCGCGCTGCCCGGCGGGTTCGTCGGCGCCGAGGAGTCGCCCGCCCAGACCGCCGAGCGCAAGCTGCGCGAGAAGACCGGCGTCGGCTCCGTCCACCTCGAGCAGCTCCGCACCTACGCCGACCCGCGGCGCGACCCGCGCGGCTGGCTCCCCTCGATCGCCTACCTCGCGCTCGTCCGGCCGGAGGAGCTGCCCGAGGAGGGCCCCGCCGAGCGCGAGGCGGGCTGGCACCCGGTCGACGACCTGCCCGAGCTGGCGCTCGACCACGAGACGATCGTCGACGACGGCCTCTGGCGGCTGCGCGCGCGCGTGGCCGAGAAGACGTGGTTCCTGCGCGTCGCCGGCGCCCTGCTGCCCGACCCGTTCACGCTGGGCCAGGCGCAGCGGCTGTACGAGGCGCTGCGCGGCGAGGTGGTCGACGCCGCCAACTTCCGCCGCGACGTGCGGGCGACCGCGCTGCTGGTCGACACGGGGGAGACCCTGTCCGACGGGCCCGGGCGGCCGGGCCGGCTGTACCGCCGGCTCTAGTGGATCAGCGCCTTGATGGCGATCAGCCCGGCGCCGATCAGCGCGACGCCGGCCGCCTCGAGCAGCGCGCGCGGGACCGTGCCGCCGCCGACGCGGGCGGCGACGAAGCCGTAGAAGGCGATCAGCCCGAGCCCCGACCACTTCGCGATGTTGAAGGCGAGGTCGACGGTGATCCAGTCCAGCGCGGCGAGGATGAAGAACACGCACGGGAAGCAGACCCCGAAGGCGACCGCGATCGCGTCCCCGGCGATCTCCCCGAAGCCCTCGGTGTCGACGCCGAGCCCCGAGCGCGTGCGCGCGCCGATCAGGTCGCTGTAGAGCTCGGCGAGCGCGACGGCGACGGCGGTGGCGGCGAGGCTGGCGATCACCGTGCCCGGCGCCCGGCGGGTGCAGCTGCAGCGTCACGATCAGCGCGAGCCCGATGATCGCGCCGTAGACCACGCGCGACACGCCGCCCGACCGCAGGTGCGCCATCACGAAGTCCGTCATCATGGCCGCCGAGACTACGGCGTCCGCGGGACCGGTGGTTACTGTTCTCGGCGCCCGCCCCGGTAGCTCAGCTGGATAGAGCAGCGGACTTCTAATCCGCAGGTCGCTGGTTCGAATCCAGCCCGGGGCGCCTCGCCCCACGCCCGCTCAGCGCGGGACCGACGCGCCGAGGTCCTGCGGGACGGCGTCCATGAGCACGACGGGCCGTCCGAGCTAGGGCAGAGCCTGCGCGTGGCCGCCGGCTGATGCGCGCGCCGCAGGCGGCTACTGGGCCGCGACCGGCGGCTCCCGCGTCGCGGCGGCCGCCTTCGCGGCCGCCGCCTTCGCCGCCGCCGCGTCACGGTCGCGGAACCACTCCTCGCCCTCGATCGAGAAGTTCGGGACGATCCGGTCGAGCCAGCGCCGGGAACCACCAGTTCGCCTTGCCGAGAGCACCATCACCGCGGGCACGAGCAGGCAGCGCACGATCGTCGCGTCGACCGCGACCGCGACGCCCATCCCGACGCCGAACTGCTTGACCGTCGGGTCGCCGTTGAGGATGAAGGCGAAGAAGACGCTGACCATGATCAGCGCCGCCGAGGTGATCACGCGGCCGGTCGTCGCCGATGCCCGTCGATGACCGCCGCGCTGGTTGTCGCCGCGGCTCCAGCCAGTGCTCCCGGATGTGGGTCATCAGGAACACCTCGTAGTCCATCGAGAGCCCGAACAGGATCGCGAACATCATCAGCGGCACGAAGCAGACGATCGGCACCTCGCCGTCGAGGCCGACGAGGCTCGCGCCCCAGCCCTTCTCGAACACCGCGCTGACGACGCCGAACGCGGCGCCGATCGAGATGAGGTTCATCAGCCCGGCGGTGAGCGGGATCACGATCGAGCGGAACGCGAGCAGCAGCAGCAGGAAGCTCAGCGCCGACGACGACGACGATCGTCATGATCAGCCGGCTCGCTGATCTCGGTCGGCGAGGTCGACGTAGCCGGCCGTCGTGCCGCCGACGTGGGCGGTCATGTCGTTGCCCTTGGTCGCCTTCGGGATCGTGTCGTCGCGCAGCCGCGTCGACGAGGTCCGCGGTCGCGCGGTCCGACGGCGCGGTCGTCGGCGTGACGTTCAGCACGGCCGCGGTGCCGTCCGTGTTGACCAGCGGCTGGGTGACCGACTTGACGCCGCTCGTCTTCTCGATGTCGGTTCGTGCAGGTCCTGCAGCCGCGGGTCGGTCGCGGGCTTCTCGGGCTTCTTGCGCTGTCGCTCGGCCTGCTGCTTGATCTGGTCGAGCTGCTTGTCGAGCTGCGGCTGGACCTGCGCCTGCCTGCCTGGCTCGCGGGCGGCACGCCCTGCGCCTCGAGCTGCTGCTTCTGCTGCTCCTGCGCGCCTGCTTGTTCGCCTTCTCCTTCTCGTCCTGCTCGTCTGCGTCGAGAGCTTGTCGAGCTTCTTCTGGTCCGCCTTCGCCGGCTTCTTGGACAGGTCGACGCTGATCAGCAGCGGGCCGTTGGCGCCGGCGCCGAAGCCGGCGGTCATCCCGTCGTAGGCGCTGCCGCGCGTCGGTGCTCTCGGGCAGCGCGCCGTTGTCCTGCTGGCCGAGGTAGAGAGCGAGCGCGGGGAGCGCGAGCACGACCAGCACGACGATCGCGACGAGCGCGCGCGGCACCGGGTGGCGCGCGACGAACCGCGCCCAGCGCAGCCAGCCGTGCGGGTGGTCGTCGTCGCCTGCGCGTGCGGCAGCGGGAGCCGCAGCCGGTCGATCCGGTCGCCGACGATCGCCGAGCAGCGCCGGCAGCAGCGTGATCGCCGCCGAGCACCGCGACCGCGACGACGAGCGCCGACGTGTAGCCGAGCGTCGTGACCAGCGGGATGCCGACGACCGCGAGCGACAGCAGCGCGACGATCACCGTGGAGCCGGCGAAGACCACGGCGCCGCCGGAGGTCGCGGTGGCGCGGGCGATCGACTCCGCGTGTCCATGCCGTCGCGCCGTTGCTCGTGGTGGCGGGTGACGATGAACAGCGCGTAGTCGATCCCGACGCCGAGCCCGATCATCGTCGCCAGCGTCGGCGCGACCGTCGGCACCTCGGCGACGTGGCTGAGCAGGGTGATGATCGAGAGCCCGCATGACGAGCCCGAAGAGCGCCGTGACGATCGGCAGGCCCATCGCCACGACCGTGCCGAACGTGAACAGCAGGACGATCACCGCCATGCCGAGGCCGACCACCTCGCTCGAGTCGTCTCGGGCTTGGAGACCTTCTGGCCGAGGTAGCCGCCGAAGCCGACCTCGAGGCCGGCGTCGCGCGCCGGGTCGGCGAGCGCGACGATGCCGGTTCGCGTCGTCGGTCGTAGCTCGCTCGGGCTCGGCTTCAGGTTGAGCGCGATGTAGCCGATCGCCCTGTCCTTCGACAAGCAGCGCCTTGCCGTCGCTCGACAGCGGGCTGGTCGCGCTGCGCACGTCCGGGTCGGCCTTGAGCGCCTTGACCGTGTCGTCGATCGGCGTCTTGTACTTCGAGGCGGTGATCTTCGCGCCGCCGGGCGCGCGCAGCACGACCGGGTTGATCGCCGTTCGCCTGCGACGGGAACCGCTTGCTCGAGCAGGTCGGTGGCCGCCTGGCTGTCCGTGCCGGGCAGCGTGAGGTTGTCGTTGACGTCGGTCCGAGCGAGTGCGCGCCCAGCGCGAGCGCGGCGAACACGAGCAGCCAGACCGCCAGCACGATCCAGCGCCGGCGCACGCAGAGTCCTCCGAGGCGATACAGCGCACCGGTCATCTCGAGCCCTTTCTCCTCGGTCCGCGCGGTCGCGGCGGTGACGAGCATCCTCGGCGCCGCCGGGGGCCGTGCCATGAGGGGGACCCCGCGTGTTTCCCCTACGGTTTCGCGGGAGCCGGGCTACGCGCCGATGGCCTCGGCGAGCTGGAACCGGGACCGGATGCCGAGCTTGTGGTACGCGTTGCTCAGGTGCCGCTCGACGGTCTTCTCGGTCACGAACAGCGCCTGCGCGACCTCGCGGTTCGTGCGCCCCTCGGCCGCCTGGCGGCAGACCCGCCACTCCGCCGCGGTCAGCGAGTTCGGCCCGGTCAGCTCGATCCGCGCGCGCCGCCCGGGACCTGCCTGCAGCTCCGCGCGGGCGCGCTCGGCGAGCGCGACGGCGCCGCATTCGTCGGCGAGCTGCAGCGCCCGGCGCTGGACGTCCCGGCCCTCGCGCCGCCGCCGCAGGCGGCCGAGCTCGGCGCCGAGATCGGCGAGCGCGTACGCGAGCTCGAGCTGCGCGCCGCTGCCCTCGAGCACCGCGACGGCCTCCTCGAGCAGCGCGAGCCGCTCCGCGTCGCCGAGCGCGGCCGCGGCACAGCGCAGCGACAGCCCGAGCTCGCGCGGCGCACCGGCGCGGCGGGCGGCGGCGAGCTGCTCGCCGGCGAGCCGCGCGGCGGCTTCCGCGTCGCCCTCCGCGGCGAGCGAGGCGGCCGCGTACGCCCGCCAGTCGCTCGGCCAGAGCACGTCCAGCGCGACGAGGCGCTCGCCGCACCAGAGCAGGTCCGCGATGCCCTCGTCGGTCCGGCCCTGGGCGATCCGCAGGCGCCCGCGGGCGGTGAGGTACTCGCCGATGAACATGCGGTCCTCGGCGATCCCCAGCGCGTCGCCCTGCTCCACGAGCTCGGCCGCCGCGTCCAGCGCCCCGCGCTCGACGTCGGCGACGATCGCGACCGCGACGAGCTGCAGCGCGGCGAAGTGCCGCTCGTCGATCACGCGGAGCCCGGTCTCCGCCTCGACCTGGGCGTCCTTGAGCGCGCCCTGTGCGAGCGCGAGCGCGGCGCGCTGGCCGTGGATCAGCCCCTGCCGCGTCACGTGACCCTCGCGCCGGGCGCCCTCCAGCCCGGCGTCGAGCATGCGCATGGTCAGGTCGTAGCGCCCGCCGAGGCGGAGCGTCTGCAGGGCGATGAGCGCGGCGCCCGTCGCCGCGGACGGCGGGAGGCCGGCGGCCAGTGCGGCCTCCGTCTCCGCCACCGCGGCCGCCGAAGGGTCGCCCGCCGTGACCCGCTCCTGGGCGCTGTGGATCCGCGCCACCGCCGCGAAGCGTGGATGATCCTGCGCCGCCTCGGTGAAGCGCCGCAGATGGGCGGCGAGGCGCGGGCGCAGCGGCACGACCGCCGTCGTGACCATCAGCAGCGCGGCCCCGAGCTCGAGCGCGCGCTCCGGATCGCGCGGGCGGACCTCGTCGCCGAGCGCGGCGAGCGCCGCGACGGCGGCCTCGGCGGCGCGGCCGCCGCCCGAGACGACCGCGCAGCGCGCAAGCGTGGTCGCCGCATCGGCGCGGGTCGGCAGGCTCGCGCCCGACGCCAGCGCCGCCCGCAGGTGCTCCTCGGCCGCCTCGAACGCCATCGCGGCGACGTCGTAGCGGCCGAGCTCGGCCAGGATCTCCCCGCACTCCTGCTCGGTGGGCGATTCCGCCAGCGCCCGCGCGAGGCGCTCGGCGGCCGCGGCCGGGGCGCCGCCCGCGGCCGCGGCGCCGGCGGCCGACCTGAGCGTGGCGATCCGGCGCCGGTCTCCGGTCGCGGCGGTCAGGAGCAGATGCGCGGTGATCCGCTCGGGCGAGCCGCCCGCGTGCGCCAGCGCCTCGGCCGCCGCCGCGTGGCGCGCGCCGCGCTCGCCCGGCGCGAGATCCTCGTAGAGCGCCGCCCGGACGACCGGATGGACGAACCCCAGCCGCGCGTCCTGCACGAGGATGTCAGCCCGGACGAGGTCGTCCGCCGCGGCCGCGACGGCCGCCTCGCCCAGCCCGGTCACCTCGGCGGCGAGCCCCGGCTGGGTGTCGTCGCCGAGCACCGCGACCGTCCGCGCCAGCTCGGTCGCGTCCGGGCCGAGCGTCGCGAGCCGGTGCAGGACGAACCGGCGCACGGCCGCCGGCCCGACCGCCTGCACCTCGCTCGCCGCGGCGGCCGACGGCGCGATCCGCGCCGCGTCGACGGCGTTCAGCAGCTCGCGCAGGAACAGCGGGTTGCCGCCCGTCGCGGTGTGGCATGCGCGGCAGAACTCCTCGGCCGCGTCCGCGCCGAGGCGCTCGCGCGCCAGTGCGGCCGCCGCGGACTCGCTCAGCGGTCGCGGGTACAGCGCGACGGCGGCGGCGCGCGCGGACATCAGCCCCCACACCGAGCCGGGATCGTCGACCGGCGGGCGTCCCGCGAGGAGCATGGCGATCGGCAGCCCCTCGATCCGCTGCGCGAGGAAGGCCAGGAAGCGCAGCGAGTCCCGGTCGGCCCAGTGGCAGTCGTCGACGACCACGAGGAGCGGCGCCTCGTCGGCGAGGTTGACGATCAGCCAGTAGAGGCTGTGCAGCGCCTCGAAGCCCGCGTCGTCGCGGTCCTCCCGCTGCTCGCGCGCGAAGAGCCGCGCCGCGGGACCGGCGGCGCCCGCGAACGGATCGGACGCCCCGTCGAGCGCCGGCTCGAGCAGCTGGCGCACGACGCCGAACGCGAACGGCTGCTCGAGCTCGGAGCCCGTCGCGTCGAGCGCGGTCAGGCCCGCCTGCTCGGCCGCCGCGCGCGCCGCGCGCGCCAGCTCGCTCTTGCCGACCCCGGCGGGCCCCTCGATCAGGGTGAGGGTTCCCGCGCCCGCGCGCGCCTGCGCGAATCCGTCGCGACACGTCGCAAGCTCGCGCTCCCGCTCGAGCAGAGCTGCGGCCGTTCGGCGCGGCACCCCAGCGACGATACAGGCCGCGAAAGCCGCGGGGAAACCCTCGGGGACCCTCCCTTGTCCCGCGGCGGCCGCTCGCGGATCGTGCCGCCGGTGGACGACGTCGCCGAACGCAACAAGGGAAAGGTCCGGGTCTTCGTCGACGCCGTGTGGAACGAGGGGCGGATCGACCTGATCGACGAGCTCGTGGCCGACGACTACGTGGGCCACGTCCCGTGGCTCGACGCGGGGGTGCTCGGACCCGGAGGCGTGCGCCGTCTCGTGGCGGGCCGGCGACGCGCGCTGCCCGGCCTGCACGTCCAGATCGACGACCAGGTCGCCGAGGACGACCTCGTGGTGACGCGCTGGCGCGCCACCGCCGCGCGGGCGAGCGACCCGGCCACGCCATGCTGCGTGGGCATCTCGATCATCAGGTTCCTCGCGGGCAAGCAGGTCGACTGCCACGAGGTCTGCACGGAGCCCGGCAGCACGCGTGGACGATCCGGCGGATGACGGGCGGCGCGTGCGATGTGCGTGAGGTGCGCCTCGGGGGTACCAGGCGACCATGTCGAAGCCGCGCGCGACCCTGCTGGCGATCGCCACCTTCGTGGTCGGCTTCGGGCTCTGCGTCGCGCTCTTCGCCCTGCTCGACGTCGACGCCGCCTATCTCGCGGGCCCGGCCGTCGCGGTCGCCGCCGGCGCCGTCGTCGCGTACCAGGGCGCCGTCCGCGGCGATCGATCGCCGCCGCGCACCTGACCGGTCGCTCCGGAGTAGCCTGCGGTCATGGAGGTCCTCTCGGCCCACGGGCTCGAGATCGCCTACGAGCGCGTGGGCGACGGGCCGCCGCTCGTGTTCGTCCACGGCGCCGCGGTCGACTCGCGGATGTGGCGGCCGCAGCTCGCGGCGCTGGCCGGCGAGTTCACGGTCGTGGCGTGGGACGAGCCCGGCGCGGGTCGCTCGTCGGACGTGCCCGCGGACTTCACCCTGCCGGACTACGCCGACTGCCTCGCGGCGCTGATCGCCGCGCTCGAGCTCGGGCCGGCGCACGTCGCCGGTCTCTCCTGGGGCGGCACCGTCGCGCTGGAGCTCTACCGCCGCCGTCCCGAGCTCGTCGCGACCCTCGTCCTCGCCGACACCTACGCCGGCTGGAAGGGGTCGCTGCCCGCCGCCGAGGTGCAGGCCCGGGTCGCGGGCTTGCGCGCAGATGCTCGCCGTGGCCGAGGAGCGCTTCGATCCGACGCTCCCGGGCCTGTTCGCGGGCGATCCGCCGGCCGACGTCGTGGCGCTCATGGCGGCGATGGCGGCCGACGTCCGCCCCGAGAGCATGCGGACGGCGCTGCTGGTGATGGCCGAGGTCGACCAGCGCGATCTGCTCCCGCACATCGCGGTGCCGACCCTGCTGATCTGGGGCGAGCTGGACGCGCGCTCGCCGCTCGGCGTCGCGCGGCAGTTCGAGGCGGCGATCCCGGACGCCGAGCTGGTCGTGATCGCGGGCGCCGGGCACATGAGCAACCTCGAGCGACCCGACGCGTTCAACGCCGCCGTCCGCGCGTTCTGCTCGCGGCCGCGCGCGGCGCCGGTCCGGGCGGCCACCGCGCACGACGCCGTCGCGTGCACCGCGATCGTCGACGGCCTGCCCGACTTCTTCACCGACGACGTGCCCGACAAGGTGCGCGGCGACCTGCGCGACCACGGCGGCTGGGTCATCGACGACGCGGGCGCCGTCGCCGGCTTCGTCATCGCCGAGCGCCGCGGCACGCGCGCAGCCGAGGTCCTGTGGGCGGCGGTCGCCGCCGACCGCCGCGGTGCGGGCCTCGGCACCCGGCTCGTCGACCACGTCCTGGACGAGCTGCGCGCCGACGGCGTCCAGATCGTCGAGGTCAAGACGCTCGACGCGTCGGCCGACTACGCCCCCTACGACGCGACGCGGGCGTTCTGGCTCGGTCGCGGCTTCGTGCAGATCGACACCATCGATCCGCTGCCCGAGTGGCCGCCGGGCAACCCGGCGGCGATCCTCGCCGTCGCGCTCGCCCCGACGCGCTAGGCGTCCGGCCGGCGGCGGAAGCCGGCGGCCGCGGGGTCCGGGTCCAGCGGGCTCTCGGGCAGCCCCGCCGCGGGATCGAGCGCGTTGAAGCCGGGCGGTGCGATGTCGTTCGGCCCGTCGGGCGAGAACATCGCGGCGAGGAGCTGGATCTGCCCGCGGGCGACGCCGAGCTCGCCCATGCCGCCGCCGTACATGCGCGAACCCGCGCGACTCGCACGCGTCGTAGAGCGCGAACAGGTCGCGGAGGCGGCCGACGCGGCTCGGCTTGACGTTGAAGGTCCGGGCGCGGATCGGAACGGCGTCGAGGTCGGCGACCGTGTGGATCGGCGCGTCGTAGGAGACGCGCGCGGCGTGCGGCTCGACGAGCGCCGCGATCTCCGGCAGGTCGTGCGGGTCCTCGATCAGCGCGTCGGGGAACGCGGCCAGCAGCCGCTCGTAGAGGCCCGGCAGGGCGTCGCGGTCGACCTCCATGCCGTAGTGGCCCTTGAAGTCGATCGTGTGGACCGCGCCCGTGGCGACCAGGGCGTCGACGATCTCGGGCGTCCACGTGACCGCCGCGTCCAGCTTGAAGCGCAGCCGCGGGTAGCGCTCCAGGCGGCGGAGGACGGTGTCCGCCGACGCCGGGTCGCCGAGCCCGAGCGAGTTCACGTAGGTCACCGGCCGGGGCTCGCGGCCGATCACCTCGTGCAGCGGCCGGCCGGCCTGCGCGAGCGCGAGGTCGAGCGCCGCCGACTCGAACGCCCAGTTGCGCCAGCGGTACGCCATCTCCGCGAAGGCCTTCGCCCCCTCCGGCGACACGACGGCGGCAGGTCCCACGCCGGCGGCCCGTCCGGCCACTGGCCGGCGCCGTCGAGGTGCGCGCAGAGCTCGCCGAGCGTCCAGCGGCCGGCGACGTCCGGCATGGGCGGCGTGCCGCCCATGAACAGGGTGATGTCCTCGCCGAGGCCCTCGTGGCCGGCGCCGGTGAGCCGGACCAGCCGCGAGGAGTGCGCCTCGCCGAACCCCGGCCCGGGGTCGATCCGGCCGTGGGCGAGCGACTCGACCACGAGCGGCAGCCCCGCCAGCTGCTCCCAGTGGTCCATGCGCGCGGACGCTATCGCGGGTCTCCGGGCGGCTCATCCGGCGACGGCGGCCGGGGCGCGCGGCTCAGCCGTGACGGCCATCGCGGCGGCTGCCCGCTCGTGCTCGGCGCCCGCGCGCGGCCGCCAGCTCGCGGGCCGGGTCCCGGCGCGGATCGTCGCGGGCACCGCCGAGGTTGAGCTCGACGATCGGCGCGCACCCGCGCGCGACGGCCTCGGCCAGCACCGCGGCGGTGACCGCCTCGCCGGCACGGCGCCGCGGGCGCCGGCGGCCGCGCTCGGCGGCCAGCGCCGCGAGCTCCGCCGCGATCCCGGCGATCGCCAGCGGCGGGTCCGCGGCCCGCGAGAGCGCCGTCGCGCAGCCGGCCGCCATGGCCGGGCTCCCGCGCCGCGCCAGCACCGCGATGACGTCCGTGTAGGCCGCGACGTCCGAGTCGGCCAGCTCGAGCGCGCGCCCGCGCAGCGCCGCGGCGCGATCCCGGCGGGCCGCCACCGCGGCGGGCTCGGCCGGGATCCTTGCGCGAGCTCGATCGGCGCTGACCATCTCGACCAGGGCGGCGGCCAGCGCGCACGTCCACGCCAGCGACGGCCCGGCACCGGGCGCCGGATGCGGCTCGATGCATCTCGTGATCACCGCGGACGGCGTGCCGCCGACGCGGTCGAGTTCAGCGGGATCGTCCACAACAAGCGCTGGCCGCGGCCCGGGATGACGCTGCCGGTGAGCGTCGACCCGTCCGACCCGACGCGCTACGCGGTCCTGTGGGACGAGGTCGAGCGCGTCCGACGACCGCGCCGGCCGCAACGCGGAGGCGATGGCGGCCGGCCATGCGCGGCCAGGGCGGCGCGGGCGTCCAGGTGGTGAACCTCTCCGGCGGCGCAACTGACCGAGGCGCAGCGCGCGAAGCTGCGGATGCTCGGCCTCGACCCGGGTGCGGTCGCGGGCGCCGGCGACGCGCCGCCGCCCCAGGCGGCGCCGGAGGACGACACCCTCGAGCGGCTCGAGCGGCTCGCCGCGCTCAAGGCGAGCGGGGTCCTCACGCGACGAGGAGTTCGCCGCCCAGAAGCGCCGGATCCTCGGCGGCTAGGCCGGGCGCACGCTTTACTGCTTGCGGTGGCGGGCGACGGGCACAGCCTCCCCCTCTCGCAGGTGATCGGCGCGCTGTCGTACGCGCTCGACCTGACCGAGGGCGAGCCGGCGGGGCACGCGGTGCGCACCTGCAAGATCGGCATGCGGCTGGCGCAGGAGCTGGAGCTCGACGCCGCGACGCGCCAGCACCTCTTCTACGCGCTGCTGCTCAAGGATGCGGGCTGCTCGGCCAACTCGGCCAAGATGGCGGCGCTGTTCGACGCCGACGACCACGTCGCGAAGCGGTCGTCGAAGCGGATCGACTGGTCCGGGCGGGTCCCGGCGTTCCTGTGGTCGGTGCGGACGGTCGCGCCGGAGGGCGGCGTCCGCGCCCGGGTCGACCGGCTGCGCGCGATCAAGTCCGAGGGCAAGGTCACGCGCGCGCTGATGCAGGCGCGCTGCGACCGCGGCGCCGAGATCGCGCTCATGCTCGGCTTCGACCGCGAGACGGCGGAGGGGATCCGCGCGCTCGACGAGCACTGGGACGGCGGCGGCCAGCCGCGCGGCATGCGCGGCGAGGAGATCCCGCTGCTCGCGCGGATCCTCTGCCTCGCCCAGACCGCCGAGATCTTCCACGCCGCGGCCGGCCCGCGCGCGGCGCACGACGTGGCGCGGCGGCGCAGCGGCGAGTGGTTCGACCCCGCGCTGGTCGACGCCTTCGCGCCCGTGTGCGACGACGCGGGCTTCTGGGACGCCCTGCACGACGACGACCTCGGCACCTGGGAGCCGGGCGAGCGCCACATCGCCGTCGACGACGACCGGCTCGACCGGATCGCCGACGCCTTCGCCGGGATCATCGACGCGAAGTCGCCGTGGACCTACCGCCACTCCGACCGCGCGTGCCTGATCGTGATGGGCGTCGCCGCCGCGCTCGGCGCGGGCGACCCGCTGCTGCGCGACCTCCGCCGCGCCGCGCTCCTGCACGACATCGGCAAGCTCGCGGTCTCCAACCGGATCCTCGACAAGCCCGCGCGCCTCACGCGCGCGGAGTACGCCCGGATCCGCGAGCACCCGCTGATCACGGAGCGGATCCTCGCCCGCGTCCCGGGCTGCGAGCACCTGGCGGGGATGGCGAGCGCCCACCACGAGCGGCTCGACGGCGGCGGCTACCCCTACGGGCTCGCGGACGGCGAGCTGACGATGCCGATGCGGGTGCTGGCGGTCGCCGACGTCTACGAGGCGCTGACCTCGGACCGCCCCTACCGGCGCGCGCTGACGTCGGCCGAGGCGCTCGCGGTGATGCGGAGCGACGTCCCGGGCCGGCTCGACCGCGAGAGCTTCGCGACGCTCGAGCGGCTGCTGGCCGACGACGCCGGCCTGCGCGTCCGGATCGCCGCCGACCGGAAGCTTCAAGACGCCGCCCGCTCGGCGTGATGAGGTGGCGGGCATGGACCGACTCCAGGATCTCGCGAACGTCGGCCCGGCGGTCGAGCGCATGCTCGCCCGCGTGGGCGTGACCGCGCCGGCGCAGCTCGCCGGCCAGGACCCCTACGCGCTGTTCGAGCGCCTGTGCGCGCTCGACGGGCGCCGCCACGACCCGTGCCTGCTCGACACGTTCATGAGCGCCGTCGACCAGGCCGACGGCAAGCCCGCCCGCCCGTGGTGGGAGTACACGCCGGAGCGCAAGCGCTCACTCGCAGCGTGACCACAGGCCGCGCCCGTCGCGGCGGGCGTCGCGCGCGAGGCGCTCGAACTCCTTCGCCCGGCTCGTGTTCGGCGGCACCCGCAGCGGCCGCGCGAAGCCCTCGCGCAGCAGCGCGGCGTTGACGAGCGCGTCGCCCCTGTAGAGGAAGACGAGCGCGCGGCCGTAGCGGTCGCGCCGCTCGCGGTCGAACGCGTAGCGGACCCGCGTCCCGCGCGGGACGAGCTCCTCCGTCCGCTCGGCGGCCGCCCGGCCGAAGCACTCCGCCACGGGATACACCTCGGGCGTGTCGATCCCGATCAGCCGCGTCCGCCCGAGCCCCTCGAGCACGACGGTGTCGCCGTCGGTGACCCGGGCGATCGTGTCGGCCGTGGTCGCGGGCGGCGCGTCCGCGTCGTCGTCGCACGCGGCCGTCGCGAGGACGGCCGCGAGGGCGACGAGGACGAGGGGCCGGCGCATCGGCCGCCATGAGAGCAGGTCAGACGGTCAGGGCGACGGTGAACGCGACGGCGGCCGCGGCGCCCGCGACGGCGCGGACGTGGTTCCAGAGCGTCCAGTCGCGCGCGTGATCGGTCCACGCCCGCGCGGCGCCCGGCGCGTGCGGGTCGAGCGCGGCGACCGCGTCGTTGATCGGCACGTTGGCGGCGATCGTGACGCCGATCACGCCGAGCAGGAACAGCGCGCCGCCGGCGATCAGCCACGGCGAGGCGTCGTCCCACGACACGATCGCCCACGCGATCAGCACGAGGCAGAGCGCCGCCGTCCCGAACAGCACGGACATGAAGACGGGCCGCACCGCGGTCACGTTGACCGACTGCATCGCCGCGATCCCGTCCGCGTCGGGCAGCCGCCGCAGCGCCGGCATCACGAACGACGAGAACGCGAAGAACACCCCGCCGTTCACGCCGGCGCCGACCGCCGCCGCGAGGGCGACCCCGAACAGCGCCGGGCTCATGCGTCCCACGCCCCCGCCGCGGCGGCGTCGCGCGCGTACGCGCCGAAGTCGCGCGGCGGGCGCCCCAGCGCGCGCTGGACGCCGTCGGCGACCCGCGCGTTGCGCCCGTCGAGCACCTCGCCGAACAGGTACGTGATCAGCGCGACCTCGACCGGCGGGACGCCCGCCTCGCGCAGCGCCGCCGCGTACGCGTCGACCGGCATCGGCAGGTAGGCGATCTCGCGCCCGGTCGCCGCCGCGATCTCCGCGACCGCGTCCGCGAAGGTCAGCGACCGCGGCCCGGTGAGCTCGTAGAGCGCGCCCGCGTGATCGTCGCCCGTGAGCGCCGCCACCGCGATCTCCGCGATGTCCTCGACGTCGACGAACGGCTCCGGGACGCCGTTCGCCGGCAGGGCGAGCTCGCCGGCGCGGATCCCCTCGAGCATGAAGCTCTCGCTGAAGTTCTGCGCGAACCAGGTCGAGCGGAGGATCGTCGCCTGCGGCGCGACCGCGCGGACGCGCTCCTCCGCCCGCTCGGCCTCCTCCTCGCCGCGGCCGGAGAGCAGGACGATCCGCTCGGCGCCGGCGTCCAGCGCCTGCGCGGCGAGCGCCGCGACGGTGTCGGCCGCGCCCGGCACGGCGAGGTCGGGGTAGAAGGACACGTAGACGCCGCCGGCGCCGGCGAGCGCGGCGGGCCACGTGTCGCGGTCGGCCCAGTCGAACGCGGGCGCCGCGGAGCGCGAGCCGATCCGGACGGGGACGCCGCGGGCCGTGAGCCGCTGCGCGACGCGGCGGCCGGTCTTGCCGGTGCCGCCGAGGACGAGGATGGGGGAGCTGTGCTGGGTCATGGACAGCATGGAATCGCGGATCCGTGAGACGGTCCATGGCTCAGGAGCGCGGATCTGTGCGCGAGCGTCTACGATCCGTCACATGGATCAGGTCGGTGGGCTTCTCGACGGGCCGCGCGCCCGGGACGCGTTCCTCCTCCGCTCGCACCTCGACCCGCCGTGGTCGATGCGGATCCAGGACGAGGCGCCGCTCACGCTCGTCGCCGTCGTCCGCGGGGCGGCGTCGATCGTCCCCGACGCCGGCGAGCCCGTCCGGCTGGCACGCGGCGACGTCGCGATCCTGCGCGGGCCGGACCCGTACATCGTCGCCGACGATCCGGCCACGCCCCCGCAGGTGGTGATCCACCCCGGCCAGCGCTGCACGACGCCCGACGGCGAGGAGCTGACCGGCATGGCGATGCGCGGCGTGCGGACCTGGGGCAACACCGAGGCGGGCGAGACCGTCCTGCTGACCGGCACCTACGAGCGCCACACCGACACCAGCCGCCGGCTGCTGGAGGCGCTGCCGGACTGGCTCGTCCTGCCGGCGGGCGACTTCGAGAGCCCGCTGATCGCGCTGCTCCAGGAGGAGATCGGGAAGGACGAGCCGGGGCAGGAGGCGGTGCTCGACCGGCTGCTCGACCTGCTGCTGATCGCGGTGCTGCGGGCCTGGTTCGCGCGCCCGGAGGCGCAGGCGCCGGGCTGGTACCGCGCACACGGGGACCCGGTCGTCGGCCCCGCGCTGCGGCTGCTCCACAACAGCCCGGCGGAGCCGTGGACGGTCGCCGGCCTGGCGAAGGAGATCGGCGTGTCGCGCGCCGCGCTCGCGCGCCGCTTCAACGAGCTCGTGGGGGAGCCGCCGATGGCGTACCTGACGAGCTGGCGGATCACGGTCGCCGCGGACCTGCTGCGCGAGCCGGGCGCGACCGTCGGCTCGGTGGCGCCGCAGGTCGGCTACGGCTCGTCGTTCGCGCTCTCGCACCGCGTTCAAGCGGGTCCGGGGGATCAGCCCCCAGGAGCACCGCGCCGCGGCCTAGCATCCTGAGTCGGCGCTCGGGCCGGGGTGGCGGGCGACGAAGCCCGCGGAGCTGCGCATCTCGCTCGTCCAGCGCGTCCCGCCGCCGGACAGCGCGCTCGTGTCGAAGCGGCGCCCGTCGACGACCATGTAGGCGTGGCCGGCGTTCGCGTAGACGGTGATGTGCGCGCCGGGGCCGGGTGCGCCCCAGCTCATGAAGCCGGTCGAGTCGAGCGGGCTGTCGAGCAGGCCGCCGGCCGCCAGCGCGTAGCTGACCGAGCCGGAGCAGTCGTAGCCGCCGGACGCGCCGCCGTGCCCGCCGCCCCACACGTACGGGGTGCCGGCGATCTGGTTCGCCGCCGCGACGACGCGGGAGATGACGCCGGACGGATCGCCGCTCGGCGTCGGCGCCGGGGCGTCGTTGGCCGCCGACTGCGACGCCGCGAGCGCGCGGGCGGCCGCGGCCTGGCGGCGCTGGATCGTGCGGATGTTCGCCCGCACGGTGGCGAGCCGCGAGCTCGAGCTGTTCAGGCGCGACAGCTGCGACGCCTCGCGGGCGAGCAGGGCGTTCTCGATCACGTCGGCGCGGTTGCGGTCGGCGATCGCGTCGCGCGCCATCGCGCTGAAGCGGGTCCGCAGCCGTTCGAGCTGACGCGTCTCGGCGGCGACGTCGGCGCGCGCCTCGCGCGTGTCGTCGAGCAGCCGCCCGTTGCTCTCCGCGGTCCGCTTGAGGAACTCGAGCCGCTCGAACAGGTCGCCGAAGCCGGTCGAGCTGAACACGACCGTGACGAGGTCCGGCTGCCCGGCCTTGTAGGAGGCGACGAGGTTGTCGGAGAGGACGCGGGTCGCCTGCGCCTCGCGCTTCTGCAGCTTCGTCAGCCGGACGCGGGCGCGGACGAGCTCGTCGCGCGTGCGCTCGAGGTCCGCCTGGCGCTGGTCGACGCGGCCCTGCAGCGTGGCGAGCCGCGCCTGCGCGTCGGCCAGGCCGTCGCGCGTGGTGGCGATCCGCGCGCTCTCGGCGGCGACGGCGGCCTGCAGCCGGTCGGCGGCCGCCTGCTGGCTGCCGAGGTCCTGCGCGGCGGCGGGTCCGGCGAGGGCGGCCACGCCGGCGAGGACGGCGAGCGCAGTGGTCGTGCGGCGGATGGAACGGGGCATGGAGTAGGCTGCGCGTGCAGCGAATCCACGCACCGCGCGGGGCTCGACCCTAGTACGCCACCCCGTGGATTCCTCCTTCTGCAAGGGATCGTGCAGATGCGCGGCTTGTAGGCTCCCTTGCATGTCGACGCGCAACATCCCGATCGCCGACGCGGGGCCCAGCGCCGCCGACGTCATGCTCCGCGACCCGCGCGCCGTGCCGCCCTCGACGACGGTGGCCGAGGCGCGCGCGACGTTCGAGAACCCGCGCGTGCGGCTGCTGCTCGTGGCCGACGGCGACCACTTCCTGGGCGCGGTGACGCGCGACGACGTCGGTGACGAGGTCGACGGCGCGCGGACCCTCGGCGAGCTCGCCGGCGACGCCGTGCTCGTGCGTCCCGACGACCCGGTCGAGCGCGTGGTCGGGCTCCTCGGCGACGAGGGCACGGACCGCCTGCCGGTGGTCGACGGGGAGGGCGCGCTGCTCGGCCTCGTCTGCTTCAACCGGCGCCACGGGCACTTCTGCGTCGACGCCTGAGCGCCGGGTTCGAACCCTCCTGAGCGCGCCCTGAGCGCAGGTTGGCGCGCCTGCCACGCTGTGTCGGCTCCCCATGCGCGTCCTCCAGCATCACGACTTCCGCTGCCTGCTCATCGGTCAGGCGGCCAGCACCATCGGCGACCGGATCGTCTTCGTCGCGCTGGCGCTGTACGTCACCGACATCGGCTCGCCGACGGACGTCGGGATCGTGCTCGCCGCGGCGACGCTCCCGCTCGTCGCGTTCCTGCTGATCGGCGGCGTGTGGGCCGACCGGCTGCCGCGCCACCGCGTGATGATCGCCACCGACCTGGTCCGCTTCGCGTGCCACGCGGTGCTCGCCGTGCTGATCTTCTCGGGCGGGATCGAGATCTGGCAGCTCGTGGTGATCGAGGCGCTGTTCGGCACCGCCGAGGCGTTCTTCCGCCCCGCCTACACCGGGCTCGTGCCGCAGACCGTGCCCGAGGAGCTGATCCAGGACGCGAAGGCCGCCGGCAGCACGATCGAGACGACGGCCGAGTTCGCCGGGCCCGCGCTGGCCACCGTGCTCGTGCTCGGGCTCGGCGCCGGCTGGGCGTTCGCGCTCGACGCGCTGACGTTCCTCGTCTCGGCCGCGTTCCTCACACGCGTGCGCCCGCGCGAGCGCGGGGAGATCCCCGAGCGGCGGAGCCTGCGCGCCGAGCTGCGCGAGGGGTACCACGAGGTGCGCCAGCGCGCCTGGATCTGGGTCACGGTCGCCGCCTTCGGCGTGGCCGTGATGCTCTCGTTCGGGCCGTGGACCACGCTCGGCCCGACGATCGCCGAGGACGACTACGGCTCGGCCGGCGTGTTCGGCCTGCTGTCGGCCGCGATGGGCGCCGGCACGATGCTGGGCGCCGTCATCGGCTTCCGCTGGCGGCCCGAGCATCCGATGCGCACCGGCTTCATGTGGACGCTCGCCTGGCCGGCGGTCACCGTCGGCTTCGCGTTCGGGCTGCCGCTCCTGCTGCTCGTGCCGCTGTTCGCCGCGGCCGGCGTCGGGCTCGCGCTGTTCGGCATCTGGTGGGAGACCGCGCTCGCCGAGCGCGTGCCGCCGCACACGCTGTCGCGCGTCTCGAGCTACGACTGGATGGGCTCGCTCGCGCTGCTCCCGCTCGGCTACATCCTCGCCGGGCCGCTCGGCGACGCGCTCGGCCCGGCGCTCGTCCTCGGCGTGGGCAGCGCGCTCGCGCGTGCTGGTCCTGGCCGCGGCGATGGTCGCGCGCGAGAACTGGACGCTGCGGCGGCTCGAGCCGGTCTAGCCGGCGCGCTCCAGGACGACGACCGGGATCTCGCGGTCCGTCCGGCGCTGGTAGCGGTCGTAGTCGGGCCACTGCGACGTCATCTCGTCCCACATGGCGGGGCGCTCGTCGGCGTCCGCGGTGCGTGCGCGCGCCGTGAAGCGGTCGCCCATCACCTGCACCTGGACCTCGGGATCGGCCTCGAGGTTGTGGTACCAGCCGGGGTGGCCGGGCGCGCCGCCGTCGGACGCCACGACCAGGTAGGCGTCGCCCGAGCGGCCGTAGATCAGCGGCCGGATCCGCTCCTCGCCGGACCGGCGGCCGGTCGTCGTGAGCAGCAGGATCGAGCTGCCCTTGCGCCAGTCGTGCCCCTCCTCGCCGTCGGTCTCGAGGTAGCGGCGGACGTGCTCGTCGCCATACAGTTCGGAACTGTCGATCGGTGCCATGCCCCGAGCGTACCCAGGGGCCGGGCGCCGGGCTATTGGCGGTCGTCCTTGAGCCCGTCGGCGGGCAGGGCCTTCAGCGCGCGCCACGCGGCGATCATGATCGCCGCGTAGATCAGGCCGACGCCCGCCCAGCCGTCCGCATAGCGGCTGGCGATGCAGAGCCACACGATGATCGCGGGCCAGGGGAAGATCGAGGTCGAACGCCGTGAGGATCCAGGGCTCGCGCGCGCGGTGACCGTCGTCACCGCCACCGTGATCGCGAGCCTCCACGAACGCCACGAACATGCATCGGTTGTAGCGCGAAACCCGCTCCGGGTCCACCTCTCCGGCGGCTTCGGACTCATGCTTGGCGCTGCTAGATTGGCCCGGCAGTCCGCTTGGTGGGCGTAGCTCAGTTGGTAGAGCTCCGGGTTGTGGTCCCGGCGGCCGCGGGTTCGAGTCCCGTCGCTCACCCCTCAGCACCGCCCGCGCTCACGCCGTTCGCAGGGCCACGGTGGGCGGCATCCGGGACGCGCGGACGGCCGGCAGGACGCCGGCGAGCGCGCCGATCAGGATGGCCGCGGCGATGCCGCCCGACCACGCCTCCGCGGGGATCACGACCGCCCAGTGCTTCGAGCCGGCGTAGACGGCCGTGGCGACGATGCCGGCGAGCACCCCGACGACGCCGCCGATGACGGCGAGCAGGATCGACTCCGCGAGGAACTGCGTCCGGATCTGGCCCTGCGTGGCGCCGAGCGCGCGCCGGAGGCCGATCTCCGAGCGGCGTTCGAGCACCGAGATGATCATGATGTTGGCGACGCCGACGGCGCCGACGATCAGGGCCACGACACCGAGGCCGAGGAAGAGGCTGTCGAACGCCCCGGCCGCGGCGGCGCGGGCGGTCAGTGCGTCGGACGGCCGGCTGACGTCGACCTCGATCGGTGCCTCGGGGTTGGCGGTCGGCGCGAGCAGCGCCTGCACCGCGGCCTCGCGGCCGGTGTCGGTGCGCACGTAGATCGAGCTCGGCGGGCCGGGCTGCCGCTTGCCGCGGACGAGGCTGACGTAGCCGAGGTACCGCGTCGCGGCCGGATACCCGACCAGCGCGCTGTTGTCGATGTCGGTCGCCAGCGGCGAGGGCTCCAGGATGCCCGCGACGTTGAACCACTGGCCGCCCAGCCAGATCCGCTGGCCGGCGTGGACGCGGTCGATGCCCAGGCGCTCGGCGGCGACCGCCCCGAGGACGGCGACCGGCTCGCGGGCGGTGCCCGCGTTGAGCCAGCTGCCGCGGGCGACGCCGGTGTTGAGCACCGACGGCAGGTTCAGGCTGGCGGCCCGCACCTGCAGGCCGCCGCTGCCGGCCGCCGGGATCAGCGAGCTGCGGTAGACCTTCTCGTCCGTCATCAAGCCGGTGTGCGCGAGCTGCCGGACCCCGTCCAGGAGGCCGATCCGCCCCGGCGCCTCGACGGGCAGCTCCGCCGCTCCCCCGGTGAGGCGCTGCCCGGCCTCGACGGTCAGCAGGTTCGTGCCGAGCCGGTCGATCTCCGCGAGCAGCCCGGCCTGGGAGGAGGCGGACAGCCCGAGGATCGCCACGATCGCCGCCGTCCCGATCGCGATCCCCAGCGCCGACAGCGCGGCGCGCAGCGGCCGGGAGCGCAGCCCGACGCCCGCCACCCGCAGCCCGTCCCGCGGCGACAACCGCCCGGCCGCCGCGCTCATGCGGCGGCTCCGACGTCGGAGACCACCTGGCCGTCGAGCATCCGGATCCGGCGGGGCAGCTGATCGGCGAGGCCCGCGTCGTGCGTGATCATCATGATCGTCGCGCCGCCGGCGTTGAGCTCGCGGATGAGCGCCATGATCGATGCGCCGGTGGTGCTGTCGAGGTTGCCGGTCGGCTCGTCGGCGAGCACGATCGCCGGGCGCCCGACGAGGGCGCGGGCGATCGCCACCCGCTGCCGCTCGCCGCCGGAGAGCCTGGTGGGCCTGAACGTCGTGCGGTGCGAGAGGCCGACCTGATCGAGCGCCGCGTCGGCGCGCCGGGCCCGCTCGGCGGCCGGGACGCCGGCGTAGAGCAGCCCGTCGGCGACGTTCTCGCGCACCGTGGCGTGCTCGGCCAGGAAGAACTGCTGGAAGACGAACCCGATCTCCCGCGCCCGCAGTCGCGACAGCTCGCGGTCGTCCAGCTGCGCCGCGTCGACCCCGCCGATGCGGATCACGCCGCCGGTGGGTCGCTCCAGCGTGCCCATGAGGTGCAGGAGCGTGGACTTGCCCGACCCGGAGGGCCCGACGATCGCCGCCAGCTCACCGCGCCGGATGGCGAAGGACACCCCGCGCACGGCATCGACCGGCGGCTGCTCGCCGTAGACCTTGGTCACGCCTTCCAGCTCCAGGACCGGGCCGCTCACGCCGGCGGCACCGTCACGCGGTCGCCCGCGCGGACGTCGCCCTCGACCTGGACGCGCCCGCCTGCGGTGTCGAACAGGCCGAGCCGCACGGCGACGAGCTCGCGCCGCCCGCCGGCGCGGACGGCCTCGACCGCGAATCCGCCGCCGGACCTCCCGACGATCGCGGTGACCGGGACGCTCAGGGCGTTCTCCACGCCCCTGGTGGTGATGTCGACCTGGACCGGGGCCCGGTCGAGCCCGTGCGCCGCGGCCGCGTCGTCGAGGCGGATGTAGGTCGGGATGGTCGCGGCGGCGGCCCCGCCGTCCGGTCCGGCAGGAACCGCCGCGACCCGCCCGAATCGCTCGACCCTTCCGGACACCGGCGTGTTGCCCGGCAGCGTGATCCGGGCGCGGTCGCCCTTCCTGACCTGACGCTGCTGCGACGGGTCGAGCGCCACCTGCACGTGCAGCTTGCCGGAGGTGGCGTCCAGGACCGGCGCACCCGGCCGGGCGGTTCCGCCGAGCGAAGCCGCTCACCTTGGCGATCCTGACCGCCTCCGGCAGGAAGACCGCGGCACCGAGGGCGAGCGCTCCCGTCGCGCGGGCGCCCTTGCGGCGCTGGAGCTCGCCGAGCGCCTTCGCCGTCCTGGCGGTGAAGGCGTCGCCGGCACCGCGCAGGTGCAGGTTGCGGTTGAGCTGGCGGACGTCCCGTGCCGGCGTCGCCCACGTGCAGCGGGCGGTAGGCCGGGACCGCGCCGCACAGCAGCAGCACCGGCCGCTCGTCCACCCGGTAGAGCACGTCGCCGCAGCCGACCCCGTCGCCCATCGCGGGCAGCCTCGTGTACGTCCCGCGCGCGCGATTGATCGCGGAGAACGGCGAGCCGTCGCGCCGCGCCCGGTAGGTCAGGGTCCCGGCCTGGGAGACCATGGCCGAGAGCTTCCCCGTCTCCACCGTCGCGGTGTTCGCCGGCGTGCCCTGCGCGACCGCGGCCGGCTGCTCGGAGCCGGACAGCGCGACCACGCCGGCCGCGATGAGGAGGACGGCCGCTCCGGCCGGCCATGCCGCCCGCCTCACGGGCTGGTCACCCCCAGCTCGTCGGCGGAGGCTCGCGCCGCACTTCCGCATCGCGGCGTTGAGCGATCGTCATGCCGGCGTCCGTCGCGGAGGAGGGGATCCGGTTCGTGTCGACGAGGGGCTGATCCGGTGCAGGGTCCGGGAAGTCCGGCACGCCGTTCGCGCGGATGCACTCCGCGAACGCGAGCGCCGCGTCCTGCTGCCCGGACCCCCGCTTGTGGCCGGTGAACCCCGATGGCTGCAGGTCCTTGCAGGCGCCGATGGCCTCCTTCCACGCCGGGGAGTCCGGGTCCAGCGACGAGCCGTTCACGATCCCGTCGATCGTCAGCTCGCCCGACGCGTCCGGGTCCGGGAACCCGCTGAGCCCGTGCTCGCGCATGCACGCGGCGAACTTCACGGCCTTCGCGGCCCCGGTGCTCGTGGTCCCGGCGCTGTCGGTGCGGTGCGTCCGAGCCACAGCCCGCGCCGACCAGGCCGACCAGCGCAAGGGCGACCAGTGGCCGCAGTCGTCTCCTCATGTGTGCTCCATCCTCGGATCCTGCGTCGGGTCGGCATACGGGGGAGGGCAGCCCTGCTCGACGGCCTCAGGGCGGAGCTCGTAATGCCACGGCTCGTTGGCGTAGATCCGGCACAGCCCGTACGCGGCGCCGTGCTCCGACAGCCACGCCGCGGCGTCGGAGGGCCCGATGTCGACCGCGTCGCCCGACACGTGGGCGGACGTCTCGGGGGTGGCCACCCAGCGGGCGGCCTCCGCCTCCGAGCCGTACTTCGCGACCGCCTCCTGGAGCAGATGCTCCTGGTACGCCGGAGAACGCCAGCCGCTGTCGACGAGGAACTCCACCCCGGCATCCGTCGCCGCCCGCCGCAGCGCGCCGAGCAGATCGGCGTCGAGCTTGCCGACGCCCGGGATCCCGTCGTCGAAGACCGTCACGCCGTCGGGGACCGCGCCGTCGGCTTCGCCGAGCGGACGCAGGAGCTCATCGTGGAGGACGCGGATCGGCGGTGCGCCCGTCGAGGACGTGGACGCCGGCCGTTCCTCGTCGAGGGCGGCGGCGATCGCCGCGACGACGACGAGCAGGGCGGCGACGCGGAACCACCGGATCCGCATCCGGGGGGTCGCTGCTCGTGCCGGTCTGCCACGGGTCACGCCGCCATTGAAGGCAGCGCGGTGTTGCCGGCGCGTATGGGGTTTTCGATACGCCGGCGATATGCGCCGGCTCGTAGCATCGGGGCATGCGCGTGCTGCTCGTCGAGGACGAGCCCTACATGGCGGAGGCCATCCGCGACGGCCTGCGCCTCGAGGCGATCGCGGCCGACATCGCGGGCGACGGCGACAGCGCGCTGGAGCTGCTGAGCGTCAACGCCTACGACATCGCGGTCCTCGACCGGGACATCCCCGGACCCTCCGGCGACGACGTCGCGAAGCGCATCGTCGCCTCCGGCAGCGGCATGCCGATCCTCATGCTCACGGCCGCCGACCGGCTCGACGACAAGACCACCGGGTTCGAGCTCGGGGCGGACGACTACCTCACCAAGCCCTTCGAGCTCCAGGAGCTCGTGCTCCGCCTCCGGGCGCTCGACCGCCGGCGCGCCCACAACCGGCCACCGGTGCTGGAGATCGCCGGCCTGCGGCTGGATCCGTTCCGGCGCGAGGTCTACCGCGACGGCCGCTACGTCGCGCTGACCCGCAAGCAGTTCGCCGTGCTCGAGGTCCTCGTCGCCGCCGAGGGCGGCGTCGTCAGCGCCGAGGAGCTGCTGCGACAGGCGTGGGACCAGAACGCGGACCCGTTCACCAACGCCGTGCGGATCACCGTCTCGGCACTGCGCAAGCGGCTCGGCGAGCCCTGGATCATCGCCACCGTGCCCGGAGCCGGGTACCGCATCGACACCGGGGCCGAAGGACGAGGCCGTGGATAGGGCGCCCGGGTTGAGCGCCCGCCTCAAGCTCACCCTCAGCTACGCCGGGTTCATCATGGTCGCGGGCGCCCTGCTGCTCGCCGTCGTGTGGGTGTTCCTCCTGCGGTACGTGCCCGACCGCGAGGCCCTGCGATCCCCCGACGGCTTCGTCCCCTTCAGCCCGACACGCTCCGACCTCCTGGACGCGTTCGCCCCCAAGGTGGCGATCATGCTGGCGTTCCTGCTCCTGTTCGGGCTCGTGGGCGGGTGGCTGCTCGCCGGCCAGATGCTCGCCCCGCTGACCCGCATCACCAACGCCGCGCGGATGGCCGCGACCGGATCGCTCTCCCACCGGATCCACCTGGAAGGCCGCCGTGACGAGTTCCGCGAGCTCGCCGACGCCTTCGACGCCATGCTCGCCCGGCTCGAGGCGCACGTCGCCGAGCAGCAGCGGTTCGCCGCCAACGCGTCGCACGAGCTGCGCACCCCGCTCGCGGTCACGCAGACGCTCCTCGAGGTCGCCCGCAACGATCGGGACCACGACAACGGCGAGCTCGTGGACCGCCTCCACGCCGTCAACGCCCGGGCGATCGACCTCACCGAGGCGCTGCTCCTGCTCAGCCGCGCCGACCAGCGGTCCTTCGTCCGGGAGCACGTCGACCTGTCGCTCATCGCCGAGGAGGCCAGCGAGACGCTGCTCCCGTTCGCGGAGCAGCGCGGCGCCACCATCGAGACCTCCGGCGACGCGGCCCCCACCGTCGGCTCACCCGCCCTCCTGCAGCAGATGGCGACGAACCTGGTGCACAACGCGATCGTCCACAACCTGTCCGCAGCAGGGCACCGTGTGGGTCACGACCGGCGCGCACCCCGGGAGCGTGGTGCTGACGGTCGAGAACACCGGCGCAGAGCTCACCCCGCACCAGGTCGCGACGTTCGACGAGCCGTTCCAGCGCGGCAGTCAGCGCGTGCGCACCGACCACGCGGGCGTCGGCCTCGGCCTGGCGATCGTCAACAGCATCGCCCAGGCCCACGACGGGACGCTCACCCTCGCCCCGCGGGCCGCGGGCGGGCTCTGCGTCACGGTGCGCCTCCCCGCGCGGGACTGACGGCGCAGCGGCCGCGCTTGCCTGCGCGCGGCGATCGGGAGAGGATCCCCGGGTGATCGCCGCTCGCACCCGCGCCGTCGTGCTCGCCGCGCTCCTGGCCGGCGCGGTCACGGTCGCCGTCGTGCTCGTCAGCGACCGCGCGGACGCCCAGGTCGCCTGGGCGGTGCTCGGTCCGATCGTGATCTGGAGCTTCGTCGGCACCGGGCTCTACGCGTCGCGCGTCCGGCCCGAGAGCCGCACGGGCGAGCTGATGGTGCTGCTCGGCTTCGCCTGGTGCGTGCCCGCGCTGGCCTTCGCGAACCCGCCGCTCGTCTACACGCTCTCGCTGGTCGCGGGCGGCCTCTGGGGCGGCGTGTTCCTGCAGCTCCTGATGACGTTCCCCTCGGGCCGGATCGCGTCCGGGCGCGACCGCGCGGTCGTGATCGCGGGGTACCTCGTGTTCACCGTCGCGGGGATCCCGGGGCTGCTGTTCGCGGGCCGGCGCGAGCTGAGCTGCGACGACTGCCCCGACAACCTCCTGCTCGTCCGGCAGGACCCGGACCTCGCCGACGTCGGGTTCGGCCTGCAGGCCGCGCTCTACGTCGCGCTGTTCGTCGTCGTGCTCGTGGCGCTGGGGCTGCGCTGGTCCCGGACCCCGCCGCTCGAGCGGCTCCAGCTCACGCCGGTCTACGTCTGCGGCCTGCTCACGTTCCTGCTGGTCACGGCCGGCACGGCGAGCGGGACGGACGCCCTGCAGTGGGGCGCGTTCATCGCGACCGCGCTGCTGCCGATCGCGTTCCTCGCCGGCCTGCTGCGCAGCCATGTCGCGGGGCTCGACGCCGAGCTGCGGGCGCGGCTGGAGGAGCTGCGCGCGTCGCGCGCCCGGCTGGTGCAGGCCGGGGACGCCGAGCGCCGGCGGCTCGAGCGCGACCTCCACGACGGCGCCCAGTCGCGGCTCGTCGCGCTCGCGCTGATGCTCGGCCAGGTCCAGCGGCGGATCGACGGCGACGCGGCGACGGCCGCGCTGCTGGAGCGGGCGCGCGACGAGCTGAACACGAGCCTCGGCGAGCTGCGCGAGCTCGCGCGCGGCATCCACCCGCCCGCGCTGACCGAGCGCGGCCTCGGCCCCGCGCTGCGGGTGCTCGCCGCCCGCGCGCCGGTGCCGGTCGCGCTCGACGCCGGCGACGGACGAGCGGCTGCCCCAGCCGGTCGAGATCGCCGTGTACTTCATCGTCGCCGAGGCGCTCACGAACGTCGCGAAGTACGCCCGCGCGACCGAGGCGAGCGTCGCGCTGCGCAGGACGGACGGCCGCGTGACGGTCGCGATCAGCGACGACGGGGTCGGCGGCGCCGACCCCGGCGCCGGCTCCGGGCTGCGGGGGCTCGGCGACCGCGTCGCCGCGCTCGAGGGGAGCCTCGCCGTCGAGAGCCCGCCCGGCGGCGGGACGCGCCTGGTGGCGGAGCTCCCGTGCCGGGCGGCCGGATAGGCATGGAGCTCGGCGTCCACCTGCCGCTGATCGAGTTCGGCGGGGAGGGGCAGTCGCTCGCCCGGCTCGCCGCCGTGGCCGACACGGCGCGCGAGTGCGGCCTCGCCGCGCTCGCCGCGAACGACCACTTCCTGTTCGGCGCCCCGTGGCTGGACGGCCCGACCGCGCTGGCCGCGGTGCTCGACCGCTCGGGCGCGATGGAGCTCGTCACGACGGTCTCGCTGGTCGCCCTCCGCGGCCCGGTGCCGCTCGCGAAGACCCTGCAGGCGCTCGACGTGCTCTCCGGCGGCCGCGTGGTCGCCGGCGTGGGACCGGGCTCGTCCGAGCGCGACTTCGCCGCGCTCGGCGTGCCGTTCGAGCAGCGCTGGGCGCGCTTCGAGGAGGCCACGGCCGTGCTCCGGGCGCTGCTGCGCGACGAGCCGCCGCCGGCGGCCCCGCGCTTCCACCCGCTCCCGCCCGGGCCGCTGGCGCCGGCGGCGCGGCGCCCCGGCGGCGTGCCGGTCTGGATCGGCAGCTGGGGCTCCCGCGCCGGCCTGCGGCGGGTCGCCCGGCTCGGCGACGGCTGGCTCGCGTCGGCCTACAACACGACCCCTGACCGGTTCGCGCGTGCGCGCGCGACGCTCGCCGACGGGTTCCCGAACGCCCTCGTCACGATGTGGACCTGGATCACGGACGACCGGCGCGACGCCGAGCGGGTGCTGCGCGACGTGCTGGGCCCGCTCCTCCGGCGCGATCCGGAGCTGCTCCGCGAGCAGCTCTGCGTCGGTCCGCCGGAGCACTGCGCCGAGCTGCTCTCGCGCTACGCCGAGGCGGGCTGTCAGCGGGTCCTGCTCTTCCCGCTCGGCGACGAGGCGCGTCAGATCGAGCGCGCCGCCGCCGAGCTCATGCCGGCGCTCTGACCATCGCCTCGCCGCGCTGGTCGTGCGCGACCGGCTGGCGCGGATCCTCGCGCGGCTCCGGCGCCCCAGGGGGCACGCAGGTTAGAGTCCCCGCATGGTCGTCCTCGTCGCCGGCGCGCACGGCCGCCTCGGGCAGCGCATCGTGGCGCTCCTGCTGGATCGCGGTCACCGCGTGCGCGCGCTCGTCCGCACCGAAGGCCAGGCCGACGCCCTGCGCGGCGTCGGCGCCGACGCCGTGGTGGCGGACCTGCGCGGCGACGTGGAGTGGACCGCCCAGGGCTGCGACGCGGCCGTGTTCGCCGCCGGCGCGCGGCATCGCGGCGAGCTCGCGTCGGTCGACGCGGGCGGCGCGGCGAAGCTGGCCGAGGCGGCCGCCCGCTACGAGCTCTCGCGCTTCGTCCTCTGCAGCGTCATCGGCGCGGGCCGCCCCGGCCGCCGCGACGGGACCGTCGGCGAGTTCCTCGCGGCCAAGCGGAGCGCCGAGCACGTGCTCGCGCAGCTGCTGCTGCCGTGGACGGCGCTCCGCTTCGGCGCCCTCACGGAGGCGCCCGGCAGCGGCCGGGTCACGACGTCGGTGGCGCCCGGGCAGCCGCTGACGCTCAACCGCGACGACGCCGCGCTCGTCGTCGTCGAGGCGCTCGCGCGCGCCGAGCTCGCGCAGCTGGCGGTGCCGGTGATCGACGGCGACCGGGCGGTCGCCGACGCGCTCGCCGCGGTCGAGCCGCACGCGCTGCCGCCCGCCGCGCAGCCGCCGGCCCGCCGGGACGCGTCGCTCGGCGCCGCCCAGTCGGACAACCCGCCGGACGACCCGGGGATGATCGCGCCGGACGCCGTCCCGCTCGACGCCGACGTCGAGTGGGAGGGCGACGGGCCGGTCGCGCCCGAGCCGCTCGGCAACGACGATCCGGCGCCCGGGATCCCCTGACGTCGTCCGATGCGGCTCCCGGAGGGCGCTCGGATCGCGGTGATCGGCGCGGGGCCGAGCGGCCTCGCGACCGCGAAGCACGCGCTCGAGGCCGGCTTCGACACGACCGTGTTCGAGGCGAGCGACGACCTCGGCGGCCAGTGGCAGACCGGCGCCGCGCACAGCGGCGTGTGGCCGGGGATGCACACGAACACGAGCCGCGCGATGACGGCGTTCTCGGACTTCCCGGCGCCCGACTCGCACCCGCTGCACCCGGCCGCCGAGCAGATCCACGCCTACCTGCGCGCGTACGCCGACGCGTTCGGGGTGACGCCGCGGATCCGCTTCGGCACGCGCGTCGAGCACGTGGCGCCGGGCTGGGAGGTCGACGGCGAGCGCTTCGACGCCGTCGCCGTCGCCTCCGGCCGCTTCCGCCGCCCGAGCCTGCCGCCGGGGATGGACCGGTTCGGCGGCGAGCTGCTGCACGCGTTCGACTACCCGGGCGCCGAGCCGTTCCGCGGCCGCCGCGTGCTCGTCTACGGCAACGGCATCAGCGGGCTGGAGATCGCGTCCGACCTCGCCGGGACCGCGGACGTGATCTCGGCCTTCCGCAAGCCGCGCTACGTGATCAGCAAGGTCGTCGACGGCGTCTCGTCGGACTGGCAGTGGTACACGGCGTTCGGCGCGCTCGAGCGCGCGGAGCTCCCGCCCGCGGAGTTCGGCCGCCGGCTGCGCGAGCGGATCCTCCGGGTCGCCGGCGACCCCGCGTCGTTCGGCGCGCCGGAGCCGGACCCCGACATCCTCGTCGCCGGGGTGTCGCTCTGCCAGGACTACCTGGCCCAGGTCGCGGACGGGAGCATCGTGTGCCGCCCCGCGATCGCGGCCGTCGAGCGCGACGCGGTGCGCTTCGCGGACGGGACGCGGGCGCCGGTCGACGCGATCGTCTGCGCGACCGGGTACGAGCTCGACCTGCCGTTCCTGGACCCGGCCGTGTGGGCGGTCACCGGCCCGGACCTCCGGCTCTACCGGCGCGCGCTGCACCCCGACCTTCCCCGGTTCGGCGCGGTGGGCATGTTCCCGGCGCAGGGTCCCTTCTTCCCGCTGCTCGAGCTCCAGGCGCGCTGGCTCGTCGCGCTCTGGGCCGGCGACGCGGAGCCGCCGGACGGCGCGGCGATGCGCCGCGCGCTCGCGACCCCGCCGCCGCCGCTCGAGGTCCACAACGTGTTCGCGACCGCGGTCGCCGCCGAGCTCGGCGTCGCGCCGGACCTGCTCGCGCGGCCCGAGCTGACCGAGCCGCTGCTGTTCGGCCCGATGCTGCCGCCGCGCTACCGGCTCGACGGGCCGGGCGCGAGCGCCGGGGCGGCCGGCGCGTTCGAGGCGCAGCTGGCCGCGTCGCCGCGCGCGCCGGTCGATCCCGCCGACGTCGAGGAGCTGCGCGGCTTCGGGCTCGGCGCGGTGGCCGACCTCGTGTAGCGGGCCGTGTCACATCCCGGCCCGGCCGCGGGTCATCCCTCCAGACCACACGATCAGGAGGCACATCATGCAGCGCAAGATCGCCGTCGCCGGCGGCACCGGCCGCGTCGGCTCCCCCATCGTCGAGCTGCTCCGCGAGCGCGGCTACGAGGCGGTCCCGATGTCCCGGTCGACCGGCGTCGACGTCATCACCGGCGAGGGGCTCGACGCCGCGCTCGACGGCGCCGGCACGATCATCGACGCCGCCACCGGGCCGTCGCCCGACGAGGCGGAGGCGACCGCCTTCTTCACCGCCGCGGCGCGCAACCTGCAGGCCGCGGGCGAGCGCGCGGGGGTGGAGCGGATGGTCGTCGTCTCGATCGTCGGGATCGACCGCTTCAGCGGCGGCTACAACGCCGCCAAGCTGGCGCAGGAGCGGATCGCGCTCGCCGGGCCGATCCCGGTCCACATCGTCCGCGCCGCGCAGTTCCACGAGTTCGTCTCGCAGCTCGTCGACTGGGGCCGGCAGGGCGACGTCAGCCACGTCTGGAAGATGCGGACGCAGCTGGTCGCCGCCCGCGCGGTCGCCGAGGTGGTCGTCGACGCCGCGATCGCCGCGGACTTCGCGGCCGGCGCGACCACCGAGGTCGCCGGGCCGCGCCCGGAGTCGCTGGAGGACGCGGCGAAGCTGCTCGTCGCCGAGCGCGGCGAGGCGCTCCGGATCGAGTCCGCGATGGACCCGTCGATGCCCGACGCCGAGCTCTACGCGAACGGCGGGGCGCTGCCCGGCCCGGACGCGATCCTCACCGGCCCCACGTTCGCGGACTGGCTCCGCGGCTGACGCGGATGCGGCCCGCGCCTCGGGCGAGGCGCGGGCCGCGGGCCGCTACGGCAGGAAGTAGAACGGGTTGGGCAGCTTGAACGCGACGGCCTCGTGGCCGCCGGCGAGGTCGGAGTACTGGTCGCCGACGCCGGCGAGGATCCGGTAGCCCTGCGCCTCGATCGCCGCGCGCGCGCCCGCCTTGTAGTCGACGGTCGTCGCGGTCGAGTCCTGCGGCTTGAGGACGAGCTCCTTGTAGCCCGTGAAGCCCTCGCGCGCGAGGTTGCTCGCGGTGTGCGCGCGGGTGTTCTCGCGCCGCCCGGTGATCAGGAACGGCGTGATGCCGTGGCTCACCGCGTAGCGGTAGAGCGCGAGCGACGGCGCGATCGCCGTGCCGACCTCGTCGGTCGCCTCCGCCTGCGAGGCGGGCCCGAAGGTGAAGTTGTCCTTGTCGATCGCGGAGTAGTTGGACAGCAGCGTCTCGTCGATGTCGAAGACGATCGCCGGCTTGCCGCGCCCGCCGCCGTGGCGCGCGGTGCGGACGAGCTTGACGTGGTGCGCGCCGCGCCGCTTGAACGCGAACCGCGCGTTGCCGTGGCGCGCGCCGGCGCGCGAGAGCCACAGCTTCGCCACGTTGTCGACCTTGGCGATCTGCTGCTCGTAGACGCCCGAGTCGTGGTACGTGCGCAGGGCGTTCTCCCAGTCGCCGGCGTTGTAGGACGCGGACGCGCCGAGGTAGGGGAGGCCGCCGCCGCCGTCCCAGAGCTCGATCATCGGCGTCGAGCCGAGCTTGGTCAGGGTCGGGCCGGGAACCGGGATCTGCTGGCCGGGCGCCTGCGCGGAGGCCGCGGCAGGGGCGACGGCGAGCAGCGCCGCCGCGAGGAGTGAGAGCGTGAGTTTCCGCATTCCGGTCCCCTACCCCCGCGGCGCGCGTCCGCGTTCACATCTACGACGCGTAGTGGCTCAAGCGACCTCGCGCAGCGCCCGCGTCGCGACGTCGTAGACGAAGCCGCGCACGTCGTCGCGGCGCGGCACGAACGGCGACGCCTTGATGCGGGAGATCGACTGCCGGACGTCGTCGTCGAGGTCGCTGAAGGTCTCGGCCGCCCACGGCGGGCGGATGCCGGTGTCGGACTCGACGGCGCCGCGGAACTCCGCGTCGCCGAACGTCAGCTTCCCGCAGTCCGTGTGGTGGATCAGCACGATCGCCTCGGTCCCCAGGAGCCGCTGGGAGATCGCGAGCGAGCGGATCGCATCGTCGGTCACGGCGCCGCCCGCGTTGCGGATCACGTGCGCGTCGCCCTCGCTCAGGCCGAGCAGCGCGTACGGGTCGAGCCGCGCGTCCATGCACGCGACGATCGCGATCTGGTGGATTACAACATCTAGTCTACAGATTTACTAGAGTTTGCCGCATCGCGGACATTGACAATCGGGTCGGTGGCGCGCACGATGCCGCCGGCCCATTTCGGCGGAGGAGGCAGAGGATGGCGACGGAGATCGCAACGGCGTACGACCTGCGCGGTGACCTGATCGAGGCGTGCTCGTGCATGGCACCGTGCCCGTGCTGGGTCGCGGACGACCCCGACGGCGGGTTCTGCAACTCGTTCACCGGCTACCACATCCGCGAGGGCCACTCGCGCGGCGTCGACCTGAGCGGCACCACGCTGATCAGCCTCGTCCAGATCCCCGGCCACGTCCACGCGGGCAACTGGCGCGAGGTCGCGTTCGTCAGCGACAACGTGAACGACGAGCAGTACGAGGCGCTGCTCGACGCCTTCCAGGGCCGGCTCGGCGGTCCGCTCGCGGATCTCGCCGGGCTGATCAGCGACCGCGTCGCGCAGTACCGCGTCCCGATCGAGTACTCGATCGAGGGCGGCAACGGCTCCGTGAAGGTCGGCCATCCGCACAAGGACGGGCTGGCGATCGACACGCAGATGGAGCCGTTCCGCGGCCCGGACGGCGAGCCGACGGTGCTGCTCAACAGCGCCTGGAGCACGATCCCCGGCAACGAGGCGCTGCTCGGCAAGGCGAGCCACAACACGATCGACGTCGGCGAGCACGGGATGGAGTGGGCCTACGAGGGCCGCAACTCGATCCAGGGGCTCGACTTCCGGCTCCACCACGACGGCGACGCGCCGCAGGACGAGGGCGACGCCGCGGGGCTCGGCGCCGAGTAGGTCCCGCCGCCGTGCCCGTCGTCTCCGCCGGCCCGTGGCGGCTGGCCGGCCTGCTCGGCGCCGCCGTGCTGCTGGCCGCCGCCGTGGCGACCGCGGCGGCCGCGCCGGAGTGGACCCCGGTGGTCGGCGGCGTCGTGCTGCTCGGCGCCGGCTTCGCGGTGATGGCGCCGTGCGAGCTGCAGATGGCGGCGACGCTGCACATGGTCCTGCGCCGGCGCGCCGCGGCGACCGGCGGCGCCGGCGTGCGCGGAGCGGCGCTGCGGTTCACCGCCGGGTACCTGCTGTTCTACCTGCCGGTCGCGCTCGTGCTGGGCGCGCTCGCGCACCTGCTGGGCGGCGGCGCCTGGGTGCTCGCCGTCGCGGGCGGGATCGGCGCGATCGTGCTCGGGCTCGCGGCGCTCGACCGGATCGCGCCGCGCTGGCTCTCGGCGTGCCGCGGGCCGCTCTACCTGCTGCGCTCCGGCCGCGCCTCGTTCGGCCACCCGCTGCGCGCCGGCGTCGCGTTCGGCCAGTACTGCGCCACGTGCTGCGGGCCGTACGTGTACGCGCTCGCCGTGTTCGCCGGCGCGGCCGACCACGCCTGGGCGGGCGCCGGCCTGGTGATGCTCTACGCGGCGACGATGGCGCTGCCGTTCGTGCTGCCGATCCTGCTCGCGCCGGCGCAGTGGGAGACGCTCGGCGCGCGGCTCGCCGAGGGCAAGCCGGCGCTCGACCGCGGCGCGGGCGCGGCGCTGATCGTGGTCGGGGCGGTCGTGATCCCGGCGGGTCTCCTGGCGGGGCTGGCGTGACCGCGCTCGCGCCCGTCCTCGCGCTGTACGCGGCCGGCTACGCGGCGCTCGCGCACCGCGTGTGGCGCCGCCGCGGCGTGGTCCGCCCGCTCCGCGCGGCCGCCTTCGCCCTCGGGCTGGCCGCGATCGCCGCCGCGCTCGCGTCGCCGCTCGACGGCTGGGCGGACGACGGCTCGCTCGTCGCCCACATGGCCCAGCACGAGCTGCTGCTCAACGTCGCGCCCGTCCTCCTGCTGCTCGGGCTCGACGCCCAGCTCGCCGCGCCGCTGACCCGTGCGGTCGGCGGCCCGGTCGCGCGCCGGAGCCGCGGGCTGCGCGCGCTGGCGCTGCTCGGCGCGCCCGCGCTGGCGCTCGCGCTCTTCGTCGGCGTCGCCGCCGCCTGGCAGGTCCCGTCGGTGTACGCGGCCGCCGCGGCGTCGCCGGTCCTGCATCCGCTCGAGCACCTCACGCTCGTCTGGATCGGGCTGCTGTTCTGGTTCCACCTGCTCCGGCCGCTGCCGTCCGTCCGGCGGCTCGAGCCCGCCGGGCAGGCGGTCTACCTGCTGCTCGGGACGCTCGGCGGCGCGCTGCTCGCCGCGGTGCTGATCGGCGCGCCGGTGGCGCTGTACCCGGACGCGGTCAGCGGCGGGATCGCCGACCAGCGGCTCGCCGGCGGGCTGATGATGGCGGTCGAGATGCCGCTCGCGCTCGGCGTCGGCTACGCCGTGCTGCTGCGGGCGGCGCTGCGCCCGCGCGGCCGGACGGGGGACGCGTGGCTCGCTACCTGAAGCAGGGGCGCGACCACGTCGCGCGGCCCGACCCGGAGGTCTCGCGCACGGTCGCGGTGATCCTCGACGACATCGCCGCGCGCGGCGAGGCGGCCGTGCGCGAGTGGTCGGTGAAGCTGGACGGCTGGGATCCGCCGGACTTCCGCGTCGCCGACACCGAGGTGGAGCGCGCCGCCGGCGCCGTGCCGGCCGAGCTGGCCGGCCACATCGACACGGCCGCCGCGCAGATCCGCGGCTTCGCCGAGGCGCAGCGCGCGACGCTGCTCGACCTCGAGACCGAGATCGGCGAGGGCGTCGTCCTCGGCCATCGCCACGTGCCGGTGGGTCGCGTCGGCGCCTACATCCCCGGGGGCCGCTACAAGCTGATCAGCAGCGCGCTGATGAGCGTGCTCGTCGCGAAGGTCGCGGGCGTCGAGCGCGTCACGGCCGCGACGCCGGCCGGGCCGGACGGGGTGCCCGACGCCACGCTCTACGCGCTGCGCGCCGCGGGCGCCGACGCGGTCTACGCGATCGGCGGCGTCCAGGCGATGGGCGCGCTCGCGCACGGCGCCCTCCCGGGGCTGGAGCCGATCGACCTGCTCGTCGGCGCGGGCAACGCCTACGTCGCGGAGGCGAAGCGGCAGCTGTTCGGGATCGTCGGCATCGACCTCCTCGCCGGCCCGACCGAGATCCTCGTGATCGCCGACGAGACCGCGCGCCCGACCGTCGTCGCCGCCGACCTGCTCGGCCAGGCCGAGCACGGCCCGACGTCGCCGGCCCTGCTCGTGACGCCGTCCGAGCGCCTCGGCCACGCGGTGCTCGCCGAGGTCGACCGGCTGCTGGCCGAGTGGCCGACCGCCGAGGTCGCCGGGATCGCCTGGCGCGAGCTCGGCTCGGTCGTCGTCGCCGACGACGCCGAGGAGGCCGTGCGGCTCTCCGACGCGTTCGCGCCCGAGCACCTCGAGCTCCAGGTCGAGCGACCCGGACTGGTACGAGGCGCGGCTGCGCAACTACGGCACGGTGTTCGTGGGGGAGACCACGAACGTGACGTTCGGCGACAAGGCGGTCGGGACGAACCACACGCTGCCGACGGCGCTCGGCGCGCGCTTCACCGGCGGGCTGTGGGTCGGGTCGTACCTGAAGATGCTGACGTTCCAGCGGCTCTCGCCTGAGGCGAGCCGGCGGCTGGCGGTCCCGGCGGTCGCGATCTCGCGCGCCGAGGGGCTGCCGGGCCACGCGATCTCGGCCGAGCTGCGGCTCGACCTCGAGCGCCACCCGCGGCTCTGAGCACGCCGCCGCGCCGCGTACCGTTGCCCGGATGGCCGCGCCCCCCACGCGGCGCCTGGTGGCGGGCGCGCTCGCCGGCCTCGCCGTGGCCGGCATCGCGGCCGGCGTGCTCGCGCTCCGGTCCGGGGACGACCCCGCACCGCCCCGGCAGCGCCCGCCCGGCGGCCCGGTGACCATCGTCTGGGGCGGCGACACGACGCTGGGCTCGTCGTTCGGCCTGCCGCCGGCGCGCGGCTGGCCCGAGCTGCGCAACGTCGCGCGGACCCTGCGCCGGGCCGACCTCGCCGCCGTCAACCTCGAGGGCACGTTCGCGCCGGGCGGCGGCTCCAAGTGCGGCGTCGAGGTCGAGCCGGACTGCTTCGCCTTCCAGGCCCCGCCGGAGAACGCCGCGCACGCTCCGGCGGGCGGGCGTCGACATCGTCAACACCGCCAACAACCACGCCTTCGACTTCGGCCCGCTGGGCTGGCGCGGCACGCGCGACGCGCTCGCCGCCGCGAAGGTCGGCGCGGTGGGCGCGCCCGGCGAGATCACGGTCATCGAGCGCAACGGCACCCGGATCGCGTTCCTCGGCTTCTCGACCTACCCGTGGAGCTCCGCGATGAGCGACGACGACGTCGTCCGCGCGCTGGTCCGGGCCGCCGACGCGAAGGCGGAGATCGTCGTCTGCCTCCTGCACGCGGGCGCGGAGGGGCGCGACGAGACCCACGTGCCGCCGCAGGCCCGAGGAGCAGTTCGGCGAGGACCGCGGCGACAGCCGCCGGTTCGCGCGCGTCGCGATCGACGCGGGCGCGGACCTGGTCCTGGGCTCGGGCCCGCACGTCCTGCGCGGCATGCAGGTCTACAAGGACCGGCTCGCGGCCTACTCGCTCGGGAACCTGGCCGGCTGGGACAACTTCGGCACCGGCGGGACGCTGAGCCTCAGCGCGCTGCTGCGGGTCCGGCTCGCCCCGGACGGGCGGCTCGTGCGCGGCCGCGTCACGTCGCTGCGACTCGACGACCTGGGCGTCCCGCGGCGCGATCCCGGCGACGCCGGCAAGCGGCTGATGCGGCGCCGCTCCGCGCAGGACTTCGGCGCCGCGAGCCCGTGGCGGCGCCACGAGATGGGGCCCGACACGTCGTAGTCGGACGCGTTCACCGCGCGGTCACACCGGCGGCGGCGGCGAGGAGGAGGGTGCCTCCCGTTCCCCGATTGGAGGTTTCTCGATGTTGGAAGGGAAGCGCTTGGCCGTCGCGCTCGGCGGCCTCGGCGCGACGATCCTGCTCGGGCTCGGCGCGTCGTACGCGATCGGCGGCGAGCAGAGCCGCACCGATCAGGTCCGCGCGCAGCTGCGCGGGGGCGAGGCGAAGAACGTGATCTTCTTCCTCGGCGACGGCATGGGCACGCAGGAGATCACCGCCGCCCGCTACTACCAGTACGGCGCCGCCGGGCGGATGAACGTCGACCGGCTGCCGTTCACCGGCTTCCAGACCACGTGGTCGGTGAAGCCCGGCACGGCGCCGCTGCTGCCCGACTACGACCCCGACTCGGCCTCGACCGGCACGATGTGGGCGACCGGGCAGAAGACGATCGACGAGCGGATCTCGCAAGGCCCGAGCACGGCGCTCAACGTGCCCGGCAAGAACCTCACGACCGTGCTCGAGAAGGCGCAGCGGGCGGGCAAGGCGACCGGCAACGTCTCGACCGCGGAGATCACCGACGCCACGCCGGCGGTGCTGAACTCGCACATCTCGATCCGCGGCTGCCAGGGCCCGCAGGACACGGTCACCACCTGCCCGCAGGAGACCAAGGCCGCGGGCGGGCTCGGCTCGATCGCGGAGCAGACCGTCGACCATCACGTCGACGTCGTCCTCGGCGGCGGGCGCAACCGCTTCACGCAGACGATCGCCGGCGGCCCCGACGCGGGGAAGACCGTCGAGCAGTCGGCTGCGCGCCAGGGCTACACGGAGATCACGACCGCCGACCAGCTCGCCGCGGCGCGCGCGTCGGACAAGCCGCTGCTCGGCCTGTTCACCGGCGGGACCATGACGACCGAGTGGAACGGGCCGGTGGCCACGCTCGGCGACGGGACGCCCGCGCAGAAGTGCGTGACGACGAACCGGCCGGCGAACGAGCCGAGCCTGACCGACATGACGCGCAAGGCGATCCAGCTGCTCGACTCGCCGCGCAACCGCAAGGGGTTCTTCCTCCAGGTCGAGGGCGCGTCGATCGACAAGCAGGACCACGCGGCGAACGCGTGCGCGCAGATCGGCGAGACGGTCGCGTTCGACAACGCGATCGGCGTCGCGCTCGACTACCAGCGCACGCATCCCGACACGCTGATCGTCGTCACCGCCGACCACGCGCACACGAGCCAGATCGTGGGCGAGGACACGAGCGGGACCGGCAACCCGACCGGCTACTCGAACAACCTGACCACGAAGGACGGGCAGACGATGCGCGTCACGTACGGGACGGCCGGCGGCGACGACGCGCCCGGCGGCGAGCACGCTGAGCCAGCAGCACACCGGCTCCGTGGTCCCGATCTGGGGCGGCGGCCCGGGCGGCGCCGCGATCCTCGGCACGACCGACCACACCGACCTGTTCGACGTGCTCCAGGGCAAGGACGACCACCACTGGTGGGGCCGCTGAACGACGGGCTCCGGGCCGGCGGACGGACCCGCCGGCCCGGTCTACCCGAGCAGCCCGGGATCGGGCGGGTTCGGGTCGCGCGCGTGCACGGTCTCGCGCACGTGGTGCACGACGACGTCGCTCGGCCGCGCGAGCAGCTCCCCGATCCGCTCGCGGTAGCGGCGGTAGTGCGGGGTGCGGTAGTGCTCGCGCAGGGCCGCGTCGTCCGTCCACGCCCCGAGCAGGACGTACTCGCCCGGCGCGCCGGCCGCCAGCACGCGGAAGCTCACGAGCCCCGGCTCGCCGGCGCTGCCGTCCGCCAGGTCGTCCAGCGCGGCGCGCGCCTCGGCGTCGCGCCCGACCAGCGCGTGCACCTCGGCGACGAGCAGCAGCCCGGGATCCGGCATCAGAGGACCGCCGCCAGCATCCGGTCGACCGAGCCGGGCTCGAGCACGTGCTCGATCGCCATCGTCGCCGCGCCGATCACGCCCGCCTGCTCGCCGAGCTCGGACGGGACGATCCGCAGCGAGCGGGTCCCGAGCGGCACGGAGCGCTGGTAGACGATCTCGCGCACGCCGGCGAGCAGCGGCTCGTCGGCCTCGGCGAGGTCGCCGCCGATGACGATCACCGCCGGGTTGAACGCGTTGACCGAGGCGGCGAGCACCTCGCCGAGCTGGCGGCCGGCCTGGCGGATCATCGCCGTCACCTCGGGCCGGCCCTCGCGGAACAGGCGCACGACGTCGCGCACGCCCGAGCTCGCCGAGCTGCGCGGCGAGCGCGCCGCCGCCCGCGACCGCCTCGAGGCAGCCGCGGTTGCCGCAGCGGCAGAGCACGTCGTCGTGGTCGCGCACGTGGATGTGCCCGATGTCGCCCGCCGCGCCCTGCGCGCCGCGCATCGGGCGCCCGTGCGAGATCAGCCCGCCGCCGATCCCGGTCCCGACCTTGACGAACATGAAGTGCTCGGTGTCCGGCCACGCGCGGGTCCGCTCGCCCAGCGCCATCAGGTTCGCGTCGTTGTCGACGAGCGCCGGCGCGCCGAACCGGTGCGTGAGCCGCGGCGCGACGGGATAGCCGTCCCAGCCGGGCATGATCGGCGGCGCGATCGGGATCCCCGCCGGGTGCTCGACCGGCCCCGGCAGCCCGAGCCCGATCCCCAGCAGGGGCGGCGCCGTCGGCCGCGGCCGCGAGCAGCGCGTCGAAGCGTCCCTCGAGCCACGCGACCACCGTCTCCGGGCCGTCGGCGATCGCGATGTCGTGCGCCTCCTCGGCGAGGACGTCGCCGGCCAGGTCGCACAGCGCGAGGCGCGCGTGGGTGGCGCCGAGGTCCGCCGCCAGCACGACGCCCGCGCGGTGGTTGAAGCTCAGCACCTGGGCGGGCCGCCCGCCGGTCGCCGTGACGTCCGTGTCGGACACGAGCAGCCGGCGCGAGATCAGCGCGTCGACGCGCTGCGAGATCGTCGAGCGGGCGAGGCCGGTGGTCGTCACGAGGTCGCTGCGGGTGGTCGCGGCGCCGTGCCGGATCAGGCGCAGGACGGCGCCGGCACCGCTGATGCCGGTCGTGGATGGCTCCCCGTGTGCTGCCATGCCTGGTCCGAGCCTAGTCGAGGCGCGCACGCGGCAGTGCGCGTTCGTAGACTCCGGCGCATCGCCCGTCACGTCCGATACGGCTACAAGGCTTCGGCCGAGCAGTTCGCCCCGAGCGAGCTGCTCGACTTCTCGCTGCTCGCGGAGTCGCTCGGGCTCGAGCTGATCGCGCTCTCCGACCACTTCCAGCCCTGGCGCCACCACGGCGGCCACGCCCCGGCCGCGCTGCCGTGGCTCGGCGCGGCGGGCGCGCGCACGGAGTCCGCGCGGATCGGGACGAGCGTGCTCACCCCGACGATGCGCTACGAACCGGCGGTGGTCGCTCAGGCCTTCGCCACGCTCGGCTGCCTGTACCCCGGCCGCGTCTGGCTCGGCGTCGGCACCGGCGAGGCGATGAACGAGACGCCGGTGACGGCGGGCGCGTGGCCGGGCGGCAAGGAGCGGCGCCAGCGGCTCGCCGAGGCGGTGCGCCTGATCAAGCAGCTCTGGACCGAGGAGCGCGTCAGCTTCGAGGGCGAGTTCTACAAGACCGATCGCGCCACGGTCTACGACCGCCCCGACGAGCCCGTGCCGATCTACATGGCCGCCTCCGGCCCGCTCGCGGCCAAGCTCGCCGGCCGGATCGGCGACGGCTTCATCTGCACGAGCGGCAAGCCGGAGGAGCTCTACACCGAGCTGATCGGCAAGCTCGAGGAGGGCGCGCACGCGGCCGGCCGCGACCCCGACGCGCTCCCGCGCATGATCGAGATCAAGGTCTCCTACGACCACGACCGCGCGTACGCCGAGGAGGCGTGCGGCTGGTGGGCCGCGCTCGCCCTCTCCGGCGAGGAGAAGTCCGGCGTCGAGGACCCGATCGAGATGGAGCGGCTCGCCGACGAGCACCGCGACCGCGCCAGCACCCGCTTCATCGTCTCCGACGACCCCGACGAGGTCGTCGACCGCATCCGCCCGTACGTCGAGCTGGGCTTCGACGAGCTGATCTTCCACGCCCCCGGCGCCGACCAGGCGCGCTTCCTCGAGCAGTTCGCCCGCGACGTGCTGCCGAGGCTGCGCGCCGCCTTCTAGGAGGTCCTCCAGCCATGGCCACCCCGACCGCGTCCGCACCGCCCGAGCTGAACACCGCGGACTTCCTGCGCCTCGACGCGCTGCTCTCCGACGAGGAGAAGCTGATCCGCGACACCGTCCGGTCCTACGTGCGCGAGCAGCTGCTGCCGGACGTGGCCGAGTGGTTCGAGGCGGGGGAGCTGCCGTCGCGCGAGCTCGCCAAGGGGCTGGGCGACCTCGGCCTGCTCGGGATGCACCTCGAGGGCTATGGCTGCGCGGGCTCGAGCGCCACCGCCTACGGCCTCGCCTGCCTGGAGCTCGAGGCCGGCGACGCGGGCCTGCGCTCGCTCGTCTCCGTCCAGGGCTCGCTGTCGATGTTCGCGATCTGGCGCTACGGCTCGGAGGAGCAGAAGGAGGAGTGGCTCCCGCGGATGGCCGCCGGCGACGCGATCGGCTGCTTCGGCCTGACCGAGCCCGACGCGGGCAGCGATCCCGGCTCGATGCGCACCCGCGCGCGCCGCGACGGCGACGACTGGATCCTGAGCGGCACGAAGATGTGGATCACGAACGGCTCGGTCGCCGACGTCGCCGTGGTCTGGGCGCGCACGGACGATCGCGTGCGCGGGTTCCTCGTGCCGAAGGGGACGCCCGGCTTCACCACCCAGGACATCCACCAGAAGCTCTCGCTGCGCGCCTCGATCACCTCCGAGCTGATCCTCGACGACGTGCGCCTCCCCGCCGAGGCGCAGCTGCCCGAGGCGGCCGGGCTCGGCGCGCCGCTCTCGTGCCTGAACGAGGCCCGCTTCGGGATCATCTTCGGCGCGGCGGGCGCGATGCGCGCCTGCTTCGAGTCGGCGCTCGAGTACAGCCGCACGCGCGAGCAGTTCGGGAAGCCGATCGGCGGCTTCCAGCTCACCCAGGCCAAGCTCGCCCAGATGCTGCTGAAGGTCAACCAGGGCGCGCTGCTCGCGCTCCACCTCGGCCGCATGAAGGACGGCGGGACGCTCCGCGGCGAGCACGTCAGCTTCGGCAAGCTCGCCAACGTGAACGCCGCGCTGGAGGTGGCCCGCGAGGCGCGCCAGGTGCTCGGCGCGAACGGGATCACGCTCGAGTATCCGGTGATCCGGCACATGAACAACCTGGAGTCGGTCGTGACCTACGAGGGCACGGCGGACATCCACACGCTCGTGCTCGGGCAGGCGCTCACGGGCCTGCCGGCGTATCGCTGAGCGCGGCGATGAAGGCGAGCGCCTCCGGCCGCGTGCCGGAGGCCGGGGTCAGCGCGTAGAGCGTGCGCAGCGGCGCGTGGTCGGAGACCTCGACGAGCGCGACGCCGGGCAGCCGCCCCTCCAGCAGCCGCGGGACGAGCGAGACCGCGAGCCCCGCGCCGATCAGGCCGGCGATCGCGAGCGGGTCGCGCGTCACGTAGGCGATGTGCGGCTCGAAGCCCGCCCTCACGCACGTGCGGTGGATCAGGTGCTCGCGCGACGGCGCCGTCCACGTCGCGTCCGCGAGCTCCGCCAGCCGGATCGAGTCGCGGCCCGCCAGCGGGTGGTCGAGCGCGAGGCCGGCGAGCATCGGCTCCTCGCCGAACACGTGCCGCTCGGTCCCCTCGGGGTCGTGCGGCGGCGCGCTCGCGTCCTGGAAGCAGACGGCGAGGTGCAGGTCGCCCGCGGCGACGGCGGCGCCGGACTCGCGCCGCCGATCCCTCGACGACGTCGAACAGCAGCTCCGGCCGCTCGTCGTGGAGGCGCTTGATCGCGCGGTGGACGATCGAGGCCAGCGCGCTCGGGAACGCGCCGAGCCGCAGCGTCGCGCGGTCGGCGCCGGCGAGCTCGGCGACCTGGGCGTCGGCCTGGCCGAGCCGGTCGGCGACCGCGTCGGCGTGCGCGAGCAGCAGCGCGCCCGCCTCGGTGACCGACGGGCCGCCCGGCCCGCGGTCGAGCAGCCGGACGCCGAGCTGGCGCTCGAGCGCGGCGACCTGCTGGGAGACGGCCGGCTGCGTCAGCGCGAGCGCCTCGGCCGCGCGCGAGAAGGAGCCGCGCCGGGCGACCTCGCCGAAGGTGAGCAGGCGGCGTGGGTCGAGCATAGGCACGAGCTTATAGGATCGATGAGAAGGTAATTTGAACTGATGGACAGATGGGAGCACCATGCAGTCCATGGATCCCATCGCCTTCTTCATCGCACGAGACCTCCAGCGCCGGACCCTCGACGGGACCGGCCCGCGCCGCCGCACCGCGCGGCGGCGCCCTGCCGCCCGTTAGAGCGGCAGCCAGTCCACGGCCGCCGGGACGTGCGCGGGATCGATGTGGTGCGCCGCATCGGACTCGTGGTAGCTGACCGGCAGGCCCGCCTCCTCCAGCAGGTCGCGCGCGCGCCGCGCGAACCCGATCTCCATGACCGGGTCGTTGCGGCCGTGCGCGATGAACACCGGCGTCGACGCCCGGCCCGCCAGGTCGGGCGTCCAGCCGTCCACCACGGGGATGAAGCCCGAGAAGGCCATGATCCCCGCGGGCGCCGGGCGGTCCGCGCCGAGCCCCAGCGAGTAGCTCATCACCGAGCCCATCGAGAAGCCGCCGAACACGGTCCGCTCCGGGCCGATGCCGGTGCGCTCCCACAGCTCGTCGTGCAGCTCCGCGAGCGCCGCGTAGGCGGCGTGGAACGTGTCGTGGTCGGGGTAGCCGACGCGCGGCACGACGTACCAGTGGAAGCCGGGCCAGCCCGGCAGCGTGAGCGGGGCGCGCGGCGTCACGACGTGCAGCCGCCGCTCCGGGTCGAGCACGTCGCCGAGCCCGAGCAGGTCGTGCTCGTCGGCGCCGCGCCCGTGATGGAGCACGAGCAGGCCGGCCGGGTCCCCGGCGGCCGGCCGCTCGCGGTAGGTCAGCGCGCTCATGCCCGCACCCGCGTGCGCGGGTTCTCGACGGGGGCGAGCGTGCGCTCCAGCCGCTCGCGCAGGTGCTCGTGCTGCGCGGGCAGCCTGAGCGCCTCGCCGAGGTGCGCCGGGTCCTCGTCGACCGCGAACCCGGGGGAGAGCGTGGCGATCTCGAACAGGACGCCGCGCGGCTCGCGGAAGTAGATCGAGCGGAAGTAGTCGCGGTCGCGCACGTCGGTCACGAATCCGCCGGCGTCGGCCACCCGCGCCTGCCAGGCGAGGTGGTCCTCGTCGCGCGCCGCCCAGGCGATGTGGTGGACGGTGCCCGCGCCGGGCCGGCCGTTCGCGACCGGCGCGTCGTAGCCCCAGCGGAAGCCGCGCTCCGCGCCGTCGAGCCGGTACTCGCCGTCGCCGAGCCAGGTGAACCCGAGCGTGCCGGTCAGCAATCGCTCCTCGACGCCGGCGAAGCCGGCGTACGCGCGGGCGCCCTCGAGGCCGGTGATCGCGTGCTCGGCCGGGATCTCCGGGTGGAGCGCGGTCAGCGGCGGGTTGACGCCGGGGACGAGCTCCAGCGCGAGCCCGTCCGGGTCGGTGAAGCGCAGGACGTCGCCGTCGCGCTCCGCGCCGTCGAGCCGCTCGGCCCAGAAGTCGAGCGACGCCGCGGACGCGACGCCGAGCTGCAGCGTGTGGACGTCCCCGATCCCCGCGCTGCCCGGCGCCGCGCCCGGGAACTCGAACCAGGTGAGGATCGAGCCGGGCGCGCCGGTCTCGTCCCCGAAGTAGAGGTGGTAGGCGTCCGGCTGGTCGAAGTTCACGGTCTTCTTCACGAGCCGCAGGCCGAGCGTGTCGGCGTAGAACGCGACGTTCGCGTTCGCGTCGCCGGTGATCATCGTGATGTGGTGCAGGCCCTCCAGCTTCATGGCGTCCCCTTGGTCGTTGCGCACATCGTAGCATGTAGTTGCACAAACAACTAGTTTGCCCTTGACGCTCCGCGGGGACCTGAGCTAGCGTGCTGGTGGCTAGGTGGTCAAACCAATCTGGTCACCGGGGAGAGGAGCAGGCTTGAAGGTCGCACGGATCCAACTGGACGGTGTCGCGCCCGTCGCCGCGGTGGTGCGCGGGGACGCGCTGCACCCGCTCGAGGCCGACGTCGGCGCGCTGATCGCCGGCTCGCCGGCGGGCGCCGAGCAGGCGGCCGTCGACGATGCGACGCTGCTCCCGCCGGTCGTCCCCGGCAAGATCGTGGCCATCGGCCTGAACTACCAGGACCACATCCGCGAGTCCGGCCAGGCGCCGCCGGAGGTCCCGCTCGTGTTCGCGAAGTTCCCGACCAGCGTGATCGCCGACGGCGTCCCGATCCGGCTGCCGCAGGCGCTCACGAAGCGCGTCGACTGGGAGGTCGAGCTCGCGGTCGTGATCGGCCGCGAGGCGCGCGACGTGTCCGAGGCCGACGCGCTCGACCACGTGTTCGGGTACACGATCGGCAATGACGTCTCCGCCCGCGACCTGCAGTTCTCCGACGGCCAGTGGGTGCGCGCGAAGAGCCTGGACACCTTCTGCCCGCTCGGCCCGGTGCTGGTCACCGCCGACGAGATCCCCGACCCGCAGGCGCTGCGGCTCATCTGCCGGGTCAACGGCGAGGTCATGCAGGACGCGACCACCGACCTGATGATCTTCGGCGTGGCCGAGCTGATCAGCTTCTGCTCGCGCAGCTTCACGCTCGAGCCGGGCGACGTGATCCTCACGGGCACGCCGTGGGGCTGCGGGGAGTTCATGGACCCGAAGCGCTCGCTGGCCCCCGGCGACGTCGTCGAGTGCGAGATCGAGGGGATCGGCACGTTGCGCAATCCCGTCGTGGAGGTCTGAGATGCCCGTGACCGTGGAGGTCCCCGAGACCGTGGAGGACGTCGTCGGCGCCCTCGGGGGCGACGGCGCCGTGGTGATCGCCGGCGGCACGCAGGTGATGCCGCGCCTGAACACCGAGGTGACCGGGATCGGCACGCTGGTCAGCCTGCGCCGCGCGGGCCTGGCGCGGGATCGCGGTCGAGGATGACGCCGCCACCGTCGGCGCCGCCACCACGCTCGCGCAGCTCGGCGCGGACGACCGCCTCGCCTTCCTGCGGCCCGTCGTCGAGTCGATCGCCTCGCCGTCGATCCGCAACCTCGCCACCGTCGGCGGCAACCTCTTCGTCGCCCAGCCCTACGGCGACCTCGCGGTCGCGCTGCTCGCGCTCGACGCCGAGGCCGACCTCGCCGGCGCGGGCGCGACGACCCGCGCGGTCGAGGAGCTCGTCCACGACGGCCCGCCCGCCGGCGGCGTCGTCACCGCCGTCCGCTTCGCGATCCCGCAGACGTTCCGCTACGTCAAGGCGATGCGCCGGCGGCTCAACTCCGGCTCGATCGTCACCGTCGCGGCCGCGCTCACCGTCGAGGACGGGACCGTCACCGCCGCGCGGATCGCGCTCGGCGGCGCCGGCGACCGCCCGCGCCGGGCGCCGTCCGCCGAGGCCGCGCTGATCGGCGGCCCGCTCGACGCCGAGCGCGCCGACGCCGCCGGCCGCGCCGCGCTCGACGACGCCGAGCCGTTCACCGACGCCTACGCGAGCGCCTGGTACCGGGGCCGCGTCCTGCCCGTCCACGTCCGCCGCGCCCTGATCGGAGAGGCCGCATGAGATCACGCGTCATCGAGCTCACGGTCAACGAGGAGCCGCGCGAGTTCCTCGCCCCGCCGGGCACGACCCTCCTGTCGGCGCTGCGCGACCAGCTCGGGCTGACCGCCGCCAAGCGCGGCTGCGCCCAGGGCACCTGCGGCACCTGCACGGTGCTGCTCGACGGCGAGCCCGTCATGTCCTGCCTCGTGCCGGTCGAGACCGTCGACGGCGCGAGCGTCGCGACGCTCGAGGGCGTCCAGCGCGCCGACGGCGAGCTCGACGAGGTCCAGGCGGCGTTCCTCGAGGGCTTCGCCACCCAGTGCGGCTTCTGCACCTCGGGCATGATCATGGCCGCGGAGGCGCTGCTGGCCTCCAACCCCGCCCCGAGCCGCGACGACGTCGTCCGGGCGATCTCCGGCAACGTCTGCCGCTGCACGGGCTACGAGTCGATCATCAACGCGATCCTGGACGCCGCGGAGCGCCGCGCGGCCGTCGCCGGGTAGGAGGCCTCCATGGCGATGCAGACCGAGCAGCTCGACCCGACCTTCTTCGCGAAGGAGCGGGAGGCCGACTACAAGGTGATCGGCACGACGGTCCAGCGCTCCGACGCGCTCGGGCACGTGACCGGCCGGACCGAGTACTTCGAGGACGTCAACCCGACCGGGATGCTGCACCTGAAGATGCGGCGCTCCGACCGCCACCACGCGCTGCTGAAGCGGGTGGACGTCGAGCCGGCGCTGGCGATCGACGGCGTCGTGCGCGTCCTCACCCACGAGGACGTGCCCGCCAACTGGTACACGATCCTCCGCCTGATCGGGATCGAGCCCAACGACGAGCCGGTCCTGCCCGAGGACCGCGTGCTCTACAAGGGCGAGCCGATCGTCGCGGTCGTCGCGACCTCCGAGGAGGCCGCGCGCGCCGGCGCCGCCGCGGTCGAGATCGAGTTCGAGGACCTGCCGCCGGTGTTCGACGTCGAGGAGGCGGTCGCCGAGGGCACGACCGCGATCAAGCCGCACGGCACGAACTACTTCGTCTACGAGGGCCACCACTGCCGGCGGATCCGGTTCGGCGACGTCGAGCGGGCGTTCGCCGAGGCCGACCACGTCTTCGAGTGGCGCTACCAGTCCGCGCCGATCGAGCACGCGCCGACCGAGACGACCGGCTGCATCGTCGTCCCGCAGGGCGACGGGCGGCTGAAGATCCACTCCGACACGCAGGCGTGCTTCTTCACGCTCGACAACACGGCGCTGATCCTCGACGTCCCGTTCGGCAAGCTGCGCGTCGTCGGCGGGACGGTCGGCGGCGGCTTCGGCGGCAAGGTCGACGTGATCGTCGAGCCGATCGCCTGCATCGCCGCGATGGCCACCAACAAGCCGGTCAAGTACGTCTACGGGCGCGAGGAGGAGATGCAGATCTCGTCCCCGCGCGCCGCCGAGCGGATCTACGTCAAGGACGGGGTGATGGACGATGGCACGATCGTGGCGCGCAAGGTCACGCTGTACGTCGACGCCGGCGCGTACTCCCGCCACAGCCCGTACGGCACCACCAAGGCCGCCGCGCACATGCCGGGCCCGTACAACATCCCGAACGTCTGGGTCGACGCCCACTGCGTCTACACGAACCGCACGCCGTCGAGCGCGATGCGCGGCTTCGGCGTGACGATCGGCGACTGGGCGCTCGAGTCCCAGCTCGACCGGATCGCGCGCGCGCTCGACATCGACCCGCTCCAGCTGCGGCTCAAGAACGCCTACCGCGACGGGGACATGAAGGCGCACCGCAAGCTGCGCGGAGGGCACCGCGCTGATCGAGGTGATCCAGCGGGCGGCCGACCTCGTCGGCCACGACCTGCCGGAGGAGTACAAGGCGATGTCGTCGGCGGAGGCTCGGTGATGGCGAAGCGACGCGGCCGCGGGTTCGCGGCGGTCAACTACCCGACGGGCATGAACCTGGGCGGCGACCCGTCCCAGGCGCTCATCCACGCGACGACGACGGGGAACTTCGTCGTCACGCTGTCGAGCGTCGACCTCGGCCAGGGGATCAAGACGATCGCGGCCCAGTGCGCGGCCGAGACGCTCGGGCTGCCCTACGAGAACATCCTCGTCGACACCGCCGACACCGACACCGGCCCGCACTGCATGGGCACGTTCGCCTCGCGCGGCACCCACCGCGTCGGCAACGCGGTGATCATGGCCGCGAAGGAGGCGCGCGAGGTGATGCTGCAGGTCGCCGCCGACGAGCTGGAGGTCGACCCCGACGACCTCGAGACCGACGGCACCGGCTTCGTGCGGCTGAAGGGCTCCGAGGAGAAGAAGATCCACATCGTCGACCTCGCGCTCGCCGCCCACTTCAAGCAGGGCAAGACGATCTCCGGCCGCGGCATGTTCCTCAAGGAGCTGAGCGTGCCGGATCCCGAGACCGGCGAGATGGATCCCGACTCCTGCCAGGCGCACGCCTGCACGGTCGCCGAGGTCGAGGTCGACGACGAGACCGGGGTGGTCGACGTGCTCGCCATGTACAACGTGTACGAGGTGGGACGCGCACTGAACCCGGCGATGGCGACGCAGCAGATCGAGGGCGGCGCGTGGATGGGCATCTCGCACGCGCTGTTCGAGGCGACCGAGCCGTACTACCCGGAGCGCGAGCACGGCCCGACCGACTTCTGCGAGTACCTGATGCCGGGCCCCGCCGACAACGCGGCGATGCAGAGCGTGATCATCGAGCGGCCCGCCGCGAACGGCCCGTTCGGCGCCAAGGGGATCGGCGAGATGACCGCGAACGCCCCGATCCCGGCGATCGCCAACGCGATCTTCGACGCGGTCGGCGTGCGGCTCGAGTCGATGCCGTTCACGCCGGAGAAGGTGCTGCGCGGGCTCGACGAGCTGGCGGCGGCCCCCGCCTGATGGTCGCGCAGCCCTTCGCGACGGACGTCGGCGCCGGCTCGATCGAGGAGCTGGGCCGGCGGTTCGCCGCGCAGCGCTACTTCGCCGACGAGGGGCTGCTCACCGCGGTGCACCTGGCGCTCGTGCTCGGGCGGCCGCTCGCGCTCGAGGGCGAGCCGGGCGTGGGGAAGACCGAGCTGGCCAAGGTGCTCGCCGCCGTGCTCGGCCGCGAGCTGATCCGGCTGCAGTGCTACGAGGGGCTCGACGCCGCGCAGGCGCTGTACGAGTGGGACTACCCGCGGCAGCTGCTCGCGGTCCGCGTGGCGGAGGCGGAGGGCAAGCCGGTCGGCGACCTCTACGACGAGCGCTACCTGCTCGAGCGGCCGCTGCTCAAGACCGTGCGCGCCTCCGAGGGCGCCGTCCTGCTGATCGACGAGATCGACCGCTCGGACTCCGAGTTCGAGGCGTTCCTGCTCGAGTTCCTGTCGGACTTCCAGATCACGATCCCGGAGGTCGGCACGCTGCGCGCGCCGCGGCCGCCGGTGGTCGTGCTCACCTCGAACCGCACGCGCGAGCTGCACGACGCGCTCAAGCGCCGCTGCCTCTACCACTGGATCCCGTTCCCCGACGCCGCGCGCGAGCGGGCGATCCTGCAGGCGCAGGCGCCCGGGCTCGACGAGGCGGCGGCCGACGCGCTGGTCGAGGCGATCAAGCGCGTGCGCGGCGAGCGGCTGCTCAAGCGCCCGGGGATCGCGGAGACGATCGACTGGGCGCAGGGCGCCCAGGCGCTGGCCGCGGAGGGGATCGCCTGGCCGGAGGCGCTGCGCCGCTCGCTCGGCCTGCTGCTCAAGGAACAGGAGGACGTCGAGCGCGTCGCCGCGCTCGACCTGGGCCTCTGATGCCCGAGCCGCGGCTGCTGGCGCGCGAGCACCTGCACGGGTTCCTGCGCGCGCTCGAGGACGCCGGCGTCGCGGTCGCGCCGCCGAAGAAGGCGGACTTCCTCGTCGCGCTCGTCGCCTCGCCGCCGGACGGCGTCGAGGCGCTCTACTGGCGCGCGCGGGTGACCCTGGTCGGCAGCGTCGAGGACTTCGACCGCTTCGACGCGGTCTTCGCGGCGTTCTTCCGCGACGGGCAGCTGTTCGCGCACGAGGTCGAGGGCGACGTGCCCGAGGAGCGCGGCGAGACCGCCGCGCCGCCCGGCGCGGGGGAGGAGCCGCTCGACGCGCTCGAGCCGCGCCCGGGCTCGGGCCTCCACGCCAGCCCCGCGGACCTCGCCAAGGCGTGCAGCTTCGGCCACGCGACGCCCGAGGCGCGCGACGCGCTCGCCGACCTCGCGCGGATCGTCGACGACGTGCTGCCGCAGGTCGCCGCGCGGCGGTCCGAGCGGGCGCGGCGGGGGCGGCGGCTCGATCTGCGGCGCGTGCTCGCCGCCGCCAACCGCTCGGGCGGCGAGGTCGTCGAGCTGGCGTGGCGCCGGCGGCCGGCGCGGCCGCGCCGGGTGCTCGTGCTGATCGACGTCTCCGGCTCGCTGCGCGCGTTCAGCGCCGACCTGCTCCGGTTCGCCCACGTGCTGGTCCGCGCGACCGACCGCGCCGAGGCGTTCACGTTCGGGACGCGGCTCACGCGCGTCACGCGCGAGCTCGACGTGCCGGACGTCGACGCCGCGCTCGACGGGCTCTCCGCGCGCGTGTTCGACGCCGACGGCGGGACGCGGATCGGCGTCGCGCTGTCGCAGTTCCTGGACAACGGCCGCTACGTCGCGCTGGCGCGCGGGGCGCTCGTCATCGTGCTGTCGGACGGGCTCGAGCGCGGCGACCCGGCGCTGATGGCGGCCTCCGCCAAGCGGCTCGCCCGGCTCGCCCACCGGCTCGTCTGGTGGTCCCCGCTGGCCTGCGATCCGGCCTACCAGCCGGTCACGCGCGGGATGAAGGCGGTGCTGGGCGACCTGGACGTCCTGGCCGGAGCACGCGACCTCCCTAGTCTCCTGGAAGAGGTGCGTCGGCTGCCGGAGGCCTCGGCACGACCCCGGCGCACCGCGATCCGAGCCTGGAGCACGACATGATGCGACCCGTCCAGCAGACCGCCGTCACCGTCCTCGGGTGGCTCGACGAGGGCCGCGACTTCGCCGCGGGGACGCTCGTGGCGGTCGACGGGTCCTCGCCGCTCGACGTCGGCGCGAGCGTCTACATCGCCGCCGACGGCACGATCGAGGGATCGGTCACCGGCGGCTGCGTCGAGAGCGCGGTCGCGCAGGAGGCGCTCGCGATGCTCGAGCAGGGCCTGCCGCCGAAGCTCGTCACCTACGGCATCTCCGACGAGCTGGCCGGCACCGTCGGGCTGATGTGCGGCGGCATCGTCCACATCTTCATCCACCCGATCCGCGACGCCGCGCGCGAGCCGCTGCGCGCGGGGCTGGAGGCGATCCGCGACGAGCGCCCGGCCGCGCTGGCCACGCTGCTCGACGGCCCGGAGGCGGGCGCGAAGCTGTTCGTCTCCGCCGCGGGCTCGCTCGGCTCGCTCGCCGGCCCGGCGCTGCTCGACTCGAACGCGGCGCAGGAGGCGCGCGGGCTGACGATCCAGGGCCGCTCGACGGTGCGCGAGTTCGGGGAGGACGGCGCGTCGCTGGGGAGCGGGCTGCGCGTCCACGTGGCCGCGATCGCCGAGCCGCCGCAGATGGTCATCTTCGGGGCGATCGACTTCGCCTCGGCGCTCGCGCCGCTCGCCAAGGGCCTCGGCTACCGCGTCACGATCGCCGACCCGCGGCGCGCGTTCCTCGAGTCGCCGCGCTTCTCCTCCAACGCGCGCACGATCGCCGCGTGGCCGGACAAGGCGCTCGAGGGGATGACGCTCGGCCCGCGCGACGCGGTGCTCGTCTTCACCCACGACCCCAAGCTCGACGTGCCCGCGGTCGAGGCCGCGCTGGGGACCGACGCGGGCTACGTCGGCGCGCTCGGCAGCCGGCGCACGACCGACGACCGCAACGAGCGGCTCCGCGGCGCCGGGGTGCCGGAGGCGGCGATCGCGCGGGTGCACGCACCGTGCGGTCTGGACATCGGCGCCTCCACCGTCGAGGAGACCGCGGTGGCCATCCTCGCCGAGATCATCGCCGACCGGACGGGCCGCGCCGGGCGGGCGCTGCGCGAGACGTCGGGGCCGATCCGCCGGGAGCGCGCCGAGGCGGACGTGGTGACGTCACCGTAGGATCCCGCCCCATGGCCGCGATGAAGTGGTGGGGCTGGGGCGACGAGGGCATCGCGTTCACGGACGCGGACAAGCCCGCGCTCGCCCCGTTCATCAAGGAGAACATCGGGCTCGACGTGCGCGCGCCGGCCGCGCGCCCGGTCGGGTTCGACGCGCTCGCGGTGCCCGATCCCGCGCTCCCGCCCGTGCTGCGCGCGGCGCTGGAGGAGGCGGTCGGCGCCGGCGTCGGTCTCGGACGATCCGCTCGACCGCGTCGTCCACGCGCGCGGCAAGAGCCTGCGCGACCTCGTGCTCCAGCGCCGCGGCGAGCTCGGGCGCCTGCCCGACGCGGTCGTGCGGCCGGGCTCCGAGGACGAGGTCGCGGCGGTGCTCGCCGCGGCGCTCGAGGCCGACGCGGTCGTGATCCCGTTCGGCGGCGGGACGAACATCTCCGGCAGCCTGGACGCGCCCGCCGACGAGGCGCGGCCGGTGCTGAGCGTCGACCTCGGCCGGCTCGACCGCGTGCTCGAGATCGACGCGGTGTCGCGGCTCGCGCGCGTGCAGGCCGGCGTCTTCGGGCCGGCGCTCGAGGCCCAGCTCAACGCGTCCGGCTGGACGCTCGGGCACTTCCCCGACAGCTTCACCCACTCGACGCTCGGCGGCTGGATCGCCACGCGCTCGTCCGGCATGCAGTCCGACAAGTACGGCGACGTGGCCGACCTGACGCGCGGGCTGCGGGCGGTGACGCCGGCCGGGACCGTCGCGCTGCGCCCGGTGCCGACCACGTCGACCGGTCCGAGCGTGCGCGAGATGCTGCTCGGGAGCGAGGGGCGGCTCGGGATCATCACCGAGGCGACCGTGCACGTGCACCGGCTGCCGGAGGAGCGCGTGATCCTCGGCTACCTGCTGCCCGACTGGGAGCGCGGCCTGGAGGCGATGCACGCGATCGCGGCGAGCGAGGCGACGCCGTCGGTGACGCGCGTCTCCGACGCGCCCGAGACGCAGTTCTCGTTCGCCACCCGCAAGGCGGGCTCGCCGGTCGACCGGCTCAAGTCGCGCGCGCTGCAGGTCGTGCTGAAGCGACGCGGGATCGACACCGGGCGGATGTGCCTCGCGTTCGTCGGCTACGAGGGCAGCGCCGGGCACGTCAAGGCGCAGCGCAAGCTGGTCGGCGCGATCGTCAAGGCGCACGGCGGGCTCTGCATCGGGAGCGGGCCGGGCGCGCTCTACGACCAGAAGAAGTTCGACACGCCCTACATCCGCGACTACCTGCTCGACCGCGGGGCGCTCGGGGACGTCTCCGAGACCGCCGCGCCGTGGTCCGCGCTGCGCGGGCTCTACGACGAGGTCACCGGGGCGGCGGCGCGCGCGATCGCCGAGCAGGGCGTCGGCGGCTACGTGATGTGCCACCTGTCGCACTCCTACCACGCGGGCGCGTGCCTCTACTTCACGTTCGCGATCAACCCCTCGGGGACGCGCGACGCGCTCGTCGAGTACGACGCGGTCAAGGGCGCGATCCAGCAGGCGTTCGTCGACTCCGGCGGCACGCTGTCGCACCACCACGCGGTCGGGACGGAGCACGCGCGCTGGCTCGAGCAGGACATCTCGCCCGCGGGCGTGGCGCTGCAGCGGGCGCTGTTCGACGGCGTCGACCCGGGGGCGAACCTCAACCCCGGCAAGATCACCGGCGCCGCGCGCGAGCGCCAGCCGGACGCCTGATCAGCGGCACCGGCCGTCCGGCGCCGATGCGAACATGTGTTCGTGCCCGTCGCCGAGATCCTCCACGCCGATCTGGACGCGTTCTACGCGTCGGTCGAGCAGCGCGACGACCCGCGGCTGCGCGGCAAGCCGGTCGTGGTGGGCGGCGGGGTGGTGCTCGCCGCGAGCTACGAGGCGAAGGCGCGCGGCGTCAAGACGGCGATGGGCGGGCGCCAGTGGCGGCGGCTGTGCCCGGACGCGATCGTCGTCCCGCCGCGCATGTCGGCCTACACCGAGGCGAGCAAGGCGGTGTTCGAGATCTTCCGCGACACGACGCCGCTGGTCGAGGGGCTGTCGATCGACGAGGCGTTCCTCGACGTCCGCGGGCTGCGGCGGATCGCGGGGACGCCGGAGGAGATCGCCGTCCGGCTCCGCGCGCGCGTGCTCGACGAGGTCGGGCTGCCGATCACGGTCGGGGTCGCGCGGACGAAGTTCCTGGCCAAGGTGGCGAGCGGCGTGGCGAAGCCCGACGGGCTGCTCGTCGTGCCGCCCGACGGCGAGCTCGACTTCCTCCATCCGCTGCCGGTCGAGCGGCTGTGGGGCGTCGGGCCGAAGACCGCGGCGAAGCTCCACGCGCGCGGGATCCGCACGGTCGGCGAGGTGGCCCAGCTCGCCGAGGCGACGCTCGTGCGGGTCGTCGGCCGCGCCTCGGGGCGCCAGCTGCACGCGCTCTCGCACAACCGCGACCCGCGCCGGGTCGACACGCGGCGCCGAAGACGGTCGATCGGCGCCCAGCGCGCCCTCGGCCGCGGCGCCCGCACGCCGGCCGAGCTCGAGGTGATGCTGATCGGCCTGATCGACAAGCTCGCCCGCCGGCTGCGCGGCGCGCGGCGGGTCTGCCGGACGGTGACGCTGCGGCTGCGGTTCGACGACTTCGAGCGGGCGACGCGGTCGCACACCCTGCCCGAGGCGACCGCGCGCACGGAGGCGCTCCTGGTCGTGGCCCGCGAGCTGCTGTCCGCCGCGCTGCCGCTCATCCGCCGCCGCGGCATCACGCTGATCGGGCTCACGCTCGGGAGCCTCACCGACGATCGCGCGGTCCAGCTCGCGCTGCCGGTCGAGCCGCGCCGCGGCCGCCCGCGCCCGAAGCGCGCGCCGCGCAGGCCCCGACCCGCCGCTGCGGGCGCCGAGCCGCCGCCGGCCGGCGCCGCGGACGCCGCCCGCCGCCGACGCGCCGCTGCCCGGCCCCGACCCGCCGCGCGCGCGCGCGCCGCGCCGCCGGCCGCCCGCGCAGCGGCCGGTCCCCGCCCGCGCGACGCCGGGCGGCCCGCGCGGCCGCGACACGGACGCCTGGGTCGAGACGTGGGTCGACGCCGCCTCGGGCGTCGAGGCGCGCGCGCAGGACGACGCGGACCTCGACGCGCCGCCCGCGGCGTCGCTGGACGCGACGCTCGACGCGCTGCGCGATCGCTACGGCTCGACGGCGGTCACCCGCGCGGTGCTGCTCGGGCGCGACCAGGGCGTCTCGGTGCCGCTGTTGCCGGACTGAGCCGCATCGAGCAGAACGCCGACCCGCTCAGTCCGCCGGGCCGGCGGTCGGCGTTGTACCGGCGGAGCGAGCACAACGCCGACCGGCGAGGGCGCTCGCGCCGGTCGGTCGGCGTTGTGCACCCCCGGCGAGCAGATACCCTCGGGCGATGGCGACCGGAGCGATGACCGACGAGCAGGCGCTGCTGGAGGCGGCGCGGGGCGGCGACGAGGCGGCGTTCGGCCGGCTGGTCGACCCGTATCGCGGCGAGCTGCACGCGCACTGCTACCGGATGCTCGGCTCCGTCCAGGACGCCGAGGACACGCTGCAGGACACGCTCCTGCGCGCCTGGCGGGCGCTGGGCCGGTTCGAGGGGCGCAGCTCGCTCCGCAGCTGGCTCTACACGATCGCGACGAACACGAGCCTCAACGCGATCGCCCGCCGGCCCAAGCGGACGCTGCCGCTCGACGAGGCGGCCTCGCGCGAGGCGTCCGACGGCCTCGGGCTGCCGCTCTCGGAGACCGTCTGGATCGAGCCGTACCCCGACGAGCAGCTCGGGCTCGAGGACGGCTACGCCGCGCCCGACGCCCGCTACGAGCGGCGCGAGAGCGTCGAGCTGGCGTTCACGGCTGCGCTCCAGCACCTGCCGGCCAACCAGCGCGCGGCGCTGATCCTGCGCGAGGTGCTCGGGTTCTCCGCGCGCGAGGTCGCGGACTCGCTCGAGACGACCGTGCAGTCCGTCAACAGCGCGCTCCAGCGCGCCCGCAAGACCGTCGAGGACAAGCTGCCCGACCCGAGCCAGCAGGAGACGCTGCGCGCGCTCGGCGACCAGCGGCTCAAGGCGGTCGTCGACGACTACATGGACGCGCTGTCGCGCGGCGACGTCGACAAGATCGTCGGCCTGCTCGCGGAGGACGCGGCGTGGTCGATGCCCCCGCTCACCGCCTGGTACACCGGCCACGACACCATCCGCGCGTGGCTCGAGGTGGGGCCGATGTCGGGCAAGTGGCGCTGGAAGCACGTGCCGACCCACGTCTCCGGCCAGGCGGCGGTCGGCAGCTACGAGTTCGACGACGCCGCGGGCGCCTACCTGCCGTTCGCGCTCGACGTCCTGACGCTCCGCGGCGACCGGATCCGCGAGGTCACGTCGTTCATCGTCCGCTCGATCGACAGCGAGGATCCCGACTACTACCAGGACTTCCCCGAGCAGCCGCTCGACGAGCAGCAGGTCGCGGGCAAGTTCGCCGCCCTCGGCCTGCCCGCGCGGCTGACGTAGCGTGGACCCGCGCGACGTCCGTCTCCCGGCGCCGATGGCGGACCGGCTCGCCGACCGGGCACGCGAGCTGCTGCCGCTCGGCACCGCGCTGGAGGACCGCCACGAGCCGACCGAGGACGAGCGCGCGGCGCTCGCCGAGCTCGCCGAGCGGCTGCGCAACACGTACCCCTACCCCGACCCGCGCTACGCCGGCCAGATGCTCAAGCCGCCCGCGGCGGTCGCCTGGGCGGCGTACGCGACCGCGATGCTGCTCAACCCGAACAACCACGCGCTCGACGGCGGCCCGGCGACCGCGGAGATGGAGCGCGAGGCGGTCGCGCAGATCGCCGGCATGTTCGCGCTCCCGCAGCACCTCGGGCACCTGACCGCCTCGGGCACGATCGCCAACCTCGAGGCGCTCTGGGTCGCCCGCGAGGTCCACCCGGACCGGGCGATCGTCTCGGGCGAGAACGCGCACTACACGCACGCGCGCGTGTCGGCCGTGATCGGCGCGCGCCACGAGACCGTGCCGCAGGACGCGCGCGGCCGGATCGACCTCGACGCGCTCGGAGCGCGGCTGCGCGCCGGCGGGGTGGGGACGGTCGTGGCGACGCCGGGCACGACCGGCCTGGGCGCGCTCGACGACGTCGGCGCGATCGCCGACCTGTGCGCGGAGCACGGCGCGCGGCTGCACGTCGACGCCGCCTACGGCGGGTTCTTCGCGCTGATCGCGGACGCGCCGACGCCGGGCGGCGCCGACGGCGGGGCGGCGAGCGCCGACGGCGCGGCGGTGCCCGCGGTGGCGGCCGCGCCGTTCGCGGCGATCGCGCGCGCCGACAGCGTCGTCGTCGACCCGCACAAGCACGGGCTCCAGCCCTACGGCTGCGGCTGCGTGCTGTTCGCCGACCCGGGCGTCGGGCGGCTCTACGCCCACGACTCGCCCTACACCTACTTCACCTCGGAGGACCTCCACCTCGGCGAGATCAGCCTCGAGTGCTCGCGCGCCGGCGCGGCCGCCGCCGCGCTGTGGACGACGCTGCGCGCGCTCCCGCTGACCCGCGCGGGCCTCGGCCGCCACCTCGCCGCCGCCCGCGCGGCGGCGCAGCAGACCGCCGCGGCGCTCGCGGACGACCCGCGCACCGCGCTCCTGCTCGAGCCCGAGACCGACATCGTCTGCGTCCTGCCGGCCGACGACTCCGCCGCCGCGATCAGCGCCGCCGCCGAGCGCGCGTTCGTGACGCTCGCCGCCGACGGCTGGCACGTCGCGAAGCTGCGCGTCGGCACCGACTGGCTCCGCCGCAGCCACCCGCACGTCGCGCCCGACGCCGAGACGGTCACCGTCCTGCGCTGCTGCCTGCTCAAGCAGGAGCACGCCGGGATCGCGGCGGAGCTCGCGCAGGCGCTCGCCGCCCACCTCGACGCCGCGCGGGTGCCGGCGTGAAGCGCCCGTTCCGCCAGGTCGACGTGTTCACGCCGACGCCGTACGCCGGCAACCCCGTCGCGGTCGTGCTCGACGCGCAGGACCTCTCGACGGAGGAGATGCAGCGCTTCGCGCACTGGACGAACCTGTCCGAGACGACGTTCGTGCTGCCGCCGGCCGACCCGGCGGCGGACTACCGCGTGCGGATCTTCACCCCGGTGGCCGAGCTCCCGTTCGCCGGCCACCCGACGCTCGGCACCTGCCACGCCTGGGCGGAGCTGACCGGGAGCGGGGCGGACCGGTTCACCCAGGAGTGCGACGCCGGGCTGATCACGATCCGCCGGACCGACGCCGGCCTCGCGTTCGCCGCCCCGCCGCTGCTCCGCGAGGGACCGGTCGAGGACGCGCTCGCGGCGCGCGTGGCCGCCTCGCTCGGGCTCGAGCGCAGCGCCATCGCCGACCTCGCCTGGGCGGACAACGGCCCGGGCTGGATCGCGGTCCTGCTCGACAGCGCCGACGCCGTGCTCGCGCTCCGGCCCGCGCTTCGAGGACCTCGACATCGGCGTCGCCGGCCCGCACCCGCCCGGCGGCGAGATCGCGTGGGAGGTCCGCGCCTTCTTCCCGAAGGACGGCGCGATGGTCGAGGACCCGGTCACCGGCAGCCTCAACGCGTCGCTCGCGATGTGGCTGCTCGGCAGCGGCCGCGCGACCGCGCCCTACGTCGCCCGCCAGGGGACGGCGCTGGGCCGCGACGGCCGCGTGCACGTGAGCACGGACGCGGACGGGACGATCTGGGTCGGCGGCGGCACGATCACGTGCGTCGCCGGCGAGGTCGAGCTCTAGCCCTCGGCCACGCGCGCGAGCGCGGCGTCGCGGATCCGCGTGATGTGGGCGGCCATCGCCGCCTCCGCCGCGGGCCGTCGCCCGCGGCGATCGCCTCGACGATCGCGCGGTGCTCGGTGATCGTCCGCGGCCGGACGCCCGGCAGCCGGACCGTGTAGGAGCGGCTCTCGGCGCCGAGCGCGGACGTCGCCGCCCACAGGTGCTGGAGCAGCGGGTTGCCCGACGCCTCGACGATCCGCTCGTGCAGCTCGGTGTCGAGCCGCAGCATCGCGTCGGCGTCCTCGACCGCCTCGGCGTCCGCGCGGCCCGCGCACTCGCGCAGCCCCTCGACCTGCTCGGGCGTCGCCCGCTCGGCGGCGAGGCCGGCGGCGCCCGGCTCGAGCAGGAGCCGGACCTCGAACAGATGGTCGAGCCCGCCCTCGGCCAGCGACAGGACGAACTGCAGCGGCCGCAGCAGCTCCTCGACGCTCAGCGAGGCGACGAACGTCCCCGCGCCGTGGCGGCTCTCGAGGATGTTCATCGCCTGCAGCGACCGGATCGCCTCGCGCACCGTCGGGCGGCTCACGCCGAGCGCCTCGGACAGGCTGCGCTCGGGCGGGAGCCGCTGCCCCGGGGCGAGCCGGCCGTCGAGGATCATGTCCTTGATCGTCCGGATCGCCTCCGCGACGTAGGTGCGGCGGGCCAGCGGCTGGAACTCGAGCTCGCTGCTCACATGCTCAGAACGGCTCGTAGAACTTGCGCTGCCGGTCGGCGAGCCGCGGGATCGCGTCGCCGAAGCCGTCGCGCTGGAAGTGCTCGGTCTCCGTGTGGGCCGTGTAGGCGGCCTCGTCGTCGTAGACCTCGTAGATGTAGAAGACCTTGGGGTCCTCGGGGTCGCGGTGGGGGACCCAGGTCTGGACGCCGGACTCCGCCAGCGTCGGCTCGCGCAGGCGGTCGAGCGCGGCGGCGACGGCGTCCTCCTCGCCCTCGTTCGCGATCCAGGTGACGCTCACGACGTAAGCCATCTTCTCAGTTGCTCCTCTCGGGTCAGCGCTCGACGTGCGTGGCGCCGCCATCGGGGCCGAGCACCAGGTCGCGCGAGCGGTCGGGGACGTGGTCGAGCGGCACCGGCGCGAGCGCCTCCATGAACGTGACGCCGTGCTCGGAGAAGAGCTCGTGCTCGAGGCCGCGGTTGACGACCACGGTGTCGCCGGCCTCCAGCGTCGTCGTCTCGTCCTCGATCGTCATCGTCACGGCGCCGTCGAGGATGTACATCACCTGCTCGGTGTGCTCGTGGGCGTGGCGGGTGACCTGCTTGCCCGGCTCGTACCGGACGTGGCACATCAGGACCTGCTCTCCGCCGATCGCCTTGATGTGGACGCCGGGGACGAACTCGTACTCGTCGATGCCCGTGAACGTCTTGAACGGCGAGCTCATTGCCTCTGTCTTTCTCCCTCGGTTTGGCCGGGTGGCCTGACCACTTCGCCGGGGAGCCTATCTCAACTCGGGCCGTGCGTGGCGTCCCGCGCGACGCGGCGTCGGGTGTTGCATGTAACGTCCGTTGCAGTGACCGCGGACACTGCCGGACTGCTCGTCTCCGTCTTCCTCGCCTCCGCGGTCGAGTTCGTCGAGGCGCTCACGATCGTGCTCGCGATGGGCGTCACGCGCGGCTGGCGCTCGGCCCTGGCCGGCGTCGCCGCCGCCGTCGCCGCGCTGGCGGTCGTGACCGCGCTGGCCGGCTACGCGCTCGCGTCCTGGCTGCCGGAGTCGCTCATGCAGCTGATCGTCGGCACGCTGCTGCTGATCTTCGGGCTGCAGTGGCTGCGCAAGGCGGTCCTGCGCGCGTCCGGGCTGAAGGCGCACAACGACGAGGACGAGACCTACCGCGAGGAGGTCGCCGCCGGGCGCGGCGCGGCGAGCGAGCGACGGCTCGGCCTCGACTGGTTCGGCTTCGTCGTCAGCTTCAAGGGCGTGTTCCTCGAGGGGCTGGAGATCGTCTTCATCGTCATCACCTTCGGGCTCAACGCCGACGACGTGCCGACCGCGGTCGCCGGCGCGGCGCTCGCCGGCGTGCTCGTGCTGGGCGCCGGCGCGATCGCCCACCGGCCGCTCGCCCGCGTGCCGCAGAACACGATCAAGTTCGCGGTCGGGCTGCTCCTGTCGACGTTCGGGACGTTCTGGGCGGTCGAGGGGCTCGGCGTCTTCGCGGACGGCGGCGAGAGCCTCGAGTGGCCCGGCGGCGACGCCGCGCTCCCGGTGCTGCTCGCCGCCTGGTGCGCGTTCGCCTGGGCCGCGGTCCGCGTGCTGCGCGGGAGCGCGCGGACGGCGGTGGCGCGCTGATGCGGCTGCTCCGCGGGTTCGGGCGCTTCTGGTACGACTTCGTCGTCGGCGACGACTGGCGGATCGCGCTCGGCGTCGTGCTCGTGCTGGCCGCCGGCGCGGTGCTCGTCGCCACCGGAGCGCTGGACGACGAGGTCCTCGCACCGCTGCTCGGCGCGCGATCGTCGCCGTCGTCTCGGTCAGCCTCGTGGCCGGCGCGCGGCGCTAGCCGCCGGTCTCGCCCCACGGGAGCTTCGCCGGCGGGGCGAGCGACGGGCCGTCCTCGCTCTCGGCCTCGAACACGCGCCGCTCGAAGTCCTCGAGCAGCTGCGCGCAGTGCTCGATCGCGGCGGCGGCGCGCTCGCGGCCGGGCGCGGCGAACACGTCGCGCACGTCGACGCGGGCGAACCAGGCGCGCAGCTTCTCGAGGTCGGCCTCGATCTCCTCGGCCTCGCCCGCGGTCAGGTTGCCGCGGAAGATCTCGAACTCGATCTCGCGCTCGAACTTCGTCTCGCACTCCTCGACGATCTCCTCGTACTCCTGGTGGCGGAGCGCGTTCCAGTCGGCCTCCAGCCGGGGGTCGCCGGAGATGACGAAGCGGTACGAGCTGCCGCCCTCGGCCGCCACGCGCGCCTCGACGGCGTCGAGCCGCTCGTCGAACCCGCGCTCGGCGGGCAGCGCGACGACCGCCTGCTGGAGCGGGAGCGCCCCGAGCCGGCGCAGGTCGCGCCAGACGGCGACGCGGGCGCTCGACGGCTTCGACGGCAGCCGGTAGACGAACAGGTGCCAGCCGGACATGCCGCCGAGCCTACGCGCCGGCGAGCGCGCCCGCGAGGCTCGGCGCGACCCCGAGCTCGGGGATGAGCGCCGCCTGGAACGCGTGGTACGTGTCCGGCCGCCCGCTCCAGGTCGTCGCGGCGGGGCGGTTGCCCGGGTCGAGCTCGTGCCGCCAGCCGCCGTGCTCGCGGTCGATCAGGTGCGCCTCCGCGAAGGCCCAGAACGTCGCCTCGTCGCGCGCGTAGCGCTCGTCGCCGCTGGCCGCGCCGAGCGTCGCGGCGGCGCCGATCGCCTCGGCGAGGACCCAGTGCATCCGCTCGCGCACGACCGGGGTCCCGTCGCCGTCCGTGGTGTAGGCGAAGCCGTCGTCCCAGCCGTCGGCGAGCGCGCGGTCGTAGAGCGCCGGCGGCGCCTCGCGCAGCCAGCCCGGCGGGTCCGGGAGCGCCGCGCGCAGGCCGAGCAGCAGCCGCGCCCACTCGAGCGCGTGGCCGGGCGTGTGCCCGAACGGCCGGAAGCGGTCGTTCGGGCGGTCGGCGTTGTAGTCCGGCAGCGGCTCCCAGCCCGCGCTGAAGTGCTCCGCGACGCGCCAGCCGTGCGCCCGCGCCGCGCGGTCGATCAGCCGCTCGGCGATCCGCAGGGCGCGCGCCGCCCAGCGCGGCTCGCCGGTCGCGTCGCCGGCGGCGAGGAACGCCTCGACCATGTGCATGTTCGCGTTCGCGCCGCGGTAGGGCTCGGGCTCGCGCCACGCGTCGTCCCACGCCTCGCGGCACGCGCCCTCGTCCTCCGCCCAGAAGTGCGCGTCGATCACCTCCGCCGCCGCCTCGAGCAGCGCCGCGCCGCCCGGCCGTCCGGCGAGCGCCGCGCTCGCGCCGGCGAGCAGGACGAAGGCGTGGTCGTAGGCGGCCTTGCCCGGCACGCCCGCGCGGGTGCGCCAGCCGCCGTGCGCGGGGTCGGCGAACGCCGTCGCGATCGCGTCGAGCCCGTGGTCGGCGAACGCGGCGCAGTCGGGCTCGCCCAGCAGCTCGCCGAGCGCGAACACGTGCGTCATCCGCGTCGTGATCCAGAGCTCCGGCGGGCGCGGCTCCGGCCGCCCGTCGTCGCCGAGCCAGGCGAAGCCGCCCGGCACCCGCGCGCCGCGCGCGAAGCCGAGCAGGCGCTCGCGCTCCGCTCCGAGGTCGGGCCGGCCCATGGCCGCGCGACGCTATCGGATCACGGCGTCACGACGGTGCGGCTCTGCGAGCGTGCCGCGCTCACGCCGGGGCCTCGTCGGGCTCGGCGACCGGGACCGCGTGGCAGGCGGCGCGGTGCGCCGACCCGCTCGCGGCGCCCGCGACCGGCGCGAGGCCGAGGTCGGTCCCGCGGCAGCGCTCCTCGATCCCCAGCCGCTCGGCCTCGCCGGACGCGACCACCGGGCAGCGCGGGTGGAAGCGGCAGCCGGCCGGGATCCGCGTCGGGTCCGGCGCCTCGCCGGTGAGGATCTGCGGCGTCATGTGGTGGCTCTCCGGCACGACCGAGAGCAGCGCGCGCGTGTACGGGTGCCGCGGGTCGCCGAGCAGCTCCTCCGTCGTGCCCTGCTCGACGATCCGGCCGAGGTACATCACCGCGATCCGGTCGGCGATGTTCCACGCCAGGCCGAGGTCGTGGGTGACGACGAGCATCGTCACGCCGGTCTCCTGGACGAGCTTCTGCATCAGCGCGAGGATCTCGCCGCGGACCGAGGCGTCGAGGCTCGAGACCGGCTCGTCGGCCACGATCAGGCCGGGCTCGAGCACCATCGCGCCCGCGATCACGACGCGCTGGCGCTGGCCGCCGGAGACCTCGAACGGGTAGCGGGTGAAGAAGCGCTCGGGCGGGCGCAGCCCGGCGCGCGAGAGCGCGCCGGCGACGAGCTCCTCCTCGTTGCCCTCGACGCCCTGGATCCGCAGCCCCTCGGCGACCGCCTCGTAGATCGTCTGGCGCACGTTGAGCGCGCCCGCCGGGTCCTGGAAGACCATCTGCACGTCGCGCCGGTAGCGCTTGAGCGAGCGGCGGTCGTAGCGCAGCGGCTCGCCGCGGTAGCGGACCTCGCCCGACGCCGGCCGCTCGAGCCCGAGGATCGTGCGCGCGAGCGTGGTCTTCCCGCAGCCGGACTCGCCGACGAGCGCGAGCACCTCGCCCTGCGGCAGCGCGAGGTCGACGCCGTCGACGGCACGCGCGCGCGACCCGTCCGGGTTGCTGAACGCGACGTGCAGGTCGCGCAGCTCGAGCAGCGGGCCGTCGCTCATTCTGCCTCGCGCCCCTCGTCGCCTGCGTCGCCGTCGTGCCCGGGCTCGGCGCTCGTCACCGCTCGGCTCGGGAGCACCTCCACGCACGCGGCGCGGCGGCCCTCGCCGGCGGGCCACAGCTCGACGTCGACGTGCGGGCACTCGTCGCGCACGACCGGGCAGCGCGGGTGGAACGGGCAGCCGGAGGGCAGCGCGCGCGGGTCGGGCGGGTCGCCAGGGAGGCCGGACGGATTGCGCCGGAAGGCGGGGTCGCCGATGATCGGGAACGCCGCCGCGAGCGCGCGCGTGTAGGGATGGGCGGGCGCGGCGAAGACCTCGTGCGCCGGCCCCTCCTCGACGATCCGCCCGGCGTACATGACCGCGATCCGCCGGCAGGCGGCGGCGAGCGTCGAGAGGTCGTGGGTGATGAACAGCGTCGTGAGCCCGAACTGCTCCTGGAGGTCCTCGAGCAGCCGCAGGATCTGCGCCTGGACCATCACGTCGAGCGCGGTCGTCGGCTCGTCCGCGACCAGCAGCTTCGGGTCGCAGGCGAGCGCGAGCGCGATCAGCACGCGCTGGCGCTGCCCGCCCGAGAGCTGGTGCGGGTAGTCGCGCGCGCGCCGCGCCGGCAGGCCGACCAGCTCGAGCAGCTCGCCGACGCGCGTCGAGGTCCGCGGCCGCTTGCCCTTCGCGTGCAGGGCGATCGCCTCGCCGATCTGGTCGCCGATCCGCTGGACCGGGTTGAGCGAGTGCAGCGCGCCCTGGAAGACGATCGCCATCCCCGTCCAGCGCACCGCGCGGAGCCGGCCCGGGTTCATCGCGAGCACGTCCTCGCCCTCGAGCAGCACCTCGCCGGTGACCTTCGCCCCGCGCGGCAGCAGCCGCAGCAGCGCGGTCGCGAGGCTCGACTTGCCGCAGCCCGACTCGCCGGCCAGCCCGAGCGTCTCGCCCGCGCCGAGCTCGAGATCGACGCCGCGCACCGCCTCGAGCGGCCCGGCGTCGGTCGGATAGGTCACGTGGAGGTCGCGGACCGACAGCAGCGTCGGCGCGGCGGTGGCGGGCTGGGTCTCGGCGCTCATGAGCTGCGGGCCTCCCGCAGGCGCGGGTCGAGGATCTCCTCGAGCGCGTGGCCGACCAGCGTGAAGGCCAGCACGACGAGCAGCACGCCCAAGCCCGGTGGCAGGTAGTACCACCACGCCTGCTCGGTCAGCGCGCCCTGCTGGAACGAGTCCTCGAGCATCTTCCCCCACGACGTGCTGGTCGGGTCGCCGAGCCCGAGGAACGAGAGCGTGGTCTCCGACAGGATCGCGATCGGCACGGTCAGCGTCGTGTTGGCGAGGATGAGGCCGGAGATGTTGGGCATGATGTGGCGGCCCATCAGGTGCGCGTCGGACGCGCCCAGCGCGCGGCTGCGGTCGACGTAGAGCCGCTGCTTCAGCGTCAGGACCTGCGCGCGGATCAGCCGCGCGGTCGACGGCCACGACGTGACGCCGATGACGAAGATGATGTTCGTGAGCGACGGGCCGAGGACCGCGGCGAGCGCGATCGCGAGCGGCAGGAACGGGATCACGAGGAACCACTCCGTGATCCGCATCAGGACGCCGCCCACGCGCCCGCCGTAGAAGCCGGCGACGACACCCACGATCGTGCCGATCAGCATCGCCATCACGGTCGCGGCGAGGCCGACCAGCAGGCTGATCCGCGCGCCCCAGACGAACTGGGCCCAGACGCTGCGGCCGAGGCTGTCGGTCCCCATCGGCGCGAACTCGCTCGGTGACGCCCAGACCGGGTTGTCGAGGGCGTTGACCGCCCGCAGCTCGGTCTTCGGCACGATCAGCGGCGCGGCCAGCGCCATCGCGACGAACAGGACGAGCACGACCAGCCCGATCATCCCGGCGCGGTCGTGGCGGAAGTCCGACCAGGCGGCCGCGGCGGCGCGGCGCCGGCGCAGCCACGCGATCCGCTTCGCCGATGGGGCGGCGACCGTGCTCATGGCTCACGCACCCGCGGGTCGAGCCAGGCGTAGAGCAGGTCGGCGAAGAGGTTGAAGACGATCGTCGACGCGCTGAAGACGAGGAACAGCCCCTGCAGCATCGGCAGGTCGGGCCCGTTGATCGCCTCGTAGGTGGTCAGGCCGAGTCCCGGCCAGGAGAAGATCGCCTCGACGGCGATCGCGCCCGAGAGCACGAACCCGAAGTTGATCGCGGCGAGCGTGACCACCGGCAGCAGCGCGTTGGGGACCGCATGGTGGTTGCGCACGACGACGTCGCGCAGGCCCTTCGCGCGTGCGAGCACGAGGAAGTCCTCGCGCATCGTGTCGAGCAGCGACGAGCGCATCACGAGCGTGTACTCGCCGAGGTAGGCCAGCGTCAGCGTCAGCGCCGGCAGGAACATGTGGTACGCCTGGTCGGCCCACAGCGCGGGGCCGGTCGCCGTCGAGGTCGGATCCTGCAGGCCCCCGACCGGGAACCAGCCGAGCGAGACGGCGAAGAACGAAAGCAGCAGCATCCCGAGCCAGAAGTCCGGCATCGAGTACGTCGTCATCGTGAACGTCGTCGCCGCGTAGTCGGTCTTCGACCGCCGCCGCCAGCCGGCGATGATCCCGAGCGCCACGCCGATCACCGCCGAGAGGATCGTCGAGACGCCGACGAGCCAGATGGTCGCCGGCGCCGCGTCGAGGATCTCGGAGACCACCGGCTCGTTGGTCGAGTAGGAGCGCCCGAGGTTCAACGACGCGGTCTGCTGCACGTAGGCCCAGAACTGGTGCAGCATCGAGCCGTCGAGCCCGAACTCGCGGACCAGCTGGTCGCGCTGGGCCTCGGTCAGGTTGCGGCCGCGGAACAGGTTCGCGACCGGATCCGTCGCGACGATCCGGAACAGGAAGAAGTTGAAGACGACGACGAACAGGAGGGTCGCGAGCGACCCTCCCAGTTTGCCTATGACATACCGCGGGCTCACTCCCGCTCGTCGGCGCTGGCGCGGCGCGACCGCGCCCACAGCAGGCCACCGGCCCCGATCACGCCCACCGCGACCAGCGCGATGATCAGCCCGCTGCCGCCGCCGCCGTCGTCACCGCCGCCCGACGCGCCGCCGGCCGTCGCCGACGCGAGCTTCAGCGTCATGTACGACGGGGACGAGTTCGAGAACAGCACCGGCCCGATGTCCGCCGGCTGCTTCTGCCAGCCGGTGAACCGGTCCTTGCGGTAGGCCTGCAGGTCGCCCTGGTAGTAGAGCGGGAGATAGCCCGCGTGCGAGTAGAAGCGCGTGAGCATCTCGTGGACGATGTCCATCCGCTTGGCCGGGTCGAGCTCCGTCGACTGCTGCTTGTAGAGCTTGTCGTACTCCGGGTCGCAGAGGTTCGCGTCGTTGTAGTAGTTCGTCGGGTCGTCCGGGTCCGAGCTGACCTGGTCGCAGGTGAAGTACGACAGCATCGGGTCGGGGTCGACGAACGGGGTCCAGCCCCAGACGAACATGTCGTAGTCGCCCTTGCCGATGACCTCGGTCAGCTGACCGTCGTCGTAGGTCTTCTGGGTCGTGTCGATCCCGATCTCCTTCAGCCAGCCGGTGATGAACTCGGCGATCCGCGGCGCGGGGTCGGACTCGGAGCGCACGGCGTAGCGGAAGTTCAGCGGCTGGCCGCCGCCCGGCATCTCGCGGATGCCGTCGCCGTCCGTGTCCTTGTAGCCCGCGTCCTCGAGGATCTGCTTGGCCTTCGTCGAGGTCGAAGTCGAACCGCTGGTCCTCGGGGATGTCCGGGGTCCAGTCCGGGTTCGCCGACGGGCTGACGGCCTCGGCCGGCTCGCCGATCCCGCGCAGCACGCGGTCGACGATCGTCTGCTTGTCGATCGCGTGCGCGATCGCCTCGCGGACCTTCGGGTCGAGCAGCGCCGGGTGCGGCCTTCTTGAGCCCGTCGCCGCACGTTGATGGCGAGCTCGTCGAAGCCGCCCTGGCGGCCCTCGAGCGTGACGAAGTCGGGATCCTTCTGGAGGCTAGGTACTGGCCCTCGGGCACGTTCTGGACGAAGTCGACCTCGCCGCGCTTGAGCGCGGCGACCATCGCGTCCGCGTTGTTGAACTTGCGGATCACGACCTCGTCGACCGACGGGCCGCCGCCCCAGTAGTTCGGGTTCGCGTTGAAGCGCGCGAACTGGCCCTTCTTGAGCTCGGCGAGCGTGGAACGGGCCGCCGGCCGACGTCCGTCTGGCCGTTCCACTTCGTGAGCGCCTTCTCGTCGTACTGCTCGTAGACGTGCTTCGGGACGATGTAGACGTCCATCGTCGGCAGCTTCGGGTCGGCACCTCGACGTGATCTCGACCTCGGTCGGCGAGTGGCCTCGCGGTCAGGTTGCGCGGTCGTCGCCGAGTGGTTGAGCCACGCCTCGTCGCGCGAGCGGTTGATCGTGTACGCGACGTCCTCGGCCGTCAGCGGCTGGCCGTCGGACCACTTCATGCCCGGCCGCAGCGTGTACGTCTACGTCTTGCCGTCGTCCGAGCCCTCCCACGACTCCGCCAGGCCCGGGATGACCCCGAAGTCCTTCGCCGCCTTGTCGGTCAGCGTCGGGTAGACTGCATGTTCCACGCCTCGTACGCGGCGACCGTCACGCCGCGCAGGGGGTTCATGCTGTCGATGCCCTGCATCATGCCGATGGTCAGGACGTCCTTCCCGCCTCCTGGCCTGATGCCGTGCCGCCACCCGGCAACGCGACGATCGTCGCCGCGAGCACCGCGGCGACGAAGAACCCTCCAATGGCTTTCACGCTGACCCTCCTCAAGGCTTGCGGATGCCGATCATTCCCGATCCGGCGGCTCGTCGCCAAGTGACCGTTTGTACAATTTCGTCCAGCGAAAGCGTCACATCAGGTACCAGTCGAGGAAGCGCTCGAGCCGCCGGTAGAAGTCGAGCTGCGGCCCGGCGCGCAGGAAGCCGTGCGCCTCGGTCGGGTACGTGACGTACTCGAAGGTCTTGCCGAGCGCGCCGCAGCCCGGCGACGAGCTCCTCCGACTGGCGCGGGCTCACCCGCTCGTCGCGCTCGCCGTGGGCGACCAGGAGCGGCACCTCGACTGCTCGACCCGGTGGATCGGCGAGCCGGCGAGGTAGGCCGCGCGGCTCGCGGACGGCGGGCCCATCATCCGCTCGAGGTCCTGCACGCCCTCGCGGTCGCCCTGCGCCCACGACGTGACGATGTCGCAGTCGCCGTACTTCGTGCACCGCGCAGCGGAACCGGTGCTCGGGGTCGTCGGTGACCGCGAGCAGCGCCATGTAGGAGCCGTAGCTGGCGCCGAAGATCCCGAGGCGGTCGCCGTCGACCCAGTCGAGCGTCGCGCAGGAAGTCGGCGGCGGCGAGGCAGTCCCACGTGTCCTCGACGCCCCAGACGCCGTGGTTCGCCCGCTCGAACTCGCGGCCGTAGCCGGTCGAGCCGCGGAAGTTGACCGGCAGCCAGGCGTAGCCCTTGTCGACGAAGTACTGCAGCGTGCCCGTCCCACTCGTCGCCGGAGGCGTCCGTCGGGCCGCCGTGCGGGTTGACGACCGCGGGCACGGGCCGCTCGGGCGACGCGTCGCGCGGGCGGTAGAGGAAGGCCGGGATCTCGAGACCGTCGAGGAGGCGGAAGTCGACGTCCTCGGGCGCGACGTGCGGCGCGCGCGCACCGCGAGCGGCGCGGGGGCGAGCAGCGGCGCGGGCGCGTCGCCGGGCGTCGACGACCGCAGCTCGGGCGGCGTGGCGGGGTCCTCGTAGGTGGCGGCGATCGCGCCGTCGGCCGTCCACTGCGGCGCGCCCCAGACGCCGCCCGGCGCGACCTCGGTCACCGCGCCCGAGGCGGCGTCGACGACGGCGAGGTCGATCGGTCCGCACGCCGCGGGTCACGGCGATGCGGTCGCCGTCCGGGTGCCAGGCCGGCTCGCCGAAGTCGGCGCGTCGCTCGGTGAGCTGCCGCTCGCCGGTCCCGTCGGCGCCGACGAAGTGCAGCTCCCACCAGCCCGACCGCTCCGAGACGTACGCGAGCGTGGCGCCGTCGGGCGACCAGGCCGGCGCGCGGTCCTGGATCCGCGGCGTGCCGGTGAGCGCGCGGACCGCGCCGTCGCCGAGCGTCGGCGACGCGGATCTCGGAGCGGTTGAGGTCGGCGCGCGGCGCGAACACGTACGCGACCCGGTGCCGGTCGGGGGAGACGGCGGCGCCCACTCGTCGCCGTCGCCTCGAGTCGCCGTGCGCGGGGCGAGCCGGCGCGGCCACGGGTCCGTCGGCGGCGACGACCGCGAGCCGGCTCGCGTCGCCGCGCTCGACCGAGACGACCAGCGTCGCGTCGTCGACCCACACCGGCGGCCCGCCTCGAGCAGGTCGCGCGGCGGGCCGCCGGCGGCGGCGACGAGCTAGACGTGGCCCTCCTCGCGCGTAGGCCACGCGCGTGCCGTCGGGCGAGAGCTGCGGGTCGGTGTCCTCCAGTAGGGCATCGGGTCGCGGCCGGTCGTCAGCCGCTCGGGCGATCGCCCCGGCTCGCAGGTCGAGCGAGCCAGACGTCGGAGGTGTCGCGGTCCTGGATGAAGACCGCGCGCGGCGGTCGGGCGCGAGGGCGAGCGAGCGCGGCCGCTCGGTCGCGGCGACCGGCCTCGAGCCGCCAGTGCGGCGGCGGCTTGACGTCCTTGCGGCCTGGATCGGGATGCCCTCGGCTCGTCCTGCCCCACCCAGACGGTCTCCATGCCTCCGTTGCGATCCCCTCGGAGCCGGCCAGCGTCGCGGCGACGAGGGCGCCGATCGTGGCCAGGTCGTAGCCGCCCTCCTGCACGAACACGGTCGGGAGCCCGAGGCCGCCGAGGGCCCGGCCCGCCTCGCGGTAGCCGTCCTCCGTCACCTGAGCGGGCTCTCCGGGTCGCCGGCCGCGGCGTCGACGCCGAGGGCGACGACGAGCGCCGCGGGCGCCGTGCGGCCCAGCGCGCGAGCCCCTGCACCGCCTCGAGCCACGGCCGGTCGCCGCTCCCGGGCGCGAGCGGGAGGTTGCGGTTGCGCCCCCCGGCGCCGCCGCCCGTCTCGCCCGCGAAGCCGAGGAAGTGCGGGAACCAGCCCGCGGCCGGGTCGACGTGGACGGAGCCCGTGAGCACGTCGCCGCGTCGGCGAAAGATCGCCTGCGCGCCGTTGCCGTGGTGGGCGTCGACGTCGACGAGCGCGACCGGGCGCCGAGCGCGTCGCGCAGCCGCGCGGCGGCGAGCGCGGCGTTGTTGAGGTAGCAGGAGCCGCCGTAGGCGGCGCGGGTGACGTGGTGACCGGGCGGTCGGCAGCACGCGTAGGCGGCGGGCGCCCCGGCGGCGACGAGGTCGGCGGCGGTGAGCGCGGCGTCGGCCGCGCCCCGGGCCGCCTCCACGTTCCCGGGCCGATCAGCGTCATCGTGTCGAAGGCGAGCAGGCCGGTCCGCGCCCACGTCGCGGCGGGCTCGCCGGGCGCGAGGTCCGAGCTGCGCCGGGGTGGGGAAGAAGTACGGCACGACGGCGGTCCTGGCCCGGGTCCTCCGGCAGCCCCGCCGCCACCCATCCGCGTCCACGCCGGCGAGGAAGGCGACGAGGGCGGCGTCGTGGACCGCGTGGAGCGCGCCGTCGTCGTGCGCAGCGGGCGGCGAGCGGATGGCCGGCCGCGAGCGAGCGCGGCGCGGATCGCGTCGGCGCGCGCGGGCACCTCGTCGGCGGGCGTGCGGACGCCGACCCAGATCTCCGCCGTCGGCGCGTGCCGCCGGTGCGCGTCGCTCCAGACGAGCGGGATCGCTGCGTCATCGGGCGGCGAGCCTACGGCGTAGTCGTTCCGCGCGTGAGCGGTCCGCCTGCCCCGCGCGCCGCGGCTGCGCGATCGGGGCTGCGGATCGGCCGTTCGAGCCCGGGCCGGCCGACGCGATCACCGACGTCCCGGCGTCCGCGTCGGACACGTGACCGTGCTGGCGCGACGCCCCGCAGCGTCGCCCGCACCGGCGTGACGGCGATCGTGCCCGGCGACGGACCTCTTCCGTGCGCCGCTGCCGGCCGGCGCCGCGGTGCTCAACGGCGCGGGCGAGCTGACGGGCTTCGTCACGCTTCGGAGTGGGGGATGATCGAGACGCCCGTCTACCTCACCTCGACGATGGCGGTCGGGCGGGTGTACGACGGCGCGGTCGCCGCGCGCTCGCCGACGATCCGGCCGTCGGGCGACGAGGACGTCGTCGATCCCGGTCGTCGGCGAGTGCGACGACTCCTGGCTCAGCAACGCCCGCGCCGTCCAGGTCGAGGCCGGCGGACGCGGGCCGCGCGGTCGCGGCGGCGGCCGGCGGCGCGGTCGCCGAGGGCGCGGTCGGCGCGGGCGCCGGGATGGTGTGGTTCGGCTGGAAGGGCGGGATCGGCACCGCCTGCCGCGTCGTGCCCGAGGCCGGCGCGACGGTCGGCGTGCTGGTCCTCGCGAACTTCGGCTCGGCCCGGACCTGCGGATCGACGGCGTGCCCGTCGGCCGCCTGCTGCCCGGCCCGGGCGTGGCGCG